>JAWKRP010000005.1:0-558811 GCA_041389565.1 Myxococcota bacterium
CGACGACTTCGATCAGGACGCCGACGGGACGGCCCTCGGACAGGGCGACTGCGACGACACCGACCCCGCGTTCGGTCCCGACGCCGTGGACGTTTCGTACGACGGCATCGACCACGACTGTGCGGGCGACAACGACTACGACGCCGACCACGACGGGGCCGTCGCGCTGGGCTTCGAAGCGGAGATCGGCGGCACCGCGCCCCGCACGGGTGACTGCGACGACCAGGCGCCGGGCGTCCATCCCCTGCGCGACGAGGTCTTCTACGACGGCATCGATCAGGACTGCTCGCCCGCGAACGACGACGACGCCGACGGAGATGGCGTCGCGTCGACCGCCGTGGGGGGCACGGACTGCAACGACCTCGATCCGGCCGTGCGGCCGGGCGTGGCGGAGGTCTGGTACGACGGGGTCGACCAGGACTGCTCGGGCGGCTCGGACTTCGACCAGGACGGCGACGGCGTGCACAGCGCCCTCGATCCGTTCGTGCAGGGCGTGCCGGACGCGTGCGACACCGTGCCCGGGCCCTACCAGGACGCCTCGTTCGTGCAGATCGACGCCGGAGACGACCCCGTGGCCGTGCTCGGCGCCCTGTGCCCGGGCGGCGACGTGCTCGACATCCAGCTCGCGTCCGGCACCTTCGTGCTCACCGACGAGATCGTGCTCGACGCGCGCAACGTGTCGATCTCGGGCTCGTCGGGCACCGTGCTGCTGGGGTCGGGCGGGCACCGGCTGCTGCACCTCACCCCGTCGGTGGAGTCGCTGTACCTCGCGGACCTCGAGGGCGCGGGCGGCGACACCCCCGGGGACGGCGGGTGCGTCTGGATGGAGAACCCCACGGAGTCCACGCGGCTCGAGCTGTACCGCACGGTGTTCCGCGAGTGCCACGCAGACGGGTCCGGAGGGGTGTTCACAGCGGGCGGGTTCGCCGACATCACGGTGGTCGAGAGCGAGTTCGAGCGCAACTCCGCCCGTCGGGGCGGGGTCTTCCACTCGGCCGACGCGTACTTCGACGTGCAGGACAGCACGTTCGGCGGGAACACCGCGGAGTGCGGCGGCTCCATCGACACGAACGGGTATTCGTACGTGCGGTTCCGCGACCTGCGGTTCGTGGGCGACCACGCGACCGAGCGCGGCGGCTCGCTGAACCTGGGCGGCGCCGTGCAGATCGACCAGTGGGAGAACCTCGAGTTCGTCGGTCCCCGCACCGACTCCCGCGCGGCCGCGTTCTTCATCGGGCCCGAGACCGGCAGCGGCGGGTTCGGCACGTCGGTGCTGTACGGCACTACGGTGCGGGGCGCGCAGGCCCCCGTGACGAACGGCGGAGCGGAGGCCGCGGTCGAGATCTACGACCAGCGGCTCGACCTCTACGACCTGGCCATCCTCGGAGGGCGCGCCACGAACGGCCTGCTGCTGTACGGGTACGACAGCGGCGGGTTCGGGGCCGGCGGGGGCTCGTACCGTGTCACCGGGCTCGTCGTGGACGGGCTCTCCGCGTACCACTCCGTGCGAACGCACGGCGGGGAGCTGTTCCTCGACCACGTCCGTGTGGCGGGCCAGTCCCGACCGCCCTCCTCGGAGCTCGCGTACGTCGACCCCGTGCTCGACAGCCCCTGCGACCGCGACGACGACGGGTTCGAGCTGCCCGGCGGCACGTACGGGCCCCACGAGGTGCTGGACTGCGTGTACACGTTCCCCGTCGAGCCGTACGAGGCTCCGCAGCCCTGCGACCCCTGGTTCGGCTGCGACATCGCGCAGGAGTCGTGCGGAGCGGCCATCCGGCTCACCGGGGATGCGCAGACGTACGTGGAGGCCCACTTCGTGACGGCCACCGCGAACGCCACGCCGCACCAGCTCGTGGTGATCGACCCCGAGCAGAACGGGATGGGCGCGGTCGTCCTGTCGGAGCTCGTGCTGGGCTCCGCATCGGCCTTCTACGACCGCGCGGGCCTGTTGATGGGCGACTACACGGACTTCGGGTTCTCCGACATCCGGAACGTGCACGGCGTCCACGGGAACGCGTTCCGCAGGATCCCGTCCGAAGACCCCACGCCCATCGGGTCGAACAGCACGCTGAGCGCCGACGACCCCTTCCTGGCGCCCCATCCGGCGACCGACGGCCACCTCGACCCCGCCCACCCGGTGGCGTCCGCGGGCGACCCGTCGGTCTGCAGCGTGTGGGACCCGCCCGAGTGCCCGATGCCGGGCTTCTGGGGCGGTCCCGCCTGGTGAACCTGGCTACTGGCGCTCGAGCGTCCCGAGCGGGGTCACGTGGTACACGATGTCGCCGCCGCGAACGCCGGTGAGCACGGCTTCGATGGTCTGCTCGTCGAGCCGGGTGAAGGTGAGGTCGAGCACCTTTCCCGCGGGGTTCGTCACGACGTAGCTGCCCTCTTCGGGGAGCGGGTCCTGCAGGCGGAAGCCGATCCCGACCATGTCGAGGTGCCACTCGCCCTTGTCGGTCTGCCAGTCGCGGGTGCCGTCGAGCGTGAAGCCCGAGCCGTCGCGCACCCCGAACTCGTGGTCGCCCTGCACGTCGGCCGTCTCGCCGTCCGTGGCGGTCCAGGTGTGCTCGGTGATCACGCGGCGCGTGCGGGCCTCGCTGCTCCAGGTGACGTCGGCCTGCCCATCGACCGTCACGTCCTCGTTCCTGAAGCCGAACCACTCGTGCTTCACGGCGAGGTCGCTGGCTTCGGTCTTCTCGACGGTGATCGCCGTGAGGCCCGCGAACGTGTGCCCGTTGTACACACACCCGTCTCCGAGCTCGCCCCAGTCGATGTTCAGGGTGTTCCCGTCGCGCGTCACCTCGTTGCAGCCGGCCTGGGAGTCCCAGAAGACCTCCAGCTCAGCGGCGGCGTCCTGCAGCGCAGACCCGATGGTGAAGTCGGTGGAGACCTCGATGGGCTCCTGGGTGGCGTTGGTGCCCTCGGACGAGCGCGCGGACTGCTGGAGCGCGGCGGCGGCTTCGAGGGGACCCATCTCTTCGCCGCATCCGACGAGGGCGAAGACGACAGCGGCAGGGACGAGGATGCGAATCATGGGGGACTCCGGTTTCTACAGCCGTTGGACCCGCGGGTCGGGCAGAGCAGAAACAGGAATCCGTAGAATTCCCACTCGGTGACTCCTCCCTGAAATCGGGGGGTCAGTGGGACTCGAGCCAGTCGAGCCACACCTCGAGCCGATGGACGCGGTGCGCGGGCGCCCCGAGCCCGTGCCCCTCGTTCGGGTACACGTAGAAGCGCGTCTCGACCCCGAGGTCTGCGAGCGCCCGATACAGCGTGACGCCCTGCGCGAACGGCACGCGGAGGTCGTCGGAGCCATGCAGCACGAGCGTGGGCGTGCGCACCGATGCGAGGAACCGCGACGGGTTCGATCGGTCGAACACCGAGAAGTCGGCCCACGGACGCCCGCGGTACTCCCAGTCGGCCACGAGCCCGTGGTTGATGTCGGAGCCCACGTACTGGGCGACCGGGTCGGTCACCGCGGCCCCCGCCACAGCGGCGCGGTAGCGGTCGGAATGCCCGATGGCCCAGGCCGTGAGGTACCCACCCCACGACCAGCCACCGTAGTAGAGCTTTGCGGGGTCGACGCGGCCGGTCGCGATCAGGTGATCGACCCCCGCTTCGATGTCCATGTGCTCGATCTCGCCGAGCCGCCCGCGGTTCGCGCTGTAGAAGTCGCGCCCGTAGGCGGTCCCCCCGCGGTAGTTCGGGTGGAACACGGCGTACCCGTGGGATCCGAAGAAGTGGTCCCACGCGCCGAACGCCTCCTTGGTGACGGAGTCGGGGCCGCCGTGCGGGAACACCAGCAGGGGTGGCGCCCCTCCATCGGGAGGGCTCGCAGGCACGGTGAGCACGCCTTCGAGGGCCGTGCCCTCCGGACCCGTCCACCGCACGACCTCGACACGCGACAGCGCCCAGCTCGCGATGCCCGGGTTGGGGTCGAGCAGCACGGTGGAACGGCCGGACTTCAGCGCCACGGACCGCACCTGCGGCGGGTGATCGGCCCCGGAGTCGCGCACGTAGAGCGTCTTCCCGTCGGGCGACACCACCATGCCGTGCAGCACGGTGCCGTCGTACGGGATGCGCTTCACGTCTCCCGTACCCGCCGCGACGCGCCACAGCTCGCTGCGCGTCTTCACGGCCACCTGGGCGAGCAGGGACTTGCCGTCGGGCGCCCACACGACCTGCTCGAGCGTGGGGTCGTGGTCGACCAGCACGTTGCGCACGGCCCCCGAGCGGAGGTCCATCACGTTCAGCGCGTCGGTGATGCCCCCGGTGCGACACCCGATCCAGGCCAGCTCGCGGTCGTCGGGGGAGAACGCGACCGAGCCGAAGCACGCCTGCGAAGATTCGCTCGTGGGCACGGGGGTGGCCGCTCCGTCGCGGAGGATCGCGAGCGAGGGCCGGATCGTGTTCTCGTAGGCGTTGTTGAGCTCGCTCGTGGTGATCGCGAACACCCCGCCCTCGTGGGCCTCGGTGTAGTCGAGCACGTGAACGGAGCCGTCGGTGAGGGCCTCGGTGGCTCCACCTGTCGCGGGGACCGTGTACAGGCGGGCCTTCGCGCGGCTCTTCTCGAGCTCGGTGACCCCACCGGTGCGGAAGTCGGCGGCCTTCTCGGCGTCGGTCTTCGGAGGACGCGCGCGGAACCGGAGCGCCGAACCGTCGGGGCTGAACGCGACATCCTGCGGCGAGAGCTCGCCCGTGTCGACGATGCGGGCCTCACCCCCGGCGACCGGGAGCAGGTGGATGCGCGACTTCCCGCCGACGTCGCGGAGGAACAGGATCTCATGCCCGCTGGGCGACCACTTCGCGTCGCCCGGCAGCCCCGGACCGGCCGTGAGAGTGACGGGTTCACCGCCATCCGCCGGGATGCGCACGACCCGGCGCGCTTCGGTCCACCCGTTCTCGGTGGCGCTCGACGGACCGGCATCCGGGTCGAACGACCAGCCGCCCACGTCGAGGACGAGCCACTTCCCGTCGGGCGACACGGACGGGAGGCCAGCACTCTGGAGGGACACCACATCGGTCGGCGTGACGGTCGCGGAGCCCGCGAGCGCCGACGCCAGGAGCGCGAACAGGAGCATCAGGGGACGTCTTCGGTGACCGCGCCCGCCGCGAAGTTCTCGGCGATGAAGTACTCCACGACCACCTCGGCGTACGGATCCGGCGTGTAGTCGAGGAACGAGATGCTGTTGCGCCCGGCCTGGTAGAGCACCTCACACGTCTCGGTCTCCGTGGCGGGCGTGCACACCTCGAAGCCCCGGGTGATCTCCTGGCCGTCTTCGTTCACGTACGTGACGGTGATCTCGAGCAGCAGCTCGGGCGCGGTGACCGGGATGCGCGACAGGAAGAACTCCTTCTTCAGGCCGGAGGTCTGCAGGCCCAGCGCGTTGAGCGCCGGACCCCAGTCGTCTTCGCAGATCGAGTACAGCACGCCACCCGTGACGTTCGCGTAGTTGATGTAGGCGAAGCCCGGCCGGAAGCCACTGCCGCCACACGCGGGATCCGGGCTCAGCCCGACGATGGCGTGCATGGTGACGAGCGACGGGCGCGACTTGAGGTTCGCCGCCCACTGCATGAACTCGGGCCGCGACACGGGGTTGTTGCCCGACTGGTCGTCGGCGTCGGAGATGAAGATGAGGTGGAGCTCGGCTTCGTCGCGCAGGAAGCCCTCGTTGCGCGGCGTGTCGACCCGGAGCTCGAGCGCGTAGTAGGCCGCGGCCCGCCCGGACTCGACCGAGCCCGACAGCACGCCCAGGGTGCCCACCATGCCCTGGAAGATCCCGACCGGGTCGGGCGTGTCGTTGTCGATGAACCGGTAGTCCTGGAACATCCGGAGCTTACCGGTGTGGTCTTCACGCTGGACGTCGGTGCTCACCATGCCGATGTGGTAGTCGAGCCCCGAGTTCACGAAGTACTCGATGAACGGCGGGAAGTTCGTCTGGAGCGCGTTCTGCTCGTCGCCCATCGAGCTCGAGTTGTCGACCACGAACAGCACGTCGACCACGGGCTCGGTGGCCTGCACGATCCGGTCGATCTGGATGGGGTTCTCGGGCTCGGGCGGCACGGAGACCGTGGGATCCGCGGGCTCTGCCGTGAGGTCGTTCTCGATGTGGCATCCGCCCAGCGCGACGAGCGCGAGCGAGGCGAACGGGACGAAGGTGCGCAAGACGGACTCCACGGGGCACACCACTGGCATACCCCATCTGGAGCCCGCTCGCTGACTCACGGAGCGTGCGTTACCAGCAGGGGTCGTTCTCTTCTCCGGGCGTGCCCGGCTCGCCGCCGGTCGAGATCACGGTGACCTGATCGCACCACACGTCGAGCGAGTCGTTCCCGGTGCTGTCGAGCACCGAGGGGTCGAGCCCGATGGCCACGCCGCTCGTGAACCAGTCGGCGCCGTACTCCAGGCGGTCGATCTCGACGCCATCGGGACGCGTGAGCACCACCTCGTCCGGGACGTTCGCGAGCGCAAGCCCGCCGCCCAGCGACACGCGCGAGAACCAGCCGTCGCACGGCACGCCGCCGTTGAGGTCCATCGAGGTCTCCGCGCACAGCACGAAGTACCCGCCCGGCGGCACCAGGAACGGGCCCGTCAGGTCCCACGAGTCGTAGTCGAGATCGTGGAAGGAGTACCCGGCCACGTCGATCGGGTAGCTCGCGGTGTTGTAGAGCTCGACCCACTCCCCGTTCTCGTCATCGACCACCTCGGGGTTGATCATCAGCTCCGAGAACACGAGATCGCCGGGCTGCGCCTCCTGCACCGCGGGGATCTCGGGCTCGGGCTCGGGATCGGGCTCCTCGACGGGGGGATCGGGCTGCGCCGGTGCGTCGGGCTCCTCTGCGGCGGGGGCCTGGGGCGCTTCGGGCGCAGGCTCCTCTTCGGTGACTTCCGGGTTCTCAAGCTCGGGCTCGAGGGGCGCGAGGTTCGACACACCGTACTCGCTGCACCCGACCAGGCACAGCACCACCAGCGACAGCATCCGCATGGCAACTCCAACGACAAACAAGGGTTCAACGATCGGGCCCATCGGCTCCGACCGTCGACAGTGTATCAGAACCAGAATTCCGATGCTGGATCAAATCCGGGAGGAGTCGCTGACTCCTCCCCGAATTCGGACGACGCGTAAGCTCCCACGCGTTCGTGCGTTGGTAGAGTGTCGACGGAGGCTCCATGATGTGGTTGATGCTGATCGCGTGCGGTCAGGCGGAGGGCGAGGAGGTGGCGGCGGTGATGCTGGCCTCCGGTCGCGCCTCGGTGGTGCACGACGGCGTGTCCGCCCCGGCCGACGTGGGCGTCGTGCTCACCCGGGACGACGTGCTGCACACCGGTCCCGACGGCACGATCCTCGTGCACCTCAGCAACGACCACGTGGTGCGCATCGACTCCGACCTCGAGCTCGCGGTGTCCGACCTCGTGATGCTCGATGCACCCCGAGCCACCATCGAGCCCGGCAAGCAGCTCGCCGATCTGCTGTACCCCGAGGAGCGCGCCGGTCTCGGCGCCGATCTCACGCGCGCCGAAGGGGTCGCCGGCTGGCACTCCCGCCTCACGGCCGCCGACTCCGTGAGCGGGGCCCGTCGCCGCTACGGAATCTCGAACGACGAGCCCGACGGCGTGAAGGCCTCCGAAGAGGAACGCAGCGAGATGTCCGACGACGGCGGCGGCGCGAGCAGCCCCGCTCCGCCGCCTCCGATCCCCGATGTCGCGCCGAAGCAGGAGCGCACGAAGCCGAAGCCGACCTCGCCGGGGCGCGGCACGAAGAAGACTGGCGGTAACGGGTCGTCCAGCACACCCACGCTCAACATCGCGCCGGCCGATGCCACCCCGCAGGACTCGCGGCCCGTACCCGCCAGCGCCTCGCCCGAGCCGGCCATCGAGACCTCCCGCGATGCGTTCTCCACGTCCACACCGGCGGATCTCGCGACGCGCTTCGCGACGGGTCCCGACCACCAGTGCCTGGTGGCCTGGGCAGAGGGCGTGGGGCTCGAGCTCGACACCCTCACGATCGAGGTGCGGGTCGCGCCCGATGGCTCGGTGCGGGCGGTCGGCCGGCGCGGGGTGCGCGTGCCCTCCTGTGCTCGCGAGATCATCGAAGCCACGAGCTTCGCCGACGGTCAGCAGACCTTCACGTTCGACGTGACCCTCGAGTGACCGGCCGGGTGGCCGTCGTCGGAGGGCGTGAGGGCGCATGACCCGCTCCTGGCCCCGCCTGGCCCCGTGGGCTGCGCTCGTCCTCGCCCTCGGGGTCGCGGCGCTGACGGCCGTCCAGCGCACGACGCTCGAGCGCGGCACGTGGACCGAGACGGACTTCGGCTTCCTCGACATGTGGACGCGGATGGCGCCCCCCCGGCCCGTGCCCGACGCGCTCGTGGTGGTCGCGATCGACGACGCCACGCTCGAAGCCGCTCCCGAGCTGCTGGAGCGCCGTGCCGGCATGGCGTCGCTGCTCGAGGCCATCCAGGGGGCCGGCGCGCGGGTCGTCGCGATCGACCTGTTCTTCGCGGCTCCCGAGCAGCTGCTCCCCGGCCCGCTCACCACGGATCTCGCGGCCTGGGTCGAGGATCCCGAGCCCGACACGCCTCCCCGCGCCTCCGACCTGCTCCGCCGGAGCCACGACGAGACGACCGGAGACGACCACCTGGAAGCCGCGCTCGCGGGCACGAACGCGATCCTGGCCGCGCACTTCGGGCTCACCGGGAACCTGCCTGCGGAAGACCGCAGCCTGACGCGCGGCACGTTCGCGCAGGTCGTGGCGGGCGAAGCCCTCCCGGAGTCGGAGCCGCGGATGGTCGCGAGCCTGCCCCGCTTCAACCTCGCAGCGAAGCGGCTCGGCGTCATCACGTTCGAAGACGACTTCGGCGGGGTGCGCCGGATCCCGCTCGTCCGGCGCTCGGGGCCGCGGCACTTCGTCCCGTTCGCGTTCCAGGCCCTGGCCGCGTACGAAGGCACGAACCGCGGCAAGATGGCGTTCCTGGGTACCGAGGGCACCGTCGTGCTGGGCGACCGGCGGATCGAGGGCGACGGGTCGGATGTGTGGCTGAGCTGGCGTCCCGTGCACGACTTCCACACGGTCTCCGCCATCGACGTGCTGCGCGGCACCGCCGGGGATGCCCTGCGCGATCGGCTCGTGCTCGTGGGCTTCTCCCACCTGTCGCACGACACCGTCGGCACGCCGTGGGGTCCGGTGCCCGGTGTGTACCTGCACACGGTCGCGATCGAGAACGCGATGTCGGGGCGCTGGCTGGTCCGCGCACCGGCCTGGGCCGACGCCCTGCTCACCGGGCTGCTCGGAGGCCTGGTGGCTCTCGCGTTCGCCGTGCCGGGCGTCCGCACCACCGGGCGTCTCGCGACCATCGGCCTCGGGCTGGCCGTCGCAGTGGGCGTGCCTGGGCTGCTGCGCGTCACCCAGGACGTGTGGGTCGGCAGCTTCGGGCCCCTGCTCGGCGTGCTCCTGCCCGGCGCGGCTGCAGCGTCGGTCGCATGGCTCCAGGAGGGTGCACAGGCCCGCGAGCTCCGCAGCATGTTCGCGCACTACGTCAGCGACGACCTCGTCGACGCCATGGTGCGCGACCCGAGCCTCGTGAAGCTCCGCGGAGACCGCCGCGAGCTCACAGTGCTGTTCAGCGACATCCGCGACTTCACGAGCTTCTCCGAGCAGCTCCCCCCGCTCGAGCTGGTCGGGTTCCTGAACGCCTACCTCACCCCCATGACCCGCGCGGTGCTCGACCACCGCGGGTTCGTCGACAAGTTCATCGGCGACGCCGTCATGGCGCTGTGGGGCGCGCCCCTCGCAGACCCGGCGCACGCCGTGAATGCCTGCCGCTCGGCGCTCGCGATGTTCCGCGCGCTCGACGAGGTGCGCCCGGAAGCCGAGCGACACGGCATCGATCTCGCCATCGGGGTCGGCATCAACACCGGCGAGGTGGCGGTCGGCAACATGGGATCGGCCGAGCGCTTCGAGTACACCGTGCTCGGAGATGCCGTGAACCTCGCGAGCCGTCTCGAGGGGCTCACGAAGACGTACGGCGTGTTCTGCATCCTCGGTCCGGCGACGGCACGGGCGCTCCCCGACACCTTCGACGTGCGCCGGCTCGACCTCGTCCGCGTGAAGGGGAAGGCCGCTCCGGTCGAGATCTTCGAGCTGTGCGGCGAGGCGGGTACGACGGTCGCCCGCTACGAAGACCGCCCGGGCTGGGACGCCGCGATCGACGCGTTCCGCACGGGCGATCTGGCCACCGCGCGCGCGCGCTTCACCGCCTTCGCGAGCCTCAACCCCGCCGACACCGTGTGCCGGCTGTATCTCGAGCGCCTCGGAGACCTCGGTGCGGAGGCCCCCGCCGGATGGGACGGGGTATTCACGCACACGCGCAAGTGAGACGGCTACAATCGGGCCATGTGGTGGCTGTGCAGCGCGTTCGCGACCTCCTGGACGATCCCGGGAGACTTTCCGACCCTTCAGGCCGCGTTCGACTCTCCGAGCGTGGTGTCGGGTGACGTCCTCGGGCTGGGCCCGGGAACGTACAGCCCAGCGTCGCTGTCGAACGGGAAGTCGCTCGTCATGCAGGGGGTGGGCGCGAGCTCGGTGATCACCCAGGCCACGGGCAGCGAAGAGGTCATGCTCACCGTGGCTTCGGGCAGTGCGCTCGAGATCGTGAACCTCGTGGTCGACGGCCAGGGCGTCCACGCCTGCGCGTACGTCGACGATGCCACGTTCACGGCGCGCAGCACGGTGTTCCGCAACGGCAGAGACCGCTCCGACCCCGATCCCGCGGGCGGTGCGTGCCTCACCGTCGCGAACGCCACCGCCCTCGTCACCGAGAGCACCTTCGAGTCCTGCGCCGCGGAAGCCGGTGCGGGCGGCGCGATCCGCGTGCGCAATGCGGGGTCCGCCACGATCCGCGACTCCACGTTCGATCAGAACAGCTCGCTCGGCACCGGCGGCGCCATCCGCGGTGACTCCGGCACCACGCTGTTGCTCGAAGACGTCGTGCTCACGGGCAACTCCGCGTCGAACGGCGGGGCGGTGAGCGCGGATGGGATGCTCACCCTCACGGGCGGCATGATCACGGGGAACTCCGCCACTTCGAACGGGGGCGGAATCCACTCCTCGTTCGTCATGGCCTCGCTCGCCGTCGGAGACACCACGATCTCCGGGAACTTCGCGGGGGCGAACGGCGGAGGGGTCGCCACGTCGAGCCCCATCACGCTCGGTCGGGTGCGGCTCGAAGACAACTCGGCGGTCATGGGGGGTGCGTTGTGGGCGCAGGGCGCCACCCTCGTACGCAACGTGTTCCTGTGCGGCAACATGGCCGACGAGGGGCACGCCATCGACTCCGAGCCCGGCTCGCTCGACGTCGCGAACCTGCTGTCCGTCCAGAACAGCGGCACGCTCGGCACCGGCAGCACGTTCAACGGCGTGGTGGTGAACAGCACGTTCGTCGACGAGGGGTCGTCCCCCTACGTGCGCGTCGAAGGCGGGTCGTTCACCGACAACGTGCTGGTCGCGGGCTCCAGCGGCACCGACACCGTGGGGCTCACCATCGCGGGCAACGCCTCCGCGTCGAACAACCTCGTGTGGGGGCTCACGGTCGTCGGGCAGGCCAGCAGCGTGATCAACGAGCCTCCTGGGCTCGTGCAGTCCGGGTCCACCTGCGCCGACCTGTTCACGACGTACGCCACGAACGTGGTCGACCGCGGCTCGATCGGCCTGTTCGACCCCGACGCCAGCCCGGCCGACATCGGGCACCTCGGCGGTCCCGATGTCGACGCCGCGTGGTGGATGGCCGACCAGGATGGCGACAACTCCCTCGTCCCGTCCGACTGCGACGACAACGACCCCGACCGCTACCCCACCGCCCTCGAGGTCTGCGACGGCATCGACAACGACTGCGACGGGCTGTTCGACGACGCCGACGACAACCTGCAGGCCGAGACGTACTACTACGACGGCGATGGCGACGGCTGGGCCGCCGACACCGCATCGGGCACCGTCTTCTGCATGCCACCCGCCGGCTACGTGCCCCGCACCGGCGACTGCAACGACAACAACTCCGCCATCTTCGACGCCGCCATCGAAGCGTGCCCCGACAACCTCGACAACGACTGCGACGGGCTCGTCGACGCGGCCGACCCCGACTACACCGACCAGGCCATCACGCTCTACTACGACGGCGACAGCGACGGCGTCGGCACATCCACGATGGCGATCGACGCCTGCTCCGGCGCGCAGCCTCCCGGGTATGTGCCCGCGTCGTTCGGGTCCGACTGCAACGACACGAACCCCCTCATGCATCCCGGCGAGCCCGAGATCTGCGACGCCTTCGACAACGACTGCGACGGCATGGTGAACGAAGGCTTCCTCACGGCGCCGTACTACCCCGACCTCGACGACGACGGGTACGGCGACCTCTCGGGCGTCGTGCTGTCGTGCCAGTCGCTGCCGGGCATGGTGAACAACGGCGACGACTGCGACGACGAAGACCCCGACATCAACCCCGCCACCACCGAGGTGTGCGACGGGATCGACCAGAACTGCGACGGCACCGCCGACAACGGCCTCCCGACGACCGGGTGGTACCCCGACGCCGACGGAGATGGCTTCGGAGACGCCAGCGCCGCGGTGACGAACGACTGTCTCGTGCTGGCCGACCACGTGGCCAACGCGGGCGACTGCGACGACACCGACCCCGACGTGAACCCGGGGGTGGCCGAGGTGCCGGACGACGGCGTCGACAACGACTGTGCGAACGGCGACGAGGTCTCGCCCATCCTCGACTCCGACGGTGACGGCATCCGCGACGAGCTCGACCCAGCGCCCCTGTCGGCGGGCGACCTCACCGGGCTCGCACCCGAGCCGGAGTACGGCTGCGGCTGCCAGTCCGCCTCGGTGTCCGCGGGATGGCTGCTCGTGGTCGGGCTGGCGGTCACCCGACGTCGAGCCAGGTGAGCAGCGCGGTGCTCGCCTCCGGGTCGGTGGTCGCGAGCACCCCCTGAACGATGCGGCCGTCGCGGAGCTCGGGCGGCGGTGCCTCCCGAAGCTCCCGTGCTCGTGGCTCGTTCGCGCGCTCCACCCGCCACCGGGCCGATGCACGCGGATGCACCCGAGCCCGGAGCGCGAGCGCGACCCTGCCGAGCGTGAGGCGCGCGTTCGTCTCGAGCCACGGGTGCACCCGGAGCCCGTCGGGCGTGTCGACCACAGCGGCGTCGATGGACAGTGGGCCGAAGAGACCGAGCGACCGCGCCCACTCCCCCGCTGCCGTCGCGGCCTGCTCGAGCACGGGCTGCACCGCGTGCGCTGCGCTCCCGTCGCCGTGCACGCCGCGACGGACGCTCTCGGGCAGTCCCTGCACCCACGACCCGAGCCACGTGCCCTCGAACGCACCCGTGCGCGACGTCTCGAAGCGCGTGATCCCGTCGATCCGCACGCGCTCGCCGACGGTCACGTGCACCGACACGTCGACGACCCGCGTGTACCAGGGCTGCCACACCACCTCGCCGTGTGCAGCCAGCTGGCGGTCGAGCCAGGTGCGCTGTGCCTTCGTGAGCGGGCCGTCTCCGCGCATCCGGCGCGACCCCGAGGTCGAGAAGGGGGCCTTCAGCACCCAGGGGCCCGTGCCGGGATCTCCCGGTTCCGTCCACACCTCTCCCAGCTCCGCCACCACGGACGGATGCCCGACGAACCCCCGAGCGCGACGCACCGTCTCGGCCTTCGACGACAGCGCCGCCCATGCGGGGTTCCACTCGATCCGCGCCGTGCGGACGGGGGCTTCGCCGACGTGGAGGGGCGACGGGCACGGCCCCCACGGCTCGATCGCGGCCACGGGGTGTGCGCCGAGCTCCGCCAGGGACGGCGCGAACCGGGGGATCTCGAACCCCGCGTCAGCCAGCCGGGCCAGGAAGCCCGTCGACGGACGGGGCGCGACCACGACATCCTCGGCCTTCAGCAGGAACATCGGGAGCGTCGCCAGATCCGCGTTCAGCGCGGTGGCCATGGGGCTCCGGCGACCGTCCGCGAGTACGTCCTCGATGCCCGCGTCGAACCACACCGCACGGCCGGGACGCCCGCGCGACCCGCCCCGTACGCGAAGCGCGTCCACCTCGCCGGGCGTGAAGCCGGCGCGCAGACGACCCTCGGCGTCGAATCGCCCCCCACGGCCGCGCGCCGGCGTGAGCGGATGCGGGAGGTGGTCCGCCCACGCGTCCACGCGGTCGCCCTCCGTCCAGCGCGAGAACCACACGAGCCCGTGGGCCACGTGGCGGATCTCGTCGTCGTACACGGCCTGGAGCACCGCGGCGGTCGCGAGGTCGCCCGCCTCCGCGAACCGGACGCGCCACTGCTGGCAGAAGTCGAGGTTCGCCTGCTCGAAACACAGCGAGAGCCCCGCCACGAACGCGGTGGGGTCGTCGATGCCGCCGAGCGTGTCCCAGAAGAAGCGGCTCACGGGCTGGTCGCCCACCGACCCTCCCGCCGCCTCGAGCCGGGCGAGGTACATCCGACAGTGGCGCTGCTCGTCCGCCAGGTTCGCGATCAGGCCCCTACGGAAGCCCGCGGGCGCGTCGGGCCAGCGCAACAAGGCCGCGGCGAACAGCTCGATCGCCTGCAGCTCGTGGTTTGCGAGCTCGTGCAGCACCCGCGCGCGCCCGGCCTCCGTCTCGAGCCGCGCCGACGCCACCGGGGGCAGCTTCCGGTGCTGCTCGGGCAGCGCGAGCTCCGGCGGACGTCCTGGCACCCGGGGCACCGCCCGACCCGTCCCTTGCGACGACACGTCGCCCCAGGGTGCGAGCTTGTCGGCCAGGGTCGTACCGGTGAGCACGCGCTCGGCGAGGTCGTCGACGTCCACGGCCCTCCCCTATCCCGAGCGGCCGCCCGCTATGCGACCCAGGGCTCGCGGAGCACCACGCGACACGGGCCCGCTCCGGCTGCCCAGGTCCCCAGCACCCGGTCGCCGCGCCGCACCCGCCACAGGTGCGTCACGTACGTCGACTGCGACACCACACCCCCCGCAGGGACCGTGCCGTACGGGCGTTCCACGCCCTCGTAGTCGATCCAGGCCAGCTCGGCGGGCTCCGCGAGCTCGCTCACGAACACGAACGACGTGGACGGCCCCGTCTTCGACACCCGCGCCGTGCTGACGGGCGGTTCGACCCAGGAGAACGGCTCGGGCACGTCCCGCCCGCCGTAGATGCCGTGGAGCAGCGCGAACGAGGCCGGGTCGTACGCCCGGAGCCACGTGCGCCCGGCCATCGGGGTGGGCGCGATCCGCCCGAAGTCGCCGTGGCTGCCCGCGTACCACATCGACAGCTCCGCCCACAGCTCGCTCGGGTTCGTCGCCGCGTACGCGCCCGTCCACAGGCCGTCGCCCGCGATCTCCCCGTGCCGCGCGACGATTCGGGCGCGCTGGCCCGCGTCGAGCCCGTAGTCCTGCACCGTGTGGGCGAGCTCGTGCGTGCACACGTCCCGGTGGTCTGCATGGCGGGCCGACGGCAGCTTCAGCAGGCTCTCCTCGGCCGTGCACGCGAACAGCCCGCCGTAGCCGCGTCCCCGCTGGTCCATCGTGAGCGAGCCCGCGAACGGCACGCCCTTCATGTGGCGGTACATCGGGAGGTCCGTCACGGCCTGGTCGCGCCCGATGATGTGCAGCTCCGCACCGGCCGCCGCCAGGTTGTCGCGCACCTGGGGGCACCCTGCCAGCAGCGCGTCCACACGCATCCCCGCGACCTCGAGCGCACGGTCGGACACCACGGCGTGCGCGCGGATGCGAACCCCCGAGACCTGGCGTTCCTTGCTGTAGAACCCCATCAGGGAAGGTCGCGCAGCACGGTGCCGAGCCGCGCGTAGTCCGACGCCTCGTTGTAGATCTGCGCCGCGACCCGCACCGAGATCCGGCCCTCGCGGCAGGCCGCGCCCACCTCGATGCGATGGGCGTCCATCAGGTGCCGCCGCAGCGCGCGCATCTCGGGGTGGGTGGTCCCGAAGCGCTCGGGCAGCGTGACGGATCCCATCGAGCTCACCATCGGGTCCGGCTGCACGGGGCTCCCGCCCACGAGGTCCGCGACGATCCCGACCCCTTCGCACGCCAGCGCGTGGTTGTACGCGAGCACCCGGTCGAGTCCGAGCTCCTCGAGCATCGCGAGCCCCTCCGGTGCCGCCAGGTGGGCGCTCGGATCGCGCGTGCCCACGTAGTCGAACTCGGCGGTGAACCCCTGGTCCAGGCCCCATGAGATCACCACGGGGTGCAGGCCGTCCTGGAGCTCGCGCCGGGCCCACAGGATCCCGGAGGACCGCGGCGACCACGCCCACTTGTGCAGGTTCGCCACGTACCAGTCGGCGCCCGTGGCCGGGATGTCGAGCGGGATGCAGCCCGGCGCGTGCGCCCCGTCGACCAGCGCGAGCGTGCCGTTCGCGTGGCACACGTCCACCAGCGCCTCGATGGGCCATACAGCGCCGCTGTCCGAGCAGATGTGGTCGATCACCGCGACGCGGGTGCCGGGCGCAAGTCCGGCGGCGAACGCGTCGATCAGCGCCTGCGGGCCGTCGACGCGGAACGGCAGGTCGATGGTATGCAGCGGCACGCCCCGCTCGCGGGCCACGTACGCGGCGGCGTGGTTGATGGCGCCGTATCCGAGCGACGTGACCGCGATCCCCTCGTCCCGGCCGAACCGGAACGACCGCAGCACCGCGTTGATGCCCGTGGTGGTGTTGTCGACGAACACCACGTCGCGCGGCTCGGCTCCGAAGGCCTGTGCGACGCGTCCGGCCGCGACACGCAGGTGTGGGGTGCCGTCGTCGGGACCCACGCCGATCTCGGTCATCAGCCGGAGCAGCGCGTGGCTCGGATTGCCCTCGATCTGGTCGCGGATGCGCTGCTGGAGAGCGAGCACGCGCTTCGGAGGGACCCCGACCGTGCCGTGGTTGAGGTACAGCAGGTCGGGGTCGAGCGCGAACCCGTCGCGGGTGGTGTGGCCGAACATCTGCGAGCTCCCGTCAGTACAGGACCATGCCATCGGGCTGGCGCGGCGGCGGGAGCTCCGACTGACCGTCCATCTGGCGGATGTCGCGCTCGATGCCGCGCGCCATGGCCGAGATCGGCACGTCGTTCGCGAGCCCCTCGAACGGGTTCTCGCTCCAGTCGCCGATGTGGTCGGTGGTCAGGAACACCCAGCTCACGAGCGCCGAGAACGGGATGGTCATCCACACGAGCCCGTGGTCGTCGAAGGCGGGCAGGATGCCGCACGGGACGAGCGCGGCGAACGTGTACGCGAAGATGCGGTTCACCGTCGCGTACTGCCGTGGGAACGGGAAGTTCTTGATGCGCTCGGCCTTGCCCTGCTCGGCCATCAGGTCGATGAGCAGCCCCTGGAGGACCTGGTGGGCGAACCCGTCGATCAGGCCGCGCTGGCGGAGCTCTGCGAGGTCGGACGACTGGTGCGACAGCAGGTGGGCTGCCGGGTTCAGCGTGGCGAGGACCGCCGCGACCTCGGCTTCCGGGAGGTTGCGCGCGAGCTCGGTCTGGAGGTCTTCGCGGAGCTCCGGAACGCCGGTCGTGCGGCGCAGGATGTCGAACTCCGGGCCGCGGTGCTCCCACGTCTGGAGCTTGCGGAGCTGGTGGCGCAGGGCGTCCATCCACGCGACGTGGCGAAGCACCAGGCGGCGCCGGATCTGGAGCAGCTCGGCGTCGTCGACGCCCGTGTCCGCGGCCCGGATCAGGTCTCGCGAGCTGAACGCCCACGACCGGCTGGCGTTCACGATGGCCCCCCAGATCTTCCGGGCCTCCCACAGGCGGTCGTACGACGCGTTGTTCTTGAAGCCCAGGTAGAACGCGACCGCGACGGCCATGGCGGACAGCGGGAGCCACGGGATGCCGAGGAAGGTGAACCCGAACACGCGGTACAGCACGGTGAGCAGGGCGGCCCACGCCAGCGGCAACAGGAAGTCGCGCTGCGACCACACCAGGGTCTGCTGCAGGGAATAGTGCCTTCCGATGTGCATGGAGCCTCCGCCGAGGCGCCATAGCGCCGCGAGCTGGGGTCGACCATCGCGCACGGATCAGTGGGGGGGCGCGCTCGCCGGGACGAGGTGGTAGCCGTCGTCATGGCGGACCAGCACAGGGTCGAGCCCCATTCGACGCAGCGCCGCGATCGCCGTGTACACCCGGTTCCCCGCGGCTTCTGGCCCGACCGTCTGTCCCGGCCAGCCCGCCTCGAACACCTGGTCCATCGACAGCCCGGGCCCCCCACGCGCGTCCACGAGTGCCGCCAGGATCCGCCGCAGCGCCGCCCGGGTGCGCGAGTCGACCCGCTCGCCGGCCGGCGTCTCGAACCAGCCGTCCCCGTACAGGAAGTCCCGCGTGCCCGCGCGATGCTCGGCCACCAGGAGCAGCATGCGCACCTCGCTCGACCACCACAGCGGCGCCGGGAGCCCGTTCGCCGGTGTTCCGATGCGGGCGCGCACCGCTCGCAGCGCGTTCGGATCCTCGCGGGCATCCACCACCTCGAGCGCTGCAGTGAGGACCGGAGCGAACGGGAGCGCCCCGAGCCGCGCGGCGACCTCGTCGCGCCACACGGACGCCAGCGCGGCGTCGTCGACGAGCAGGCACCCGAACAGCACCGCCATCTCGGACGTTCCCGGCAGCGTGTACCCGCGCAGCCCCGTGACCACGGGCGTCACCAGCGCCACCGCCGCGTCGTGGGCGCCCTGGAGCTCGCGGATGGCCGCCAGGAGCACGCGGTACCAGCCGATCCACCGCGGCGCGCCGTACTCGCCGTGCACTTCGATGGCCCGCGACACCCCGTCGGCCGCCGCGCCGAGGTCCCCCCGTTCGAGCGCGAGGGTGCCCCGGGTCGCGTCGAGATCCGCGACGCGCAGCACGTGTCCGAGCGTGGCGAACAGGGCCTGGGCCTCGGCCATCCTCCGCTCCGCGGTGTCGAGGTCGCCGCGGTCGTGGGCCCGCGTGCCGAGGTAGGCCAGCGCGACCGCCTCGAGCTCGCGGTGCTCCTGGGAGTCGTGCCCGCGCGCGAGCTGCAGGACCTGCTCCATCGCCTCCTGCGCGTCGTCCAGCCGCCCGAGGGTGTTGTCGAAGTTCGCGCGCTGCACGAGGGCACGCCCCACGGCGTCGCTATCGCCGAGCGCCTCGTAGGCGGCCCGCGCGCGGTTCCAGGCCTCGCGGGCCCCGGTGAAGTCGTGCCGGTTGCTGCACAGGCGCGCGCCCGCCGCAATGGCCTCGGCCCGGATCGCCGCATCCTCGTGGACCTCCAGGCCCGCGAGCAGCTCCCCCGCGCGGTCGGCCTCCCCCCGCGACATGTGCGCGTGGGCCAGGCGGATGCGGACCCGTGGCGACTCAGGCCGCACGGACAGGGCCGCCTCGAGGACCTCCATGCGGAGCGGCAGGGGTCCGGTCCGCGTCAGCACGGGATCGAGCCACAGCACGAGCGCGACCGCCTCGTCGGGTGCAGGACCGAGCGCGGCCCGGAACGCGAGCACGGCTTCGGCGATGAGCCCGGGACGCGCCGGTCGTCCGAGCAGCCAGGCCCGAAAGCGCCCTCGGGCGTCGTCGGTCGTGTGCCGCAGCGCGAAGGCACGCACGCCTTCGGGTACCCGGTACACCTCGGACCTCCGCTCGATCAGGCTCGCCTCGACGAGCTCTTCGAGGGCATCCCCCACCCAGGCGCCGTCCAGCACGGCCCACGCGCAGTCGTCCAGCGAGAAGTCCCCACCGAACAGGGCCAGCTGGGCGAGAACGTCGCGCGCCGCGGGCGTCAGCAGCCCCCACGACCAGGCCAGGGTGCGCTCCAGGGACGACTGGCGCTCGGGACGGTCGGCCTTCCGGTCGGACAGCACACGGAGCGGCTCGTCGAGCAGCGCGAGCAGCCGGGGGATCCCGAGGGCCCCCACCCGGCTCGCACACAGCTCGATCGCGAGCGGCAGCCCATCGAGCCGGCGCACCACGGGCAGGACCTCCGCGAGCCCCACGATGACGCCGTGCTGGGCGGCTCGACGCACGAACAGGTCGGCTGCGTCGGCCTCGGAGAGCGCATCCAGGCGAAAGCGCCGCTCGATCGTCAGCTGGAGAGGCGTCCGTGACGTGGCGACGACCGGCACGGCCTCCGCCCACCCCGCGACCCGGCCGGCGAGATCCGGGATCTGCTCGCAGTTGTCGAGCACGAGCAGGTCCAGCGCGCCGAGGTCCGGACCCGCCGCGCGCTCCACCGCGCCCTCGGCATCGGCGGCGGTCCGACACGCCGTGAGGTCCACGAAGCACGTGCGGTCGAGCTGCCGGACGAGCGTGGTCTTCCCGCATCCGCCGGGTCCCAGCACCGTGACGAGCCGCTCTCCGCCGGCCAGCAGCGACCGGAGCTCCGCGAGCGCACCGTCGCGGTACCGGAACATCACCAGTCCGTGGGGCGGTAGTCCTTGAGGAACTGGCCCCAGACGTGCTCGCCCGTCGCGAGGCCCGCGAAGATGGGGTCCACGATGCGGGCCGCCCCGTCGACGATGTCGAGCGGCGGGTGGAAGCCCTCCTCCCGCTTGCGCTCGGCGTGGTGGACGGGGTCTTCGTCCGTCACCCAGCCCGTGTCGACGCTGTTCATGTGGATGCCGTGCTCCACGTAGTCCAGCGCGGACGTGCGCGTGAGCATGTTCAGCGCGGCCTTCGCCATGTTCGTGTGCGGGTGCTTGCTGCTCTTGAACACCCGGTAGAACTGCCCTTCCATCGCCGACACGTTGACGATGTGGGCGTCGCGGGTCGGCACGCGCATCATCAGCGGCTTCAGCCGGGCGTTCAGGACGAACGGCGCGACCGCGTTCACGAGCTGGACCTCGAGCAGCTCCAGCGTCGGGACATCCGCCAGCTCGAGCCGCCAGCTGTTCACCTCGCGCAGGTCGACCTGCTGGAGGTCGGCATCGAGCACGCCAGCCGGAAACAGCTGCGCGGACGTGGCGCTGCGGGCGTCCCCGGGCAGCAGGGCGAGCTGCGAGAGCTCGGCGGAGGCCGCGGACGTGGCGGGGGCCAGCAAGGCAGCGGTGGCGTCCGGCAGGGCTTCGGGCGCGCGCTCGCCCTCCATCAGGTGCGCGTAGAAGCCCGGCGGCCGGCGCACCGTCTGGCACGCGTTGTTGATGATGAAGTCGAGCCGGTCGAGCCGCGCGAGCAGGTCGGCGCACAGGGCCTCGACCGCGGGCACCTGACGCAGGTCGATGCCGTGGATCTCGAGGCGGTCGCGCCACTCCTCGAAGTCCTCGAGCGCTGCGTAGCGCCGCGCGGCATCCCGCGGGAACCGCGTCGTGACGAGCACGCGGCACCCGGCGCGCAGCAGCATCACGGCGGCCTGGAACCCGATCTTCACGCGCGAGCCGGTGACCAGCGCCACCCGACCCGTCAGATCGCCCGTGGGCTGGCGCTTCGCGTAGTTGAAGTCGCCGCACGCGAGGCACATCTGGTCGTAGAAGAAGTGCACCTCGCGGAACCGCTCGTGGCAGCAGTAGCAGTCGCGCTCGCCGGGCGTGGTCCCGAGCGGCTCCGGCATCGGCTCGGCCCCGCCGGCACGGGGCGTCTGGAAGATGGGGTTGTCGCGGAGCTGCCGGATGCCGGTCTTCGCGAGCAGGGCCTGCGTGGTGTCGCGCTGCACGCGGCGGTCGTTGCTGCGGTGGGCCTTCTGGAGCTTGCGACGCTCCTTCTCGGTGGGCTTGGACGCGCGCCCTGCAGCCATCATGAGGCGCTTGCGGAGCTCGGCGTCGAGCCCGGCGAGCACCGAGCGGTCGTCGACGATGCGCTCGAGCAGCTCGGCGGCGGCGCGTGCGCGCGCGGCGATGTCGTCCGATGCGTCCATGCGCCCTGATATCCGCTTCGACATCGCGTGGATGTCCTGGGATACATGGCTCCCGGCGGGAGGTGAGATGCGTAGGGTCGGCCTGCTCGGCGTGATCTGCCTGTTGGCGTGCACCGGCGGGCCCTGCGCGCCCTCGATGGGCGGGTACAGCGTCACGGGCGACGTACTCCAGCGTCCCCTCCACGACGGCGAGGACTTCGTGCTGGTGACCGCCAACGATCCCGTGTGCACGGGGCATCCCGAGGGAGCGATCCGATTCGTGGCCGAACAGCGGGAAGGGGGCCAGGTCGCGCTCACGCTCGTCGAGGCCAACCCACCGAGTGTCGGGCGGTGCCTGGACGAGCTCCAGATCTCGGTGCACCGCTACGGCGACGGGAGCGGACAGATACCCGTGACTCCCGAGGGCGCGTCCGCCGAGGTCATCGTCGCCTGGCCGGAGAGCGGCAACGCATGGGAGCTCTCGCAGCCCCTCACTCCGCCACCGACCGCCTACGACGGCTGCATGCGTCGGGTCGACGAGACCCTCATGCCGTCGGGGCACCTGTAGCGAGCCGGCGCGCCAGCACCGCGCGCGCTTCGTCCGCCCGGGACGCCTCCACGAGAATGCCGACAGGCACGTAGGGACCGAAGAAGTGCAGCAGCGAGCGGGTGCGGTCGCCGCGGCTCGCGGCCGGGATCCCAGCCGCGTTCAGCGCGTCCAGCGCGGGCTCGACGGCGTACATCCGGTGGAGCTGCCACACCTCGGTCGACAGGCCGGACGACCGCGCGCGCCACTCGCTCGCGAGGTCCCACAGCACCGCGGGAACGACGAAGAGCTCCACGCCGAACGTGGGCAGGCCGAGCTCGACGACGCCGTACACCAGGCCCGCCACGACGACCGTGTTCACGAGCACGCCCGTGGTCAGGTCGCGCTGCACGAGCGGCTGGGGCACGCCCTTCAGCGCGGCCACGAGGTCGGGCATCTGGAACAGCACGCCGAGCAGTGCCGTGGGGACGAGCACACCGAGCAACAGCAGCACGGGGTTCGACAGGTCGACGTAGTAGATCGAGAGCGCCTGGACGACGACGCCGAGCGGCACGAGCCCGGCGACCGACAACCGCAGCGTCCGCCCGGGCGTCCGCAGCGCGAGCAGGCCCACCGCGACGGCGAGCAGGACCGCCGGCGTGAGCAGCGTGACCTCGCCGAGCTGCACGTTCATCCACCAGATCCACGGCTCCTCGGTCCACATCAGCCCCAGCGCGACGAGCAGCCCTGCACCGAGCCCATCGCGGGCACACCACTGGCAGAGGCCCACACACACGGCGCTCCCGGCGACGAGGCTGAGGACGACCACGAGCCGGAACCCGATCCCGGGCTCTCCCACGAGCGGCGTGTTCCCGACGCGCATGATCTCGAGCGACATGGCCATCGCGAGCGCCTGGATCGCGGCCAGCACGAGCCACGCCCACGGGGTGAACCGCTCGAACACGGCCCGCGCTTCGGCCCCTGACGTGCGGATCTCCCGCCACGACGGGACGAACAGCGCGAGGAGCTCGAGGAGCACCGCCGCCGTGAGCCACGGCATCACGCCGAGCGCACCGACGCTGAGAGCGGACGGGGTCCACCCGGCCTGCGCCGTCCACATCGCCACCGCTTCGGTGTCGACGCCGGGGATCGGAATGCGCTCGACCGCCACCAGGCCAGCGACGGTGACGAGGAGGACCAGCAGGCGCTTCGAGAGGTCGGGCATGCCCCGCGACTATCGCTCGGACCCGGGCTATGCACGAGGGATGCTCACGCTCCTCCTGGCCTGCACCGGTCCTGCCGACACCGACGCTCCTCCCGCCGACCCCTCAGTCGACTGGAGGCCCGGCCTGCCAGCGCTGACGCAGGGTCTACGCACCATCACCCACCTGCACAGCCCGTGGTCCCACGATGCGTGCGATGGGAACGGCATCATCGACGGGGTCGCGAACCAGCCCTGCCTCGACGACTTCCGGCGCGGGCTCTGCGATGCGGGCATCGACGTGGCGTTCACGACCGACCACCCGTCGTACGGCGCCTTCCAGACGTTCGACGACCTGTTCCACCCGCGTCCGGGCGACGTGCGCGATGGAGCGGTGGCGGTCCTCACCTGCGACGACGGGCGCGAGGTGCGCCTGCAGCCGGGCTTCGAAGACGAGCTGATGCCCGTGGGGCTCGATCAGCACGTGCCGGGCACGGCCGACGAGCGCGACGACCTGCTCAACCGCAGCGATCCCGACGCGATGGCCGCGATGATCGGTGCCGGCGCCCATGTGTTCGTCGCACACACCGAGGGCCGCGACCTCCAGCAGCTCCGCGACCACCAGGATGCCGGGCTCACGGGCGTCGAGATCTTCAACCTGCACGCGATGTTCGCACCCGACATCCGCGCGGAGGACCTCGGGCTCGACGGGCTCGGATGGGTGCAGGACATCCGCCCGTTCACCGACCCCGACGCGACGGGCGAGCCCGACCTGTTCGTGCTCGGAGTGCTCCAGAGCCAGCCGCCGAGCCTGGAGCGCTTCGACGATCTGCTCGCGCGCGGGCCGATCGTGGGCATCGTCGGCACCGACGCCCACCAGAACGTGCTGCCGATCGACCTGCGCGACGGCGAGCGCGCCGACAGCTACCGCCGCATGCTGCGCTGGATGGACAACGTGGTGCTGCCCGAGGCCGGACAGACCGTGGAAGACGCGCTGGCGGCGGGCCAGTCGTACGTGGCGTTCGAGATCCTCGGCACGCCCGACGGGTTCGACTTCCGCGCGGAGGACGGCACGGGCCTGGGCGGCGAGACGTCCGCGACGCAGCTGACGATCACGTGTCCCACCCTGCACCCCGACAGCCCGCGCGGGCCCGAGGAACCCGAGCTGCACGTGCGGCTGGTTCGCGGCCAGGCCGTGGTGGCCGAGGGCTGCGGAACGCACGAGGTCGACGGAGCGGGCGCGTACCGCGTGGAGATCGACATCGTGCCGCACCACCTCACGCGGTTCCTCGGCGACACGCCCGAAGACTGGCTCGTGCCGTTCCCGTGGATCCTGTCGAACGCCATCCACGTTCGCTGAGCCCTCGGAACTCCTGCGAGCCCTCGGGACTCGCTACTTCTCGATCCGCACCCGCTGAAGCACGACGTCCTCGCTCGGACGGTCGGAGCTGTCGCGCGGCACCCCCGTGATGCGGCGCACGGTGTCGAGCGCGCGCGCGTCGCAGTGCCCGAACACCGTGTGCTTGCCGGACAGATGCGGCGTCGGGCCCTCCGTGATGAAGAACTGCGAGCCGTTCGTGTCGGGCCCGCTGTTCGCCATCGCGAGCACCCCCGGAGCGTCGAACGCGATGTCGGGCGAGGGCTCGTCGCGGAACCGGTAGCCGGGCGACCCGCGCCCGGTTCCTTCGGGATCGCCGCCCTGGATCATGAAGTCCGGGATCACGCGGTGGAAGATGGTGCTGTCGTACAGGGGCCCGGAGGCCGCGAGCCCGCTGCGCGTCCACGGCTGCTCGCCGCGCGCCAGTCCGACGAAGTTCATCACCGTGATGGGCGCGTTCGCGACCTCGAGCCGGCACCTCATCTCGCCCTGCTCGGTCTCGAACACCGCGTACAGCGGGTCGGTGGCGGACTCCAGCCCGAGCCACGCGAGGTAGGCCTTCGCATAGTCGGCGGTATCGGCCGAGAACCCGGGACCCTTCACGGGAACGTCGTCGGTGTAGGCGACCCGCAGGTAGGTGTCGAGGTCGCCCGCACGCAGCGCCATGCGCTCGAGCTTCTCGCCCACCTCCGAACGCCCGAGCTCCCAGACACGCCGGTAGCCCGCCACCGCTGTGGGGATGTCGCCGTCCTGCTCGGCGAGCTGGGCCACGGCGTAGCGCAGCGACAGGTCGTCCGGGTAGTCGACGACCGCCTTCCGGAACCGCTCGGCGCGCTCGCCCGGAGTGGACCCCGCCAGCGCGTAGAGCTCGGCGACGTCGGGCTGATCGGGCCACACGGCGTGCGCGGCCTCGATGTTCCGCACCATCCCCGCCGTGTCGTTGCCGCGCATCGCGACGGCCGCTGCCATCACCGCCAGACAGGCGTCTTCGGGGTACTTCGCGACGAGGGGCTCGAGGTCGAGGGCCTGGCCGTCGCCCAGGAGGTACGCAGCCGCTCGGATCGAGCGCTGGGCCGGGTGGGGCTTGAGGTCGCGGGTGGTCGCGATGGCGCCCTTCAGGTCGCCGGACTCGAGCTCGCGCCGCGCCTTCGACCAGGCTTCGGCGTCCTTGCCGCGGAACGCGCCGGCTCCGGGCACCATCGAGATGCACATCCGCGGCTGGAGCGGGTCGAGGTCGATCCACAGGGGCTCGGAGAGGGCAGCGGGCGCCTTCCCGGCGAGCGGGAGGGAGGACAGCAGGAACAGCGTCACTTCTCGCCTCCGGCGTAGAACTCGAGCTCCTGCACCTTCACGGACGTTCCCTTCAACGCGGCCGTGAACACGGAGAGATCGGAGCCCCGGTAGTGGTACGGGACCGCCACCGCGGGGGCGAACGCGGCCACACACGCGGCGGCCTCGTCGGGCGGCATGGTGTAGGGCAGGTTCATCGGGACGAACGCGAGATCGATGCCCTTCAGCGCCTTCATCTCGTCGGTGCACTCGGTGTCGCCCGCGAAGTACACGCGCTTTCCGCCGATCGTGAGGATGTAGCCGTTCCCCCGGCCCTTGTCGTGGAAGCGCTTCCCCTCCTCGGGACCCCGGACCAGGTTGTACATCGGCACGGCTTCGATGCCGATGCCGGCCACCTCGGCCTTCTCGCCGTTCGCGAGGACGTGGTCGACCTTGCGCTCGAGCTGGTCGGCCACGGACTTCGGAGCCACGAAGACCGCCTTCGGACCAGCCACCTGCGCAGCGGCCGCGGCGTCGAGGTGGTCGAAGTGCACGTCGGTGACGAGGACCAGATCGGCCTTGGGACCCGACAGGTCGGTCTCGGACCACGGGTCGATCCACACCGTCGTTCCGGGCGCATCCACGCGAACGGTGCCGTGGCCCGCCGCGAAGAACGTGACGGTTCCGGCCCCGGTCTCGAGGGTGGTCGTGCGAGCCCCCGTTCCCGCGAGCGCTGCGGCGATGGCGAACAGCATGGTCTCCTCCTGACCCCACCGGGTCGCGGTGGACCTATCGAACCACGACCCCCAGAGCGACTCCGACATCCCCGGCGCCCGCGGGATCGGTCAGCAGCACGTGGTAGGCACCGGAGGCCGGAGGCCGGAAACCGACCGTGAGCAGGCGGCCGTGCGTGGTGTCCACGGCGACCACGTGGCCCGTGGTGTCGACGAGCACGAGGTCGAGATCCTCGACGCTCGCCTGCGCGCACGCCACGAACCGGTACTCGAGGCCTTCGACGAGGGCGACGGCGTGGTTGCTCGGCTTCCCGGCCTCGAGCACGCTCGTGGTGAGCGCCCGTACACGCCAGCCGGCCTCGGCATCGTCCGTCGACGGCTTGTACGCGTCCCAGACCCGGGTGCTCACGCAGGCCTCCGCGTCGTCCGCCCCACGATGACGGGGCTTCGCGGCGACCACGGGCTCGGGGACCGGTGCGGGTGAGGGCTTCTTCGCGGGACGCGGCGCAGGCGCCGGTGCGGGACGGGCCGCTGCTGCTGCCGCGAACCGAGCGGGGTCGAGCGAGTCGAGCGTGGGACCCAGCCCCACGTTCACCTTCTCGAGCGTGATCTTGCCGGGGATCCGATGCGTGTCGGTGAGGAACTGGAGGCCTTCGGGCAGGCACTTCAGCGTGGTGGTGCCGACGAGCGCACCCACGTCGACCGACACGAGCACGTCGGACCCGTCGCGGACCTTCACGGCGCCCTGTTCCGTCCAGTCGATCTTCAGCGGAAGGCCCCGCATCACGCAGGTCTTCGCACCGCCATCCGCGAACGCGACTGCGAGCAGGACCACCATTCGCCCCCCGGAGCAGCCCCGAGGATCTCCAGCGGGTCGTGCCGGAGGACATTAAACACGGGCACAGGGATTCGGGGAAGGACCATGCTCACGCTGCTCGCGCTCACCGCCTGTCTCACGCCGTACGACGACGACACCGACGTGTCGGAGCCCGACGCCGACACCGACACCGACGTCGACGCCGACAGCGACGCGGACTCCGACAGCGACGCGGACTCCGACAGCGATGCGGACTCCGACAGCGACGCCGACAGCGACGCGGATGCGGATGCGGATGCGGATGCGGATGCGGATGCCGACAGCGACACCGACACCGACACCGACACCGACCAGATGGGCCTGCACGTCGAGCTCACGTGGTCCCTCGCGGGAGACGATCTCGATCTGCACCTGCTGGAGCCCGGGGGCGCGCTCCTCACCGATGGCGACTGCTACTACGCCAACTGCGCCGGGCTGTTCGGGAACCTCGACTGGGGTGCGGCGGGCGCTGCGAACAACCCGCAGCTCGTGCAGGACGACATCGCGGGCACCGGTCCCGAGATCCTCGAGCTGACGGATCCAGAGGGTCCCGGGCCGTACACCGTGGTGGTGGTCGACTACGACAGCTTCTTCGCCAGCACGGTCGACACGGTGGGCACGGTGACCGTGTCGCTCGATGGCGTCGAGGTGTGGTCGGGCGACGTGGTGTTCGCGGCCGGCACCGAAGGCGAGATCGTCGAGGTGGTCGACGTGAACCCCGTGACCGGCGTGGTCACGGAGCTCTGACGCCTCACGGGCAGAAGGTCGCGCCGTCGACCTGCTCGACGAACCGCACCCGGTGCGCGTCGATCTCGAAGCCCGCACTGAACCCGCTGTTGAAGCTCGGATTCAGCACGCAGTCGCCGTCGCTCTGGCTGTTCACGGTCTGCCCGTTGATGGTGCAGCTCGGGATGGTCGCAGCCCCCAGGAAGCACGCGATCCCGCAGTCCTGCACGGTGATCGCGTCGACCGCCGTGCCGTCGGTGCTGATGTCGGGCGCCACCCCGAGGCACATCGCCGCGTGCAGTGCCGTCGGGCATCCCGCGGCTCCGGGGAGCCCGAGCAGCACGGACGCATCGATCACACCGCCCACCTCACCCGACAGGGTGGTGAGGAACGTGCCGTCGTTCGCGAGTGTGCCCTCGAGGCGCGGGAACGACAGATCTCCGATGCCGAACGAGATGGTGTCGGAGCTTCCGAGCGCCAGGAACGGCGCCGGCGGCTCCCCGGCGACGGAGTTCACCGGGTAGATCCCGTTCGTCGGGTCGGACGCGTCGTCGAACAGGGCATCGGGCAGGCACTGCGCGAACTCGCCCGAGTCGCTGAACACCGCGGTGTTCGCGGAGGCGATCCACGGCGGCGGGTTCTGGGCGGTGTAGTTGGGCGCCGGGCACACGGGATCGACGAGGTTGTGCATCGACACCGAGATGGCGGGGTCGTTCGTGAGGGACGCGAGCTCGCTGAAGCTCATGACGAGACGGATGGTGCCGTCGTCGATGCTGTCTTCGAGCAGCCCGTTGATGGTGGCCGTGAGGATGGCGCTCGTGGCCAGGATGTTGTCGGTGTGGGTGTAGCGGTTGCCGTCCCCGTCTTCGTCGTCGAGGTCGAACCCCGCGCCGTTCACCATCTCGAGGCGGGTGAACACGAGGGACGACTCGAGCAGACAGCTGTCCGCGACGCACCCGTCGAGGTCGCACAGGTTGCCGTCGTCGCACTCCTCCCCGGCATCCAGCACGCCGTCACCGCAGGTATCGGTGTCGGTGTCGGCATCGGAGTCGCTGTCGGCGTCGGCATCCGTGTCGGAGTCCGCGTCGGTGTCCGCATCGGCGTCGGTGTCCGCATCGGCATCGGTGTCGGCGTCGGCGTCGGTGTCCGCATCGGCATCGGTGTCCGCATCGGTGTCGCTATCGGTGTCCGCGTCGGAGTCGGTGTCCGCATCCGTGTCGGAGTCCGTGTCCGCATCCGTGTCGGAGTCCGTGTCCGTGTCGGAGTCCGTGTCCGTGTCCGAGTCCGTGTCCGCATCCGAGTCGGTGTCGGTGTCGGTGTCGGTGTCCGTATCGGTGTCGGTGTCGGTGTCCGTATCGGTGTCGGCATCCGCATCGGTGTCGGCATCCGCATCGGTGTCGGCATCCGAGTCGGTGTCGGTGTCGGCATCCGAGTCGGTGTCGGCGTCGGCGTCCGTGTCGGTGTCGGCGTCCTCCACGGTCGCGCTCCCGCCCTTGCAGCCGATCACCAGCATCACCAGCGCCCCGAGAGCCCACCTGTGCATTCCGCCTCCAGTGGACCCATCGTACACGCTCGAGGGCGGGTGTGATCCACGAGCCGGTCGAGCTGCGCGGCGGTCAGCAGCCCGCGGTCAGTGGTCAGCTGGAATGATGGAGCTACCAAGCTGATTGCTGAAGTCTGATCGCTGGTGGCCAACCCGTCGACAGCCTCCGTCTGACCGACTGGTGAATCGACGCACGGCCCTCGGTTCCCTCGGTCCGTCCGTCGATCTCTACCATTGGATTTCCCTTGTCGCCAACGATGCGGCACGCCCAAGTTCGGGTTACTTCCACGCCTTCAGGGCGTGCCGGCCTGTTGACGCCAGGGAAATCACGCCCTCAGAGGCCCATGAGATCCCGGACGTGCTTGGCGCGACGCCGGCTGATCGCCACGTTCCGGCCGTCCTCCAGCACCGCGGCCCACGTGCCGGACTCCCGCGGGACGAGCCGGTCCACGCGCTCGATGTTGACCACGGCGGCGCGGGAGACCCGTGCGAACGGGGGTGCCGGCAGCTGCGCCTCCACCTCCGCGAGCCCCTCGCCGAGCCGGTGGCGCTCTCCATCGGTCGTGTAGGCGAACGCCAGCCCGTCCTCGACCTGCACCACGAGGATGGCGTTCACGGGGATCGCGGCGATGGAGGCCCCGTGATGCCCCGTGAGCGTCGCTGGGGCCGGCGCGCGCTCGACGGGGGGCGCCGCAGTGCGTCCCGAGGCCCAGACCGCGCGGCGCACGCGCCGCAGGCACTCCGACAGACGATCGCGCTCGACCGGCTTGAGCAGGAAGTCGAGCGACTCGAGCCCGAAGGCCTCCACGGCGTGCTCGCCGTGGGCGGTCGTGAACACCACGAGCGGACGGACGGACTCGGGGAGGTAGTCGCGCAGCCGGGCCGCCACCGCGGTGCCCTCCGTGCCCGGCATGCGGATGTCGAGGAACACGAGGTCGGGACGCAGCTCGAGCACCTTCTGCACGGCCTCGTCGCCGTTCGTGGCCTCCCCCACCACCGTCACGTCGTCGTGCGGCTCGAGCAGCCGACGCATGCGCGAGCGGGCGCGGGGCTCGTCGTCCACCACCAGGGTGCGGATCTTCATCGGGTCTCCAGGGGAAAGGTCAGCAGGATCCGGGTGTGGGGGCTCCCGGTGTCGCACACGAAGCTCGCGGAGCCCTCCGGCCACGCGAGCCGGACGCGCTCGACCACGTTCCGCAGCCCGCCCGGGTGGATGTCGTCGCCGAGCGGAGCATCGAGCGACGCGAGCACCTCGGGCGCGAGCCCGGTCCCGTCGTCCTCCACCTCGACCCGGACGGCGCCGTCCACCTGAGTGGCCGTCACGCGGACGCGTCCGCCCTCCACCCGCCGCGCGACCCCGTGCTGTACGGCGTTCTCGACGAGGGGCTGCACGAGGAGCCCGGGGAGACGGGCCTCCGCGACGGCGGGGTCGAGGTCGAGCTCGAACACCAGACGCTCACCGAGGCGGGCCGACTCGATGCGGAGCAGGCGCCGCACGATGTCGAACTCCTGGGCCAGCGACACCCGCGTCGACGAGCTGTCGAGCGCGTACCGCATCATCTGGGCGAGGTCGGACACGAGGTCCTCGGCCTGGTCTTCGTCTTCGTGGACCACCTCGGCCAGCGTGTTGAGCGTGTTGAACAGGAAGTGCGGGTTGATCTGCGCGGACAGCGCGGCGAGCCGGCTCTCCAGCGCTCGACGCCGGGCATCCGCGAGGTGCTCGGCGGCCGCGCGGACCTCGAGCTCGAGCCGGCGATGGGTGTAGGCGAGCCCACCGACGGCCGTGCCCAACATGGCAGCCGTGCCCAGCAGTGCGAGGGTCTCCTGCACTCGCAGCACCGCGTACGGAACGCCAGCCGTGAGCGCCGTGGTGGCGACGACCACCAGCATGCCCACCACGAACACCCCGCCGTCGAGCCAGCTCGTGACGAACCCGGGCAGGTCGGCCCACGAGCGCCGGACCGCCAGCGTGACGAGACCCGCGACGAGCACGGCCATCGCGGCGGTCGCGAGCCGCAGGTCGTGGTGCAGGAACGCCAGAGCGGCCAGGCTCACGAGGAACCCGGCCGCGGCGAACCCGAGGGCTCTCCAGGGGTTCAGGCCTGCCCCCGCAGCACCGACCACATGGCGCCGAGCCCGGCGAAGGTGGCCGCGAGCCACGCGAGGTTCCCGAGCCAGGGCAGCGAGCACAGCGCCACGAGCGGCACGAGGCCCACGGCCAGCGACAGGTACGGCGACCCGATGGCGCCGGGCTGGAAGCGCTGGAGCAGGAGGTCGCCCAGGGCCTGCGCGGCGAAGATCTGGCTCACGTACAGGGCGGCGGCGAACAGCGTCAGGCCCAGCACACCGAGCGGGAACGGTGCGATCGTGACGATGGCGCCGAGCGACACGACGGGCACGACGCAGGCCGCGATGAAGCCGACCCCGAGGCTCTGCCCGGGGTGCGAGGCCGCGCGACGCCCGATGGCCGCGAGCCGTTCCCCCCCGAGGAGCAGGAGGACCACGCCCACCAGGAGCTTCGTGAGGTAGCCCCAGGTGCGCATGCTGCCCCACCAGAGCACGGATCCGAGCGTCGAGCCCTCGTCCTCCTCGAGGTCTTCGGTGACCTCCATCACCGGCTCTTCCTCCTCGACCACCCGCTCCGTGAACTCCACTTCGCCAGCGACGCGGGACTCGAGATCGGGCGAACGCGCGGGAGCCGCGTACTGGAGGTCGCCGGCGAGCGCCGCCCCGTCTTCGACCTCGATCTCGCCGAGCCCGACGTTCATGTCGCCCGCGACCGGGGCGCCGAACGTGAGGCGCCCGACGTCGGCGTTCACCCGCCCGGCGACCGGCCCGCGGAGGACGAGCTCGGCCGCGGCCACGCGGAGGTTGCCCTGGATGCTGGCGTTCGACGTGACCTCGACGACCGCCCCCATCGCGTACACGTCGCCCACGACGGCGGAGTCGATGGTGACCTTCTCGCCCATCACGTAGATGTCGCCCGCCACGGGTGCGTCGACGTCGACGCTCTGGGCGAGCAGGAACGCGTTGTCGCCCACGGGGCCCAGCACCGACACGTCCTGGGCGAGCGCGAACAGGTCGTTCACGGGGTCCTTCGACTCCACGCGCTGGTCCATCAACGTACGCACGGCCGCTTCCCGACCGGACGGCGCGACGGGCGCCACAGGGGCGACGGGGGCGACCTGCTCGACGGGCTCCGGCGGCGTGGGATCGGCGGGCTGGGCCATCACGGGAGCGATGAGGGCGAGAGCAAGGGTCATGGGCTGTCCTCCTGGTGCACGCAAGATGCGCTGCCCCGGTCGCCGCAGCATCGAGACTACCGCTGACCGGTGGCGTGCACCGCTGACCGGTCGGACGACCGCTGGGAGACCGCCCGACCCGTCGCGAGCGGTCAGGCCCGGGCCAGGATCGCCTCGAAGTCGGTGCCGGCGGGCAGGTTCCCGTACATCAGGCCCCCGTCGTCGAGCCGCGCGGCGAGGAAGGCCTCGGACACCCCCGTCGGTGCGTGGTCGATCAGGAGGCCCGCCTGCAGCGCGAGGGCCATGCGCTCCACGACGCGACGTGCGCGCACCTCGAGGGTGCCGGGGTCGGCGAGCTCGCGCTGGATGGCTCCGAGGAGCCGGTCGAGACGGGCGTCCTTGCCCTGGTGCCCCACGAGCTCCGCCTGGACGGCCGCGAGCGAGCCCGGCGACCGCTGCATCGCGCGCAGCACGTCGAGGCACTGCACGTTGCCCGAGCCCTCCCAGATGGAGCCGAGCGGGGCCTCCCGGTAGAGCTGTGCGAGCGGGAAGTCCTCGACGTAGCCGTTGCCCCCGTGGCACTCGAGGCACTCCGCCGTGAACCCGATGACCCGCTTCGCGAGCCAGTACTTCGTGATCGGCATCGCGGCGCGCGCGAACGCGGCCTCCTCGAGGTTCGTCTCGGAGCGGTCGAACGCCGCTGCGAGTCGGAGCGCCAGCGCGGTGGCGGCCTCCACCTCGAGGGCGAGGTCGGCGAGCACGTTCTGCATGAGCGGCTGGTCGATGAGCTTCTTCCCGAACGCCGCGCGGTGACGGGCGTGGTGCAGCGCGAGGCGATGCCCCTGCCGCATGAGGCCGGCAGCCCCCACCGCCACGTCGAGGCGGGTCTGCGCGACCATCTCGATGATGGTCGGGACCCCCCGACCCGGCACGCCCACCCGCTGGGCCCACGTGCCGCGGTACTCGATCTCGGAGCTCGCGTTGCTCCAGTTCCCGACCTTGTCCTTCAGGCGCTGGATGAAGAACGGGTTCCGCGAGCCGTCGGGGCGGATGCGCGGCACGAGGAAGCACGTGAGCCCCTCGGGACCCTGCGCGAGCGTGAGGAACGCGTCGGACATCGGCGCCGAGCAGAACCACTTGTGGCCCCACAGCTCGAAGGCCCCGTCTGCAGCGGGCTTCGCGACCGTGGTGTTCGCGCGCACGTCGCTGCCGCCCTGCTTCTCGGTCATGGCCATGCCGAAGGTGACGCCCTTCTTCTGGCCCGCGGGCGCGAGCGGAGCGTCGTACGCGTTCTTCAGGATCTGCGGGACCCAGGCCTCAGCGACCTCCGGAGAGTGCGCGAGGGACGGCACGACCGCGTGCGTCATGGTCATCGGGCACGCCACGCCCGCCTCGAGCTGCACGTAGAGGTAGTGCATCGCGGACCGCGCCACGAACGCACCCTCCCGGCCCCGGTTCACCCACGACAGGCTGTGCACGCCGTGTTCCTTCCCGATGGACATGAGCTGGTGGTACGCCGGGTGGAACTCGACCTCGTCGATCCGGTGACCGAAGCGGTCGAAGGTGCGCAGCACGGGCTTGTTGCGGTTCGCCTGCCGCGACAGCTCGGCGCCCTCGTGGGAGAGCGCGACCGTGCCGAGCGACGACAGGGTGTCGGTGGCCCAGCCGCCGCCGTACCGCGTGACCGCTTCGACCAGCGGGACATCGGTGGCGTACCCGTCGATCTCGGGCGGGAGCACGGACTGGTTGAGGACCTCGTGGGTGTGGATCATGGCGGAGCTCCGAGGGCTGCGAGACAGAAACGAACGATGGAGACGGTGGGATCGCGGCCGGACGCCCCGTCGGGCACGCCCACGACGGGTCCGAGCACGGCTTCGGCGAGCGCCCCGACCACACAGGCCGCGCTCACCTCGGCGTCTTGTGCGGGGAGCTCACCGGTCGTGATGCCCTCGCGCAGCGTGTCGGCGATCACCGCGGCGTACGCGGCCCGATAGACCAGGCGGGCCTCTTCGACGGCGGGATCGACGGGCTCGGTGAGCAGGGCCCTCGCGAGCACGCGGCCCCGCTGGGCTCGCTCGCACCACGTGCGCGTGGCGGCCGCCAGGCGCTCGACGACCGGACCGGGCTGCTCGAGCACCTGGCGCATGAGGTCGACCTCGCGCTGGCTCGCGACCGCGAACACCTCCGCGCAGAGCGCGCCCTTGTTCGGGAAGTGCCCGTAGATCGTGCCCGTGGCGACGCCCGCACGCTCGGCGAGCCGCGCGACCTGGAGCCCGGCGAACCCCTCGGTGGCGACGAGCTGGCGGCCCTCGCGGAGCAGCGCTTCACGCACGCCCGCGAGGTGCTCTCGCACCCGCTCGGTCTTCCGGTACGCCATCGTCCACCAAGGTGTGAATCCACATTCACATCTTTGGACACACGACGCAAGGCCACGTCTGGACGACCTCGATCACTTCCCGACGATGAAGTGCACCCGGCGGTTCTTCGCGTGGGCAGCCGCCGTGTGGCCGCGCTCCGCAGGCTCCTTCTCGCCGCGCCCGATGGTCTGGACGCGGTCGGCCTGGACGCCCGCTGCGATCAGGGCGTCGGCGACGGCATCGGCGCGCCGCTCCGACAGCTCGTCGTTGTACGGGCCCCACGCGCGCTCGTCGGCGTGGCCCTCGACCGTGACCCGGGAGTACTCGGTGTGCTGGTTGAGGTACGCAGCGACCGTCTTCACCGTCGCCATCCCCGCGTCGTCGAGCGTGTCGGCGTCGTCTCCGAAGTACACGGTGTCGGCCAGCATGCGACCGCCGTTCGCATCGCGCCCCCCGGGCACGGGCATGTCGACGAACACCTCGCTCGGCGTGTCGCCCACGACGATCTCCATGCGGTTCCGGCTGCCGTCGGGCGTGCGGACGAGCACGGTGTGCGTGCCCCGCCCGAGCAGGAGCTTGCCGAACCCGGCCGCGAGCTCGGTGTCTTCGGCGGGCGAGCAGCCGGCGGGCTCCGACCCGAGCCACGTGATCTTCGCGTTGCGTGGGGTCTCGCCGAGCGAGTCGCGCACCACGAACGTGACCTCGCTGAACAGGGCGGGCTGGAGCTTGAGCCGCACCTTCCGGTGCACGGGCTCGATGACGAGGCGCGTCTGGGCCGCCTGGCAGCCGAGCGCGACCACTGCGGTGACCTCGGTGCCCGGCACCAGATCGTCGACCCGCACCTGGTTCGTTCCGACCTTGCGGAAGCCCGGCCCTTCGATCACCACCTTCGCATTCTCTTCGATCATCGTGCCGAACGAGCCGGCCACGGTGATCCCGGAGAGGCTGTCGGGGCACCCGTCGTCGTCGAGGTAGCCGTTGCGGGTCTCGGGGATGCGCACACACGCGTCGTCGCGGTCGCGCACGCCGTCGTCGTCGGCATCGTACGAGCCCCAGAGGTTGCGCGCCTGGGCGGTGGCGAGGAGGACGAGCAGGATCGACATCGAGGGACATCCGGAGTCAGCAGAGCCGTTGATGTATGCGAGGGCCCCCCTCGAAAGCAAGCCCGCGCTACGATGCGCCCATGCTGCCGTTCATCGCATCCGCGCTCGCACAGGTCGTCCCCACCGGTCCCTTCACGGGCGAGATCACGGAGGGCTTCGAGACGTACCCGCTCACGAGCGCCCCCCTCGCGTGCCTGTCGAACGCGCTGGGCGGAGCGGCCGACGTCTGCGCGACCGAGGCGTCCGTGGGCGGCATGCAGGTGCGCGACGAGCTGTTCCTCGGGTGCCTGCTGTCGGCGCGCACGGGCACGAAGATGGCCGGCAGCAACGACGGAGCGTCGGAGGTCGTGTTCGACACCCCGGTCGACCGGTTCGGGGCGTACATGGCCACGCATGCCGACGACGGCGACGTGACGCTCGAGGCCTACGACGTGCTCGGCGGCCTGATCGGCACGGTCACCGAGCCGCTCGGGGGCTCGTGCAACTGGGCGTGGCACGGGCTCCAGTCCACGGTCCCGGTGGCGAGCGTGCGCATCCGGCACTCCGAGCACGGCGGTGCCCTGGTCGACCTCGACGACGTGCAGGCCGACACCGTGTGCGGGGTGGGTGCGTCGGATGGCGACGGAGACGGGGTGCCTGGCTGCGTGGACTGCAACGACGCCGACGCCACGGTGTTCCCCGGAGCCCCCGACGAGTGCAACGGGATCGACGAGGACTGCAACGGCGTGCTCGACGACTCGCCCACGGGCGCGGGGCCCTCGAGCCTCCAGGCGGGCGTGTGTGCGGGGTCGACGCTGGTGTGCGGTCCGAACAGCCTCGTCGAGCCGGACTACACGCTGATCCCCGGGTACGAGGCCGACGAGCTCACCTGCGACGGCATCGACAACGACTGCAACGGCCAGATCGACGACATCGACGACATCCCGCCCGTGTCCGCCGTGGGGATCTGCGCGACGATCCCCCAGGAGTGCGCCGGCGAGCTGGGCTGGGTCTCCCCGCTCCCCGAGGAGGTCCAGGGCTGGGAATCCCTCGAGACGATCTGCGACGGCATCGACAACGACTGCAACGGCCAGGTCGACGACGGGCTCGTGCCGCCGCCCGCGTCCTTCGCCACCGGCGCGTGCTCGGAGATGGTGAAGACGTGCGAAGGGGTCGATCGGTGGGTCGAGCCCGAAGACTTCCCGCCCGAGTTCATGGCGGAGGTCTGCAACGGCATCGACGACGACTGTGACGGCGTGGTCGACGACGACTGCATCGAGCCGAGCTTCTTCGACAAGTGCGGGTGCCACACGTCGTCCGAGGCGGGCGCCTGGGCGTGGCTGGGGTTGGCGGTGCTCGCGCTCCGCCGGCGGTGAGCGCTCCCGAGACGTCCGGGAGCTCCGGCCCGTGGCTGATGATCGCTGCGTCCGCGGCGTTCACCGTGATGATCTCGTGCGTGAAGGTGGCGGGGACCTGGGGGTTCCCGAGCGCCGAGCTGATGGTGTGGCGCGCGCTGCCCGCGGTTCCTGCGCTCTTCCTCCTGTCCGGGCTGGACTGGCGCGTGCAGCGGCCCGGCCTGCTCCTCGTGCGGTGCGTGTTCGGGTTCTGCGCGATGTTCTGCTTCTTCTCGTCGACCTCGGGGCTCGGGATCGGCGAGCTGTCGGTGCTCACGAAGCTCCAGCCGCTGTTCGTCGCCGTGATCGCGCCGCTCGCGCTCGGGAGCGCGGAGAAGCCCGGCCGCACGGTGTGGGTGGCGCTCGCGCTCGGGATGGCCGGCACCACCGCGCTCGTGTGGCCGTTCCTCGGCGAGGCGCCGCTCAAGATGGCCGGAGCCGCGTTCGGCCTCGGTGCCGCCGTGTTCTCCGCGCTCGCCCACACGTCGCTGCGCGCGCTCGGGGCCACGGAGCGTCCAGCGGCCGTCGTGTTCTGGTTCCAGCTCGCCGTAGGTGCCGGCGCGATCACGGCGGTGGCGCTGGGCTCCGAGGCGGTCCACCCTCCATCGGCGACGCAGGTGCCGGTCCTGCTGACCATCGCGCTGTGTGCGCTGCTCGGGCAGCTGTGGATGACGCGCGCCTACCAGGTCGACCGCGCCGCGCGGGTGGCCGCCGCGAGCTACGTCTCGCCCCTCATGGGGTTCGTGGTGGACGCCCTGTTCTTCGGAACCGTGCCGTCTGGATGGGCTGCGCTGGGCGCACTGCTCGTGTTCGCCGCGGGTGGCGTACTGTTGGGCGCGAGACCATGAGGGAGCGCGAATGACCGAGGTGTTCGAGCTGCGGGACGACCGCGCGACCGTCCGCGTCCACCGCATCGGCGCCACCGTGCTGTCGTACGTCGAAGACGGCGACGAGCTGCTGTGGGTCAGCCCGAACGCGGTGTACGCCCCCGGAACGGCCATCCGTGGCGGCATTCCCGTGTGCTGGCCGTGGTTCGCCGGGGACCGGCCCGGTCCCGCGCACGGCATCGCGCGCACCCGCGAGTGGGCGCTCGTCGACGGTCCGCCCGACGCGCTGACCTTCGAGCTCACCGACATGTCGGCCCGTGCCGGCGACGTCTGGCCGCACCCGTTCCGCATGGGGCTCACCGTGGCGCTCGGCGACGCCCTCACCGTCACGCTGCGCTACGAGAACCGCGCCGACACCCCGGTCGACTGCACGGGGGCCCTACACTCGTACCTCCGCGTGTCCGACCTCGCGAACGCCCGTGTCCACGGCCTCGACGGGGCCCCGTACCTCGACAAGGTGCTCGGAGCCGAGGCGATCCAGCGGGGTCCGCTCGCGATCGACCGGGAGATCGACCGCATCCATCGCACGCGCGCGCGGGTCCACCTCGAAGACGGCCCCCGACGGGTCCGCGTGGATCGGTCCAGCGGAACGGCCGTCGTGTGGAACCCGGGGCCCGCCGCCGCCGCGAAGCCGGACCTCGGTCCGGGCACCCACCTCCAGTTCGTCTGCATCGAAGCCGCCGTCACGGGCGGGGAGGTCGCTCACGTGCCTCCCGGAGACGCATTCGAGCTCGTGACCCGCATCACCGCCAGGGGTTAGAGGCCGACATGACCGACACCGACACCGATCTGAACGCCTCCGACGTCCTGTGGGACCTCGAGCCCCTCCTCGACGGGCACACCACCGACGAGCTGGTCGAGCGTGCCGAGGCCCTCGCCGCCGGGCTCGCCCGCCATCGCGGAGCCCTCGGAGACCTCGATGCACCCGGCCTCGCCGCCGTGTTCCACACCCTCGAGGACATCCACGACCTGCTGCTGCGCGCCGGGTCGTACGCGAACCTCCACTACGCCACCGACACGTCGAGCCCCGAGAACGGGCGGCGCATGCAGTCGTTCGACGAGCGGTCGACCGGGATCTCGAAAGACCTCATCTTCCTCGAGCTCGAGTGGGCCGCGCTCGACGACGAGGTCGCGGAGACCCTCCTCGCCCACGAGTCGCTCGCGTTCTGCCGCCACTGGCTGCGCTCCGTGCGTCGCTACCGTCCGCACCTGCTGTCGGAGCCCGAGGAGCGCCTCGTCGCCGACAAGGATCTCACGGGGTCGCGGGCCTTCGGGCGCCTGTTCGACGACCTGACGGCCGCCATCAGCGTGGATCTGCCCGACGGCGCGGTGCCGCTCGAGGTCGCGCTGTCGAAGATGATGCATCCGATGCGCCAGATCCGCGACGAAGCCGCGGACGGCATCGCGGCCGCGCTGCAGCCGGGGCTGCGCACGCGCGCGTTCATCTTCAACACCCTCCTGGCCGACAAGGCCACCGACGACCGCAACCGGAAGTACCCCACGTGGCTGTCGTCGCGGAACCTCGCCAACGAGGCGACCGACGCGTCCGTGCAGGCCCTGCTCGACGCCGTGTCGAACCGCTACTCGCTGCCGCAGCGCTGGTACCGCCTGAAGGCGAAGCTGCTCGGGCTCGACTCGCTGGCCGAGCACGACCGCTACGCGCCGCTCGCCAGCGTCGAGACCCCGGTGGGCTGGGCCGAGGGCAAGCAGCTCGTGCTGGATGCGTACGGGAGCTTCTCGCCGGAGCTCGCGGAGACCGTGAAGCGGTTCTTCGACGAGGGGTGGATCCACGCGCCCGTGCAGGCGGGCAAGATGGGGGGCGCGTTCTGTGCCTACGGGAGCCCGCGCCACCATCCGTACGTGATGCTGAACTGGACGGGCACCGCCAACGACGTGCTGGTGCTGGCCCACGAGCTCGGGCACGGCCTGCACGGCCACCTGGCCCGGGGTCAGGGCGTGTTCCAGCAGTCCACGCCGCTCACGCTCGCCGAGACGGCCTCGGTGTTCGGCGAGACCGTCACGTTCGCATCGCTGATGCGTGCGGTCGATGGCGACGAAGCGCGCCTGGCCCTGCTCGCCCAGAACATCGAAGGGAACATGGCGACGGTGTTCCGCCAGGCGTCGATGAGCCGCTTCGAAGACCGCGTGCATCGCGAGCGGCGCGCTCAGGGCGAGCTGTCGATCGAGCAGATCGACCAGGCGTGGCTCGACACGCAGCGCGACATGTACGGCGACAGCGTGCAGCTGGGCGACCGCTACCGCTCGTGGTGGTCGTACATCCCGCACTTCTTCCAGATGCCCGGCTACGTCTACGCGTATGCCTACGGGCAGCTGCTCGCGCTCTCGGTGTACCGCCAGTACGTCGAGCGGGGCCCGGCGTTCGTGCCCGACTACCTGAAGATGCTGGCAGCAGGCGGTTCCATGCCGCCCGCCGAGATCACCCGTCTGGTCGGGTGCGATCTCGAAGACCCCGGCTTCTGGGACGCCGGGCTCGACCTCATCGCGGCCCAGGTCGAAGAAGCCGAGCGCCTCGCGAAGCGGATGGGTCGCATCCCGTGACTGCGGTCTGCGGGCGCGCGGAGTAGCGGGTAAGGAACCCCATGCACCTGCTGCTCCTCGCCGCATGTACGGGTCCGGTCGACACCGACCCGCTCCCCCTCGACACCTCGGAGGCCTTCGAGACCGACGTGTCCGTCGAGGAACCGTGGGTGCTCATCCCGGGCGGGACGTTCCTGATGGGGTCGGCCGGTCCGGACGCCGAGTACGACGAGCAGCCCCAGCACGAGGTCACCGTGGGGCGGTTCGCGATCCTGCGGCACGAGGTGCTGGTGAGCGACTACGCGGGCTGCGTGGCCGACGGGGTGTGCACGCTCCCCGACCCCGGCTGCTTCGACCCGTCCACGCCGCCGAACACCCCGATGACGTGCATCGACTGGATCAAGGCGGCCGACGTGTGCTGGTGGCTCGGCGGACGCCTGCCGAGCGAGTCCGAGTGGGAGTTCGCGGCCACGTCACGCGGAACCGCCGACACCGAGTACCCCTGGGGTGACGAGCCGTACGACTGCACCCGGGCGAACACGGGTCTGGCGGAAGACGGCGGAGCCTCGTGCGGATCGGGCGAAGGGCCGTGGCTCCCGTGCACGCATCCGGCCGGCGACACCCCGCTCGGGCTCTGCGAGATGGGCGGAAACGTCTTCGAGTGGACCGCCGACTTCTACTGGGACGACTACACCGGGCACCCGACCGACGGGTCGGCCCGCACCGACATGCTGTTCGACTTCCGGGTGATGCGCGGCGGTGGTGTGGGGAGCATCGTGGAGCCGCGGGTGCGCGAGCGCACCTACCACCCGACCGACTTCTACTACGGCGGCATGGGCGCGCGCTGCGCGATGGACCTGTAGGGCGAAGGCTGCACCGGCCGGGCGGTCTTGTGTATCGTGCCCGCATGACACTGAACGCCGCCATCGATGCCTGGAACCGCGCAGACCGCCGCACTGCCCTCCTCGAGATGCGCGAGGTCTGGTCTGCCACGCGCAGCCCCCGCATCGCGGCGCTGATCCGCGCCGTGCCCGAGCCCGACCGTCCGGCGCTCGAAGAAGGCACGGGCAAGAAGCCCAACGCCGCATGGCACGCCCTGGCGACCCAGGGGGACCCGCTCGATCTGCCGCGGCTCGCGCGCTCCCTGCTCGGCGGCACATCGAACCAGGGCATCGAGCGCCTCGCTGCGCTGCCCGACGATCCGCGGCTGACGTCCGCGCTGGTCGCCCTCCTCGACGACCCTCCCCGCAGCTCGCAGGGCAGCATGCCGTTCTGGCGCGCCGTCCTGGCGCGGCTCGGCGAGCTCGGCGAAGCTTCGGTGGCGCCCGAGCTGGCCCGTCTGGGCGACGGGTATGCGTCGCGCATCCCCACCTCCGTGGGCGAGTGGCTCGGGAACCAGTGCACGAAGGTGGGGGTGGCGCTGGCGAAGTGCACGTGCACCGACCCCGAAGACCCCGCGCTCGACACGCTGGAAGCGCTGCTCGCGAGCGAGCTCGGCACGCTGGTGCGCGAAGACGCGAGCCACCGGAACGAGGTGGCCCGCGAAGAAGACCTGCTGGCCGCCATCTACGCCAGCCCCGACTCGATGGCGGCGCGCGTGGCCTATGGCGACTGGCTGCTCGAGCAGGGCGACCCGCGGGGTCCGTGGATGCGCGCCCAGCTCGACGGCGATCGATCGTCGCCGCCCGAAGCGATGAAGCCACGCGTGCTGGGCGCCATCGCGGGGGCCGTGATGACAGCGCGCTTCCGGGACGGGTTCGCGGACACCGTGTGGCTCTGGGGCAGCAAGGCCGCCATCCCGAAGTCCATCGGGCGGCCCGAGTGGGCCACGGTCACCGAGATGCACATCGTCGGCTGGCCATCCGCCAGCTACGAACCCGACCGACCGTTCCTGAACAAGCTGCGCAAGCTCGTGTCCGACCCCGCGCTCACGAGCCTGAAGCGGCTGTCGGGTCCGGCGGTGCAAGACCTGCAGCAGCTCGCCGACGCCGGGCGCACGCTCGAGTCCGTGGGCCTGGCGCAGCGGATCCAGCTCTCGGATGCCCCCGAGGTGCGCGTGCTCGTCGACGCGCTGCGTCCCACCCATCTCGCGCTGGGCGAGCTGGGAGAGCACATGCCGGCCTTCCTCGACCAGCTCGATCTGGGCGCGCTCAGGTCCCTGCGCCTGAGCTCGGCCATGCCCCTCCACGCCCTCGTCACGCGGTTCGAGCCCACGCATCTCGAGACGCTGGTGGTGTCTCCGTACGCGCTGCATGGCGCGCTGGCGCTGACCCGCGACGGCGACGGGCACTTCTCGGTGATGACGTTGCACCGGGAGCGCAGCCACATGGACTGGAAGCTGGAGTCCCTCGAGAAGGTGCTGGACGGTGTGGCCCACGTGTCGTCGTTCCACATCGCCGACCATCCGTGCCGCGTGGGCTTCCAGACCCCCTACGACGACACGGTTGCGCTCACCCCCGACGATCGGGCCGGTATCGCGGGGCTGTTGGCCCGCTTCGGCGTCACGCCGACCTGACGGGACGGGCCCGTTGCAGGGTCCGGGGGCTGGACCCGGTCTTGACGGGTCAACGAATCATCATTATGTTTACAGTGCTGCACACTCCATGTGCCCTGTGCGTGGGTGTGATCTTCCAGCCCGTCGAGCTCCGCGGCGGTCAGCAGTCGGTGGTCAGCGGTCAGCTGGAGTGATCTGGCTTTCGAGCTGGCTGATGGCTGTTGGCTGATGGCTGATTCACGCCCCTGTGCTTCCGCCGGTGAATTCAGGGAGGAGTCAGCGAGCCAGCTCGCTGAAGGCTCCCGGCAACAGGAATCCAACGTCCCGGCGTCGATGCATCGATTCCACAACCCAATCCGAGGAGGATCCCATCCGAGACCGAGCCCGTTCCCACCACGCCCGACGCCCCCTGCCCCTGATCCTCGCGCCCATCGCGGCCGGAGGTGCCGGATGAGCGCCGACACCGAGCCGAACATCGCGTGCTTCGTCGACTACGAGAACGTCGCGCTGGGCGCGCGGGACGCGAAGCTCGCGGCCTTCGACATCGCCGTAGTGCTCGAGCGTCTGCACGAGAAGGGCAAGCTCGTCGTGAAGCGCGCGTACTGCGACTGGTCGAGCTACGCGTCGTCGAAGAAGCCCCTGCACGGCGCCGGCTTCGAGATGATCGAGGTGCCCCACGTGTCGTACTCGGGCAAGAACAGCGCCGACATCCGGATGGCCGTCGACGCGGTGGACCTCTGCCACACGAAGAGCCACCTCGACATCTTCGCGATCGTGAGCGGAGACAGCGACTTCTCGCCGCTCGTCGGCAAGCTGCGCGAGAACGACAAGCACGTGGTGGGCATCGGCGTGAAGTCGAGCACCAGCCGGCTGCTCGTGGACTGCTGCGACGAGTTCGTGTTCTACGACGAGCTCGTGCAGACGGCCCACTCCGGCGACCCCACCGAGGCCGTCGACCTCGTGGCGACGACCGCTCACGCCCTGCTCCGCGACCGCAACCCACCCGTGTGGGGCTCGCACGTGAAGCAGGCGCTGAAGCGCAAGATCCCCCAGTTCAACGAGGCGTTCTTCGGGTATCGCAGCTTCAACCAGGTGCTGGAGGCCGCCGCGAAGGCCGGACGCCTGGAGATGCAGAAGGACGACCCTTCGGGCGGCTACCAGATCCACGACGCCGCGTGAGCGGGGCTCACCAGCGGTGGTGGTCGTCGAGCCAGACGGGATCGATGCCGTCGATCGCGGCCACCGCCACGCGCAGCGCGTCACGCTCGGCCTGCGCCTTGAGGTCGAGCGCCACCGACTCCGCTCGCCCGCGCGCCGCCACGACCGCGCAGATGCACGCCGCGCCGAGCCCGTAGACGCTCGCCATCTTGAACAGGGTGCCGGCCTCCATCTCGAAGTTCAGCACCCGCAGCGCCTGGTATGCGTCGATGAGGCCCGTACGCGACGGCAGCAGGTTCGGGTTGAACGAGGTCTCCGTGCGCTCCTGGCCTTCGTAGAAGGTGTCGACGGACGCCGTGAGCCCGACGTGCCAGTCGACCCCGAGCTTCCGCGCGGCATCGACCAGCGCGAGCGTCCAGAACGGGCTCGCTGCGGCGGGGTACTCCGTGGGCGCGATGTCTTCGGCGGCTCCCTGCCGGCACAGCGCGCCACGCGAGATCACGACGGACCCCGCGGGCACATGGGGCTGGATCGACCCGCACGTGCCGACGCGCAGGATGTGCCGGATGCCGACCTGTGCCAGCTCGTTCACCACGATGCTCGCCGACGGCGCGCCCATCCCGCTCGTCGCGCTCACCACGCGCCGCCCGCCCGGGGTGCGCCCGACGTAGCTGTTCAGCCCCCGGTTCGTGGACAGTACCTTCTCGAACCCCAGGTGCTCGTGCGCCACCCGGGACGCGCGGTCGGGGTCGCCACACAGGATGGCGACGTCGATCCCGTCGATGTCGTCCGGCCCGAAGCCGATGTGGTACCGCACGTCCGAAGCCATGGCGCCCTCCGCGGGCAGCATACGCTCCGACGCCCCGCGGGGGTCAGGGTGGGCGCCCTTCGGCCCGTTCGAGCTGCATCGTCGCGAGCCAGCGGTCGAGCTTCGCGAACGACGCCTCGGGACGCTGGACATGGCTCTCGTGCCAGCCGACCTTCCGCAGGCCCGGCGCGAGCGCGACCAGCGTGGTGTGCGGGGCCTCTCCGGCGCGGTACCAGCGGCTCCAGGTGAGCTGGGCTTCCGAGAACACCCCAGCGGTGTCGCGCACGAGCTCGATGCCGTCGGGCGCCACGAGCCGGTCGATCCGGTGCGTGGACGCGCTGGCGGCCGGAACCACGGGCCCTTCCACGGTGGTGACCTCCAGACGTCCGATGGACACGGGCTCCCCGGGGAACGCCGCCGCGATTCCGCCGGGCGTTCCGATCACGCGCACCGAGGGCAGTGGCACGCCCACCCGGCGCAGGGACGACAACCGGAACGTGCCGTCCGCCCGGGCACGAAGGCCTGCTGGCGCCTCCGGTGCGAGGGGTCCGGCAGAGAGCACGAGCTCGGCGTCGAGGGTGCGAGACGGGTCGAGCAGGCGAGCCGCTCCGAACGTCCCGGCTTCGCGGGCCCTCCACAGGCCCCCCCCGTCCACGGTGAGGGACACGAGGGTGCGCTCCGCGGGTGCCGTGCGGACGAGCTCGTCGAGTGACAGCACTGAGGAGTCGCGGTCCCGAAGGGACGGGCCAGGTCCGCCAACGGCCGCGACGGTCCGTGAGTCGCGGTGGATGTGGACCTCGGGCGTGACGCAGCGGGCGAGCGCGGGTGGGATGGGTGCGGGATCACCGGATGCACGCAGCTCGAGCCGGCGGAGGCCCCAGGAGCTCGTGATTCGCACGACGTCCGCGAGCTCGGCCGTGTCCGCGACCACGCCGAGGGTGTGCAGGACCCGCCCCCGCGGCTCGAGGGCTTCGAGCTGGTCGGGCGTGACCCACCGGACCTCGCGCAGCGCGTCGAACCCGGCCTCCCCGAGGTGTGCGATCAGGGCTCGGGGGCCCTGCGGCAGCGTCAGCCGGCGGACCGTTCGCCACGCATCCGCCCCCCTGATGGCGTTCACCCACTTCCGCTCCGACGACGCGTGCAGCACGGCCGGCCCGACGTCGAGCGCGAGCGGGAAGCCCCGGTCCCACGTGACCTCGGCGTGCAGGAAGCCCTCTCCGAGGAACGCCACGCGGTGGGTGCGCTGGAGGTAGGTCGCGCGATGGCGGGCGGACGCGTCGTCGCGAAACTGGAGCGCGATGAGCTCGCCCCGCGGGTCCCCGCGAAGCTGGAGCGCATCGGCGAGCACGTGGCGCGGCGCGTCGTCGTCCGGCGCGTCCCACACGGCCTGGAACAGCGCCGGAAGGTCTGGCGGGCCGCCCACCGTGCCGCTCAGGACTGCGGACGCTCGATCGCGCCTTCCTGGATGGCGCCTTCGAGCAGCACGGCGAGCTCGGGGTCGTGCGCGCGGGCATCCTCGATGAGCGAGCCCACGTACTCCACGCCGTCTTCGGGGAGGTGCGCGAGCACGTCGCGGATGACCTCGTTCCGCACGGCCGGATCCTCGAGCTCGAACGCGAGGCTGAAGGCCAGTGCGGGGTTCTTGTCCTCATACGTCAGGCGCACGGCTGCGCTCTGGATGTAGGCGGACTGGAGCGCCGGATCGCCGAGATCGCGGAACGCGTCGATCGAGGTCACCTCGCGGAACTGCATGTCGAGCACGCCCGCTGCGGTCGACCGGTACCGGTCGAGGTCCCTCACGTCCATCAGCTCGAGGTCCGCCGGATCGAGGTCGCGGTCTTCGGCGTACAGCTCGATGGCGAGCTGGTCGACGTGCCCGGACAGGCCTGTCCACTGGGCCCGCGTCTCGGCGTCGGTGTTCCCGACGGGGCTCAGGTTGTTGTGGTCTTCGATGTTGCCCAGGTACGAGTACTGGTCTCCGTCGTGCGCTTCGTACGCGATGCGCTCGGGGAACACCGGGTCGCTGAACGCCGTGAAGTAGTACTCGGCGGCATCTTCGTTGAACAGCGCCTCTTCGGCCGCGTGGGTGTCGGCGAGGTACTGCTCGAGGCCGGCCATCTGGTCGTCGTTCAGCGTGACGGTGTAGGCCGCCTGCTGCCCGTCCTCGAGGTCGAGGTCGTGCCCGTAGTCGCCTGTGACCCCCGCGAACAGCGCGATGTCGGTGTTCTCCTCGGGGTTCGTGATGGCGAAGCTGTCGACCTGCGTGCCGTCGCCGAACGGCTGCCACCCGAAGATGCTCAGACCGCCACGGTCGATGCTGGTGTTCGAGCTGAACTCGCTCTCCGTCAGGCCCTGCTCGTTCCGGTACCGGTTCTCGGCGAGGATCTGCTCGTAGCTCGACTGGAGGAGGGTGAGGCCGAGCGGACCGGAGGTGACCCCCACGCTCGCGCCGCTGGTGCGGATGTCGGCGAGCTCCATGTTCTGGTACGTCGTCGAGCCAGCGATGGGGAGGTCGCCCTCCTCGTGCCGCTCGAGGAACTGTGCGTTCGCATCGGCCACGATGGAGTGGATGTCGATGTCGGGAGGCGTGAGCGAGTCTCCGAACGGGTAGTCCTCCTGGGCCGCGCGGTGGCCGAGGTACGTCTCGACGTCCTCGCGGGTCTTGTCGTCGAGACCGTCGAGGGCGCCCGGGAGCAGCCCGAACTCCGTGAACATCTCGGCCTGCTGGCGCCCGTCGGGGGTCGTGGTGTCGATGCGGAACCGCACCTGGGAGACGTGCCCCTCGCCAGCGGTGATCCCGAGCTCGAGGGTGCCGAGCGCGGAGAGCCCGATCTGCGCCGCCCCCTGGTCCATCGCGGTGATGGCGACGTCCATCATCCCGGCGTCGTCCATGGCCATCGTGACCTCGTGGGCGTCCTCCTCGCTGCGCCCGAGGCTGACGCCGACGCCCGCGTAGCCGGCTCCGACCTTCCAGGAGCCCTGTCCGAACTCCGAGAACGACACGGCCTCACCGGCACCGAGGTTCTCCCAGTCGAACGCCGAGAGTGACTCCGCGCCCCCGAGCACGGCCTCGCGCCGCTCGAGCATCCACTCCCGGAACTCCTCGGGGTTCGCGTCGATGTAGGCCTGGCGGGCCGCCATGCTCACGGGGTCGGTGATGTCGGCGCTCAGGCCTTCGATGGGGAAGTTCTGGATGGCGGTGTGGTACGCCGAAACGTCGGAGGCGCCGCCGCTGGCTTCCCCCGAGAGCGAGACGCCGCGCAGCTCCGCGCCCGCGCCGACCTTCCAGTCCCACACGTCGGTCTCGGAGGCCGATCCGATGGGGCCGCCCAGGAAGTCGAGCGCGTTGCCGGCGGCAGTGTAGTGCCCGCCGCTGGTCTGCACGCCCACCTCGGTCTGATCCCAGGCGGCATGGGCGCCCACGGCGAGATCCAGCCCGTTCAGCGTGCTCGCGCCGTCGAAGCCGATGGCGTTGGGGCCCCCGCTGATCACCGCGCCCGCGTACTCGAGCTTGCCCTCGGAGTTCACCTGGTAGCCGGCCTGTACCATCGCCGGCGTGAGGTAGTCGCTGGCGGACGGCGCCTGCCCGAGCGGGTCGAGCCACTCGAGCATGGCATCGAACGCCTCGGTTCCCTCTTCGATCTCGTAGGCGTCGCCGAGGATCTCGCGCACGCGGGCGTCGTGGATCTCCTGCTCGGTCGGCTCGGGAGCGACCGCCGGCGTGGTGTCGACCTCGGGAGCCGCGTCGAGCTCGGGAGGCACCATGGTGGGGCCCACGACCCCCCTGTCGGGAGCCCCGAACACGGGCAGGTCGAAGACCGGACCGAGGTCGACGTCGGGGACGCCGAGGGACGGGGCTTCGGTGTCCACGACGGGCGCTTCGACGGACAGGAGCACTTCGGGCGCCACGTCGACGTCGGGGGCATCGAGACCCGGTGGCAGCACCGCCTCCGGCGCCTGGTCGACCGCGACATCGACCCCGGGAGCCGCGTCGACGTCGGGGGCGTCGAGGGTGGGCCCCTCCGCGAGCACGTCGGGAACGGCGATTCCGCCGATCATGAGGCTCTGGCCCGGAAGGATCAGGTCGGGGTCGTCGCCGATGACGCCCTTGTTGGCCTCGTAGATCTCGGTCCAGCGCGAGGCGTCGCCGTAGACCTGCTTCGCGATGTCCCACAGGGTGTCGCCCTTGGCGACGTCCCGACGCGCGGACGCCTGTGGAGCGGGCACGGGGGCGGCGGATGGGCCCTCGACCGCGGGACCGACCGCGGGACCGAATCCGAGCCAGGACTCCTCTGCGGGTGCAGGTGTGGCCGAGACGGTGTCGAGCGCGGCCTGGTTGCTCATCACCGGGGCTGGGGTCTCGCGTGCCGGGCGCGCAGCGGGACGAGGAGACCTCACCGGCGCGGCCGGCGTAGAACGCTCTTTCATGAGTCACACGGGGGATCGAGGAGAGATCGAGATCTCCGGGATCCTACCATCCCGAGCTGCCGGAAGTCTCCGCACGAACCGGTGCTACTCGGGGACGATGAGCGTCAGCGTCACGGGAGAGCCGCGCCGAGAGATTGCGAACGCGTAGCTCCCGGCCTCCTGCACGACGTTGTACGCCTCCATGGCGGCGGTCATGGAGTCGAGCGCGAGCCCGTTCACCGAGTGCACGATGTCGCCGTTGGCGAACCCGCAGCTGTCACCGGTCGAGCCGCGCCGGATGGCGGACAGACGGTAGCCGTCGAACTCCCCGGAGTCTCCGCGGTGCAGCAGCAGGCGCCCGGACCGCGACAGGGTCTCGAGGTCGGCCGTGAGGTCGGGCGGGAGCTGGTACACGCCTTCCGACACCTTCGTGCACTGCGGCCCGGTGGCGCTCGCGGGCTCAGCGTCGGCCTCGGGCTCGATCCGCGCGACGGACAGGTCGACCACCTGCTGGCGGAGCGTGTCGATCTGCTCGCGCTGGTAGGCGCTCTCGTCGCGAAGCTGCTCGACCTCGGCACGGAGGCGCTCGACCTCGGTCGTGTCGGTCACACACCCGATCCACAGCAACAGCCACATGGGTCCTCCCGCGGAGATGCGCGACTATAGCGCTGTCGTCGCGGGCGAACCGAGCGCGACCGGGTCACACTCTCCCATGTCCGAGCCCGTGGTCCTCCCCCACCCCCGTCCGGTCTGGCCCCATCCGGCCATCGTGGCCGTGCTGGCCTCGCCGTACGCGGTGGGCCTGGGGGTGATCCATCAGCTCGGAAGCACCGACCTCCATCGCGCGCTGCTGCTCGCTGGAGGGGCCTTCGGCATCGCCACGCTCGCGCTCCTCACGGCGCACGGCCGCGCGTCCCGCCGCGCGTTCGCGTACGTCTCGGCCGACGGCATCCGGCTGGGCAGCCCGACCGGCCGCGTGGTGCCCCTCGGGTCCGAGCTCGTGCTCACCGGAGCGGTCGGTCGCGCGCAGCATCTGTCGACGCAGGGGTTCGTGGTCGCCGAGATGCTGCCGGCACCCGGGGCTTTCCAGACTCTCACCGAGCAGGCCCGCCAGTGCGCGACGCTGCTCGGCCTGCCCCTCGTGGATCGGCGGGACTCCGAAGGGTGGCAGGCCTGGGAGACCGACCCGCTGTACCGTTCGGCGCTCGAGTTCCGCGAGCGGGCCGTGGAGAGCGAGCGACGTGCCCCCGAGATGCACGAGCTGCTGAGCCGTCCCGACGGCACCGAAGACCACGCGGGCGCGCGATACACGGTGCAGACCTCGAAGCGGGGCGAGCCCTTCGTGCTGACGACCACCCACCTCGAGCACGGTGGCCGGGCGTTCCGGTGGGACGCCGTGCGCGATGCGGCCGTGATGGTGGGCGATCTGCAGATCCGGCTCGAGATCCTGACCGACGAAGGCGAGGTCTGCCTGCTGTCCGCCACGCCCGACCCCGCCACCATGGGTCAGCTGAGCTTCCTGGCCGAGCGCATCCGGGAATCTGCGGGGCGTGCCACCCGCGACCTCGGGTCGGCGACCGACGTGCCGGACGCCCTGGGGTCGCTGCGCGCGCACCGGGAGCCCGGGTAGGCCGGAATCAGGGGGCTTGGAGGAACATCCACCCCACGGCATCCTGCGGCAGCGGCGCACCCAGGCCGTCGGTCGGAGTGACCGGGGTGTCGAGGCTGTGGGCCGCGACCCCGATGGCGATCTGGCCCGCCTCGACGTGAAGCGTGACCCGGTCGGGCTCGAGGTTCCGGCCGGTGACGCAGCCGGGGAGCAGCAGGTTGCACCCCGGGGGGCTGGGCTCGTGGGTGAACGAGGGGTCGGGGTCGAACAGCGGGAGGTCGACGCTGTTCGCGAGGCCCACCGTGGGGTCGCCCCAGCGCAGCTCGACGTAGCGTGCACCCAGCTCCACGACCGCCACCGCGAACAGGGTGCCGTTGTGCCACATGGCGTCCGCGCTGACGACGGTCTCGCCCGCGAACAGGTCGTACGTGACGGCTCCGTCGCGCACCGACATGCCGTCGGGCCCGCGCGCGAACACGTAGAGCCCGCGGTGCTCGTCGGCCTCGACGAACGCAGCGGTGGCGTACGGGGTCGTCGTCGGGGTGCCCTGGGTTCCGACCGCCGCCTGGAGATCGAAGTCGAACGCCGAGCATCCGGCGTCGTCGCACGTGGTGACGGTGCCGCGGTCGTTCGCGGGGTCGGGCTCCACGAACACGCGGGCAGGATCGACGGAGCTCGGGCTGTGCGTCAGGACGGGGACGCTCTGGGTCGCTCCGAGCGGCGCGTCGTACACGAGCGTGCTGAATCCGTACGAGAGACCGGGACTCGGGGAAGGGGCGCCGAGCGGCTCGGTCCGCGCGCCGCCACCGCCGACCATCCAGACCTGGGATCCCGACTGCACGAGATCGAGGTCGACGTCGAAGCCGGTGTAGGGGAACACCCGGTTGAGCAGCTCGTACTGGTACCCCAAGGTGCCGACCCAGGTGTACTCCCGCACCAGGAACCGCGTCGTGGGGCTCGAGCCCCCCAGAGTGGGGTACGAAGCCGCTACGCGAATCGTGTCGCCCTCGGCCAGGAGGTCGAACGCGCCCACCTGGAACGTGGTGGACGGGCTGATGTTGTGCCACACGAGCACGTCCGACGTGTCGGACCGAGGGGACAGCATCGCGGGGTCGAACAGGAACGCGAGGCATGGATCGTCGCGATCGAACAGGGAGGTCCACCGGCCGTTGGCGGCGAGCACGAGGTGGCGGCTGTTCCTCGCGAAGCGTGGGCGAAGCGGGCGATCCCAGCCGTACCCGTCGAAGTCCCAGGGCGTCGTGGTCGGGCTTCCGTCGCAGTCGTGGTCCACGAGATCGCCCGGATTCTCGAGCGTTCCGGGAGACACCAGCGGATCCGAGTCGTCGCAGTCGCCCTGAGCGACCGTCCACCCGTCACCGTCGGCGTCCTGCACGACTCCGGTTCCCGTGTCGGTGTCGGTATCCGTGTCCGTGTCCGTGTCGGCATCGGTGTCCGTGTCCGCATCGGCATCCGTGTCGGCATCGGTGTCTGTATCGGTGTCGGACTCCGGCAGGACCGGGGTAGCGGCCTGCTTGCAGGCGACCATGCACAAGGCCAGCAAGATGCGGGACATGGGTCCTCCGGGTGCAGATCGGCAGTATGCCACGCTCCAGCGGTCGCGCGCGCCTGGCTCACGGGGTCGTCGGGGTCTGACGGACTGGGCGACGGACGTCCGTCGGCGTCCGACCGCCGTCACCGGAATCCGTCGAGAGTGACGGTTCTCCCATTGGTCCATCGTTTGCTTGGTCTTCGGACACGAGGTGAACGATGTACGACTGCACCAAGTCCAAGGCCGAGCAGAAGTCCCCCCTCTCCGAGTGCTCGGACAGCATCGTCCTCTCCGAGGCCCAGACGGCCGGCAATGCGGCGGCGATCGAGTCGATGTCGGGCGCCGTCGAGACCGAGGAAACGAGCTTCCTCGCGGCGTACGACCTCGAAGCGCCCTCCCAGCTCGACGGGCTGGTCGCCGGAGACACCAGCGAGGGCATCGATCTCGACACCCTGTTCACGGAGGAGCCCGAGCTCGCAGCGAGCAGTGACGGGTGGTCCGCTGGCGTGAACGGAGACGGGGTGGCGGTCGAGCTCGGCCCGGCGACGCAGAAGCAGGCCGATCCCCTGCTCGGCGGCGCGTCCCAGTCCGCACGCGCAACGGGCTCGATCGCCCCGGATGGCACGGCGAGCGGAGGATTCAAGTACGTCGCGACGGAAGCCGGCGGCGACGTGGCCTTCGGCTTCACCGCGAACCTGGACTCGAACGGGCACGCGACGGCTGGCGTACAGGGGCGCGTGGCGGACATGGGAGCGGCGGTCCAGGGCGACGTCGACTTCGCGGAGGACGGCTCCATCGAGTCCATCGGGGGTGGGGCGGAAGTGGAGATCTCGGGCGGAAAGGTGTCGATGGGCGCCAATCTCCGCCCCGAGCGGGTCGAGCGCAACGGAACGACCGTGTCGTGGTCCTCGGGTGGGAGCTTCACGTCGGAAGCCGAGTACGCGGGCTTCGGTGGCGGGCAGACGAGCCGTCTGGGCCGCAGCGAGTCGGTGACGTTCGCGACGGAGGCCGAGGCGAAGTCGTTCGAAGCGCGGGTGCAGGCGGGCAAGGCGCCGACCGACACCACGAAGGTCGACGGTGCCGAGCTGGCGGCGATGCCGGCTGGAACCAAGCTCACCCGGGAGGTCCAGGCGGACGTGAAGGGCAAGGCGGGCGCAATCGTCGGTGGGAAGGCCGAGCACGAGCTCGCGACCCGCACCGAGATCGAGCGGATCGGTGCATCGGAGGTCGTCGTGCGGACCTCGCGCGCGCGGAGCCACGAAGCGGCGGTCAGCATCGACAACGGCGTGGTGGGCGCGAGCACGGGGGGCGGTACCGTCCACGACATGAGCCTGGAGTACCGAATGGACCTCTCGAAGCCAGCGGATCTCGAGGCGTTCGAGACGTTCCAGCGCACCGGGGTGATGCCCGCGACCGTTGCCGTCCAGGACGGTGAGGACATGCACGGCACGACACGGTCCACGACCGTCCACCTCCCGGGGGTAGACCTGGAGCAGGAGAGCGCGGCCACGCGGGGGCAGGTGATCCACGATGGAGAGCGGTTCGACGCCGTTCGAGGCCAGGAGTCCGAAAAGGGTTCACAGATGAGCCGGTACGATGTCCCCATCTTCATCGGGAACGCGCTCGAGGGTACGTCCACGCTCCTCGGAGGGCAGTACTCGCCCAACGGCCAGTGGCTCGCCGAGCAAGGGCAGCGCTACAAGCGATGGGGTTCCCACTACAAGGCGCAGCAGCTGCTGGAGTCCGGGAGCCTCGACGGTGAGGCCACCAATCGCATGACGGTCGAGGCCCCCACGGGTGCGACCCCCGAAGAGCGCGACGCACAGGCGCGGATCCGGCAGGTGCAGCGCTTCTCGTACGAGGATCAGGCGCAGATCGCCGCCGTGCTGCACGACCAGGTGACGAAGAACGTCGACGCTGCGGATGTCGATCCGGCGAAGCTCCCGGCGCACGGGCCTTCGAAGCGCCTCTACGAGCTCGAGACGGTGATCGACGCGGACGGCACGAAGCAAGCGCGCGAAGCGCTTCGCGGCGACCGGGGGCTCCCGTTCGAGTGGGGCGGGATGAACGGCCTGAAGGGCACCCGCGACACGCTCCAGGGCCAGGACGACACACTGGGGGCCTTCGCGGATGCCATCGCCGAGCTCGCGTGCAACGGTGGCGACGACGCGCTGGAGGGCGTGCGCGAGATGGCGGGTGCCGACCACATGGAGCGCTGGCTGAAGATCGAAGGCGACGACACCTTCATCGGGCGTTCGGGTCACGCAGACCTGGCACGCAAGTTGGAGAAGTACTCGCCAGACGAGCGCCTCGACGTACTGGCAGCGCAGCAGGACCGGCTCGAACGGTTGCGCGACCGTCGCCTCTACCCCGAGGTTCCCGAGGCGCTCCGGGACGAGGAGATCCGTAGAACCGAAACCCTGATCCGCAACCAGCGAGGTGCCTGATGATGCTGCTGTCCATCCTGTTCGGATGCTCCGAGCCCGTACGCGAGTCCAACATCAACCCCACACGCACGGAATGGGACAAGTCGAATCGATGCGAGCAGAAGATGTACGAGCACTGCTACGCACTGCGAAGCTCGAGCGACGTGCTCCGCAAGCTCAACGCACTGCGGGAAGCGTGCGACGGCAACTACCTCGACTCCTGTCAGATCCTCTTCGAGGCCGAGCTTTCTGAGGGCACCCTCGGAATGGCGCTCGCCGCCGCGAGAACCGGATGCCGGCACGGTGAGCGCGAGCTGTGCCGCGAAGTCCTCGGTTTCGGACAGAGATTTCCGGAGTATGCGCGACACGCGGACTCCTACCACGACGAGTACCAGGCCGTGCTCGACGCCCTCGAAGCCGGCCGACCCCTGCCGCCGCCCGCACGCTGACCCACCTCGCGGATCCATCGGATAGACGCACCGTCGGAGGCGCGATGATCACGCGGGATGTCGAGACCTACCTGGCCGAGGGCTGCGGCCGCTGCGAGCTGTTCCAGACGCCGCAGTGCAAGGTGCACCTGTGGACCGACGCGCTCCAGGAGCTGCGTGGCCTCCTGAACGCATCCGAGCTCACCGAGGAGATGAAGTGGGGCTCCCCCTGCTACACGCTCGACGGGAAGAACGTCGTGATCCTGGCGTCCTTCAAGGACAACTACGCGCTCAGCTTCTTCAAGGGCATCCTGCTGCCCGAGGCCGATGCGCTCGAGAAGCCCGGCCCGAACACCCATGCGGGGCGCGTGCTGCGGTTCCGGTCGGTGGGCGAGGTCCACGAGAAGCGCGAGCTGGTCGCGCGCCTGATCGAGCAGGCCATCGCGGTCGAGCGGTCGGGCGCGCAGGTCGAAGCGCCCGCGCGCTCGGAGGAGATGCCCGAGGAGCTCATGGAGGTGCTGTCCGACCCGGTCGTGGCGGACGCCTGGGATGCCCTCACGCCGGGACGCCAGCGGAGCTACGTCCTGCACGTGTCCGGGGCGAAGCAGAGCGCGACCCGCGCGAGCCGCGCGGAGAAGAGCATCCCGAAGATCCTGTCCGGGAAGGGGTTCCACGAGTACTGACGCGCGTCAGGGCTTCGGGCGCGTGAGGGCCTTCGCGCCCCCCATCTCTCCGTTCGCGAGCAGGAGCGGCGCGGACTGGATCGAGCACTGACGCACCGTGGCCGTGACAACGAGCTTCCCGTAGCGCGGCACGACCGTGCTCTTGCGGCACACCTCGTCGCTCGTGTTGGCGGACTCGGCCGGGTGGCGCCGACCTGCGGGCGCGGGAGTCGGCGCGACCACCGGCGTGTAGCGCTTCTCGGCGACGACCACGAGGTCTCCCTCGGGGAACGGCAGGATGTCCCCATCGCGCACACGGCGACGGCCGGCGGACATGATGAGGTCCTGGTCGTTGAACGAGAACGCCATCATCCCGTGGCGTGGGGGCAGCACGGACCCGTAGGGGGAGGGACCGGCCAGCAGGCGGTCGCACAGGTCGGTCAGGGAGGTCGTGAAGCCGTCTCGCGGCACGTCGATGACGCCCCAGCACGAGTAGGTCGGCTTCTTGGCCTTCTTCTCGAGCGCGACCGCGAACTCGTGCCGACCGGGCTTGAGGCGCACGGTCGTCTTGCCGTTGAACCGCAGGGCTCCGACGTGCGCGCCGTCGACGAACACGTGGGAGGCGAAGAGCGTGGTCGCGACGCGCTCTTCGCGGATCTCGACCTCGGCGCCCGCAGGATCGAAGCCGGCGCCCTGCGTGCCCTGCTGGGACGCGAGCTCTCCGAGCCGCTGCCGATGGACGGGGGTGACCTCGACGTCCAGGGCTTCGAGGACCGCGAGCGCGAGCTGACGCTCGAGGTGGAAGACCTCGCCGATGGGCCCTTCCCGCTCCACGGACGCGACGACACGACCCGTCTGCACGTCGACCACGCGCGCATCGAGGCGCACGCGGTCTCCGGTCTCGGACAGCCCGCCCACCAGCACGTCCGTGGCGCCGAGCCCCTTCCCCACCCGGACCGCGGACTTCGGGTCGATCAGGGCGGACTGCTGGAGCTTCAGCTCGGCGAGCAGGTCGTCGAAGCGGGATCGCTCGACGAGCGTGACGGCCTCGGCCTCGCTCAGGTCGGTGGTGAGCATGTCGGAGAGGCCCGCGGCCATGGGCACGAGCGCGACATTGGACGTGTTCGCCGTGAAGGGCGCGATGGCGATGACGTGTTCCGCGGCGAGCGCGCCGAAGGCGAGGAATGCGAGCACGGGTGGGCTCTCCAGCTGACAGGGCCCTTGTAGCGCATCCGGTCCAGATCACCACGGACCGCGGTAGGGTCCGGCCGGAGGAGCGGTGAGCGTCATCTCGTCCCGCATCGTGCGGAAGATCGCAGTGGTGACCGCCCAAGGCGAGGACATACCGTTCACCGAGGGCCTGCCTCCCGAGATGCGGGGCTTCCTGTGCGAGGCGATGGACGTGCTCGATCCGGCCGTCTACGCGAGCGACCCGTGCGTGCGCTTCGAGCGATAGCGCCCCCGGGCCTACTCGGTCTCGACCTCGATGCGCTGTGCGCCCCCTGCGACGGGGCCCCGCTCGACGGGGGTGTCGAGCATCACGTCGACCCACATGGCGGTTCCCGCCGCGCTCGACCCGGAGGGCTGCGAGCTCGCGCTGTTCGGGTTGCTCCCGAGCAGGACCTCGATCCCGTCTTCCCAGCCGTCTCCATCGGAGTCCGGATTGCCGGGATCGGTGCCGCGCGTGGCTTCGTCGTCGTCGGACAGCGAGTCGTGGTCGGCATCGGCCTCGATCTCGGCACGACCGGGATCGAAGCCGAGCTGGAGCTCGAGGTCGGTCGGCAGCGTGTCGCCGTCCGGATCCTCTTCGAGGTGCTCTGAGAGGTCGACGATGACGGTCCAGTCGGTGGCCGACCCCGAAGAACAGTCGAGCGAGACGGTGAGATCGGCGGACAGGTCTGCGGAGTCGAGCACCCAGGAGCCCGTGACGGACTGCTGAACGGTCTGGCCGGCATCGGTGACGGACACGTCGACCACCGCCGCGCCCACATGGACGATGACCCGTCCGGACGGCGTGCATGCTGGAGCAGCGGGGATCACGAGGGTCTCGGTGTCTCCGCCACACGACGCGAACGTGCCGAGCACGACGGTGTCGCCGGCGGGCACGGGAAGGGTCTCGCCAGCGTCGTTGGGCTCAGACTCGGACTGGACCAGGAGCGAGTCGCAGGCCTGGACGTCGGTGTCGGTGTCGGTGTCGGTGTCGGTGTCCGCGTCCGTGTCGGCGTCGGAGTCCGTGTCGGAGTCCGTGTCGGCGTCGGTGTCCGTGTCCGCGTCGGCGTCCGCGTCGGTGTCCGCGTCCGCGTCGGTGTCGGCGTCCGCGTCGGTGTCGGCGTCGGTGTCGGTGTCGGCGTCGGTGTCGGCGTCCGCGTCGGTGTCCGCATCGGTGTCGGCGTCGGTGTCCGCATCCGTGTCGGTGTCCGTGTCCGCATCTCCGGTGTCGCCCGTGGCCGCCGGACCGGTGTCTGCGGCCGTGTCGGCATCGGTGTCGGAGTCCGTGTCGGCATCGGTGTCCGCATCGGCGTCCGCGTCCGTGTCGGTGTCCGTATCGGTGTCCGTGTCCGTGTCCGTGTCCGTGTCGGTATCGGTGTCAGCGTCCGCATCGGTGTCGGCGTCCGAGTCGGCATCGGCGTCGGTGTCGGTGTCGGCGTCCGCATCGGTGTCGGCGTCCGCTTCCGGCAGGACCTGCGTATCGGTCTCTTCCGAGCCACCCTTGCAGGCGGCCGTGCCCATGAGCGCCAGGACGGGCAACAGGCGCGCGAGGGCCCTCACCGTGCGAACGCCGTGGTCTCGTAGACCTTGAGGGCCTGGAGGCTGACCGTCGTGCTGCAGGTGTTGTCGGTGGAGGCGTCGGCGACGGTGCACGACGCGGTGAATCCCGCGAATCCCTGCTTCTCGGAGCCGGACACCACGAGGGTCCAGCTGTCGCGATTGCCGAAGTCGTCGATGCGCAGCGTGACGTCGACGGGATTCGGAGTGCCGTTCGGGACGGTGACGAACTGGGCGCTGTCATCGGCGGCCAGGGCCGTGCCGTTGAAGGACGCCAGCACGACGCGCGGCGTCTCCGACCCGACCGGGAACGTGGTGAGGATGTAGCCCAGGTACGTGGCGCCCGTGGCGGCCTGGAGGGTCAGACCGGACGGGTCGACCGTGGGCCGAAGCGTGTCGATGCGCACGCTGCCCGGGTCGGCGAGACCGGCGGGGTTGGCCGCCGAGACCGTTCCCCCGCCGTCCACCACGGGCGCGACGAGGCGGATCCGCCCATCTGCCCCGTAGTTGCAGAACAGGTGGGACGGGGCTTTCGCGGCACAGGTGGCGTCGACCCCGCCTCCATGGGCTTCGATCGCCCCCTCCACGGTGATGCGCGTGGACGAGGCGATCTGGAGGGCCCCTCCCCCACCCCCGCCGCCGCAGTTGAGGTCGGGGTTCGTGACGGCGATGTTCGCGGAGTACGTCCCGCCGCCGCCGGATCCGCCCAGCATCGGGAAGCCCTGGGGAGCGGCCGACACGGGAGACCCGGCGCCGGGACGCGGGCTTCCGACGGCACTCCCGCCGCCGAGATGGAGGCCCGAGGCCTCTGCCACACAGGTTCCGAGCGGCACGGAGGCGAGGCTCGTGGGGCCCTGCTCGGATCGCACGCCGCCGGGACCGAAGCCGGCGCCCCCGTACAGACGCCCCGGCCCGAAGCCGAATCCGGGCTGCCCGCCGCGGAATCCCCCGGGCCCACCGTCCCCTCCCGCGGTGTCGGTGCCATCGGCCCCGTTGACATGGACCGTTCCCTCGATGAGCACATCGCCCGACGCGAGCAGGAACACGGGGGTGTTCTGCGCGTTGGGGGTGAACGTGAGCGTCCCGCCCGCTTCGACGGTCACCGTGGTGGCGTTGAGGATGCCATCGGCGGGCAGCGCGACCTCGACGCTGGTGCCGGTGCCGACGAAGATGGCGCCATCGGCACCGGTGCTGCCGGACGCGTAGTTCGGGTTCGCCATCGCGGAGACGGCAAGCAGCGAGATCATGCAATGCTCCCTTCGGTCGCCGAACCCTAGCGGAGGCGGTCGGGCGGTCACAACCCTGGGAGTGTTCTCGAGGTCTACGGGAGGATCGGGGTGAAGTGGGCGTGGGCATCCTCGTAGATCACGCAGCCGGTGTTCGCCGGTGCGGCGACACGCACGGTGGCGGTGACGGCGTTGCTCGTGGTGTTCCGATACACGACCGAAGGGTTGGGCTCCGGTGTCGATCACGTTGCCGTTCACCGTCATGGTCATCGTGAGCTCTTCGGTGGACAGCGTGAAGTCCGGTGAGAACGAGAGCCTGCGGTTCGAGGCGACCAGGATGTCGTACACGTCGACGGGGTTCTGCGGTCCGAGCCCGAACGTCGACCAGCCGGAGTAGCCGTCGCGCTCGTCGTAGCACCCGGCATCGACGCGGGAGATCGTGTAGTCGGTGCAGTACGGCGCATCGTCCTGGTTGTAGACCTGCACGAAGAAGTCCTGCGTCGTGAGGTGGTGGTTGCGGAGGACCATCACGTCGGGCGTCCCGAGCTCGGTCCCGGCCGTACCGGGGGCGTCGACGGCGAGCAGGCGAACGTCCGGAAGGGCGTCTACGGTCACCACGGTGTTCGTGATCGGAGGCACCTCGACGCGCCACAGGTCCACGTCCACAGGGGTGATCGAGCCCACCGCGGAGGTCACGAGCAGCCCGGCGTCCGCGGTCGTCTCGTTGGGCTCGTCGGGCTCTTCCGTACACACGGGCGGATCGGTGACCGCGACCGTCAGGGTGTAGTCGATGCCGAGACAGGTGTCCGTCACGCCCATGGCGGTCACGAGCACCCCGACGCGAACCGGCCCCGTGCGGAGGTTCGTGTAGCTGACGCTGTCGGGGCCGGGCTCACTGCTCGACGGCATCGGCGCGAGGAAGTCGTACGGCGTGAACGACACGTCGATCTCGCCGGCCGCGGTGTCGAAGTCGACGTCCACGTCGAGGGTCTGCCCGAGCCCCACATCGACGACCCAGCGGTCCGTGTCGTACAGCTCGAGCACTCGGGCGGAGAAGACGCCGGGCTCGAGCTCCACGTAGGTGCTGGAGACGGCGGGCTCGTAGAGGTCGTCGGGGAGGCAGTCCAGGCCCGTGTCCTCCGGCGGATCGGTGTCCTCCGGCGGATCGGTGTCCTCGGGCGGGTCGGTGTCCTGGGTCTCGGCGGGGCAGGCGACGGCGAGGGTGAATGCGGACGCGGCGCCGCCCCAGCCGTCGACCGTGATCGAAACGGACTCGCCCGCATCGAGGTCGATGGAGACCTGCTCGTCGTTGGTGTCGTACTGGACGGACGTGGCGCACGAACCGGTGCTGCAGCCGGGCCCGGCGACGAAGAGGTCGAGATCGGCGGAGAGTCCGGTGAGATCGAAGGTGTACGTGCCCGTCGAGGGGGCTTCGAAGTCGTACGTGAGGTCGGGACCGGTGGACGCGAAGGTCGCGCAGGGATGGCTGGTGAGGTCGTTCCCCTGGCCCACGGTGGTGGACTGGAGGTCGGTGCCGCACTCGAGGATGGCGTCCTCGAGGCACGCACCCGGGGGATCGGTGTCCGCGTCGGAATCCGAGTCGGCGTCGGAATCCGCGTCGGCGTCCGCGTCCGCATCGGTGTCGGTATCCGAGTCGGAGTCGGCGTCGGTGTCGGCGTCAGCGTCGGAATCCGAGTCGGCGTCCGAGTCGGTATCGGCGTCCGAGTCCGTGTCCGTGTCCGTGTCCGTGTCCGCGTCGGGGTCGGCGGAGCGCTCCTGTGCCGGGACCAGGCAGGCGGTGAGCAGCATCAGCGTGAGCATCGGGTCGTCCTCTCTGGCGCCTCCGTAGAGTGTCCGGGGACCGGGCTCCCGCTCCTGTAGCGGTTCTGTTGCGAATGCCCGGGCGGGTGGCGAGCGGTGGAGCGGGATGCGCGGCCCGGCTGAGGTAGGCTGGGACATGTCCTGTTCCGGGAAAGGCTCGTGATCGCGCTGGTCCTCGGGGTCGCGCTCGCTTTCGCTCCGCCGCCGACGGGCGGAATCGGTGCATCCATCGAGGTGGCGCCGGGTGAGATCTCGGTGAAGGGCCTGCTGTTCGAGGCCCCGGCGCGCACGGCCGGCCTGCGGATCGGCGACCGGATCACGGCCGTGGACGGCGAGCCGGTCCCAGCCGAGCTCACGGTTCCGGACGCCCAGGCGCTCCTGTCGGGTCCGCTGGAGAGCCCGGTGCGACTGACCGTGCGGCGCGGGGACGACGTCCTCGAGCTCACGGTGGGCCGGATGGTGGTCGACCCGGAGAAGGTGTCGAAGCACCGGTGTATCGAGGGCGACTGCGTGTTCGGGTGGGGCACGCAGGAGTCGATCCGCGGAGTGGTCGAGCTCAGCTACTTCCAGGCGGGGAAGCCGAGCTTCGTGAGCTCGTCGGTGAAGGACGGCGTTCGGCGGTCGGGCTTCGTGAAGCCGCGCTTCGACCCCGCGATCGTGGAGATCGACGGGAGCACGACCCGGTATGTGCGCAGCCTGGACACACCGATCCCGGTCCCCATGACGAAGGCGGAAGCCCGCTGCAGCACGCTCAAGCACCTGCGGGCGGAGCTGGGCGCGGTGTCGCTGGAGCGACGGGCGCGGGACGCGGTACCCGTGCTGCTCCCGGGGTTCGAGGAGGCGGAGCTCCGGATCCTGCCAGACGCCCTGATCCTGGCGTTCGAGGACCATGGGGCGGTCTACGAGGGCGTGCGCGACGACATGGCGGCGTGCCTGACGGGCTGGGTGGCGGCCACGGACGCGGTCGAGGGTCCGAAGCGGTCGACGGTGTTCGAAGACCCCGACGGGACGGTGTTCATCATGGGGGTCGCGCAGCTGGACGGGAGCGTGCAGCTGGCGGTGCGGCCGAAGGAGTGAGGGTCGGGCGCCTCGGCGGAGACCGTCCGAGGCTTCCATATCGCCCTCCGAACCCCCGGCAGAAGGGCGTGGATGCTACGGTATGCCTGTGGGCGATCACACACCGGGCTTCCTCTTCGGCGTCGATCGGGAGCCTGGCGACCGTCCGGCCTTCGACCCCGAGCTGCGAGCCGGGCTCGCCATCGTCGGGGGCATGTTCCCGCCGACCATCACCCCCGACCTCATCGGGTTCATGCGGGTGTCCTACGCCGGCCCACCGCTGGAGGCCCTGATCGAGGGGCGGCCGATCCGCTGCGAGGACAGGGTGTTCCGGGGCTACCGGGGGCACGAGCTCGTGGCCTCCGTCTTTCGGCACGAGGGGGCGACGGGCCTGCGGCCAGGCGTGCTGTTCGTGCACTCCGGCGGCATGATGTTCGGCGATCGCTTCAGCGGCCTCGACCGCATGCTGGATTTCGTGGACGGGCTCGGCGTCGTGCTGGTCTCCATCGAGTACCGCCTGGCCCCCGAGCACCCCGACCCCTTCCCGCGGGAGGACGTGTACGCCGCCCTGGAGTGGGTCGCGTCCGATGCCGAGAAGCTGGGAATCCGACTCGACCGGTTGCTGATCGCGGGAGCCAGCGCGGGTGGGGGCCTGGCGGCGGGAGCGGCGCTCGCGGCACGGGATCGGGGAGGGCCCCGACTTTGCGGACAGCTCCTCGATTACCCGATGCTCGACGACCGCGGAGTGACCCGGTCCACGCACCAGTTCGACGGGATCGGCGTGTGGGACCGGGTGAGCAACGTGACCGGCTGGACCGCCGTGCTCGGGGAAGCGCGTGGAGGTCCCGAGGTCTCCCCGTACGCCGCTCCGGCTCGGGCCACCGAGCTGCGCGATCTGCCCCCCGCCTTCCTCGATGTGGGCAGCGCGGAGATCTTCCGCGACGAAGCGGTCGCCTACGCCGACGCACTGTGGAATGCGGGCGGGGACGCCGAGCTGCACGTCTGGCCGGGCGGCTTCCATGGCTTCGACATCTTCGCCCCCCACACTGCGCTCTCGCGCGGCATGATCGCCACCCGCAAGGCGTGGCTGTCGCGCATCCTGGCGGACTGAGGCAGCGATGCAGGAACTCCTCGCCCGGATCCACGCCCTCGACCCCAATGCGAGCCATACGCTGCGTGTCATCGCCTGCTTCGACGAGCTCGTCCGGGGCGGAGTGAACACCCAGGGACTGCTCGGAGCCGCCGCATCCCTCTCGGGGTGTGTCGCAGGCTACGCGCGCGAGTCCCCCTCCCATACCCTCCGCGTGGCCCCGTCAGGCGAGATGCTCCCGGACGGGGGATGTGTGCCGCCCCACGCAGTCCATGCCGACGGTCTCTCCGTTTGGCTCGAGCGGGAGGGCGGGGCGCACGCGAACGACGCGATGATCGTCGAGCGGCTCGCTCTGGCCCTCGCCATCCGTCTCGGTCGACGGGCGCCGGATCCCCTGCGTCGCCTCGCAGCCCTGCTCGACCCGAACACGTCCACCGAGCAGCGACGGCTGGTGGCTGCCCGCCTCGGTCTGGCGTCCCACCTGAAGTACCGGGTGGTGAGCCTGCCGATGTTCGCGACCTGGACGCACCATCCGAAGATGGTCGAGGACGTGGTGCCCACCCGGTTCGGCCCCATGCACGTCGGCGTGGTGGGGCAGGAAGTGGAGCACATCCAGGCCCGGCCCTGCGGGATCGGGGCCGCGATGGGGGGTGGACGACCTCCACCGGTCGTTCGCCACCGCCCTCGTCAGCCTGCGCCTGTGCCACCTCCCGAGCATCCCCATCGTGGTCGCCGATGACTACGGCGGGCTGGTGGAGCTGCTGTCCCAGTGCACCATCGACCGGCCGCTGCTCGACGTGGAGGAGCTCGAGGACGTGATGCAGCACCCCTGGGCTGCCGGCACGCTCGATGCCCTGCTCCGCTCCGCCTCCGTGAGAGAGGCCGCCCGGCTCGCCGATGTCCACCACAGCACCATGCAGGCGCGGCTCGAGAGCATCCGCGACGCCCTGCCCTTCGATCCGACGGACGGGATCGGACGAACCCGCATCGGTCTCGCCTTCCTGGCCTGGCGCCTCCGCCACTCCACCGTGCTCCAGCTACCGCCGCCTTCCGAGCGCGGATGATCGGTGTGGACTGTCCGACCGCCGTTCGGCGGAAAAGCCGTGCGAACGACCCGCCGCCCGGCGGTTATGCCAGGTTTCAACTGCCGATAGGGTGACCTCAACCAGGAGGTCACCATGACTCAGCTCAGCGACGCCATCGACTCCATCCTCGAACGGGTCACCCAGGGTTCCCCACGGGTGCCGGGGGTCGCGGCCGTCGTGACCGACCGCGACGGCACGATCTACGCGGGGGCCCGAGGCGTTCGAAACACAGTGTCCGGCGAGGCTTTCACCCCCGACACGGTGTGCGCCATCTTCTCCACCACCAAGGCCATCGGGGGTACGGCCTGCCTGCAGCTGGTGGAGTCGGGGGAGCTCGACCTCGACGCGCCGGCGCAGGAGTACGTGCCCCGACTCGGGGAGGTGCAGGTGCTCGAGGGCTTCGACGCGAGCGGAGAGCCCCGCCTGCGCGCACCGAAGCGCGACATCACCACCCGACACCTGCTCACCCACACGGCCGGCTTCGCCTACGACTTCTTCAACGAGGCGTACACGCGGCTCGCGAACGAGCAGGGCCAGCCGTGGGTCGTGGACGCGTCCTGGGCCTCCATCGAGACCCCGCTGCTGTTCGATCCCGGCGAGCAGTGGGAGTACGGCACCAACATCGACTGGGCCGGCATGGTCGTCGAGGGCATCACGGGCAAGAGCGCATCCTCGGACCGCTCGGCATGAAGTCCACGGCCTTCGCCATGACCCCCGACATGGCGGCTCGTCAGGCCACCATCCACGCCCGCGAGGACCGCGACGGCTCGCTGATCCCGCTCGACGGCGTCACCCTGCCCCAGGACCCGGAGGTGCACATGGCGGGCCACGGGCTGTACGGCACCGCAACCGACTACGTGAAGTTCATCCGGATGTGGCTCAACGACGGGCGGTCCGACAGCGGCGATCGGATCCTGTCCCCCGAGACGATCGCGATGGCGTCCCGCAACCACCTGCCCGCCGGCATGGGGATCAAGATGCTCCCGGGCGTCGGCGCGACCGCCACGGCCCAGTCGATCCTGCCCGTCTCCAACCCACGCCTCTCCAACGACGCGGAGTTCTTCCCGGGCATGCCCAAGACCTGGGCGCTGACGTTCATGATCAACGAGGAGGACGCCCCGACCGGACGTCCCGCGGGATCGCTCGCGTGGGCGGGCCTGGCGAACTGTTACTACTGGATCGACCGGAAGACCGGGGTCGGGGGATACTGGGCGACCCAGATCTTCCCGTTCGCCGATCCCACGTCGGTGGTCGGCTACCTCGACATGGAGGCGGCGGTCTACGCGACGCGGCGGTCCTAGGGTCGGGAGGGGGGATGTCCGAGATGCAGTCCGACTGGGAACGATGGCAGAGCGACCCCCGTGCCTTCTGGGCGGACCGGGCCCGACAGCTGGCCTGGTTCGAGCAGCCGGAGACGGTCCTCGAGGAGCGGGAGCAGAGCTGGGCGTGGTTCGCCGACGGGAAGGTGAACTGTGCGCACCTCGCGCTCGATCACCACGTGGACAGCGGGCGGGGCGACCAGCTCGCCCTCGTGTACGACTCCCCGGTGACCGACACGCGGCAGACCTTCACCTTCCGCGAGCTGCGTGATCGGGTCGCTCGGCTGGCCGGGGCGCTCCGCCAGCTTGGCGTCCGGTCCGGCGACCGCGTGGTGATCTACCTGCCCATGGTGCCCGAGGCCGCGATGGCGATGCTGGCCTGTGCTCGCATCGGAGCCGTGCACAGCGTGGTCTTCGGAGGGTTCGCCCCGCCCGAGCTGGCCGCACGGATCGACGATGCCCGCCCGACCGTGCTGCTCACCGCGAGCTGTGGGATCGAGGGAGACCGGGTCCTCCCGTACCTGCCGCTCGTCCGGGACGCGATCGCGCACGCTGAGCACCCGCCGGGCCACGTGCTGGTGCTCGAGCGGAAGCAGCTGGCGGTCTCGCTGCACGAGGGCGAGCTCGACTGGCGCACGCTGGTGTCCACCGCCGAGGCCGTCGACGCCGAGCCCGTCTCGGGGGACCATCCGCTCTACGTGCTCTACACCTCGGGCACCACGGGGCGGCCGAAGGGCGTGGTTCGGGATCACGGGGGCTACGCGACCGCGCTCAGCTACAGCATGGATGCCGTCTACGGGGTGAGCCCGGGCGACGTGTTCTGGGCGGCGAGCGACGTCGGCTGGGTCGTGGGTCACAGCTACATCGTGTACGCGCCGCTCATCCACGGGTGCACCACCGTGCTCTACGAGGGCAAGCCCGTCCGAACCCCCGACGCGTCCGCGTTCTGGCGGGTGATCGAGGACTACGGCGTGCGGGTCCTGTTCACCGCGCCGACGGCGTTCCGCGCCATCCGCAAGGAAGACCCCGAGGCGACAGGGCTGCAGGGCCACGACCTCTCCAGCCTGGAAGCCATCTTCGTCGCAGGAGAGCGGCTCGATCCGTCCACCCTGGAGTGGCTGCAGGAGAAGACGGGGAAACCCGTGCTCGATCACTGGTGGCAGACCAAGACCGGCTGGCCGATGGTCGCCTACAGCCGTGGCTTGGGAGCCCCGCAGGTGAAGCCGGGCAGCGCGGGTCTGCCGGTACCTGGCTACGACGTGGTCGCGCTGCGGGAGGACGGCTCGGTCTGCGAGGTCGACGAGACGGGGGACATCGCAGTCCGCCTCCCTCTCCCGCCAGGGGCCTTCGCCACGCTCTGGAACGACCACGACCGGTTCGTCTCCAGCTACCTGTCCCGGTATCCGGGCTTCTACCTCACGAGCGACGGCGGGTTCGTCGATGCCGACGGAAACGTCTTCGTGCTCGGACGCATCGACGACGTCATCAACATCGCCGGTCACCGCCTGTCCACCGGCGAGATGGAGGCAGTCGTCGCTACCCACCCGGCGGTCGCCGAGTGCGCGGTGGTCGGAATCGACGATGCGCTGAAGGGCCAGGTCCCGATCGGGCTCCTGGTGCTCAAGGACGACGTCCGCGTCGATCCCCACGCGGTCGAAGCGGAGATCGTGGCCTCCGTGCGGGCGCGCATCGGGCCCATCGCGGTGCTGACGCGGCTGGTGGTCGTCGGCCGGCTCCCCAAGACCCGGTCGGGCAAGATCCTGCGCCGCACGCTGCGCCGGTTGGCCACCGAGGCCGAGGTCCCCGTGCCCGCAACGATCGACGACCCGGCGATCCTGCCGGAGATCGTGGCCGCCTTCCGCGCCCGCGGCGTGGGGCGCTTCGGGCCTGGGTGAAGCGAGCCCACGAGCAAGCGCCCCCGGCAGGGCTCGAACCTGCGACCGCCGGCTTAGAAGGCCGATGCTCTATCCAACTGAGCTACGGGAGCGTGCCGCCCCGATAACCCGGCCCCCCCGGCCCGCGCACCCTACTCCAGCGCCAGCCCCGACAGCTCCACGTACCCATCCCCGTCCACGTACACCCCCGGGAACCCCACCCGCGCCTCCGGCAAGTCCGCGGACACCTTCGTCGACCCCACCGACGCCGTCAGCTTCGTCCCCTTCACGGACACCTCCACCGCGTACGGACCCCGGTCCTTCAGCGGCTTCCGGGCCAGCTCCGCCTTCACCCCGAAGCGCTGGAAGTGGTTCGGGTGGCTCGCACACCGGTCCGGCGCCGCGTACACCTCCTCCAGCTCCGCCACCACCACCGCGTCGCCGTCGATCAGCACGCCGTACGCCGTCGTCGGGATCGGCGTCATCTTCTGCGGGTCGACCGGGTCGCAGATCGGATCCGTCTCGATCTCGCGCACCGCCACCACCACGCCTGCGAGCGGACGGTCGGGAAGCGGCGTCCATCCCGCCACCTGATCGCTCGGCGCCCCCCGGCGCTGCAGCGGGAACCAGTCGGCCGCCGGTGTGTAGTCGAACGTCGCGCGGACCGTGCCGTCCTTCCGCGGCACCCCGCCCATCAGGAGCAGGTTCGTGCTCGTCGGCGGCGCCCTCCCCGGCGTGAGGTCGGCCGGGGACTTCGCGCGCCCACGGTCGTCTCCGTAGTGCCGCAGCGAGGTCGTCTCGTCGCGACCCAGCTTCGGACCCGTCAGCAACGTGCGATCCGAAAGCCGGGTCGCCGACCACACCGGAACCCCGGACACGAAGATCGGCCCCGCCACCCCCGGTAGCTTCGCGCGGGAGTAGTAGTTCACGTCGTTCACCACCCTCCCCTCCGCCCGCGACCGCTCCACGGACTCCACCCGAACGTTCCCGAACATCACCAGCTCCCACTCCGGGCTCCCCACGGGGAAGGCATCGATCCCGGCCTTCCGCTCCGCGCTCTCCTTCGCCGCAGTCGCGACCTTCGACAGCAGGCGTTCGTCCTGCGACTGCCCCGACAGCTCCTGGAGCAGCGCAGCCGCCGGACCCACCCGCCCCTCGTCCGTCAGGTGCTCCGCCACGTCGAGCAGTGCCTCGGCGTACTTCGCATCGCCCAGACACGCCCGCATGCCCTTCAGCAGCGACGCGTGCACCTCCAGCTGGCGCACGCGCGGCAGCCACAGCCACCCCAGCTGCTCGTCCCCGAAGCCCCCCTTGCACGACGACATCACGTAGTTGTCGTTCGTGCCCGTGAAGAACCGCCCGAGGTTGTGCTCGAAGTGCTCTTCGTACGTGTACTTCTCGAGGGTCATCGGGGTCCACCAGTCGCGGTACAGCGGGAAGACCGTGGGCACCCGGTCGCGGGACTCCGCCCACCACGCCTGGTACGCGCGCTCGCCGAGCCGCTCCATCGCGAAGGCGTCCGCACCGTCGCGGAGCCCGCGGAGTCCCCCCGACGAGCGCGAGATGCCCGTCGCGGCCGCGATGAGAAGGTTCGCCGTCGACCGCTCCTGCCACGACTTCTTCGGGTCTGCGGCGTCCGCCTGCAGCCTCGCCAACACCTCGACCCCCTCGCGCGAGGCCTCCTGGCGCCCGACGAACTTCTCCTCGGCCGCCGTCACCCGCGCGGCCATCGCCTTCTTCTCCGCCTGCTCCTGAACGGCGCGGAGGTCGGCCAGCGTCACGGACGCCAGCTTGAAGTCGGCATCGGTCTGCGAGACCGCTTCGAGGATCGCCACGGCCTCGTCGTACCGATCGGCGTCGAACAGCGCGACCCCGCGGCTGAACTGGGAGAAGCTGTCGAAGTCCGCCGTGTGCAGCCGGGCCACCGCGGCGCGCTCCTTCGGGGTCAGCTCCGCGCCCATGCCCGCGAGGAGCTTCGTCACGACCGACTTCTCCAGCTCGAAGAACGCGTCGCGCTCGCCCTGCTCCTCCGCCGCGACCGTCACCTTCCCGGTCGCGACCTCCGCGAGCCGCACGTCGAGCCGCATCGTGTCGCCCACCACCGTGAACGAGCCCGCCACCACGTGCGTCGCGCCCGACACCTTCCCGATCTGCACCGCCGTGGCGGGGTCGATCACCCCGTCCTTCGCGAGCTGCATCTCGGCCAGCAGATCGTGGATGCGAGCCCGCTCCACCACCGTGACGGCGTCGGCCTGCGCCAGATCGGTCGTCACCATCGACTGCAGCCCGACCCCCAGGCCCTCGAACTCCGCGCCTCCAGCGTTGTCGAACGGGACCACCGCCACGCGGACGTCCGCCAGGGCGGGCATCCCGAGGAGGAAGGACAGAAGCACGAGGGCTCGATTCATGGAGTCTCCGGTCGATCCGATTCTACAGTCGCGTCGCGACGGGGTAGTGTGCACGGCATGTGGTGGGTCCTCTCAGCAACCGCGACCTCCTGGGATATTCCCGGCGACTTCCCCACGATCTCTGCGGCCGTCCAGAGCGGGGTCGTCACGTCCGGGGATCGCCTCGACCTCGGTCCGGGCACGTTCGTCGGGGTCGAGCTCCCCACCAACCTCGACCTCGAGATCCGCGGGTCCGGTACGGGAACCACCACGGTCGTCGCTCCGCCCGGCAGCCTCGGCGGTGACTGGGTCTTCCGCACGCAGCTGAACGGCGCGCTCGCGCTCGAGTCGCTCACGATCGATGGCGCAGGGTCCGCAGGCGGCATCGACCTGCGCAACGACTCCACCTTGGCGCTCGTCGACGTGGAGATCGTGGCCGGCTTCGCGAACGAAGGGGGCTGCATCAACGCCGAGTCCGCCACGATCACCCTCCAGACCGTCGAGCTCCTCGGCTGCACGGCCGGCCAGCACGGCGGCGCCATCTTCGCGAAGTCCACGCAGGTCACCGCCGACGACGTGATCTTCCTGTCCAACACCTCAGGCGACGGCGGCGCGATCTACCTCAAGGATTCCTCCGGCCTCACCCTCACGTCCAGCTACTTCGCCGACAACCACGCCATCAGCGGGAACGGCGGCACGGTGTACTGCCAGAGCAGCGGCACGGTCTGCGTGCTCGACGACTTCCAGCTCGACTCCGGCACCACCGATCAGCGCGGTGGTGGCGTGTACGCCGACAACGCCACCGTGTTCATCTCGGGCGGCCTGTTCACCCAGAACGTCGCCAACCGCGGTGGCGCCATCGCGGGTCGTGCCGCAGTGGTCGACGTCCAGCGCTCCCGGTTCCTGTGGAACGAGTCGTACACCGAAGGTGGCGCCATCCACGTCGACGGCCAGGGCTCCCTCTACGCCCGGAACGCCTACTTCTGCCAGAACGTCTCCACCACCGGCCACGCCCTCGCCAACACCAGCGGGGCCGCCACCGTCGACGTCCAGAACGCCCTGTTCGTGCAGAACGGGGTCCCGACTCCCCTCGACTACGCCGTCACCCTCCGCTCCGGCAGCGTCTTCGCCCACAACACCTTCATCGGCGACCTCGGCGAGAGCGTCAACACCGGTGGGGCCACCGTCGAAGACAACATCTTCACGGGGAGCCCCAACGAGGTCCTCGACTCCACCGCGCTCGCGCCCCCGGTCCGCAACAACGTCGTGTGGGACGGGTACATCTACGGCACCATCGACGCCAGCCAGCAGATCTTCGAAGACCCCGGCATCGTCGGGTACGCCGGCACCGACTGCGGCACGCTCGACGACGCGTACGCCACCGCCGCGGCCATCCTCGACGTCTCCACCTCCGGCCGCCTCGACATCGACGGCACCGTGGCCGACGCCGGTCACTTCGGCGGGCCCGACCTCGACACCGCCTTCTGGTACGCCGACCTCGACGGCGACGGCGTGCACAAGGGCCTCGACTGCGACGACTCCAACCCGAGCGTCTACCCCGGGGCCGTCGAGATCCTCTGCAACGGCATCGACGAGGACTGCGGCGGGAGCCCCGACAGCGCCGATGCCGACAGCGACGGGTACACCACCTGCGCGGGCGACTGCAACGACCTCGACCCCGCCGTGAACCCGGGCGCCACCGAGGTCTCCTGCAACGGCAAGGACGACGACTGCAACTCCGCGACGCCGGATGGTCCCGACGGCGACGGAGACGGCGTCGCAGCCTGCCTCGACTGTGACGACGCCGATCCCGCGCGGTTCCCGGGCAACCCCGAGACGTGCGACGGCGTCGACAACGACTGCGATCTCGCGATCGACAACGGGGTCACGGCCACCGACTGGTACGTCGATGGCGACGGTGACGGCTTCGGCGACGCCTTCGACAGCAGCTCCTGCCAGCAGCCCGCCGGAACGTCCGCCACGTCCACCGACTGCGACGACACCAACGCGGCCGTCTACCCGGGGGCCCCCGAGACCTGCGACGGCGCCGACAACGACTGCGACGGCCTCACCGACGACGCCGATCCGGGCGTCGTGGCCTCGCGCTTCTACGCCGACCTCGACGACGACAACTTCGGAGACGACACCGACCCCGGGTCCATCGCGTGCAGCCAGCCGGCGGGAACCGCCATCGTCCAGGGCGACTGCAACGACGCCGACCCCACCATCTTCCCACTCGCGGTCGAAGCGTGCCCCGACGGCATCGACAACGACTGCGACGGCCTCGTCGACACCGACGACCCCGACTACACCGATCAGCCCGTGGTGTTCTGGTTCGACCAGGACGGAGACGGCACCGGAACGCCGTCCGCCACGTTCATGGGGTGCTCGGGCGACCAGCCCCTCGGCTACGTCTCGCCCGCCCTCGGAGAAGACTGCGACGACGGCGACTTCACGGTCAGCCCCCTCATCGGCGAGATCTGCGACGGCATCGACAACGACTGCTCGGGCGTGCCCGACGACGGCCTGTCGTTCGCCGACTTCTACCCCGACACCGATGGCGACGGCTTCGGCGACCCCACCGGCACCCCGGTGAACAGCTGCGAGCCCGTCCCCGGCTACTCCGTCGACGCCACCGACTGCGACGACACCCGCGGCATCCAGTTCCCGGGCAACCCCGAGGTCTGCGACAACCTCGACAACGACTGCAATGGGGCCGCCGACGACGGCCTCCCCGTGGCCTGGTGGTACCCCGACGCCGACGGCGACGGCTACGGCAACGAAGCGACGGGCGTCGAGACCTGCCTCGCCATCCCCGGCTGGATCGCCACCGGGGGCGACTGCGACGACGGCGATGCCAGCGTGAATCCCGCGGCGGTGGAAGACCCCGACGACGGCATCGACAACGACTGCGACGGCGAGGGCTTCGTGCCCACCGACACGGGCGACACCGGCACCGAGCCGCTCCTCGACTCCGACGGAGACGGCGTGCCCGACGCCCTCGACCCCGACCCGTTCAGCGTGGGCGACGGCGAGGGTGTGCTCCCGGAGCCCGTCGCCGGATGCGGGTGCAGCTCGAGCCCCGCGCCCATCGTCCCCGTGTTCGCGCTTCTCGCCTCGATCGTGTTCCAGCGCCGCTCCACACGGATGCGCTGAGAAAAGTCCGCCGCCGCGCAATCAGCGCGACCCCTCGTCCGTCTGGGGGCCGAACACAGACGGGGAGGCGCCGTTGGAAACGCGAATCCTCCTGCAGAACGGCTACCGCTACGCCCTGTCGCTCACGCACGACAAGGCCTTCGCGGAAGACCTCCTGCAGGAAGCCTGGGCGAAGATGCTGAAGGCCGGGGGGCCCCGCCACAAGGGGTACCTCTACGCGGCCATCCGCAACGGCTTCATCGACGAGCGACGCCGGAACAAGGTCGTCTCCATCGTGCCCACCGAGGTGCCCGAGCTCTACGCGGACGCCCTGGTCGGCGCCGATGTCCGCGCCGAGCGCAGACAGCGGCTCGCCCGCGCCCTCGCGGTCCTCAGACCCGAAGAACGCGAGGCCCTCTACCTGAACGCCGTCGAAGGCTACACCGCCGACGAGATCGGCAAGCTCTCCGAGACCCCGAGGAACACCGTCCTCTCTCTGCTCCACCGTGCGCGCCGGAAGGTGCTCGCGGCTTTCGATGCTGAGACCACACAGGAGGTGCTGCCATGAACGAGCTCGAGTCCGAAGTCCGAGAGCACTACACGAGCCAGGAGCTCGATTCCGCCGTGCTGGAGCGGCTCCTCGCGATGGAGGCCGAAGCCGACGCAGCCCTCACGGGCGCTTCGACCGCCCCCGAGCCCCCTCCCCCGCCCGCGAACGACACCCGCGGCTTCCGTCCGTGGATGGGGCTGGGCGTGGCTGCGGTCGCGCTGCTGGCGGTCGGCATCACCGTGCCGGTCACCCTCGCGACGTTCGCCACGCGCGGCGCCCCCGACGCTCCGATCCCGGTCGCATCGACCAGCAGCCCCGACGATGGTGTGGTCGACCTCGGGCTCGACGGCGAGCGAACGCCTCGCCAACCCGTCGGCCAGGTCACCACCACGAGCCCGGGCGGCGACTTCGCCGACGACGTGAACCGCATCGACTACGATCTGGACCGACTCGTCGAGCCCACGGGTGGGACCTTCGCGGGTGAGAACGGCGAGACCCAGATCATGATCATCGCGGGCTCGAAGGCGCGGACCGAGGAGCTCCGGAACCCGTGGGGTGACCCCTCCTCTGGTCTCGATGCCATCGGGTACACCGACGGCACGGAGACCAACGATCTCGAGTGGACGAACCGGGGCCCCCGGACCTCCACCGCGGATCTCGGTGACGACGACGGTGGCACGCCCGTGCGCGAGTACCGGGAACGCCTGACGAGTCAGCCGGATGGGACCCTGATCGTCCTCGAGGACTCCAAGAGGTCGGAGGACGCCGACGGGCGGTTCCAGAACGGGATCGTCGCGGGCCCGACGCGCCCTGGCTGGGTCGACCTCACCTGGAAGCCGAGCCACACGCTCACCACGATCGACGCGCTGTCCACGTTCGCCGTCGACGTCGACACCGGCGCATGGACCCGGTCCCGCCGGGCTCTCAGCGAGGGATACCTCCCGAACCCCGCCGAGGTGCGGCCCGAGGAGCTCATCAACGCGTTCCGGTACGACTACGAGGGCCCGACCAGCGGTCCGTTCGCGGCCTCCGTGGAGGTCGTGCCCTCCCCGTTCGACGCCGACCGTCACCTCGTGCGCATCGGCGTCCAGGGCAAGCGGATCAGCGTGTTCGAGCGCAAGCCCGTGCACGCCACGTTCCTGATCGACGTGTCGGGCTCGATGCAGAGCCGCGACCGCCTGCCGCTCGTGAAGCAGGGCCTGAAGATGCTCGTCGGCGAGCTGAAGGACGGCGACACCGTCGCGATCGTCACGTACTCCGGCAATACCCGCATCGCGCTCGAGCCCACGTCGGTCACGAACACCGACACCATCCTGCGCGCTCTCGACCGGCTCGAGACCTCCGGCGGCACCGCCATGGGCGCAGGCATCGACCTCGCGTACGGCCTCGCCGAGCGAACCCTCGAGCCCGGCGCCATCAACCGGGTCATCCTGGCCAGCGACGGCGACGCGAACGTCGGGGAGACCGACGCCGACCGCCTCGCCGCCAAGCTCAGGGCCGCGGCCGACAGGGGCATCACGCTCACCACCCTCGGGGTGGGCAGCGGGAACTACCGCGACGACGTGATGGAGCGCCTCGCCGACAAGGGCGACGGGCACTACCACTACCTGGCGAACGAGAAGGACGCGCGAAAGGTCCTGGTCGACGGGCTCACCGGCACGCTGCAGACCATCGCGCGCGACGTGAAGCTCCAGGTCGAGCTCGACCCCGAGATCGTCAGCGAGTGGCGCCAGATCGGGTACGAGAACCGGCAGATCGCCGACCGCGACTTCCGCAACGACCGCGTGGACGCGGGCGAGGTGGGCGCGGGGCACCAGGTCACCGCGCTGTACGAGGTGAAGCTGCGCGATCCGTCCGTGTCCAGCGTGCTCGGCGACCTGCGCGTGCGCTACGAGGCGCCCGGTGCCGAAGGGGCTCCCGCAGTCGAGCGCACCATGAAGCTCGTCGGCACGCCCCGGAAGACCCTGCGCGAAGCGTCCGACGGCACGCGTGTGGCCGTGGTCGCCGCAGCCTTCGCCGAGCGCCTGCGCGGACACACCGGTCCGGCGCTCACCTCGCTCGACGACCTCCTGCCCGTGCGGCCCGAGTACGCCGAAGACGACGAAGAGCTGCGCCAGGCGATCCGTCAGGCCCAGCGGCTCGGGCTCCAGTAGGCCGACCCGATCAGCCGTGCCTGGCGCGCATCTCGGCGACGGAGCTCCGCACGAGCCCGTCGAGCACCTCGAGGTCGACGTCCGCCAGGCGGTTCACGTACAGGCACGACTTGCCCGTCTTGTACTTGCCGAGCCGGGCCAGCTCCTCCGCGGAGCCCTCGAAGCCCGGCATGAGGTACAGCACCAGCTTGCCCTTCCGCGGCGAAACTCTTGACGGTCAAGACCGTCAGCTCGCCGGCACGTCAGTGCAAAACCAGGTTTTAGGCGAGCCTACGGGACTCCGTCAAGAGATTCACCGAGTACGATTCCGCAGGATGGAGGCCGCTTGTCGGCCGAATCCTGCGGAAATTTTCCCGACCTCGAACCAGTCGACCTCGCGCCCGGTCTCGTACACCAGGTGGGCCGTGCCGAACCCCACGATGGACGGGCCCCACAGCACGGGCTCGGCACCGGTCGCCGCCTGCATCCGCTCCACCAGGACGCGTGCATCCCGCTGCTGTGCCTCCGGGAGCCCGTCCAGGAAGGCCTGAACGTCCCCGGTGCCCGCGCGGGTCTTCAGCTCCGCCATCAGAGCTTGATCTGCGCCAGGAGGAACGCGATGACCGACACGCCGCCCGCCATGCCGATCACCAGCGCGCACAGCGCCCCGATCAGGAGCATCGGCAGCGACTCGTCCTCGAGCAGCTCGAAGGGGTCGGTCTTCCGGCCCATGGCGGGCGGCAGCGTGTCCGCCCACTCGGGGTCGGCGTACCCCACGGCGTCCGCGTACCCCTCGACCTCGGCGTACCCCACGTGCGTGCCGAGCTCGAGGTCGTCGGCTCCTTCGGGGAACGCGGCGTTCAGGTCGAACACCGCGGGCTGCAGGGGCTCCGGCGGCACATAGGCCTGGCGAACGGGCTCCGGGCGCTGGAACCGCCGACCCGTGGTGGGCGGAGGGGCCCGGTGCGACAGGGGCTTCGGAGCGCTTCCGAACAACGGAGCCCGCGCCACGGGCTCGCGCGGCGTCGGGACCTCCGAAGGGAGCAGATCGAGCATCTCGGGCCCGAGCTCGAGCGTGCGGTCGTCGTCCCCGGAGATCGCCGAGCCCAGATCGAGGTCGTCGATCGAGCTCTCGGGGTCTTCGAACTGGACGAAGGCCTCCCAGCTCGTGCCCGGATCGTCGAGGAACACCGGCTGACGGGTCTTCACGGTGTCCGCCTCTTCGAGCGCGACCTCTTCCCGGACGGGCTCGCGGCCGGGCCCCGCGGTGACCTCCTCGTCGGTCCACGCACCCGCCACCATCTCGTACGCGTCGGACAGCGCGCACGCGAGCGCACCGGGGTCGGGGTACCGGAGCCGCGCGGGCTTCTCCATGGCGGTGGCCAGAACGTCCATGATCGCGGGCGGGATCGAGGGATGCGCAGCGACGGGCGTGTAGAAGTGACCCTCCCGAGCCGAGTGCTCGCTCCAGCCGAACGGCGGCTGACCCGCCCGGAGCGCGTACAGGAGCGCCGCGATGCTGTACACGTCGCTGCGGGCGTCGCCTTCGTGACCGAGCAGCCGCTCGGGGCTCGCGAACGGCACCGAGCTCGCGGACAGGCGGCTTCCCGGGTGCGCGGGGAAGTCGACGATCACCGGATCGAGCTGCGGCGTGACGTGCAGGCTGCGCGTGCCGAGGTCTCCGTGGAACAGGCCCCAGCGGCCGGTGTGCGACAGCGCTTCGCACACGCCGAGACCGAGGATCATCAGGCTCTCGAGGTCGAGCGGCATCGTCGGGCCGAGCCGACCCAGCAGGCGCGGCAGAGGCTCGCCGGCGCCCGGATCCAGCACGCTCACGAACCACTCGCCGATGCAGCCCACGTCTTCGCGCTGCGCGATCCCCACGTGCACCAGCCGCCCATCGAGCACCGTCGGGCCGCTCTGCACGAACAGCTGCACCCAGCGCGACGTGGCTTCGTCCCACGCCTCGTAGGAGAGCTGGTCGGGGCCGACACCGATTCGCGCACCCAGGCGGAAACGCCCGGCCACACGGCATCCTTCCTCGAGAGAGGGAGGGCTCTGGACCATCCGGACACCCGGCTGCACCATGGAAACCTCAATTCCGCGGCACCGTCCGCGGAAACACTGAATTCGGCGGTTCCGTTCGCGGAACCACAGAGACAAACGCAAGCGCAATGCGGACTCGCCGCATCGACATCTTATCACGTCCAGGGCGGTTTCGCGGGGCTCACGTACGGAAGATCCGATCCACGACCGTTCGTCCTCACCGAACGATCACCACGAGCTCCCGCCCCCGCCGCCGCCCGAGCTCCCGCCACCGAAGCTGCCGCCACCGCCGCCCCCGAAGCCGCCACCGCCCGAGAATCCCCCGCCTCCACCGAAGCCACCGCCGCCATGGTCGCTGCTCACGACCACGCGGGGCAGCCGTGGCGTGCTGCGGCGGTACTGCCGATGGTGCGAACAATGGGCGCACGACTCGGTGACCTCCACGAGGCCGCCCGAGTACTCCGTCGCGTACCGCACGGTGGTCGATCGGGAGGACCGCGTCCGGTGCTTGCACCGCGGGCACCGCGTGTAGCTCGAGAACCACGCACCGACCTCGAACGTGCGGACCTTCTGGCACTCGGGGCACTGGTGCACCTGCCAGTCGACGCTGCCCACCTGCTCCTCCGCGATCTGACCCGGCGTGAGGTGCGCGTCGTCGGCCGCCTCGTCGAGCATCGGCATGTACACGTTGCAGTCGGGACAGGTGCGCTGCTTGCGCTTGTACCCACGCCACGCCGCGAACCCGAGGTACCCGAGCGTCAGGAGTACGGCGATCCCGAAGCACAGCAGCCCGAGCGAGACCAGCGAGACGCCCGCGGCCGCCGCGCTGGGCCCGTTCCTCCCGCCCTGCACGGGGATCGCGCCGCGCGTGCCCTCGCGGACCTCGTCGGCATGGGCCCGGAGCTCGGCCTCCACCGTGGTGACGCCGGCGATCAGGCCCGCTCCGTACGCCCCGGCCTTGAAGCGCGGCACCATCTCGGTCTCGCGCACCTGCCCCAGCCAGCCGTCGGAGAGCACGCCCTCCAGCCCGTACCCGACCTCCATCTCGATCCGCCGCTCGTCCATCACGAGCAGCACGAGCAGGCCGTTGTTCGCCTCGCGGTCGCCCACGCCCCACTCGTTGAACAGCGCGGTCGCGAAGTCCCGCGGGGTCTCGGGCGCCGTGGCCGCCACGGTCACCACGACGAGCTCGGCGTCGGTGTCGTCGTGCAACGCCTGCAGACGCGCGTTCAGGGCGCGTTCGTCACCCTCGGCGATCACGCCGGCCATGTCGCTGACCCAGCCCCCCGCCGTCCGCGGGTTCACGATGTCGGGCGCGCCCAGCGCCACGGCGACTGCGAAGATCAACCGGCTTCCTCCACGGCAACAGCATAATTGGCTGCCGGAGGCACGATGAGTACCCGTGAGGCGCTCGTCCGGCGACCGGACGTTCGAGACGAGGACATCGACGACATCATCGGCATCGCTGCCGAGCTCCAGGAGCTCGAGCTGTCCGCGAAACCGGCCGCCAGCGCCGACGACGTGCGCAAGGTGGCCGCCGAGCTCGACATCGATCCGAAGTTCGTCGACGCCGCCATCGACCGCCTCCAGTCCCAGCGCCGAGAGGCCGAGGAGCGCGCGAAGGCCGACGCTGCCGAGGCCGCCACGACGCGCATGCAGCTCGGGGCCGGTGCGCTCGCCATCCTCGCGGCCCTGTTCCTCGGGGTGCTCGGCATCGGCGGCGTCACCGGCATCGTCACCTGGAGCGCCGACAGCCGGCTCGACGAGGCCCTGTCCGTCGAGCGGCACGCGGAGTCCAACCTCGTCACCGTGCTCGACCGCCAGGCGTCCCTCGCGCCCCAGCTCGTCGCGCTCGCGGGCGGCGACGCCTCCGACCTGAACGCGAAGGCCGCGGCCCTCAAGAGCGCCGGCGACATCGCCGCGAAGCTCACAGCCTCCGACGCCCTCGGGCTCGCCATGGCCGAAGCGCTGGGGTCCCTGCCGCCCGCCACCGACCCCGCGACCCAACAGTCCCGCGCGAACCTCCAGCACGAGGTCTCCGGCATCCAGAACCGCATCACGGTCGAGCGGCGCCGCTACGAAGACGCCCGGCTCGCGTACGACGAGGCGAACACGGGCCTCGGCGCCGGTCTCGCCACCGGGCTCGGCCTCCACACGCCGCCCGCCCGATGAAGAAGCTCGCCACGCAGCTCATCGCGTTCGTGCGCGAAGACTTCGACTGGGGCGTCTACCTCGGTACCGCCGTGCTCATCGGCGGGCTCATGGTCGCCAACTACCAGTACGACGTGTTCGCGTCGCTCGGGAGAGACACCCACAACCCGCTCGAGCTGTTCCGGTTCCTCCTGTACTACGGCATCCCGTGGGCGTGCGTGCTGCTCCTCCAGGCGGCTCGCGGGCGCCTGTCCACCGACGGGGAGCCGCTCGACGCCGGGTTCTTCCGGATGGCCGCCGCTGCGCTGTTCATCGTCAGCTTCACGGACTGGTTCCCCTACCACACCGATCTCGTCGAGCAGGCGCCGAAGCCCACGCAGCCCTGGGTGCGCGGCATGCTCTGGAACATGAAGTCCACTCTGCTGTGGTTCACGCCCATGGCCCTGTGGTGGTACGCGTTCGACAAGCAGCGCGGGGTCGCCCACCTGTACGGGTTCACGCGGGAGGGCTTCGACTTCAAGCCGTACGCCATGTGCCTGTCGGTCATCGCGCCCCTCGTCGTGTGGGCGTCGTTCCAGCCGGCGTTCCTGCGCACCTACCCCACGTACAAGCCCTGGGGCGGGGTCGAGACGTACCTCGACGTGCACCCCATCGTCACGGTGCTCCCCTACGAGCTCGTGTACGGCTTCGACTTCTCGTTCGTCGAGATGTACTTCCGAGGCTTCCTGGTCATCGGGATGGCCCGGTGGCTCGGGCGGAACGCGGTGCTCCCCATGGTCGCGATGTACGCCGTGCTGCACTTCGGCAAGCCCATCCCCGAGACGATCGGGAGCATCATCGGCGGGTACATCCTGGGCGTGTTCGCGCTCCGCTCGAAGTCGATCCTCGGCGGCATCATGCTGCACCTCGGGATGGCGTGGTCGATGGAGCTCACCGCGTACCTGCAGCACGTCTTCAACAGCGGACACGGGTGAGCGCCCCTCTCCGGGCCGTGTGGGTGGCGCTGTTCGCGCTCCTGCTCGGTGAGGCGCTGCTGCTGTCGCCGCCGCAGCGTCCGGACCAGACGGCCTGGATCCTCCGCCTGCTCACGGGCGACTGGGCGGGCGAAGAGCCCCTGGTGGTGGCCCTCTTCCAGCTGATGGGCGTGTGGCCGCTCGCGCTGGCGGCCCTCCTGGCCCCGTGGCTGCGCCGGGAGCCCGTGCCGCTGTGGCCGTTCGCGCTCGGGAGCATGGCGCTCGGCGCGTTCAGCCTGCTCCCCGGGCTCGCGCTCGGAGGGACACCCGTGCCGCCCGCACGCTGGCAGCAGAGGCTCGGATCACGCGTCGTGGCGGGCGGGATCGCGGTGCCGGCGCTCGTGCTGTTCGGCTGGGGGGTGGTGGCCGGGTCGCCCAGCGCGTTCGCCGCGATCTGGCGGACCGAGCAGTTCGTCCACGTGATGGCGCTCGACTTCCTGACGCTGTGGGCGGTGTCCATCGGCGTGGCTCGCCACCAGGGCGGCCCGTGGGCGCTGACCTTCGTGCCGGTGCTCGGCGCCCTGGCGTACCGGGCGGCCCGTCCGCTCGATGCCTGACCGTCCGATGTCGACGGTCAGAGGACCTCACTCACGAATCGGGTGACGTCCGATCGTAGGTCCGACCAGCTAAGGCCGATGCTCTGCCTCCGTGCCTCTTCCGTCTGACGAAAGGCCTCCAGAACCGGATCGCCTGGAGCGTTCGCCCGCAAGGCTTCAAGCAGAGACGGTTCGAACTCCGGGGGGGGACCAAGAAATATGCACCCTCTAACCTCGAGACAAACCGACCCTCGAGTTGTGCAAGACCGTCCGGGGTCTCACGAAGAAAGGAGATCGGGCTGAGCAGCTCGAACCCACCGAGTGCCTCTTGCAGCCAGAGGATGTGGCGGAGACCTTGTCTGAACCGATTCGCACCGGAGATGCGTTCATGCAGGGACTGCCGGATCACTATCGGGCGGTCGACCACGCCCTTGAGGACGACTTCGACTTGTACAGCGCACTCGAATCGGTTTGGCTGTTCTCTCCAGCCCACCCCGCGGTCGGAATCGACCGTGGGCGAAGAGGCCTCCACCATCGCGATGTCTTCGGCGGTCGGCGGAAGTCCCTGACAATCGACCACACCTTCGACCACGTGGGTGGCTTCCGAGGTCCACGTCTCGATCAGAACCTCCTCGCCTACCGAAGCCTGCGTGCCGTCCAGGGGAGCTGCGAGCGCAAGGGAGAGAACCATCAGGGAGGCGAGCATGCATAGTCCTCGCTGCTTCGGCACGATCTCGGGAATCGTACCCGGATCCGCCCCTGATCGAGAACCGCAACCCGGCAATCGGTCAACGCGGTGGTGCCGTGCCTTCCAGGATCGCGAGCAGGTCGGACGATCGGAGCGCATGGGTGCCGCTCGTGCCCTCCAGCACGCGCTCCGCGAGCGCCCGCTTCTCTTCGTGCAGCGCGAGCACCTGCTCTTCGACCGTGCCCGCCGCGACCAGCCGCACCACCTGGACCGGCTCCGTCTGCCCGATCCGGTGCGCGCGGTCGGACGCCTGGTCCTCCGCGGCCGGGTTCCACCACGGATCCAGGTGGATCACGGTCGTCGCGGCCGTCAGGTTGAGCCCGGTGCCCCCGGCCTTCAGGCTGATCAGGAACGCGTCGGCCTCCCCTGCCTGGAAGTCGTCGACGAGCTCCTGGCGCTTGCCCACGGGCGTGGACCCGTCCAGCCGGAGCAGCCGCGCACCCCGCGACAGCAGGGCCTCCTGCGCGAGGTCGAGCAGCGACGTGAACTGGCTGAACACCAGTGCTTGCGAGCCCTGCTCGCGCACCGCCGCGATCCGCTCGACCAGACGGGCGATCTTGGCGCTCTCCCCCTGGACGTCGGGCTCCACCAGGCGCGCCGCACAGGCCGCCTGGCGCAGGCGCGTCAGGGCTGCGAGCACCTGCATGCGGTCGGGCTCGCCCTCGCCCTTCAGCGCCCCCACGGCGGACTGGCGGATGCGCTCGTAGACCACGCGCTCCGGACCGGTGAGCTCGACCCAGTCGATGGAGTCCTCCCGCGGCGGGAGCTCGGGCGCGACCACCCGCTTCGTGCGGCGCAGGACGAACGGACGCACCAGGCTGCCGAGCTGGCCCGTGGCGTAGGGCTCTCCACGGCTCTGAGGCGTGCCGAACCGCTCCAGGAAGTGCTCCCGCGGTCCGAGCAGCCCGGGAGCGACGCACCGCATCAGGCTCCACAGCTCCAGCAGGTGGTTCTCGACCGGGGTGCCCGACAGCGCCAGCACGAAGCCGGCATCGAGCGCACGGGCCGCTTTCGCCCGCTTGGACAGGGGGTTCTTGAGCGCCTGGGCCTCGTCGAACACCACCGTGCCGAACGCCACCTGCGACAGTGCAGGCAGGTCGCGCACGAGCAGCTCGTAGCTCGTGACGAGCACCCCGCCCGGCTTCTCGAGCAGCGCCTCCCGCCCGGGACCCCGGTACAGCGCCACACGCAGGTCGGGTGCGAACCGGCCCGCCTCGCGCACCCAGTTCAGGTTCACGGACGCCGGAGCGACCACGAGCGTGGGCCGATCCGACCGTGTGAGCACGAAGGCCAGCGACTGGAGGGTCTTCCCGAGCCCCATGTCGTCGGCGAGCACCGCGCCCGGCGCCCAGCACGCCATCCGCCGGAGCCACGTGAGCCCGTCGAGCTGGTAGGGACGCAGGGTCGCCTGCAGATCGGCCGGGACCTCGGGAGTGAGGAGATCGGCCGCGCGGATCCGCAGCTCGTGGTCGCGCAGATCGTCGGGGACCTCCACCCTCGCACCGGCGGCTTCGAACGCCAGCAGCGCGCGGGCCGCCGCGAGCGCGGGAAGGCGGGGCTCCGCTTCGTCGGTCGCGATGATCGCGGTGGTCTTCAGCGCTTCCTGGAGCCCGAGGGTGAGCTTGAGCCAGCCGCGGTCGTCGATCTGCACGTACCGGCGGTGGTTGCGGATCGCGCGCAGCAGGTCGGCGAGCTTCACCTTCGAGCCGCCCGCGCTCACCTCGCCGTCGACCCCGAACCAGTCGCGCCGCTGCGTCACCTGGACGCGCAGCTGGCCGGCCTCGCCGGAGCCATCGACGACGTGCATCGCACGGTCGGGCCACTCCACGACGACATTCGACGCGCGGCGCAGGGCATGGACGAGGTCGAGCGCGTCGTCGGGGTCGTCGACCGTTCCGTCCCAGTCGGTCAGCAGCGGGAGCGGCAGGCGGCCCAGCGCGCTCAGTACGTGCGCGGGTTCCTTGCGCAGGTCGCGCGGCGCGAACCGACGCTCGGCGCCACTCACGCGCGCCACCTCCACGGGGCCCGCTCCCGGACGGAACAGCGGACCCTGCTCCAGCGGTCGCACGCGCACCGACACCCGGACCGCCCCATCCGACAGCGGCACGAGCCGGAGCACCGGGCGCAGGTCCGGGTCGACGCGCTCCCCCTGCATCTCGCCCTCGAGCCGGAGCGGCACGGCCTTCTCGAGCAGGCCGAGGCGCAGCATGAGCGGACGCCGCGCCGCCCGCGGGAACGCGGACCCGTAGCGGTGCAGCACGTCTGCGAGCCCTTCCAGCACGGGCCCGACCTCCACCACGGCCGCGATCCCCCCGGTCCTCACGGCCGCGAGACCCGAGCTCGGCTTGAGCGCGGCGAGCAGCGGAGGGGGCAGCGGCTCGCCATCCAGCAGCACGTCGACCTCGAGCCCGTCCCCCTCGCGCACCGCGACCTCGAGCTGGCATCGACGCACCCGCACCAGCTCGCCGTCCTCGCCCACCACGCGGGGGTGGTCGACCAGGTGCTCCAGCACGAGGCAAGGCGGCGCGGAGGCCTTCAGGGTGGCCTGGGCGGCACGGTCGGCGGGCAGCGGCAGATCCGAGAGCGCGTGCGGCGACAGGTTGCGCGTGCGGAAGCCCGGCTTCGTCTTGTACGGCGTGAGCGTGACGGGCGTGATCTTCTCGATCCGCCCGTCCTGGTCGGTGATCTTCCACCCCACGTCGCTGTCGGACCTCGGCCCCTCCAGGCTCAGCGCGCTGTCGAGCCGCTGGAGCGCCCGCTGCCACGAGGGGGTCTGCAGCACCCGCAGCACGCCCTCGCGCGTCTCGGGGTCCATCGGGCCGATCAGGCTGTCGAGCACCACCCCCGCGACGTCCGACCGCGTGAACGTGCCGAGATCGTCGAGCATGCGCACCGACACGGGCAGCACGACAGGGAGCGTCGGTGCGGTCCGCAGCCGGAACACGAGCTCGTCGGACTCCACCTTCAGCTTCACCGAGCCGAACGAGCCCGGGACCCGCTCGCGGTCGGACTCCTTGAACGCGTCGCTCGCCGCCTCCCACAGATCGACGAGCAGCTCTTCGTCGGGCGGGTGGTCGCGCCACGTGGCCGCGCGCTCCAGAGCGGACCGCTTGCTGCGACGCCGGGCGATGAGCTCACGCAGCTCGGGCATCAGGGGCTTGAGCGCCTCTGCGGGATCGACCGCACCGCGCCGGGTCTCCGCGGCGATCCCTCCGAGCGCGTTGCCGAGCTCTTCGGCCATCCACCGCCACAGCGGGTGGGTGCGGGGCAGGAAGTGCCCGTGCTGGACGAGCTCGTCGAGCGTCGACGCCAGCAGCTCGGGGTCGTGCTCCTCGAGCCAGTCGCGCAGCGCTTCGGGATCCGCCGGGAGCTCGAGCCTCGAGGGCTCCTCCTCCCGGAACGCGTCGGGGTTCTCCATCCACCGGATCAGGAGCACCGCCGCGTGGTCGCAGCCCGTGCGGTAGAGGCACGAGCAGCGCGAGGTGAGCGGGTCGTCGAGGACCGCGCTCACGACGAAGCCGGCGACACGCCCGTGGATCTGGCGCCCCCGCCGGACGGGCTCGTCGACCTCATACCAGCGCACGCGCCGCATGGCGCGCTTGCCGACGTGACGTTCGACCTGTTTCTCGGTGAGCTGCACCGTCTCCGGCTAACCGGTCGACGGCCGCTCCGAGACCTCAGCGACCGCCGGGACGCGAGCTGCCGCTGCCCTCGGGACGCCCCCCCGGACGGGGCGCGGGACGCGATCCCTGCCCGGCGTTCGCCGGAGGCGCCGCGTTCGCGCCGGACGTGCCCGAAGCGCCCTCCAGCTCGGCGATCCGCGCGAGGAGCTTGCGGTTCTCGGCTTCCGCCTGCGCGAGCTTGGCCTGGAGCTGCTGGACCTGGCCGGTCGCGACCGCTCCGCTGGCCTGGTTGGCCTGGAGCTGCGCGATCTGCGCGTTGGCGGACTGCAGGCGGTTCTCGGCCCGCTGGCGCTCGGCTTCGAGCTGGCGGTTCTCGGCCTCGAGCCGGTCGACGCGCGCATCCAGGCGGTCGTTCTGCACCTGGAGCCCGTTCACCTGGCCGAGGCTCGCGTGCGCGGCGTTCAGGGCGCGGGTGGTGGACGCCAGCTGGGCGCCGATCTGCCCGAGCTCCCGGTCCATGCCGACGATCTGGGCCCGCGCGGCGCCGAGCTCGGCCTCGAGCTGGCGAGCCCGCAGGGCCTCCTGCTGGACGGACGCGAGCTGCGCTTCGAGCGCGTAGCGGTCCTCACCGGCCTGCGACGCCTGCGCGAGCTGCGCGTTCAGGGATTCGATCTGGGCCTGGAGACCGGTGATCTCGGAGCTCCGACCGGCGAGCTGCCCCTTCACGGACGCGAGCTGGGCCTGCACCCGACCGAGCTCGTTCGCGGCGGCCGCGAGCTCCGCGGAACCAGAGCCATCGACGAGCGCGGCGTTCAGGTCGGCACGCAGGGCAGCGGCCTCGGACTCGGCGTGCTGGAGCGCACCGCGGGTCTCGAGCAGCTCGGCCTCCATCGCGCTGACCGGGGTCGCGGCCCCGAAGGATCCGTCGAACGTGCCGGGGTCCGCGCGGACGGCGGAGCAGCCGGTGGCGACGAGGGCGAGGGTCAGCATCAGGGTGCGCATCGTTCCTCCAGAAGCGATGACCCCAGGACGCCCGGGGTCGCGGATCCTTCGGACCGGTGACATTCCTCGACACCGGACGTGCGCGCCGAAGCACCGGTCAGCGCGCGAACAGCCCCCGCAGACGGGGCTCTTCGGCCTTCGCGCGGCGGGTGAGCGCCCGGAACCCGACGAGGGCCGCAGGTGGGACGGACCGCGCCAGGTATACGCCGTTCGAGCTCACCCAGACCCCGTCGAGCCTCACGGGATCGACCTCGAGGAGCACTGCGACCGAAGCCCGCTTCCCGACCGTGCTGGTCGGGCTGTCCGCGAGGTGCACGTGCGTGCGGGCCATGGGATGCAGGCCTTCGCGCACGATGGGCTCCACGAGGTCGAGCCGCGTGCCGTGGAACAGCGGTGCCGCGCGAGCCACGCGGGTCCACGAGGCCTCCAGGGCCGCTCGCGTCACGGGCATGTTCTCGGTGCTGTGGCCCTGCGAGCACCGGATGGCGTCTCCGCGCACCTCCAGCCGCTGCTTGTTGTTCTCGGCCACGACCTGATCGAGCTGTCGGCGGGACAGCCCCGTATGCCGCAGCACGTCGGCGATCGACGCCCACCCGGCGGCGTCCATCGGGAGGCCGGCCTCGTTCGCACCATGCCGCAGCAACCACGACAGCTTCTTGCTCTTCCGCACCAGGCTCTGGGAGCGCGTGGACGGCTCCTGTTCGGACTCCATGGGGTCCTCCTTCTTCATGCCTGGATCCTCACCGGTCTCTGGATTCGTGTCGCATGATGTTTGGTGAGCATGACTCGGATTCTGTGATTACCGGTTGGCATGGACCTCGACCTCCTGCCCATGTTCGCCGTGTTCGCCGACACCCTCAGCTTCACGGAGACGGGCCGTCGGTGTGGGCTCACCCAGCCCGCCGTGCACGGCCAGGTGAAGCGTCTGGCGGATGCCGTGGGAACCCCGCTGTACACGCGCGATGGCCGGGGCCTCCGCCTCACGCCCCGCGGAACCGCGCTCGCGGCCCTCGCGCGTCGCGTGCTGGCCGAGCGCGACGCGTTCCAGGCCGGCCGAGCGCGCCCAATCACGCTGGCGGCGGGCCGGGGTGCGTGGACGTGGTGGCTGGGTGGGGCCCTGGGCGACTGGATCCGCGAGCACGCCGTGAAGCCGGTGCTGGCAGACGGTCCAGCGGCCATCGCGGGCGTGGCCGACGGGCGCTTCGACCTCGGCGTCACGACGGATCCCGGGCCGGGCTTTGCGTCGCGCGTGCTGCGGCGGGTCCGCACGGTGCTGCTGGTGCCGCCCGACGATCCACTGGCCGGCAGGCACGAGGTTCGCGTCGCGGAGCTGGGCGGTCGCGCCTGGGTGATGCCCACAGCGGGCCGGCCGCACCGCATCGTGATGGAGGCGCTGCTGCGGAGCGCGCAGGTCGAAGCGGTCGTCGCGGCCGAAGCGGACGACTGGGCGGTGGCCGGAACGTTCGTCGCGCTCGGGCTCGGCATCGCCGCGGTGAACGACACGGTGAGGGTGCCCGGCACGGTCGCGATCCCCCTGGTCGACGGCCCCGAGCACGACTACCGGCTGTTCTGGCGGGAGGGCGCCGACCTCCCGCTCCCTCACCAGACGCCTCACCAGACGCCTCACCAGACGGATTCGTAGCCGTCGGCCTGGAGCGCCCAGCGCTTGCCGTAGGTGTGCACGCGGTGGGTGGGGCCGTTCTCGTCCTCGAGGGGGAGGCCGGCGTACGTCCACGACAGCAGGGAGCCCTTGAGGTTGCGCACCTCCCACCCGTCGTTCATGAGCTTCTTCGCGTACAGACCGCTCCGCGCGCCGATCGTGCAGTACGGCACGATGGTCTGGCCGCGGTACTTCTCGGGGTCGGCCTCGAACGCTTCCTTGGTGATGGCACCCGGGATCATGGAGACCTTGCGCTCCTCTTCCGGCCTCACGTCGACCAGCACGGGGTGATCGAGGGTCGACAGCGCGGCGGGCTCGACGTCGGGCACCTTCGCGAAGCCGAGCTTGCGGTAGTCGTCGTACATCTTCTCGATGCGCGCCTGGCGCTCGGCGGGATCCTCGGGAGGGTTCGCGCACGCGAGCCCGAGCAGGCTGGCCAACCACCACATCAGAAGAACACCTGGTCGTCGAACGGACGCGGCGGCGGGTCGCGACGCGGGAAGGGGTCGGCCGAGAGGGTGCCGAGCGCGAGCGAACCCACGAGCGTGGCGAACACGCCTGCACCGACGCCCACCAGGATGCCGCCGTTGCGGAGCGTCGGGTTGAGCCGGGTGTTGCGGGGCAGCGGCAGTCCCCGCGACCGATCGAACGCGGGCTCGAGCACCCGGAGCCGCACGGGGACATCCCAGTCAGGAGGAGCGACGTCGACGGAGTCCCGAGGGCTCGCAGGGACGTCTACGGAGTCCCGAGGGCTCGCAGGGACGTCTACGGAGTCCCGAGGGCTCGCAGGGACGTCTACGGAGCTAGGCGGGCTCTCGGCGTCCGACGCGGCGGCGGCGAGCGGCAGGAGAAGGGCGAGACACGCGATCATGGCGTGGTCAATGTAGCATCCGCCCATGTGGATGTTGGCGGCATCATCGCTGGCGGCGAGCCCGGGCGGCTTCCAGGTCGGTCCAGGGCTGCCCGTACGCTCCGTGGAGCTCCGCGAGGCCGTGGCGATCGACCCCGACTGGGTGAGCCAGAGCACGCTGGCCGCGCGCACCGACGTGGGCGGGCGTGTGAGCGTGATGGGCGAGCTCCCCGTGGTGGTGGCCGGTGGCTCGTCCTTCGACGTCGGGCTCGGGCAGCTGCGGCTCGGCAGCTACCTGCACCTCGGGCGGCGGAAGACCTCCGTGTTCTCCCTCGGTCTCGAGGCCTCCGTGCGGGTGGCGCCCAACACGGCCGTCGCGACGAGCTGGGCGACGGTGCGCCGCGACACGGTCCCGGCGGGCGAGGCCCTGGCGGTCGGGATGATCGCGACGCGCCCCGACGGCCCGCTGTGCCTGCGGGTCGCGGTGGGGTTCCGCAGCGGCCAGTACGAGCGCTTCGAGGAGCTCGGCATCCCCTACTTCGTCGGCGAGGTCGGTTTCGTGGGGGTCCAGCCCGTCGCCGGCCGAACCTCCGTCGTCGGCGAGCTCCTGGCCATGGTCGACTCCACGCCCCTGTCCCTCCGCGCGCTCGCCCGCTTCGACCTCGACCCGCTCACGGTCGACGTGGGCCTCCAGGCCGGGATCCCCCTGGGTCGGGGCCTCACGTTCGGGCCGGTCGCCAGCGTGCGGCGGTTCTTCTGACGGGTGTGTTCCACGAGCCGGCCCAGCTGCGCGGCGGTCAGCGATCCGCGGTCGGTGGTCAGCTGGAATGGGCGAGCTATCGAGCTGATCGCCGAAGGCTGATCGCTGATCGCCAGTGCGTCGACAGCGTCCGTAGGACCGGATCGTGAATCGCCTTCTGACCTGACGCGGTCAGTAGTACTTCCGGGCCGGCGCGAACACCGTGAGGAACACCCGCCCGTAGGGGTACGGCAGGGTTCCCCAGTCGGTGCCCGAGACCCCGAGCCCGAGCTCGGAGCCGACGCCGAAGCCCTGGAACAGCCGCGCGTCGAGGCGGATTCCGAGGTTCGCTCCCGGGCGCATGCGGCTCGGCTGGGAGTCCACGATCCCGGTGACGCTCGACTGGACCTGGAAGCGCCAGACCCCGGCGACGGCGTTCCACGTGAGCCCGAGCCCGCCCACCGGACCCTGGAGCTCGTTGTTCCTCCACTGCGCGTAGTGCGTGTCGGCGCGGATCCCCCAGTGGCGCGACAGCGGCACGTCGACCATCAGGAGCGGTGAGGCCCCGATCCCCCCGTCCAGACCGGCCGAGACGTGGACCTGCCCACGATCGTGCCGGTGGTGGTTGACCCGGAGGGCCCGACGGGCGCGAACCCCCACGTCGGGGTCGCTGGCGAGGCCTTCGAGGATCTTCATCGCCTCGGCGCGATGGCCGCGCTTGTAGCGGGCGTAGGCGTACAGCAACCAGCTCGGCGAGTGGCCGGGGTCGACCGCCAGGGCCTTCTCAGCGGCGGTCCACGCGATGTCGTAGCGGGCCTCCGCCCACGCGACGAGCGCTTCGCAGCAGTAGATCTGGTCTGCGGACGTGGGCCCATCGCAGAGGCATGCAAACGGCATGGGCGTAGCGTAGCATTGGCCATGCTCCGTCGTGGACCCGTCCTGATGCTCGCGGTGGCGGCCTCCATCGCCACGTCGCGGTCGGGGATCGACTACCGCGCCCCGTGCACGCGGAACAGCACGCTCGTGGAGGACTGGGACCCCAACCGGCCGTTCTACCTCGAGTGGTGGCGCGACCTGCGGATCCCCACCGACGCCAACTTCCGGTCGTCGGTGATCGTGCGGCCCGTCGGGGGCGAGCCGATCGACTACTTCGCGGTGTCGGTCGACGGAGGTGTCGTGCACGTATGCCCGAAGGGCGGGCTGCTCCCCGACACCGAGTACGAGTGGGTGGTGCGCCAGTTCCTCAACTCCGACCCCAACCACCTGCCCGTGCCGCTCTACGAGCAGACGGGCATCACCCGGCTCCGCACGGCATCGACGAGCGCGCTCGAGCCGATCACGTCGGAACGCGCCTGCCGGCGGTTCGCCGAATGGGACTTCCGAACGCTCCCGGCATGCACGTCCGGTTGGCTCGACTTCGACGGCGACGGGTGGGGGGCCGAGGAGGACTGCGACGACCAAGACCCCAACGTGAATCCCGGTACGCTGGACGTGTGCGACGGGATCGACAACGACTGCGACGGACAGATCGACCCGGACGTGTCGATCCGGGTGTGGCCCGACGCCGATGGAGACGGGTTCGGAGACGGGAGCGCGCCCATCGATCTGTTCGGGTGCGACATGCCCCGTCCCGACGGCGCCGTGGCCAACGGAGTCGACTGCGACGACACGAACGCGGGCATCTCCCCGATCGCGGACGACGTGCCGGGGAACGGCATCGACGAGGACTGCGACGGCTCGGATGCGGTGCCACCCGACACGGGCGACACGAACCGCGCGACCGCCACGGGAGACACCGGTACGGGAGACACGGGGGCCACGGGAGACACCGCGGCGGACACGGGCTACCGGAGCGACACGGAGGACACCGGATGATGCTCGCTCTGTGGCTGTGGGCCTGTACGTGCCGCAGCGATCACGAACCCACGATGGCCGACATCCAGCCGTCGATCGACCGCAGCTCGGTGCAGGGCGCCACCTGCTACCGCGGCGAAGACGGCACCTATCTGGAGCTGTTCCTGTCCGCGGGCGACACGGCGTCCGGCGTGCTCACGCGCCCGGAGACCGACCCCCTGCCGCTGAAGGGACGACGGAGCGGGCGCCAGCTCGACTTCGGGTCCGTCCAGGTCGAGCTGCTCGGCCGCACGGTCGCGCTCGTCGATGGCTCGCGCCGCGCGCTGCTGGAGTCTTCGGGCTGCCCCTGACCTGACTCACGGACCGTCCCTGCGGGCCCTCGGGACTCACGGACCGTCCCTGCGGGGGCCCTCGGGACTCCCCGGACTACGCGGCCCGCTCGCGCCGACGGAGCGCGAGGAGGCCCGCCAGCGCGAGCATCCACACCGGAGACGGCGCGGTGGTGTCGCAGGAGCACCCCGTTCGGCGCTTCGCCACGCACTCGAGGTTGCGGGCGTCGTCGCTGTCGTCACAGTCGTCGCGGTTCCCCACGAACCCGGCGGGCGCGTCGCAGGCGAGCTCTGCCTCCCCCGTGGCGTCTCCGAACCCGTCGCTGTCGGCATCGGGCCACCAGCTGGACAACAGGTCGGGGTCGGCGTCGTCGACCGTGCCGTTGCAGTCGTCGTCGACGGCGTTGCACACCTCTTCGGCGCCCGGGAACACCGCTGCAGCCGTGTCGTCGCAGTCGGTCGCGTCGAGCACCCAGCCGGAGGGCAGGCCGCACTGGAGCTGGGACACCGCGGGATCTCCGAAGCCATCTCCGTCGGAATCGCGCCAGGCCTCCGTGCCGAGCCCCTCGTCGATCTGGCCGTCACAGTCTTCGTCGATGCCGTCGCAGTCGTCTTCGGGCGCGTTCGGGTTGATGAGGGGGTCGGAGTCGTCGCAGTCCGAGGCATCGGCCAACAGCCCGAACACGCGCGGCAGATCCTCGCTGCACGACGGCTCGGGCGTGGCCCCCGCGTCCCCGAAGCCGTCTTCGTCGGCGTCTGGGAAGTAGTCGATCGTGGCGAGCCCGTCGTCGACGATGCCGTTGCAGTTGTTGTCGAGATCGTCGCACGACTCCGCGGCTGCGGGGCTGATGCTGGGCTCCGAGTCGTCACAGTCGACCCCGCTCGCGGGCGACACGTACCCGAGCGGCTGGTCGCCCGAGCACCCCTCGAAGCTCAGCGCGGGCGTTCCCACACCGTCGCCATCCTGGTCGAACCAGAACGAGACGGGGAGCTCGGAGTAGGAGGGGTCGTCGGCGTCGATCAGGGTGTCGCAGTCGTTGTCGATCCCGTCCGGACAGGCCTCGACCGCCGCCGGGTTGATGGTGGGGTCGGCATCGTCGCAGTCCGAGGCCGAGGCCGCGTAGCCCGGGATCGGATCGCAGCTCGCCACGCCGGGTGCCGTGGACGACCCGTATCCGTCGAGGTCGTCGTCGGGCCGGTACACGGTGGCCGACACTCCGGGGTCTTCGTCGTCGACCAGGCCGTCACAGTCGTTGTCGACGAGGTCGCAGATCTCCGGCGCGCCCGGCCGGATGGAGTCGTCGCTGTCGTCGCAGTCTGCGACGTTCGCCACCGTGCCGGAGGGCTGGAGGCAGTCGGGCATGGGCGTTCCCGCGCCGAACCCATCCCCGTCGAGGTCGAGGTACCAGTTCGTGGTGGGCACGTCGTCGTCGACCACGCCGTTGCAGTCGTTGTCGAAGCCATCGCACTGCTCGATCGCACCCGGGTACGTGGTGGAGTCGAGATCGTCGCAGTCGCCGGGGATGTCGGCCGTGTCGGGCGGGAGATCGCAGGCGTTCCCGATGACGGGGCCCGCTCCGAAGCCGTCGCCGTCGAGGTCTTCGTAGTGGTCGAACGTGGGCAGCCCTTCGTCCACGACGCCGTCGCAGTCCTGGTCGACGGAGTCGCAGATCTCGGGCGCACCGGGGTGGATGGAGGCGTCCCCCGGCTCGCAGTCCCCGCCGACCGTGACGTTGCCCGGCAGCACGGCACAGTCGAGCACGAGCGTGGCGGGGTCGCCGAACCCGTCGCCGTCCGCATCCACGTACCCACTCTGCAGCGGCAGCCCCTCGTCCGCGGAGCCGTCGCAGTCGTTGTCCTGGTCGTCGCACAGCTCGGGCGCGCCCGAGTACGTGAACGGGTTGGAGTCGTCGCAGTCGTCGTCGTTCGCGACGCGGTCGGGGCCCGGCCCACACGCGGCGATGGGAGTCGCCTGGGTGTCTCCGGCCCCATCACCGTCGAGGTCGGGGAAGTAGTCGGACACCGCGAGCCCGTCGTCGACCGCACCGTCGCAGTCCTGATCGATGCCGTCGCAGATCTCCGCCGCGTTGGGGTTCCGCGTGGAGTCGCCATCGTCGCAGTCGCCCGAGTTCGCCACGCTCTGCGGAGGGGCCGCGCACGCGGTGACCAGGAAGGCCGCAGGATCCCCGAATCCGTCGCCGTCGAGGTCGGCGTACCAGTCGCGATCCTGGATATCGTTGCTCGGATCGCCGTCGCAGTCGTGGTCGATCGCGTCGCAGATCTCGGGAGCGCCCGGATTCACGGTGGGATCGGTCGGCCCGCAGTCGCCCGCCTGCTGTGCGTGCTGCGGCAAGGGCGCGCACGCGCTGACCGCAGGGGTCACGCCATACCCGTCGTTGTCGGTGTCCGGGTACCAGTCGGAGAACGTGAGACCGTCGTCGACCCCGGACATGCAGTCGTTGTCGAGGCCGTCGCACACCTCGGGGTTGCCCGGGTACACGAACGGCTCGTCGTCGGCGCAGTCTCCGTCGCACTGGCGATAGCTGTCGGAGTCGGCGTCGGCTTCGCCTCCCGGGAAGTCGGCGGACCCGTTGCAATCGTTGTCGACTCCGTCACACTGCTCCGGGTTGCCCGGGAACGCGTCGGCATCGGCGTCGTCGCAGTCGGCGGCGCACCGCCGGAACCCATCGCCGTCAGCGTCGAGCTCGGACCCGGGGCCGTTGATGTCGGCCAGCCCGTTGCAGTTGTTGTCGAGGCCGTCGCACAGCTCGGTGGCGCCGGGGTGGATGGCCCCGTTCGCGTCGTTGCAGTCGCCGTTCGCCGTGGCGTAGCCGCCACCAGGGCTCTGGCAGGCGCTCTGACCGGGGTTCACGCCGTATCCGTCACCGTCCCCGTCGGCGTAGTAGTCGTCGAACACCAGCCCGTCGTCGGCGAGCGAGTTGCAGTCGTTGTCGACCCCGTCGCAGCTCTCGGTGTTGCCCGGGAAGTTGTTCGGGTCGGCGTCGTCGCAGTCGACGCAGGTGGCCGCGCCGTCGCCGTCGCCGTCGGGACCATCGAGCGTGCCGCTGTCGCAGTCGTCGTCGAGCCCGTTGCACTCGATCTCGGTCGCGGAGCTGTTCACCGCGGCGTCGTTGTCGGCACAGTCGCCGTTGCACACGCTCTGGCCGTCTCCATCGGCGTCACGGTCGTCGGGCACGCCGCCACAGTCCTCGTCGGCCCCGTTGCAGGAGATCTCGGTGTTGCCCGGGAAGTTGTTCGGATTGCCGTCGTCGCAGTCCGTGCAGACCCCCACCCCGTCGCCGTCGCCGTCGGGGTTCTCGTCTCCCGACCCGGAGCAGTTGTTGTCGACCCCGTCGCACTGGACCTCGGTGACGCCCGGGTTCACCGCGGCGTTGTTGTCCTGGCAGTCGCCGTTCACGAGCTGGTACCCGGTGGGCTGGGCGCACGCGGAGACGGGGCCGTTGTTCCGCCCGTACCCGTCGCCGTCCATGTCGCGGTACCACGTGTCGAACACGAGCCCGTCGTCATCCACACCGTCGCAGTCGTTGTCGGCGCCGTCACACACCTCGGTACCGATCGACGAGTTGTTGCTGTCGGAGTCGTCGCAGTCGGTGCAGAAGCCGTCGCCGTCGCCGTCGAGGTCTTGCTCGTCGGGCGTCGCTCCGCTGCAGTCGTCGTCGACGCCGTTGCAGGTGATCTCGGTGGCGCCGGGGTTCACTCCCGGGTCGCCGTCGTTGCAGTCGCCACCCACGATCGCCACGGGATCGCCGGGGCTGCAGGTGCCCGAGCCCGCCCCGGTGCCGTATCCATCGCCGTCGAGGTCGGGGTACACGGTGGCGAAGCCCTCGTCGACGTACCCGTCACAGTCGTTGTCGATCCCGTCACAGGGCAGCTCGGGCGCGATGTCGCTGACGGTGGCGTCGCTGTCGTCGCAGTCCCAGATCGCATACCGGCCGTCGTTGTCGTCGTCGCTCCACGCATGCGACACCGACGAGAACACGGTGCTGCCGAAGGCCCCGATCTCCCCGCCCGTGCTGGAGCCGGTGAGCCAGGGAGACGCCGTGGGCGCGGCCACGTGGGGGTCGCACGTCGGAACCCCCGACGGGAACGAGGGGTTCGACGTGACGGCATTGGAGCCGCGCGACCCGTTGCCGTTCACGTCCTCGGTGGTGTTGCTCCACCACCCGTTGTGGCTGTACGTGCCGGTGGGCGCGGACGGCCCGACCGCGTCCCCCGCGGTGTTGTAGACGAACGCGTTGTTTCGCACGGTGACCGAGGTGGCCCCCAGGCCCAATGCGCCGCCTTCGTTGGTGTTACCCGACCCGGAGACGAACGTGTTCTGCTGGATGGTGAGCGTGCCGCCGGCCTCGTTCCGGAGGGCGCCCCCCTGCCCGGCGCTGTTCCCGACGAACAGGTTGCCGGTGAGCGTGGCGGCCCCCGAACCGCTGGCGCGATGGAGCACCCCCCCCTCGGTGCCCGCGCTGGCATTGCAGATCAGGTTCTCGGTGAACGTGATCGTGCCCTTGTCCATATACGCCACACCGCCGCCGCTGCTCGCGGACACGTCGTGGATCCACGAGTTCGAGAACGACGCGGACGCGTTCGTGTGCGTGATGCTGACGAGCCCTCCGTTCGTCGCGCTGCAGTCGGTGACCTCCGACCACTCCACCGACAGCGAGTCTCCGTTGCCGGACAGTGTGGCGAGCTTGTTGCCGTCGCAGTCGACCTTCACGTTGACGAGCCGCATGCCCCCGCGAGCCGTGCCGATCCGGAATCCCTGCAGCGTGATGCCCTCGGTCATGCCGATGACGGCGATCCCGTTGTTCGGGTAGTTCACGACGTTCGTCGAGTACACGCCGGGCTCGAGGATGTGGACCTCCTCGTTGGCAGATGCGGCCGCGATGGCGTTCTGGACGGTGGTCTGCGTACAACCCGAGGAACACACGGTCTCGAGAGCGAGGGCGGACGAAACGAAGGCGATCATGGAGCGAGTCTAGCCCGCGTGGCGACGCCTCGTGGCCAGGAGCAGCGCGAGGAGGCCGAACACGCCCAGCCCGGGAGGGGTTCCGGCCTCGCACCGGCAGCCGGTGACGACCGTACACGGCCCGTCGGGAAGGACGTCTCCATCGCAGTCCCGGTCGACCGCATCACACACCTCGACGGCTCCGGGATTCACGGCCGGGTCGGAGTCGTCGCAGTCTCCCCCCACCTCGAGCAGGCCGGACGGAGGGTCGCACACCACACGCTCGCTGGCGGGGTCGCCGAAGCCGTCGCCATCGGCGTCGTCGTACACGAGCACCGGCGTGAAGCCCTCGTCCACCGCGTCGTCGCAGTCGTTGTCGACTCCGTCGCACACCTCGACGGCATCGGGGCTCACGGACGCATCGAGATCGTCGCAGTCGCGGTCGTTGGTGACCCTGTCTCCGGGGATCGTGCAGGTGTCGGTGCGATCGAGGGGATTTCCGTACCCGTCGCCGTCGACGTCCGCGAAGGACGGGGTGGTCGTGAACCCCTCGTCGATCTCGCCGTCACAGTCGTTGTCGATGCTGTCGCAGCGCTCGGACTGGAGCGGGCTCAGCGTGGGGTCGGTGTCGTCACAGTCTTCGCCGACCGCCGCAGGCACGTACCCGGGCAACACCCCGTCGGAGCACACGAGGAGGGCGTTCGTCGAGACGCCCGCGCCGTCGCCGTCGTCGTCGTACCAGTACATCGCGGGCATGTCGGTGTAGTCGGGGTCTTCGTCGTCCACGAGCCCGTCACAGTCGTTGTCGACGCCATCGGGGCAGGCTTCCGGCGATGCGGGGGACACCGCCGGATCGTCGTCACTGCAGTCGCCCGGGAGCTGCACGTGCCCGACGGGGGGCGAGCACGCGAGGATGGCGAGCGCATCGGACCCGTAGCCGTCGCCATCGTCGTCCGGGTACCACGTCTGGGCGTCGACGTCGGGATCGTCGTCGTCGAGCAAGCCGTCGCAGTCGTCGTCGATGCCGTTGCAGAGCTCGGCCTGCATGGGGAACACGTTCGCGTCGAGGTCGGCGCAGTCTCCCGGGAGGGAGGACTCGCTCGAGATGGGCGCGCACACGAAGTCCCCGTCGTCGGGCACGATCTGGTCGGACCCGTACAGGTCGCCGTCCTCGTCGACGTAGCACTCGTCGAGACCGTCGCAGTCGCGGTCGAGGCCGTCTCCTACATGCTCGGCGTCGACCGGAGCACCCGGGAACACCTCGTCGGTGGTGTCATCGCAGTCTCCGCCGACCGCGGACTCGCCGTCCGAGGGCAGGCATCCGATCTCGCCGGCGTCGTCCTGGACGAGCGCACCGAAGGTGTCGCCGTCGGCATCGACTGCACACTCGTCACGCCCCGAGCAGTCGGCATCGACGCCGTCCGCCACGTCTGAGAGCGACAGCGGAGCGCCCGGGAACGCGGAGGCATCCGTGGGGGCGCAGTCGGATCCGCCGTGCCAGCCGTCGCCGTCGGAGTCCCCCGAGGTGAAGGGGATGGCCCCGATGTCGCTGCCCGAGGTTCCGGCGCCGACCAGCACCGAGCTGGGGGATCCAGGCGCGAGCATCGCGCGGTCACACGGGGGGTTCGGGTGGATCCAGGGGTCGCCCGAGAGGACCTCGTTCGACTGGATGAGGGTGCCCGACCAGTTCGTCTCGTTCTCGAGCCAGGCGTTGCGCGTCCACGTGCCGTCGAGCGGCTGGACGGCGATGCCGACGTGCCGGAGGAACAGCGTGTTGCGGACCGTGATGGCCCCGGTGCCGGAGAACCTTGCAGCGCTGCCGTTGGAGGAGGCGCTGTTCCCGATGAAGGTGCCGTGGTCGAGCAGAAGGTCGCCGGTGCCTCGAGTCAATCCTCCGCCACCGACCGACGCCAGGTTACGGACGAACGCAGGGTTCTCGAGAGACGCCGTCTCGCCGCTCGTTCCCGAGAAGTACACGCCCGCGCCATTCATCGCGGTGTTTGCACAGAAGGTGTCGTCGGTGGAGGACCAGATCCCAGCCGCGTGCAAGCCTCCCCCGTTGCTGGCGGACTGGTTGCCCGCCCAGCGGGTGCCGCTCGAGGTGAACACACCGTCGATCGCAGACACCGCCCCCCCAGCGGACTGCGCGGAGTTTCCCTCGAACACCGTGTCGACCACGGTGAGCTCGCCCGCACTGCTCTGCATCCGGATGGCACCGCCACTCGTCGTGGTGGTGTTCCCCCGGAACTCGGAGCCCGTGATGTCGAGCGTGCCCGCGTGCAGGTAGATCGCGCCACCGCCGCGCGTGTCGACGGACGTGTTGCCGTCGAAGGTACTGCCGATGATCGTCGCGTCGCCCGACCGGATGTAGAGCGCGCCGCCCCCCTCGCCGGCCGTTCCTCGGTTCCCCGACAGGATGGCGCCATCGAGGAACAGACTCGCGCTCACCACCTTGATGGACCCCGCTCCCTGGCTCGTCGGCGACTCGCCCCCCGTCAGCGTCGACCCGACGATGTGGGCCTCGCCACCGGACAACAGGAGGTGCCCTGCTGCCGCGGTGGTCTTCCACGGGTCGAGCAGCGAGCCGTTCACCACGTCGAGCCGGCCACCGGTGACCACGATGGCCACGTCGTCGCTCTCGTCGGTGGGGTCGTCGCGATGGATCCACACGTTCGACAACGTGAGCAGACCCGACTCCTGGAGGACGACACCCACGTCGTCTTCGGCTTCGAGCTCGACGTCGAGCACCGTGAGGTCGCCCGACCCCGAGTGCTTCAGGACCGGGGAGCCCCCGTCCTGCGAGACCAGCCTCGCCCGTGCTGCCGGGCCGACGCCGCGGATCACGTACGCCCCGGAGCCCGACACGTCGACGGGGACGTCGTACGTCGCGGTCGGGTCGAGCCACAGCGTGTCGCCGTCCTGCAGCGCGTCGACGGCCTCGGACAGGGTGGCGTACGGCGTGCACGTCACGCCCGGATCGAACGCGGGGGTGCAGAGGTCGTCTGCGAGGGCGACGGCGATGGCGACCGACCAGAGCATCGCGACCAGTCTAAGGGGCCTTCGGGGTTCCGTCAGTACATTCGCTGAACGACGACCTTCGAGCCGACCTCCGAAACGACCGTCGGCGGGACCTCCACCCAACACCCGCCTTCGTTCACCACCTCGATGACGACCGCGTGCCGGGACCGCAATCCGCCCAGCCACACGCGGTGATCCGCGATGTAGACCAGATCACCGACCTTCGCGCGCAGCTCCACGGCGAGCGCGCTCGACAGTCGGGCCACCGGGAGGTCGAGCGCCGGGTCGACCCGTTCGATGCCCTTCCGGGAGGCCGCCGACACGAACCCGCTGTACGTCTCGGTGCCGTCGCTTCCCTTGTACCGTCGCAGGGCGTCGGACACCGTGCCCCAGACGAAGCCCCGGATCTCCGCGAGCGGCCGGGGCCGCGTGACGAACGTGACGCCCACGCCGATCACGACGGCGCACACGAGCCCGTAGAAGGCGCGCATGAACTTGTACTGCTTGGCCCCCTCGAACAGCACGCCGTACTGGCCGTCGGACACGGCCTGCGCGTACAGCGACAACCGCTCGCCCATCGTGAGCGGCTCGATGGTCATCGGGACGCCGTGCGCGAACGGGGTGATGACCTCCGGGAAGAACATCGAGTGCAGGATGAGCAGGCCGGCACCGATCATCGTCGCGAGGGACGCAGCCGGCGTGAACCGGCGCCAGAACACGCCGAGCAGCAGCGCGACCACCATGGGCGGCGTGATGGCAGCGGTGAACGCGCCATGCGCGGCGTAGATACTCTCGAAGCGCGCAAACACCGGAACGAGGGCCACGCCGATGAGCGTGACGACCACCGACGAGATGCGCGCCGCACGGAGCTGCTCGGCATCCGACGCCTGCGGCCAGATCGGGCGGTACACGTCGTTCACCACGATGGCGGCCACCGCGGTGATCAGAGAGTCGACCGTCGACATCAACGCGGCGGTGAGCGCCGCCATCACGAGCCCGAACACCCCGGGCATCGCGAGCATCTCGGCCACCACGAAGAACACGTCGTCGCCAGCGATGTCGCCCGGCAGGATGCCCGCATGCACGAACGACCGCCCGACCCACCCGCCGGACGCCACCACGATGGCGGCGATCGGCATGAGCACGGCGAGCACGGCGATGGCCGCACGGCGCCCTTCCTGAACGGAGCGGGCCGCCATGAACCGCATCAGGATGCCCTGGTTCAGGAAGTAGAACATCGCGGAGTTCGCGATGGCGTCCTGCCAGAAGATGCCGACCGCCGGGTACGACGGGTCGGACGCGAACGGCGGGAAGGCCGTGCGGTGGCCGCGCGGGAGGTGGGTCCACAGCATGTCGAACCCACCGAGCCGATCGGCGCCCAGTGCGAGGATGACGAGGCCCGTGCCCAACAGCATGATGCCCTGGAACAGGTCGGTCATGATCACGGACGTCTGCCCGCCGAACGTCACGTAGATCGCGCTGATCACGGCCACCACGACGGCCGCCTGGAACACGTCGACCCCGATGAGCACGTGCATCGCCTTGCCCATCGTGAGCAGGTTGATGCCGACGTAGCCCACCAGGTACAGCAGGAGCATCGCCGTGACGACGCGCCGGGACGCCGGCCCGAACCGGTGCTCGAAGTACTCGGGGATGCTCGTGAGCTTCCCGAAGTACAGGATGGGCAACCAGCCGAACAGCAGCAGCGGCAGCCAGAACCAGTCGTTCAGGTACGTCTGCGTGCTGGCGAGCCCGTACCCGAACGCGATCTTGCTGTACTTCACGAACGAGTAGCTGCCGATCGTCGTCGCCACGAGCGAGAACGCGATGAGCCACCACGAGAACCGCTGCCCGCCGAAGAAGAAGTCCTTCGTGCTGGTCTGCCCGCGACCGAAGAACGTCCCGATCACGAGCATCGCGACGAAGTACCCGATCATGATGCCGTAATCGAGCGGCGTGCCGAGCACGCGCTTCTCGAGCGGTGCGCCCGTGTACGCCACCTCGGGAGCCGTCGACATCGGCGCGTACTCGAGCCAGCCCTGCAGCGCGGCGATGGCCAGCAATCCGCCCGTCATCACGAGCGCGTTGCGGAGCCCGTCGCCCGACAGGCCCAGGTAGCCCTGCCGGAATGCGTACAGCATCCCGACGAGGAAGACCAGCCCACCGACCGCGTACTGATAGACGAAGGGATCCAACAGGTTCAGGGCTCCTCGTCGCCAGACCCGTCGTCCGCGGCGTCCTGGGAGGGTTCGTCGTCCGGCGGGTCGGCCAGGTGGAGCAGGGTGGGCCGTTCGTCCGGCCCGTCGATCTCGTCGGGGAAGTCGATCAGCGGCCGCTCCGGCTCGCCTCCCAGCGCGTCGACCGCCTGGGTGCCGTACGCCTCGAGGCGCTTGAGCTGCCACCGGTACGCGTCGCCCATCGTGGTGGGCATCGCGTCGGTGAACAGGATGTACATCCGGAAGTCCTCGAGCTCCCGGTAGAACTCCTGCACCTTCAGCAGCGTGTCGGGATCGAGCAGCGACAGCTCGCGGAACGTGAGCGAGGTGTAGCGACTGAAGATCGTGTCGAGGAACGGCCCGCGCTCGCGGTGCCGGCCCCAGATGTCGAGCAGGAACTGCTGGCGGTCCTGCAGGTCGTCGACGATGCGGGCGATCTCGGTGGCCACCAGGATGGCGACCCGCTCGGCCCGCTCCTGGTCGGTCAGATACGGCGGAACCATGGGCCTCCTCCGACGGTCAGCCGGCGACCGATTCGCCGCCGTCGACCCGGATGACGTTCCCCGTCATCCACGACGTGCCCGGTTGGGCCAGGGAGACGAGGCACTGCGCCACGTCTTCCGGCGTGGTGAGCCGACCCGACGGGTTCCGCTCGAGCGCGCGCCGCGCGATCTCGTCGTTCCCCGGGATCTTCTCGAGCGCGGCCGTCATCGTGACGCCCGCCATGATCGCGTTCGCGGTGATCCGGCGCGGCGCGAGCTCGATCGCGAGCTGCCGGATGTACGCCTCGAGCGAGCACTTCGCAGCGCTGACCGCGCCGTAGGCGGGCCAGGCCGCGATGGACCCGGAGCTCGTCATGGCGAAGATCCGCCCGCCCTCACGGAGCATTCCGCGGGTGACGAGGTCTTGCGACCAGTACACGAGGGTGTTCGCCATCACGTCGAGCGTCATCTCGATCTGGCGCTTCGACAGCGGCTTCCCGTCGTCGACGAACAGCGGCTTGAGCGTGCCGAACGCCAGCGAGTGCAGCAGCACCCGCACGTCGTCGCCCTCTCCCATCGCGAGGCGCAGGCGCTCGAGCCCGGCCTCCCGCTCTTCTTCGCCCGCCGCGTTCGCATTGTGGAACACGACCGGCACATCGGCCGCTTCGAGCTCGGCGACGAGGGCCTCCACCGCGGGCATCGTGCTGCGGCGGTCGAGGTGCACGCCGAAGATGCCGTACCCCTGGCGAGCGAACGCCCGCGCGGTGGCGGCACCGAAGCCGGAGGAGGCTCCGAGGATGCAGATCCAGGGACGGGCCATGGCTCAGTGATCTCCGGGCGGGGCATCGGAGCCCGTGACGCCCCACGCATCGGTCGCGTTGTGGACCTCGAGCGCTTCGCCGAACCGCTCGTACTTCAGGCCGGCCTTCACCTCTTCGATGACCGCCGCGAACTCCTTCTGGCGCAGCTCGTTCTCGAGCTCGGAGCGCACCTCTTCGAGCGGGATCGCGTCGCGACGCTCGAGCGGCTCGATGATGTGGTAGCCGAACCGCGTCTGGACCGGACCCTGCGGCTTGCCGATCTCGGCGTCGAAGGCCACCGCGGCGACCTCCTCGATGAGCTTGTCGCGCTGGAACCAGCCGAGGTTCCCACCCTCGCCGCGCGTGCGCGCGTCGATCGTGAACTCCTTCGCGAGCGTCGCGAAGTCCTCGCCCTTGCCGAGCTTCTCCATGATCTCGTTCGCGAGGGCCTCCTCGGTGACGAGGATGTGGCGCGCACGGGCCTGCGGGCGCTTGTACTGCACGCCGCGCTCGTCGTAGAGGCGCTGGATGGCTTCGTCGGTGATGCGCTCCTCGACGCGCTTCGCGAGCAGCTCCTGCGCGAGCGTCTCGCGCTCCTTCATCGCGAGGGCCTTCAGGATCTCGGGATCCTTGTCGAGCTTCGCGGCCAGGGCCTCGCGGTAGAGCACCTCGCCGAGACCGATCTGCTCGACCATCGTGACGTAGCGGCCCGTCTTCTTGTGCTCGGCGAGCTCGGCCTCGCTCGTGAACCGCGTGACGGCGTCGACCATGTCGCTCGTCACGACGGCGTCGCCGTTCACGGTCAACAGCTTCTCTCCGGTGGCCTTGAACTCACCGGGCGTCCGCTCCTTTGGAGCGCCGTTGCAGCCACCGAGAACCACAGCCATCAAGACAAGGAAACGCACGCGGACCTCCGGGATCGTTCTCGGCGAAGTATCGCAGAGGTCCGGGACGGGCGACCCGACGGCGGAAATCCCTGGACCGCGAGCCTTCGGCGAGCTGGCTCGCCCACTCCTCGTTGCAATATGTCTACTCCCGTTCCACCGGAGGCTGCCGTGCTGTTCGTTTCCCTGGGGGTCGCCCTCGCGTCCACGCCGTCCGCCGAGATCGGATGGAGAGGCGACCAGGCCCGGTTCACGATCACGGCTCCGGCCGGGTTCGAGATCAGCCCCGACGCGCCGGCCGACCTCGCGCTCCGCTGGTCCGGTCGCGAGCTCACGCTCACGGGCAGTGGCGGCGAGCTCACCGGGGGGCTCGACATCGGGCCCGTCCGCGGGGTCGAGGTCGAAGGCGAGGTCGCCATCCAGCTGTGCGACAAGGCCAGCGGCATCTGCGCGCCCGCGGAGTTCACGGTCTCCGGCGCCGTGCCGACCGCGAAGAAGGGGCGCGTCCAGCTCGCCGTGTCCGACCCACCCGACGCGGCCGAGCACACCCCGCGGTTCAACACCGACGCCAACGCCGCCGCCGACACCGCGTTCGCGGCCGCACGGGAGGGCGGCGGGCTCGTCGTCCTCGACTTCTCGGCCGTGTGGTGTCCGCCGTGCAACCTGCTCGCGGCGGAGGTCCTGCACGCGCCCGACGCCGAGGAGCTCCTCGAGGGCTTCGAAGTGGCCGTGCTCGACGTCGACCATCCCTCCAGCTGGGCCTTGAAGGACCGCTACGCCGTCGGCGGGTACCCCACCATCGTGGTCGTCGACGCTGAGGGGAAGGAGCTCGACCGCACGGTCGGGTACGACGGAAAGCAGGCGTTCCTCGACTTCCTCGCGGGTGCCACCGCCGAGAAGCCCGACTGGGCCGGCACGGATCCCGCCACCCTGTCCGCAGACGACGCGGGGCGCGGGCTGTTCGCGCAGGTGCGGGGCGGCGCCCACGAGGGGCTCGAGGCGTGGGTCCAGGCCAGCGCGGCGAGCGAGCTCCCCGAAGCGCACCTCGCCCGGTTCCGGCTCGATCCCGGCGCCGACGAGGCCCGGTGGTTGTCCACCCACGTGCCGTCCCGCGCCCTCGAGTGGGTGCCCTACGCGGGCGACTGGAGCGACACCGCCGAAGCGCGCGCCCCCCTCGAGGAGGCCATCCGACGCGCCCTCCCGCTCGTGGGCGGGCACGAGGCCGCAGACCTCCTGTACTTCGCGGCCCAGCTCGCCGACGAAGCCGACCGCCCCACCCTGTACGGCGCGGCGTTCGCCACCCTCCATGCCAGCCTGAGCGGCGACCCCGTCCTCGACCGTGCCCACTGGACGTTCCTGGCGTCCCTCCAGGCGAAGTCCGGCGATCTCGACGGCGCGATCGCCTTCCTCGACGGGCTCACGCGCGCCCATCCCGACGACCCCACCTTCCTGCTCGAAGCGGCGTCCCTCCTCAACGAGCACGAGCGCTACGAAGAGGCTCTCACGCACTCGAAGCTCGCGCTCGGGCGGGCGTGGGGCGACAACCAGCTCCGCGTCGCCCTCGAGCACTGTGAAGCGCTCAAGGCGCTCGGGCGGGTCGACGAAGCGCGCGGCACGGCCGACAAGATCCTGCACCAGGACAAGGCGCCCGCGGACGGGCTCGACGTGCGCACCCACCGCTACCGCCAGAAGCTGCAGGCGTTCGTCGATTGACGCCGCTGTCGCGTGACTTCTTCGCGCGGGACGTGCTGGTCGTGGCGCCCGCGCTCCTCGGGGTCGAGGTGCGCCACGGCGCCGTCCGGCTGCGCATCACGGAGACGGAGGCCTACCGGTGGCCCGGCGACACCGCGTGTCACGCCCGACACGGCCGAACGCCGCGCACCGCACCGCTGTTCGGGCCGCCGGGTCACGCGTACGTGTACCTCTGCTACGGCCTGCACCAGATGCTGAACATCGTCACGGGGCCGGACGGCGAGGCGCAGGCCGTGCTCGTGCGGTCCGCCGAGATCGTGTCCGGCGCGGACGTCGTGCACGAACGTCGGCGCGGTCGCTCCGACCTCGCGGGCCCGGGGAAGGTCGGCCAGGCTCTCGGGATCGACGCGGGCTTCACGGGCGCACCCTTCTACGAGCCCGGCGGGATGGAGCTGTTCGCAGGCACCCCTGCCGAACGCCTGCTCCAGGGGCCCCGCGTGGGCATCGACTACGCCGAGCCCGAGCACCGTGCGCTCCCGTGGCGCTGGGCAGACGCGGCCTCGCGAGCCGTGAGCCACCGCAAGGCCCTGAGCCCCGTGGACCCTCCGGAATCCCCGCGATAGCGCGCTTCATGCGCACTCCCCTCGCTCTCGCCGGTTTCGTCGTGTCTCTCGCCTGTGGAGGGGTGGTGCGGCCGCCCGCCGGTCCCGCTGTCAGCGCGCGCCTCACGCTCGCCGAGACCCCGCAGGCTGGAGTCGTGCTGGACGAAGGTCGTGCGGTGTTCCTGGTGGGCGGGGTGCTCGTCGGAGTCGAGCCCGGCGCCCAGGCCTGGACGCGCCGCGGGACGTGGGACGACACGCTCGTGCGCGGGCCCGGGAACACGGTCCTGGGGACCGACGGCTCGACTCTCCGGCTGCTCGACGCGCGCACGGGCGACATCGTCTCGATGCTCGAGTTCCCGGAGCCCCACTTCGACGACACCGACGCTCCCGAGTGGATCCCGCCCCACATCCAGTCGGGCGTCGAGGTCGGTGGGGTGTTCTGGCTGGTCGACCAGGAGGCCCGGTTCTGGGTCGTCGACACCGCGGCCGGCACCGTGTCCGTGCGCTTCCAGCTGCCCGACGAGGCCGTCGACGAGTCGCGCCTCCTGTACGACGCCGCGTCCGACACGTTCGTGTTCGAGGAGTGGGGTCAGGTCCGCAGGCTCACACTCACGGGCGAGACGCGCTGGACGGCCTTCTCGCACGACGCCCTCGGTCTCGACGGCTCGGTCGTGCTCCCGGGAAGCGAGGTCTTCACGCTCGTCGACGACGAGCGCACCGTGCTCACCGACGCCTGCACGGGGGACTTCGCCCCGTCCCACTGGCCGCACCCCGGCGAGCTGTACTCGAAGGAGGACGACGAGGTGCCGGGCATGGGCCGCGGCGCGCCCGGCTGCGTCGGCTCGCGCGCGTACGACGAGTACGTCGACGCCGTACCTCCGCTCGTCCTGGGCACCTCGATCGTGATCAACAGCGACGCCACGCGCCGGATCGACGGCGGCAGCGTCACGTGGACCACCGAGGTCGGCGGGATCGGCACTCCGGTCGCGGGCCCCGACGGCTCCGTCCTGGTCGCTTCGGGTGGGCTCGACGACTTCGACCCGTGGACCGTGGTGTCGCTGGACGCCGCGACGGGCGCGCCCCGGTGGGCCACGCCGGTCGGCACGGGGTCCTCGCCCTTCCTGGTCTCGGCCGACGAGGTCCTGCTGGCGGCGACGGGCGACCACCTGCTGTTCGGCTACAGCACGGAGCTCGTCTGGGTTCCGCTACAGCGGTAGCGTGCGCCCGTCCTGACGCTCCGCTTCCGCCTTCGCGCGCTCGGCGTCGGTGATCGGCGCGTCGGACGTCTGGATGGTGTTCCGGATCCAGGCCTCGGTCGCCTTCGTGATCTGCCGGCCTTCGAAGCTGTCGTCACGCGTCGCCCAGTACGCGAGCGCCGAACGCCGCCGCGCTTCCCGGCTCTCCACGGGCGTGCTGCCGACGAGCGGCACCCCGTCGACCCAGAGCGCGTCCAGGCGGTCGGGGAGCTCGTCGAGCTGGGCCTGTACGGCGGTGTCCCTGCGAACCCGCGCGTACTGGTCGAGCTCGGGACGCACCTGCTCGCGGACCTTCGCGTACACCCGGTCCAGCAGCGCGCGGGACGGCAGCACCCACAGGCTCGCCTGGCCCGCGGGCAGGGTCGACACCACGCCGCCATCCGGCTTCTGCACCACGAACCCACCGGTCTCGCGGGACAGGTTCGCGTTCGCCTCCAGGTCCACCGTGTCGGACAGAGAGGCCTTCTGGAACGCCACCGCCGGGTACCCGAACGTCAGGTTCCCCTCGGGGTCCAGGCGCGCGCGCCCCATCCACCGGCGCGGGGGCTTGAACACCGTGAGCCCGCCCCCCTTGTCCTTCGGCTCGTACCCGAGGCGCTTGAGCGCGATCAGCACGTCCCAGCGGGCCTGTCGGAGCGCCGGGTCGCCATACACGATGATCTCGTAGTCGAACGACGTGTCCGGAACGTCCTGCGCGAGGGCCAGCCCCAGCAGCAGCGCCCACACCGTCAGGCCACCCACACGGACAGCCGCTCGCGGAGCTCGTCGGTCCACGGGGTCGGCCGGAACGTGTCGGGCTCCACCCGAACGACCGTCCGGAAGCCCCTCGCGCAGTCGCGGTCTTCGTCCATCGGCATCAAGCGGAACCCGAAGGTGAGGCTCGACCGGCCGAGGCGCTCGATCCACACCCGAACGCGCACCTCCTGCTCGCCCTTCACGGGCGCGAGGTACTCGATCTGGTTCGTCTTCACGAGGTGGAAGCGGTCGGGCGACGCGGGATCCTGCATGCCGCCGAGGCCGAGCACGCGCCAGAACGACCCCAGCGTACGCTCGAAGAGCAGGAGGTAGCGGGCGTTGTGGAGGATGTGGAAGGGATCGAGGTCGTCGAAGTAGACGCCCATCACCTGTTCGTGGAAGCGCATGACACAGCGCTATCGCCTCACGAAGCGCGATGCCCGTTCACACTGGCCCGAGTCGAGGACTCCGGGCGCGCGCCGTCGAGCCGGGGCACGCACCATCGAGCCCCAGCGTCACGCAGCGTCGAGCACCCGGGGTCAGGGAGTCGAAGACGGGCAGACCTGGGTTCCGTTCAAGCGGATGCGGTAGCCGGGCACGCACTCGACCTTGCCGTTCTGGGCGAAGTCTTCACAGAGGTCGCGGCCGTTCACGACGACGGTGTCGTCTTCGGCATCGAAGTGGCCGTCGCCATCCTGGTCGTAGCAGGTCGCGTCGATGACCTCGTCCGTGGACAAGAGGTCCATGATGGTCTGACAACCGGTGAGACCGACGCACATGAGGATTGTGAATCGTCGAATCAAAGAACACCTCCAGCCCAATCATACAGGCGGAGCGTCAGCGCGTCCCGTACATCCGGTCGCCCGCATCCCCGAGCCCCGGGCAGATGTACCCGTGATCGTTCAGCTCGCGATCGATCGCGGCCGTGAAGATCGGCACGTCGGGGTGCGCAGCATGGAATGCGGCGATGCCCTCGGGCGCGGACAGGAGACAGATGAACTTGATCGACCGGGGGTTGCAGGCCTTGAGCCGGGTGATCGCGGCGATGGCGGAGTGGCCGGTCGCGAGCATCGGATCCACCACGAGCGCGTCGCGGTCTTCCATGTGGTCGGGCACCTTGAAGTAGTACTCCACGGCCTCGAGCGTCTCGGGATCGCGGTAGAGCCCGATGTGCGCGACGCGAGCGGAGGGGATCAGCGTGAGCATCCCGTCCAGCAGGCCGTTCCCGGCACGAAGGATGCTCACGAGCACCGGCTTGCGCCCCTGGATGCGCGGGGCCATCGTGCGCTCGAGCGGCGTCTCGATCTCCACGTGCTCGATCGGGAGGTCGCGGGTGGCGTCGTAGGCCAGCAGGAGCGCGATCTCGCCGAGCAGCTGGCGGAACCCGCGCGTCGAGCGGTCCTTGTCGCGCATCAGGGTGAGCTTGTGCTGGACCAGGGGGTGATCGACGACGGTGACGCTGGGCATACGGACCTCCGCCCGCCCGGTAGCGCACCCGGGAGGGCTTGACGAGCGCGGGAGGTTAGAGCGGCCCACCCCCGGGGAGACGCATGACCGACGAGGCCGCAGCGAAGGTGGAGGACCAGCCCCTCTACACACCGGCGCCCGACGAGGCCCAGCTCACGTTCCGCGCGGTGGCCACGGGCTGTACGCTCGGCGGCATCGTGTGCGCGATGAACATCTACTTCGGTCTGCAGACCGGGTGGAGCATCGGGGGGTCGCTGATCGCGGCCATCCTCGGGTTCTCGTTCTTCCGGGTGATCACGCGCATCACCGGCGGTGCGCCCCTCACGCGGCTCGAGGTCAACATCGCCCAGACGGCCGGCTCCGCCGCGGGCTCGATGACCTCCGCGGCCGGCCTCCTCGCGCCGATCCCGGCCCTGCGGATCCTCGGCCAGGAGCCCCTCTCGTACCCGGAGCTCACGCTGTGGGCCGCGAGCGTGGCGTGGCTCGGGGTGTTCTTCGCGGTGCCGCTGCGGCGCCAGATGGTGCTGGTCGAGAAGCTCCGCTTCCCCACGGGAACAGCCACGGCGAACACGATCATCGCGATGTTCTCGGAGGGGGCCGACGCGCTGCGGAAGTCCCAGTACCTGCTCTCGTTCGCCATCGCAGCCGCGCTGTTCACGCTCGTGAACCACTTCTTCGGCGAGCTCTCGGAGCCCCCGCTCCACGACTGGGTGCCCATCGCCATCCTCACCGCACCCGCCGCCTACAGCATCGTGCTCTACAACAGCCCGCTGATGTGGGGAGCGGGCGTGCTCATCGGCCCGAAGGTCGCCATCAGCCTGCTCGTCGGCGCCATCGTGGCGTGGGGCGTCGTGGCCCCGGCGGTCGAGATGGTCGGGTGGCGCTCGTACCTCCACTGCGATGCCGAGATGCTCCTGAAGGCTGCACGCGCCCACTACACGACGCCCACCGAGGTCTTCGCGCTCACCGACCCCGCCGGGCTGCTCGCGAGCACGGCCGACCTCCTGGTGCGCCTGCCGAAGGTGCCGCGCGACGCGACGATGTCGTACGAGCACGGCGTGCGCGGGTGGATCCTGTGGCCGGGCGTCGCGATCATGGTCGCCGACGCGCTCACCTCGCTGGCGCTCTCCTGGCGCACGATCCTCAACACGTTCACGGGCACCGGGAGCGGCGACGAAGCGGCGGATACGAGCACCGAGACGATCCCGAACTCCTGGTGGATCGGCGGGCTCGTCGTGGCCGCGACCTTCACGGTGCTCGCCTCGTGGATGCTGTTCGACATCCACCCGCTGATGACGGTCCTGGCGGTCGCCCTGTCGTCCGTGCTCGCCGCCATCGCGGTCCGGTCGACCGGCGAGACCGACATCAACCCGATCGGCGGCATGGGCAAGGTCACCCAGCTCGTCTACGGCGGCATCGCGCCCGGCAGCGTGACGACGAACCTGATGACGGCCGCCATCACGGGCTCCGGTGCGAGCCAGGCCGGCGACATGATGCAAGACCTCAAGACCGGCTGGCTCCTCGGCGCGTCGCCCCGCAAGCAGATGATCGCGCAGTTGTGCGGGATTGGCGCCGGCATCTTCGTGTGTGTGCCGATCTACCTCCTGTTCGACGCCGCGTGGGACATCGGAGGTGTCGGAGAGCTCGACGCCAACGGGCTCCCGCTCAAGTCGATGCCCGCTCCCGCCGCCCACGCCTGGGCGGGCATGGCTCGGGTGCTCGCCCAGGGCCTCGACGCCCTGCCCCCGAACGCCGAGTACGCCGTGCTGGTCGGGCTCCTGTTCGGGATCGCCGTGCCCGTCGTCCGGAAGGTCGCGAAGAACCCGGTCTGGCTGCCGTCGGGCCTCGCGGTCGGCGTCGCGTTCATCGTGCCCGCCTACTACAGCATCGCGATGTGCGTCGGCATGCTCGCCTACCAGCTGTGGCGCCGGATCGACGGGAAGACCGCCGACGACCTCGGGTTCGCCGTCGCGAGCGGGCTGATCGCGGGCGAGGGCCTGATGGGCGTGGGCACCGCGGTGCTCCAGGTGCTGGGCATCGATCGCGCCTGGCTCATGGGCCTGTTCGGCTGACCCGTCGCGAGCGCGGGCCCGCCCTGGCGCGCGTGACGCGACGTGACTGGCAATCCCTCCCGTTTTCGCGCAGAATCGTGATGGGGTTGTCCTCTGCCCCGGGGAGGCGAAATGGCGTTTCGCGAAGATCCGTTTGGCGCGCACTACTTCGGGCTGATGCTGAAGCGGAAGTCCAACAGTGCCGGCGGTAGCAACCCTCTCGTCGAGGTCGCACACTTCCACGAGTGCTCCGGGCTGAAGTCGTCGGCGCAGGTGTTCGAGATCGAGGAGGGCGGCCTGAACGGTCGCACCCACAAGCGTCCCGGCCAGTCGCGCTGGGAGAACATCGTGCTCCGCACCTCCACGCACACGTCGATGGAGCTGCTCGAGTGGCGAGACCAGTTCCTCCAGGACAACTGGAAGGACACCCGCGACGGCGCCATCGTCATGTACAACGAGGCGGGCGACGAGATCCGCAGGTTCAACTTCCGCAACGGCTGGCCGGTCTCGTGGGAGGGCCCGCAGCTCAAGAGCGGCGGATCCGAGCTCGCCATCGAGACGCTCGAGGTCGCCCACGAAGGGCTCGACATCAACGACAGCCAGCCCACGCCGCCCCCGGCGCCTCCCGAAGAGGTGCCCGAGAAGCTCGATCTCCCGCAGATCCCCTTCGAGTACGACTCCGATGTCATCACGCCCGAGGGCCTGGCGGTCATCGCGAAGGCCTCGCAAGACATGGATCGCATGAACATCGACGAGATCTGGCTCGAGGGGCACACCAGCACCTCGGGTACGTTCGGGTACAACCAGGATCTCGCGGGTCGCCGGGCCGAGGCCGTGAAGGAGGAGCTCGCGAAGCACAACCCCGATCGCAAGGTCTACACGGCCTCGTTCGGGTGGAAGTACCCCGTGGCGTCCAACTCCACGGCGTCCGGAATGGCCGCCAACCGCCGCACCGACTTCTACACCACGAGCTACGCGAGCCGCGGTCGCAGCACGTCTCCGATCCAGCCCGAGAACAAGAAGTACGACCCGCCGTACAACCACCGCGACTCCGCGGCGGCTGCCGAGAAGCAGGGCCAGTAGCGCTCAGGCGCCGGGCGCGAGCAGCTCCACGAGCATCGCGCCCAGCCCGAGCCACGACACCACCCACACGGTCGAGCGCACGCCCGGGATGCCCGAGAGGTAGGCCGGAACGTACAGCACCCGTGCGCCGAGGAACACCGCGGCACCGCCCTGCGCCCAGGAGCCCGGATCTCCGCGGATCTCGAGCAGCAGCGCGATCGTGACGAACACCGGAAGCGCTTCGTGCAGGTTCGCCAGCGCGCGGGCGGCACGCTCGCCCATCACCGGCATCGGGGGCGGGGCATCCCGGGAGCCCAGCGCGGTGACGAGCGAGCCCACGCGGTCGCTCGGCGCGACCACCCACCGAAAGGTCGCCGGGATGAGCGTCTGGACGACGAACAGCGCGAGCACAGCCAGAATCCACAGGGTCATCCGCATCTCCTCGAGGACCGTCCTCTACTCCGCGCCTTGCTCGTCTGCCGCGGTTCCGGTACGATGACGAGGTCAGGAGAGACGACGACGATGGACACACTCGCGTAGGCCGGTAGCTGCGTTCCCTTCCGGGGGCCGCCCTTCCCTTCCGACCCTCCCGCCGCTCCCAGCTTCGAGCCCGGCGGGTCCCGAGTGCTTCCATGGACCACTGACGCCCGCTGTCGGAGCCGTCGCGAGCCTGCGTTCGCGACCGCTCTCCACCCCGTCCGTCACTTCTCTCCCCGGAGGGCCGCATGTCTGCGCCCGAACAGAACCCCGAAGCGAAGCTCAACCGCGCCCAGCGCCGCAACCAGAAGCGCCGGGAGGCCCGTGATCGCGAAGCGCTCGCGAAGCAGGGCCCCCGCGCACCCCGTCCCGACGTGGGCGGAACGCGACGCTACAACGCATCCTCCCGTCACCGCGGGAAGAACTGAGGCACGACCACGGGCTGCCGGCCGGATCTCGGGATCCGGTCGGCCGCCCTCACGGCTCGTCGTCGCCCTCCAGCGGTCGGAGCGGCGACTCCCCCTTCAGCTCGCGCACGCGGGCCGCGACCGACGCGCGCTCCTGGGCCGTGTACCGCGCGAGACCGTGGTGCAGCTCGGCGTTCTTCGGGAACCAATGCGAGGAGTACGTCGTCTCCGGCACGAACCCGCGCTTGTACTTGTGGCCGCCCCCGTGGCCCGGCTCGAACACCTCGAGACCGTGCGCGATGCACCACTCGATCGCCTGGTAGTAGCAGACCTCGAAGTGCAGGAACCGGTGCTCCTCCGTACAGCCCCAGTGCCGCCCGTACAGGCGCTTGCCCTTCACCACGTTGAACGCGCCCGCCACCGGCGTCTCGCCGTCCCACGCGATGACGTAGTGCAGGCGATCTCCCCACACCTCGCCGAGGTGCAGGAAGAAGGCCTCGCTCATGTACACCCGTCCCCACGGCCCGAACTGCCGGCACGTGCTCCGATAGAACCGGTGCAGGGCCTTCAGCCGCTCGGCATCGGGACGGGTACCCGCCTCGATCCGGAGCTGCTGGGCCTCCTTCCGCTCCCGCCGGATCTTGTTGCGCGTCTTGCTCTTGAAGCGCGACAGGAAGTCCTCGAAGTCGGCGTACCCCTCGTTGTGCCACCAGAACTGGAACTGCGTGCGGGTGAACCCTCCGAGACCCTCGAGCGCGCGGGCCTCGTCAGCCGTGTCGAACAGCACGTGGATGCCGTGGCAGTCCTCCGAGGCCGCCTGCAGACCCTGCACGAGCCCCGCCCGCCAGCGCTCCTCGTCGAAGCCGCGCTTCACGAGCAGGCGGTCGCCCGTGACCGGGCTGAACGGCGAAGCCACCACGAGCTTCGGGTAGTAGTCGAAGCCGGCGCGCTGCGCGGCGTCCGCCCAGCCGTGGTCGTAGACGAACTCGCCCATGCTGTGCAGCTTCACCCAGCCCGGCGCGATCGCGACCAGCTCGCCGTCCTCCCAGCCCGTGATCGGCCGCGGGACCCAGCCCGAGTCGGGCGAAGCGCAGCCGAACGACTCCAGGCCGTGCAGGAACCGGTGCTCGAGGAATGGGCTGCGATCGCCCACCACGGCATCCCAGGCGTCGGCGTCGACGCCCGCATAGCTTCCGAACACCCGGATCTCGTGAGCCACGCGCACCCCTCCGGGATGCCATAACCACGGCATCCGTTTCGGATCCGGGCCGCTCGCGGGTCCAATGCCTGGAGGTCCCATGTCCCGTGCCCTGCTCGCGTCCGGCCGCTCCGGGCTCGCACCCGCCGTCCTCGTGCTCCTCATCGGCTGCGGATGCCGTGAGAAGGTCGACTTCACGGACCCCATCCCGGTCGACGACACCTTCGAGCGCGTCCCGGCCACCGGCGAAGAGCTCGCCCGGTACGAAGACGCCGCCGCGTACTCCGAGGCCCACCGCGGCCTCGCGTTCATGGTGATCCGCGGAGACACCGTCGTGTTCGAGACCGGACAGAACGGGCATGCCCTCAGCGAGCCGCACCACCTGTTCAGCGGCACCAAGAGCTTCACGTGCGCGCTGTTCGAAGCCGCCCGCGAGGACGGGTTCATCACGCCCGACGAGCGCGTCCGCGACACCCTGCCCGAGCTCGACGAAGCCGCCGCTGCGCTCACCCCCGACGACCTGCTGCACCTCACGTCCGGCATGCGCCAGCCGCTCCGGCTCACGCTCGACATGCTGGGCGTCAGCCAGAGCATCGAGGACAAGTACGCGTACTCGGTCGACCTGCGCTGGAACACCGCGCCCGGCGAGGTCTTCGACTACGGGCCCGCGCACTTCAACGTGTTCGGCGAGCTCGTCACGCGGAAGATCGGCGGCGACCCGCTCGCGTACCTCGAACAGCGCGTGCTCGACCCGATCGGCCTGCGTAGGGCGGGGTGGATCCGCGATCCCGCCGGGAATCCCATGCTGTCCGCGGGCGCGTTCACGACCGCCAACGAGTGGGCCAAGTACGGCGTGCTCGTGCGCGACGACGGCGAGTTCCTCGGCCAGCGGGTCCTGCCCGAAGGCGCCCTGTCGGGCTGCATGCAGGGGTCGGTCGCGAATCCCGCGTATGGGCGCACCTGGTGGCTGAATCGCGAGGTCGACGACGACGTCGCGCTCGTCGGAGGGAGCCGGCTCGAGGAGGAGGGCCCGATCCTCTGGAACGACGGCCCGGACGATCTCGTGGTGGCCGCCGGGCACGACGATCAGCGCTTGTACGTCATCCCGAGCGAGGATCTGGTGATCGTCCGACTCGCCGACGGTGGGCGCGGATTCCACGATGCCGACCTGCTGGAGAAGGCGCTCGGCGCCCGGTCCCGGTGACCCTCCGAGACAAGCCCCGACAAACATCTGGGGACCCTCGGACGTCTGGTGGTTGTCATAGAAGGCAGGAGGCGTCCCATGGACCCCTACATCCACCGACTCCCCGACGCGCGCCTGATGGTCCGCCTGATGATCCAGCTCCGCTTCGGAGACCGGGTGGGGTCGTTCAAGGCTGCCGGTGAAGCCCTCGCCATCGCAATCCTCGCCAGCCGCGACGGCCACGAGATGCCCCAGTGGGCCGACCCCCTCGCCGACGCCATGGTCGGCGCGCTCCTGCTCGTGGAGGACGAGACCATCGACACCGCGCCCCCGTCCGAGCGCCTGCGCCTCGCCACGGCCGCCATCGTGCTCTCGGTCATGCGTCCGCACGTGAGCTCCGCCGTCGACGGGGCCGTGTCGCTGTGGATGGAGTGGGGCATGGGCACCCCGCGCTGCGCCGACAGCGAGATCTGCCTGTTCCGCTGGGCACTCCTGCGCCTCTTCCTCGACGACGCCGAGGGCGCGGTCGACGCGATCCACGAGATGCTCGAGCGCAGCCCCTACGGCCCCGCGCTCATCCTGCACGACTGGGTGGTCACGCAGATGCAGGGCCAGGGCACCTGGCGGCTCGAGCAGTGCTTCAGCCACCTCCGCACCCTCCTGTCGACCGACGTGACCGACTCGCACCCCGCGCTGCTGGTCGTGGCCGCCGTCGTGCTCAACCAGATCGGCCCGATGCGCCGCGGAGAAGTGCTCGCCTGGCTCGATGCCCAGATCGCCGGGGCCCCGCACGTCGACACGCTCCCTGAACCGAGCGCAGCGGGCGCGCTATGATCCGGGGATGCAGAAGCTCGTCTACGACGGCCTCCAGCGCTGCCCCTACCGCGAAGGCCAGATCGCGCGGATGCCGCTCTACCGTCAGCTGCGGCGCCTCACGCTCGCCGAGGCCGACGTCCGCTTCGCCAACGCCGAGCGGCGGGTAGGGGCCTGCCTCTACCGAACGGCCTGCCCCACCTGCTCCGCCTGCGAGGGGCTCCGCATCCCGGTCGACGAGTTCCGTCCGAGCAAGTCCCAGCGGCGCGTGCTGAACCGGTGGGGTGACGCCGGCCGCATCGAGTACGGCCCACCCACGTTCTCGCCCGAGAAGCTCGCGCTGTTCAACCGGCACAAGCGCCAGCGCGACCTCGTGGCCACCGACGACACCGAGATGACCGCCATCGGGTACACGAGCTGGCTCGTGCACAGCTGCTTCCCCACGATGGAGATGCGGTACTGGTACGAAGACCGGCTCGTGGGCGTGGGCATCGTCGACCTCGGCGAGCGCTCCATGTCATCGGTGTACTTCTACTTCGACCCCGACCCCGCCCTGTCACGCCTGTCTCCCGGCGTGTTCAGCGTGCTCCAGGAGATCGAGCTGTGCCGGCGCACCGGTCGTGAGCACCTCTACCTGGGCCTGTACGTGGGAGACTGCGCGCACTTGAACTACAAGGCGCAGTATCGGCCGCACGAGCGCCTGTTCGACGGAGACTGGCGACGGTTCGACGCCACCCCGTGAGGCCGGGACCGGAGGAAGCATGATCCTGTGGCTGCTGGGTGCGGGTTGTACGGGCCCCTCCCCCATCGAGCCCGTCCCCGTCGAGCTCGTTGCGGATGCAGGGCCGGACCGGACCGTGCCCGTGGGCGTCTCCGTGAAGCTCGACGGCTCTGCCTCGACGGGCGCGGTCGCCTGGCTCTGGGACGCCGGAGACGGCACGACGTACACCACGGCCGCGCCCACCCACATCTACCGCACGCCGGGCAATCGCACGGCGATCCTCCAGGTCACCGCGGACGACGGTTCCACCCGCACGAGCAGCATCCGCGTGACCGTGCACCCGCCGCTGGCGGAGGTGCGCCCCGGAGGCTCGAGCACCCTCACGGTGGGTCCGGACGGGCGCGTGTGGGGCATCGTCGAGGGCACGAACGTGCTGTTCGTCGCGAACGCCGAAGGCGCGGTCGTCACGCCCACGTGCTCGAGCGGCGGCGAGCCGCGGGGCGTCACCGTGCTCCCGCAGATCTCGGTGCTCTGCACGGAGCCCCCGCGGCTCGTGCACTTCCCGTTCGGCAGCACCCTGCTCCAGGAGGTCCCGCTCCCCGAGGCGAGCCGGCCGTCGGCGCTCGCGTACCGCGATGGCGAGTGGGTCGTCACCCTGTCGGGAACCGGCCAGATCGCGCGCATCACGAACGTCACCGACGTGAGCCTCACCGAGGTCGGGCCCGACCCCCGATCCGTGGTCGATCTCGACATCGGCGCGGTCGCGGCGAGGTTCCGCAGCGATGCCGACGCAGGCACGCTGTACCTGCCGGGCGAGGCGCTCGAGGTCCCGTACGACACCGGGCCCGACAGCGACACCGGGAACCGCGGCGTGCCGAACCTCCTGCAGCTCGCGCCCGGCCCCGACGGCCGCACCGTGTTCGTCGGCGGAACGATCTCGAACACCGCCCGCGGAACCCTGCGCGACGGGCAGGATCTCACCTTCGAGACCACCGTGCGCGGCTTCGTCGCCGCGTTCGACACCGTCACCGGAGCCGAGCTCTACCGCCGGCAGTACGACGACCAGGGGCCCGTGGGCGCACTCGCGACGAGCCCGCTCGGAGAGCTCGTGTTCGTGGCCTTCCCGGGCACCGGCACCGTGCTCGTGATCGACGCGTTCACCGGCGAGCCCACGGGCAGCCTCCAGGACGCCGGGCAGGGCATCGACGGCATCGCGCTCTCCGCAGATGGCGGCACCCTGTACGTGAACGCCACGCTCGACCGCCAGATCCGGGCCTTCGACGTGACCGACCTGCGCGTCCCGCCCCCGCTCCTGTGGAGCCACGACACGGTCCCCGAGGATCCGCTCACGCCCGAGGTCCTACGTGGAAAGCAGATCTTCCACGACTCCCGCGATCCGCGCATCGCGCTCGGTGGCTACATCTCGTGTGCCGCCTGCCACCCGGGCGGCGATCACGACGGGCAGACCTGGGACTTCACCGGGCGTGGCGAGGGCTTGCGGAACACGTCCACGCTGCTCGGTCGCGCCGGAACCGGGATGGGTCCCGTCCACTGGTCCGGGAACTTCGACGAGATCCAGGACTTCGAGCACGACATCCGCAACGCCTTCGGCGGCACGGGCCTGATGAGTGACGCCGACTTCGCGCTCGCCGACACGCCCCTCGGGCCCCCGAAGGCCGGCCTGTCCGCCGACCTCGACGCCCTCGCGGCGTATGTGTCCACGCTCGACCAGACGCCCGCGAGCCCACACCCCGAACCGCCCGACGGTGCGGCCCTGTTCGCGGCCTCGGGCTGCGAGACCTGCCACCCACCGCCCCTGTTCACCGACAGCGCGCTCGACGTCCGACACGACGTGGGAACGCTCACCCCAGCGAGCGGGCAGCGGCTCGGCGGTCCCCTCGACGGGCTCGACACGCCCACCCTCCTGGGCGCGTGGGACACCGGTCCCTGGCTCCACGACGGCAGCGCGCCCACGCTCGAAGCGGCCATCGCCGCCCACGACACCGCGCCCGCCGACACCGCGGAGATCGAGGCCCTCGCGGCGTACGTGCGCTCGCTGTAGGGTGCCCCCATGTCGATGCTGCAGCACTACCAGTCCTGGCTCGAGAAGAAGCCCGGCGACCGCCTGGCGATGTACGGGGTCGCGCTCGAGCTGAAGAAGGCCGGGCAGACCGACGCCGCCCGCGAGGCCTTCGAAGCGCTGCTCGCGGTCCATCCGCACAGCGGAGCCGGGTGGTTCCAGTACGGCGCCCTGTTCGAGGAGGCCGGCGAGGAGGAGCTCGCCGTCGCCACCTGGCAGCGCGGGCTCGAGGCGCTCGCCGACAGCACAGATGCCGAGGCGAAGCGCTCCATGTCCGAGATCCGCACGGCGCTGGCGGCCCTGGAGTGAGCACGTCCCTCCCCGGGCCCCGCGGGCTCGGGCTCGTTCGGGCACTGCGCCGCTTCTCGCGCGACCGCCTGCAGTTCCAGGTGTGGCTCCGCGAGCGCTACGGAGACCGCGTGTCTGCGCGCCTCGGGCCCGTGCGGTTCGTGTTCCTGTACGACCCCGACGACTACGAGGCCCTGTACACCGGGCCCGGTCGGAACGCGCACCGGCACCGCGTGGTCCGCATGCACTCCGAGGCCATGGGCGAAGGCCTGCTCACGAGCGGAGGCGAGCACTGGCGCCGTCACCGCAAGCTCATCGCACCGAGCTTCACGCCCACGGCCAGCCAGCGCTACCTCGACGGCTTCGTGCGCCAGGCCGAGGAAGCCCTGCAGCCCGGAGAGGCCGAGCTGCACGGGCGCATGCTCGACATCGCCATGCGGGTCGCGGTGGAGTCGCTGTTCGGTCTCCAGCTGGGCGACCGGTTCGCAGTGGTCGAAGAAGCCCTGCGCACCGGCCAGGATCACTTCGTCGCCCACCAGACCAGCCCGAAAGCGCTCCTCCCGAAGTGGGTGCCCACCGCGTCCCGCCGCCGGTACCGCGGAGCCATCGACACCCTCGATCGGGTCGTGTACGAGCTCATCGCCGAGCGCCGCGGCAAGCCCGCCGGAGACGACCTCCTGTCGAGGCTGCTCGCGGCACGCGACGAAGACGGGCGCGCGTTCGACGACCGCGACGTGCGCGACGAGGTCATCACGCTGTTCGTCGCGGGTCACGAGACCAGCGCCAGCACGCTGGCCTTCGTGGGGGCCCTGCTCGCGCAGCATCCCGAGGTCCAGGAGCGCCTGCACGCCTCCCTCGCCGAGCTCGATGCCGAAGCGCTCCGCACGAACGAGGTCCTCCAGGCGGTGCTGAAGGAATCCCTCCGTCTGTACGGGCCCGCGTGGATGTCGGGTCGCGAGCCCGAGGAGGACGTGACGCTGCGCGGAATGGCGCTGGAGGCCGGAACCCAGGTGCTCCTGCCCTTGTGGGCGCTGCACCGGGATCCCCGGCGCTTCGACGATCCGCACGCCTACCGCCCGGATCGCTGGCTCGACGGGTCGCTCGACGGCCTCCACCGCTACGCCTTCGTCCCGTTCGGCGGCGGGAAGCGCGTGTGCGTGGGCAACCACTTCGCGATGCTCGAGCTGGCCGCGGTCACCGCCGTGCTCGCGAAGCACTACCGGATCGAGCCCCTGTGGGACGGGCCGATCCGTGCCCAACCCCACGTCACGCTCCGTCCGGCCATGCCGCTCCCGGTGCGCCTCGTCCGGCGCTGACGGTCAGAACGCGCGACGGGGCGGCGCTTCGTAGGTGCGCTCGGTCGCCCGGTCGACCGTCCAAGAGATCCGCACCGTGCCCGGCCCCACGACGGTCTCGGCTCCTCCGGGAGACCCACACCATCCGAGCTTCCACGTGCCTTCGATGTCGATCGTGCCGTGGTCCCCGATCGTTCCCGGCCCTCGCCCTTCGAACTGAGCAGAGCCCGAGTCGCGGTCCCGAAGGGACGAACCAGGTTCGCCAACGGCCGCGACGGTCCGTGAGTCCGAGAGCGGAACCAGCATCGCGACGCTCACCGTTCCCCCCTCGTCGAACACGAACACGGAGATCGGAGCGTGCAGGTCGGGACTCGCCGTGCCGCATCCCCCGGTCCACTCGAGCGCCGTCTCCATCGCGTCGACCTCGAGCTGCCACGGCGACGACTGCTGCGCCTCGTGCGTGATGCTCTCCGCCACCCAGCGACCGTCCGGAGGCGTCGGGTACGGCGGACCCGGATCGTAGAGACCCACGTTCGCGTCCATCTCCGTCGGCGTCATCGCACCGGGACGCAGCGTTCCCGACATCGCACCCGACAGCTCGAGCGTGAGCTCCCCGGTCGCGACGTGCTTGAACCCGGTGCTCCCGCCCCCGCACGCGAGCGCAAGCCCGATCGTCAGTGCGGCCACAGCTCTCGTCATCGCGCCTCCGACCCCCGGGGCGAGCCTACCCTCAGACCTCGTAGAGGTGCGCCATCGCGCGCAGCTCGGCGATCTTCGCCGTGAGCGCGGACACGGCGAAGTCGATCTCGGCCTCCGTGTTGAACCGCCCCACCCCGAAGCGGATCGAGCTCGCCGCCACGTCGCGGTCGATCCCCATGGCGCGGAGCACGTGGCTCGGCTCCAGCGTCGCGCTCGTGCACGCCGAGCCCGACGACATGCCGATGGACCGGCAGCCCAGCATCAGCGCTTCGGCTTCGACCCCGTCGATCGACACGTTCAGGTTGCCCGCCAGCCGGTGCGGCGGGCCGTTCACCGTCACCCCGCCGACCGCCAGCAGCCCGTCGCGCAGGCGATCCCGGAGCGTGCGCACCCGATCGACCTCGGCGGCGTCGAACAGCGACGCGCACACCCCGAAGCCCACGATCAGCGGCACCGGCAGCGTGCCCGACCGCATCCCGCGCTCGTGCCCCCCTCCGTGCTGCAGCGGCTCGATGGCGATGCGCGGGCGACCGCGGCGCACGAACAGCGCCCCCACGCCCTTCGGACCGTACGCCTTGTGCGCCGACACGCTCATGAGGTCGACCGGCACGGACCGAACGTCGAGCGCACACGTGGAGAGCGCCTGCGCGGCGTCGGTGTGCACCCAGACCTCGCGCGCGTGGCACACCTCGACGATGCGCTCGATGGGCTGGAGCGCGCCCACCTCGTTGTTCGCCCACATCACGCTCACGAGCACCGTACGATCCGTGAGCGCGGCCTCCACCGCGGCGACGTCCACCGTTCCGTCCGGCTGCGACGGGAGGATCGTGACGCGGAACCCCTCCCGCTCCGCCTGCTTCGCGGCGTCGAGCACGGCCTTGTGCTCCGTGGCGACGGTGACGAGGTGATCCCCGCGATCCCGGTTCGCGCGCAGCACCCCGAGGATCGCCAGGTTGTCGGCCTCCGTCGCCCCGCTCGTGAACACGACCTCCTTCGGCGAGCAGCCCAGCCGCTCCGCGAGCTGCGACCGCGCGTGCTCGGTGGCGGTGCGCGCCGCGTAGCCCCACTTGTGGGACCGGCTGGCGGCGTTGCCCGGCTGCTGGGTGAACCACGGGATCATGGCGTCCAGCACGCGCGGATCGCAGGCCGTGGTGCTGTGGTTGTCGAGGTACACGTCCATCGCCGGAACCCTATCCCCGTACAGTCGGGCGATGGACGGCTCGCTCTTCGGGAACCCCTGGGAACACCTCCGGCTTCTCAGCGACGACGCCAGGAACGCCGTGCTGGTCGACTTCCTGGCGCGACACGCCCCGGGGAACCGCGTGCTCGAGGTGGGATGCGGCACGGGCGTGCTGTCGGCCATCGCGGCCCGGCTCGGCGCGCAGCACGTGATCGCGGTCGAGCCCACGGAGATCGCCGACGTCGCGGAAGCCCTGATGAAGCGGAACGGCCTGCCCGTCACCGTGCTGCGCGGTCGCATCGAGGATCTCGAGCCGCGCGAGGTCGATGTCGCGTTCTCGGAGCTCCTGAACGCCGACCCGTTCTACGAGGGCGTGGTGGAGGTCACGAACGCGACCCGACCGTGGGTGCGCGAGGGAGGCCTGCTCGCGCCGCAGCACCTGTCCGTGTACGCGGCGGCGGTGCGCGCGTCCGACTCGGCCCGCGAAGCCCGGGCCGCGCTGCGCGAGGTTCAGGGCTTCGCCCGGCGGTTCGATCTCGACTTCGGCCCGGTGCTCGAGGGGCTCCAGAGCGACGCGCCCCACACGTACGTCACGCTCGCCGAAGAGCCCGTCGGTCCGGCGGTCCTCGTGCACGACCTCGCGCTCGGCACGGGTGCCACGGCGGAATCACGCGTCCGCATCGATCTCCCCGTGTCCGAAGCAGGCCCGGTGGCCGGTGTGATGGTGTGGTTCGAGGCGCGCATGGACGACGCGCTGGTCCTGCACAACCGCCCGGGAGAGCCGTCCCACTGGGGCCAGCAGGTGTTCGCGTTCATGCGGGAGCGCGGTGTTCCGGCGGGTGGAACGCTGTCCGTCGAGCTGTCGATCGAGGACGGCGCGATGCACGCCCGTCCGACGGGTTAAGGAGCGACCATGGCCGTCTCCCTCACCGAGAATGCGAAGTCCCGTGTGCGTGCGCTCGTCGCCGAGCACGACGATGGAAAGCCCTGGCTGCGCCTGCGCGTCACGAGCGGCGGCTGCAGCGGCATGATGTACGACATGGACTGGGTGGCTGCACCCGGCGATGGCGACAAGACGTTCGAGTTCGACGACGTGAAGGTGTGCGTCGACCGCAAGTCGTACCTGTTCCTGAACGGCATCGAGCTCGACTTCGAAGACACGCTGGTCCGGAGCGGGTTCGTGTTCCACAATCCGGCGGCGAAGCGCTCCTGCAGCTGCGGCGAGTCGTTCACGCTCTAGAGGGCGACATGTGGTTCGAGACGCTGATGGGGTTCGCGGAGATGTCCCCGTCGCAGGTGCGCGAGAAGATCTCCGTGTCGGGCGACCGGATGACGTCCTCGGCGAACGGGAGGTCCTACGGGTGCGGCACGCTCGGGATCCCGAGCCTCGCGGAGCTGCGGGCCGAGCTCGCGAAGGCGCCCCGTAAGGGCACCCCGACGCTGCGCCAGGTGGTGGGAGACGCCCGCGCGCTCCACGCCGACCCAGCGAACGCGAACGCCACGTTCCAGGCGGCCTCTCAGTTCAACCTGCTCGAGATGGTGAGCCCCGACGTGCACCCCGAGGAGGGCGTCGGCATCTACGAGAACGACCGCACCCAGGGCCCGGCCTGTGCGGTGTCGTGCGGCGCGGGAACGATCTACCGGAACTACTTCGTGCCGGTCGACGGGCAGATCGGCCAGAGCAAGCTGCACCAGATCGACTGCCTGAAGGGCGTCGGCGACCTCCTGGGCAACCGTGAGCCGCGGTCCCGAAGGGACGAACCAGGTTCGCCGACGGCCGCGGCGGTCCGTGAGCGGTCGCTGTGGAGGATGCAGAACGGCTACGCCCTGCTCACCGAAGAAGGCCGCACGCACACGTCCTCCCACATCCGTGGGCTCGACGAGGCCGGCCGCGACGCGCTCCGAGCGGCCCTGCGTGTCGGAGTGCACCGCGACGTCGAGGTCACACTGCCCGGGGCCGGCCACCACGTCACGCAGGTGTACGGAGCCGCGCTGGCCCTCGGGTACGGCGAGGGGAAGCCCGCCGACTGGGAGCCGCTCGCGCGCGTGGTCCTCGAAGCGAGCTACGAAGCGACGCTCATCGCCGCCGCGCTGAACGCTGCGAAGGCCGGGAACGAGCTCGTGCTGCTCACGCTCATCGGTGGTGGCGTGTTCCGCAACGACCCCGCCTGGATCCTCGGGGCCATCGAGCGGGCGCTGAAGACGCCCGGTCTCGGTGCGCTCGACGTGGCGATCGTGGCGTACCGGACGGCCGATCCCCAGGTCACCGCGCTGGTCGACCGCCTCGCGAAGGGCTGACCCTCAGGGCTGGATGGCCGCGAAGATCCCGAGCGGCTGCGAGACGAGCGCGGCCCACGCGGCCTCGTTGTGCTGCGCGCCGGGCTCGTGCCAGTGGACGAGGTCGGCATCCCACGTGCGGCCCGCGGCCGCGAGCGCATCGGCCATCTGGCGGGTCTCGCAGTAGTTGTCGCTCGAGTCGGGATCGTCTTCCGGGAACCCGTCGCCGTCGGGATCCGCGCACACCCCGTCGGGACCGGTGCCGCCGCCGCTCGACAGGTAGACCACGCCGCCCGGGTCGGACGTGAGCCAGCGCGTCTCCATGGCCTCGCCGAGATCCCCGAACCGCCCCCAGCCGAGCGTGCCCGACAGGCTCGCGACGAAGTCGTACTGGCCGGGGAACCGGTGTGCGACGTGGAGCGAGATCAGCCCCCCGAGCGAGCTCCCGAGCTGGCCGTCGACCCCGTTCGACCCGTACGTCGCTTCGATGTGCGGACGCACCACCTGGTGCACGAAGTCGGCGTAGGCGTCGCCGTTCCCGCCCACGGGCGTCGGACCGAGCGCATCGAGCTGGTCCGCCACGTGCGTGTAGTCGTCGAACCGGGCCGCCGTGTTGTCGATGCCCACCACGAGCATCGGGCTCGCGGCGAGGGCGTCCTGCAGGCGCCACCCGCCCCAGAGCGCGGCGGGATCGAACAGGTTCTGGCCGTCGTGCGCGTACAGCACACGGAACGGGCCCGCCCCCGGCGGCACGTACACGCGCAGGGTCCGCGGATCCACGCTCGTGCCCTCTGCAGCGGGCCACCGGTCGAGACGCCAGGTGTCGCCGGGCGGGCGCACGTACGACACCTCGCCGAACTCGTCGTAGCCGTACGATCGGGCAACGGGGTCGGCCACATAGGCGGTTCCGTCGGTGAGCTTGTACTTCGAGCCCGCCGGGTCGCCCTCGATCGTCACCTGGGCCACGCAGTACCCGCGGGAGCAGTCCATCGGCTCGGGCACCCAGTCGTTGAAGTCGCCCGCCACCGACCAGTCGCCCGACGCCACGTAGACGAACGTGTACGTCGTTCCGTCGCTCACGGGCCATCCGCCCGACCACGCGACCGTCTGGACGACCTCCCCGACCTCCCCCACTCCGGCCAGCAGGTCGGCCACGAGCGCGGCATCTCCACCGGGCGGGACGTCGGTGTCGTCCGTGTCGGTGTCGACATCCGTGTCGGTGTCGTTCGGATCAGGGGTCGGGGTCGGCCCGGAGCAGGCGATCAGCAGGAGGGTCCACATGACTTCGCGGATAGCACGGCCCATCCCGTGGTGCCTCGACGGTTCCCTGCTTGCGCGCGTCTCCGGGGTGCTTTAAGGGCGCTGGGTTCGGATCTGGATCCCAAGGGGGCCCCGATGGCCAAGAAGAAGAACGTCGCGCGGCAGGTGATCACCCTCGAGTGCACCGAGCAGCGGGAGACCGGAGTTCCCGGCATGTCCCGCTACACGTCGCAGAAGAACAAGAAGAACACGCCGAAGCGTCTCGAGCTCAAGAAGTACAACCCGTACCTCCGCCGCGTCACGCTTCACCGCGAAATCAAGTAATCCACCCGTTTCCCCAACGGGCCGGCCCGCGATCCTCCCGATTTCGAGCCCCCGGCCCGACACACAGCACCCGACGAGGAGCCAATCATGGCGCGTTATCGTGGACCCCGGCTCAAGAAGTGCCGGCGCGTGGGCACGGTGCTTCCCGGTCTGACGACGACTCCGACCCTGGATCGTCCGTTCCCCCCCGGTGAGCACGGCACCAAGCGTAGGCCGAAGCCCAGTGACTACAAGGTCCGTCTGCTCGAGAAGCAGAAGGCCCGCTTCCACTACGGCATCCTGGAGAAGCAGTTCCAGGGCTACGTGAAGAAGGCGTCCCGCATGCGCGGAAACGCCGCAGAGAACCTCCTTCTCCTGCTCGAGTCCCGCCTCGACAACCTGGTCTGGCGTCTCGGCCTCGCTCGCACGATCCCCGCGTCGCGCCAGCTCGTCGTGCACGGTCACGTCACCGTGAACGGCCAGCGCGTCGACCGTCCCAGCTTCCAGGTGAAGCCGGGCGACGAGATCGCGATCCGCGAGAAGACCCGCACGAAGTCCTACGTCACCGAGGTCATCGAGCAGTCGGCCGGGCTCCCGCGCCCCTCCTGGCTCGACTTCGATCCGGCGAAGGCGACCGGCAAGCTCACGTCCAGGCCCGACCGGCACGATCTGCCGTTCGACCTGAACGAGGCGGCCATCATCGAGTTCTACTCCCAGAAGCTGTAGACCGACCGAATCCGAACCGAAGGGCCCCGGAGCAGCGATGCTTCGGGGCTTTTTCGTGGAGGCGCCATGGCGTGGAAGGACTTCCTCACGAGCATGCTCCGACAGGTCGGGCTCGCCGAGCCCACACCGGAGCGAGCGCTCATGGACGCCTGGTGGCGGGCCCGCCCGAGCGAGCACGACACGGGCGTCGATCCCGACACGCCCGAAGCGCGGGCGATCCTCGACGCCTCGCCAGAGCTGCGCGCCCGGATCGCCATCGAGGCCGTGCGGGACGCGAGCGCGGGCGGCTACGTCTCGCGGACGGTCTGGATGAGCTGGCACCACCGCCTGGTCGAGACCACGCCCCTCACGGACGCCCAGCTCGTCGAGGTCGTCGACCTGCTCGCCAGCTCGCGGCACTGCCCCGTCGGCGCCGCGTCCATCGCGACGATCGAGGCCCGATACGCCAGCGGGCCCGTGCCGGCCGAGCTCACCGCCGCCGTACGCCGCCTCCGCGACGTCCTCGCCGGCTCCCCCGACGCTGCCCACCGCAAGCGGGTGCTCCGCCTGCAGCCCCTGATCGGCACGGGTGAGGGGCCCGGGAACCCGTTCGCGCCCGACGATCCGTGGGGTCGCACCATGCACGCCTGGTTCGCCGGGCTCCCCCCCACCGACGCCGAGCGGTGGAGCCCGCTGTTCGCCCACGCCGCGAAGGCGAGCGACAAGGCCCGCCCCACCGCGCGGTGGGAAGCGGATGCGGAACCCCTGCTCGACGCCGTCGGCATCGACGTGTTCGCGACCCACCTCGTGTCCTGGCTCGACACGGTCGACCTCCTTCACGACCGAACCGTCCAGTGGGCCACCGCGCACGGTCCCGTCGACGCCAACAGCACGCTGCTCAAGGGCCTCGTGTGGTTCGCGATCCACGTGCCGGAGCCCGAGATCCTCGCAGCCCTCGGTCGGTTCGGCGAGCGGGCCTACAAGAAGATCCCGAACCACGGCGCCGCGAGCACGAAGCTCGGGAACGCCGTGGTCGCGACGCTCGGCGCCATGCCCGACGGGCGCGGGGTCGCGCACCTCACCCGCCTCCAGACCCGCGTGCGGTATGGAAGCGCGCGCACGCAGATCGACCGCGCGATGGCGGTGGCGGGTCAACGGTCCGGGCACTCCCGCGAAGACCTCGAAGAGCTCGCGATCCCCACGTTCGGGCTGGACGCTTCGGGTCAGCGCACCGAGAGCCTGGCGGGCTTCGAAGCCGTGCTGTCGATCGAGGGAGACGCGGCGAAGCTCGCGTGGCGCACGGCCGCCGGGAAGGCACAGAAGTCCGTGCCGAAGGCCGTGAAGGACGCCGAGCCCGACGCCTTGAAGCGCTTGAAGGCCGAGGTGAAGGACCTCACGGGCATCCTCGCCTCCCAGGCCCATCGCATCGAGCGCCACACCCTCACCGGTCGAACGCTGGCGCTGTCCGACCTCGAGGCCCGCTACCTGCGGCACCCGGTGGTGGCGCCCATCGCGCGACGCCTCCTGTGGTGGGTCGAGCCCGCGGGGACCGCCGGTGTCGCGGCCCTCTGGCACGACGGCGCGCTCGCGGATCTCGGCGGGAACCCGCTCTCCATGCCTCCCGAGAGCACGGCCCGGTTGTGGCATCCCCTGCTCGAAGACCCCGAGCGGCAGGTGATCTGGCGCGATCGCATCGAGGAGCTGGGCATCGAGCAGCCCTTTCCGCAGGTGTGGCGCGAGGTGTACCGCGCCGACGAGGAAGAGCCCGGCGCGCTCGCGTCGACGCGGTTCTCGCGGGTGCTGCTCGATCAGCGGCGCCTGCTCGACCAGGCGCAGCGGCGGGGCTGGCAGTACCGGGTGCAGGGGTACTTCGACAGCGCCAACGACGCCGTGCTGTTCGTGGCCGGGCTCGAGGTCGTGCTCGGGGTCGAGCCCATCCAGCACACGAACGACCAGTCCGTGTTCCGGTACGTCGTGACGCACGGCGTCCAGCTCCTCGCGGCCGGCGGGCCGCAGGCGCTCGCCGACATCGACCCCATCGTGCTGTCCGAAGCCCTGCGCGAGGTCGACCTGCTCGTGCTCTCCAGCAGTGTCGGCAGCTCGGCACCCGATGCCGGATTCCCGCGGGGGTTCGACTGGGACCAGCTCGCGTTCGGTCCGCTCACCCCGATCGGGCGCACCCGGAACGCCGTCCTCCAGCGGGTCCTCCCTCGCCTCGCCATCGCGTCGGCGTGCACGCTCGACGGTCCGTGGCTCCGGGTGGCCGGGCCCGACGGCGAGTCACGCATCCACCTCGGGAGCGGGCAGGTCCAGCGAGAGGGCCGCCACGTCGCGGTCTCCGCGGATCGTGCTGCGATCCAGGCCGCCCAGAAGGCGTTCCTGCCGTTCGAGGGCGATCCGGCCCTCCCCGCCATCCTCGCGACGGCCCACGCACTCGCGAGCGGCAGGGGCGCCTGAACCCCGGTATGTTCGACCCATGTGGTTGATCGCACTCCTGGCCTGCTCGTCCGCTCCCGAGAACCCGTGCACCGACGACGCCGCCGTGCTCGTCCAGGAGGAGGGCGCCGAGCTCACCTGCGCAGGGGCACGCGTCCCCACCCGGTACCTCCGCGTGCTCGCCGGGCGGCCCCTGCCCGCGGGCTCGACGGCCGTCGGCGTGAACGCGGTGAAGGAGCGCTTCCTGGAGAACCCCGAGGAGACGCTCGCCTGGCTCGACCAGATGCGGGCCGCCGCGCGAGAGATCGAGGTCACCCCCGGGGTCGAAGGCGCCGAGAAGCGCGCCCACCAGGTGTGGCTCGCGATCACCGACTCCGGGCCGATCCGGAAGTCCGACGCCGCGCTGTGGAACATCCTCGAGCCCGCGTTGTCGGTGTACGCACGGGACGACGAGGAGAAGCTGGCGTTGACCGAGGTCGACATGGAGGGCTGGATCACGTACGCGTCGCTGTGCCACGAGGTGCAGGGCGATGGCGTGCTCACGCTGTCCATCGCGCAGCGCGTCGACATCTACCGCATGATCAAAGACCGCTTCGAGCAGGCCGACCGCAGCGAGATGGCTGCGATGGCGTCGCTCGGCGCGGTGTGGGCCGACATCCGCGATCGCTGGCAGGCCGCTCCGTACGAGCGCCAGCAGGCGTGGATCCAGGCCGCCCCCCTGCCCGACCGGCAGAACGGGAGCAGCCTGGCCTACATCGAAGCCGTGCTCGAGGGCGATCTCCACGGCCATGCGGCCACGATGCACGCGCACTTCGGCCCACTCCACTTCCGCGACGGTCCCGGGTACTTCATCGGAGAGCCCTGATGTCCGACAGTCCGCCTTCGCCCTCGATCGACGAGCCCACCGACGAGTTCGCCCCACCCCGTGAGACCTCCGGCCGCGCCACCATGGTCGGCACCGTCGTGCTCGCCTGGATGCTCAGCGGCGCGACCATCGGGCTGGCCATCGGGCTCACCGCGCAGCTCACGGGCGTCGACCCACGCCTCACGAACCCCGTGGGCATCGGCACGATCGCGCTCATGACCGCGGCGGGGGTCGTCGCGATCCAGGTCGAGCGCTCCCTCGCGAAGTCCCGTCCCACCGTGCTCTCCGCGGTCGGGCAGCGGGAGAGGCCGCTCCACGCGGCGCTGTTCGCCATCCCGCTCGCGCTCGCGACGCCCGCCGTGCTCGCGCTCATCGTCGTCGGCTCGGTCGCGATGGACTCGCTCGCCCCCGCCCTGTTCTTCGGCATGGGCGGTTTCACGCTCGGCTGGGCCGCACGGCGGGTCGCGTCGTCGCACGGGCTCACGGCCGCGCTCGAGGCCCTGGAGGTCGGCGACACCGCCGAGGCCCAGCGGCTGCTCGAAGGTCTCGAGGCCGGCTGGCTCACGACGCGGAACAGCCGAACGGCCGCGCGCCTGAACCTCGGCATGCTGGCCCTCTCCGCGGGCGACCTCGACCGCGCGAGCCGCTACTACCGCGACGTCCACGGCGGTCCCGCGGAGACCTTCGCGCGTGCGGGCCTCGCGCTCGTGTACACCCTGCAGGACCGCCTCGACGAGGCCGAGGCCGCGGTGCTCGACGCGATGGGGGGCTCCGCGCTCCATGCCGTCCAGGGCCAGATCGACACCGTGCGCCTGCTCCTCGTGATGCGGCGCGAAGACGACACTGCGGCTCGCACGTTCGGAGAGCAGGTGCTGGCCGCAGACGCCGGCGAGCTGTTCCTCGGTCTGCTGGCGCTGCTGCGGCTGCGTACCGGCGACGAGCCCGGCGCACGCGACCTGTGCGACGCCACCACCCGCGGTGCGCTCGAAGAGAGCGGCTGGCGCACCGTCATCCCCGAGATCGCCGAGCTGCTCGCGGAGCCCGCGCTCGCGTGACCGACGCCGCGTCCCTGCTCCGCGCCGGAGACCGACGGGGCGCGATCCGCACGCTGATCGAGCGCTGGCGGGCCGCGCCCTCCGCAGCGCTCGCCGACCTGATCGACCGCCTCGATCCGCTCGATCCCTGCCTGCCCATGGGCCGGTCGGCCATCGCGGAAGCCCGCTCGGCGGGGTCCATCGCGGGTCCGCGCATCCCCGACCGCCTGTCACTGCATCTCGGGCAGCTCCAGCAGAAGGGCGCCGTTGCGATCCTGCACGCCCACTCGGCGCTGGAGCCGGATCCGCGGTGGACCCACGTGCTCCGGAGCTGGCTCGACGCCCCTCCCTTCCTGTCCGGGCGCGAGTTCTGGCACGCCGCGTTCGGGCTGATGGGGCACACGGCCGACCCCCGCCTGATCGCGCGGCTCTCCGCCGGGCTCGACTCCATGCCCTGGGAGGTCCGGAACTTCATCGGGGTCGGCACCTGGGCCCAGGCCCTCGACCGCTGCCAGAGCTCCGTCGATCCGGGGCCTCCCGCAGACCTCTCCACGCTCGAGCCCCTCGTGGCCGCCCTCGAGCGCACCCGTGCCGCGCAGGACGCCCTCCGTGCCGAGCTGTTCGAGAGGGTCGCGCGCGACCCCGACGACCGCGAGGCCCGGCTGGTGTACGCCGACCTCCTGTTGCAGGACGAAGACCCCCACGGTGAGCTGATCGCGCTGTCCGAGCGCACCGACAAGGCCGCGAAGAGCCGGTCGCGCGCGCTGGTGAAGGAACACGGGCTCGGCTTCATGGGGCCGCTCGCGCCCTACACCCTCCAGTCGGGCCTGGCGCTGGAGCACGGCATCCCGCGGGGCGCGCGCATCGTGTTCAAGTCCGCGAGCCAGGTCGAGTCCGTGCTCGATGCTCCGCACTGGCGCCTGCTTCGCGAGCTCGACCTCGACGCCACCGTGTCGTGGAGCTGGCAGGATGGTCCGCTGCCCTGGCCCCGCGTGCTCGGCGTCGCGCAGAACGTCGAGATCGCGCGCTGGGCCGACCATGCCGGCACGTTCGGGGCGATCTGCTGCTCGGGGTCGACATCGCTGCGCGAGATCCATGGCCGCGCGTCCACGCGGTACCCGTGGCGCGCGCAGGACGTGAGCGAGCTCCCCCTGAAACCGCTCCATCTCCACCGCCTCGTCCTGCCGTCGACCGCCGTGGAGGCCATCCTTGCCGCGCTCGATCGAGGGCTGACGGTGGATCGGCTCGAGCTCGTGTACCGCCCGACACCGGGGCACGCGGAGCAACGGAAGTACGGCTACGCCACCGACGCACCCACCGCCGGCTCGGTGCTCGCGGCGGTTCGACGCCTGAAGGGCAAGGTGGGCCACATCCGCGCGGAGGTCGGCTGGTTCGATGCCGTCGAGGACGTCATCGAAGCCGGATCCTAGGCTCCGGCGCCCAGCACCCAGTACGGGCTGCCGTCGAGCTGGCCCTTGATCTGCTGGAGCTCTTCGGGGCGCAGCTCGAAGGTCTGCGGCTGGTACGTCTGGGGGTCGACCTGGGTGAGGAACCAGCGCTCGCCCTTCTTGCTCTTGTGGAGGCGGATGCCCCGCGGATCGTCGTACACCAGCACGAGGTCGGCCGACGTGAGCCGCTTGTTCGGATCCTCCGCGGGCTCGGGCTCCTCGGCGGGCTCCGGCGGCGGCGTGATCGCCTCGATCACCTCGTCGACCTCCCAGCGCGCCTCGAGGTTCGCGATCCCCTTCTTGGCCGCCTCGAGGTGCTCGATCACGTCTTTCGGGTCGGCAAACGACCGCGCAGCCGTGAGGAGCTCCGAGCGCAGACCGTCCCACTCCGAGGCCTTTGCGGCTCCGATTCGGGTGATCAGCTCGTCCAGCGCGTCGAATCTGCCCATCGCTTCCTCCGGCTGGTGTGGGTATCCTGCGCACCGGCCGACTACCAATGTCGCCGCGAGGAGGTCATCGGCGTGGGGTTCATGGCGGCATTCACCGACGAGCAGCGCCTGCTGTTCGAGTCGACCGCGGAGGTCCTGCAGGTCCCGCGGGGCGAGCTCCTGCTCCGACGCGGCGAGCCCGGCGGCGACCTGTTCCTGGTCCGCGAGGGCAAGCTCGAGGCCGTCGAGTCGCGGGCGACGCCCGAGGTCATCCTGTCGGTGCTCGTGCCCGGATCGGTGGTCGGCGAGATGGCGTTCCTCGACGGGTCGCCCCGGTCGGCCGACGTGCGCGCGGCGGAGGACGCCACGGTGCTCCGGTGGGCCCACCACGATCTCCGCTCGCTCCTGCGCCGCGAGCCGGTGTTCGCCGCCGCGTTCTACGAGACCGTCGCGCAGCTCGCCTCGGTCCGTCTCCGCCGGCTCACCCACGCCACCGTGACCCCGTCGCGGGGCGGCTCCGACGACAGCGGCCTCGGGAGGGCCTTGTCCGAGGCGCGTCACCTGGCCGACCTCGTGAAGTCGTCGCTCCTGTCCACGGAGACCCAGCTCCGCATCGATCCCAGCGACGCCGGGGCCGAAGAGGCCCTGCGCGACGAGTTCGGCAACCTGCGCAACCGCTTGAACAGCCTGATGGACGCCTGGCCCGAGCCGAGCGCACGCGAAGCCATCACGCAGCAGCTCCAGCGCGAGCTCCACCCCTACCTGGTCCGCTCCACGCTGGCCGACCGGTGCATCCGCCGTCCCCAGGGCGTCGTCGGCACCGCGGAGACACTCTCGCACGTCCTCGTCGGCCGGGCCTCCGGAGAGGGGCGTCTGGGCGAGATCCTCGACCAGTGGCTGCTCGATTCGCCCACACTGGTCGCGCTCCGCGAGCTCACCCGCGTCATCCCGTCCGCGGCGGCCGAGCGCCTCCCGGTCAACCGGAACCGCCGGGTCCTCCTCCTCAACGCGGGCACCGGCAGCGTCATCGCGCGCCTCGCCCACCAGCTCGATCAGGCGCCCACCACCATCACCGTGGTCGACCCGTCCCGCACCGCGCTGTCCTTCCTCGACACCGACGTCGTGCCCCTCGACCACAACATCGACGTCGTCGCCGTGCAGGAGAACCTCTCCGAGCTCGCGGTCGGCCGGATGCGCCACTCGTACCCCCAACAGGACCTCGTCGTGGTGCACGGGCTCCTCGAGTACATGCCCGACCGCCTCGTGGTGAGCCTGCTCACCACGTGCGCGAGCCTGCTGAACGAGCACGGCGCCGTCGTGTCCGCGGCCCTGTCCGAGAGTGCCGACCAGCACCTGCTCGATCGGCTCCTGCGGTGGCCGACCATCCGCCGCAGCCCCGACGCGCTGGCGCGATTGCACCGGGCAGCCCGGTTCCGCCCGGCCCGATTCGCGGACACGACCGCTCCGGCGGTGCTCCTCACGGCAGACGCACCGGTTGCACCGCCCAAGCTGAAGCGGTAGGTTCCGCCGCTGAACGCAAGGATGTCGATATGCGCTGGATCGCCGTGATGAGCCTGCTCGCCGCCTGTTCGGGCAGCAGCACCGAGACCCCGAAGCCCGATCCCGAGCCGGTCATGGCCGAGCCCGTGCCCGAGACGCCCGAGCTGTCCGCCGACGAACTGAAGGGCTCCGCCGAGAACACCGCGCTCGTGCCCTCCCCCATCGAGACGCAGCGCGCGCTCGAGGCCGCGGGCATCGACACCCAGCTCGCCACGCTCATCCCCGCGCACGACTTCGACCTCGACAACGGCGACCTCGAGCAGGCGGCCGTCCGGTCGGGCGTCTACCTCGCCGACATGATGCTCACCGTGAAGACGGCCGAGAAAGACGATGTCGTGAAGCGCCTCGAGGCCGTGCGCAAGGGCATGGCGCAGCTCAAGGGCGGCAGCGACATCGACGCCGTGCTGGTGGAGTACCAGGACTCCGTGAAGACCGACGCCATCAGCCGCGACGCGCTGCTGAAGGAGCTCGACGAGCTCTCCGGGGCCGTCATCCCCGAGCTCGAGTTCAACGGTCAGGAGCGCGTGGTGCCCCTCATCGAAGCCGGCTCGTGGCTCGAGGGTGCGAACCTCATGGCGCGTGCCGTGAAGGCCAAGGGCAAGCCCGACGCCGCCGATGGCCTGCTGAAGCAGCCCCAGGTGGTCGACTACTTCCTCAAGTACGTGAAGGAAGAGGGCGCCGACAAGGCCCCCGTCCAGGTCGCCGACAAGCTCCAGGAATCGCTCACCACCCTCAAGGGTCTGGCCGAGAAGAAGGAACCCCTCACGCCCGAAGACATCGACTCCGTCATCCAGGTGACGAGCGACGTCCTCGCGCTCCTCTGAGCCTCGGAGACCCCATGAACACGGTCGTTCTCGCAGCATCGCTCCTCACGGGCACCGCTCTCGCCGACGAAAAGCAGGCCGAGGAGTGCGTCAACACCAAGGTGTGGGACAGCTACGGCGACGGCTGGGGCGTCCGCACGATGACGAAGACCACCCTCGAGACCGGCAAGACGCGGAACTACCTCGTCACCCTGTACGCCGGGAACGAGTACCGGGTGCAGAGCTGCGGCGACGACAGCGTCACGAACCTCGACGTGCTGCTGTACGACACCGAGGGCAACCTCCTGTCGCGCGACGACACCGAGAGCCGCGAGCCCATGTTCTCGTTCACGCCGAAGACCACCGCCACCTACTACGTGGTCGTCTACCTGCGGGAGCTCAAAGAGAAGAGAGCCGACGCCGGCGTCGCGATGGCCGTCACCTACAAGTAGTAGAGGCTTCCTCCAGTGCTCTCCGCCCAGCTGGAGGACCGCTTCCGCGAATCGCTCGGTGAGCGCTGGAGTCCCGAGCGTCAGGACTCCATCCGCTTCGCGAGCCAGTTCGCGGGCCTGCTGGCGCGTATCGTGCCCGAGGATCGGCCGCCCGCCGCCATGCAGGCCATGGGCGAGTCGATCCGTGCGCGCACCGACCTCGCGGAGGACGAGGTCGAGATCCTGCTCGACCTCGCGCTGAGGCCCGAGCACCGCGACACCATCGACGAAGACGGGCTCCGTGCGTTCGGGGCCCGGTTCGGGAGCGGTCCGGAGCAGGCCTTGCGCGCGGCCGTCGCCGAAGAGCTCGATCTGGCCGGCTTCACCGAGAGGTATGGCACCGCGGAGGCCCTGCTGCTGCTCGATGCCTGGTTCGGCATCTGCGCGGTCGACGGCGTGATCGACAAGGAGGAGATCGGCCAGCTCGAGCAGGCCGCGAAGCAGCTCGGTATCGACGGGATGCTCGTGAGCGCGCTGTTCCGCAAGCACGACAGCCGCTACGCCACGGGCGACTTCCAGTTCGCGCTCACGGCCGACCAGTACGTCATCGGGAGCTCTTCGGCGGCCGACATCCGCCTGCCCGATCCCCTCGTCGGCCGGCGACACTGCCAGCTGCTGCGGGCCGGCGACCAGTGGCGGGTGGTCGACATCGACTCCGGCCGTCCCACGCTCATCGACGGCAACCCCATCACGTCCGCGCCGTTCACGCCCGGAATGACGCTCCGCGTGGGCAGCTACGCGCTCGAGCTCGACCCGTCCGGCCAGACCCTCACCGCGTTCGGGGAGTCGTCGTTCAGCGCGCTCTCCGTGCGCCACCTGAAGCGGAAGATCGGGAAGACCGCCCTGCTCGACGACGTGAGCTTCACGGTCTTCTCGGGCGAGGTCATCGCGGTCGTCGGTCCCTCCGGAGCCGGCAAGACCACCCTGTTGAACGCCATCGCCGGGATCACGCCCGCCGAGACGGGCGATGTCATCCTCGACGGCGAGAACTTCCACGCGCTGCTCGCCGCCGACCGCTCGCTCATCGGGAACGTGCCGCAGGATGACGTCGTGCACGGCGAGCTCACGGTCGAGGAAGCCCTCCGCTATGCCGGTCAGATCCGGTTCCCGGCGGGCACCGGGCGCAAGGCGATCGACGACGAGGTCGACCGGGTGCTCGAAGAGCTCGACATCCACCACATCCGCCGGAGCCGCATCGGGAGCGCCGTTCGCCGCGGGATCTCGGGCGGTCAGCGCAAGCGCGTCAACCTCGGTCAGGAGCTGCTCACGCGGTCCACCCGCGTCCTGTTCCTCGACGAGCCCACGAGCGGCCTCGACCCCCAGACCGCCGCCGACATCGTCTCGCTCATCCGGCAGCTCGCCGACGGCGGGCGCATCGTGTTCCTCGTCACCCACGACGTGAACCCCACGATCATGGGCCTCATCGACCACCTCATGGTGCTCGCTCCGGGCGGCCGGCTCGCGTGGTTCGGCCCGCCCGCCGAAGGCTGCCAGTACTTCGGGGTCGGCTCGCCCGACGAGATCTTCGGCCGGCTCACCGAGAAGACGCCCGAGGAATGGGGGGATGCGTACCGCTCCGCGCCCGCGTTCCGGAAGTTCGTGCGCACGCGCGAGCACCTGCTCGGGCTCGATGGCGTCGAGGTCAAGCCGCCCGATCCGCGGAACCGCCGCAAGAAATCCTGGTTCTCCCAGTACTTCACGCTCACCCGCCGCTATTCGCGCGTGAAGCTGCGCGACTACGCGGGCATGTTCGTGCTGCTCGCCCAGGCGCCGATCCTCGGCATGGCCATGTGGATCGTGTTCCCCGCGGCCGACATCAACAGCTGTTTCATGCTGGCGCTGTCGACGCTCTGGTTCGGCGCCAGCGCCTCCGTACGCGAGCTCATCGCCGAGCGCCCCATCTGGCGGCGCGAGTCCCGCGTCGGCCTGCGCAGCGGTCCGTACATCGCGAGCAAGCTGTCCGTGCTCGGCACCATCGTGGGCTTCCAGTGCGTGCTGCTCGCGACGATGAACTTCGTCGTGCTGGGCATGTGGGGGCTCGGGTTCAGCTACCTCCAGCTCTGCTTCGTGAGCGTGCTCACGGGCTGGGTCGGCATGTCGCTCGGCCTCCTGATGAGCGCCCTGTTCGCGAGCTCCGAAGCCGCCGTCGGAACCCTGCCCCTGCTGCTGATCCCGCAGATCACGTTCGGCGGGCTCATCGTGAAGGTCAAGGAGATGGGCCTGTTCGCCAAGGCCATCAGCTACCTCATGATCGTGCGCTACAGCTTCGACGCGCTCATCAAGACCGGCGAGCGGCTCACCATCCCGCCCACCCGCGGGCTCGACCGCGATCTCGAGGGCCGGAACATCTCCGGCTCGCTGTGGGAGCTCGGGTTCAAGGCCACCTCCGACGCCGACGACATGGGCTTCCCGCTCGTCATCCTGTGCTGCCTGTTGTTCGCGTTCTTCCTGTTCTTCATGACCTGGACCTGGATCTTCACCGCCCGGTCGAGCGAGGGGAACTGACCGCGCCGACGGCTCGATGGGCCGTCGTGGCCGGTGCCTCGGAGGGTCTCGGAGAGGCCTTCGCCGACGCGCTGGCGGACCGGGGGTACGCCCTGCTGCTCCTGGCGCGGCGGGCGGATCGGCTGCAGGCCGTGCGGGACCGGCTCGCCGCGAAGGTCGAGGTGCGCATCGCGGTGCTGGACCTCGCGACCCCGGAGCTCCCCGAGCGACTCGCCGAGCTGGTCGACGGGCTGGAGGTCGAGCTCGGTGTGTACAACGCCGCCTACGCGCCGGTCGGCGGCTTCCTCGAGCGCACGCTCGCCGACCTGCTGCAGGCCATCGACGTGAACGTGCGCGGTCCACTGGTGTTCGCCCACACCCTCGCGCCCGCCATGGTGGCCCGGAAGCGCGGCGGGCTCGTGATCGTGTCGTCCCTGGCGGGCTTCCAGGGCGCACCGCGGCTCGCGACGTACGCCGCGACGAAGGCCTTCGGGCGGGTGCTCGGCGAGGGCCTGTGGTCGGAGCTCCGCGGCGAGGGCGTGCACGTGCTGGTGAGCGCGGCAGGGGCCATCCGAACGCCCGGCTACCACGGGGCCGCAACGGGAGATGCGCCCGGAACCCTCGATCCGGCGGAGGTCGCCGAGCGCACGCTCGCTCAGCTGGGGCACGGCCCCACGATCGTTCCCGGCTTCGTCAACCGCCTCGCCCAGCTCGTGATGGGACGCCTCCTCCCCAAGCGCGCGGCCATCGCGATCATGGCCGCGAACACGAAGGATCTCGCATGAACCCCGCCGGATTCCTCGTGCCCCTCGGGGCCTACGCGGTCATCACGGTCCTGCACCTCGTGATCCCGGCCCGGCACGTCGAGGGGTACGCCACGGACACCCAGGGTCGCCCGCTGCACTACCGGCTCAACGGCCGTCTGGTGTTCCCCGCCACCATCGGGCTCTGGGCGCTGGCCTGCTGGGCGGGCCTGCTGCCATGGGACCTGTGGTGGACCGTGCGCTGGGAGAGCCTGACGTCCGCGTGCCTCCTCGGGCTCCTCTTCACCGCCGCGGTGGTCCTACCGGCTCCGCCCACCGGAAAGGGCCTGCTGGCCGACCTGTTCCTCGGTCGCCCCGAGAATCCGCAGTGGCTCGGGGGGCGCGTCGACGCGAAGATGTGGCTGTACCTCGTGGGCGCGACCCAGCTCGGCTTGAACCTCTACGGGTTCGCCGCCCACCACGGGCTCACGTTCGCAGACCCGTCACCCGGGGTCGCGCTCCATGTCGCGTTGTTCAGCTTCTTTCTCTGCGAGTACCTGTTCTTCGAGCGGGTGCACCTGTACACCTACGACCTCTTCGCCGAGCGCGTGGGCTTCAAGCTCGGCTGGGGATGTCTGGTGTTCTACCCCTACTTCTACGCCATCGCGCTTTGGAACACGGCCATCCTGCCGAGCCCGCACACTCCCTGGCCGGTGCTCGTGCTCGCCGCCGTCGTGTTCTTCGGCGGCTGGTCGCTCGCGCGCGGCGCCAACCTGCAGAAGTACACGTTCAAGCGGGATCCCACTGCATCGTTCCTCGGCATCGCACCCGAGGTCCTCACAGATGGCGACCGCTCGCTGCTCGTGAGCGGGTTCTGGGGCCTGTCGCGGCACATCAACTACCTCGGCGAGGTGGGAATGGCCGTGGGGCTCACGCTCGCGCTGGGCTACCCCACCGTCTGGCAGACGTGGCTGTACCCGCTGTACTACGTGCTCCTGCTCGTGCCGCGCCAGTTCGACGACGACCGGCGCTGCGCCGCCAAGTACGGCCCGCTCTGGGAGCAGTACGTCGAGCGCGTGCCCTACCGCATCATCCCGGGCGTGTTCTGAGGCCAGCCCGGAGCACCTTTCCGAGCTTGCGCGTCCCCAGCGCCGGCGCGGCTTCCGAGCCGGCCCACGCGTGCTCTCCGCCGATCCACACGCCACGCACGGCGGCATCGTTCCGGCGGACCAGACGGTCGAGGTGGGTGAACCCCGGGATGGGCGCGACCTGCATCTGCTCGACCGCGTCGTCGAGGCCCGTGGGGTCGACGATCACCACGTCCGCGCGGGCTCCCTCACGCAGGGTTCCCCCCTCCACGCCCAGCCAGTCGGCGATCTCGGCCGTGAGCCTGTGGACCGCGCGCTCCACCGTCATGAACGGGCGCCCCGACCGCTCCGCATCGCGCACGCGCTTCAGCATGCGCAGCGGGAAGTTGTAGTAGGCGAAGTTCCGCAGGTGCGCACCGGCGTCCGAGAACCCGATCTGCACGGCGTCGTGCGCCATGATCCACTGGAGCCACTGCGGACGGTCGTTCCCGAGCACGCTGTACCAGCGCATCGCCGTGCCGTGCTCGGCCTGCAGGTCGAGGAACGTGTCGATGGCGTCGTGCCCCCGCTCGTCGGCGATCGCACCGAACGACCGCCCGACCAGCGCCGGATCGGGCGCCTCGCGGATGACCGCCTCGTACAGGTCGCGGTGGTAGGCCTTTCCGAGGATCGGGTTGTTCCACTGGCGTCGGAACCGGCGCCGATAGGCGGGGTCGCGGAGCAACGCCCGGCGCGCCTCGGGATCCTGCTCGTGCAGCAGCTCGGTGCCGGCCGCGATCTCCTCGAGCACGGGCACCTCCATCCCGTCGACCCACATGTCGAACGGGTTCGGCAGGCTCTGGAAGCGCAGGTTCCCGCCCAGCCACCGGTTCACGGCGTTGGCCGCGGCCCCGACCGCCCGGAACGCGAGACGGTCGGCCTTCGCGTCGACCATGCTGATCAGCAGGGTCTTGAGCCCCTTCCGCCCCACGCCCGTCGTGATCGTGAAGAACAGCACGGCGTTCACCTTCGTGCTGATGTTCGGCAGGGCCTGCAGCACGCGCTCCCGCTCGCGGAGCACCGACGCCAGCCTGCGGTACTCCCGCCAGCTCGCGAACGTGCTCGGTGTGGGCCGGCTCCGGAAGGCCTCGCCGTCCATCTTGTCCCACGGGAGTGTGTTGATCGACAGCCCGATGTACCCCGCGTCGAGCGCGCGCCGCAGGGTGGCCTCCATCGCATCCAGCTCGGCGGGCTCGGGTCGGATCGGCTCCAGGCTACGACCGAGCCCCATGACGTGGGCCCGCAGCGTGCTGTGCCCGAGCAGGCACGCCACGTTCGGGCCGAGCGGCAGCCCGTCGAGGTGATCGAGGTACTGCTCCGGGGTCTCCCAGTCCTTCACGCGCTCGAACAGTGGCAGCACGTCGGCCCGGGGGATGCCCTCCACCCGGCAGAACATGTCGGCGAGGGCCGTGGGGTCGCCACACGCCATCGACAGCCCGCAAGACCCGATGATCACGCTCGTGACCCCGTGCCGCACGGACTCCGAGAGCGACGGCACGGCCTCCAGCTCGGCGTCGTAGTGGGTGTGCCCGTCGAAGAAGCCCGGCGTCACCCAGCATCCGCGCGCGTCGACCTCGATCGTGCCGTCCGGCACGGGCATCCCGTGCGGACCGATGCCGCGCACGACCCCATCCGCCAGCCACACATCCGCGGCCCGGCCCGGCGCTCCGGTGCCGTCGTACAGGGTTCCACCGCGCAGGACCGTCGACATGCGCCCGACCCTAACCGGTGCGCCGCGCTGCAGGCCGCCGCCGGTCAGGGTTACGATCCGCGCGGAGGTCCCGTGCTCCGAGACACCCTGAGACGCGAGGAACAGGCCCGCTTCGCCGCGCTCACCCCCGAGGAGCGCCGCGAGGAGTGCCTCCGGGCGGGTCGGCTGCAGGTCGAGCTCTACGCGCGGGCACACGGCATCCCCTTCGACGAGGCTGAGCAGATCCTCGAGCGGAACAAGCAGATCGGCCGCACGCCGTGCTCCTTCCTCGAACGAGACGCCGGGTGAGCCTGCTCGACGCCGTCCACGCCCACCTTCGTGAGCAGAACGTCCCACACGCGCTGATCGGGGCCATGGCCATGGCCAGCCATGGCGCTGGGCGAGCCTCCCTCGACGCCGACCTGCTCGCCGTCGAGGCCTCCCTCCTCGAGCCCGGTCCCTGGTCCGGCTTCACGGCCGGAATCGTCGACCGGAGACCGGGCGGTGCCTTCGATCCCCTGGCCGGCGTCGTCCGGATCGCCGCTCCTGGCGAGGTCCCGGTCGACATCGTCCTGTTCGGTCCTCATGGATGGCAGGCGGAGGTCCTGCAGCGCGCCACGGGATCGGGGCTCCGCCTCGTCACCCCCGCCGACCTCGTCCTGATGAAGCTGTTCGCGGGGGGTCCCCGTGATCGGGCCGACGTCCACGCGCTGCTCGACCTCGACGCCACGATCCGACCCACCGTGGACGCCCGCATCGGAGCGCTCCCAGCGCGAGCGCGTGCCCTGTGGTCCCGGTTGCTGGCAGAACGGGAGGGCGAGCCCGGTTAGACCCCGCAATGCCTCCCGAACACAGTGCCACCGACACCGCTGGCCTCGCGCCCGGTTCCCCCGTGTACACGGGAGAGTTCAAGGATGCCGGCATCCGCGTCCGCGTCATCGAGTACGACGGCAAGTCGCTCGTCGAGAAGAACCTCGCGGACGTGGCCGAAGCGACGCGGTGCCTCCAGTCCACCCAGACGAGCTGGATCGACATCACCGGCCTCTCCAACGTCGACGCCATCACGGGCTTCTGCGAGGCCTTCAAGATCCATCCGCTCGCCGTGGAGGACATCCTCAACACCTCCACGCGCGCGAAGGCCGAGGAGTTCGGCCGTCAGCTGCTGGTCGTCGCGCAGATGGTGCGGCTGCACTTCGAAGACGACCAGCCCGTGCTGGAGTTCGAGCACGCCAGCATCGTGAGCGGGCCGGGCTTCGTGATCACCTTCCAGGAGCGCGACGGCGACAGCTGGGAGCTCGTGCGCAAGCGCATCCGCGCCGGTATGAAGCGGATCCGCACGGCCGGCCCGGACTACCTGGCCTACGCGCTGCTCGACGCCATCGTCGACGACTATGCGGTGGTCGTCGAGAGCCTGGGCAAGGTCGCCGAGGAGATGGAGGCCCGCCTGCTCGACCGTCCACGCGACGTCGAGATCTCCGACATCTACGTGCTCCGGCGCGAGCTCACGGAGCTCCGGCGCGCCGCGTGGCCCATCCGCGACTCCCTGAACTCCTGGCGCCGGTCCGAGCACCTCGACGACCACACCCGGCCGTTCCTGAACGACCTCCAGGATCACTGCATGCAGGTGGTCGAGACCATCGACATGCACCGCGACCTCGTGCTCGGGATGATCGACCTGCACCTGTCCGCGCTGTCGCACAAGATGAACGAGACCATGCAGGTCCTCACGGTCATCGCGACGCTGTTCATCCCGCTCACGTTCCTCACGGGCCTGTACGGGATGAACTTCGACAACATGCCCGAGCTGCACACCAAGTACGGGTACTACCTCGCGCTGAGCACCATGGCGGCGACGTTCGTGGGCGGCCTCGTGTGGTTCCGGCGACGCGGGCTGATCTGACGGGGTATACTGAGCCGGCTCACCGATGGGTGGGCTTTGACGTTGCTCTTGCCTTGGATACCCCCATGCTCACTGTCGCTGCGGCGATCGGTGTCGCTCTGGCCGTGCCCCCCGTGGAGGGGAGCGAGCCCGCGACCGAGACCGTCGGAACCCTCGAGATCGTGCCCGCGCTCATGCTCGTGCCCAAGAACCGCGTCGCCGCCATGCGCATGCAGGCGACGGGCGCCGAAGGCGAGCTCGTGTGGAGAGTCGTCGAAGAGCCCGTGATGGGCGATGCCATCTTCGAAGGACCGTTCCTGTACTACGTGCCCCTGTACGGCCACGCCGGTCCCGACACCATCCAGATCGCGGCCACCGACGAGGCCGGGAACGAAGCGTACGAGACCATCGACGTCTCGCTCGGAGCCGTTGGAGCGTGCAGTCACCTCGGCGGCACGTCGGGCGCGTTGGCGCTGTTCGGGCTGGCCCTCGTGGTCACCCCCCGGAGGCGCGCCGCCTGACGGTATGCTCGGCCGCGTGAGTACCGACTCCCGCCTCGACGACGACCGCATCCGCCGCGAGATGCCGTACCCGATCGCCGCAGCGTGGCATCGGGTCACGCTCGCGAGCGGGTCCGAGGCCCGTGTGCATCGGGCGGTGGTGGCGTTCGAGGTGGGCCTGCGCTTCCTCGGCGCCTGTCTGCTGGCCGAGTACCTGCGTGGGCCCCCCGACCCCACCGTGGAGGCGATGTTCACGAAGCTGGCCCGCCCTGCGCTGGGGCACTGGATGGAGCTGTGCCGGGAGACCCTCAAGGTGGTCTCCAACCGCGAGGAGCCCGCTCCGTTCCTCCCGATCGCAGAGCTCGGCTGGCTCGGCCCCACGGGCAAGCCGACGTCTGCGCTCAAGCGCATCCAGGACGTCGTCTCCCTCCGGAACCGGCTCCAACATCAGACCGAGGCGGCAGGCCAGGCCGCGTGGGAGGAGCACGCGACCGCCATGATCTCGGGCGTTCGCACCCTGCTCGGAACCCTCGCCCCGCTCCGTGTGCATCGCGTCGTCCGCGCCACCGACCAGCACCCGACGCGACGGCGCACCTCCAACGGGCTGATCCAGATCTTCCGCGGCCACGAGCCCCTGCCCGAGCCCATCCCCGCCGAGTGGACCGCACAGCTCCTCCCGGGCGCTTGCTACCTGCTCGCCCCCGCTGGCGACGCCGTGCTCGAGCTCTCCCCATTCGTGCAGACGGCCACCGATCCCGAGGTCCGCGACGACCGCCTCATGGTGTTCAAGGGGTTCGACCGCAAGGGCCACGTCGAGCTGGCGTGCGACGAGACGGGCGGAGTGGTCGCGGTCCAGCCCCAGGGCGACCGCGGGCCCCTCCCCCTCGACCCGTGGCTGGAACAGCGCGCAGCCCGCGACCCCTGGCAGCCGAACGTCGATCTGTCCGGCACGCTCGGGCTCGTCACGCGCACGGAGGACCGCGCGGGCGATCTGCTCGGTGGGCGCTACGAGATCGGCGAGGTGCTCGGCCGCGGCGGCATGGCCACCGTCTACCGCGCGAACGACCTCCTCTCGCGGGTCCCCGTGGCCCTGAAGGTGCTGCACCCCGAGCTCGCGAGCGACCCCGTGTTCCGGGAGCGGTTCAAGCGCGAGGCCGCGGCGATGCGGGCCCTCCAGCACCCGAACATCGTGCGCCACGTCGAGCTCGGCGAGCTGGAGACCGCAGAGCTCTTCCTCAGGATGCCGCTCCTCACCGGCGGCACGCTCTCCGACCGGCTCGCCCAGCACGGCCCCGTGGAGGGAGACGCGCTCGATCGACTCGCAAGGGAGCTGCTGAGCGCACTCGAGCACCTCGCCGAGCACGGCGTGGTGCACCGCGACCTGAAGCCCTCGAACCTCCTGTTCGACGAGCGGGGGAGCCTGGTGCTCGCCGACTTCGGCATCGCCCTCGATGCCGCCGACGTACGCCTCACCCGCACCATCCAGCAGCTCGGCTCGCTCGCATACATGGCCCCGGAGCACCGCCTCTCCGGAGTGACCACGCCCCTCTCGGACGTGTTCGCCGCAGCGATGGTGCTCCAGGAGGCCGCCACGGGCGAGCTCCCGGAGGTCCCGACCGGGAAGGGGGTGCCGGGCACCCTGGGGCTCGTCATCCGACGGATGGGCGCCACCGACCCCAAGCGCCGCGTCACGGCCGAGGAAGCCCTCGCGCTGCTCGAAGACCCCGCGCGGGCAGCCGCCGAGGCCGCACTCCCCTCCGACGATGGCCGGATCGCCACCACGGCCGGGGTCGCCGCCATCGTCGGCAATGCGGTGCTGTGGGCCGGCGCGGCGCCCCAGTTCCCGGGGCTCTGGTTTCCGGAGCACGCCGTGATGCCGGCCGCGGTCTCGATTGCCGCGGCCGCCGCCGCGTACCTCGTGGCGCCCTCCGTGGCCGGTGCGTACGTCGGGGCGACGTGCCGCGGAGAGCCCACGTCCGCCGGGGGATTCACGGGAGCCCTCACGGCGCTCGGCATCCACGCGGTCGCCGGCAGCCTCGTGTTCTCGGTGATGGCCGCCGACGGCTTCATCACCACCGTCCAGAACGAGGCCCGAGGCATCGCACCCGTGGTGGCCGCCGCGCAGCTCGGGGCACCCTTGATCCAGGGCGCCGTGGCCGTGTTCCTGGGGCTGGCCGTGGCCGGAGCCCTCGGCGCGGTCCTCGGATCCGCGGGCGCGGCGGCGACCCGCGACCTGCGACGGGCCGAACCCACTGCGACCAGCCCTGACGACTCCCTCCGCCTGCTCGCGGCCACGACGCTCGGGCTGGTGAACCCCCTCCTCCTCCTCGCGGTCGCGTCGGCGATCGGCGCCCTCGGCGCCTCGCTCGGCACGGCGTTCCGAGCGGCCGACCAGGTCCTCGCCGACGTGATCGGTCCGTTCCTCGTGGCCGTGGCACTGACGCCGCTCCTCGCGACCGTCGCCGTGACGCTGGTCCTGGGGCTGCCGCCCCTCGTCCGCCAGTGGGGGCGCCCGAAGCGGGGGTCCCGGGTCTCGGCGGGTATCGTCGCGTTCGTGCTCCTGAGCGGCGGGCCTCTCGCAGTCGGACTGTCCTGCCGCCCCGACACCCTCGGGTTCGCGGCGTCGCTGCTCGTCATCGGCACCCAGGTGTTGGGATCGCTCGCAGCCACCGTGTGGTTCGCGCGCCGGGCCTCGACTCAGCCCCCCCTCCCGGACCTCCCCACGTCGACCCTGCGCGACGTGCCCAGCACCGTGATGACCTGGTTCCTCGCCGTCTTCATCGTGACGTACGCCCCGCTGGGGTTCGGGGCGGTCGCCGGGCTGCTCGTCGTGCCCGGCATCGGGCCCCTCGTCGCCGGAGACCCGGGCGGCTCCGAGATCATGGAGCGGGGCCTCTGGACCGTGCGCTCCCTCGGCACCCTCATGCTGCTCAGTGCGGGCTGGTCCGTAGCGATGATGAGCGTGGCCGTGGCCGCGGGCCAGGCCGTCTGGCGGCTCGTGGGCCCAGAGGGGCGATACCACCGCACCTGGGCCGGGATGGGCATCCTGGCAGGCGCGCTGGGCGCCGCCCTCCTCCTGCTCGCTGCGAATGCGGTGCTCATCCCCGCCGTCACCGTCCGGGCAACCGGGCCGAAGGGAGTCGGGCGCACACCCACCGGGTCTCCCTGGGATCCCTGGCTCGAGCAGGAGGTCCAGGCGCGTCTGGACGGCTTCTCGCACGCCGTGCACCATGGAGAGGCTCCGCCGGGCGATCCTCCCGAAGGCTCTCGCGGCGCCCTCCTGCTCGCGGCCTGGACCGCCTCCACGGGCCCCAGCGACGGCCAGGCCGCGGGCGCATTCATCGCCTCGCGCCCCCGCGACCCGCTCGGGTACCGAATCCGACTCCGGGGCCTCGTCCCCGTCGGCGTCCCCACCCTCGCCCAGCTCCGCGAGGCCCGCGCCATCGCGTGGGAAGCGGAGTCGTGGTGCGGCGAGATCCCCGAGGAGGTGCTCGGAGAGCTCGTCGCGCTCGAGCTACGCGCCGGCCGCCCCGACGTGGCGGAGGATCTGCTCCATCAGGCAGCGTCCGGCGACGTTCCGGTGGCCCTCGCAGGCCTTTGGGTCGAGACCGGCGTGGCGCTGGACGACGACACGCTCGTCCAGAAGGGCCTCGCGGCGTTCGACGGTCTCCGGGACCGCGACGCGCGGGACGCCGCCCTGCCCTTCACCCGCGCGATCCGGGCGCTGGAGTCCCGCGGCGACTCCATGGATTCCGACCGCATCGAGCAGCTCCGCGCATGGAACCTCCAGGAGATCGGGTTCGAGCCCGACCCGCTCGCCGACATCGCCGTGGCGCGCTCGTGGCGTGCCGGCGACCCGGACGCTCGCTCCAGCTCCCCCGACGCCTGCACGCGGGCCGTGATGGCCGTGGGCATCGAGCACATCGACGACGCCCTCCCACCGGTCGGACCCTGCGATCACGCCGGTGCAGGGCGCCTCTGGGCCGCCGTGGCTCGCGACCTCCGCGAGCCCTGAGGGGGCACGTGCCCCGATGGCGTCCGCGACGCTGCTAAGCTCGCGGAATGCCCAACGTCCTCGACATCCTCCCGTTCCAGTACCTCGGTCGGGACGCCCGCCAGCGCTTCTCCGAGGCCCTCACCTGGCAGGACTGGCCCGAAGGGAAGGTCATCGTCCGTCAGGGCGACCTCTCCGACGACCGCGTGTTCCTGCTCGAGTCCGGAACGGTCGACGTGATCGACCACCGGCTCGGCCTCGATCACCGGGTCGGCGAGATCACGGAGGGCCACTACTTCGGTGAGCGGCCGGCCCTGTTCGGCGTGCCCCGTGCCGTCGAGATCCGCGCCCGCACCGACTGCCGCACCGCCTCGCTCCCGGGCCCCGTGTTCGTCGACTTCATCCGGAAGGAGCGGTCGCTGGCGCACGGCCTCACGTTCATCTTGCGCGACAAGCAGGGCATGTTCACCGACTTCACCCGGTTCCTGGCCGAGGTGAAGCTCGGCACCACCCGCGGGCACCTGGTCGTCCACCACCTCCTGCACGCCTACCGCAAGCTCAAGCCCGCGCTCCACCGGCACTGCAACAGCGACGAGATCGACTTCGCCGCGCTGCACTACGCCGTGAAGCGCCTGCCCACCACGGTGTCGAGCACGTTCGTGTGGTTCGTCACCGACGACTGCCCGCCGCACTACGCCGAGGCCGCGGCCCGGATGTTCGAGGACGTCACGCCGGCCGCACGTCGGCGGGCCTCCTGGGAGATGATCCCCGGAAAGGCCCTGATCCTGCTGCGTGACGGCATCTCCGACCTGCTCGACCTCGTCACCTGCCTGTGCATCTACGCCATCGAGGCCCGCAAGATCCGCCACCGCATGCGCGACGCCCAGGTGCTGTACGCGCTCGCCACCGAGCGCGCCCTCGAAGCGATCGAGCCCATCTTCACGGAGCGCGAGCGCGCCGCCCTCGCGGAGATCTGGCCCGGAGAGCTCGCCCAGCGGCTCGTGGAGATCTCGCTGCACCACGAAGACATCACGATCCACAGCTTCAAGCGCACCAACAACTACAACACCGCGCACGCCGAGACGTGGACGCACCAGATCTCCGACGCCACCCAGCGCCTGTGCGGCATGGCGCCCTGGGAGCTCCCCGACGACTTCCCGGTCCACATCATCTCGTCGAACACCCACAGCGTGACGAACTGCCTGTCGCCCTGGCTCGGCGAGAACCACGAGCGCCTGCTCGAATGGGGCCGCGCGCACCGGCCCGATCTGGTCGACGCCCCGTGGTCCGACCCTGCAGACCGCCTCATCGCGCTCCTGCGTCCCTTCCTCGAGGCCCACCCCGAAGTGGCGCTCGAGCGAACCGCGCTCGACCGGGGCGTGTGTGTCTCGCTCGGCGAGACCGCATTCACGGGCATCGGGGTGCAGCTGTTCCACATGGGCCGCCTCCGTGGCACCGCGCTCGATGCGAGCCTGCCGCTGTGCTCGCGCGACGGGCTCATCGTGAACATCGACTACGCGTTCGGGCAGCAGGCCGAGCCGATCATCGCCATCCTCGTCAACCTGTTCGGCAAGCGCATCCGGAGCGCGAACATCCTCGGGAAGGCCGGCGGGCTGCGCGGGGAGCGCGGCGACATCCTCGTCGCCACGGCGTTCGTGACGCAGCTCGAGGACGAGCTCCAGGTGCCTCCGCTGGCCGTCGACGTCGAGCGGCTCGCGGCCCGGATCCCCCAGCGCACCGTGCACTCCGGCCGCGTGCTCACCGTGCTCGGCACCGTGCTCCAGAACGACCTCCTGCTCCACACCTACGAGAAGCTGTGGGACTGCGTCGGGCTCGAGATGGAGGGGAGCTGGTACTGCCGGCAGCTGCTCGAGAGCCGCGAGCTCGGACTGATCCCGGAGGACGTCGAGCTGCGGTTCCTGTACTACACGTCGGATCTTCCCCTCCAGCCGCACGCCACGCTCGCAGCCGGCATGAGCCCGATCGAGGGCATCCCCCCGCTGTACGCGATCACGCGCGAGGTCCTGGCCGCGATCCTGTCGTGAACGAGCGCCTCCCCATCGACGAAGTCCTGGAGGAGGTCGTCGCCGCGGCCCGCTCCGGAGCTGTCGTGCTCCAGGCGCCCCCGGGCTCCGGGAAGACCACCCGTGTGCCCCCTGCGCTGGCGGAGGTGCTGGACGGGCGCATCGTGGTGCTCGAGCCGCGACGGATGGCCGCGCGCGCCGCTGCTCGGCGGGTCGCCCGCGAGCTCGGCGGCGAGCCCGGAGACCACGTCGGCTGGCACGTCCGGTTCGACCGCAAGGTGACCGACCGCACCCGCATCGTGTTCATGACCGAAGGCATCCTGCTCAGGCAGCTGGCCGCAGACCCCTTCCTGGACGGCGTCTCAGCGGTGGTGCTCGACGAGTTCCACGAGCGGAGCGTGCTGGCGGACCTCGCGCTCGCGCTGACAGCGGCCGTGCGGCGCGAGGCCCGGGACGACCTCGCGCTGGTGGTCATGAGCGCCACGCTCGATGCCGGTCCGATCGCGGACTACCTCGGGTGTCCGGTGCTCGAGGCCCACGGCACGCTCCACCCGGTCGACGTGCGCCACGACGTACGGCCCGACCCCCGACCGCTCGAGACGCGCGTGGTGGACGCCGTGGACGAGGTGCGTGCGGCCGGCGACGTGCTCGTGTTCCTGCCCGGCATGTCCGACATCCGGCGGTGCGAGCAGGCCCTCGTCGGGCGGAACGTCGCGGTGCTGCACGGCTCGTTGCCGGCCGCCGAACAGGACGCCGTCCTGTCGGGCCACACCGGGGAGCCCCGCATCCTGCTGTCCACGAACGTCGCGGAGTCGTCGGTCACCGTGCCCGGTGTGCGCGCCGTGGTGGACGCCGGGCTCGCGAAGATCGCCCGACTCGACCGGGCCACCGGCCTCGACCGCCTCGACGTGCTCCCCATCGCGCGAGACTCCGCGGATCAGCGGGCCGGACGCGCCGGACGCCTGGGTCCCGGGGTGTGCCGCCGCCTGTGGACCGCCGCGGATCACCGCGACCGGCCCGCACACGGGGAGCCGGAGGTCCACCGCACCGACCTCGCCGGCGCCGTGCTCGCGCTGCTCGACTTCGGCGAGCCCGACCCCATGGGGTTCGCGTGGTTCGATCCCCCGAGCCGGCCCGCCCTCACCGAGGCCCTGGCCCTGCTCCGCGCGCTCGGAGCCTTGGAGGACGGCTCGCTCACGGCCCTCGGGCGCGACATGGCGCGGCTGCCCCTGCATCCCCGGCTCGCGAGGTTCGTGCTCGAAGCCCACCGTCGCGGGGCCACGCGGCAGGGGGCCGAGCTCGCGGCGTGGATGTCGGAGGGCGGCCGCCTGGAGGGGGATCTCGAGCACCAGGCGCCCCCACCCCACACCCGCCGGCTCGCCGACCGCCTGCAGCGCTCGTTGCCCGGCTCCGCGGGTCCTCCCGACCCCGACGCGCTCGCACGGGCCGCACTGGCCGCCTGGCCCGACCGCCTCGCACGCCAGCGGGGCGACAGCGCCGTCATGGTCGGGGGCACCGGGCTGGTGGGCGGCGACACCCCCCTGTTCGTCGCCATCGCGGTCGACCCCGCGCGTCGCGGGCCCCGTGGGGAGTGGCGCGTCACCCTGCAGTGCCGCGTCGAGCCCGACTGGCTCGGTCGTTCCGCAGAGGTGGTCGTGCGGTTCGATCCCGACGCCCGACGGGTGGTGGCCGTGCACCAGGAGCGCGCGGGCCTGCTCGTGCTGAGCGAGCACCCCGCACCCCGCCCGACGCCCGCCCAGGTGCGCCCGATCCTGTTCGAGGCCGCGCGAGCCGACCTCGACCGCGTGCTCCCGAAGGGAGACCGCGACTGGGACCGTCTGGTCGGGCGCCTGCAGTGCATCGCCGAGCGATCGCCCCATCCCGGCCTGCCCGATGGCTCGCCCGCCTCGCTGGAGCCCGTGCTCGACGCCCTGTGCGCACGGTGCACGAGCTTCGACGAGCTGCGGAAGGCCTCGTGGAAGGGAGCGCTGCTCGACCGCCTCTCGTGGGAGGCCCGCCAGGCGCTGGACGCGCGAGCGCCCGAGCGCATCGAGCTGGCTCGCGGAGGCCCGCTCCGCGTGGACTACCCCGACGGACAGCCCGTGCTGGCGGCGCGCATCCAGCAGCTCTTCGGCACCCGGAAGACCCCGACCATCGGCGGGCGTCCGGTGCTCCTGCACCTCCTCGCACCGAACGGGCGTCCGCAGCAGATCACGACCGACCTCGAGGGGTTCTGGGCGTCGACCTACTTCGAGGTGCGCAAGGAGCTGCGACGCCGATATCCGAAGCACGCCTGGCCCGACGATCCCCACGCCTGAAGGCTCGCGTTCCGGCCGCGAATGCGCGACCCTGGGGCCATGACGAAGAACCTCGTGCTGTGCCTGGATGGCACGTCGAACGACCTCGCGGGCGACTACACGAACATCGCCCGCACGTACGGCCTGCTCCTGAAGCACCCGGACCGTCAGGTCGTGTACTACGACCCCGGTGTGGGCACGGCCCCCGATCCGCGCGCGACCACGGGCCTCGGCCGCCGCGCGAGCCTGGCGCTCGGGCAGGCCATCGGGTCAGGGCTCGCTGCGAACGTCGAGCAGGCCTACCTGTGGGTGTGCGAGCACTACGAGCCCGGCGACCGGCTGTTCCTGTTCGGCTTCAGCCGCGGGGCGTACACCTGCCGCGTGCTGGCCGGCCTCATCCACCTGTGCGGCGTCACCCATCGCGGCATGCCGAACCTGGTGCCGTACACCACGCAGCTCCACAGCTCGGCCGACTTCGGCGCCGCGGCCCGCTTCCGCAAGCGGTTCTCCGTCGACGGGCTGCACGGCGCGCTCACGAAGGCCCAGGAGCCCGGCATCCACTTCCTGGGGCTGTACGACACGGTCGCCGCGTACGGCTGGCTGTGGAACCCGACGTACCGCCCGTACACCACGAACAACCCGAGCGTGCGAACCGTGCGGCACGCGCTCGCCCTCGACGAGCGGCGATCTCCGTTCACCCCGCTCCCGTGGGGGCGCCCGCACACCGACGTGAAGGAGGTGTGGTTCGCCGGGGTGCACTCGGACGTGGGCGGCGGGTACCCCGAGAAGACGGGCGCGCTGTCGTACATCCCGCTCGGCTGGATGCTGGCGGAGGCCGTGACGTCGGGGCTGTTGCTCGACGACGGGCGCGTGCGTGCCGAAGGGCTGCTGGTGTCCGCAGGGCCCGACGCGCCCGCGAACGAGTCGCTCCAGGGCGCCCAGTGGCTGTTCCAGGTGGTGCCGAAGCGCGTGTGGAGCGACGCGAAGGGCGGGCTCACGTGGAAGGCACCGCGCGGTCGGCGCTCGGTGTGGACGGACTGCCGCATCCACCAGGCGGTCTTCGACCGGGAGGGCTACGCGCCCGCGAACCTGCCCGAGGGCTGCGCGGTCGAGCCGTGGCACCGCCGCGACCTCACGGAACCAGGCGCACCACCACCAGCCGGCGCTCGGTGAACACCTCGTCGAGGAACCGCGCGACGTCGCGCTCGTCGAAGGCCAGCCCCTCGAGAGCCCCGCCGTGCACGGACACTTCGCCGCTGTGGTGCACGTGCTCCGCGATCGCGGGGAGCTCCGAGGCATCGCCCGACGCCCCGATCAGCCCGCCCAGCGTGCGCCGGCGCCAATCGAGGGTGGCGTCGTCGAGGCCCTTGCGCGCCCACCCACGCCCGAGGCGCTTGCGCAGCCGGGTGAGGTCGAGCCCGGCGTCGGCCCGCACCACGCAGATCACCGAGCTGTTCCGACGCCCCTCGAACAGGTGGCACTGGAGGCCGCCCGCGAGCTCGGGCTCGTCGCGGAGGCTCCGCTCCACCCACAGCTTCGCGAACCGCCCGATCTGCTGGGTTCCCGAGTCGAGCCCGGGCATCGACCAGGCCAGCAGGATCGCCGAGCCGGGCACGCCCGCCGACACCGGGCCCACATCGGGGTGCGCCGGCACGGGCAGATCGCGCACGGCACCCTCCGAGAGGCCCGCACCGTCGGGCAGGGCGAGCGTGGAGCTCGTGGTGCTCATCTCGGGCGCGGTGCCGCACCGCATGGGATCGAGCGAGCACAGCACGCGGGAGGGCTCCATGGGCCCCGCGACGACCAGCGTGGTGCGGGCCGGAACCCAGCTCGCCGCGGCGAACTCCGCGGTGGCCTCGAGCGGCACGCGACGGTCGGCCGGCGCCTGCCAGATGCCGTGGTACGGATGGGGCTGCGGGTACAGAGACGCGTACACCAGCTCGAGGTAGCGCGCGGTGAACCCGTCGCGTGCGGCTGGCCGTGTGGGCGCCACCGCCCCCTGGAGCCTCGCGAGCGGGTCGGCGAAGCGCTGCATCTCGAGGGCGAGCAGGGTTCCCGTGGCATCGGCCGGCCCGTGCACCCAGAACACCGTGCTCTCGGGCTCGACCCGCACGCGCGACTCGGCGCCCAGCCGGTCGTACAGCTCGCCCACGGCGCCCCGACCCGTGGGGCTCGACGCGAGCCACCCGTCGGCGAGGGCGTGGGTGAGGCCCGCACGCGGCTCGGCCACGAGCCCTCCGTCGATCACCGTGGCGATGCTGACGGTGCGCCAGGTGGGATGGTGCTCGATGACGACCCGCAGATCGTTCGACAGCACGGCGCTCGCGTACGACACGCTCTCGGTCGTCGGGCGAGCGACGGGCGGCGGCTCGGAGGCACGGGCGAGACACAGCATCCACATCATGGGGACCAGTGTGCCCGACCCCCGCGCCGTTAACCAGCGTCCTACCGGTCCTCGAAGCGAGGCCGTACCAGCTCCAGCTCCTGAACCACGATGGTGGTGGGGCCCACCTGCCCTTCGATCCAACTCGGCTCTCCGGGGATCGCGAGGTCGGACGTGTAGTTGAACACCTGGAAGGTCACGCCGTGCTTCAGGATCTCCGGAAAGCACGTGTCGCCCTTGCTGTCGAGGTCACCCGCGAGCTCGACGGTGCGGGTGGCGGGGTCGACGCGCCACAGGGAGCACCGCTTCGGCTGCCCCCAGTAGGCCGCCTGGTACTGCAGGTAGGCCTGCTGCGGGGAGAGCCCGTCGATCCCGAGGTCGTACGCGCCGTCGTCCGTGAGGTTGCGCCGCGCGAGCAGCCAGACCTCGCCGGCATGTTGGAACAGCAGCGGAGAGTCGTACTTCCGGGCGTCGGTGTCGCAGGTCCAGGTTCCGGGATCGTCTGCGGGTGCCGTGCAGATGAACGACCCGAAACCCCGGTCGTCACCGGCCTCGTTGCGGACCACCGCCACGATCGACCCGTCTTCGAGCCACTCCACGTCGGTCTCGCTCCCGCCGCCCTCGAGCACGATGGGCTGGCCGGGCACCACGGGCGTCCAGTCGAGCCCGTCGGTCGACCGGAGCCAGCGGATCTGGATGGGCTCGCGCTCGCCGAGCTCGTACACGTTCTCGCCGCCGTCGTACCCGGTGACCTGCATCTCGTCGCCGACGACCTTGATGCGCCACGGGATGAAGCCGCGCGAGAACACGGGACCGGGGGTCGTCCAGTCCCCAGGGCTCACGTACAGGGCGTGGAGCGGCGTTCCGGGCTCGAAGTCGAGCGAGTTCGTGCCGAGCGTCGCGAAGAACAGGTGGAGCTCGCCTCCGAACGACACGAGCTGGGGCTCGCGGAGGTCGCGCGCGTAGTAGAAGTGTCCCTCGAACCGCCACTCCACGAGGTCTTCCGACGACATCACCCAGAGATCGACCTCGGCGTCGGCGAAGTGGGTGGGCGCCGACCGGAACGCGAGGAACACCCGCCCGTCGTGCTCGACCACATCGAGGTTGTTGTTGGCGTTCTGCGGGACGATCTCCGACGGCAGCCCGGGCCCCGGCACGAGCTGGACGGGGTCGCCCAGCACGGGGACCAACGGAGCGGGCGCACAGGCGGCGAGCAGCGCGATCATCGAGAGAGCGCGTCGTGCCGGGTGTCGCGGAGGGTCACCCGCGCGTTCGCCCCGGTGGGAACGAGCATTCCGGTCGCATCGCGCCCGAGATCGGCGGCGTTCGCCTCGTCGGTGTCGATGTGCATCTCGAGCAGGTAGGAGTCCTTCACGCGGACCATCACGTCCTTGAAGATCAGGTCGCGACCGTCGGTGTCGAGCTCGACCTGCACGTGGTCGCCGTGCTTCACGCCGTACCGCTCGGCGTCGGCGGTGGTCATGTGGATGTGGCGCCAGGCGCAGATGAGCCCCGAGGTGAGCGTGATCTCCCCCGCCGGGCCGCGCAGCGTGATCCCGGGGGTGTTGCGGTGATCTCCCGAGAGGCGGACCGGGGCGTCGATGCCGAGCGCGAACTCGTCGGTGCGCGAGATCTCGACCTGCGACGCCTTCCGCACCGGCCCGATGATGCCGACGCGCTCGATCTCCCGCTTGGGCCCCACGATCGTGACGCGCTCTTCGCAGATGTACTGCCCGGGCTGACCGAGCGGCGCGCGCTCCGTGAGGGTGTGCCCGGCTCCGAACAGCGCTTCCACGTGCTCCTGCGTGAGGTGGACATGGCGGGCGCTGACCTTCACCGGGATGGGCGGGAGGTCGTCGATGCGGTCGTTCCCGCGGGCGATCTTGAGCGCCGACCCCGCGATCGACCGGTTCTCGTCGGTCTTCACGACGAGGAGCTTCGTGCGGCTGCGCTCGGTGCTGATCTCGGCCACGGGGCTGCCGTCCGTCACGCGCGCGTCGGCGTTCCGGTTCGGGTCGAGCGTGAGACCGAGGTACCCGAACCGCTGGGCGAGGCGCTGGCGCATGGCGACCGCGTTCTCGCCGATCCCGCCCGTGAGCACGACCGCATCGACGCCATCGAGCACCGCGGCGTACGCCCCGATGTACTTGCGGACCCGGTGCGCGAACACCTCGATCGCGAGCCGTGCCGCATCGTCTCCGTCGGCGGCACGGGCCTCGAGGTCGCGGAGGTCGGGCGAGCCCCCGAGCCCGGCCAGGCCACTCTCGCGGTTGAGCATGCGATCCAGCCCGTCGAGATCGAGCCCTTCGGCACGAGCGAGCGCCAGGAGCGCGCCCGGATCGACGTCGCCCGAGCGCGTCGCCATCACCAGGCCTTCGAGCGGGGTGAGCCCCATGCTCGTCTCGACCGACGCGCCGTTCTCCCACGCGGTGATGCTGCAGCCCCCGCCGAGATGGCAGGTGACGAGCCGGAGATCCCGCACATCGGACTCCATCCACTCTGCGGCCCGCTCCGCGACCCACGCGTGGCTCGGACCGTGGAAGCCGTACCGGCGGATGCCGTGCTTCGCGGCGCGCTCGGCCGGCAGGGCGTACGTGCGGGCGCGCCGCGGGAGCGTGGCATGGACGGCGGTGTCGAACACGGCGACGTGCGGCACGTGCGGCAGGACCTCGAGCGCGGCCCGAATGCCCGCGAGGTTCGCCGGGAGGTGCAGGGGCGCCAGGGGCACGAGGGCTTCGATCCTCGCGACCACATCGGCGTCGACGCGAACGGGTGCCGTGAAGGCCTCTCCGCCGTGCACCACGCGGTGCCCCACCGCGACCACGTCTTCTGCGACGAGCGAATCGAGGACCGAAGCGAGCGCGGCCCCGTGGTCGGGCACCCCTCCGGGCTCTCCGATGCGCTCCACCTTCGCGCTCGCGAACCGCTCGCCGGACACGGGATCGAGCCGCTCCGCCTTGAGCGAGGTGCTCCCACAGTTCACGACCACGACACTCATCGGACCTCCCGGAACCCCCAGGTAACGCCCGGGTCCGGGCACGCCCCTCAGAGCTCGAAGTCGAGGTTCTTCGGCTTCGACGGCTGTGGCTTGCGCTTCATGTCGGTGACGGGCACCGAGGTGTCGACGATGTCGAGCTGCACGTCGTCGAGCCACACCGCGCCCGGCCCCGAAAGCAGGATCCCGAGCACGATCCCGGTGGCGTCCTCGTGAACGTCGAGCACGATCGAGATGCGCGTCCACTCGACGTCGCCGCGCAAGGCGCGCTCCTGCATGTTGTCGAACGCCACCACGTCTTCGCCGGCATCGACGCGCATCCAGGCTCCCGCCCAGTCCGTCACGCCCTCGGTGCGCATCCAGGCGGAGTAGCGCACACGCTCCCCACGGTACGCGTGCGGGTCGAGGAGCTGCAGCATCGTGCCGAACTTCGAGGCTCCCTTCGCGCCGCGCAGCACGGCGCTGTACGACCCGTCCTTCGCGTTCGTGTCGCGCTCGACGGTGTAGCCCTTCGCGGTGGGCGCGACCCATCCCGTGGGTGCGCCCGCGAGCGCGAGTGACGTCAGCATCCAGATCATGAGTCCCTCCCACAGTCGACACACACGGGCTCGTCGTACCGCGGCACGCGCCCGGTGCCCGTCATCAGCCCGCGCTCGAGCGCCTGCTGCTCGCACGCTTCGAGCGCTCCGGACGCTTCGCAGTCCACCGACACGTCGACCCCGGGCACCGCCACGCCCACTGCGGTCGGACCGCGCTGCGCGAGCCCCACCACCAGGATCGCGGCAGCGGCGGCGGCGAGCGCCCATCCCCACGGCCGACGCGCACGGGGGCGTGCCGCAGACGCCACCGCGATCTCGACCAGCTCCTCCTCGGCGCGAGCCACGGCCGTGAGCCGGGCTGCACAGTCTGCGCAGTGGTCGGCGTGGGCCTCCACCTCCAGGGCCTCGGCCTGGCCGAGCTCTCCGGCCACCCAGGCCGCGAGCTGCGAATCGGTGAGGTGCGTCATCCATCCCCCAGTGCGGAGCGAAGTCGTTGGCGGACCTCCGACAGGATCTGCCGGGTCCGTTGGAGTGACAAGCCGAAGCGTGCAGCGAGGTCGACCTGCGACGTGCCCGCGCCGTCGTAGGCCGCCTCGAACAGCGCGCGATCGCGGTCGTCTTCGCGGTCGAGCGCGCTGAGGGCACGTCCCAGACGGGCCCGATCGATCATCCGGTCCTCCGAGCCCGCACCCGACGCCTCCTCGTGCCGCACCGCCTCGAGCGACACGACGGAGCCGGCGAGGCGCTGGCGCTCCAACCAGATGAACCGGGCCTGACGGATCGCCAGGCCCGGGAGCTGGAGGTCGAGGAGCCGCCCTTCACGCTGGCGCCGGACGAGCCGCAGCCAGGCTTCCTGGGCGCACTCGCGCGCCTCGCACGGTCGGGCTCCGCGCGCGACGAGGGACACCACGACCCGATGGCCGTGGGCCTCGATCAGCGCGTTCCACGCGGCATCGTCGCCGCGCAGCGCGCGTTCCTCGGCGGAGCCCGCACTCACCTATTCGCGCTCGAAGCTCGGGTTCACCGGCTTGGACGAGCGCGTGTTCTGGAGCCCGGTGAGCGGGATGCGGTCGTCGACCACCTCGATCTCGAGGTCGTCGAGCCACACGGTGCCCGCCCCGTCGACCAGGATGCCGAACGCGAGACCCTGCGCCTTCTCGGGAACGTCGAGCACGATCTCGTAGCGGTTCCACGCGCTCGTGCCCTCGATCGGGCGGTCGTGCATGTTGTCGAACGACAGCATGCCCTTCTCGCCATCGACGCGGAGCCACAGGCCCGACCAGCCCGTCACGTCCTCCGACTTCACGTACGCGCTCATCATCACGCGCTTCCCGCGGTACTCCTCGGCGCCGACCTGCTGCATCAGCGTACCGAATCCCGACTTGTCGGCCTTGCTCCGATAGCGTGCCGAGCCTTCGCCCGAATACGCCTCCGAGACCACGTCGGCTTCGTAGTTCTTGGGGTTGCTCCCCGCGAGGAACCATCCGTCCGGAACCCCCGCCCAGGCGGAGACGATTGTTGCGAGCACCAGCATGTGAGACCTCCCGTCGTCGTGACGGACCCAGAACGGGAGCAGGGCCTCAGGCATATCGCAGAAAGTTCGGAACCCGCCGCGCACGGTCGCTCGATCTCCCGAGCAGAGCGCCATAGAGGCCGCTCGGCGAGGTGAACGGATGATGGTGAACAACCGGGGCTCGGTGCGCGGGCTCCTGCGGTGGCAGCGCGAGAACGTCGTGTGGTCGGCGTTCGCGGCGTCGATCGTGGTGCTCGTGTACAAGCTGCACGTACTCGACGTGATCCCCCGCCTGTTCACGCTCCCCACGATGCCCGTGGCCGTCGTGGGCGGTGCCATCGGCATCTTCGTGTCGTTCCGGACGAACTCCGCGTACGACCGCTGGTGGGAGGGCCGGAAGCTGTGGGGCCGGCTCATCAACACGTCCCGGCACTTCAGCACGCAGGTGCTGTCGTGGATCGGCCGTCACGACGGGCCCGAAGCGAACCACCTCGTGCGGCGCCACATCGCCTACGTGCACACGCTGAGGTGCCTGCTGCGCACGGAAGACCCGTTCGAAGACACCGACGTGCGCGCGTTCCTCACCGAAGAGGAGCTGGCGGGGCTGCGCGGGAAGTCGAACACCACCCACGCCATCCTGCACCTGCAGCACCTCGACTTCACCACGTGGGCCGACGCCCACGACCTCGATCCGCGGCGCCTCCAGCAGCTCGACGAGAGCGTGCGCCACCTCCTCGACATCCAGGGGGGCTGCGAGCGCATCAAGAAGACCCCGCTCCCCCGCGGCTACGGCTACATCGCGGAGCAGCTCATCCGGTACTACGCGTGGCTGCTCCCGCTCGCGATCGTGGAAGACCTGCACATCCTCACCATCCCGATGAACGTGCTGATCTGCCTGTCGTTCTCGCTGATCAGCGAGGCCGGGCGTGTGCTCGAGGACCCGTTCACGATGTTCTGGAACGGCCTGCCGCTCACCGCGATGAGCAAGACCATCGAGAACGACCTCCGCAGCCGGATGGGCGAGGTCGACCTGCCGCCCGTGCCCGGACCCGACGCCGACGGCATCCTGATGTAGCGCGGGTCAGCCGAAGAGCGTGACCACCTTGTGCAGCGCGGCCGCGAAGCGCTCGACCTCGTCGGGGGTGTTGTAGACCGCGAAGCTCGCGCGGGCCGTCGCGTCGACGCCCATGCGGCGCATCACGGGCTGCGCGCAGTGGTGCCCCGTGCGCACGGCGATGCCCTGCTCGTCGAGCAGCGTGCCGATGTCGTGGGGATGCAGGCCCTTCGCCACGAACGACAGCACGCCCGCTTTGTGGGGAGCCGTTCCGATGCGGCGGATCCCGGGGATGTCGGCGACCCGGCGCGTGGCGAGCTCGAGCAGGCTGGCTTCGTGGGCCGCGATGCTCTCGACCCCCACGTCGCGCATCCAGCGCGCAGCCGCGCCGAACCCGACGGCACCCGCGATGTTCGGTGTGCCGGCCTCGAAGCGGGCGGGCGGCGGAGCCCACGTGGACCCCTCGAACGTGACGGTCTCGATCATCTCGCCGCCCCCCTGCCAGGGAGGCATGCGCTCGAGCAGCTCCGCGCGACCCCACAGCGCGCCGATGCCGGTCGGGCCGTACATCTTGTGCGCCGACACGGCGTAGAAATCGCAGCCCAGCGCACGAACGTCGACCGTGCCGTGCGGAGCGGCCTGCGCGCCGTCGACCACGACGATCGCCCCGTGTGCATGGGCGCGCTCGGCGATGTGCGCGACGTCGACGATGGTGCCGAGCGCGTTCGACGTGTGTGCGACGGACACGATGCGGGTGCGCGGGCCGAGCAGCGCTTCGAACGCGTCGAGGTCGAGCGTGCCGTCGTCGTTCAGCGGGATCACGCGGATGCGCGCACCCGTGCGGGCCGCGACCAGCTGCCAGGGCACGATGTTGCTGTGGTGCTCGAGCTCCGACAGCACGATCTCGTCGCCGGCCTCGAGGAACGCCGACCAGCTGTGGGCGACGAGGTTCAGGGCCTCGGTCGTGCCGCGCGTGAACACGATCTCCTCGGGGCTCGCGGCCCCCAGGAAGCCGGCGACCTCCGTACGGGCCGCCTCGTACGCCTCGGTGGCCCGGCGCGACAGGAGGTGCACGCCCCGATGCACATTGGCGTGGTCGTGCTCGTAGTACGCGCGCATCGCATCGATCACGGCGAGCGGCTTCTGCGAGGAGGCCGCGTTGTCGAAGTACACGAGCGGCTGCCCGTCGAGCCCTTCCTCCGCGAGGATCGGGAACTGCGAGCGGATGGCGGCGAGATCGAGCGTCACGCAGCCCCCTCGAGGTAGGCGTCGACCACGGCACGGACGGCCTCGCGGAACGCCTCGGGCACCGTCTCCACCACCTCGCCCGCGAACGCCCCGGTGAGCAGGCGCTGGGCCTCGAGCGCCCCGATGCCGCGCGCGCGCAGGTAGAACAGCGCATCGGGGTCGATGCGGCCGACCGTCGCTCCGTGCGCGGCCTTCACGTCGTCGTTGTCGATCACGAGCCACGGGCGCGCCACGGCACTGGCGTCGTCGGACAGGAGCAGCGTGTTCGCCGACTGGGTCGCATCCGACCCCGTGACACCGCGCTGGACGTGCACCTCGCCCGTGAACACCGCGCGGGAGCGCTCGTCGAGGATGTTGCGGAACTGCTGCGTGCTGACCGCCCGGTGCCCGCTGTGCGCGATCGCCAGGTGATGGTCGGTGTGGGAGCGCCCCCGACCGAGCACGAGCCCGCTGGAGTCGAAGCGACTGCCCTCTCCGAGGTCGACGGCCACGTCGAGCCGGGCGATCCCGTCGCTCGCGCGCGAGAAGACCGACTGGAGCGCGACCGTGGAGCCGGTGAGCGAACCGGCCACGACGCCGGCGAAGTGCCCCCCGCGATCGTGCACGACGTGGGTGAGCGACACCCGAGACGTGGGGTGCGCCACGATCTCGATCACGGGCACCGCGAGGCCGTCGAGCACGTCGTGACGCACGAGCAGCTCGAGGCTCGAGCCCGCTTCCGCCACGACGAGCACGCGCGGGACCGACAGCTCGCGATGGGTGAGCGTGAGCTCCACCTGACGCGACGTTCCGGCCGCCGAGTGGAGGCCCGCCACTTCCGTGAAGAACGCGGCATTGAGCCCTGCGAACCCCGTGGTGGGCGCCACGCTCAGGAGGTGCTGCGCCACGGACGCAGGCAGCTCGTCGAGGGACAGCACACCCTCCGGGAGCGGGCCGAGCGCCTGCCCGCGGGGCGTGTAGGTGGTCTGGAGCAGGTTGCGGGCCTGCGTGAACCGCCAGGCTTCGCTGCGCCGCACCGGGAAGTCGAGCGCAGCGGCGGCGGTCGAGCGCGCGTCGGAGAAGCCCGGGAGCCGCTCTTGGAGGGCCGCGAACGCCGCCTGGTACGCGTCGCGGGCGAGGACGTCGGGCGTGCTCATCAGGCCCCGGCCCCGATCTCGGCCCGGATCCAGTCGTATCCGCGGTCTTCCACCACCTTCGCGAGCTCCGCGTCTCCGGACTTCACGATGCGCCCGTCGACCAGGATGTGGGTGAAGTCGGGCACGAGGTAGTCGAGCAGCCGCTGGTAGTGCGTGATCACCAGCATGGCCCGCTCGGGGCTGCGCAGGGCGTTCACCCCGCTCGCGATGATGCGCAGCGCATCGACGTCGAGCCCGCTGTCCATCTCGTCGAGGATGGCGAGCTTCGGCTCGAGCATGGCCATCTGGAAGATCTCGTTGCGCTTCTTCTCGCCACCCGAGAAGCCCTGGTTCACGGACCGGTTGAGCAGATCCTTCGTCATGTCGACGAGCTTCATGCGCTCGCGCGCGAGCTTCAGGAAGTCGACCGCCGACAGCTCGTCTTCGCCACGAGACTTCCGCACGGCGTTCACGGCGGCCTTCAGGAAGTAGCTCGTCGACACACCGGGGATCTCGACGGGGTACTGGAACGACAGGAAGATGCCTGCGCGCGCGCGCTCCTCGGGAGCGAGCTCGAGGAGGCTCTCGCCCTCGAACCGGATGTCGCCCCCCGTGACCGTGTAGGCGTCGTGCCCACAGATCACCTTCGACAAGGTGCTCTTGCCCGCGGCATTCGGGCCCATCACGGCATGGACCTCGCCCGGGCGGATCACGAGCGAGAGCCCCTTCAGGATGGGCTTTCCATCGATCTCCGCGTGTACGTCCACCAGCTCGAGCATCCGTCCTCCGAGGGCTCGCCCTAACCAAACCGGACGAAAGCTTCCAGATTCGGCCAGGAGGTATGCTCCGCGCCATGTGGACGTGGATGCTCGTCACCTCCGCCCTGGCGTCAGGGCTGGACGCCGACGGGTCGGGGCTGCCGGTGCACGATGGTGCCCTGACGAGCCCGGCCCTGTTGGCGCGTGCGCCCCTGCTCGGCCGCGGCGGCGTGGCGCTCGGCCTGCGCACCGCCCTCGACCTCGCGCCCCTCGTCCGCACCGATCCCTCCGGCGAGTCCACCGCCCTGATCGGCTCGGCGGGCATGGGTCGCTTGCAGGGTGCGGTCGGGATCCTCGACGTCCTGTCGGCCACGGCAGACCTCCCGGTCCGCTTCGCCGCGACCTCCGACCTCGACGTCGGGGGCCCCGCGCTCGGCGATGCGTCCGCCACGCTCTGGGTGCGCCCCGTGCTCCGTCGCGTGTCGCTCGGCCTCGGCGGTGGCGCGCAGCTGCCGACGGGCCGCGCCGCGCGCTTCTCCGGGTCCGGAAGGGCCGTTCCGCACGCGCGCCTCTCCCTGTCCACGGGCCTCCCGTGGGAGCTGGGCGCCCTGGTCGGCGTGCACTGGGAGGGCCCGGTCGACCCCACGAGCGCCATCGGCGGGGTGCGCGTGGACGGTGGCGTGTCGCTCGACCGCGCGTTCGCCCCGTTCGCCGCCGGCGTGGCGGTGCGCGCCGACGCCCCGCTGGCCCCCGAGATCCGCAGCCGGCGCGGCGTGGCCGTGGAAGCGGGACTCCACGGAGCCTGGCAGCCCAATCCGCACGTCACGCTCGACCTGCTCGCCACCCGTGCCCTCGGGAGCGCGGCCGGAGCGCCCACGTGGCGCTTCGGGCTCGGCGCGGTCGCGGCCTTCGGGCGCCGCGGCCCGATCTACCAGCCCCAGGCGGTCGTTCGCGAGGTGCGCATCCTCGACCCCGACGGCGTCCCCGTGGCGGGTGCCGGCGCCACCTTCGAAGACGGCGAGACGCTCGTGGCCGACGCCGACGGCGTGCTCGCGTGGTCCGGCGACGGCACCCCCATCGTGTCCGGTCCCGGCCTGACGCCGCGCCGTGTCGACGGAGCGGGCGAGATCCGGCTCGACTGGGCGCCCATCCCGCTCCGGGTCGTCGTCGCGACGGAAACGGGCGAAGCGGTGGATCCGGTCGTCGCGCTGGTCGGCGAGGGCGTCCCGGAGCTGTCGCTCGTCGAGGGAACGTGGACCACCGAGCTCCTCCCGGGCACCTGGGAGCTCCGCGTGTCCGCCGAAGGCTACGGCGGCCAGTCCCGCGCGGTCGACGTGCTCCCCGGCCGCACCGACGCCATCGCCCTCGAGGTCGTGCTGCTGCCCGTCCGCGGCGAGGCCCGTCTCGACCTCTCCATCGCGGACCCCCAGGGCAACGGAGTGCTCGGGGCCGAGGTCCGCATCGACGGCATCGCCATCGGCACGTCCGCACAGGGTCTCCTGGGCATCGACGGCCTCGAGGAGACCACCCACGAGGTCGCGGTCGACGCGCGGTACTTCGTGGAGGAGGTGCAGACCGTCGACCTCACCACGGGTTCGGGGGCCGCCGACCTCGACCTGTACTACGCGCCCGGCACGGTGCGGGTCACGGCCTTCGGTCCCACCGGGCCGATTCGCGACGGCACCGTGTTCTTCCAGGGTCCGCGGGCTCTGCCCCCCCTCGTGCTGGGCGACCACGGCGAGCGGCTCGTCACCCTCACGAACGGTACGTGGGCCTGCGTGCTGTCGTCGCCCGCGTTCGGGCTACAGGAGCGGTCGATCCTGGTGGAGCCCGGCGGGCCCGTGCCGATCAACGCGGAGTTCCGCCTGCTCGCGGCGAAGGGCGGAAACGCCGACGTGATCGTGCGCCTCGCCGACCCCGACGGGAACCCGCTCGAAGACGTGGGCATCGCGCTCGACGGCGTATCGGTCGGGCGCACGGGAACCGGCGGGCAGCTCCGCCTGTTCGGGCTCCAGACGGGCCCGGTCACGATCTCGGCGCGCGGCGAGGCCCTGGAGCCGGGCGAGCGGAGCGTCGAGCTGCGCGACGGTCTGCAGGCCACCGGCATCGGCCTGTCGTGGCGCCAGGGTGCCGTGCGCGTGGCCGCGAGCTCTCCCGAGGGTCCCGCCGACGCGTTCGTCGAGTTCGACGGTCCTGCTCCGTACGAAGGCGGCGCGCTGGGCGACCCCGGACGGCGCCTGTTCCAGGAGGTGCCCGCGGGCGAGTGGGAGATCGTCGCGTCCCACGAGGCGGGCATGGAGGTCGCGTGGACCGTCGTGAACGACGAGGGAGGGCGGCTCACGGACGTCGCCATCTCGCTCGGCGAGGAGGCCGGAGACGCGTCGCTCGTCGTGTCGGTCACCGATCCGTCGGGTGCGCCGGTCGACGATGCGCTGGTCGTGCTCGACGGCCGTCCGCTCGCGACCACCGCTTCCGGCGGGCGGGTCCGGGTGTCGGGGCTCGATGGCGGCCTGCGGTCGGTGTCGATCCGCCACCCCACGTTCGAGACCTGGACGGACGTAGCCAGCCTCACCGATGGCGAGGTGACCACCCAGGAGCCCCGTCTGGACTGGCGGGAAGGGGTCCTGGAGCTCGTGGTGACCCGCGCAGGCGCGCCCGTCACGGATGCCGTCGCGTACATCGCGGGCTCGCGAGACGTGGCACCGCTCGAGCCCGGCACGGACGGGCGGATGTACGCGACCCTGGGTCCGGGGACGTGGGACGTGCTGGTGTCGTCGCCGTCCGCGGGTCTCGCGGAGCGCACCGTCACGCTCCCCGAAGGCGGCGCTCCGACCCGCCTCGAGGTCGAGCTGAACGCCACCACGGGGATGATGGTGCAGGTCATGGACGACCGGGGGCTCGCGGTCCCGGAAGCCGACATCCGCATCGACGACGCCGTCGTCGGGACCACCGACAGCTCCGGCACTGTCGTGGTCGAGCTCCCCGCGGCCGGAGGGCGCATCCAGGTGTCGCACCCGCACCTCGAGCCCGTCGCAGCCGTCACCGCGCCTCCCGGGCTCACCGAGCAGCTGTTCGAAGGGCGGTGGCGCCGGCAGGACGTCCCCGTGCGCATCCGACACGACGGTCGCTCCGTCACGGCCCAGGTCGGCGCCATGGGGCCGGGTCGCGTCGAGCCCGTGCTGATCGAGGGTTCCGGGGCCATCCTGCTCCCTCCGGGCCGCTGGGACGTGCTCGTGAGCGCCGACGATCTGGCGGTCGCGCGCAAGACGGTCGACGTCATCCCCGGTGTCGCGCAGCAGACCCCCATCGAGTTCGAGCTCGGGAACGCGCAGATCCGCATCACCGCCGAAGGCATCGAGCTGCGTGACGTCCGCTTCGACCTCGACAGCGACGTGGCCCTCGACCGCTATGCGACCGTGCTGGAAGAGGTCGCCGCGACGCTCATCGCCGACTCCAACATCCTGGAGGTCGAGGTGCAGGGCCACACCGACTCCCTCGGAGATCCGGTCTACAACTACGACCTCTCCCGACGGCGCGCCCAGTCGGTGGTGCAGGCGCTCGTCGAGCTCGGCGTGCCTCCCGAGCTGCTCGTCGCGCGCGGGTACGGTCCGAGCCGCCCCGTGTCCGACAACGCCACGGATGCCGGCCGTGCATTGAATCGGCGCGTCGACTTCCGCACAATCGTCGCAGACTGAGCCTTGCCCTCCACCCGCGCCATCGCCGTCCTCCTGGCTGGTGCGGTCGCGACCGTCGTCGCGGCCGCCGGGGTGTGGATGTTCGTGCGTCCGCCCCCCGCTCCCGGACACCGGCCGGTTCGCGTGCAGATCACGGGGGTGCCGGAAGGCGGGGAGGTCGTGGTCCGAGAGCACGCGCGCGTGCTGCTGCCCGACCAGGACGCGCAGATCGACCTCGGGTCGCGGGCCACCGACGCCCGCATCCGGCTCGACTGGACGCTCGGGCCGGGGTGCAGCGCGTCGTGCCCGGATCGGTGCCCCGCGTGGTGTGCGAACGGGTTCGACCTCCTCGAGGTGCCACGCGGCGAGGGCACGTGGGTCACGACAATCGAGGTGTCCCCGCCCGAAGACCGCGACGTCACGCTCGTCACGAGCGGTCCACTCTCCAGGGCCGCGCTCGACACCCGTGCTGGCAGGCTCGAAGGGCGCAAGGCGCTGTTCGGTCCCACGCGGCCGGGTCCGTACGAGGCCCTCCTCGAGATCGGCCCGTGTCCGCCGGAGGCGTTCGGCTGTGCGTCGTCCGGCGAGGTGTGCCCGGTGGGGTGCACGTCCTGGGTCCAGCAGATCGCCATCCCCGCTGGCGAGGGTCCGGTCGACCTCGCCCTCACCCTCCCGCTGCCCAACCGTCCGGAGCCCGTGGCTGCGCCGACACCACGAGCGACGCGCGACCAGCCGGTGAGCGGCGCCGAGTTCGCGCGATTCGTGGATGGCCATCCCGCATGGTCCCGCGACGCCGCCATCGCGTCCGGAGCGGCCGACTCGCGCTACCTGAAGGGCTGGAGCCCCGGCCCCCCTCCCGGTCCGGTCACGCAGGTCACCTGGAACGCGGCCGTCGCCTACTGTGCCGACAAGGGCGGCCTGCGGGGGCTCGATGCCGCTCCCCTCACCTGGGACCGTGCGTCGGGAGCCACCCAGGAGTGGCGGGACGACGGCGGGAGCCCGGCCTGGCGTCGCTTCGACGGCGAGGTCTCGAAGCGCGCCGCCCCAGACCGGGCGTTCTCGTTCACCGGCTTTCGCTGCGGAGGGTGATACCCTGGGGCCATGCTGCCTCTCTGGGTCGCCAACGCTGCTGCGGGGACGGTGTGCCCATTCGGGTGCGACCACACGGGGGTCGCCGCGGCCCTGGCCGACGCCCAGCCCGGTGAGATCGTCGAGATCCTGCGTCCCGGGACGTACGACGCGAACGCCCTGGTGTTCCCCGACGACGTGACGATCCGCGGGAAGGTGCCCGGGGTGGTCCTCGAGGACGCCTCGATCCTGGTCCGTGCGGCCGGGATGGCGTTCGAGCACGTGACGATCGACTGCAACGGCCACGGCTTCGCGGGCGCCCTCGGAAACCAGCAATCGCTGCGGCTCACCCGGGTGGAGGTGCGCAACTGCAGCGCCGCGAGCGGGCCGATCGCGACGGTGGCGCACGAGAACGCCCAGCTCACCATCGTCGACAGCTGGATCCACGACGTGTCGACGACCGGCTCGGGGCTCGTCGACATGCCGAAGGGCCGGGTGACGCTGGAGTACTCGCTGATCTGCGGAGCCACCGCGGGGGGCGACGGCGCCGTGGTGCGTCGCACCGACGAGGCCCGCGAGCTCGTGGTCGACCACAACGTGTTCTTCCAGGGGTCCGCCGACCGCGGCGCAGCCGTGATGAACGACCAGAACGGGACGATGTCGGTCTCGCGGAACACGTTCGTGGGCGGCGCGGCGACCGCAGGCGGAGCGCTGTACCTCGACTGGCGGAACGTCGACGTGGAGGACAACGCGTTCGTGTACACGGCGTCGGGCGACGCCGTCGCTCCGGGAGCCCCGACCGGCACGTTCCGGAACAACGGGTGGTGGTCGAACGCCGCGGTCGACGTGACGACGGGCGGCAGGGGTATGAACGCGGTGCTCACGGATCCCGGCTTCGCCGAGCCCACCGTGTGCGATCCCCACCTCGTCCGCCCGACGACCGCGGCCTGGCTGACGGGAGCGGTCGACGGCGGCGAGATCGGCGCGCTGGGCGGGCCGGTCGCGGGCACGGCGTGGGACGACGCCGACGAAGACGGGCGCATGGCGCTGTGGGACTGTGACGACACCGACCCCACGACGAGCGACGTGGCCGTCGAGACCGACTGCGACGGCGTCGACAACGACTGCAACGGGGTGGTGGACAACGGCATCCTCCAGGAGGGCTGGGTCGACGCCGACGGCGACGGGTTCGGCGGAGCGCTGATCACGGGGTGCAGCGGCCTGGTCCTCGTGTCGGTGGGCGGCGACTGCAACGACGCCGATCCCACCGTGAGCCCGGGCGCCGCGGAGGTGTTGTGCAACGGGGTCGACGACGACTGCGATTCCGCGACGCTCGACGCACCCGACGCCGACGGAGACGGCGATCCCGTGTGCACGGACTGCGACGACACCGAGCCCCTCGTCTCCTCACTCGCCGACGAGGTGTGCGACGGGCTCGACAACGACTGCAACGGGTTCCCCGACAGCGGGCCGTCGCTCGTGCTCTTCGCGGACGAAGACGGAGACGGCTTCGGAGACGTGCGCGCCCCCGCGAACTCCTGCTCGAGCGGGGTGGAGGACGCCACGGACTGCGACGACACGCGTGCCGACGTATCCCCCGCGGCCCCGGAGGTGTGCGACGCCTCGAACACCGACGAGGACTGCAACGGGCTCGCCGACGACCTCGACCCGGGCGTCGAGGGCCAACAGACCGTGCCAGTCGACGCCGACAGCGACGGATACCCGCACCCGACGCAGACGGTCCTGTCCTGCGAGCCGTCGCCCAACCCCACCACGTTCGACTGCGACGACGCCGACCCGACGATCCACCCGGGCGCGGAAGACATCCCCGACGACGGGATCGACCAGGACTGCGACGGCACGGAGCCCGCGTACACCTACGGCAACGGCAGCTGCGGGTGCCAGGCGACCGAAGCGCCCGGCGCCATCGGCCTCATCACCCTGGGTCTACTCCTCGGGGCCCGCCGCCGCTGGTAAATCCGTCCCAGAAGGCGGGCGCACGGGGCTCCGACGGGACGGCCCGCCCACGCTCGGCATCGAGCCGGACCACGACCTCGCCGACCCGCTCCGCGGTGCACGCCGCGATCAGCTCGACCCAGGCGCGCTCCTCGGCGGCCTCCACGCGCCAGTCCCTCGCCTCGACCGCCCGCGCGAGCACGACGCGCTGCGCCAAGCGCCCCACCCATACCCCCATCTGATGGGCGTCGAGCCGCGACCGCACGTCCGGCGGCGCGAACCACGTGGCGAGCACCTCGGCCTCCCGGCTCCTGGACAGCAGGCGCGCGCGCCAGGGCACCTCCGACCAGCGCGCCCGGACGAGGTGCAGGCCAGGGAGGGTCTCCGGGAGGACGGCGGTGGCCACGGCGGTCCAGGGGCATGCCCCGAGCTGCTCGCGCTCCACCCGATCCCTCCGCCCGTTCCGGCAGATCCGCAGCACCCGACCCCGTCGGAGCGTCGCCACCGCCTGGTCCAGCGACGCGAGCCAGCGGGCGTACCGCCGGCGCCGTCCGACCGGAGCAGGGGGGAGCTCCGACCGCCATCGGGCCACCCACAGCGACGCGACGTCGGGATCGGCCCAACGTACACGGCCTTCCGGCCCACCGACCTCCCGGGACACCCGCTCCAGCTTCGCCACCGCGTGGTCGACGCTCTGCGCCCACGCCGTGCGCGGACGGTAGCGATGGAACGGCACCGTGTAGAGGTCGTCGAGCACCCGGTCGGCGTCCTTGCCTCCGAGCCCGTCGCGCAGGTGATCGCGGAGCACGGCCATCGGGAGGGGGTGGACGAGGTGGGCGTGGAGCACGTCCAGCAGGGGCTCGGAGAGCGTGAGCACCCGCGGAGTCTACCCGACCGCGCCCTCCAGGCTGACCTCGAGCAGCTTGCGGGCTTCGACCGCGAACTCCATCGGGAGCTCCTTGAAGACCTCCCGGCAGAACCCGTTCACGATCATCGACACGGCGTCTTCTTCGGAGAGCCCGCGCTGCTTGCAGTAGAACAGCTGGTCTTCGCCGATGCGCGAGGTGGTGGCCTCGTGCTCGATGGTGGAGGTGCCATTGCGGACATCGACGTACGGGAACGTGTGCGCGCCGCACTCCGACCCGATGAGCAGGCTGTCGCACTGGGTGTGGTTGCGCGCATTCGCCGCGTTCTTCCCGATGGACACGAGCCCGCGGTACGACTGCTGCCCACGGCCCGCGCTGATGCCCTTGCTCACGATGGTGCTGCGCGTGTTCCGCCCGAGGTGCACCATCTTGGTGCCGGTGTCGGCCTGCTGCAGGCGGTTCGACAGGGCCACCGAGTAGAACTCGCCCACGCTGTCGTCGCCCTTCAGGATGCACGACGGGTACTTCCACGTGATGGCCGAGCCGGTCTCCACCTGGGTCCACGAGATGTGCGAGCGGTCGCCCGCGCACAGCCCGCGCTTCGTGACGAAGTTGTAGATGCCGCCCTTCCCGTTCTTGTCGCCGGGGTACCAGTTCTGGACGGTGGAGTACTTGATGCGTGCGTCGGTGTGGGCGACCAGCTCGACCACGGCGGCATGCAGCTGGTTCTCGTCGCGCTGCGGAGCCGTGCAGCCCTCGAGGTAGCTGACGTACGACCCCTCTTCGGCCACGATGAGCGTGCGCTCGAACTGGCCCGTCTTCGCGGCGTTGATCCGGAAGTACGTCGACAGCTCCATCGGGCAGCGCACGCCCTTCGGGATGTACACGAACGAGCCGTCGGAGAACACGGCGCTGTTGAGCGCGGCGAAGTAGTTGTCGGTGGCCGGGACCACGCTGCCCAGGTACTTCCGCACGAGCTCGGGGTGGTGCTGGACGGCCTCTCCGAAGCTCATGAACAGGATGCCGAGCTCGCCGAGCTTCTCCTTGAACGTGGTGGCCACGGACACGCTGTCGAACACGGCATCGACCGCTACGCCGGCCAGCGCGGCACGCTCGCCTAGCGGGATGCCGAGCTTCTCGAACGCCTCGAGGATCTCGGGGTCGACCTCGTCGAGGCTCTTCGGACCGGCCTTGGGCGACGCCCAGTAGCTCGACGCCTGGTAGTCGATGCGCGGGTAGTCGAGCCGGGCCCACCAGTGCGGCTCCTCCATCTCGGCCCACGCGCGGTAGGCCTTCAGGCGCCACTCGAGCAGCCACTCTGGCTCGTTCTTCTTGTGGCTGATGAAGCGCACGACGCTCTCGTCGAGCCCGGGCGGCAGGAACTCCTGCTCGATGTCGGTGACGAAGCCGTACTTGTAGTCGCTGGCGGCTTCGACGAGCTGATCGACTTCGCTCACTTCGCGGCTCCGGAGACGAGGGTGGCGGGGCTCCGACCGGCCATCAGGTCGGCCAGGGTGAAGCCCGTGAGACCCTCTTGTAGGGTGCTCCCGACGAACTGCCAGAGGAGCTTGAGGTTGCAGGCGCTGGTGGAGTGCGCGCAGGCTTCCTGCTGGCCTGCGAAGGCCTCGCAGAAGCCCTCGCCGTACAGCGGGGGATCGAGGGCCACGAGCACGTCCCACAGCGAGATCCGGTCGGCCGGACGCGCGAGGTGGAAGCCCCCGTGGGCTCCCCGGGTGCTCACGACGACTCCGCCGACGCGAAGCAGCCGCATCATCTTGGCGGCGTGCTCGTAGCCCAGGCCCTCACGGTCTGCGATCGTCTCGATGGAGACGGGCGGAACCGCGGGACACGGCGCGGTCTGCGCGACCTGGAGCAGGCAGCGGATGCCGTACTCCTCTTGCGGCGTGAGCTTCATGCACCGCTTCTAATCATTCCGTACCCCTGTTTCCAGATTCCCGGAATGCGCCTCAACCCCGGTCGAGGAAGAACGCGCCGAGGTGGGCGTCGAGCACCACCACGCCCGTGGCATCGGGGTGATCGCAGCGCCAGGCCCCGAGTGCCCCGGCACAGACGGTCCGGAACCACTCGAGGGCCTCAGCCGACACGTCGCAGCCGAGCCGACTCTGGAGCTGCTCGGCGACGGCGAGGGCCTCGGACGGTGGGCACGCGACCCACGGCCCCTGCTCGAGCTCGGCGAACGCCGACGACTCGGGGAGCTCGGCGCAGAGCACGGCATCGACGAGCTCCTGGACGATCGCGTGTCCGGCGGCCTCGTCGAAGGAGGATCGCCAGGCGACCACGGCATCGCGCAGCCGTCGCTGGGCGCGGCTCCAGGGGGGCGTCGGCGGGGCGAGATCGTCGAACCAGCCCACGCGGCACCACGCGTCCCCGTCGTACCAGAGGGACCGGACGCGCTCGACGGCTTCAGGAACGCCCGACACCGCGCCCCACCCAGGCCGTGCACACGAGAAGCACCGCGATGGCGGCCGTCTTCAGCTCCTGGACCGCGATGGCCGGCCAGAACGCGTCGGTGTCCAGGAACAGCGCCTTGAGCGCCTGCAGGTCGAACAGGAGCACCGTGATCGCGAGGCCGGCCGGGACGGACAGCGCGAGCGGCAGCCTGCCGGAACCGCTCGCGAGCACGGCGAGCACGGCCGCCGGAACGGCCCAGACGAGGTGGTGCTCGTAGGTGTAGACAGGGATGAGGAGCATCGCGACGCCCACGGAAGCCGCCTGGCCAGCGACGGTCCACCGGTCTTCGGGACCGGGACGGATGCCGAACCAGGCGCCCAGCCCGCCGACGAGCAGGAGGGTCGCCACCCGCCCGAGGGATGCCGCCGTGTCGCTCAGCGTGCGGTCTCCCGAAGGCCAGACCTGGTGGAGCAGGTTCGGGATGGAGTGGTTCCCGAACAGCTCGATGGGGATGGACAGCCCGTTGTAGTCGCCGGTCGCGAACTTCGGCAGGATCTCGGTGTAGAACCGCACCTGGTCGACGACCCCGACCACGGGCAGCGAAGCGACGCTCAGCACGAGGGCCGTGACACAGGCGGTTCCGGCGGCCCACCACCGCCGGCGGAGCAGCCACCAGGCCACGAACAGCGCCGGGGACATCTTCATCATGCAGGCCATGCCCACGAGGACGCCGGCCCACACGGGCTTTCCGCGGTCTTCGGCCATGAGCCCGCCCAGCAGCACCACGAGGACCACCAGGTTCGCCTGGCCCATCGCGTGGTTGTTCGGCACGGCCGTCATCAGCGCGAGGAGCGCGACGACCACGGGCCCCGAGAGCGGCGACAGGTCGCGCCACCAGAGGAACAGCACGAGCCCCGCGAGCACGGCCATGACCTCGTCGAGCCAGAACCAGATCCGGAACGCGCCGTGGAGGTCGAACGCGGCCACCCATGCGGAGCCGGCCACGAACGGCGGCGGGTAGAAGAAGGGGTGCACGCCCCCGCGAGCCCCGTCGGAGCGGGCCATCTGGTTGAGCTGGGGGCGGTCGTACGGGTCTCCGCCGTTCGTGGCGACACGGGCCGCGTAGTAGTAGCTGGCGAAGTCGCGGCCGTTGTGGGGGCGCGCGGCCCCGATCCAGGCCGGCGACAGCACCGCGGCCACGTGCCAGGTGAGCGCGGCGAACACGACGAGCAGCCCCCACCCGCTCGCAGGGACGGTTCTCACGGGGTGCCGAACAGCTCGCCCTGCACGGCGGCGATGTCTTCGCGGGCGTGTCGGGCGCGGACCCTCCAGGGCCCGGGGCTCGGGATCTTCCGGTCGAGGTCGATCACGCGGTCGTGCGCGGACGTGATCGCGCCGTCGGACACGCGCAGACGGAGCTCCCCGAGCCGCTGGGTCTCGTAGAAGGAGCGCACCCACACGGTCTCGCCGACCACCACGGGGTCGTAGCGCTGGCGGTGCGTATCGGCGTCGACCAGCACGTCGATGTCGAGCTTCGCCACCGCTTTCGCATCGCTTCCGAGGGCGTATCCGAGCACCACCACGAGATCGGCCTTGTCGTGCAGCTCGGGCAGCAGGGCCTCGAGCGCCGGCACGGGCTCCGTGCGCTCGAAGTCGGCGGGCTGGAGGTACTCCTTCGACCAGTGCGTGACGCCCGTGACCGCGACCGTGAGCGCGCCGGCCTCCACCAGGACGTACGGCGGGGGACCTCCGGGACCGCGCGCGTTCGCGAGCACCGCGCCCTTCGGGAAGCGCCCGACGTCGGCGAGGTACGGAAGGTCGCGAAAGCTCACGTTGGTCGCTGACCATCCCGCTTCTTCGACGGCATCGAGCATGTGTGCGTTGGCGACCTTCGCATCGGCGCGCAGCCGGTTGTCGTCGCCGATGGTGTCGCGCAGCCAGTTCCCGGCGTTCACCGTGATGACCGGAGCGCTCCCCTCCTCCGCGGCCTCCTGATAGGCCACGAGCCGCGCGAGCGAGCCGCGCGGATTGTTCGGGCAGCCACAGGTGTCGAGGGAGCCGTTCTGCTCGCCTCCGTAGAGGATCACGAGGTCGGCGGGGTCGTCGTTGAGGCGCTTTCGGAGCGACCCCTCGTCGGCGGTCGTGACGACCACCGAAGGCCCGGCGACAGCGACATTCCAGATCAACGTGAACATGTCCCCAAGGTACAATCCGGATGGCGCCGCTGCATCCATGTCCTGGCTCGACCGATTCTCCACGCACGTCTCCTCCGACCGCACGAGCGGCGGCGACGGCGTGCTGCCCGTGCGGGCGCGGTCGCGGAAGGTGAGCGAGCTCATCGCGAAGTCGCGCTTCCGGGACGCCCTCGTCGAGATCGGAGAGCACGGCGGGTCCGATGCTGCGGCATGGGCGGCCGAGGTGTCGCAGCAGGCGGCCGTGCACTGGTTGCGCCAGGCCGAGCTCGCGTGCAGCGAAGGGGATCGCGAGCAGATGAACGCCGCGCTCGCCGAGGCTGCACGGTACTACCGCGACGAGCTGGGCCCGGTGTTCCGCGAGGCGCGCCGTCGGATCCGGTCCCGCATCCTCGAGGTCACCATCGCGGGCCACTGGGTGGCGCTCCTCCACGCAGCCGCCGACCAGCGGGCGGCCCACTTCGCCTCCGAGCTGGCCGTCCCCACCCCACCCACGTACGCCGCCTTCCTGAACGAGCGCGTGGTGGAGCTGGCCGCGCACCGCGTCGGGGTCGACGCCCTGACGACCGACGTGCTCGAGCGCATGGAGGCCCGCACGCTCGAGGTCGCTCGCACGGTGGTCCGCCGGTTCTACCCGGATTCCCTGCACCGACACGTCGATGATGCGCCCGGCGAGCTCGTCCGCGCGATGCTCCACGTGGCGTCCGGTCGTCCCGACCTCGCCGCGCTCCCGCTGCTCGAGCTGCCCGTCACGCAGCCGCTCGTGTGCCTCGAGCGCGCGAGGGTGGCGTACGCGCTGGGGTTCCCGAGCACGGCGATGCTCGCGCTGGCCGACTTCAAGACGAACCACGGGAGCCACGAGACCATCCGTCGCCTGCACACGGGCGTGTTCATGGCGCAGATGGCCGTTCAGTGCGGTGATCTCGAGCGTGCGGTCGAGATCCTCGAGACCGTCCCGCTGGCCGCGGTCGGGCGGCGTCCCGTGCTGCTGTACGCGCAGCTGCTCGGCATGATCGGCCGGGCGGCCGACGGGCGTGACTCGCTGTCGGAGTGGCTGCGCGACCACCCCGACGACACGGAGGCCGAGCAGCTCGCGAGCGCACTGGCGGAGGGTCCGGCAGCCCCACGTCCCGGAGATGCCCTCACGGAGGGTCCCGCCTGATTACAGGGGGCGACAGGAGTGCTCCGATGGCCATCCTCAAAGTCGCCCAGCTCGGGCATCCCGTCCTTCGCATGATCTCCCGGGAGGTCACGGTCGAAGAGATCGCCTCCCCGGTCTTCCAGCAGTTCTGCGACGACCTGCTCGACACGATGCTGGAGTACGACGGCACGGGCCTCGCGGCCCCCCAGGTCCACACGAGCCTGCGCGTGGTGGTGCTCTCGCTGGATGGCGAGCGCGAGCCCGAGTTCTTCGTGAACCCCGAGATCACGGTCCTCACGACCGACACGTCCACGATGATGGAGGGCTGCCTGTCGGTCGAGGGCATGCGCGCGCGCGTCGCGCGTCCGAACAAGGTGCGGATCGAAGCCCTCGATCGCGACGGAAAGCCGAAAGCGTACGAGCTGGAGGGCTTCCCGGCGGTGGTGGTGCAGCACGAGTGCGACCACCTCGACGGCGTCGTGTACGTCGACCGCTGCGACACCCGCACACTCGCGTTCATGACGGAGTACCGCCGCTTCGGTCCCGTCGACGAGTGGCTCGAGGAGCAGGAGTTCACGGGTCCCGACCTCACGGAGCAGGTGTCGCGGGAGTCCGACCCGGACGATCCTCCCACCGACGAGATCCGGCGTCTCGAGGCCTACATCGCGCAGCAGACCGCGATGGAGGAAGAGAAGACCGAGACCTACCGGCCCGGCGGTACGCGCCGATGATCGCCCGCCTCCGCTCGTGGTTCTTCCCCACCCCGGCCGACCGCGTCGAGCGGGCGCACGCCCTGATGGATGCCGGGCGTTGGGCCGATGCCCGCCTCGAGGTGCTCGACCTCGACCATCCCGAGGCCATCGCGGCGCAGCACCGTGCCGAGACCGAGCTCGCGAAGATGAACCTGCGGGAGGCCGTGACGTGGGCACAGGCGGGCGACGACGACCGCGTGCTGCACCACATGGAGCTCGCCGCGACGTTCGACCACGGCGGGCTGGAAGAGGACTTCAAGCGCACGCGGCACGAGCTGCGTGACGTGCGCCGGGAGCGCACCGAAGAGGCCCGTCGGGCGAAGGAGGCCGAAGACGCGCGCCTGATGGGCGCCGATCCGTTCGGGGTCTCCGGCGGGCCGTCCTGGCTCGACCGTACGCTGCCGGCCGACTTCTACGACGGCGACGACGAAGAGGCGGCCGCGCGCCTGGCCCTGGTGGTCGAGGGCTACGCTCCGGAGCTGCGCGCTTCGGTGGGCGGGCTCGGCGGAACGTTCGGTCGCGCTCTGCTCGATCTGCAGGACGGTCGTCCCGACCTCGCGATCCAGGGGCTGCTCGAGCTGCCCGACGATGTCGCGGTGGTGCGCTTCGAGCGCGCGCAGGTCGCCTACGCCATGAAAGACCCCCGAGCTGCCGCACGCGAGCTGCGGGAGTTCGCGAACCTCGCGGGCGGGCACTTCACGATGGGTGCGCACCACACGGGCGTGTTCCTGGCGATGTGCTGCGCGGAGGCCGGGGATCTCGACGAAGCGCTTCGCGTCCTGCGTGCCGTGCGCGCGAAGGAACCGGAGCAGGGGGGCGCGCTGTTCGCCCAGCTGCTCGAGGCCTCCGGCAAGCTCGCGGAAGCCGAGACCGTGCTGGCCGGCCTGATCCGCAAGTACCCCTCGGATCCGGGCCTGTACAAGCTGCTCGCACGCGTGCGGGTGTCGGGCGGGCACCGTCAGCAGGCGATGTCGGCGCTCGAGTCCGCGCTCTCGATCGGCCACTGCACGCCGGGCAAGTGCGGGTACCGTCCTCCCGACGTGCAGGCGATGCGCGGCCTCGCCATCCTCTACCTGGAAGACGGCATCGAGCCCGAGCGCGCGCTCGATCTGGCCCGTCAGGTCGAAGAGCTCGTGGGCGACCCCACCTGGGAAGACGCCTACCTGTCGGCGCTGCTCGCCCGGAAGCAGGGCCGGCCGGATGCCGCACGCATCGCGAGCGCCCTGTGGGACCAGACCCCTCCGGGCGATGCCCGCCAGGAGCGCCTGGTGAAGTTCCTCCCGGCACCCGCATGATCTTCGCGCTCAGCGCGCTCGCCGCGCCCGTCCCCTACGGTGAGCTCGACGGAGAGCCGCTCACGGCCGACGTGAGGGCCGACGGAACCGTCGTGGTCGCGCGCGGAGCGGTCCAGAGCACCGTGAAGGCGCCGCCGGGCGCTTGTGAAGCGCACGTGGGTCGCGCGGGGTCCGAGCCGGCCTTCCGCGTGCGCTGGGTGTGCGATGCCCGCACCGACCGGTTCGGCACCGTCTCGGAAGCCGTGCTCACGTGGTCGGGCGCGTGGCGCACCTCCGGCCGAACCGGGCCCACGGAGGGGGTCGCGTGGCTCGTGGCGTCCGTGCAGTCCGCCGCGAAGCGCGACCTCGTCGAGGCGCACGGGCTGGCGTCGATGTACGCGAGCCGCCTCCAGTACGCCGCGCAGATGGAAGACCGCGAGCGCGTGCTGGTGCCGCTCCTGGCGGCCGTGGTCCGCGAGAACGCCGCCGACACGAACCCGGAGCGCGCGGGTCTGCGAACCCTGGCGCTGCTGCAGAGCCCGCCCGTGTGGGAGCCCGAGCGTCCGTGGGACTTCGGGAAGCGACTGAGGGTCGGGCCTCCCGCGGGGAACCGTCCGGCACCCGAGCGCATCGCCTGGCTCACCGCGACGCCCGAGAACGCCGGGCTGTTGCGGGCGATGGCTGGAACCCTGCATCGCGCGGGTCACCACGCCGTGGCGCTCGAGCTGTGCGAGAACGTGGTGAGCGTGGTTCCCGGCGATGCCGAGGCCGCGCACCTGCTGGCCGACCTCCGGCGTGCGGTCGACCGGAGCCCGCCGCCCGGATAGCCCGCTGGGCATGGAACTCACCAGCAAGCAGCGCCAGTACCTCAAGGGCCTGGCCCACCCCCTCAAGCCCACGGTGCTCCTGGGCGACAAGGGCATCACGAGCGCCGTGATCGGCAAGATCCTCGAAGAGCTCGAGAATCACGAGCTGATCAAGGTGCGCGTCGACTCCGAGGCCAAGGTGAAGGGCCCCATCCTCGCCGAGGGCGCGGAAGCCGCGCTCGTCCAGGTGATCGGCCGCATGGTCGTGCTCTACCGCCCGCGTCAGAAGAAGCCCGCGATCCGCCTGCCGGCGTAGCGTTGGCGGGGTTCACGAACGAGGTGCGTCGGGCGCGCATGCGCGAGGTGCTCGACCAGCGGCTGCACCACGTGAGCGTCGCTGTCGAAGCCCTGTTCCACCGGCACAACGTGAGCGCGGTGCTCAGAACGGTCGACGCGATGGGCGTCCACCGCGCACACCTCGTGGAAGGGCACTTCCAGGCGGTTCGCGGGGCCTCACGCGGCGCGGAGCGGTGGCTGGAGCTGCACCACCACGAGAGCCCGGAGCAGGCCGTGGAGCGCATCCATGCCGCCGGGTATCGCATCTGGTGCGCCGACCTCGCGGACGATGCTGTGACGCCGGAGGAGGTGCCGCTCGACCGCCCGGTGTGCGTCTGGCTCGGAGCCGAGCTCGTCGGGGTGAGCCCGGTCGCGCGGGAGGCCTGCGATGGCGTGATCACGGTGCCGATGCGGGGGTTCTCGCAGTCGCTCAACGTGTCCGTGGCCGCCGCCCTCACCCTCCGCCCGGTCGCCGAGCGCGCGCGGCTCCTGGGTGCCAGCGCGCTGCTCCCGCCCGACGAGCGGGAAGCCCTGTGGGACCACTGGATGGCTCGCGAGGAGGCGCGTCACCTCCGCACGGACTGACCGCACGGAGGCGCATCCCAGCGGACTACCCGCGGCGGCGCAGTCCGAACAGCGGCAGGATGGCGAACATCCAGCCCGCGGCGAGCCCGCTGGCCGAGCTGCACCCGCACGCCTTGCGCCCTTCGAGCGCATCGGTCTCGGCATTGTGCTGGTCGATGAAGTCGTCGACCAGGCTCGAGCCGTCGAAGATCACGACGGGCAGGCCCGTTCCGCTGGTCTGCTCGATGCGGACAGCCGCCGGCTCCTGGAGGTTCGCGAGGTACTCGCTGGCCGTGATCCCGTTCTCGGAGAGCCACTGGTCGCTCGGGATGTGGATGGCGGTGCCGTCCGACAGCACGAGGGTCTTCGGAGCGCTCCAGGTGTCGGTGTACTCCTCGTCGTCGCACTGGAACACGAGGCGCGCCTCGTGCCACGCGGGAACGTCGGCGGCCATCTGCTGGTTGAACGCGAACTCGGGGTCGATCGTCATCTCGGACGGCGACACCGTGCTGCCGAGGCGCGTCAGCGTGGAGTTGTTCTCGAACATCTGGTCGATCATGTACAGCGGCGTGAACACGCGCTCGTCCATGTCGGCGGCCGCCGCGACGGCGTCGAAGTCGGGGTTCCAGCTCGCCAGCTCGTCGATGTAGCAGTCCGGGCAGTTGTACACGCTGGTCGCGTCGTACCCGGCACCGACCTGGACGTGCTGCTGGAAGATCTCGAGGATCGTCGACGACGCCGGGATGCCCGACGTGATGACGCGCTGGATGAAGTCGGCCGGGCCCGTGGAGCTGGCGAGGTCGAGGGTCTCGAACGACGGCTGGTAGAGCATGCCGCGCATCGGCTCGGTCGGACCCGAGAAGTCGGTCGCGAAGGCGTGCCCGCCGGCCTCGTCGGCCGCACGCGACAGCACGTCGCGGTAGTTCGAGCCGTAGCTGAACCAGTCGATGGCCGCCTCGTTGAGCTCGACGTGGAGGTAGTTCGTCGGGACGGCCCGCGCATCGCCCAGGATGTACGCCACGAGCTGCATGTCGGGCGTCGCGGCCACGCTCGTGAGCTGGATCGGGATGGCCGGCGTGGTGCCGTCGTACCGCATGCCGAGGGGCGACAGGTCGCCGATGCCAGCGCCGCTCGTCAGCCGGAGCGCGACGAAGTTGTGGCGCTCACCGATGTAGGGCTGGAGCACGGGGTCGAGCGAGTCGGGCAGCGCGTACCCGTTGGCCTGCAGCCAGGACAGGAGCTCGGTGCTGCTGTCGGCCGCGAGGGTGACGGTGTCGTACGGCCCGACGGTCTCCTGCGCCAGCACGGTCACACCACCGCCCTCGCTGGGGGGCGCCGGAGAGGGCACGCCGTTCGCGTTCACCGCAGCGTCCCACATCATGAAGTCGCACGTGCCGACGGCGTCCCACCAGAGGTTGAAGCGCGGCTCGGTCATCATCGACAGCGTGTTGAACAGCGCGTCGTTCGACAGGAACAGGTCGGGCTGCCCCTTCACCGGGACGATCCAGGCGAACTCGGTGGCCGGCCCCTGGTACTCGACCTGAACGTGCATCGTGGTCTGGTTCTGCACACCGTCGACCTCGAACACGATGGCCTCGCCGGCCTGTTCGACGGGCTCGATGTTGTTGCAGAAGAACCCACCGCACGCGGCAGCGTCGGGAGTGGCGAGAAGCAGGGCGATCGAGGTGAGCATGGCGCCTCCAGGGATGCGTGACACCTGAAGCTTCACGCATGCCCGTCCGGGTCGCAAGGCAGTGCTGCACATACCATGGGTCGCTTCTGTGCCTGCCTGTGCAGAAACGACACATATGCGCCTGGGAACCACGCACAAAAGGGGCGGGCCGGGTCTCCCCGCGCCCGCCCATCGTGGGCCGAGACCCGACTACATCGGAGGCAGGTCTGCCTCGCCCTCCTCCACCTCGTCGTTGTCGAACCAGACGGGCATCGCGAGCGGAACGTCTCCGGCGGCCGTCTGGTCGGCGGGCACGCCATTGCTGATCACCTCGCCCTCGCCGAAGCCCTGACCGGCCTCCCAGCCGTCGTCCCAGCCTTCTTCGGGCTTCCACGACTCGATGTCGGCGCTGCCGTACTTGTCTGCACCCTCCCAGTAGCCCGGCTGCCACTCGGTTCCGTCGAACCACCCGGGCACCCAGATGAACCCCGGCTGCTCCTGGAGTGGCATCCAGTAGCCGGCATGGAAGATGCCGTCTTCGTCGTAGTACGCCGACAACCACGTGTAGCCGGTACGGAACTCGGGGCGCCAGAAGCCCTCGACCCACGTCTCGCCGTCCCAGAAGCCGGGCTCCCAGGTGTACCCCTCGGGACCGTCGCCGGTCGGGCGCCAGTGACCGCGCACGTACGTGCCGTCTTCCAGGTAGTAGCCCTCGACCCAGTCCCACTTCGCCCGCTGCTGGGTGCGGTAGTAGCCGTCGATGTAGGCATCGCCGTCCCACCATCCGGGAACGTAGGCGTACCCCGTAGGGACCACCACGGTCGGCGCGGGCGTCCAGTAGCCAGGGCACCAGTAGCCCCACGCGTTCCAGTAGCCCGGCACCCAGTTCCAGCCTGCACGATACGGCGGAGCCCAGCTGTCGGACCACGCGTACGTGGTGAAGCCGAAGCCCACGACCACCGTGGTGGCGTAGCTGTAGCGGTAGTACGGGTGGACGTACCAACGCGTGTAGTACGGCCGGTAGTAGTAGCGCGAGGGCATGGCGTACGAGTGGTAGGTGCGGACGTACCGGTACGATGGCCGCGCATAGCGATGGTCGTTCGTACGGTATGCGGGGCGCGCGGCCGTGGCGGGACGCCGCCCGTCATACGGACGGTGGTACGTCGCCGGGCGGTCGCCATGACGGGGCCGCTCGGACGCTGGGCGGTACGAGCGCTGGTTCGCCGTGCCCGACGGACGGGTGGGCGGACGACCCGCTCCGGGACGAGGAGCCTGGCGCGTTCCGGGAGCCTGCGTGGTGCCCGGACGCGACGTGGGCGCGGGCCCCGCGGTGGTCGGGCGCGAAGGCTGCGGACGGGTCGTGCCGGTACCCGGGACCGGACGCGTGGTGCCCGTTCCGGGAACCGGACGCGAAGACGGCGTGCTCGGACGCGACGTGGGCGTGCTCGGAGCCGGGCGCGGCGCAGGAGTGCTCGAAGAGCTCGGCGCGGACGGGCGCGACGAGGGCGGGGTGGTCGGGCGGGACGTGGGGCGCGAGTCGGGCGCGGGCTTGGGGAGCGGGCGGGGCCGCGGCTTGGCGCTGTCGGGCATCTCGGGACGCGACGACGGCAGGACGTTCGAGCCCGAGGTGGACCGGTTCCAGCCCGACGAGGGCGTCGTGGGACGCGAGGTGGGTGCGGACGACGGGCTCGGACGCGAGGACGGGTACAGGGGTCGGGTCGATGGCGTCGGACGGCTCGAAGGCACGGACGGCGTCGGACGGCTCGAAGGCGCGGACGGCGTCGGGCGGGTCATCGGTGCGGACGGCGTCGGGCGGCTCGACGGCGTGGACGACGGGCGGCTCACCGGCGCAGGGCTCGGGGACGGACGGCTCACCGGCGCAGGCCGCGGAGACGGGCTCGGAGACGGGCGCGACGAGGAGGACGACGACGAGCTGGAGGGGCGCGACGGTGCCGAGGGGCGCGACGAGGTCGTCGGGCGCGAGGAGGACGAGCTCGGGCGAGACGGCGAGCTCGGGCGGTCTCCCCCGGCGAACGAGGCGTGCTCGCGGTGATCCGAGCCCACGGATCCCGGTGCGGCCGAAGCCGAGGGAATCTGGAGGGCCAGGAGAAGGATGAGATGGACCATGGGGTTCACTCCGCGCGTCGTGAGCTCTGACGCACTACACTCGTGCATATTCGGAAAAATTCGGAGCACCGTGCATCGCGTCCCCCGATCCCCCCATGCATCGCCCGTCGTACTGCGGGATCTTCGGCTCCCATCGCAGGGGATCGTGGGCATGCTCGGATTCGCGATCGGCACCGGATGCGCGCCCGGCCACCTGGCGTGGCCGACGGGCGACGACGATCTGCGCACGGCGCTCTACCAGGCGCGGCTCGAAGGGGGCGTACAGGCGCTCACGCTCGTGCTGTCGAACGGGTACTTCGACTGCGACCTGCCGTCCGAGCCCGACCCCATCGCGCAGACCCAGGCCCTGCTCGAGATCACGACGGCGGCGTGCAGGGAGAACGCCCGGCACGTGCTCGTGGAGCTGTACCGGGGCGACGGGAACGACTGGGTCGGTACGTACCCGGGCGACAGCAACGCAGACCCCGTGCTGATCGCCGCTTCGCGCCCCCGCCTCTCGAACGCCAGCTACTACGGCATCGACGAGGCCGCGATGGTCAGCGTGGACGGGTTCGTCCGCGTGTACGGGGTCCGTGAGGGCGACGACGTGCAGCTGATCGACGTGGGAGACGGCGGCGAGGTCGAGATCCTCGAAGACGACGGCACCCTGCGCGGCCGCTTCGAGTTCCCGGGCGCCGACATCAGTGGCGCGTTCCGGGCGAAGGAGTGCGCGGTCGGGTCGTCACTGTTCAGCGTGCTCGAGCAGAGCCCGGTGGCCAGCTGTCCCCGCATCGGGGGCGACTGACCCTCGGTGGCGCTCGAGCTCCAGGATCTCGGGAAGACCTACGGAGACCGCGTCGCGCTCCAGTCGGTCGACCTGCGCGTGGAGCCCGGCGAAGCGTGCCTTCTCGTAGGCCCCAACGGCAGCGGCAAGAGCACCCTGCTGGGCCTGGTGGCCGGCCTTCGGGTGCCGACCTCTGGAAGTGCCCGTATCGACGGGCTCCCGACGCGTGACCCCGCGGCGCGTGTGTCTCTCGGGGTGCTGTTCGAGCGCGCCCGGCTGCCGCCCCACCACTCGCTGGTCCGGCTGCTGGGTGCACTCGGTCGCGACCCCGGCTCGCTGCTGTCCGCCCTGGGGCTCGCGGAGCACCGCGATCGCCCGCTCGGCACGCTGTCGTCGGGCCTCCACCAGCGGGCGGCGCTGTGTCTCGCGCTCGCCGGATCCCCGCGCTGGATCGTCCTGGACGAGCCGCTCACGGCCCTCGACGGCCCGACCAGCGAAGTGGTGGTCGGGATCGTCGCCGAGCGCGTACGGGCCGGTGCAGGCGCGCTGATCGCGACCCACCGCCACGATGCGTGGGCGCCGGTGTCGACCGGCGTGGCGGTGCTGGAGGGCGGTCGCCTGTCGATGGGGGCGCGCCCGTGAGGCTCGCCGTCCTCGATGCCCTGCACGAGCGCGTGGCTCCGGTGGTCGTGCTCGCCGTCGGGTTCCTGTGCATCGGGGTCCCTGTGGCGCGAGCCACGGGGATGAGCGCACCCGACCGCGTGGTCCTCGACTTCGTGCTGTGGTGGTCGTGGCTGTTCGGCACCCTCCTCGCGATGTGGCTCGGGAGCCGGTGCATCGCCGGTCCGCTGGCCGACCGCACCGCGCTGTGGGAGCTCGGGGGTCCCGTGCGACCCGGCGTGTGGGGAGCACGGAGACTCGGCGGCGCCGCGCTCGTCGCCGGGAGCGCCCACCTCCTCGTCCTCGCGGTGGGCCTCGGGCTCGCCGGTCCCCCCCCGGGAGCGCTGGCGTTCGCAGGGGTCTCGTCTCTCGAGGTCCTGGTCCTCACGGCGCTCTCGGCCGCACTGGGCACCGTCTTCCGCCCCCTCCCCGCGCTCGCGCTCACGGCGGCGTTGTGGGTCGCCGGCCATCTCGCCGGGATGTGGCTCGACCTGATGACGGAGTCGGATCGCGCCGTCTTCGCGGGTTCGTTGCTCGCCGTGATCCCCGACCTCGACCTGCTGGACGTGCACGGAACGGTCGTCCGGGGCGGGGTCCCTGCCCTCCCGCAGCTCGCGGCGGCCCTCGGGTGGGCGCTCGCGTGGGTCGGTGTCGCGATCGGGGCGATGGTGACGGTGCTGGAGCGTCGCGACCTGGGCTGATCAGCGGCAGTGTGGACCGCCACGCGTCCGGCCGCTACCGTGGTCGTACACGCCAGGAATCCCGCCTGCACGCTCCCTCCCGAATCCCCATGGCCGATCTCGCGCGCCGGCATGCCGCTACCGCGGAGACGGTCGAGAACGCCGTTCTGGCCGTGCTCAGGAGCGGTCGGTGGATCGGCGGGCCGGTCGTCCAGGAAGCCGAGGCCGCCATCGCGCACGCCTTCGGCCGGGAAGCCGCGGTGGGCGTCGCATCGGGCACGGATGCGCTCATCCTCGCCCTGCAGGCGAGCGGGGTGACGGCGGGCGACGAGGTGGCGGTCCCTGCGCTGACCTTCTTCGCGACGGCCGGGGCGGTCTGCGCGCTCGGAGCGGTCCCCCGCATCGTGGATGTCGACGCGCGCGGGCTGATGGATGCCGCAGCGCTAGAGCGCCTCGACGGAGCCCGGCTGCGTGCGGTCGTTCCCGTGCACCTGTTCGGGAACCGCTGCACGGTACAGCGCATCGGCGTGCGCACGGTCGACGATGCCGCACAGGCCATCGGATGCACGCCGGCGGCGTCCACGGGCGAGCTCACGGCGCTGTCGACCTACCCCACCAAGATGCTGAGCAGCGCGGGCGACGGTGGATTCGTCGTGGGCGACCGTTCCGTAGTGGAGCGGGTGCGCAGGCTCGGAAGCCACGGGCTCGTCGGTCCCCACCTCCACGAACGTGTCGCAGGGCACGTCGGTCGGAACAGTCGGCTCGACGCAATGAGCGCCGCGGTCGTCCTGGGACAGCTCCCGACACTCGGCGACCGGATCCGACGACGTCAGGCCATCGCCCGTCATTACGACGAGCGCATGTCCCCTGCCCTCCTGCCGCTGCAGCGCGATCCGGCCAACCCCGTGCCGAGCTACCTCGTGCGGGCGGCCGACCGTGACGCGCTGGTCGCACACCTCGACCGCCACGGCATCGACAGCACCGTGTACTACCCGCGTCCGCTGCACCGACAGCCCGCGCTGGTCGGTCGGATCCCGCCCTCAGAGTGCCCGGTGGCCGACCGGTTGTGCACCGAGCTGCTCGCCATCCCCGTGCACGCGGGGCTCACGGACGACGAGGTGGAGCGCGTCGCAAAGGCCCTGGAGTCGGCGTGACCGACCCGCTGTACGTGCTCTACGCCGTGTTCAGCGTGCTCATCGGACTGGCGATCGGATCGTTCTGGAACGTGTGCATCGCGCGGTGGCCCGAGGATCGCTCGGTGGTGCAGCCGCGGAGTCGGTGTCCATCGTGCGGCACGCCGATCGCCGCGCGCGACAACGTGCCCGTGGTGTCGTGGGTGGTGCTGAAGGGGAGATGCCGTGCGTGCGCATGGCCGATCCCGGCCACCTACCCGCTCACCGAGCTGCTCGGAGGGGCGCTCGGATTCCTCGTGTTCCGACGGTTCGTGCCGGGCCCGCTGGAGTTGGATGCCGTGCACCTCCTGGCGTTCGTCCTGTACTTCGGGTTCGCGGGCGCGCTGGTGATCGCGATCTTCGTCGATGTGCGCCACCGGATCATCCCGGACGAGGTGTCGATCTACGCCATCCCCGTGGGCATCCTGGGGAGCGCGCTGCTCGAAGCGCTCGGCTACACGGGCTGGATGGCGATCGGATGGCGTCAGGCCGTGCTGGGCGCGCTTCTCGGCGGTGCGTTCTTCGGCGTGATGGCGGCGTCCGTGCAGTTCCTGTCGGGCAGGGAGGGGCTCGGTTGGGGGGACGTGAAGCTGCTCGCGATGATCGGGAGCTTCCTCGGCGCGCATCCCGCGATCTTCTCGGTGACCCTGGCCGCGAGCCTGACGGGCTCGGTGGTGGGGCTGGCGTCGATGCTGTGGCACCAGCGGCGGACGTACCAGCCCCTGGGCCCGCCCCTCGGGGGGTGGGCGTTGATCTACCTGCTGTACGCCGACGAGCTGGTGGCGAGGTTCCTGCCGAACCTGGCGCTCTGGCTGCCGGGCGGGCGCTAGTAGCGTCGATCGAGGATGCGCTGGTAGACCTCGCGGCGCGGGAGATCGAGCGCTGCGCAGACGGCGTCCCGCACGGCTCCTGCGGGAGTCCCGGCGTCCAGAAGGGTCGCGATGACCGCATCGGCCCGCTCCCACAGGCCTGCGGCCTCGTCTCCCTCGAAGCCGGCGACCACGAGGGTCATCTCGCCACGCACCTCGTCTTCGGCCCCGAGAACACGGGCGATCTCGGAGACCGTGCCGCGGACGAACCGCTCGCCGAGCTTGCTCAGGTTGATCGCGAGCGCCGCCGGACGATCTCCGCACTCGGCCTCGAGGTCGCCGAGAAGATCGACGATGCGGCGGGGGGCCTCGTAGAACACGAGCGTGGCGGACACCCGGCGCAGATCCCCCACCCAGGTGCGGCGCTTCCCGGGCTGTCGCGGCGGGAAGCCGACGAACAGGAATCGATCGACGGGCAGCCCGCTCCCCACGACGGCCGCGACGGCTGCGCTCGGCCCCGGAACGCTGACGATCTCGTAGCCCGCTTCGATCGCTGCGCGGACCGCGACGAAGCCGGGGTCGGACAGCACCGGCGTCCCGGCTTCGCTGACGATGCCCACGTCCCCACGCTCGAGGCGGTCGAGCAGCGGCTGGACCCGCTGGCGCTCGTTGTGGTCGTGCAGCGCGACGAGGGTGGGCGAAGCGAGCTCGAGCTTCGCGAGCAGGCGGGAGGTGGTGCGGGTGTCCTCGCAGAACAGCACCGGCACGGTCTCGAGGATCTCCCGCGAGCGGGGCGCGAGGTCGCCGACGTTCCCGAGCGGGACCGGAACGAGGAACAGGCGGCCGGGCGGTGGCGTCTCCATGTGCGGAACAATCCTGTGAAGTGCGGGGCCCATTGTTCCGAAATACCGGGGTCCAGGAGGTTCGGATGGGCATGCTGGTCGAGGGGAAGTGGACGACGCGTTGGTATGACACGAAGTCCACCGGCGGTCGCTTCGTCCGGTCCGAAGCCCAGTTCCGGAACGCCGTCGAGAACGCACCCGATGCGAGGTTCCGAGCCGAGCCCGGCCGCTATCACCTGTACCTCGCCGACGCGTGCCCGTGGTGCCATCGGGTGGCGGTCGCCCGCGTCGTGTTCGGTCTGGAGGAGGTCCTCCCCGTCTCCGTCGTGAGCCCGTGGATGCTCGAGCACGGCTGGGTGTTCGACACGCCGGAGCCTCTGTACGGCTTCGAGGCCGTGCACGAGCTGTACACCCGCGCCGACCCGACCTACACGGGGCGCGTCACTGTGCCTGTACTGTGGGACACGGTCCACGAGACCATCGCGAACAACGAGAGCAGCGAGCTGATCCGCATGCTCGACACCGAGTTCCGCCCGTTCCACACGCGCGAGGCTCCGACGTGGCGTCCCGCGGGCCACGAGGCCGAGATCGACGCCCTGAACGACTGGATCTACCCGTCCATCAACAACGGGGTCTATCGATGCGGGTTCGCGACGACCCAGGCGGCGTACGACGAGGCCGTCACCGAGCTGTTCGCGGCCCTCGACCGCGCCGAGGCCCTCCTGGAGGGGCGCAGCTACCTCGTCACCGACCACCCCACGGAAGCGGACTGGCGCCTGTGGGTGACGCTCGTCCGGTTCGACCTCGTGTACTTCGGTCACTTCAAGTGCAACGTGCGCCGCATCGCGGACTACCCGAACCTGCAGGCGTTCACGAAGCGTCTGTACGGCTGGCCCGGGGTCGCCGGAATCACGGTGTTCGACGCGATCAAGACGCACTACTACGGGTCCCACGAGTCCATCAATCCGTACCGGATCGTGCCCCGGGGTCCGAACGTCGACTTCTGAGCGAGCGGGGAGGCCCGATCGCCCGGTATACTGTGGGCCATCGGAGGTTCCTCGATGCGCGTCGTCTCCCCCATCGTGCTGGTGGCTCTCGTGGCCTGCAGCAACGACATCCAGGTCGCAGACAAGGCCAACGTCGCTCCCGCCGCGTCGATCAACAGCCCCACCGACGGAACGGCCGTCACCGCGGGCCAGAACGTCGACTTCGCCGGAACCGTGGCCGACGGCAACGGGCTCAGCGACATCGTCACCGTCACGTGGAACAGCTCCGTCGACGGCGAGATCGCGAGCAATGCCATCGCCACGCCCGACTCCAGTGGCATCACCCGCGTGTCGAGCGTGCTCTCCCCGGGCGTGCATGCGATCACGCTCCGGGCGGTCGACAGCAGCGGTGAGGTCGGTGAGCACACCATCAGCGTGTCGGTCGGCGACGCGGTGGTCGATCCGAGCGTCGACATCTCGGAGCCCACGCTGTTCGCCAACTTCTACCTCGGCCAGGTCGTGGATCTCGCGGCGGCGGCGAGCGATCCGCAGGGCGGGGTCGACGGGCTCGCGATGGAGTGGACGGCCGAGAACGTCGACACGGCCACCACCTCGACCATCTGGACGGGCTCGCCGAACGGCAGCGGGTTCATGTCGGGCGAGTGGACCCCGACGGAGATCGGCGGGTACGTGCTGACGGTCACGGTCACCGACCCGGAGGGGAACTCGGCGTTCGACCAGGTGGCGATCGAGATCGAGGATCAGCAGGGCGCAGACCTCGACGGCGATGGGTTCTCCGCGAACTCGGGCGACTGCGACGACACGAACCCGAACATCCATCCGAACGCTGGCGAGACGTGCGGGGATGCGCTCGACAACGACTGCTCGGGCGTGGTCGACGACAAGGACGACGACAACGACCAGCACATCGACGAAGCGTGCGTGAACTACACGGGGGCGCTGCCCGCCGACGACTGCGACGACACCACGTCCCAGGTGTACCCGGGTGCAGGCGAGCTGGGCGACTCGATCGACAACGACTGCGACGGGTTCGTCGACGAAGACACGCCGCAGTTCGACGACGACGGCGACTGCTACTGCGAGTCCGGCACCTGCATCGACTCGGTGGAGCCGACCTGCGTGACGCTGCAGCCGGGCGACTGCGACGACGCCGACCCGAACGCGAACCCCGGTGCGTCGGACGTGCCCGACCAGGGCTATGTGGACGCCAACTGCGACGGTATCGACGGTGATTCGTCGAACGCCATCTACCTCGATTCCCAGAATGGAAGTGATGGGAATGCGGGCACGAGCTCGGGAAGTCCGAAGGCAACTCTCGGGTCTGCTATCAGCGCAGCCCAGTCGAGCGGCGCGGACTGGATTCTCATCGCCGACGGCAACTACGACTTCCGCGGCGCCTCGAACTTCGCCCAGGGAGTGAATCTCGCCGGCGGCTACTCTCCCACGACGTGGGCACGTGCGTTGGGCTCGCGCCCAACGCTGTTCGTCGCATCGACGGGAAAGACCCTCACCGGGTGGGTCCAGGCGACGGAGTGGCAGCAAATCGAGATTCGGGCGGACGCTACGAGCTCGATGGGTGGAAGCTCCACGGCGCTCACCCTCGACAACAGTCAGGGGCTCGATCTGGTGGCGTCCGTCGTCACGGCCCAGAATGCTGGTGGCGGATCGCCAGGCTCTCAACCACCTCAGACCGGGGCCGGCGTGATCGGGGGGAATGGAGGCAACGGAGCGGTCGATTCCAGCTGGCCCTGCTCGTCCAACCCTCGGCCGTCCGTCGGCGGCGGTGGGGCCGCGTGTTTCGGCGGAAACGTCGGTGGTCCCGGGGGGCTGCCAGGAAAGGAGAGTGCAGGGGGCAGCGTGGGTACGGCCGGAACTGGCCCCGGAGGAGCAGCAGGTCCAGGCGCTACGAGCCGCGGCAACCCTGGCCAACCCGGTTCTGTGGGGGGGGTCGGCACATCCGGAACGAACGGAACGCCGGGTCCGGCGATGGGCACGTGGTCGGGCGGAATCTACCAACCCGCCAACGGGGGGCTCGGTGGTGCGGGGTCCACGGGTGGTGGCGGCGGCGGCGGCGGCGGCGGCGGCGGCGGCTGGACGTTCGCCAACTGCGACACGTGGGGTGCCGCGGGCGGCGGCGGCGGCGGTGGCGGCTGCGGTGGGAATGGCGCCACCGGCGGCACCGGCGGCGGTGCCTCGATCGCCATTCTGCTGACCAACAACTCCAACCTCGACCTCGTGGGGGGGTCGCTGACCACGGGAACCGGAGGAACGGGAGGTACAGGCGGTACCGGCGGGCTCGGGGGCAACGGTGGGCCTGGTGGTTCTGGCGGTCTCGGGGAATCGAGCCTCATCGGCGAGGAGTCGGGCGACGGCGGCAACGGCGGGCCGGGGGGCCAGGGGGGCCAGGGCGGCCACGGTGGTGGTGGCGGCGGCGGTCCCTCCATCGGAATCGTGTGTCGAGGGGGCGCTACCGTGAACGTCTCGCCAAGCACCCAGTTCAATCTCGGCCAGGGTGGCGCTGGCGGCAGCAGTAGTGGTGCACCCGGCTCGAATGGGGCGGTGGCGGAGTCCGACGGGTGCTGAGACCCTACTGGCCTCGCCCATAGTAGACGTACAGCGTGCGAATCGACGGGTCGGACACATAGAGCAAGAGATCGGTTCGACCGTCTCCGTTGACGTCGCCCACCCGGAATGCATCGAGGTCTGCGTCGCTCCCTGGTGGAACGAGGTAGGCAGACGCGTCCGCGAAATACAGGGAGGTGTCTTCGGCTCCATAGAGAACCGAAAAGCGTGGAACTGCGCCAAGAGCGATTCCGACGACCTCTGATACGCCATCTCCGTCCATGTCTCCCACCGGGAACAGTGCCGCGAGCTCGCCGGGGTGCGACTCCACAGAGAAATCCGGCGCCTGCGGATCGAACGTCGACGACAACGGACCCTGGAAGAGGTCGATCCGCGATGATGTGGGGATGGTGAGGTTCAGCTCGCCAATCGACAGGGACGACGATGTTCCAGAGCTCGAAGGGACCACGTATGCCCCGACAAGGGTCGACGAGGACGTGTACTCCCAGACCGAAGCCGAGGATGTATGCGTTCCGGGATCGAGGTCGCCGAAGATGCGAATTCTCTGGACACCACTGTCCGCAGGATTGGCGACGAGCGCCGGAAACGCCGAGCTCTCGAACTCAGACAATACTTCGAGGCGGCCCAACCGCTCATTCGGAGCACCGTTGACGGTGGTGGTGACATCGAGAGAATCGGCGTCACCCGGCCCGAACGGGATGAAACTCAGGCGTCCCGCACCGCTGCCGAAATTCGGGTCGCCCATCCAGATTCCCGGCCCGGAGCCGCTGTCCGCGACGAGAACGGCGTCACCCAGGGCATCGAGGATGCGCATCGACGGGGACAGGGTCCCCGATTGCCCACCCGCGATAACCCACGTGTAGTCGGTACCATAGTCTCGGAACACGAGGTCCGATCTTCCGTCTCCAGTGACGTCGGGTCCTGAACCCAGCACTCCATCCCCCGGGATTGAAGCAGCCGGGCTCGTGAGTTGGAAGCTTCCACCACCTCGATAGATGTCGATGGCTCCGGGGCGCCACACCGCGATATCGTCGGCACCATTGCCGACGACATCGCCAAGAATGGCCAGATTGGACGCATTGCTGGGGATCGGAATCGACCTGTCCGCATCGGAGGCGAAGTAGCTCCCGGAGAGCCGGCAGTTCGTCGTGTCGTCACAGTCGTCGTCGAGCCCGTTGTTGCAGACCTCCGAACGCCCGGGATTCACCGAAGCCAGGGTGTCGTCGCAGTCCCCCGCCATCGCGGCGTACCCCGCCGGAGCCGTGCAGGCCGAAGCCGTCTGGCTCACCCCGAACCCGTCGCCGTCCGCGTCCCGATACCAGGTCGGGACCGTGATCAGCCCGTCGCCGTCGTCGCAATCGCCCGATACCGCGACGAAGCCCGTCGGCGCGCCGTCGCAGGTGCTCACCGCCGAAGCCTGGTCGCCCAGACCGTCGCCGTCCGCATCCTCGAACCACAGGGAGAACGTCCCGTCTTCGTCGATCGCGCCGTCACAGTCCTGATCGATGCCGTCACAGGGGTCGACCGAGCCCGGCTGCACACTGGCGTCGCTGTCGTTGCAGTCGCCCGACAGCTGCGAGTACCCCGGGGGTGGCAGGCAGGCTTCGACGAAGATGTCGGATCGGCCGATGCCGTCGAGATCGGCGTCCTCGAAGTACAGCGTGAGGACCGCATCGTCGTCGACCACGCCATTGCAGTTCTGGTCGAGACCGTCGCAAGTGTCCAGCACCAACGGGCTGATTGCGGGGTTGGTATCGTCGCAGTCGCCCGACGCGAGCACGTAGCCCGGAACGCTGCCGCAGGTCTCGAGCGACAGGTTCGAATCGCCCACCCCGTCGTTGTCGGCGTCCAGGAAGTACTGCGTGATCGGGGCGTCCTCGTCGGGGATGCCGTTGCAGTTCTGGTCGGCCCCATCGCACAGATCGAGCGCACCCGGGTTGATCTGCCCGTTCTGATCGTTGCAGTCGCCCCCCTGGAGCGCGTACCCGGGAACCACACCGCAGTCGTCGAGCGTGTCGGTGTCGACCCCGTAGCCATCGCCATCGTCGTCGCGAAACCGTCGCAGGAACACGACATCCTCGTCGACCAGGCCGTTGCAGTTCTGATCGAGACCGTCGCACAGGTCGATGGCAGCCGGGCTGATCTGGTCGTTCGTGTCGTCGCAGTCGCCGCCGACCAGCACGAACCCGACCAGGTCGTCACAGGCGTACACACTGCCTTCCTCGACCCCGAATCCGTCACCGTCCGCGTCGGGGTACTTCAGGATCAACGCGACCTCGTCGTCCGCGATGCCGTCACAGTCCTGGTCGATGCCGTCGCAGAGATCCCGCGCCGCCGGGTTGATCGACGCGTCGGAATCGTTGCAGTCGCCCACGAGCTCGGCGTAGCCGGGCGGAACACTGCAGGCCGAGACCGTCTCCTCGATCCCGTAGCCATCCCCATCGCTGTCCCGGAACCACAGCCGGGCGCCGATTCCGTCGTCGTCAGCCCGCCCGTCGCAGTCGTTGTCGACGCCGTCTCCGCACACCTCGACGGCACCCGGATTCACGTCTGCGCGGCCCTCGTCGCAGTCGTCCCCACCCGTGACCACCGGCTGGAAGCCGTCGCGGTCCCGATCGAGCGCGCGCTCCACCTCCGCTTCGGTCACGAAGCAGCCGCCGACCAGCAGCCAGATCAGGCGCATCCTCCCTCCCCGACCGCCACTCTACCGGATGCGCGGCTATGTCGGCCCCTCGCCGTTGAGCGACGCGGCGGACACCTCACGCACGGGCAGCCCGAACTTCTCGAGCTCCGCGCGCTGTGTCTCCCCATCGCCCACCACGATCCACACCAGCCGCTCAGGCGCCATCCAGCGCCCGATCGTGGCTCTCACGTCATCGACGCCCAGCTCGGCGAGTCGGGCCTGCCGCCGCGCCATCAGGTCGGGCGGGAGGCCGTATGCCGAGAGCGTCTCGAGGTACCTCAGCCGGGCGTCGAGGGTCTCGAAGTCGACCGACTCGCCCTTCGTGATGACGGTGCGCGTGATGTCGAGCTCGCCTTCGTCGAACGTGTCGGCGTAGCCCGTCACGAGGTCGCGCAGGATCTGGAGGGACTCCAGCGTCACGTTCGCACGCACGCTGGTGGTCATTCCGAACGGTCCCGGGAGCGACCGCGCGGACGCGAACGAGTACGCACCGTAGGTGTACCCCTTCGCGATGCGGAGGGTCTGGAACAGCTGAGCGCTCGAGCCGCCCCCGAGGCGCCGGTGCGCCACATCGAGGTCGAACCAGGCGGGGTCTCTGGGGGACATGGCCACGGAGCCCGCGTACAGCACGCTCTGCTTGCTGCCGGGGATGTCGACGAACACGACCTCGGGCGGCCCGGACTCCGGGATCCCCGCGTGGGCGGGCTCCGCCACGGCCTTCGTGCGCAGCCCCGCCGCCAGCGCGGCTCCAGCACGCTCAGCGGCGGCGACGTCGAGGTCTCCCACCACCTGCAGGTTGGCGACCCGGGTCGAGAACACCTGCTTGTAGCGCTTCTTCAGGTCTTTCAGGCCGATTGGCGCCACCGTCTCGCGCGTGCCGTCAGTCGGCCAGCCGTAGATGTGGTCGGGGCCGTACAGCTCGCGGTTGAGCGCCAGGCCTGCGATGGACTGCGCACTCCCCTCGCGCGCTTCGAGGCTCGCGAGCTGCTCGGAGTACACGCGCTCGAACTCGACCGGATCGAACCGCGGCTCCGTGAGCATCTCGACCGCGAGCGCGAACACGGTGTCGAACTGCGACGCGAGGCAGCTCCCGCGCAGCACGATGCCATCGCGCTCACCGGACACCCGGAGGTCGGCCCCGAGCTGGCCGAGCGCGTCTTCGAGCTCTTCGGGCGTGCGGCCTCGGGTGCCTTCGTTCATGAGGCCCGCGAGGAGCGCCGTGAGTCCCGACCGCTCGATGGGCTCCGTGCGGTGCCCCCCGTCGAACGACACGCTGAACTGGACGAGAGGGAGCTCGTGCTGTTCGATCACCCAGACCCCCATGCCGTCGGGCCTCTCGGAGTGCACGACCGCGGGCGGCTCGACGGTGCTGGGCTCTCCGAGGGCAGGCTCCGACGAGCGGTCGAAGACCGTGGGGGTCTTCTCGTAGTCCCCATCCGTGACCACGGCTGGCGGGGCCTCTGCGCCCTTCACCACCTCTTCTTCGACGACCGCGGCGGTCTCGGCACCCTCCACGGCGAGCTCGGGAGCGTCCTTCGGGACGAAGCTCGTCATCACGTAGGGCCGCGCCTCGACCCAGGTCGAGAACACGCGCTTCACGTCGTCGGCGGTGACGGCCTTCGTCCGCGCGAGGTCTTCGGTGAGGAACCCCGGATCCCCGCGGTACGCCTGGTACGTGGCGAGCGAGAAGGCCTTGTCGAGCACGCTCTGGATGCCCTCGTAGAACTGGCGCTCCTGGCGGGCCTTGATGCGATCGAGGTCGGCGGGATCGAACCCGTTCGCTGCGAAGTCCGCGAGCGCGGCGTCGACGCCGGCCTTCACCTCATCGAGGTCGACGCCCGGGTTCGCGCGGACCCGGATGGTGAACGCCCCCGCAATCTCGTCGGCGTTGTTCCAGGCCGCCACGTACTGCGCGATCTGGCGCTTCTCGACGAGCTCGCGGTACAGCGCCGCCCGCTTGCCGTCCGACAGGATCTCGCCGAGCGCATCGAGCGCATAGCTGTCTTCGTGGAACTGCTCGACCGTCGGGAACGCGAGCATGAGGTCGGGCAGGCGCGCGAAGCTGTCGAGGTGCTTCAGGGACTTCGAGGCCTCGAGCGTGACGGGCTGTGGCGCGGGCTTCTCGACCTCCGGACCGCGCGGGATCTCCCCGAAGTACGCCCGGATGAGCTCCTTGGTGGGCTCGATCTCGAAGTCGCCGGCCAGCACGAGCGTGGCGTTGTTGGGGCCGTACCACCGGTCGTAGAAGGTGCGGACATCGGTGAGCGTCGCAGCCTGGAGGTCGGCGAGGCTCCCGATCACGGGCCAGTGGTACGGGTGGTCGGCCGGGTAGAGGTTCGCCGAGATCACGGAGTAGGCATGGCCGTAGGGCGCGTTGTCGTTCCGCTCGCGCTTCTCGTTCTTGACGACCTGCTTCTCGTTCTCGAGCGCGCCCTCCGTGACGGTGTTGATCATGTACCCGAGCCGGTCGGAGTCGATCCACAGGAGCTTCTCGAGCGCGTCGGACGGGACGACCTCGTAGTAGATGGTCTGATCGCGGTTCGTGCCGCCGTTCCGGTTGCCGCCGAGCTCTTCGATGCGCTTCCGGTTCGCGCCGCGCGGGACGTTCTCGGAGTCGTTGAACGACATGTGCTCGAAGAAGTGCGCGAACCCCGTGCGGCCCGGCACTTCGCGGCTCGAGCCCACGTGCACGAGGGTCGCGATGGCGACGATGGGGTCGGAGCGATCCTGGTGGAGCACCACCTCGAGCCCGTTGTCGAGCGTGAACCGCTCGTACGGGATGGTCAGCTCACCGGCGAGTGCAGGCAGGGCGAAGAAGATCACGGTCACCTCGACGCAGCCGCTTAACCCACCCAGAGGGTCTCAGAGGGAAACCGAACCCTGCGAATGGTCCGTTCGGGACGGGCTCGTTCGAGAGCTCACCGCTCGCAGTACCGGTGGGCGCCCGGGCTCTGGCGGTAGGCGTCGGAGTTGATGTCCGGGCAGTTCTCCCAGATCGTGTTCTTCAGGAACTCGACCTCGGAGTGCGTGAGCGCCATCGGCGTGAACACGATCGGGAAGTCTTCGTTCGTATTCGTGACGAAGTCGACGTAGCTCCAGTAGATCGCGAGGTCGTCGTCGCGGTTCGTGTTCCAGATCTGGTCGAAGTTGTTCGCGAAGGCCTCGACGGTGCTCCGGTACTGGCCCGCGTGGAGCATCACGACGTTCTCGAAGGTGTCGAACTCGGCGTTCGGCGACAGGTTGTAGCTTCCCGTCGCCACGATCTCGCGGTCGATCACCAGGTACTTGTGGTGCATCTGGTCGGCGTAGCTGTGGTCCCAGCGGTACGCGTAGTACTTGTACCGCACGTCGATCCCGGCATTCGCCAGGGCAATCCCGAAGTAGTAGCCGTTGTCCTGGCAATCGCGTACATCGCCGTCGTCCTGGGCAGCGGCCAGGCAAGCCTGGTACTCCGCCTGCTCTTCGGTGTGGTACCCCTGGCTGATGTACTCCTGCCCGTCGAGGTAGACGCGGATGTCGATCTCGGGGTTTCGGAGCCGCTTCGCGACGAGCGCGTCGTAGATCGGGCGGCTGCGGAGGTGGCCGCTCGCGATCCAGATGCTCGTGTCGGCCTGCTCGATGAGCTGGACGAGCGCATCGCGAACCCGGGAGCTGCCGTCGAGGTTGCGGAAGGTGGGCCCGTAGCGGCTGCTGTCGTACGCCTCGAAGTTCGCGGAGGTGAACAGCGCGCTCGCGCCTTCTGCGACGGACAGATCGGCGTCGAGCACCGGAACGGACGGCTCGTTCTCGAGCGTCTCGTTCCACGGCACCGCGCGACCGTTCTCCCACATCAGGTCGAACTCACGCTGGAACTGGAGGTTCAGCCGGGCATCTCCCTCGATGAACAGCGTGTTCTCGTCGAACCGCGTTCCGGCGCTGTTCGACCAGTTCCCGCTGCCCGTCACGAGCGTGCCCGTGCCGGCCTGGGACGCATGGTCACGCGGACCGTCGAGGATCCCGAACTTGTGGTGCATGATCTTGTTGATCCAGCGCACCTCGATGCCGCGGTCTTCGAACCACGCGGAGGTCGTGCCCTGGGGCGCCTTCCGGTCTTCGGAGGCCCCTTCGAACACCAGGCGCACCTTCACACCCCGGTCGGCGGCCCGCACGAGCGCGTTCTTCACGCCCGAGTCGCTGAACGAGTACATCGCCACGTCGACCGACCGGCGCGCCTGGTCGAGCCGCTTCGTGATCTCGGCCAGGTGGCTCTCGTCGTACCCCTGCGGGCTGAACACGACATCGGCGCTGGTCTGGCACTGGGACAGGCCCCAGGCGAGGAGGTCGGCGATCGTCTGCGGGCCGACCTGCGGAACGGAGTCGACGTCGTCGAGCGAGTTGAAGCGGACGTCGTCGAGGGTGGCGGGCACTCCGTCGGGACCGTTCCGGGTCTTCACGATCTCGGCGGCGGCGCGGCTGTACACGCCGATCGCCAGCAGGTCTTCCTCGGTGGTGTCCGCCGCGGACAGGAGCTCGGACACGGTCGTCTCCATGCACGCGTACTCGGGGTCGACCACGATGTCGCACATCGGGCCGGCCTGGGCGTACATCGCGTCGATCGAGACCTTGCCGATCCACGACACCGCGTCGACCTGGGCGACCGTCTCGAACCGGAAGTCGTCGGACGTGCCGTTCAGCCCGTCGTACCCGTCGCGCTTGGCGATCAGGTTGTCGGCGCCCGTGGGATGGACACCGATGGAGCGGAGCGTCTCGGCCGTGATGCTGGGCTCGTTCACGAACCGCACGAGCGCGGCGTCCTCGCACGAGGTGCGGGTGGACGACCGGAAGAACAGGTTCGGCTCGGGCGCCGGGCCGAAGCCGGAGTTGCAGGCCGGGACCAGGAACGAGGCCGCGAAGACCGCCACGAGGGGACGAACAGACATCCGGTGCTCCACAGAACTCCGCGGCGACGGCCCGCGGACAGAGACGCCCGACCCAGAAAAGGGGGTTCGGACGCAGCGCATGTAGCCCACCCGCCCCCCGTGTCAAGGTCGGGCGAACCTGACGATCACCCGCGACGACGACGTACGATCGACCCGCCGACCATGGCCAGCAGCCAGCCCGCGAACGGAGCCGCGCTCGGTGCGCATCCACACTTCCCGGACCGCGTGTCGACCTCGGCCCACGCACTCTCGGTGAGGTCGGAGACCACCTCCGGAAGCCCGTTCTTGCCGGTGCGCTCGACCAGGATCGCCTCGATGTCGGACTGCTCCGACAGCCAGAACTCGCCGTCGGTCATGCGCAGCTCGGACGTGGGCGGGAAGCGGTACACCCGGCCATCCGACAGCTCGAGACGACGGGGCGCCTCGTTGAAGCCCTTCCCGTCGCACTCCGTGACGAAGCGCGCTTCGTGGAGGTTGCTGACCGGGGTGTTCATGTCGTGGTTCACGACGAACACCGGATCGACCGTCATCTCCGCCGCATCCAGGCTCGACGACATCCGGGTGACCCAGGGCGTCGCGAACAGGGCTTCGCCGACCCGCAGCGGCTCGAACACGTAGCGGTCGAGGTCCGTGTAGAGGGCCGCCAGGTCGACGCCATCGAGCATACCCGCGTCGAGGCGCCCGTCTTCCGGGGCCGGATCGAGGTGCCCACCGAGCGCGACCCGCACGTTGGCGTTCGGACGCACCTGGAGCTCGTTCCACAGCTGCGCGAACTGAGTCGCGTCCGCGGCATCCGCGAGGGACAGCGAGGTCGCCTGCTGGGCGGCCGTCCACAGGAAGCCCGCCAGCAGGTCGGGTGGACCGGCGTAGTCGGTCGCGAACGCGTGTCCACCGGCCTGATCGGCCGCACGCGACACCACGTCGTAGTAGTTCGTGCCTCCGTTGAACCAGTCGAGCTGCGCTTCGTTGAGGGTGACGTGCAGGTACGACTCGGGCACGGCACGGCCGTCGCCGAACACACTGACCTCGAGACGCAGGTCGGGTGCGGCCGCGATGGACGTGAGCTGGATCGGGATGGACGCCGCGTCGCCGTCGTACCTCCAGCCGAGCGGCGCGATGTCGCCGGCGTCGGCATCCTTCGACAGCCGTACGGCCAGGAAGTGGGCGTCGGGAGTGAGGTAGGGCGCGAGGACGCCCGTGAGCGTGTCGGGGATCGCGAACTGGTGGCCCTGGAGCCACGAGACCAGCGCGTCGGACGTGTCGGCCTGCAGCACCACGAAGTCGTACGGGCCCACCTGACCTTCGTCGACCACCTCCACGGGTGGTGCATCGGTGTCGAACTGGAGCCCGGAGTCGACCTCGGAGCTCGCATCGCGGTTCACGCCCGGCGGTGCGCAGCCGCTGCGTCCGCCGCAGTTGCCCTCGCTGGCGAAGTTCAGGCGCACCGTCGGTGCGAGGCGGGTGCCGAGCGCTTCGAACAGCGCGTCGGTCGACAGGAACACCTCGGGCTGCGCGCTCACCGGTACGACCCAGCCGAACTGGTCGGGGGGGCCCTCATAGAAGATCTGCACGTGCGCTTCGACGGTTCCGAGCCGCTCGTCGACGTGGAACGCGATGCGCTCGGCGTTCTGGACGACCTGGACCTCGAGCGGACCAGGGTCGCAGAACATGCCCCCACACGCGAATGCGGGAGAGGCCCCTGCCGAGATCAGCAGGAGCGCGGAGCCAGCGAGCCGGCTCGCGGACGACGCGCGGTCACAGGAATCCATGGTCGGTACCTCCGGACCGTGCCCGGACGGAGCGTAGCACCGCACCTTCCCGTTCGCGCGGGACATCGGGATCCCTGCGCCCCGCTCCAGCGCGACAAAAGGATCGCAGACCGCACGAACAATCCTCCGAACAATGGGACGATCCGAGCCCGGCCACACGGAACGATCGGGTGCCCTTCACAGGTCCCTGACAACTGGCGCGTCGTTTGCAGAGACAATGGAGCACCGGCCGCATGGGTCGGTTTGCTTCGTTTGCTCTTGAACGCTTTTGCTTTGTAGGGGTGTGCTGTGCTCGCACTGCTCGTCTTGTTGTTCGGTTGTGGTGACGTCTCCGGCCTCCGTGGGGATGAGGTGGACGATCCGGGCGCGGTTCCCGGCGCTCCCGCCACGCTCGCGGTCGATGCTCCCGTGGCCGCGTCCTACCTGACCCAGGCCAATGTCGACGTGACCGGGAAGGTCGTGAACCTCGAGTCCGTCACGGTGAACGGCGCGCCGGCGTCCGTGTCCGACGGGTCCTTCCGCGCGAACCAGCCCCTGCAGACCGGGCTGAACCTGTTCGACGTGCGCGGCACCGACCCCGACGGCAAGGTGCTCCGCGAGCTGCGCGCCGCGCTGGCCGGCCAGTTCCAGGCCCCGACGGGCTTCGTGGACTCCGGCCTCCAGCTCCACCTCGGAGCCGCGGAGCTCGACGCGATCGCGCCGCTCCTGTCCGGAATCCTCGACCCCGCCGCCCTCGCCGGCCAGGTGACCGCCCTGAACCCCGTCGTGGACGACGGATCCGTGCTCGCCAACGTGACGGGCGTGGAGTTCGGCGACCCCATCGTGCAGGCCATCCCGGGAGACGGCGTGCTCGAGGTGGTCATCACCCTCCCGGAGTTCCGCATCCCGCTCGAGGTCGAGACCACCGTGCTGTTCTTCCCGATCACGCTCGACGGTGCGCTCGCGACCGACGAGGTCGTGCTCTTCACGAGCCTGGCGCTCGGAACGGACGGCGCAGGCGGGCTCACCCTCGACCTCGCCGACACCTCGCTCGAGCTCGTGAACTTCCAGCTCGACATCGACGGGCTCGCCGATTTCATCGAAGACAGCTTCATGGACGACGCCGACGCGGAGGCCATGCTGCTCGGCCAGGTCGACGGGCTGCTCGACACCCTTCCCGCGATGGCGAACGATGCCCTCGCCGGCCTCGATCTCTCGTTCGAGACCGAGCTGATGGGCCAGCCGCTCACCCTCGACACCGCGTTCTCCGCGGCTGGCGTCACTCCCGCGGGGCTGTACATCGGCATCGACCTCGAGGCCGACGTGGCGGGCTCGAGCGCCACCGGGTCCGGTCACCTCCTCCAGGGCGCGCCTGCCCGCGTCGAGGGCGACCACGTCACGGTGCAGGTCGCCGACGACTTCCTGAACCGCTTCCTGCACGAGCTGTGGGGCGCCGGAGCGGTCGACATCGACCTCCCGATCGAGCCGACCGGCCTCGAGAGCGCGCTCCTGCTCATGTTCGGCGGACAGCAGGGCACGGCGGGCTCGCTGTCCCTGCGCTCGGAGCTCCCGCCCACCTGGATCGGACGGAACGGCGACTCCCGCCTGCAGCTCGGCGAAGTGACGATGATCGTCGAGACCCCCGGTGGCGAGTACGGCGATGTCGTGGAGCTCGCGATGGCGGTCGACGCGAAGGCCGAGTTCGCGATCACCGAGACGGGCGCGGGCATCGTGCTGTCCCAGGCCGACATCACGCTCGAGCCCCGCGGCGAAGGCGAGCAGGTCGAAGCCCTGCGCGCGAAGATCCCCGAGCTCGAGACCGCGATGGGCATCGGCATCGGCATGCTGAACGACATGCTCTCGTTCCCGATCGAGGGCGTCGGCGACCTCACGCTGCCGGAGCTCGACCTCCAGCGCGACCCCTCGAACCGCGGCCTGATGCTGCAGATCTCGCTCGCCGACCTCGATCTGGGCGCGCTCCTGGGCGGCACGCCCGCCGAAGACCCCGCGGATCCGGCCGACCCGACGGCCGATCCGACGGTCGACCCCGATCCCGTGCCTGCCGTGCCGGCCCCGATGGAGGTCACCGTCCCGGACACCGCGGTCGTGTACGACTTCGACACCACGGTCGACCTGAATGGCGAGACGGGATGGATCTGCCGGAACGACGACGTGGAGGCCACCGGGGACAACGGGGTCTGGTACGTCGACAACCGGGGCGAGGTCACGGTGTCCGGCACCGGCAACACGATCTACGCCGTCGACAACGCGGACGTCATCCTGCTCTCGGCCGGCAACACCGTGTACGCCGACCTCGGCGCGACGGTCGACGACGTGGACGGCACGAACACCGTCATCTGGGTCGACCCGATGAGCTTCGACACCTCGATCGCCCCCGAGGACGGCTGCTGAGCGCCTCGGAGACGGGCATCGCTCCGCGGTTCGCGCCGCGGAGCGCGCTCGCTCAGGCCGCCTGGCCTTCCTCGCCGCCCTGCTGCTGCTCCCGCTCCGCCTGCTTCTTGCTCTTGTCGCGGTAGGTGCGGAAGGCGAAGTCCCACAGCGGCCCCGAGATGCCGTGGTTCCACTCCGAGTCGTCGTAGTGGTGCAGGTAGTGCAGGCGGCGCAGCCACTTGCCGAACGTGGTGGTGGGCTTGCTGTGGTGCTCCCAGTAGTGCGTCCAGTCGTACGCGAGGTAGCCCATCATCGTGCCGCCGAGCAGCGGCAGCGCGACGTTCCAGCCGAGCGCCAGGACGTAGATGCCCGCCACGATGGCCGTGACCGGCCACGCCATGATGGGCGGTGCGACGAGCCGCCACGGGTCGTTCGGGTACTCGTGGTGGTAGCCGTGCAGCATGAACATCTGCACCTTGTCGAAGTGCCAGCTCGAAGGCTGGCGATGGAACAGCCAGCGGTGGAGCACGTACTCCATGAGCGTCCACCCCAGGGCCCCCACGGCGAACAGGCCGAGCGTGGGCGCGATTCCGATGGACGTGACGCCCACGTACCCGCACACGAGCGCGCTCGGAATCGTCCACAGGCCGGGGACCGCAGGGTGTGCGGTGGCGAACCAGTCTTCGATGAACGCGTTCTCGAACACCCGCAGGCGCTCGACTCCACGGGCCTCGGCGCTCGGGCGGCCGACCTTGCCGGACCATCGCTCGATGGCTTCTTCGCACTCGCGGGTCAACGTGAACAGGCCCATGGGTCCTCCTGTGTCCCGGCCCTCTTAGCCCGCTGGAGATCACAGTGGCATTACCGATGATGACAAGGGCGCGTGCGGGAGGCCCCCCTCACAGATAGGAGGCCCGCCACCACGGGAGAATTCTTGACCACCGACCACGAGTCCGGCACCTCTTTCGGAGCGCTCGGCCTCGACCCTCGCCTCGTCGAAACCCTCACGACCATGGGCTTCGAAGAAGCGACCCCCATCCAGGCCGCCGCGATTCCGGTGCTCCTCGAAGGTCGCGATGTCATCGGCCGCGCCCGCACGGGCTCCGGGAAGACCGCCGCGTTCGGTCTCCCTCTCGTGCAGGCCCTGCAGACCGAGCGCAGCCCGGCCAAGGCCCTCGTGCTCGCGCCCACACGAGAGCTCGCCTTGCAGGTGAGCAATGCGCTCTCCTCGTTCGCGGGCAGCACCCGCATGCACATCGCCACCGTGTACGGCGGCGCCCCCTACCCTCCGCAGATCGACGCCCTGAGGCGCGCGGCCATCGTCGTCGGCACGCCGGGTCGGGTGCTCGACCACCTCCAGCGCGGCACGCTCGACCTGTCCGAGCTGCGTACGTTCGTGCTCGACGAAGCCGACGAGATGCTGCGGATGGGCTTCATCGACGACGTCTCCACACTGCTCGACGCGAGCCCGCCCGAGCGCCAGATCGCCCTGTTCAGCGCGACCATGCCCGACCCCATCCGGCGCATCGCCGAGAAGCACCTGCGCGACGCCGTCGAGGTCCAGGTCGAGGAGCAGGACATCACGGTCGACCACATCGAGCAGGTGTGGATGCGCGTGCCCCGTCGGCACCGCCTCGACGCGCTCGTCCGCATCCTGCGGGGCGTGCAGCACGACGCCGTGCTGGTGTTCGCCCGCACCCGCGCCGAGTGCGCCGAGGTGGCCGACGCCCTCGCCAAGAAGGGCATCCCCGCAGACGCCCTGCACGGCGACCTGAACCAGAGCGCCCGCGAGCGCGTGCTCGCCCGCCTGCGTGCGAAGCGGCTCGAGATCGTCGTCGCGACCGATGTGGCCGCGCGCGGCATCGACGTCGACCACATCACCCACGTCGTGCAGCTCGAGCTCCCCGACGAAGACGAGGTCTACGTCCACCGCATCGGGCGGACGGGGCGCGTCGGACGCAAGGGCATGGCGATCACCTTCGCCACCCCGAAGCAGAAGAAGCGCGTGCTCGGCCTGGCCCGCTGGCTGGGCACGAACATCGAGCTCGTCGACCCGCCGTCCGACAGCGCCATCGCCCAGCGCGAGCAGGATGCCCTCCGCGACCGCCTCGAAGACCACATGGAAGACCTCCAGGACGGTCGCGACTGGATCGCACGCACGGTCGAGGAGACCGGCTGGGACCCCATGGACCTCGCAGCCGCGGCCATCCAGGCCCTGGCGGAGGCCAGCAACGCCGAGCTCGGCGAGATCGAGGAAGACGCGCCGCCGTCGTGGTCGCGTCGACCGAGCGAGCGCACTTCCGACGACCACGAGAACTCCAACGAGGTCGAGCTGTTCTTCCCCATCGGCCGTCGCGACATGGTGCGCCCGTCCGACTTCGTGGGCGCCATCGCGAACGAGTTCGACGTGGCGGGCAGCCGCATCGGTCGCATCAACATCTTCGACCGCAAGACCTTCGTGGGCCTGCCCCGCGAGGTCGCGGAGTCCATCCTGGCGAGCGCCGACCGCCTCCAGATCCGCGGCAACGACGTGCCGATGTCGCTCGGTTGGGGTCGCCCGGAAGACGACGACGGGGACGACGGCGGGCGTGGTCGGGGCGGTCCCCGGACCCGCGGGCGCGGGCGTGGGCAGTCCCGCCCGCCCGCTGAGCGCGACGAGGCCCCCTACACCCCGCCAGACCGTGACGATCGCGACGATCGCGACGACGGCGAGGATTCCGGCGACGGTGGACGCGGACGGGGACGTGGGCGCGGGCGCGGACGCGGCGGATACAGCCGAGACGGGCGCGGACGCGGACGTGGCGGCTACGGCCGTGGAGACGGACGCGGACGGGGACGCGGCGGATACAGCCGTGGACGCGGGCGTGGCCGTGGAGACGGGCGTGGACGCGGACGGGGTCGCGGACGTGGGCGTGGCGAGGGCTAGGCCGTGCTGAGGCCGTCCCGCACGCTCCCGGCGGACGGGCCGGTGCTCGACCTGCTCGCGCCGAGGGTCGCGGACGTGGGAATGGCCGTCGCGCGCCTGCTCCCGAGCGCACGGCGCCGTGCCATCGGCCCCTGGGTGTTCGTCGACCACTTCGGGCCCGTCTCCACGGAAGCACCGATCGAGGTCCCGCCGCACCCGCACACCGGCCTGTCGACGGTAACCTGGCTGTTCGAGGGCTCGGGGTTCCATCGCGACAGTTTGGGGAGCGCGCAGGCCCTCCGGGTGGGCGAGGTCGCCTGGATGACCGCCGGTCACGGCATCGCGCACTCCGAGGTGATGCCGGCTGGCCGACTCCACGGCGTGCAGCTGTGGGTGGCGCTCCCTCCGGATCAGCGCGATCGGCCGCCATCGTTCGAGCACCACGCGGATCTGCCGGCGTTTGCGGTGCCGGGCGCCGAAGGCACCGTGTTCGCGGGCTCTCTGGGCGGCGTGACCGCTCCGGTCACCACGCACACGCCTCTGGTGGGCGCAGACCTGAGGATCGAGGGAGAAGCGGTGTTCCCGACCGACCCCACCTGGGAGCACGGGTTGCTGGGGGTCGAAGGGCAGGTCACCGTCGACGGCCCCGTGCCGTCCGGACACCTCGCCTACCTCGGGGTCGGGCGCCCCTGGGTCCGTATCCGGGGGTCCGGGCGGGTGATCCTCCTCGGCGGTCCCCCGTATCCGGAGCCCCTGTTGCTCTGGTGGAACTTCGTCGTCGGCGACGCTTCGGCCCTCGAACGCGCGAGGTCCGACTGGGACGCCCACAGCCCACGGTTCGGGCCCGTTGCGCACCCAGGGCCGGCCTCCAGGCTCGAGGCCCCTCCACTTCCCCGCTGAAGGTGTGGTAGACCCGGGATTCCCGGGCCGTCCGGTCCACCGCGATAGAGACCGCCATGCCCCTCTTCGACACGCCCGCGTGCCAGGTCCTCGTCCACCTGGCCGCCGCAGCCACCGCACGCCAGGTGGCGGAGAGCCTCGCGGGCTGGGTGGTCTCCGGCCAGCTCCAGGCGATCGCGGTGTGGACGCTCGACGGCCGAACGGGTCCGCTGCGCCCGCTCCATGCCGAGGGCGTCGACGCGTCGATCCTGGAGTGGAAGGTGCTCCCGGGTACCCAGCAGTCTCCGCTGTGGCGGGCCATCGAGAGCGGGGAAGACCTCGTGCTGACCGAGGTCTCCGAGAAGCTCGCCGCCACAGGGGTGCCGCACTGGAGGGTGGTCCTGCTCCGGGGGAAGGCCGGAAACGCCGTCGGGGTCGCGCTGTGCGGGCTCGAGGGCGAGGAAGCACCCGAGCACTCCGAAACCGTGTTCCACACCGCGGGTCTCGCGCTCGAGCGGGCCCAGCACGCTGACAGGCACGCCGTCTTCGCGGGCCTGTTCGCGCACGTCGCCGAGCTCACGCGCGACGGCGTGATCACCGCCACCCCCGACGGCGCGATCCTCGCGTACAACCCCGCGCTCGAGAAGCTCGCGGGATGGACGCCCGAAGAGGTGCGCACCCACGGGTGGACCAACCTCGTGTACCCGGATCCGGTCGTACGGGACGACCTCCAGCGCGGCATCGTCGCGCTCATGATGGGCACGCCGTCCGAAGGCGTCGTGCGCACGCTGGCCTGCAAGGACGGCACCCAGCTCAACGCTGCGATCTGGAGCCGCCTCGTGCCGCACCCCTCCGGGTTCCCGCCGGCCATGATCGGGGTGCTGCGCGACGTCACGTCCGACCGCGTGGCCCGGCGTCGCGCCATCTGGGAAGAGAGCCACGCTCAGCTCGGGCGGCTCGCCGGAGGCATCGCGCACGAGTTCAACAACCTGTTGGCCGCCGTCATGGGCCACGCCGAGATCGTCGCGCTGCTCGCCACCGACGAGTCCATCCGGTCCCACGCCGACACCATCGTCCGGAGCGCCGAGCGCGGCGCCGAGCTCTCGACCCAGCTCCTCGCCTTCAGCGGGTCGGGGAACACCCGCACCGACCCCGTGTCCATCCCGTCCATCGTGGGCCAGGTCGCCGAGCTGTTCCGGGCGCGCCTCCTGCCCGGCGTCACGCTCGATGTCTCCGTCACACCGGGCCTCCCGCCCATCGAAGCCGACGCCGGCCAGATCCACCAGGTGCTGATGAACCTCCTCGGGAACGCGCTCGACGCGGTCGGGCCGAGCGGGACGCTCACGCTGGCCGCCGACCTCGCGCCCATCCCCGAGGCCGTCCGGTATCGCTCGCCCCACGCGCCGGGTCCCGACGACGCGCTCGTCCGCCTGCGCCTGCGAGACGATGGGCCGGGCTTCAGCGCCGACGCCCTCGCGAACCTGTTCGTGCCGTTCTACTCCGGGAAGGCGCAGGGGCACGGCGTGGGTCTGCCTGCGGTCCGCGGCATCGTCGGGGCCCACGGCGGCGCCATCGACGTGTGGAACGACAGCGGCGCGGTGATCGACGTCTACCTGCCCGTCAGCACGCGTCCCGAGCTCACCCTGCCGGCCCTCCTCCACGACTCGCCGGGCCACGGCGAGCATGTCTGGCTCGTCGACGATCAGCCCGCGGTGCTCGAGTTCAGCACCATCTCCCTCGAGTCGCGGGGCTACGCAGTCCGGGGGTTCGCCACCGTCGCAGCGCTGCGCGAGGCCCTCACGCGCGACTTCGAGCCCCCCGGAGTGGTCGTGCTCGACGTGGTGATGCCGGATGGCGGCGGCCCGGCGGCCCTCGAAGCCCTGACCGACGCGGGGCTCGCTCCGGCCGTGGTGTGGACGTCCGGCCACACGCCCGACCACGTCGAGCTGCCCGAAGACGCCGCGTTCCTGCAGAAGCCGTACACGGGGGCAGACCTCGCCTCGGTCGTGAATCGCGCGCTGTCGCGGGGCTGATTCAGCGCCCCGTCTCGAGCTCCTTCACGAGGCCCTCGAGGATGCGCTTCTCGTCGGGTGTGGGAGCCGTGATGCCGGACAGCAGCCGCGCCGCGCCGTCTTCCGTGCGGTGCGCGCGCTTCCAGAGGCGCTGACGGTCGGCCTCGGACAGCACGAGAGTGGCGAGACGGTTGTTCAGGCGGTCCCACTCGGCGTCGGACTGCCCCTTCTCCCTGCGCAGATCGCGCATCACATCCGCTGCGGACGGCCCCGCTGGAGTGGCCGGCTCCACGCCGAAGAGCTTCTTGACGGAGTCCCAGAGTCCCATGGTCTGGGTGTAACTGCGCCGGTTGCCCCGCACCCCACAGCAAGTGAGGTTGGAGCATGGTCCTGCTCCTCGCCGCCTGTGGACCGTACGCCGCGTGGCCCGAGCCGACCGACGCGTTCCCGTACGTGTTCACACCCGTCACCGACCTCGAGCCCTACGAAGAGGTGCGGTGGGAGACCGAGACGTGGGACACCACCGACCCCGTCATGACGGGCCTGTACATCCAGAAGTCCTTCTACCACCGGCCTGGCGCGCCGATCGAAGCCCTCGAGCACTTCGACGCCATGCGCCCCACGCTGCCACCGCTCGGAGAGGGCCTCCAGCTCGCGTTCGTCGGCGACATCATGCACATCGACCAGCACAGCTGGGCCACGTACACCGAGCCGTCCCACGCGCTGCTCGAGCACGCCGACCTGCGCATCGGGAACCTCGAGACCCCCACGTCGGTCGACCACTCCACGGTGCCGCGGGCGCTCGGTCTGTACGCGTTCAACGCGCCTCCCGAGATGCTCGACGGGCTGCCGGTGGACGTGCTCCAGCTCACGAACAACCACAGCCTCGACGCCGACGACCTCGGGCTCGAGAACACCGTGGCAGCCGTGCAGCAGCGGGGAATCGTGCCCACGGGCGTCGATGCGCAGGCCACGGTGGACGTTTCCGGCACCCGCGTCGCGTTCCTCGCGTACACGTGGGGCCTGAACGACGGTCGGCGGTCGTCCGTGCACGAGCTCCACATCGTGCCGTTCGGCCACCTCGGCGAAGACATCCCGCTCGACCTCGTGCGCACCCAGATCTCCGAAGCGCGCGACGACGCCGGGCTCGTCGTGGTGATGCTGCACTGGGGCTACGAGTACGAGTACTACCCCGACCCGCACTTCATGCAGCTCGCGCGCGAGATCGTGGCGGCGGGCGCCGACCTCGTGGTGGGCCAGGGTCCCCATGTCGCGCAGCCACCGGAGCTCTGCACGGTGAACCAGCCCGACCACGTGCCCGGGATCGGCACCTGCAGCGTGCAGACCGCCGACGGCGTGCCCCGCACGGCCGCCGTGCTGTACTCCCTCGGGAACTTCGGCACCGACATGCTCACGATCCCCACGCAGGTCGGCCTGGTCGCGACGGTGAGCCTCGATTCCGCCGGAGTCACGGGCCTGGCCTGGGAAGCCGTCGCGTCCGTGAAGGTGGGCGCGGAGCCCCTGGTGGTCCCGCTCGCCACCCTCCTCGACGATCCGCTGTACGCGGAAGAAGACGCCCGGCTGCGCGCGCACCTGGGCTCGCACTGGATACGGTGACCGCCCGGAGGTCTCCCCGATGAAGATCGTGCTGTACGGCATGGGCCGTCCCACCCGAGCCACCCGCGCGGCCTGGGCCCTGGAGGAAGCCGGCGCAGACTGGTCCGCAGAAGCGGTCGACCCGCGATCGGCCGAGTACCGCGCGCTGAACCCGATGGGCACGGTGCCTGCCATCGTCGTCGACGGCGTGCTGCTCACCGAGTCCGCGGCGATCTGCACCTGGGTCGGCGAGCACTTCCCGGAAGCCGGCCTCGTCCCCGCGCCCCGCACGCCCGAGCGCGCGCAGTACGACCGCTGGTCGAGCTTCGTCGTCACCGAGCTCGAGCAGCCGTGCTGGCTGAAGGCGAAGCACACGTTCGTCCTGCCGGAGCACCTGCGCGTGCCTCAGGTGAAGAACGCGGCCCAGTGGGAGTTCACGCGAGCCGCAGGCGTGCTCTCGGAGGCCCTCGGCGACCGTCCGTTCCTGGTGGGCGACCAGTTCACGTGCGCCGACATCCTCGCGGCCCACACGTGCTTCTGGGCGCAGCGTGCGGGCTTCGACCTGCCGACCGGCCTCGCCACCTACGCGGGTCGGCACGCCCAGCGGCCCGCGTTCCAGCGCGCGATGTCACGCCCGCACTGAGTCCCGAGGGCGCGCGTGAGTCAGGCGCGGCGACGCGGCGACGCCGGCACCCACACCTTGCCGCGGCGCTGGTAGACGCAGTCTTCGGACTGCACCCAGCACAGCTGACCTTCGGGAGCGAGCTCCCAGAGCTCTTCGACGCGCTCGACCGGCGGAGCCCACGTTCCGGGGTCGAAGCGAACGGTCTGTGCGGTGGAGCTGGACATGGCGCCTCTCTCTCTTCATACGTCCGACCCGCGAGAAGCATCGACAGGGAATGTCAAAGCGCGTCGCACTCCCGCTACTTCCCGAAGCCCAGGGCGTTCCCGACTCCCTTGATGAACCCGCCTACCTCGCCGAAGGCCTGCTTCAGGCCCGCGCCCACGAGGCATCCCGACGCCTCGGCGCAGCCATCGGCGCCGACCACGCACGTCGTGAGGCGCTCGAGGTCCTTCTCCGACGCATCGGCTGCGAAGTCGTCGAGCGAGGCCACACACTCGGTGTAGGCATCGGGGCCCTCTGGCTCGCACACCTCGACGAGGTGCGCGCACATGGCCTCGGCCGGAGTGGGGGTCGCGGCTTCGTACGCGACGTAGCCCCCCGCGAGCCCGCCCACGAGGATCCCACCGATCAGGATGCCAGCCACCAGGTTCCGCATCGAACGACCTCCGACCCCGGGAGCTCCGCGAACCGCCCGCGGAGCCCTGAACGGGTACGAAGAGCGTAGTCACGCGGCGGCGGCCGGAGAGCGGCATGCCGTTCGATTCATGCCGAATTCAAGGAGGAGTCAGCGAGCCACAGAGCGCGCTCACGGCACGCAGGTGGGCGCCTCGGTGTAGGAGACCTCGATCTGCGAGCCCGGCGTGAGCTGGCCGGCGAGCGTCTGGATGTTCACCGCGTTCGCGACGGGATCGTACGTCCAGCCCGCGATGAGCACGGCTCCGTCGGCCACCACCGACATCGTGCCGGGAACCGGCGTGCCCGTGAGCGGCACGGAGTACTCGGTGGGCAGGGTGGAACCGAGGTCGGCCATCTGCGGGCCCCACTGGTTCGTGCAGATGTCGAGCGCCAGACCGCCCGTGGCCGCGGCCATGTCGATGTAGCGGTCTGCGCCCTGTGCGAGCGCATCGGACTGGCTCTGGCACGAGTTCGTGATGTTCGCGACCGCGCTCACCGTGAGCATGCCGGGTGTCTGGACGTACGCCTGGTACACACCCACCGCGCCCGCGATGGTGTCGTACGGAGCCTGCGTGTCGTTCGGATCGTGCGACTGCTCGTTCTCGTCGCTGATCATGATGAGGTGCAGGAACCCGTCGGGACGGCGGAAGTCTTCGTTGCACCCGCCCGGCGCGGTGTCGACGAGCGCACGGCCCGCGAGCGCGAACAGACGCTCGGTGTCCTGGTTGTTCGGGTTCGACTGGCTGCCCGCGAGCACGGCCGCATCGAAGTCGGACGCGTAGTTCGTGGTGGTGGAGTCGAACCACGTGTTCAGGCACCCGTCGTCGTACGTGACGACCCCGATGCGCCAGTCGGCCGTGACCGCTCCGAGGCCCGCCACGAAGTCGTCGAGCGCGTCGGCCATGTCGGAGTTCCGGGCATCCATCGATCCGGACTGGTCGACCGCGAAGATGATGTCGAGCGCGGGGTTCGGCGGGACCGCCGCGACATCGAGCACCGACGTGACGAACGAGGAGCCGGTCTGCACCGCGAACACATCGCCGTCGGGATCGTTGCTGGAGACCGTCAGTGTGCCGAGAGAGCCCGTCACGACGGCCTGGGGCTCGAACACCACCTCCACGGGCACGCTGTCGCCGGGCCCGATCTGGAGGGGCAGCGCGTTCGGCTGGACGAGCGCCATGCTGCCGTCGCTCGCGAAGTCGATCTGGTCGACCACGAGCACGTCGCCGCCGACATTGGACATCCAGATCGCCTTGGACTCCGAGCACGCGACCTCGACGTTCCCGAAGTCGTACGCATCGGGCGACACCACGAGATCGGGGACCGCTCCGGTCCCGATCAGCGCGACCTCGACCACGGGCTCGTCGGGATCGTCGGACTCCACGAGCGCGCGGCCGATGCTCTGGCCCGTGGACGGGAGGTACGTGACGTCGACCACTGTGGACTCCCCGGGCTCGAGCAGGAACGACGTGTTCCCGGCCACGGCGAAGGCGGTGGAGTCGACCACACCGATGTCGGACACCGTGAGGCGCGCATCGCCGATGTTCCGGACCGAGAACGACGCCAGCGTGGCCTGACCGACCGGGCGGATGCCGAAGTCGATCTCCAGCGGGTTCACCACGATGTCGGGTTCGGTGACCTCGACCGGTGGGGGCGGCTCGTCGGTGTCGACGGGCACGTCGGTGTCGACGAGCTCGGGATCCTTCGGGAACGCATTCAGCGAGTTCTCGGAACAACCGAGCAGAGCGAAGATCAGAAGGTGAGACAAAACAGACCTCGAGAACAGGTCTGAATTGTAGCGGGCGCCGGGCCCGACTGCGACACCTGTGATCGGGCCGTACCCCCATCGAGCCCGAGCGCCAGTGCATCGAGCTCTGCAAACGCCTCGAACGCGGGCCCTATGCTGTCGCGACCCCGTCGAGGAACGCGATCAGCGCAGCGGTCACGGCCTCGGGCTGCTCGAGCGTGGACGTGTGCCCGGCATCCTGGATGTCCACCCACACCGCGCCCTCGATCCGCTCGAACATCGCGCGCGCCCGCTCCCTCGCGATGGCGCGGTCGCCCGTGCCGTGCATCACGGCCGTCGGGCACCGGATGTGCGCGAGCTCCTCTTCACAGGCCTCGCGCTCGAGCACGCCGCGCACGGCCTTGTAGATCGACCGGCGGTTGTCCATCAGCGCGAGCGTCAGGCGCTCGACGTCGTCCGCCCGCGCGGGGTCGGACACGAAGGCCTCGGCGCACATGATCCCGAGCACCTGCCGGGCCAGCCACCGCCGCACCCCGAGGAGGCGCGCGGCCCACATCAGGCGCCCGTACTTCGGGAGGTGGGCCGTCGGCTCGGGATCCGCGGCGGACTCCAGGATCACGAGGCTCCGCACGAGCTCCGGTCGGCGCGCGGCGACCCGCATCCCCACGAACCCTCCCATGCTCAGCCCGACGAAGTGCACGGGCTGCCCCAGCGGCTCGAGGATCGCGATCGCATCGGACGTCACCTGCTCGATGGACACCGAGCGCCCCTCGGGCACGTCGCTGCGGCCCTGACCGCGGTGGTCCCACGCGATCACCCGGTACTGGCCGGCCAGCGCGTCGATCTGCGGACGGTACATCTCCGCGGACCACAGGAGACCGTGGCTCATGGCGACGATCGGACCGTCGCCACCGGTGTCCTCGACCCAGATCCTGCACCCGTCGATCGTCCGGAATCCCGTTCCCATCCGCCCCTCCCCCGGCCCCGGGTTCCCGCGACCGGAACCCTTCGGCGAGCTCTGAGTACCGCAGTGCGCCCCGCTCAGCCGCGCACGGACGCCCTGAGGCAGTACGACGCGACGTGGTCGGGCGACGTCACGAGCGCGTCGCGCAGGCCCATCCGGCGCAGCTCGGACACCGCCACGTGCACCCGCGCCCGCCCGGACTCGACCGTCGGACGCTCCCCCGGCCATCCCAGCTCGAGAAGCTCCTCGAGCGCGAGCCACTGGCCCTGGCGCGCCGCGAACGCCTGCAGCACGCGGCGCAGCACGCGCTTCCGCGACAGATCGACGTGCTCGCCCTCCGCCGTGCGGAACCACGACCCGTCGGCCCCCACCTCCACCCGGGCTGCACGCTTCGCGAGCGCGAGCACGAACCGCAGATCGACCGATCGGCTCGCAGCCTCGACCAGCTCGGGAGGGATGGACGCAGCGCCCGCTGCGTGCGCGACGATCGCGTGGGCCGTGTGCATCGGGGATCCCGGGGGCCAGTGCGCAGAATCGAGCGGCGCCGGAGGCTCGCCCCGCGCGGCCGCGAGCTCCAGGTCGACCATGAGGACCTCGTTCGGGAGGTTCGAGTCGGCGAAGTTGGCGCGCGCGCTCTCGAGGCACGCGATCGCGCCGTCCGGGTCGGCGTTTCCGAGCCTCGTCATCGCGCGGAGCAGGTCGAGCAGCGCCGCGTTCCGCGACCCCACCGGCGGCCCGAGCTGCTCCATGATGCGCGACGCCTCGTCGACATCGCCGCTCTCGAGGGTGTGCACGCCGAGCAGCATCCGGGAGTTCTGCACGGTGAAGTCGTCGCCGACGTGGCGTGCGAGCTTCAGCACGGCCTCGAGGCTCGCCGGAGCCTCCGGGTGCGCGAGATCGACGTCACACTGCGCGAGCAGCGCGAGGATCTGCATCTCCACGCGCCGGATCCCACACTCGCGGATCAGCGAGACGGCCCGCTGGAGCTGCTTGCGGAGCTCGGCGTCGTAGCCGTGGAGGTCGGCCTCCATGAGCGCCAGGTTCGCCAGGAACACGGCTTCCAGGCGCCGCGCGCCGAGCCTCCGCGCGAAGCCCAGCCCCTCGCGGTACACGGCCGCGGCCTCGGCGTGCTCCTCGGATCGCCGGAGCACGACCCCCAGGGACAGTCGCGACACCGCCCGATCGAACAGGTCGCCCCGGGCATCCGACAGATCCCGGGCGCGCTCGTACAAGCGCTTCGACTCGCCGATGTCGCGCTCCCGGAGGGCCCAGGCCTTCAACATGCACGTCTTCACGGACTCCGGCGCGACCTCCAGACACGCGAGCGCCTCGTCGAAGCGCCGCACGTGCACCAGCAGCTCGACCTGCTGCTCGCGCAGCTCGACCGCCAGAGGCTCCGGGAGTCCGGGACGGGCGAGCACGCGCTGCACCCACACGAGGGCGGCCGGGATGGGCCCGTGGGCCAGCGCCAGCACGGTGAGCGCGAGGGCGGCGCGCGCCGCGAACGGAACGTCGCCGTCGAGCAGGTGCAGCAGGTCGGTCTGGAGCTCGCGGAGCTCCGTGTACGCAGGCCCCTCGCCCGACGCCCGCACGGCCGCACGGAGCTCGTCGGCCCGATCGAGCACGACCTCCGCGTAGCGCGTTCGTGCGGGGTCGTCGGCGGGCAGACGCTCGAGCGCGAACGCACGGACCGGAGCGAGCATGCCGTACCGACGCCCGCGAGCCACGGGGACCCACCGCACGAGCGACGCGTCCATCAGCCGCTCCAGCACGTCGAGCCCACAGCCCGTCACGTCCTGGAAGCCGGACCTCCCGAACCACCCGCACACGAGCGCGATCCGCGACGCGGCCAGTCGCTCCTCGGGGCGCAGGTGGGCCCACGAGCTGGCGAGCGCGGACTCGAGCGACACGTGACGCCCGCGTCGGCTCTGGTCCTCGAGGACCTCGAGCGGGTCTTCGTCCAGCAGCTCGGACGGAGAGAACAGCCGCACGCGGCTCGCTGCGAGCTCGACGGCCAGCGGCCAGCCCTCCACGCGCCGCACGAGCTCCTCGATCGCCTCCGGCTCGGCGTCGAACTGGGCGGACACCTCCCGCGCGCGCTCCAGGAACAGGTCCACGGCGTCTCGAAGCGGCAGCGGACCCACCTCCCTCACCGGCCCGAGCGGCATCCGGCGCTGGGTGGTGACGAGCACGCGCGTCGGGAGCGCCTTCTCACGCCACGCCCCCACCAGCTCGACCAGCTCGTCCTCGTGCCCCTCGGCCCCGTCGAACACGACGACATCGACATCCCGCAGCGCCGCAGCCACCGACCCGGGGACGGCCGGCGTGTCGAGGGTTCCCGCGAGCACCGACAGCACGGAGCCCGCGGAGACGGGCTCGAGCGAGGTCCACACGGCGGACAGCCCTTCGATGCCGGCGCGAGCGATGGTCGACTTGCCGATACCCGGTGGGCCGACGAGCTGACACACCGATCCCGGCGCGGACAGCGTCCGCTCCACCCAGTCCCGCTCGTCGCTCCGGCCGATCACGAGCGGACGATACCCGAGATGGGCGATAGACACCGAACGCATGGCTGATTCGAACGCACTCCTCCGCGACGTCCTCGCCGCTCCGGAAGACCTGGATCGGCGACGGGTGTACGCCGACCTCCTGATCGCCGAGGGCGACCCGCGCGGCACGTTCATCGCGCAGCAGATCGCCCTTCGCGACCGCACTCCGCTCGACGACGACTTCCCGGAGCTCCACGCGAGCACGGAGCGCCTGCGGGCCCGCCACGAAGCCGGGTGGGTGCGCCCGCAGCTCGAGCACCTCCGCATCGACACGAGCTCGTACCACCGGATCGAGCTGAGCCCGACGCTCAATGCCCGGTTCGTCGACGGGTTCCTCAGCCGCATCGCGATGGGTCCCGAGGATCTCGACGCGCGGTTCGACGAGATCACGCGCACCGAGCCGATCCAGGGCGTGGAGCTGCTGCTGCCGGGTCCGCTCGGGTTCGGTCCGCACCCGGTCGCGAGCCGGTGGCGCGAGCTGAAGCTCACGTCCGACGACTGGTCCACCAGCTTCGACCTCGCGCAGGTGCTGCACTGGGACCTCACGTCGCTCGAAGCGCTCGATGTGAGCGGGCTCGATCTCCGCACCGACGGGATGTCGATGCTGGCGAACGAGGAGACGAACCTCGGCGACTTCTTCGAGGAGTACACCCCTCCCCCACCCCTGCGCGACGGGCAGCTCCGCGAGCTGCGGGTGTTCGCCTGCGCCCTCGGTGACGAGGGGCTCGAGATTCTGGCCCGCATGCCAGCGCTCCGCCCGACCCACCTCGACCTCGGACAGAACCGGATCACCTCGATCGACGCGGTGCGGTTGCTGTGCACCGAGCGGTTCGACGAGCTGGTGTCGCTCGGGCTCACGGGCAACAACGCGATCGGCCCCGCCCTGGGCGCGCTCGGAGGGTGGGCGGTGCTCGGGAGGCTCGCGCACCTCACGGTCCCGCAGACCACCACGCCCGAGGCGTTCGGCGCGCTGTTCCCCATGCCGTCGGAGCACCTGCGCGAGCTCGATGCGAGCGCGGGGAAAGCGCTGCTCGCGGCTCCTGAGCGGGTCGCGAACGCTTCGACGTGCTGGACGCGCCTGAACCTGGGCACCACACGGCTCGAAGACCGCGGGGTCGACGCGCTGCTCGCGGTCCCTTCCACCCGAACGCTCGTGGAGATCGCGCTGAACGGGTGCTCGCTCACCGACGCCGCCGTGCGCCGCCTGTGCTCGCTCGAGCGCCTGGTGCGGATCGACCTGTCGTCCAACAAGCTCACCGACGCCGGGCTGCAAGCGCTGGCCGAAGCGCCGTTCCTGGGCACGCTCGCGAGCCTGCGGATCGGGAACAACCGCAAGGTGACGGCCGCGGGCTACCAGGCGCTGATCGACGCCCCCGGGTTCGATCCGGCCGTGCTCGATGTCGGCAAGATCGGCGATGAAGGCCTGGAGGCCGCGCTTCGAGAGCGATTCGGCGGCGCGGTGGTGATTCGGTAGACCCCTCGGCGTGTCACGGACACTGCCACGCCTGGGGGAAGATCGACGCACCTCCGGCCTGCGCGCCGGCCTCGATCGCCAGGAGCGCGGCGGGCGGGACGTTCCCGGCCTCCACGCCGACGCAGTCGATCACGCTGGAGAGGGAGGGGAGGTCGAGCGTGTCGAGCGACATCCCCTGCACCTTCAGGGTGCCGATCGTCGAGACGTCCGGCGCGGACAGCGAAGACACTGCCGGGCTCGTCTCGAGCACGATGCGCTCGGTGTGCTGCCCGCCCGCCACGTCGACCGAGTCGTCGGTGACGTAGCCGAGCCACAGGAGCTCCGCATCGGGCACGAGCGTGACGTCGATCGCGCCTCGGTACTCGTACAGGGAGAGCGCGCGGAAGGTGGCATCGGGGTGGAGGCCGAGCGAGGCTCCTCCGAAGAGTTCGAGCCGGAGCGGCTGCACCAGCGACGGGAGGGAGACCGAGGCCGTAGGGGGCGCTTCGAGGTGCATGGGGCCCACGGACTCGAGCATGGGGAGGTCGATGCCAGCGTCGACCGCGATGGACACGTCTCCAGCGGTATGGAGCGACGGGAGCGCCACGGAGGCCCCCGAGACGCCGAGGGGCCCGGAGACCTGGAGCAGGGGTGCGGTGAGCGAACCGGTTCGCACCTGCGCGTCGACGCCCATCACCGACGTGAGGGCCGGGAGCACGATGGGCGCATCTGCATCGACGTGGAGGATGCCGAGGTCTGCCAACACGGGCAGCCCGAGCTCTCCCCCGCCAGGCGCGAACACACTCAGTCCGTCCGCCCGGGTCAGAGCCGGGAGAGTCGCGCCTCCTCCACCCGACAGCTCGAGCTCCACGATGCCAGCCGTCGCGAGCGTCGGCAGGCTCGCATCTGCAGCGTCGAGCAGCCGCACGTGGTCGATGTGCGTGAGGCGCGGCGCGTCGACGGCGCGAGCCTCGATGGACGTTGCCGTCTCGAGCACGGGTAGCTCGAGGACCGTGGAGAGCGCTTCGAGCGTTCCGACGGTGCGGAGCGACGAGAGGGCCAGTGGAGCGGTGGTCTCGATCGTGTTGGCGGACGTGAGCGCGGGGAGCGAGGTGGGCGCATGGACCCGGAGCGTGTCGACGGACGCCAGAGACGGCAGGTCGACGTCGGGGACGGCGAGTGTCGCACGCCGCACGGTCACGAGCTGGGGGGCTTCGATCGGGCCGTTCCCCTGGACGTCGAGCACCTCGAGGCTCTCCAGCGCCCCCAACGCGAGGACCGTGCGGGTGTCCATCTCGAACTCCACGGATCCGACGTCGACGAGCTCCGGCATCTCGATTCGCGAGGGGCCGGGGCCGGGTCCCCCGAGCCGCACCGACAGCACGCCGGAGATCGACCGCAGCCGATCGAACGTGATGGGCCGCCAATTCCAGCCATTGAAACCGAGGACCGCCAGGTCTCCTTCGATCGAGGTACATCCTCGTGAAGCGAGGGCATCGAGCTCTTCGATGCCGAGAAGGAGAGCCTCCACCGTACACACCTCGTCGGGCAGCGGGGGCACGGGTTCCGTCGCGGGCGTGGTGCATCCGACCCCCAGGGCGAGCAGCGGCGGCCACGTTCTCGTCGAGATCATCCAACACCTCGGATGGCGGTCAGAAAGTCGTCTTGTAGGGCACACGTACATGGAGCTGCAAGGTCGCCTGGCCGATGTGCCAGATGCTCTCGTCGAGGGTACCCCACCGGAGCATGCTTCCGCCGACCTCCTGCGGCGGGTAGAGCTGGCTCGTCCACCCCAGCGACAGCAGCACGTCGTCGGAGAACGGGATCTCGGCCTCGGCGCGCACGTCGATTCCGGGTCGCAGGAAGTGGGTGGGGGACGGGAGTGTGCGACTGTGGAGGAACGCGTACGTGACGCGCGGAGCGACGCTCGTGACGAAGCGGAACGGGTCCTTCACCCATGGGATGCCGAGGGAGACGGGCCGCCAGGTGGCCCCGTACATGCCGGTGCCGCGCACCGCCGGGCTCACGAACACCGTCTCGGGGAGCCAGATGAACGGCGCATAGCGCACCTCGTCCATGCGCATCGCCATCTCGCGGTACCGGGCGGGGATGCGCCGGCGGTACTTGCGGAGGGTCTTCTGGTCGATGATGGCCTCGAGGGACAGGGAGAGCCCGGTGTGCACGGGCTGATCGCGGAACACGGGGCCCGTGACGAGGTGTGCGCTCGGACCGATACCGACATCGATCGGGATCGTGATCGGACGCGGCTTCGCGAGCGCCGAGAGCACGAGCCACCACACGTCAGGGGGCCCCGCACGCGACGGGCCCGTCGGACGGAAGCGCGAACTCGAGCGTGGTGTGGTGTACGCCGAGCTTGGCGAGTCGCCCGCACAGCCGGGCGCGAACGGGAGCGAGCTCCGCGATCGAGAGGGCCCCGTCGACCACGAGCTCCGCGGTGACCACGTGCGTCTCGCCGTCCTGCGACCACAGGTGGAAGTGACGGACCTCGAGCACGGCGTCCTCGGAGCCGAGCTCGGAGCGCACGCGTTCCATGTCGAGCCCGCTGGGCACGGCCTGCAGGAGGACCTCGGCCGCGCTGCGCCCGTACCGGAGGGCGTTCACGGACACGAACACCGCGATTCCGATCGACAGCAGGGGGTCGAGCACCGGCACGTTCGCGACGCTCATCACGAGCGCGCCGATCAGCACGGCGACCCAGCCCAGCACGTCTTCGAGCAGGTGCCAGGTGACGACCCGGGAGTTGAGCGAGGTTCCCGAGGCCCCGACCCTCCAGGCCGCGACGCCGTTCACCAGCACCCCGACGACCGCGAGCGCGATCATGCCGCCGGTGTGCGGAGTGGGCGGCTCGAACAGGCGTGGGAGGGCCTCCATCACGACCAGGAAGCTGCCTCCTGCGATCACGCCCGCATTCACGAGCGCTCCGGCGGCCGACAACCTGCGGAACCCGAACGTGAACCTCGGGGTGGGCGGGGCCTGGGCCGTGCGCTCCATGAACCACGCGAACGCGAGCGCCAGGGAGTCGCCGAGGTCGTGGACGGCATCCGCCGCGATGGCCGTGCTGTTCGTGAACCACGCGCCGACGAGCTCGACCAGCGTGAAGCCGAAGTTCAGCGCGAAGGCGGTACCGAGCTTGCCCGGCTCGCCGTGGTGGTGATGGAACCCGCCGTGGTCGTGGTCGTGATCGTGGTGGTCGTGTGGACCGTGGGCGTGACCGTCGTGGGGACCGTGATCGTGGTCGTGGTCGTGGTCGTGGTCGTGGTCGTGATCGTGGGCCATCAGCCCTCCTGGACGTGGAGGAGGGCGTCGCCCACGATGTGTGCGACGTGATCGTCTGCGAGCGCGTACATCACGTGGCGCCCCTCGCGGAAGGTGCGCACGAGGTCGCCTTCGCGCAGCACGCGGAGCTGGTGGGACAGCGCCGTGCGCTCGAGCCCCGTGATCTCCTGCAGCTCACCGGCCGAGCGCGGCGAGTACTGACGCAGCAGATCCAGGACCTCGAGCCGACCGGGGTGTGCGAGACGCCGGAACAGGTCGGCGCCCAGCTCGTACGAAGCATCCATGTGAATGTTCTATCACGTGAAGAATCTTTCAACAATAGGATTTCCGACACCTGCGCAGACGGACGAACCTCGTGAATTCGCTGGCACGTCCCCTGCTCTGGGACGCCGCAGGAGGTCGACATGACGAAGCGCACCTGGTCCGTGATCCCCCGAGAGTTCGTGCTCTCCACCGAAGAGCCCGAGGGGTTCACTCTCACCGTGAACGGCACGGAGGTCCTGCGGGGCTCGGCCGAAGAGCTCGCCGCACTGGCGAAGCACGCGCGGGCCCTCACGCGACGCACGCCTCGAAACGCCGGTCAGCGCTGGTCGCACGAGTCCGACACCGCGCTTCGCGTCGCGTTCGAGGCCGGGGTGGGCGTGTCGGAGCTCGCGAAGCAGCTCGAGCGCAGCGGAGCGGCGGTCCGTGCGCGGCTCGTGCATCTCGGCCTGCTCGAAGACGACGGGTCGTGGCGGAGGTTCACGCGGCCCTCGGCCTGAGAGCGCGGTGTCACGGGCACGAGCTGGCTTCGTGCTAACGTCGCGCCATGTACTGGCTCATCGCGTCCGCGCTGGCGGCCCCCTGCGACTCCTCCATCCTCGGTCCTGCCCTCACACAGGTCGAGAACGGCTACCTGAACGGCGACAGCGCCCAGGTGAGCGCCGGGATCCGCACCGCGAAGAAACACATCCACTGCGACGACGTCACGCCGCAGCTCGCGGCCCGCTACCACCGCGCGAATGCCCTCGGAAAGGCCCTCGGGAACGACTGGTCCGGTGCCGAGCTCCACCTGCGCGCCAGCCTGGCGGCCTCTCCGCTCGCCACACCGCTGTTCAAGGATGCCGATCCGCGCATCACCCTCGCCTGGCAGCGCGCCCAGGAGACGCCCATCGCCTGGTCGGCCAGCAAGCCGGGCATGGTGAACGGCCTCGAGATGGCGCTCCGTCCCGACGTGCCGTACCTCGGCAGCGGCAAGTCGGGCTCGGCGGGTCCGGCGGTTCGCTGGGCGGCGATCGGCGGCGCCGTGGTGGCGGCCGGCATGTACGGGGGAGCGCTCGTGTCGCGCGGGAACTACGAGAAGGTCCGCGGGGGCACGGCCGAAGAGGTGCGTCCTGCGTACAACACCACGAACGGCCTCTTCTTCGCGTCGGTCGGCACGGCCGCGCTCTCGGCCGGCCTGTTCGCGGTCAGCTTCACGCTCTGAGCGAGACGCCGCATTCCGCCGCATCCGGCGGAACCCGTGGTCCGGCGGTGACCGGGAGCCTTCAGGGCTCGCTGACTCCTCGCTGAGTTCAGTGGTTCCACGAATGGTGCCGCTCAGGGCTCCGGTTCCGTGCCCTCGGGCGTCTCCCCGCCCGGCTCCGCCGGCTCGCTCCCGTTGGGGGCCGTCTCGGGGCCCGCATCCTCGGCGGGATCTTTGGACGACGAGCCGGATGAGGGCGCCACCACGGGCTCTCCGAGCGTCACCACCGTGTATTCGAACCCGGACCCCACGGAGAACGGGCGACCCTGGAGCGTGTACCGACCGGACGGGAGAAGTCCCACATAGTGTCCGGTCTCGTCGAGCTGGCGGGACGCGAACTGGATGGCATCCTGGAGGGCCGGGTTGAAGGGCTGGGCTTCCGGCACCAGCTCGCCCGGATCCTGGAGCACGACCAGGCGGGTCTGGTGCTCGAACAGCTCGAGCTCGGCACGCGCCTGTGCGTGCTCGTCGACCCCTTCGGGGATGCGCATCAGGCGCTGCGACGCGAGCAGGAGCTCTCCGCGAGCCTTCGCAGCCTCTGCACCCGCGAGGTGATGGGCGGGACGCAGGGTCTGCGGGTGGTTGTTCACGAGCTTCACGTAGGCCTTCTCGACCCCGAGCCACTTGCTCTCCTTGAGCATCGACTCCAGCTCGCCCGCGAGGCGGATCCCCTCGTTGTCGACCGCGAAGGCCAGCCCGACGAGCGCGATCATTCGTGCACCACCAGGCGCCACGGGCCGTCGAGGCCCCCGCCGGCGTTCTCGGCGAACACGGTGATCGAGGCCCCCTCGGTGCCCGTGTAGGTCGTGGGCATGTCGGCGGAGTGCACGTTGACGCCGTCGACACGGATGCGGAGCCGGATTCCGGAGCCGCCCTGGGTGGTGACGAAGGTGCGCGTCGCCCCACTCGCCGTGTACGTGAGCGCGTCTTCGTCCGAGCCCGAGGTGACGTTGCCGCACGCGATCAGCGGCGACGTGATCGCCCGGGTCTCCGACCCCGACACGCTCTCGAACGACACGAACGTCACGTCCATGTCGGAGTCCGTGAGTCCGCCGAGGTCTTCGACGGTGAGCGTCACAGAGCTGTTGATCGCCGCACAGCCCACGTCCCACGGGATCCGGATGGTGCCGGTTCCATCGGCGAACGTCCAGTCGCCGTCCGGGCCGAGCCCGGGGAAGCTCTCCATCACCGTGCCGTCGGGTGAGCCCGCCACGGTCAGCATCACGAGATCGCCGTTCCCGTCCGGGTCCGTCGCCGTGAAGTCGATCTCGAACGCATCCAGCACGAACCTCACGGCGTCGATGTGGACGACGGGCGGCTGATTGACGGGGTCGGTGTCGGAGTCGGTGTCGGCGTCGGTATCCGCGTCTGCATCGGAGTCCGCATCGGCATCCGAGTCGGAGTCCGCATCCGAGTCGGAGTCAGCATCCGTGTCGGCATCCGCGTCGGTGTCGGCATCCGCGTCGGTGTCGGCATCCGCGTCGGTGTCGGCATCCGCGTCGGTGTCGGCATCCGCGTCGGTGTCGGCATCCGCATCGGCATCCGCGTCGGTGTCGGCATCCGCATCGGCGTCCGTGTCCGCATCGGCGTCTGCGTCCGTGTCCGCATCCGCATCCGCATCGGTGTCGGCGTCCGCATCGGTGTCGGTGTCCGAATCCGCGTCGGCATCCGTGTCCGCATCGGAGTCGGTGTCCGTGTCGGCGTCTGCGTCCGTGTCCGTATCGGTGTCAGCGTCGGAGTCCGAGTCGCTGTCGGCATCGGTGTCGGTGTCGGTGTCGCTGTCGGCGTGGGTATCCGTGTCGGCTTCGAGCGCCGTGTCGGGATCGGTGTCGCCGATGTCGGGCGGACCGGCGATGTACGGACAGCCCGCGAGGAGAAGTGCCAGGGGTGCGATGCGCATGGCGCACGATACCCCGGGTGTGGCCCGGACGGATGTCGAACCGACCTCAGGCCGCGCGGCGCCGCACCCACAGCAGCGCGAGCATCCCGCCGAGCACTCCGGAGACCCCGCCCGCAGCGCCCTGATCGCATCGGCATCCGGACCGCCGCCGCACGTCCGGATCGTCCGTCTCACAGGCCTCTCCCGTGCATCCTTCCTCCATCCGGCACGCCGGATCGCATCCGTCGCCCGGCGCCGTGTTCCCGTCGTCGCACTCCTCCGCGCCGACCGCGATTCCATCGCCGCACACCGGGTCGCAGCCGGACGCGTCACAGTCCCACCCGTCTTCGATCACACAGGTGTCGCTGCACCCGTCGTCGAGCGCCAGGTTGCCGTCGTCGCACGCCTCTCCCGGGTCGAGCGAGCCGTCTCCGCACGACTCCGTGCACACCGACGGCTCGCCGAAGCACGCCCAGCCGGACTCCGTCTGGCAGACGCTGTCACACCCGTCGCCATCGACCAGACCGCCGTCATCGCAGGTCTCCAGGGGGTCGAGCCGACCGTTGCTGCAGGTGAGCTCGCACACCGACGGCTCGCCCGCACACGCAAAGCCCGCCTCGATGACACAGTCCGCGGTACACCCGTCTCCGCTGGCCCCTCCGCCGTCGTCGCACTCCTCCGTGCCGCGCAGCAGGCCGTCTCCGCACACCGAGTCGCAGACGGTCGGCGCGGTGTCCGTGCAGTCCCAGCCCGACTCGAACTGACACAGCGAATCACACCCGTCCTGCTCGTCCTGGTTCCCGTCGTCGCACAGCTCGAGCCCGGCGATGATCACGCCATCCCCGCAGACCGTTCCGCACAGCGAGGGCTCGAACGCGCAGAACCAGCCGGTCTCGATGGCGCAGGACGCGTCACAGCCGTCGCCCGGCTCGAGATCTCCGTCGTCGCAGGCCTCGCCCGGCAGCACCAGACCGTCGCCGCACTCCACCTCGCAGGTGGTGCCCGACCCCGTCCAGCCCGGGTCGCAGTCGCACACGAAAGCGCCCGGCTCGTTCGTGCACGACGCGTTCACGTCGCACGGGCTCGCGAGGCACTCGTCGACATCGGTGCAGCTCAGCCCATCCCCTGTGAAGCCCGCGCGGCAGGCGCAGGTGTGCGAGCCCTGGGTGTTCGTGCAGTCGGCGAAGTCGTGGCAGACATCCGTGCCCGTGGCGCACTCGTCGATGTCGACGCACTCGACGCCGCTCGGCAGGTACCCGCTGCGACAGGGCTGGAGCACCATGAGGTCTGCAGAGACCGCGCCCACGATGATCTCGGAGCCCGTGAGGGTCGCGGTGAGGTCGCTGGTGACGAGGGGCAGCGAGCTCGGTGCGCTCACGGACGCCGGAACGCGCACGTCGACGCTGAACGTGCAGCTGCTGGCCGGCGCGAGGCGACCGTTCGCGAACGTGAGCACCGACGTACCGGAGAGCGTCGACGACGGACCACACGCGACCACGGGCAGCGTATCGACCACGAGCCCGGGCACGTTGCCGTCGAGGTCGACGGTGAACGCGATGTCGGTCAGGTCGGACGCCACGTCGCGGTTCTCGATGCGGAACACCAGGTTCGCCACCTGCCCTGCGTGCGTGCCTCCGCCCGCACCCAGCGACCAGCCGGCGTCGGCGTACACTGCGAAGGCCCCCGTAGCACCGGGTGTCTGCACGGGGACCCCGCCGAACGTCGCGCTCACCGGGCCCGTGTCGTGGGTCGCCGTCTCTTCGGGCGTGTCGAGCGGGAGCTGGAAGGTGGCGGAGAACGTGCAGGTCTCGAGCGGCGCGAGCGAGCCTCCCGACAGCACCAGCTGTCCGCCACCCGACCCCACGGTCGTGCCACAGGCCGTCGGCGTGACGTTGGTGAGAACCGCTCCCGGAAAGCTCGCCGCGAGGTCGTCGGTGAGCGACAGTCCCGCGGCCGTGAGCACCGTGTCTGCGTTCGTGAGCGTCCAGGTGGCCGTGACGGCATCCCCCGGCGCCACCACCGACGGTGCGAACACGAGCTGGGTGTCGATCCCGCCCACCAGGAGCTCGACCGACACGCCGTCGGCGCTGAACGGCACGCCAGCGACGAGCGCGTTCACGTCGGAGGTCGCGGAGACGTACCGACCGGACGAGGTGGATGCCGGCACCGCCACGTCGACCGTGAACGAACAGGACGACGCCGAGCCCACCGAGCCCTGCGCGAGCGTCAGCACGCTGGAGCCCGTCAGCGACGACCCCGCGCCACAGGGAGCGCTCGGGAGCGGACCCACCGCCGCGAGGCCCGGGATCCACGCGCCGAGATCGAGGGACGCTCCAACCCCGGTCGCCGGACCGCCCGACTCGCCGTACTCGAGCGCGAAGGCGAGCGTCACCGTCTCGCCCGGGTCCACCCGGGTCTGCGAGGGCTCCACGGACAGGCGCGGCGCGGACTGGACGCGAATCACCGCGTCTCCGCCGGGCCCCGCGAGAGGATCGCCCGCGAGCAGCGCGCTCAGAGGGCCCGTGGAGGTCGGGTACTCGCCTGCGGGCGTGCCCGACGGCACATCGAACGCGATCTGGAACGTGCACGACCCGCCCGGCAGCAGGGTCATCCCCGTGATGGACAGCATCGCGGGGACCTCGCCGAGCTCCGGGATCACGAGCGCCGTACCGGTGCCCGCACACAGGCCCGTGGGCGGGAGGCTCGCGGGAGGCGTCTGGAACGGCAGGACCTGCGCGAACGACAGGCCCGTGAGCGTGCTGGACGTGCTGGTGTTCGCCAGCGTGTACTCCAGCGTGACGGACTCGCCCGCGCCCACGGGGTCGGACAGCGCAGCGAGCGTGGCGCGCGGTACCGGTGAGACGTGCAGCAGGGTCTCCCCGGCGGGCCACACGACGGGACCGCCGGCCGTCAGCGTCGGCACGGACGTGACGAGGGGATGCGCGCCCACCGACGCGGATGCGGGCACGGCCAGCCCGACCTCGAAGTGGCAGCGCTCCGCGGACGCGAGGGTGCCGGACGCCAGGGTCAGCACATTCGAGCCCGACAGTGCCGAGCCCGGACCGCACGGTGCGGACCCGGGGAGGCCCGTCGCGACCAGGCCCGGGATCGCGGCCCCGAGGTCGAGCGAGAACCCGATGCCGGTCGCCGTCTGGTCGCGCACGACGTTCGTCACATCGACGGCGAGCGTCGCGGTGCCGCCCGGAGGCACGGGGTCGTCGGTCACGACGAGGTGAACGGGCGTCCACCGGAACTCCACCTCGGACGACGCGGAGCCCACGACCGTCGCGCCTGCCGTGAGCGGGGTGGACAGCAGCTCGGCCCGGCCGGCGTCCTGCGCGACGAGGTCGACCCGGAACGTGCACGCGGCAGAAGCCGGCACATCGCCGAGGAACGAGACCCAGGCGTCGCCGGGCACGGCTTCGATGGACGCGTTCGGACAGTCGGTCCACGCATCGGCCACGGGAGCGACGCGCACGGTTCCCGGGAGTGGCTGGCCGAAGCTCGCGCCCGCCAGTCCGCCGGGCACGGCCGTGCCGTCGAGCACGAACTCGAGTCGCGCCGTCTCGCCGAGCGGGAGCACGGGGGGCGTCACGGAGGACGAGAACCCCGGAAGCAGCCCGTCGACGTCGAGCGTCGCGGTGGCCGTGCCCCAGGATCCGCCCACGGACGTGAGCGCACCGGACGTGAGCACGTGGGAGCCCGGCATCACTGCGGTGACGCTCACCTCCACCGAGCACGGCGCCCCCACGCGGCCTTCCGTGAAGGCGAGCGTGGATCCGACCACCGAGACGAACCCGTCGCAGTCGGTGGTCGCCGACGAGGCGAAGGACACACCTGCCGGAAGCGTCGCGGTGAAGGCGGTGTCGAGCTGGGGGGTGTCGGCGAACACGTCGAAGCGGAGCACGCTGGTGGCGCCCGGCGCGATGGCGGCGGGTGCGAACGACGCGGCAAGGCCGGGATCGGCCGCCGATGCGAGGGCGGGCACGAACAGCAGGCACAGCGACGCGAGGCGCGCAGTTGACATCGTCAACCTCCAGCGGGAGCGTACCCCAGGATCCGCCGCGCCGCGTGTCTCGTCGACTTCAACGAAGAAGGCGGGCTGGCGTCGTCCGCTGCGCACGAGTGGAGGCGACGGGATTCGAACCCGTGACCTCCTGCGTGCAAAGCAGGTGCTCTCCCAGTTGAGCTACGCCCCCGTGGCGGGGTGGTGGGCCTGGGCAGACTTGAACTGCCGACCTCACGCTTATCAGGCGTGCGCTCTAACCAAACTGAGCTACAGGCCCCCACGGGAGAACATCGCTCTCCCTACCACGGCCCCGAATTAACAATGCCCCACCCGCCGGTCAAGCATCCGAGCGGTGTGGGGCATGGTCTTCGAGACAGGAGGTTGCGCCCGGAAGACCGGGCACTCCCCCACCCTACTGGGCGTCGAGGATGTCGAAGAAGTGCACGGAGTTCGGCAGCGTGACCGCGAGCACGCGGCCATCATCGGACACCTCGAGGGCGTTCGCGGCGCTCGGGGTGGGCAGATCCGCTTCGATCTCGCCGGTGGTGCCGTCGATCACGATCAGCTCGCCGCCACTCGCGTTGAGCACCGACACGGCCGCGTTGGCCTCGGCCCCCTGGTGGGTGAGCGCGGTGATCGTGCCGTCGAGCTCGACCTCCCAGCGATGCGCACCGTCGGTCTCCACGGCCTTCACGACCGAGCTGCCGAGACCGCCGACGTACAGGGCGTCGGACGCGGCATCCCACGCGAGGCGGGCGTTCGGCGTGTCGTCGACCGGGAGGATCGTGCCGTCGGGCGTGACGCGGAGCACACCGGCATCGGTGGACACCCAGGTGGTGCCGCTGACGGGATCCGTCGCGAGGTCGGAGTCGGCGTCGCACTCGATGCCCAGGGACACGGCGCTCGCGATCTCGTTCCCACCCTCGTCGTACCAGGTGACGTTGCAGTCGGTGCCGGCGAGCTGGGGCGGAACCTGCGTGGCCACGAAGCCCGCTTCGGTGAGGCGGGCGTCGACGACCCCGACGACCGTGCGCGTGCTCGTCCACGGGAAGAGGTTCGGCGTGGTGATGTTCACCTCGTCGGGCGTGATGACGACCGCCGTGAGCCCACGACCCGGGACCGTCTGCGCGTCGACGACGGTGTCTTCCTGCGAGTTGTAGTCGAAGTCGTCGGACATCATCGCGAACTCGGTGGTGACCTGACACGTGGTGCCGAACATGCCGACGTTCGAGACCCGACCGTTGGAGTCGAGCTGCACGCCGCGCGTCTGGGCGGAGAGCTCGGAACGGTGCTCGAGGGCCACCGAATCCGGGCTTGCGCAGCCGACGAGCGCCGTAGCCGCAATCGCTGAACCGATGATCATCCGCATGAGAGCCTCCGAGTGTCCTGGACTGAGAGTGTAGCGTCGACGACGGGGGGTCGTCGGAAAAAATGAGGCGCGAGTGGTGAGCGTCCGCCTACCGGGGTGTGTCGGGCGAGGCGGTTGTAAACGTCGGCGATCAAGGTGCCCCCGCACCACTGTCGTCGAGCACGGTGTGGAAGGCGACCGTGCCCTCGGTGGCCAGCGCCACCGTGCCGCCGTCTCCGCTCACCGCCAGGTGCCGGGCCGACCACGCATAGTCGAACCCTCCGAGCTCCTCGGCATCGGCGCCGTCGAGCATCACGACGCGACGCTGGAACGTGTCGACCGCCGCGAACACCGCGCCGTTCGCGGGATCCCCCGCCACCGCCTCGATCGCGCCGCCCAGATCGGCCGACCAGCGCGTCGATCCGTCGAGCTCGAGCATCGTGAGGATCCCGTCGGCCGACCCGATCACGAGCGACGGCTGCGTGTCGTGCGACAGGAAGCCCAGCACCGCATCGGGCGTGGGGTCGATCACCCGTGACGCGCCCGGGGCCAGCTCGAGCACGCCCGAATCCGTGGCGAGCCACGCGAGGCCCGAGACCGGATCGGCGGTGAACGAGCCGTCGCAGGAGCCCTCGAAGTGCAGCGTGGAGAGCAGCACCCCGGAGTCCGTGAACCACCCCGCCATGCAGCCCTGGGTGGTGGTCGAGACGGCGACGAAGCCCTGGCTGGTGAGCCGGGCATCCTGCACACCACCGAGCGCGAAGGTGGCCTCGGTGTAGCCGGAGTTGACGGGGTGCACGTGGAGCTGCCCCGGGGTCTTCGTGAGGAACACCGCGCCCAGGGTCGCTGCGCTGCCGGCGTCGAGCACGGCGTCGTTCCCGAGGTCGTAGTAGTCGGACCCGATCGCTCCCGTGGCCGGGTACACGTCGCAGCTGACGTCACCGAGGCCTGCATGCGCGACCCCGCCGTTGTCGTTGAGCGCCACACCGTCGGCCACCACGGGGATCTCGGCGAGGGGTGCGAACGACACCGCAGGCGCCTGTTCGCCCGGCAGGGACGGGGCAGACACGGGAGCGTGCCCGGAAGCGCCCACCAGCACGTCTCCCGGAGGTGCCTGCACGTCGGCCACCAGCCCTGCGCCACCCGGAGCGGGCGTTCCCTGCGTGACCTGCTCACCCACCGAGCAGCCGCCGACGAGCGCACCGAGAAGGAAGACGGGGACGAGACGCATGAACCCTCCGCGCGTATCGAGAGCCTACCACAGGTCCGCGATCTCCAGCGCTTCAGAAGCCAGAGCCCACCGACACCGAGAACCGCAGCCCGCCTGGATCGAGCTCGTTGGGAGCACCGTAGGCGAACCGGATCCCCGAGTCCCAGCGCGCGTCCCAGAGCGCGGCGGCGATCCTGAGCTCAGCGACGCCATCCGCGAGGACGGGAGCCGACGATCCCGTCCACACCGTCCCCAGGTGCCCGCCCACCTGGGCGAACAGCTCGTTCACCACGACGGGACCGATCGCATTGTCGAGGTCGCGCGCGAGCGGGAAGCGCCACGCCAGACCGCCCACCCCCGCGTGCTGCCCCGACACCGCGTACGGCGCGTAGCCGGGCATCTCGATGGAGCGCTGCACCCAGGCGGGACGCAGGGCGTAGGGATGATCGCCGCCCACGGGGAGGGCGTCCTCCGCATGGACGGGACGGTCGGTCAGCCCGATCGCGGCGTTCATCACCCATGCGTGCCCGTTGCCCCAGGCCGTGTCGACGACCACGTCCGAGGCCCACTCCGCACGGTGGTACGCGTACGTCTGCTCGCCCGCGGAGTCTCCCCGCGACAGCAGCACCCGAACGGCCGCACCCCGCTGGGTGTTCGACGTGCGCAGGTCCCAGGCGTCCCCGGCCCGCAGGCCCACCGACAGCACGCGAGAGCTGAGCACCCGTCCGTACCGGTCGTCCGACTCGCGCCGGCTCGTGAAGCCCAGCAGGCCCACGTCGAACGCGACGTCCTCCGTGAACGGGAACGCCACCGTCACGCCGCCCGTCGAGATCATCCGGCGCGCGTCGTCGCCCGTTCGCCGGCCCACCCAGTGGCTCCCGTACACCGAGACGTCCGGCCAGAACCGGTGCATCTCCCAGGTCCCCTGGGCGTACGCGTCCGACCCGAGCCAGAACTGCCCGGTGAGCGTGTTCACCTCCACCGCGTCGCGCACCTTCAGGAAGGCCCCGAGCCGCGGGATCACGCGCCCGTCGAAGGCCCGATCGAGCCGGATCATCGGGCTCGCCGCGAGCCCCGTGAACGAACGGGCCGGCCGGTACGGGTGCCTCCGGACCTCGCCCGAAGCCACCGGAACGCGCTCCGACACCTCCTCCGGCGGACCGAACCGGTCGGTCACGTCGTCCCAGGCGAGCATCCAGCGGGGAATCCCGTACGACTTCCAGCCGAACGCCGTGAACCGCGTGTACAGCAGGTTCCCGTCGGGCGTCACGGACGGGCTGCACGCGCCGGTGGTCACCCGCGTCATCTGGTGCACCCGGCCGTCGGGCGCACGCCGGAAGATGTCGTACACCCCGTCGACGTCGGCCGCGAACCAGATCGAGCCGTCGTCGGCCCACCACGGGTCGAGCTCCTCCCAGCGGTCGCGCATCAGCGGAGAGGCCGTTCCAGACGGGACGTCCGCGACCCACAGGTTCTGCTGGTGGTCGGTGTGGAGCGCGAACACCACCTGGGTGCCGTCGGGCGACCAGTCCGTGCCGGAAGCCCAGCTCCCGTCCGTGTGGTGGGTGAGCTCGCGTCGCTCGGACCCGTCCAGACGGGACACCACCACGTTCGACGACCCGTCGCGGTACTGCGTGTACGCCACCCACTCCCCGTCGGGCGACACGCTGGGGTCCATGGCGCGGAGCGTGCCGGGGATCGCCGTCATGCGCCTTCGCACCCGCTCGTGCCGACCTTCCAGCGACTCCACCTCCGCGCGACCCCCGTGATCGCGGACCCGCTCGGTGCCCGGCGTGAGATCCACCCGGTAGAGCTGGGTCCACTGCCACTTCCGCGGGCCGAGCCGAACCCGGTCGAGCCCCTCCCATCCGGCGGTCACCACCTCGTCGCGCCCCGGCACGAAGTCGAGGGCGGCCGAGTAGCGGGACGGGAGCCAGACGCTCATCCGGGAGTCGCGCGCCCGCTGCTCGTGCGTGAGGTCGTAGTCCGGGACCTCGCCGGCGAAGGCCGTCCACATGCCCTCGTCGAGCGCCCGGATCTCGATCCACCCCGACCGCTGCCGGCCGAACCACTTCCCGTCGGGAGAGTACCGCGCGTACAGGTTCAGCGTGCCGGTGGACTCCCGCTTCGACTCCACCTCCGCGGGGCCCTTCGCGGCCCACCAGTCGCGGGTCCACGGGTCCTGGGAGGTCCACGACAGCTCCCACGTCGACAGCTCCTCCCCTTCCACGGGACCCCGTGCCCGCACACTGGCGAGCTGGGCCTCCACCTCGGCCGCGAGGTCGGCCTCGAACGCGTCCTTCAACGTCGCGAGGGACTCGCCCACCACCTCCTCGAAGACACCGTCCCAGTCGAGGCGGAAGCGGGCCGAGGACCGATCCATCACGCGCCGCCAGGCCTCGTCGCCGTACCGCGCCGCGAACCACCGGTGGAAGGCGTAGCCCTGCTGGTACGCCCGCTCGCCGTCGTACCAGTCGTCGAGGAAGCGCTCGGTCCCCCATTCGTCCTCCGTGAGGAGGCGGCCTCCCATCACGCTGGCCCGCAGCGTCATGTCCCGGGCCGGGGTCCACCAGTTCACCCCGATGCGCTCGGACCAGAACTCGGCGGCGCCCTCGCTCCACCAGTGCGGGGAGGGGTCGGACAGGTCGACCTCGAAGCCCCACTGGTTCGCGCCGTCCTCCACGAGCACGCCCGTCTCGACCCCGAAGCTCCCGGCCGCCTCCGCGAGCCACCCTGCCTTCTTCAGCGTGAACACGTGGGCGAGCTCGTGGGCGAGGAGGTCCTCCACCCAGTCCACGCGGCCGCGCATGCGCGCGAGCTCGGGACCGGGGTTGCCGGAGAACACGATCCAGTCCTGGGGCGTGAGCGTGAAGCCCCGCAGCCGGTCGGTGTCTTCGAGGACCACGATGTGGATGCGCTCGTTCGGGAAGACCCCGACCTCGGAGGCCAGGCGCAGCCACGTGTCGTCGGCGATCACGGCGAGGCGGTCGGCGGTGCCCTTCCCGCTCGCCCAGCGCGGGTGGTCGGGGCGCTTGCGCGACTCCGGGTAGTGGATGGCGAAGTGCTCGGTCTCGACGGTGTGCCACCGGAGGTCCGGGTGGTTGTGGTCCATCGCGTAGCGGCCGGCGAACGCGACCCCGAGCACGAGCCCTACCACCGCACCCTCGCGGAGAGCCCGGCCACACGGGCCTTCGCGGGGTGGACCTCGTCGAGACGCACGAACGTGTCGTCCTCCCCCACGACCGACCAGCGGAGACGCCCCTCCAGCTCGACCCCGCGCGTCAGGTGCAGCAGCGCCCGCCCACCCACGTCGACCGATGCACCCGCGCTTCCGTCGACGCGCTGGAGTGCGCCCTCGGAGCCACCGGGACCGGGGTCCGCGGCCCTCACCGCGAGCCGGCCCACCGCGCGGGCACCCGGCCCGAGCGCGAGCGGACCGGCCTGGACGAGCACCTCCACGTCGACGGACCCCTGATCTCCGGGCTTCACGCGCCCGTCCCGCCATCCGACCCGCCCCGCGAACCGGTGGACCGCCTCGACCCGCGTCAGGAACAGCAGCCCGTCCATCCCACGCCGGGCATCGACCGCCATCCGCAGATCCCCGGTGCCCGTGGTGAGCGGCACGCGCCCGGGCACCTCCAGGCTGCCGCCGTCGAACCCCACGGGCACGCGCCCCGCGACCTCCAGCCCCACGGACCCGAAGGGTGCCTCGTTCCGGTGCAGCGCGAACCGACCGCCGATCTCGCCCGTGCCGAAGCCCGTCTGCAGCACGTACCCGGTGGCGCGCGTCCACGGGAGCGAGCCGAACAGCTCCCAGCCGGGCGCGACCCCGTACCGCACGCCCACCTGCACGGTGTCGGTGCGCCACGGAACGTCGAGCGGCACGCTGCGACCGCGCGACGACCACGCCGCCGCAGCCACCGAGTGGTCGACGCCCACCTCGAGCTCCGTCCACCCCTTCGGGAGCACGATCGACCGCTCGTTCTCACGGGAGGGCAGCGGCTCGCGCGACGACCGCACCCCGAACCCGGCCCACGCGGAGGCGAACAGGACGAGCGCGATCACCCGACCTCAGGCCCCACGGATCCTCGCGATGATCGACAACACGGCGCTGCCGAACACCATGACGACGAGCATCCCGAGGGTGCTGCCCCACGCCATGCCCATGGTGAAGGCCTCGTTGAAGTTCTTCGCCACGAACAGGCACGCGACGATCGAGACCGCCACCGACAGCAGGTAGCAGATCAGGATCGTGAAGCACCCCGTGAAACAGCCCGTCATGATGGCTGCGAACTGGTCGAGCCACCACTCCTTGTCCCGAGGGATCTTGTTCCAGAGATCGATGATCTTCTGCACAGGGTCAGGCTAGCATGCTGCCCGATGTCTGAACGTGCGACCGTGGACTTCGACGCCACGCGGACCCTCCTCGACACGCTCGCAGGAGACGTGGAGCCGGAGCCCGAGACGGAGCTCGGCATCACGGTGGTGGAGCCCGAGCGGCGCCTTCGACTGGGGGCGCTGATCGGGGTCGGCGGCATGGGAGAGGTCCGCGAGGCCGAGCAGCAGGCCCTCGCACGGCGGGTGGCCGTGAAGGGGCTCGTCGCGCACGCTCGCTCGCGCGAGGCCACGCGTCGGCTGCTCCAGGAAGCCTGGGTGACCGGTGCGCTCGAGCACCCGAACATCGTGCCGGTCCACGACATCGACTTCGAGAGCGGCGAGCCGCGCATCGTGATGAAGCACGTCGAAGGGCTCGTGTGGGGCGACCTGATGGACGACCCGGGCGCGCACCTCTCCGTGTCGGACGCCCTCGAGTGGAACCTGCGCGTGCTGATGGGGGTGTGCAACGCGATCGAGTTCGCGCACAGCCGCGGCATCCTGCACCGCGACCTCAAGCCCGACAACGTGATGGTGGGCGGGTTCGGCGAGGTCTACGTGCTCGACTGGGGCATCGCGGTGTCGCTCGCGCCCCGCGCCGACGGGCGCATCCCGCTGGCGTCGGCCCAGACCCGCGCAGCCGGCACGCCCGCGTACATGGCGCCGGAGATGCTCAGCGGAAAGGGCGCGCTGCTGACGGAGCGCACTGACGTGTACCTGCTGGGAGGCCTGCTGTACCGGCTCGTCAGCGGGCACGCCCCGCGCACGGGCGAGACGCTGGAAGACGTGCTCGACGCCGTTGTGAACGAGGATCCGGGGGTCGACCCCGACTGGCCGCTCGCCGAGCTCCTGTCCGCCGCGCTCTCCCGCGATCCCGCCGGCCGGCCGGACTCCGCCCGCGCGTTCCGGGAAGCGCTGGAGGCCCACCTGGAGCACCGCGACGCGCGACGGCTCGCGGATGCGGGGCTCGCCCGGCTCGCGGAGCTGGACGCCGCCCTGCGCGACACCGACCCCGACCGGCGCGCGCTGTACGACCGGTTCAGTGCCGCGCGGTTCGCGGTGGCCGAAGCGCAGCGGCGATGGCCCGACATCCCGGGGGTGGCCGGCCCGCTCCGCGACGCCACGCTGGGCCTGGCGACGCTCGAGCTCGACCGCGGTGACGACCGCGCTGCGGATCTCCTGCTGGCGCCGCTCGCCGACGTTCCGGACACCCTACGCACGCGGCTGGAGGCCCTGCGCACCGAGCGTCAGGGCGCGCAGCGCGAGCTCGCTCGCTTCAAGGAGGACGCCGACCCCCGCACCGCGATGGTGCCGAGGCTCCTGGTGGGCGCCCTGCTCGCGCTCACGTGGGTGGTGGTGCCGATCGGGTCCGTCGTGCTGGGCGTCCCGGCAGGGTACACACGCGAGTGGTCCGTCTCGGCCGGGATCCTGGTGGGCACGCTCGGGGTGATGGGGGCGCTCTGGCCGTGGTTCCTGCGGTCGCGTGTGAACCGCACGGCCCTGGTGTTCCTGGTGTGCATGCCGGCGTTCGCCCTGATCTTCCTGGTGGGCTCGTGGCTCGCCGGCCTGCCCGCGGAGACCGCCGCCGCCCTCGAGGTGTCGGTGTACCTGTCGTTCCTGGTGCTGGCGACGGCCCTGGTCGACTGGCGGCTGATCTTCAGCGTACCGGCCTACCTGGCCGCGTTCCTGTGGGGTGCGTGGCGGCCGGAGCACTCGCTGTCGCTCCTGGGCGCAGCGAACGTCGTGGTCGCGCTGAACATCGGCGCCGCGCTCCTGTGGCCGGTGCTCGTGCGGAGGTCGTGACGTTGGCGTCGTGCCCGCGCGTCGGGCGGGACTGCGCCGGGCAACCGCGCTACATCGAGCGAGCACCCCGGAGAACGCGCGCGACATGTGGTGGATGCTCACCGCGACAGCCTCGACGCTCGTGCTGGGGGAGCCGGGCTTCCGCGCTCCCGACGGCATCGCGACGGCCCGCGTGGCGAACGACGGCACCGCGTGGGTGATGTCGCCGCGCGGAGAGATCGCGGGCTTCGACCCCAAGGGGCACCTGCGCACCACGTTCCAGGCGTGCCCCGACCGCGCGCCCCACCTGTTCTTCGTGATCGACCCCTCCGGAACGCGTGCGGGCGTCGACTGCGGGCCCACGTTCCGCGTGCTCGCGCTCCCCACGGGCGAGCTGCAGTTCGAGGTGGGCGCGTTCACGACCGATGCCGCGTTCTCTCCCGACGGCCGCAAGCTGGCGCTGCTCGGTGAGCGCATCGTCGACGGCGTGTCCGAAGCCACGTCGAACCTGCTCCGCTACGACGCCACGTCGGGGGCCCCGCTCGACCCCATCGAGTCGGACTGGGAGGCGATCTGGGGCGTCGAAGGCGGGTGGATCGGCGCGACCACGCGGGAGCGCGAAGACGGTCCGCTGTACGTCGAGGGGCGCATCCAGGTGGGCGTGAGCACGCTCAACTGGCGCTGGCTCGCGCCGGTCGAGCAGCGCACCACGTCCGACTGGGGCCCGCGCGAAGCCGTGGCGGTGATGGACGGCGGGACGCGCGTCTGCGTGCAGGTCGACTTCGGCGGAGCCTGTCTGGACGGGCGCACGGGCGGTCCACGCAACTTCTGGAGCGTGCCGAAGGCCGATCGACGCGACGCCACCCGCGCACAGCCCCATCCCGACGGGCTCGCGATGGGCACGGAGATCTGGTTCGAGCGCCTCGACGGCGTGTACCACTGGGGCATGGACGGCTCGCCCGAGCGCCTGCCGCGTGGCGCGTCCATCGCGGTCGCCGACACCGCGGGCAAGTACCGCTACCGCGTCGAGCAGGCGCGGCTGGTGCCGGTCGACGCCACCGGCCGCGACGACCACGACGCGCTGTGGGGCCTGCCCGTCGCGGTCGACCGTACGGCGGATGGTCAGGAGCTGCTCATCGCCGACGAGCGCGGGCGCGTGTTCCTCCAGAAGCTGGCGGGGGGCGTGCGACGCATCGAGGGCTCCGCCGACCGCGTGAAGCTCGCGCCCGACGGGTCGAGCGCCTGGCTGTTCGAAGAAGGCGAGCCGACGCGCGTGGTGTCGCTGTCCACGCTGGAGGGCCCGGCCACACGGCGCTCTCCGGTGGTGGCCTTCGAAGGGGGCCGCACGTACGCGGTCGAATACGAGGGGGAGGTGCCGTGGCTCACCGAGCTCGGCGAGAAGAACCGCCTGGTCCCGCTCCCCGAAGCGCTCGAGATCACGGGGCTCCAGGCGGCGGGCGACCTCGTGCTCGTGGAGTACGGGCAGGACGACGCGTGGCAGCTCTACAAGCCCGGTACGCTGGGTCCGCTCACCGCACAGCCCTTCGCGGACCAGACCGATCTGCTGCTCACCCGCGACGGCGTGCTGGGGGTCGCGGAGGATCCGGGCGGCTGGCGGGTGGGCTCGCACGTGGTGCCGTGGACGTCCGTGGTCCGATTCCTCGGGACGGGCACCCAGTTCATCGAGCTCCCGGTCGACGCCACGAGCGTGGAGGTGCGCGACCACCTCACGGGGGCGTTGCGCGAGACCCACGAGCTCCCGGGCCGCTGGAGCCACGTCTGGACGCGCGACCGCCTCGCGATCGTCGCGCTGCGCGACGGCCGCCTCGTGCTGCTGGATCTCTGAGTTCCTTCCGGCGTCCATCCCCGGTTCACACCGCGCGGAGACAGTGCGTCCATGGAAGCCCAGCGCCCCACAGCCGTCGTGCTCGCCACCACCGCCGCGCTCTACCTGGCGTTCGCGCTCGTCCCCGCCGGGCTCGCGGTGGCCGGGGCGGGTGGCTGGCTCTGGCAGCGCGCGAGCCTCCCGTCGAACGCGCACTTCACCCCGCTCGTCGACGGGCTCGGGGTGCTCGCGCTCGTCGGGGTCGCGCTCACCGCGCTGCTGTCGGTCGTGCCGGCCTTCGTGCTCGGGGTTCGCAGGCTGCCGCGGGATCTGAGGCTCGGCGTGGGCGTCGCGCTGCTGACCCTCCATGTGCCCGTGATGATGGCCATGCTGGGCTCGGTGGCGGGCGTGGGCGTGCTCCCGCTCGTGCTCGACGGCGAGCGACTCGTGGGGAGGGCCGCGGAGACGGACGGTTCCCGCGCCGCCCTGCTGTACCGCGACAACGACGCGTGCACGTGGGCCGTGTACGTGAGCGAGCCGCTCGACCCCATCGCGCTCGAGCAGTCCCGCGTGCGGTGCGACTGCCGCGCCATGCGCGAGGCCCACGTGGTCTGGCGCGCTGCCGACCCCGAGCTGCTCGACCCGACCGGGAGCCCGTTCACGTGCCCGCCGCCCCCGTCCACGTGTGCGTCGGCGAACGGGCCGCTGTGGCTGGCGATGCTCGTGCCGCTCGCGCTCGTCGCGCGCCGCAGACGGGCCGTCAGGGCCCCTTGCCGGGCTGCTTGATCAGCGACCAGTCGTACGGGATGAACTCGATCTTCGCGTCGGCCGGCACCTCGTCGCGGTAGCCGTGGATGAACGCGGCCGCGCCCCCGGCCGCCTCGAAGTCCTTCTCGTACCACTCGAAGATCTGGCTGATCTCCCACACGCCTTCGGCGCCCTCCTTCGGACGCACCTTCTGCGGGTGGTTCACGAACCGGGTGGTCTGCTCGTCGAGGAACGCGTCGAGGTTCTCGGGCAGGAAGGCGGTCTGCGGGAAGATCGGGCACCCGCCGGACTGGCAGTTCAGCGCGAAGTGGATGCGGGGATCGTTGAAGCGCGGCCGGATGACCGAGTTCTCGAGCCGGTAGAGGTCGAGCTTGCGCCCCCCGATGTTGTACCGGGTGTAGAAGAAGTACTCGACCTTGATGTCGTCGACGCTGTTGAGCCCGGGACGGTCGATCACACCGCGGATCGCGAGCGCGTTGTACGTGTTGATGTAGTACGCCATCTCGTCCCACTTCGTGGGGAAGAGCGCCGGGCTCGACTCCGGCGACACGCGCGCGATGTAGCCCGTGAACCGGTCGAGCTCCTCGCGATCGGCCTTGATCGCCGCGTAGTCGATGAGCCCGTTCTCGTCGACCCGCCCCTCGAGGACCTCGCTGAACAGCTCGTTCGGGAACTGCCCGGCCTCCGGCGCCTCCTTCACGACGACGAGCGGCTTCTCGTACTTGAAGCAGCCCGCCACGAGCGGCGCGAACGTGAGGACCAGGGAACCGAGCACGGCACGAGGAGACGGCAGACGCATCCATCCTCCGGGGAGTGGCGGGACACTACCACTACGGCACGGAGCGTCGCCCGGATCTCCCGGAACGCGTCGTTCCCGGCTATGTCGGCCCCGTGACGACCGGTCTGCTGATCGACACCGACCCTGCGCTCGGCCTGCCCCTGTCCGACGTGGACGACGCCATCGCGATCCACTTCGCGGTGTGCGCCGGGCTCCGCATCGACGGGCTCACCACGTGCTTCGGCAACGCGTCCGGCGGCGAGGTGCACGAGGTGGCGTGCGAGCTCGGCGCGCGCTTCGATCTGCCCGTGTACCGCGGGGCCGACGCGCCCGGACAGGTCTCCAGCCCCGCCGTGGACGCCCTGATCGCCCACCAAGGCACGGTGCTCGCGCTGGCCCCGCTCACGAACATCGCTGCCGCGCTGCTCCGGGGAGCCCGGTGGGAGCGGCTCATCGTGCTCGGCGGCACGAACCGGCGCCTGCCGAACCTCCGCCCGCTCCACACCACCGAGTTCAACCTCGCGCTCGACCCGGCGGCCGCCATCGTGGCGCTCGAGCGCTGCGACGTGCTGTTCCCGATGGACGTGTGTCGCCAGGTGTGGTTCGACCGCACGGATCTCGTGCACCTGCCGGACTGGATTCGCGACCGGTGCGCGCACTGGCTCCAGCTGGCGCCGCTGCTGACCGGCCGTCCCGCGTTCCACCCGTGGGACCTGCTCCCGGCCGTGTGGCTGCGGAACCCGGAGCTGTTCACGACGACCCGCGCTCGCCCCGTTCCCCGCTTCCTGCCTGGCTACCGCGGGTACCTGCGGTACGAGCCCGGAACCGTGGAGGTCGCCATCCGCGCCGACGACACGCGACTCAGGCGCTTCTGGGCGAGCGTCGTGCGCCCGGGAGGCGCGTAGGGCCCGCTACTCCGCGGAGCCCCCGAGCTCCGGGCCCTGCGTGAGGGTCGCCTCGCTGTCGGTGGTGAACGTGCGCAGGGCGTCGTGCACGACGAGCGTCTCGAGTCCGGGAGCCCCCAGCGCGTCGGCGAGCGCGGTGAGCTCGGCCGCGACCTCGCCGGCGGACGGACGGTTCGCGGGGTTCGGCGCCATGCACCGACGGATGCAGCTCACGAGGGCTTCCGGGGCATGGGGGGCATCGGCCGCGAGGTCGGGAGGCGAGGTTCGCGGCATCCGCAGCGGGTGCTCGCCCGTGAGCGCGAGGTACCCGAGCACGCCGACGGCGAAGAGGTCGGACCGCGGAGTGGCCTCGCTCGACCCCGCGAGCTGCTCGGGCCCCATGTAGCCGGGCGTTCCGATGATGGCGCCCGTGCGCGTGAGCTCCTGGCCGTCCCCGTCGACGGTCTCGCCGTCGAAGGTGGTCGGCAGATCGAAGTCGGCGCCGAACCCCTCGCCCTCCGGCGCCTGAGGACCGTCGGAGCTCAGCCCCCCTGGGTTCGGGGATGCCGAGGCCTGCAGGGCCTGACGGAGCTTCGCCACCCCGAAGTCGAGCAGCTTGAGACCCGGTGCGACCGGCGTGAACATGAGGTTCCCGGGCTTGATGTCGCGGTGCACGATCTCGGCGGCATGGGCGGTCGCCAGGGCATCGCAGAGCACCGCGAGCAGGCGCGCGACCACGGGGGGCCCGAACCGGACGTGGCGCGCGAGCACCCGCGACAGGGTCTCGCCCTGGATGAGCTCCTGCACCTGGAAGAACGTGCCGTCCTCCGCGATGTCGACGTGAAGCATGCGGACGATGGCCGGATGGTCGAGGGAGGCGACCGCCTCGGCTTCCCGCAGGAACCGCCGCAGGAGCGCGACGGGCGCGCCGACGTCGCCGCGCACGACCTTCACGGCGACGCGCTGGCGGGTCGTCTGGTCGACCCCCTCGTAGACCGCGCCCATCCCGCCGGCACCGATCCGGCCGAGGAGCTCGAAACGACCGCCCAGCACGCGCCCTTCGAGGGTGGGTGCCGCGGGCTCGGGGGCGTGCGCGAGCTTCTCGAGCGCAAGCGCGAGCTCCCGGCTGCGGTCGCGCACCTGCGCCTGGAGCTGGCTGTTCAGCCGGCCCACCTCGGCGGCGTGCTCGCGGATCTCCTGCACCTGCGCGTCGACCCGCTTCTCGAGCTCGGCGTTCCACGACTCGAGCTGCTCCTGCTGTGCGGAGATGGTGCGCCGCTGCGCGAAGTCCCGCCGGCGGGCCCGGTACAGGAACGCGAGGATGGCCGTACCCGCGATGGTGACGGAGGGCCCGTTCAGCACGAACGCGCGCAGGATCTCGGGGTCGGGCTGACCGGTGAGCAGCCCGGCGAAGTACGCGACCAGACCGATGGCGTACATCACGACGCCGGGCGCGGGCTCGATCACGAGGAGCATCGAGACCACGATGGCGTACGCCATGTACGGCGTGACCGTGGGCGCGTTCAGCTGGTCGGCACCCGCGATGGCGCCTGCGTGCACGAGGTACGTGGCCCCGGCCAGCGGCGCGAACCAGCGCATCGACCGCGCCGGAAGCAGGAACACCGCGAGCACCAGCCCGAACACGGCCACGGCGGTGATCTCGTGGATGACGGTGATCAGGTCGCGCCACTGCACGATGTGGGCGGGAGCGGCAGCGCGCTCGTCACCCGCGAGCCAGAACGCCCACACGTGCAGCAGGTGCACGAGGAACATGAGCGAGAGCACCACCCGCATGCGCGCCTGGTTCGCCTCGCCGCACTCCTCGGCGAACGCGGCCTCGGCGTCGGCCTCGAAGGCGGGCCCGCGGGAGAGCCATCCCCACAGCGCTCGCCAGGTGGAGGACGCCGCTACCTCCCCTTCCCGATCAGCTTCTTGCCGCCGATCGACACGCCCTTCTTCACGTCGACCTCGACCCCCTTCGAGCCGCCGACGCGCACGCCCTGCGTCTCGGAGTCCTGCCCGACCACCACGCCGTTCTCGCCGCCGACGCGCACGCCCTGGGTCTCCCCGTCGTCGCCCGCGAGCACACCGTACTCGCCGCCGATGCGCACGCCGTCCACCTCGGCCTGATCGCCGATCAGCACGCCGTTCCCGCCTCCGACGCGCACGCCGCGGTTGTCGTGGGCCTCCGCGGCCCCACCGCCGGACGCGCTCGACGCGGACGGGCCCCCAGACCCCATGGCCTCGGAGGGCTCCGCGCCCGCGGACGCTTCGGGGGGCGCGCTCCGCGTTGCGCCCTGGAACACGTCGCATCCGGCGGATCCGAGCAGCACCGCGACGACGAACGAGACACGCACGACCATGGGACCTCCGATCCCGAAGATACCCGCTGCACGCACCCGTCTCAACCGATGCGAGCGGTCAGCGGACGGTCGCGCATCCCCGGCGCACCAGCCGCATCCCGAGCCCCACGACGATGGGGCGGTACACGTCCTCCGTGCCAGCGTACGCGGTGCGGTAGCTCTCGGTCTGCTTCCCGAGGTCGGCGAGCGCCTGGGTGCACCCCTCGGGAGCCGGGGTGACGGCGCGCTTCGGCATCGTGTCGGCCCACGCGAGGGCCTCCGCGAGCGTGGCGAGCTCGGCCTTCTGGCCGACCACGCACCCCGCGAGGCGAAGCGAGGTCGCGCCGAGCCCGGCTTCGATGAACACCCACGGGTCGGAGGCGCGTCGGGTGTCGCCCGTGAGGGTCTCGAACGCGTGCTTGTTGGACTTGATCAGGCTCTCGCAGGCCGGCGCGGCCACCGCCAGCACGGAGGCGTCTCCGGCCAGTGCGGCCTTCGCGATCTTGCGCACCTCGCCCTCCGTGAGCCCGTCGAGCACGACGTTCTGGACGGCGGCCCGCTCGGCGATCTGCGCGACCTTGGAGACATCGTTGCGCAGCGCGTAGGTGTCGTCGTGCCCGATGTCCATGTCCATCAGGATCTGCGAGCGCTGCTGGACGCGTGCGCTCATCCCCTCCTTCGCGGCCATGGCCTGGAGCACCATCACCTCCACCTCGGTCCACATGGGCCGCTGGGAGTTGTCGTACATCGTGTCGTCGGCGAACCCGAGCCGGCGGGACATCGCGAGGACCTCCTCGAGCGCCGCGAGCCGCGCGCCCGGATCCGTCCCCGCGCACGCGACGGACAGGTTCACCAGGCTCCGCCCGAGCTCGGGGGCGCGATCGATGCCGTCGGTGATGCCGACGACGAGGTTCGCGGCCCGGGAGACGGCGGGCGCACGCTCGATCCAGGCCTCGAAGCCGTACTCTGAGCGGGGCGTGCTCACCGCGCCGTGGTCCCAGATCTCCGGGCGCTTCTCGTACAGCCCGAGGTCGTAGGCGGCCCAGTGCCGGTGGTTGTGGGCGCTCGGGCCCGGCATCTCGGTGAGCTTGCCCTTGTGGCGCTCGAGGTAGTGCTTCATCTCCTCGACCACCTGGCACTTCCGCCCTTCCTTCTCGAGCAGCGCCCACCGCACCGCGATCTGCCCGAGCACCTTCGGATCCGTGGTGCGACCCGTGAGCTTCATCTCGTCCGGGCTCTTCGCCAGGGCATCGAGCACCAGCTGCGTCGCGGCATCGACCCGGGTGGCCTTGCGCTCCGCTTCGAGGCTCTCGAGCGCGGTGCGAACGTCGGCGAGGCGCTGGAGTGGGAGCTCGAACGCCGGATCGCGCTGCGCGGCCTCCTCGAAGCGCTTCTTGGCGTCGGCGTACCGGCCGTCGAACTCGGCCTGCAGACCGGCGGCGTAGGTGGTGAGCGCCTCGAAGTCCTCAGTGGCGGCGTCGGCGATGATCTTGCGCCGCGCGGTCGCTGACAGGGCGACCTGGAGGGCCTCCAGGAGGTCTTCCACGAGGGTCTTCTCGACGGTGACGAAGTCGTCGACCTTCCCGCTCGCGTCGACCGCGGCGACGATCTTGCCGGAGCCCACGTCGACGGCCCGGGTGTCCATGAGGAAGGTGCCCCCCACCACCGACCAGGAGCCCACGATGACCCACTCGGCGCCGACACCGTTGCCGAGCTTCACGGCGGTCTTGGGGTCGAGGAAGCCGGTGTCGCCGAGCTCGATCTCCTTGATCAGCGCATCGAGCCGCGCCCGCTCGACCAGCTCCAGATCGTCGACGCGCGACAGATCGGAGATCAGCATCCCCGCGAGCGCGCGCCCGAGGCCCTCGTGCTGATCGCTCTTCGCGGCGGCGTCGAGCGGGAGGACCGCGACCGACCGGGCCCCCCAGGCAGGGAGCGCCACGAGCACGGCGAACAGCAGGAACCACGGGCGCATCGGACCTCCAGACGGCCCACCTCTATCCGGCTTGATACACAGCGGCGGCCACAGCACCGGAAGACCCTCGTGACCCGTCCCCTCGTCCTCGCCCTGCTGCTGACCACCTCGGGCTGCGTCCGGAAGACCGTCGACCGCTTCACCACCCAGCACGTCGTCCCCACGGCCCTGCGCACCGGGGACGTCGATCGCACGTGCAAGATCGGCGAGGCGCTCGGGCACCCGCTCGCGGCGGTCACGAAGCCCGAGAAGCCCGCCGATCAGGCCCTGATCATCGCGGATGCGGTGGCGGGCATCTGCGATCAGGCCCGCGCCGCGGAGGCCCAGGTCGAGAGCGTGGTCGTGCGGACGACCGTTCCCGCAGGCCCGGGGCGCGTCGCGGCCGTGAAGGACGCCCAGGCCCGCGAGCAGCGGTTCCGCCAGCGCACCGCCCTGCGGTTCGGGTCGGCGTGGGACCGCACGAACCGGGAGTTCGGCGAGCTCGGGACGACGGCCGGCTCGTGCCCGAAGGTGCGCTCGAGGGACGAGCTGACCCTGCTCGTGGGTCTGGTGTCCGGAACGGTGGCCATGCTGAACGACAAAGCCAGCGGCGGGCACAACGGAGTGCCGCTCGACACGCTGTCCCGCGTGGGCCGGGTGGCGCCGTGCCTCGACGACGCGACGTGGTGGCACGTGCCCAGCGCGCTCGAGGCGTCGGCCTGGATCGTGGTGCCGGGCTCCGGTCCAGAGGGCGTGGACCCGTGGGAGAAGCTGAAGACGGCGGCCGAGCAGGGCGGAGCGTCGGGAGTGCGCATCGGGTGGGCGCTGTACGCGGAGGTCGCCGGCAATGCGGGCGAAGAGGCCCGCGTGCGCGAGGCGATCGAGGGGTTCGCCCGCTCCGAGCGCGACGTGGTCCGCGATCCCGACCACGCGATGCTCGACGCCTACGCCCGCGACATCACGCTCCACCAGTCCGACCTGATCTGGGCGGCCGAGCGTGGGCATCGCACGCTCGACTTCGGTACGCTGCCCGTCGACGCATCCGCACCGGAACCCGTGATCGACGACCCCTTCGCCGAAGACCCGTTCGGCGCCCAGCCTGCAGAACCCCAAGAGGGTGAGGCGCCCGAAGCGCCCGCGCCCACCGAGGCTCCCGAATGAAGACCCTGCTGAAGACCTGTGTCACCGGCCTGCTCGCCCTCACCGCGCTCCCCGCGTCGGCCGCGACGATCTGCACGTACGACCCCGCCGGGAAGTCAGGCGAGTACTACAAGCTGATGTCCGACTTCGCGCTCGAGGCGTCCGCCTGGGGCGAGACCATCGAGATCAAGGCGTACACGGACGAAGAGACCGCCAGCAAGGACTACGAGGCCGGGACCTGCGACGGCGTGGTCGCCACGGGCGTGCGCCTGCAGCGCTTCAACCGGTTCCCGTCCACGCTCGAGGCGATGGGCGCCCTCCCCGACTACGCGCTGCTCGGGCAGCTCGTGAACACGCTCGCCACGTCCGACGGGGCCTCGGCGAAGCTCGTGAAGGACGGCAACGAGACCGTGGGCTTCATCTCGGTGGGTGCGGCGTACCTGTTCGTTCGCGACCGCTCGGTCGACAGCGTGCCGGAGCTCGCCGGCAAGCGCATCGCGACGATGGACTACGACAAGGCCGCGCCCGCGATGGTGGAGCGGGTGGGCGCCATCATGGTCGCCGCAGACCTCGGCACGATCGGCCCGAAGTTCAACAACGGCGCCGTCGACGCCTGCTACGTGAGCGCGCCCGCGTACGAGCCCTTCGAGCTGCACCGGGGCATCGGCGACAAGGGCGGCATCCTCCGGTCGCCCCTGGCGCAGGCCACGCTCCAGGTGATGGTGCGGCAGAGCAAGTTCAAGGAGGGCTTCGGCAAGAAGGCGCGCACGTGGTTCGCCGGGAAGTTCGAAGACACGGTGGCCATCGCGCAGAAGGCCGAAGCGGCCATCCCCGCGAAGTACTGGGTCGACATCCCGGCGTCGGAGGCCGACGGCTGGGCGCAGATGTTCCGCGAGGTCCGCATCAAGCTGCGCGACGAGGGCTCCTACGACGGCCAGATGCTCAAGGTGATGCGCCAGCTGCGGTGCAAGGCCGACAGCGCGCGGGCGGAGTGCGCCGAGAACAAGGAGTAGCCGCGAACCGGCTATGATCCCGCCGTGATCACGCGCGCTCCCCGGCATCCCGCGCTCCGCGGCGTCGTGTCGCTGCTGTGGGCCGGGCGGTCTGCGGGCGGCTCCGCGTCGCACGACCTCCTGATCCCCACCGGCGGTGCGCATCTCTCGTTCCGTCCGTGCGGAACGCCCATCCGGATCGGACGCGACAGCGCCCAGGTGGAGCGGAGCGGCGTGCTGGGCGGGCCGCGCTCGGTGGCGCACGTCCACGACGCCGTGCCGGCGCGGTCGGTGGGCGTCATGCTCTGCGTCGGCGCGCTCCCCCGCCTGTTCCAGGTGCCCGCGCGCGAGCTGGCCGAGCAGCACATCGGCCTCGATGCGCTGTGGGACCGCGACGCGGCGCGCCTGAACGAGCAGCTGGCGGAGTCCGACGACACCCGGGCCCTCGACCGGGTGGAAGCGATGCTCGTCTCCCGCCTCCGACCTTCACCCCGTCCACCCGGCCTGGTCGAGGCCCTCGAGGCCCTGGCGGCGGGCGCGCGGGTCGACGAGGTGGCCCGCGCGATCGGGCGCACACCCCGCACGCTGGGGCTGTGGTTCGACCACTCCGTCGGGCTCCGTCCCCGACGCTGGGGCATGCTCCACCGGCTCCGTCACGCACTGGCGCTCGCCCGGACCGAGCCAGACGGGTCGGTCGTCGCCCATGGCGCGGGATACTTCGACCACGCGCACCTGTGCCGCGATCTGCGCGAGCTCGTGGGCGAGTCGCTCACGACCCTGCGCGACCACCGACCGGGCGAGCCGAACCACATCCCGCTACACCTCGGTCCCTGAGGCCTCGCGACCCCGCTTCCGATTCGTCCAGGCGAGCCGTCCCGGGGCCGGGCTACGAGGCACCACCAGGAGGAACCATGGCGATCCACGAGTGCTTTCCCTACCTGCGCGTCCGCGACGCGCACGCTGCGCTGGCCTTCTACACCGAGGTGTTCGAGGCCACCGAGCGATTCCGCCTCGTCGATCCGGGCGACGGTCGCATCGGGCACGCCGAGCTGCAGCTCGGTCCGGGCATGGTGCTCATGCTGTCGGCCGAGTACCCCGAGATGGGCATCCACGCGCCCACCGGCGACACCGGCATGGCCATCCACCTGCACGTCGACGACTGCGACGCGCTGATCGCCCGTGCGGCCGCGGCCGGGGCGACCGTCACGATGCCGCCGAAGGACCAGTTCCACGGCGAGCGCAGCGGGAAGTTCCGCGACCCCTTCGGTCACGAGTGGTACGTCGGTCACTCCATCGAAGAGGGCGTCTCCCCCGAAGAGATGCAGCGTCGCTGGGACGCGATGGCCTGACGCGGCGTCACCGGCTCACGGTGTAGTCGCCGCCGCGCCAGTCGCGGGCCGGCCGCCCGAGGGGCCAGGCGCTGACGAGGTTTCCGCGGTTCGGCTGCGCGACGTACAGCGTGTGGTCGTCCCAGGCGCCCACGCCAGACCCGAAGGCCGCGCCGTGGACGTGGTCGACGGGCTGGAAGGTCGCGAGCGTCTCGACCTCGCCGTCCGGTGAGATGCGGTACACGGCCGACCCCTCGTACGCCGTGACGTAGAGGTCGCCGCACGCATCCACGACGAGCACGTCGTGGAACGTGCCCTCGGTCGTCGCGAACGGCACACCCTCCGCGGGCTCACCGTCGGAGTCGAGGTCGAACGCCCAGATCGTGCCCTGCTCGTTGCGGGTGCCGACGTAGAGGCGGTCGCCCGCAGGGCTGAAGTCGGAGATGCGGGGCAGGACGTCCGCCGGCAGCACGAAGCTGGCGTCGACCTCCCCGGTGTCGGGGTCGATCCGGTAGATCGTGTCTGGCTCGGCGGTCGCCCAGATCCGCCCGTCCGGGCCCTTCACGATGCCGTACGCGCGCAGGCCGGTCGCCAGGATCTCGACGCCGCCCTCGGGCTGGACGCGGAGCACGTTCTCGGTGCGGAGGTGCTCGGACACCACGAGGCTGCCGTCATCCAGGAACACCATGCCGCCGAAGGCGGTGATCTCGGGCACCCACAGGGCTGCATCGTGCGGCCCGGTGGACCGGATCAGCGACGTGGTGTCCCAGCCGACGAGCGTGTCGCCCGCGATCGCCAGGCTCCGGTTCGCTCGCGGGGCCGGCAGCGGCTCGCCGAGCTCGAACGGGGGCAGCGGCGCGGAGCAGTCGACCACCGGGGGCCCGGGCAGGTCGGTGTCGACGGGGGCATCCGTGTCGGTGTCGGGCGGGTCGGGCACCTCGGGACGGCAGCCGAGCAGGAGGAGGGTGGCGATCGACAGCACGTGCGCTCCGCGGGCGTTCGGTGGGTCGCCCATCCGTCCAGGATACGTGGAGCGGCACCGACTCGGGGCCCTCCATGATCCGCATCGAGCTCGCATCGCTCCCGCACACCACCCATCGCGACGCCGTCGTCGGTCTGTACCGCGAGGTGTTCGGCGGTCCGGTCGAAGCGAACGTGGAGCACCTCGAGGAGGGCCGCGCGTCGACCTGCTGGCTCGCATTCGACGGCGACCTGCTCGTCGGGCTGAAGTGGGCGACGCAGCGGAAGCGGGGCGAGCTCCACTCGAACCTCGGGCTCGTACGGGAGAGCCACCGCCGGCAGGGGATCGCACGCGCCCTGATGCACGCGCAGCACACGTGGGCTCGCGAGCAGGGCTACCGGAAGGTCACGTCGACCACGTTCCGCGCGAACGCTCCGATGCTGTTGCTCGATCTCGAGGTCGGGTTCGAGCTCGTGGGCGTGCAGTGGTTCGAGGGGTCCGGGGCCGGGGCGCCGAGCGACCTGAAGCTGCTGCTCGAGCGGGATCTGCGCGCGGAGCCCGCGCCGCTCGCGCACGACCCCACCGTGAACGAGGCCGTCCAGACGGCTCCGACGCTCGAGGTGGTCGGCCGGGACGCCCTCGCGACGGCCGTGCGGGCGGGCTTTCGTGTGGACGGGCTCCACGTGCGACACGGGATCCCGACCGTGGTGGTAAGTTCGCGCGCGTGAAGTCCTCGCCCGGTCTGTTCGACCGCATCGTCACCGTCGCCACGTTCCTCCTCCTGTCGGTCGCACTGGTGGTGGGGCTCGGCGCGAACGTGTCGTCGGTGGCCGTCGATCTCGGTGGGCGCCTGTGGGACGGGTACGCGGCCGACCTGCGCGCCGACCCGACCGAGCCCGACTGCGAGCTCGAAGCCCTGGATGCCCAGCTCGAGCAGTGTCCGTCCGGGGGCGCGACCCCGGCTCCGCCCCCCGTCCCCACCGACGAAGGCGACCCGTTTGCGGACGAGGGCGACCCGTTCGCAGACCCCGCGCCCGCGCCGGCACCCGCGGCTCCCGAGCCCGACCCGTTCGCGGACACCCCGAAGCCCGCGCCCACCGTGAACTGCGCGGCGCTCGCCAACCTTCGCGACCGCTGCGCGGAGAACTGGGCGCGTCATCGCGACATCTCCGGGCGGATCACGCCGTCCGTGCGGACGTTCCGGACGGTCGAGCTGGCCGTGAGCGAGCTCGGGAAGTTCGCGTACCACAAGCACCTGCTCGTGCTGCTCGTACTGCTCGGTGGCCTCCAGACGACCCGGCACCGCGCGCACATCGCGCTGCAGACCCCCGAGAACCTCGTGGAGCACCAGGTCTCGCAGGTGCTCCAGCTGCTCGCGCACACCGTGTGGCTGGTGTCGTGCTTCTTCGACTGGCGCGTGCAGCAGGGGTCCGCGGAGGTCGACAACCCCGCGCTCCCCGTGATCTGGGGCGTGGGTCTGGCCGTGCTGGCCGGAGTGAACGTGCTCCACGTGTTCCGTCCGCCCGACTTCGAGGAGGCCACACCCACGTCGCCTGCGCGCGTGCTGATGGCGATCCCGCTGTACGCCTGGATGGCGCTGCTCGGGGCCGTGTGGTTCCAGGCGGTCGAGCTGAACCCGTCGGGCCAGGCGATCTTCCTGCACAAGTTCGTGCAGGTGCCGAGCATCTACGTGGGCATCGGGCTGTACATCTGGGCGGGCATGCTGCTGTCGCAGACCCGCCTCGCGCGCCTGGCCTTCGCGGTGCTCGTGCCGTGGAAGCTCCCGCCGAACCTGCTCGCCTGGCTCGTCGTGGTGCTGGCGGCCCTCCCCACCGCGTACTCCGGGGCCTCGGGGATCTTCGTCATCGCCGCGGGGTCGGTGATCTTCGAGTCGCTGCGGGAGTACGGGGCGCGTCCGCGCATCGCGCTCGCGGCCACCGCGATGTCCGGCAGCCTCGGAGTGGTCCTGCGGCCCTGCCTGGTGGTCGTGCTGGTGGCGGTCCTGAACAAGGAGGTCACCACGGACGCCCTGTTCGGCTGGGGCCGCTGGGTGTTCGCGCTCACGGCGGGGCTGTTCCTCGTCGCGATGCTGGTGCGGAACGACCAGAAGCTCGCGGTCCCCCCGGTCGGCGAAGCGATCGCGGGCTCGGGTCGCGCGCTGCTGCCGCTCCTGCCGTACGCCGGCATCGGGCTCGCCGTGCTGCTCGGGTACGCCTGGGTGCTGGGCACACCGGTCACCGAGCACACCGCCGCGTTCGTGCTCCCGGGGGTGATGCTGGCGCTCACCCTGTGGGATCGCCGGGCGGCGGCGTCCGCGAGCGAGGGTCCCGTGGCGTCGACCTGGACGGCCCTGACGGAAGCCACCGGCGAGAGCGCCCACCACATCGGCGCGCTCCTGTTCGTGATGGCCGGGAGCGTCGGTGTGGGCGGGGTGGTCGAGCGGTCCGAGGCGATGTCGATCCTGCCCGACGACCTCGGGTCTCCGTTCACGGCGATGGTGTTCCTGGTCGTCGTGATGGTGCTCGTCGGGATGACGATGGACGCGCTCGGCGCGGTGATCCTGGTGTCCGTCACGCTCAAGCACGTGGCGCTCGCGAACGGGATCGATCCGGTGCACTTCTGGATGATGGTGCTCTGCGCGTTCGAGCTCGGGTACCTCACGCCCCCGGTCGCGCTGAACCACCTGCTCGCGCGCCAGGTGATCGGCGAGGCGGCCGACATGGACGCCGTGCCCGCGACGAGCTGGTTCCACCGGCACGAGCACGTGGTGCTCCCGATGATCGTGATGGGCACGGCGCTCCTGCTCGTGGCATTCGTTCCGCTGCTCGTGGGTTAGGCTCCCGAGAGCCGTCGGGCACGGGAGGGGGCGAACATGTGGTGGATCGCATCGGCACTGGCCGCGCCTCCGGGGAGCCTCGCGGGCACCTGGGTCTACTCCGGCGGCGAGACCGAGAAGGCCGCCCGCGACGCTGCGGTCGAGGCCACGGCGGCCACGTTCAACTTCGCGTTCCGTCCCATCGCCCGCGGCAAGCTCGCCAAGGTGGCCGTCCACGACGAGACGATCACGATCGACGGCGACGACGAGAGCGTCGTGCTCGTGTTCCGCGGCGGGAACGACCGCGAGAGCCGCGGCCCGAGCTCGGGGGAACCCGTCGACGTCCGCGGTGCGGCGGTCCGCTTCGAGCTGGTGCCCGACAAGACCCTCACGGTCACCGGGGAGACGAGCGACGGCGGGAAGAAGTCGGTCTACACCCTCACCGGTCCCTCGACGATGAAGGTCTCGTACGAGGTGTGGAGCGGGATGCTCTCCGAGCCCATGCGGTGGACGCTGAGCTACACCCGGAAGTAGCGTCGGCCACGCCGCGCTGATCCGGCGGGAGCAGGCGTCCGTAGGCGGTTCGGGGTATGGTCCCCGCAGCGCCCGGAGCCCGAATGCACGCCTTCGCCCCCCACGAGATCACGCACCTCCGAGAGCGCCTCCGCGAGACGTGGGACCGTCTCACGCCCGACTACCAGCAGCGGAACCAGGTGCTGGGTGCGAAGCGCACCATCGGGTGCGTGGCCCTCGAGGTCACCCAGCGCTGCAACCTCGACTGCTCCATCTGCTACCTCTCCGAGAACAGCGAGAGCACGCCCGACATCCCGCTCGACACGATCTTCCGGCGCATCGATCGCATCCGGCAGGACTACGGCGTCGGCACGAACGTGCAGATCACCGGGGGCGACCCCACGCTGCGCGATCACGACGAGCTCGAGCGCATCGTGCGGCACTGCGTCGACAACAAGCTCATGCCGTCGCTGTTCACGAACGGCATCTACGCGACGCGCGAGCTGCTCCAGCGCCTCGCCGAAGCGGGCCTGATGGACGTCGCGTTCCACGTCGACCTCACCGAGAAGCGCAAGGGCTTCTCCCGCGAGGAGCAGCTGCTCGAGGTGCGCCAGGAGTACATCGAGCGGGCGCGCGGCCTCGGCCTCACGGTCATCTTCAACCAGACGGTGTTCGCCCGGAACTACGACGAGGTGCCCCTGCTCGTCGACTTCTACAAGCGCAACTCCGACGTGGTGGGAATGGCGAGCTTCCAGCTCCAGGCCGACACCGGGCGCGGGCTCACCCGCAAGCGCAAGCAGACCATCTCGATCGACACCGTCAGCAAGCAGATCGAGCAGGGGCTCGGCACGTCGTTGTCGTGGGACAACGTGCTGTTCGGCCATCCGTCGTGCCACAAGATCGGCTACGCGCTCATCATCGACCCCAAGGGCCAGGCGAAGCCGGTCGACATGTTCGACGACCGCGACGCGCTGGTCGAGATGCTGCACGTGTTCGACGACGTGTACTTCGACCGCCGCAAGATGGGCCGCGCGGTGTTCCAGGCCATCGAGGCGGCCGCGAAGCGGAAGTACCTGAAGAAGGGCGTGGAGTACTGGGGTCGGCGCCTGTCCGAGAACCTCGGCGACATGGTGAAGGCGAAGGGCCAGGTGCGGAAGATCTCGTTCTTCATGCAGAACTTCCAGGACGCCCAGAACATCGACCACGAGCGCATCGACAACTGCAGCTTCCACTGCATGACGGAAGACGGTGGCGTGTCGATGTGCGTGCACAACGCATACCGCGACTACTACCTCCAGGGCGGCACGGGCTACCCGCCGCACTACCGCCAGCTGCGCAAGAAGCAGGGCTACAAGCCCGATGGCGCGGGCATCGAGCAGCCGGCGGCCGCGAAGTGATCCTGCTGCTCCTGGGTGCCTGTCGCTTCGGGACCGATGGTCCCGCGGTGATCGGGCGTCCCGGGTTCGTCGACACCGGGTTCGGCCGTATCGATACCGGATTCCGGGGCGACCGTCCGGTCGAGGAGGCGCTGCGGAACCCCTGCGCGGTGTGCCACAACGGGCTGAACCCCCGAGGCCAGCTCAACCTCGAGATCCAGGCGTGGGAGAACCTCGTGGGCGAGCGCTCGGCGGGGAACCCCGAGATGTTTCGCGTGGTCCCGGGCGACGTCGAGGGGTCGTACCTCGTGCACAAGCTCCGCGGCACCCACCTCCAGGTCGGCGGAACGGGAAGCCAGATGCCGCCTCAGCAGTACGAGCCCCTCACGGCCGCCGAGCTCCAGCGCGTCGAGGACTGGATCCGCGACGGAGCGGCGCCGTTCTGACCGCCCCGCACCCCGGAACCCCCACGTGATCGACCCCGATTCCCTCGACCCCGCGATCTGCAGCGGTCTGGTCGGGGTCTTCTGCGACATCGACGACACGCTGACGCTCGACGGCCACCTGCCCGCCGACGCGTACCAGGCCTTGTGGCGGCTCCACGAGGCCGGGCTCCGGGTGGTCCCGGTCACCGGGCGCCCCGCAGGCTGGGTCGACCACATCGCGCGCTTCTGGCCCGTGCACGGCGTCGTCGGCGAGAACGGCGGCCTGTGGTTCTGGCGCGGCGAGCATCGCCTGGAGCGGCGCTTCCTGCAGGGATCCGCGGAGCGGCGGCGGAACCGGGAGCGGCTGGAGGAGCTCGGCCACGACATCCTGCGGCGCGTGCCGGGCTGTGCGCTCGCGAGCGACCAGCCGTACCGCGAGCTCGACCTCGCGATCGACTTCTGCGAGGACGTCGAGCCGCTGCCCGACTCCGCGATCGACACGATCGTCGCGGCCTTCACGCACGCCGGCGCCACGTGCAAGGTGTCGAGCATCCACGTGAACGGATGGTACGGCGAGTTCGACAAGCTCACCGGGTGCCGGCGGTTCGTCGCCGACCGCTGGGGCGAGACGCTGGACGCGCACCTCGACCGCTGGCTGTATGTCGGAGACTCCGCGAACGACGAGCCGATGTTCGCGCACTTCCCGCACACGGTGGGCGTCGCCAACGTGCGCCGCTTCCTGCCCCGGATGCAGGCCCACCCGCGCTGGATCATGGACCGCGAGGGCGGGCTCGGGTTCGCCGACCTCGTGGGGCGGGTGCTCGCGGCCCGCGATGCGTCTACAATGCGCGCATGAGTGATCCAAACGATGGCCGCCGTCCCGGAACCGCCCCTCCCCTGCGGGTTCCGTCCAATGTCCAGTTCGGTGCGGGTAAGCCGAAGGTCGAAGCCGGGGGGGCGCCCGAAGCCCGCGCGGCCACCGTGCCCGCCGCAGCCCGCGCTGCCCAGGAGCGCGCGGTAGGCGCGGCGATCCGGGTGGGTGCCGACCGCTCGCACGTGCACGAGCAGGCCCCCGCGCCCCGCAAGCGCGAGAAGCGCGAGCACTCCTTCGTGCCGGTCGAGCCCCGCAGCTGGGACGAGTCGGGCGTCGATCCCGAGATGGCGCTCGGCCTCGTGTGCCGGATGCTCGTGGGTCAGTCGAAGGTGAGCGGGAAGCAGCTCTCCGAGGTCACCGCGCTGCCGCTCCCGCTCGTCGGAGACGTGCTGAACGCGATGAAGCAGCGCAAGCTCATCGAGTACCTCGGCACGAACGCCATCGGCGACCATCTGGTCCAGCTCACGGCCTCCGGAGGCGAAGCCGCGCTCGACTCGCGCAAGATCACGTCGTTCGTCGGCGCCGCCCCCGTGCCGTTCAAGGCGTACCTGCTGTCGATCCGCCAGCAGTCCCTCACGAACGCCAACCCGGGCCCCGAGGATCTCGCGCACGCGTTCTCCGACATCGACGTGTCCGACGACATGCTCGATCGGCTGGGTCCGGCGATCGCGAGCTGCAAGTCGCTGTTCCTGTACGGTCCGCCGGGGAACGGCAAGACCACCATCGCCGAGCGCATCACCCGCGCCTTCGGCGACGCGATCTGGATCCCGCGCACCCTGTCGATCGGCGGCACGCTCGTGAAGCTGTTCGACCCCGCGGTGCACAAGGTGATCGAGCCGCACCCGGATCTGGCGCGCCAGTTCCGCATCGACCGGCGGTGGGTGCTCATCGAGCGTCCCACGGTGATCACGGGCGGCGAGCTCACGCTCGACATGCTGGAGCTCCAGAACGACACCGTCGCGAACGTCAGCGAAGCGCCGCTCCAGCTGAAGGCGAACTGCGGAACCCTCGTGATCGACGACTTCGGGCGGGGTCACACGAGCCCGCAAGACCTCCTGAACCGATGGATCTTCCCGCTCGAGAAGCGGTACGACTTCCTGAAGCTGCCCGACGGTCGCAAGGTGGAGTGCCCGTTCGACTGCCTGCTCGTGTTCTCGACGAACCTCGAGCCGCGCGACCTCGCCGACGAAGCGTTCATGCGGCGCATCCCGTACAAGATCTTCGCGAACAACCCCGATGAGGAGGAGTTCAAGGCGCTGGTCGAGAAGACGGCCGAGAAGTACCAGATCCAGCTGATGCCGCACTCGGTGAAGTACCTGATCGACCGGCACTACAAGATGGCGAACCGCGAGTTCCGGTTCTGCCATCCGCGCGACCTCCTGCTGCAGGTGGTCAACTATGCCGAGTACACCGGCACGGAGCGCCGCTGTGGGCCCACCGAGTGGGACCGCGTCGTCCAGAACTACTTCGGCCTCTCGTAGGCCCCGACCTTAGATCTGGTCGGCTGGGACGACCGGGAACGGCAGCGGCGCGTCGTCGGCGAGCGCTCGCAGGGCGGCCCCTACCTCCTGTGCCACGCGGTGCCCGAGGTCGGGTGCGAACCCCGCGCCGTGCGGCATCAGCCACACGCCTTCGACCGCTGCGTGCGACGCCAGCGCGGGCCACGGTTCCTTCGGGAACACGTCGACCGCCAGACCCCGCAGCTCACCGGAGCGCACGCGGGCCACAGCCGCGTCGACATCGAGGGAATCGCCGCGCGCGGTGTTCACGACCACGGCATGGGGCTGGAGCAGCGAGAGCTCGGCGTCACCCAGCAGTCCACGGCTCGACGCGGTGAGCGAGCAGTGCAGGCTCACGGCATCGCAGCGACGCAGGCCCTCTTCGAGGGTGACCGCCTGAACGGGACCGTGCACGCCGCGCGGATCGAAGCCCAGCACCGTGACGTCGAGCGCCCGGAGGACCTCCGCCAGGCGCTTCCCGATCACACCCAGCCCCACCAGGAGGACCGACGAGCCGCGCAGACCCGTGGGCGCGATCACCGGCAGCTCGCCCCGGACCCACCGCCCCTCACGGGCCGCCTGGAGCTGCGCGGGCCACTGCTTGCCGAGCCCGATGAGCGCGCCGAGCGAGGCTTCCACCACCGCGTCGCGACGGGCCAGCGGGCAGCGGCCCACGAGGATGTCGCGGGCCGCCGCCGCGGCCACGTCGATGTGATCGAACCCGCTCGTCGTCGTGAGGACCGCCCGACCTCCGAACGCGCCGAGCACCCCCGCGCTCACCCGGGCCTTGCTGTTCACGACGAGCACGTCGACCCCGTCGAGATCGGGCACCACGCGGGGGTCGGGCGCGGACCGCCACGTGCCGCCGAGCGCGTGTGCGTGGGCCTCTTCGAGGGCGAGGTCGGAATCGCGCTCGTATGCGGAGCGCCCCCAGCGGAGAACGTTCAACCGGAAATCCAGAGCACGAGGACGATTTCTGTCCGCCCCCGGAGATACGACCGGGGGCGGAGGCCAGATGGCGAAGACGAAGTCAGTGTACGTGTGCCGCGAGTGCGATTACCAGTCCGCCAAGCCGCTGGGTCGCTGTTTCCAGTGCAAGAGCTGGGGCACGTTCGAAGAGCGCGATCTCGCGCCCGCCGTCTCCGCGCCCGCGCTGTCCCACGAGTCCGCGCCCATCGCACTGCGCGACGTGTCGCTCGAGAGCGGAGGGGAGCTGCGCCATCGCACGGGCGTCGGTGAGCTCGACACCGTGCTGGGTGGCGGGCTGGTGGCGGGGTCGCTCGTGCTGCTCGGGGGCGACCCCGGGGTGGGCAAGTCCACGCTGCTCCTGATGGCGCTCGACGCGTTCAGCCAGCGCGATCTGCCCGTGCTGTACGTCACCGGCGAGGAATCGCTGCGGCAGGTGCGCATGCGGGCCGACCGTCTGGGCGTCGTCGGAACCGGGATGAAGCTGCTCGCCACCACCGACTTCCCGACGATCGAGCGCGCCGTGAAGTCCGAGCGGCCGCTCGTGGTCGTGATCGACTCCGTGCAGACCATGGCGATCCCCGAGGTCCAGTCGATCCCGGGCAGCATGAGCCAGGTCCGCGAGGTCGCGCACCGCGCGATGATCCTCGCGAAGGCCGAGAACGTCGCGATCTTCCTGGTCGGCCACATCACGAAGAACGGCCAGCTCGCGGGCCCGAAGGTGCTCGAGCACTTCGTCGACACCGTGCTGCAGTTCGAGGGCGACGGCCGCTCCACGCTCCGCGTCCTGCGCAGCGTGAAGAACCGCTTCGGGCCTGCCGGCGAGCTCGGCATGTTCGAGATGGTCGAGGAAGGGCTGCGCGAGGTGCCCGATGCGAGCGCACGCCTGCTGTCCGAGCGCCGCGAAGACGCCGCCGGCACCGCGGTGATCGCGACCCAGGAGGGCTCCCGGCCCCTGCTGATCGAGGTCCAGGCGCTGGTGGGCCGCCCCACGCCGTCCATCCCGGGCCGCACGTGCGTGGGCGCCGACCGCACGCGGGTGCAGATGCTCATCGCGGTGCTCGAGAAGGCGGGCATGTCGCTGCACGACCGCGATGTGTTCGTGAACGCGGCGGGGGGCGTACGGCTCGAGGAGACCGCCGCAGACCTCGGGGTGGTCGCGGCGATCGCGAGCTCGCTCACCGAACAGGCCGTGCGCACCGACACGCTGCTGTTCGGCGAAGTGGGGCTGGTGGGCGAGGTCCGCGCGGTGTCGCACCCCACCCAGCGCTTGAAGGAGGCCGCCCGGCACGGGTTCTCGCGGGTGATCGCGCCGCCGGGCGTCGAGAAGGACGCGCCGCGCGGGCTGAAGGTGATCGGCGTGAGGTCGGTGCGCGACGTGCTGGCGGCGTTGTTCTGAGGTCGGTCAGTCGAGCGACGCGATGAGAGCCCGGATCAGTCGGTCGGCCCGTTCGATGCGTCGCTCCGGATCCGCTTCGTGAGCGACCAGGAGCCCTCGATGCCAGAGACCGAGGCTGGCCAGGACCGAGAGCGAACGTCGGAACTCGCGCACCACCTCGGCGTCGAACGTGGCGCGGAGGTCCCTCCCGAGGAACCACGCGGGGAGGTCGTCGTACACGAGGGTCTGGTCGGCGAGTCGGTCGCGAGTCGGAGCGTCCTCCCAGATCGTCTCCGGGTCGAACGGATGGCGCTGAGTGACGTAGCCCAGATCACGCAGGTCTCGAGGAGCCCTCCGGTCGACGTAGGCCAGCAACTTGAGCAGGGCATACGCAGACGGGCGGGGAACCAGGAGTTCGTGCTCACCCAACGCGAGGGGCATCGCAGAGTCGAAGCTCGCAGCGAGCCCCATCGTGTTCAGGACCCGCGTAGACCCACGAAGGTGGAGCTCACCTCGGGGCACTTCGATTCGACCGCAAGGGACGACATCCACCTTCACCCCGAGCTGCCGGTGACGCATGAAGAGCTCCCCACGTCGGACATCGAAGTGGGCCTCCGCGGAATCGAAGAGGTCGTCGACCGCTCTCCAGTCGTCCACCCGGACCGCGAGGTCGGCGTCGTTGGTCTGGCGCGACTCGCCACGCGCTGTGTGAGGCAGGCACAGGTCGCGCGCCCAGGCTCCGACGAGCAGGACACGCAGGTTCAGGGCGTCCAGAGCGCGAGAGCGGCCTGTAGGGTGTGCTCGACGTCAGGGAGCATCGGGCAGCTGCGACTCGATACGACGCGCGAGGGTCTCACGCGATTCGTCGAGGCGCTCGTCCAGAATGGTGAGCAGGTCGGCGCGCACCAACATCGGGTGTGCGACGCCCGGCGCGTCGGGGTCGCCAGCGAGGTCTCCGAAGACCTGGCGCACGGTGAACGGCCCTCCTGTGGCGGGTACCAGACGCAGCCTCGCCAACATCGAGGCGTCCCACCGCTCCACGTGCAGCGTCGCGGTCTCCGCGACGATCCCGGTCCCGAGGAGCTGGGCTCCGAGCTCTCCGCCGACGAGCACCTCGGGATGGGGCGACGCCGTCCACCAACGGCGCCAGTCCTGAACGCTGGCGTGGCTCGGCGCCACGGCACGTGTCACCAGGAGCCGTGCGGCAAGCCGGTCGATCCACCCCATCTCCCAGGCCCTCCAGAGCGCCTCCTGGCGAACGACGACGCGCTCACGGCCGAGATTGCGGACCCAGCCCCGGTCGTGGAGCGCGCGGATTGCAATCGAAGCGCCACCGGGAGAGACCCCGGCACGCTCGGCAAGTCGCCGGATGGGGGCTGTGCGCAGGTGCGGGTCTCGAAGCAGGGCGTAGGCGACCTTCCACACCGAAGCGCCGAGCGTGGTCGGTGCGTGCTCGCCGGGCGCCGAACGCCCCTTCACGAAGATGAACCAGCCTTCATGGGCGATGTGGGCGTTGCCCGCCGTGTCGACGAAGTTGATTCCGTGTCGCGCGAGCTCGTCGGCCAGTGGCGCGGTGACGTGGCGAGTCAGGAGAACCGCGGGCTGGCCCAGGCTCCCCAGGGTCTCGAGGAGCGCGGGGATGTGAACCCGCCGAATCGAGCTCTTCACCTCGACGGCGAAGGGGCGACGGGTCTCGTCGCGGCTGAGGGTCAGGACACCGTCGCCCCGGCCGGGCTTGGAGCGCCTCGAGAACGTGCCGTGGAGCCCCGTGGACTCTCCCAGCGATCTCAACGCGGTCTCGACGATTTCCTGTTCCCGGGAGCCTTCAGCGAGCCGGCTCGCTGACTCCTCCCTGAATTCTGCTTCGGGATCCGACCTCATGTTCACGAATATGACTTGTTTCTGTTCCATGAACAACGGAATGGATGACCAGAGTGCGCTAGGATTCGTCCATGCTCTCCCCGCGCCCCGCGAACCCCGGCCCCGCCGCGCTGCGGCCCACCCACGACGGGTTCACGTGGGCCGTCGACCTCGCGCCCAACCCCGCCACCATGATGATCGGGCTGTTCGTCGGGTTCGTGTTCGGGGTCGCGCTCATCCCCGTGCTGCTCATCCTGCTGTTCGCGCTCTCCATCAAGTGGAGCGACCCCAGCGTCGTGAACGCGCTCGGAAACGGGCTGCTGGCGCCTCCGATGCTCACGGCACCCCTGGGTGCGTGGGCGGGCATCCGGCTCGAGACCTGGCGCTCCAGTGCCGTGTTCCGGCTCCGCGGTCGGCTGCTGGAGGTCGTGAGCGTCGGGCGCGGAACCGCGCAGGCCCACGTTCGGGACGTTCGCGTGGATCCCGACCGCCGCTCCATCACGCTCGACGGCAGCCCCTTCGTGCTCGGCACGTCCGAGCGTGAGTCCCTCGAGTGGCTCGCAGCGGAGCTCGACCGGCTGCGGCACGAGGACGGCCAGGATGCCGACGTGCCCGAGGCCCTGCGAACCCTCGCCCGCGCGACGGAGGCCGGCTGATGCTCGAGGGTCTCCGTGGGCGCGCCCCCAGGAAGGATCCCGATGCCCGCCGGGTGCCGCTCGGGCTGGAGGTGACCGCCGACGGCTTCGAGTGGCGGGTCGACCAGGCGCCCAGCGCCCTGCCGTTCCTGGTGGCGCTGGCCGTGAGCGTCCTCGTGGGGATCGCGCTCGTCCCCGTGCTCGCACTCACTGCGAAGGGCGCGCTCGGCTCGTGCGTCCTGCTCCCTCCGTTCGTGGTCCCCATGGCGGGGGTGATGGTCGGACAGGAGATCGCCCGCGCGAACACCCCGGCCACGCTGGCCCTGAAGGGCCGCACCCTCGTGTTTCGCCCGACGCGCGGGGCTCCGCTGGAGGTCCCCCTCGCGGACGTGCGCGTGGATCCCGCCGCACGCGCGGTGCACCTCGCCGACCGCCGGATCGTGCTGCCCGGCGTGGAGCCCGGCGAGCTCGAGTGGCTCGGCCGCGAGCTCCACCGGGTGAGCCCCGACGACGGGGATGCCGAGGACGTGCCCGCCGCACTTCAGCGGCTCGCCGGAACCCGACAGCCCGAGTGAAGCGCGCGCCAGGGGGGCCGGAGGGTGCGGCGCAGCCGCAGTCCCGCAGGGACCGAGCGCGAAGGCGCGAGCCCGGAGGACACCCGCCGGCCCCGGACCCGCAGGGGCCGGACGCCGGGGCGCCCAGACCGATTCCCGCCGGGAACCCACACATCGACGGATCCTCTTGTTCGGCGGTCTCGGGAGCGCTACGAAGGATCAACTGAATGACCATTCATTCATTTCGGAGGCCCCATGGGCGCGCTGGACTTCTCGGTCGATCTCGAAGACATCAAGTTCATCCTCTTCGAGCAGCTCGACGTGGACGAGCAGCTCTCGAAGATCGAGCGCTACAACGACTTCGACAAGGACACGTACGAGGCCACGCTCGAAGAGGCCGCCCGGCTCGCGAAGGAAGTGCTCTCGCCCATCAACGCCGTGGGCGACCGCATCGGCTGCAAGCTCGACGAAGACGGGAACGTCACGACGCCGCCCGGCTTCAAGGAAGCGTGGACCACCATGGCCGAGGGCGGCTGGTTCGCCGTAAACGCCGACTCCGACGTGGGTGGCGTGGGCATGCCGGGCATCATCAACATCGCGGTCGTCGAGATGTTCGCCGCTGCCGCCATGGCCTTCTGGATGTACCCGGGCCTGTCCGGCGCCGCAGCGCGCGTCATCCACACGTTCTTCGACCCCGCGCGGAAGGACGCCATCGCCACCAAGCTCTTCACGGGCGAGTGGTCGGGCACCATGTGCCTCACCGAGGCCGGCGCGGGCTCCGACGTGGGTGAGAACCGCTGCAAGGCCGTGCCCCAGGGCGACGGCACCTACCTGCTCGAAGGCGAGAAGATCTTCATCAGCGGCGGCGACAGCGACCTCGCGGCCAACGTCGTGCACCTCGTGCTCGCCCGCACGCCGGGCGCTCCGAACGGCACGAAGGGCCTGTCGCTGTTCGTGGTCCCGAAGTTCTGGTTCGACGAGGACCTCGCGCTCGGCGAGCGCAACGGCGCCCACGTCGTGGGCATCGAGCACAAGATGGGCATCAACGGCTCCGCCACGTGCACCGTCGCGTTCGGCGCGCGCGGTCCGTGCCGCGGCTGGCTGCTCGGCGAGGAGTTCAAGGGCATCCAGTACATGTTCACGATGATGAACGAGGCCCGCATCGGCGTCGGCATCCAGGGCGTGTCCATCGCGGGGGCCGCGTACAACTACGCGCTGCAGTACGCCAAGGAGCGCCTGCAGGGCGCCAATGTGAAGAACTTCCGCGATCCCGACGCCCCGCGCGTCGCGATCATCGAGCACGCCGACGTGCGGCGGAACCTCATGACCATGAAGGTGATGACCGAGACGATGCGCTCGTTCATGTACCGCCTCGCGCACCGGTTCGATGTCGCCGAGAACACCGACGACCACGCGCTCAAGGAGAAGTACGAGGGCCGGATCGACCTGCTCGTGCCCGTGCTCAAGGCGCACTGCACCGACAAGGGCTTCGACGTGGCGGTCACGGGTGTGCAGGTGCTCGGTGGGTACGGCTTCATCGGCGAGTACCCCGTCGAGCAGCTCGTGCGCGACGGCAAGATCATGAGCATCTACGAAGGCACGAACGGCATCCAGGCGCTCGACCTGCTCGGCCGCAAGATGCGCCAGAAGGGCGGCGGGCTGTTCATGGACTGGATGCAGGACGCCCTGAAGGAGTGCGGGTTCGCGCGTGAGGTCGGCTTCGGCGACGAAGCGGCGGCGCTCGAGAAGGCCATCAACCACATCGGCGCCACCGCCATGCACCTCGGTCAGGTGGGCATGGGCGGCAACATGGAGGGCACGCTCCTCCAGGCCACGCCGTTCCTCGAGATGTTCGGCACCGTGCACCTCGGGCTCGAGGCCATCCAGCAGGCCCGGGTCGCCAAGAAGGTGATCGAGCGCGACGGCGAGTCGCGGCACCTGAAGGGCAAGATCGCGAACCTGAGGTTCTACGTCGCCAACATCCTCCCGAAGGCCGTGGCGCTCGGGAAGATCATCCAGGGGGGCGACGAGACGTGCCTGGAAGCCGGGCTGTTCGGCGAGTAGCCGCGCAGCGCGTCAGTACAGCAGGCAGCCCGCCCGACGCTCCAGGAACACCTGGCGCTCGGGCTCCCAGGCCTCGAGGAGCGGGTGGACCGGACGGCCGTCCTCGAGCGCCTTGCGGTACGCCGCAGAGCCCGTGAGCAGGTCGATCGCGGGCGGGTCGGCGACGAACTCGTACGGCTCCGCGCGCCACGCGAACTTCGTGGGGTTCTCGCGGTAGCACGCCTCGGTCACCACCATGCCGAGGAGCAGCGCGTTCAGCTTCGTGCGGTCGGTGAGGTGGACCTCGACCCCCTGACACGACGTGCGGGCGTGCTTCTGGAAGCCCGGGATGAACGCCGCGGGACGGAACGCGACGCCCGCCAGACCGGCCCGCGCGGCGCCCTCTTCGCACAGCGCCACCATGCGCTGCGGGTCGACCCACGGAGCGCCCACGAGGTGGAACGGACGCGTCGTGCCGCGCCCCTCGGACATGTTCGTCGCTTCGAGGAAGCACATGCCGGGGTAGATCGTGGCGGTCTCGAGCGTGGGCATGTTCGGGGACGGGTAGACCCACGGGAGGCCCGTCTGGTCGAACCACTGGCGGCGGTCCCACCCGTCCATCCGCACGACGTCGTACTCGCAGACCACGCCGCAGTGCTTCAGGAAGTAGTGGCCGAGCTCTCCGACGGTCATCCCGTGGCGTACGGCGATGGGGTACGCGCCCACGAAGCTCTCGAAGCCCGCGCCCACGAGGTTCCCCTCGACCGTCACGCCGTCGATCGGGTTCGGACGGTCGAGCACGAGCACCTTCGTGTCGACGCGCCCCGCCACCGCCATGATGAACCCGAGGGTCGCCTGGTACGTGTAGAAGCGCGCGCCGATGTCCTGGATGTCGAAGATCACCACGTCGAGGTCGGCGAGGGTGGCCGGATCCGGGTGCAGGGACTCCGCGCTGTCGCCGTACAGCGACACCGTCTCGAGGCCCGTGACGGGGTCGCGGTTCTCCCCCACCCCCTCCATGTCCTGAGCGGTCGCGCGGACGCCATGCTCGGGACCGAACAGCCGCACGAGGTTCACCCCGGCGCTCGCGAGCAGATCGATGGCGTGCCGATACCGCGCGTCCACAGCGGTGTGGTTGCAGCAGAACCCCACGCGGAGGCCGTTCAGCGGGGACGGATCGGAGAGGAGGACGTCGAGACCGGTCTTCATGGGGCCTTCCGGGCGAGAGGGGTGCGCCCGGTGGCTCCGGGTGCGGGGGGACCCAGAGCATACCGACCCCGGTGGGTCAGGGACAGTCCCAGGTCCACTCCTCCCGCGCCGAGTTGAACGCACCGGTCGGAGACTCCCGCAGGCGCGTGAGCATGCGGCCTTCGCTGTCGTACGTCTCCGTGTCGATCTCGTCGATCGCGCCGTCGGTGAGGTACTCGAACGTCGCTTCGGTCCAGCCGCCGTCCCACACCACGCTCACCTCGACCACCGTGGAGCCGCCGTCGATCTGGCCCGACTCCGAGCGGTACGCGAGCAGGTTGTCGTGCGGCCCGCCCCACTCCCACGTCGTGTAGACGTAGTCGTCGCGGCCCTCGACGTCTTCGCTGATCGCGCGGCCTTCGGCGTCGTACGAGATCAGGCGCGTGAGGTCGAGGGTGCCGTCGCGGCCGTAGTCGGTGTCGACCCCGATCACGTTCCCGCTGGACCACCGGAACTCCGACTCGGCGTCGGGGTCGCCGTCGCCATCGGTGTCGGACACGGAGTGGTCGTACGGGTTCACCCCGTCGCTCGAGTACGTCGTGACGCGCACGAGACCGTCGTCGTCCGACTCGAGCTCCTGCAGGAAGATACCGTCCCACGTGTACCGCTCCGAGGACTCCGTGAGCGGACCCGAGATCGAGTCGGCGGTGTCGCGTGCGTCCAGCCACTGGCCCCGGAACACCTGCGTGATCTCGCGGTACGTGGGACCGTCGACCTCGTCGATCCGGTCGTGCGCGAGGTTGCCCCACGCGTCGTACTCCTGCGCGCGGTCGTAGGTGGTCTGCCAGTTCCCGTTCGGCCGCTGCGCCTGGAACACGGCGGTCATCGAGCAGTCGACGTAGCGCGCGTCCTGCACGCGGGGCTGGTCGGGATCGAGGCCGTCGTACGGCAGGCAGGCGACGAGTGCGAGCAGGAGCATGGGAACCTCGGCACGGAAGCTAGCCCGTCGTCGCAGGATGCGCAGCGCCCGGGGGCGCCCGCGTTCACGCGATGGACGCCGACAGCGCGTCGAGCAGGCGCTTCCCGACCGGCTCGCCCGACGACAGGGGCACGCCATCGAGCTCGATCACGGGCGCGAGGCCCCGCGTGGCGGACGCGATGTACAGCCCGTCCCACGGGCCTACAGCGAGCGCACCCTGCCGAACCACCCGCACGCCCAGGTCTCCCGCGAGGTCGAGCAGCCGCGACACCGTGGTGGACGCCAGGATCCGCCCGTCGGCCGGGGCCGTCCACACGGCACCGTCGACCACCGCGAGGATGCCGCTCGTCGTACCTTCCGTGAACCGACCGTCCGCGTCGACGAGCAGCACGTCGTCGACCCGGGCCCGCTCGACCGCCGCGATCCACCCCGCCCGGCTGCCGTGCTTCACGGACCCCGGCAGGAACGGGTCGACCGCGAACGGACCCCGCACGCACCGCACCGGAGCGCCGAACCGCTCCAGCGAGATCGGCTCGCCCGCGACGATGCGAACGCCCGTGCCGGACAGCGTCACCCGCAGCCGTGCCCGACCTCCCACCCGCGTCACGACATCGAGCATCTCGTCGGCCAGCCCGTCGGGCATCGGCACGAACGCGGCCTCGCAGCTCGCCCGCAGGCGCGCCAGGTGGAGCTCGAGGTGCGGGATGCGCCCATCGAGCGCGAGGGCCGTCTCGAACACGGTCCACCCGGTGAGGAAGCCTCGGTCGGTCGCGGGGATCACCGCTTCGTCGAGAGGGGTCAACCGGCCATCCACGCGGGCCCATCCGTTCATCGACACGCACTCCGTCGCTGCAGGTGGGGATCCTTAGCGAGGACGGTGTTACGGCGCCGCCCCGGAACCCTGGAGGGCACCATGGCTTACGAAGGTGTGGACTTCTACGACATCGACGACCTGCTCACCGACGACGAGCGCACCATCCGCGACACCGTTCGGGGCTGGGTCTCCGAGCGCGTCATCCCCATCATCGAAGAGCACTACGCCGCCGGCACGTTCCCGATGGAGCTCATCCGCGAGATGGGCGAGATGGGCTTCCTCGGCAGCAACCTGCCCGAGAAGTACGGCTGCGCCGGCCTGAACAACGTGTGCTACGGCCTCATCTGCCAGGAGCTCGAGCGCGGCGACAGCGCCATCCGGTCGTTCGCGAGCGTCCAGGGCAGCCTCGTGATGTACCCGATCTACGCGTTCGGCACCGAGGAGCAGCGGATGAAGTGGCTCCCGAAGCTCGCGTCCGGCGAAGCCATCGGCTGCTTCGGCCTCACCGAGCCCGACCACGGCTCGAACCCCGACGGCATGGTGACGAAGGCGGTCGACATGGGCGACCACTACCTGCTGAACGGCGCCAAGATGTGGATCACGAACGGCACCGTGGCCGACGTTGCGGTCGTGTGGGCCAAGCTCGACGGCGTCATCCGCGGCTTCCTCGTCGAGCGCGGCATGCCGGGCTTCACGGCGCCCGAGATGCACGGGAAGCACAGCCTGCGCGCGTCCGTCACGAGCGAGCTCGTGTTCCAGGACGTGAAGCTCCCGAAGGAGAACCTCCTCCCCAACGTGAAGGGGCTGCGCGGTCCGTTCAGCTGCCTGAACAACGCGCGCTACGGCATCAGCTGGGGCGCGCTCGGTGCGGCGATGGGCTGCTTCGACAGCGCGAAGGGCTACGCGATGACGCGCCTGCAGTTCGGCAAGCCGATCGCGTCGTTCCAGCTCGTGCAGAACAAGCTGTCGTGGATGCTCCGCGAGATCACGAAGGGCCAGCTCCTCGCCTGGCGCCTCGCCAAGCTGAAGGACAGCGACAAGATGATCCCGCAGCAGATCTCGCTCGCGAAGATGAACAACGTCGACATCGCGCTCCAGATCGCGCGGGTCGCTCGCGATATCCATGGTGCGAACGGGATCCTCAACGAGTACCCGATCATGCGCCACGCGGCGAACCTCGAGTCGGTCTTCACGTACGAGGGCACCCACGACATCCACAACCTGATCATCGGTCGGTGGATCACGGGGATCGCGGCTTTCGAGTAGGATCGTTCGTGTGTCTGGGGGCCCCCGCGCGCGCCGCTGCGCGTCGCGCCCGGGCGGGTGTCCTCCGCGCTCGCTGAGCTCGGTCGCTTCGCGACTGCGGCTGCGCCGCACGCTCCGGCCCCCCTGGCCCGGCGCCCTGCAGGGTTTGCCGGTCGAGGTCGAGATCGAGGTCGAGGTCGAGGTCGAGGTCGAGGTCGAAATCGAGGTCGAAATCGAGGTCGAAATCGAGGTCGAAATCGAGGTCGAAATCGAGGTCGAAATCGAGGTCGAAATCGAGGTCGAAATCGAGGTCGAAATCGAGGTCGAGGTGGAGATCGAGGTGGAGATCGAGGTCGATTTCGACTTCGAGACCGCGTGCTCCAGTGGACTGCGGGCGCGGGAGCACGGCCCCCCCGCTGCGCGGGTGACGGGGGCCGACTCCCGGCCCTCCGTCCACTGGAGCACGCCATGTACGAGTTCACGTTCGAAGGTCTCGATGTCTACAAGCTCGCCGTCGGAGTCGCCCGCTGGATGCGCACGACGCACTGGCCCGCCAACGCGAGTCATCTACGCGATCAGGCCATCCGGTCGGCCGATTCCGTGGTGCTGAACATCGCCGAGGGCATGGCCCGCGGGGGGAAGCCGGGCGCCAATCACCTGCGCATCGCGAGCGGGTCCGCGGGCGAAGCGTTCGCGGCGCTGGATGTGGCCGACTTCGAGGGGTGTGCGGAGCGTCGGTCCGAGCTGCGGCGCGTCGGCGCGATGCTCACGAAGCTGCGCGTGCACGGGTAGGGCCCCGGTGCGCGCGGCTCAGAGAGTTGCGCAGCTCGTGCGGAACGCCGACTGGAGCTCGGCCTGCGACGGCAGTGACGCGTCGGCGTCCATCGAGAAGCTGGCAGTGTGGCGCTGTTCGCCCTTCTTCCTGGGCCCCACGTCCTGCTTCAGGGTGGTCAACGCCATCAGGTACCGCCGGCCGACCTTCCCTTCCGGCATCCCCTGGCCGTCCACGACGACGAGGGGCTCGAGCTCGCCGTCGAGCACGACGTTCTGGAGCCGCCCGCCCGGCATGGTCCACATGAAGGACGCGCCCGAGCCCACGAGGTTCCGCTCCACCGCGAACACCAGGGTGGTGTGGATCGGGGCGTCGTGGTGGCCGGGCGTCGGGAAGGAGGTCGCGCTCGAGAGGGTCCCGACGAAGATCCGGTCCGTCGCGCAGAAGTGGGCGAGCTGACGCTCGGCGAGGCCGGCCCACACGGGTTCCGAAGCGAGTGCGGTCGCAAGCATCGCCAGCATCTCACCTCCGTCGACTTGGGACACGCGAAGTCAGACAAGCCCGCCGGCTCGGGGTTCCGCGAGCCTGCCGTCCGAATCGAGGTCGAAATCGAGGTCGCGGTCGAGGTCGAGGTCGAGGTCGAGGTCGAGGTCGAGGTCGAGGTCGAGGTCGAGGTCGAGGTCGAGGTCGAGGTCGAGGTCGAGGTCGAGGTCGAGGTCGAAATCGAGGTCGAGGTCGAGGTCGAGGTCGACATCGAGACCGACATCGATTTCGAGACCGACATCGGTTTCGAGACCGACATCGATTTCGAGACCGACATCGATTCCGATTCCGAGCTCACTCCGGGAACGGCGCGTCGTACACCAGGTCTTCGACGTACCCGTCCATCGCGGCCTCCAGCCGCTCCAGGGCCTCCGCGGCGTCCCCCGTGGGGCCCGCAGCCAGCAGATCGTCCGACTCCGTCGGGTCGTTCTCGAGGTCGAACAGCACGGCGCCCGCCTCCACCCCCTCGAACTCGATGAGCTTGAACCGGCCGTCGGTCACCGCGCGGAACGACTGCGTGTACGGCCCGGGACCGTTCGGCTCGAACGCCTCCGCGTACCCGACGGTCCGCCCGGGAGCGTCCAGCGCGCCCAGCACGGGCAGGAAGCTCTGCGAGTCGCGGGGCAGCGCACCCGGCTCGGCGTCCATGCGCGACAGGTCGGCGCCCGCGATGGCGGCGATGGTGTCGAACAGATCGACCGTGTTCACGAGCACGTCGGACACGCCCGGCTCCTGCACGCCCGCCCCGTTCACGATGAACGGCACCCGCACGCCCGCCTCGAGCACCGTGCCCTTCGCGAGCTCGAGCTGCGGCAGCGTGCTGGCGGTGGCCGTCCCGTTGTCCCCCACGACGAACACCGTGGTGCGCGCGCGCACGTCGGGGTCCATGCCGTCCAGCACGCGCCCGATCGCGAGGTCGATCGACTCGACCATGGCCCGGAAGCGCTCCGGGCCCGTGGTGTCGGCCGCGGGCGTGTACACCCAGTCCTCCGGGGGGTCGTGGTACGGGATGTGCGCGCCGTTGAACGGGACGTACAGGAACCACGGCTCCGGCATGTTCTCGGTGAGCGCGATGGACTGGTCGACCGTGTACGCCGTGGCGTACTCCGTGCTCCACGACAGCGAGCCGTTCCGGTTGTTCTCCCAGTACCGGTAGCCGCGCGGGAACTCGGGGTTCTGGATCGACCGGCCGAGGTTCTCGAGCGAGCCCGTGTGGTACTCGAACCCCCCTCCCGCGGACGGGTGGTCGAGGTAGCGCGGGAGCAGCCAGGCGAGGTGCCACTTGCCGGTCATCGCCGTGGCGTACGGGAGGTCGGCCCACGCGAGCATCTCGGGCACCATGATCTCGTCGTACGCGAGGATGGCCGCCGGTGCCTCCTGGTCGATGATGCGCCCGAGCCCGGTGCGCCGACCGTACCGTCCGGTCATCACGGTCGCGCGCGTGGGGCTGCACACCGGCGTGGACCACGCGCGGTGGAAGCGGATGCCGGTCTCCGCGAGCCCGTCGATCACGGGGGTCTGCGGGGGGGCGTCGTCGAGCATGCCGTACGCACCGACCTTGTCGACCCCGATGTCGTCGAGCAGGAACAAGAGCACGTTCGAGCCGAGCGGCTCCGCGGTCACGGTGGCCTCGGCCTGCACGGCCCCGGTGGACGCCCGGCACGTCCACTCGCGCCCGAGCCGCGTGCGCTCAGCGGACACCTGGCGCCCGAGCGGCCCCTCCCCGTCGACCGCGACCCCGTCCACGAGCCACTGCACAGACGCCGCGTTGGCATCGCAGACCAGCGGATCGCGCCCCTGCACCGGCTCGGCCGGCGAGACGGTGACCTCGAGGGGCGGTCCGCCTTCGACGACCGGACCGCAGCTGAACAGCAGGAACCACATGGCTGGCACTGTAGCTCCCTGACGACCGCGTGCGTACTACCCCGCCGGAGCGAGCCCGGCGCGCTGACGGGTCGCGAACGACGCCGCCACGGCGGCCCTCCCGGGGTCGTGCACCGCCATCGCAGCGGCCGCGAGCTCTCCGCACAGGGCGAGGTCGGCGTCGTACGCCCCGAGCTGATCGAACACCTCGAGCGCGCCGGCGAGCCGATCCCAGGTCGCGATGTCGCCCTCGCGCGCGGCCAGCACGAGCCGGATGACCTTGCCGGACGCCGCGAACTGCCGGTGCTCGAGGGCCTCGAGCTCGTCGATCGCCTCGTCGAGGTGCTCGGCCACGCCTTCGGGACGGTCGCGCAGGAGGTCGGCGAGCGCCTGGTTGAGCCGGTAGACCCACGCGGACGGGCTGTTCACCACGGAGGCCGTCCGGAACGCGCTCGCATAGTGAGCCGCCGCGGCGTCGTAGTCGCCGAGCCGTCGGGCCCGCTCGCCCAGCGCGTTCGCGTACGCAGCACGGGGCAGCCAGCCCGCGGACTCCGCGATCTCGGCGATGGACTCCAGCTCCCGACCGGCGCGGTCCTCGTCACCGAGGTGCGCATACGCGCTGGCCTTGAACACCGCGCTCGCGAGCACCCCCACGGGGTCGCGCCGGCGCTCCTCGGCGGACGCCAGCAGGTCGAGCGCCTCGTCGAACCGGGCCTGGTGGTACCGGATGACCCCCAGGTTCGCTTCGGCTTCGGCCGCGATGGCGTCCTGCTCGGTGCCCTCGAGCGTCTGCGCGGCGACGAGCATGCGCTCGGCGACCTCGAGCTGGCCGGCCGCATACGCCGCCCGACCCGCGAAGAAGGCCGCCGCACCGTGCGCCCCGGGCCACGGACGCGCGCGCTCGACGACCGCCAGCGCGTCGTCGACCAGCTCCGCCCCCTGCGACCGGCTCCACTGCAGCGCGAGCTCCCCCACGTCCGCCCAGATGGCCGCCTCGTCGAGCGGCTCCCGCTCGAGCGTGGACCGGAGCGTGCCGAGCACGTCTTCGAGCAGCGGCCACTCCTGCATCGACACGAGCACCGCGACGGCTTCCTTGAGCGTCAGCAGCGCGGCCCGGGAGTCGCCCGCGCGCTCGAGGTGGAAGGCCCGGCGCAGGACGGTCTCGGGCTCCACGCGGAAGGACAGCGCGGCCGCGCGATGGAGGCGCGGCACGTCGACGCTCGACTGCTCCAGGATCAGCGTACGCACGAGCGGGTTCACGAACCGGAAGTCGCCCGAGCCGCCCAGACCGAGCGGAACCGCGAGCCCCTCCGCGAGCAGGGCGTCGGACAGGTCTTCGTCGAGGGTGACGCGCGCGCGCCGGAGCACGTCGCGCCACCGGACCGCGTTCACCTCCATCCCCAGCACCGCGGCCCCCGCGAGCGCGAGCGCACCGAAGCGGTCGCGCCGACCGAGCACCCGCTGCAGCCGGCCGAGCCAGACCGTGCGGGCGTCGACGCGGGACGGCAGTGGATCCGGCGCGCTGTGATCGGGCCGGATGCGACCCTCGGCCACCCAGTCCTCGAAGATCTGGCCCGCCAGGATGGGGTCGCCGCCCGCAGCCCGCGTGACGGCCGCGGCCGTGGTGGGGTTCCGCACCCCCACGCGATGCTGGACCCGCGCCGCCAGGATCGCGGACGGCAGCGGCGCGAGGTCGATGAACGTGGGCCGCTTCGACAGTGCGGCGAGATCCTCGTCGACCCGGTGCCCTTCGACGGTCGCCATCACCAGGAAGCGCCCGCCGCGCTTCTGCAGCCAGTCCATCCACGCCAGCGTGCCGTGCGCGTGCTGGAGCTGCTCGAGCCACACGAGCGGCACACGCGCACCCGCCTCGCGCTCGAGGAACCGCGCCACGAGCTCGAACCGCTGGTCTTGCGGGCCGAGCGCCACGGGCGGCCGCTCCCCGGGGCCCAGCGCGGGCGCCATCATCTTGAGCAGCGCGGCGGCCTCCCACGCTTCCTGCCCGACCGACCGGGGGTGCGGGTGCTCCGCGAGGAAGGCCGTGACGCGCTCGAACGCGGCGGACCGGTCGATATCGAGACACCGGAGCTCGCGCGCGATCATCCCGGCCAGGCCGGCGCGGGGACCCCGGTGCGGCTGGTGGGTGGCGAGGTTCACCGAGCCCACGCCCGTCTCGTGGACCTGGTGGCACATCCACATCGCGAGGTCGCGCTTGCCCACGCCCGCCTCACCGCGGATGGCGACGATCTCGACGTGCCCGTGGTGCGCCCGCTCCAGCGCGGCCCACAGCACGCTCTGCTCGACCTCCCGCCCGGTGAGCCCGAGAGGACGCAGCCGGGACAGGGTGATGCCGCCGAGCGCGTCGTCGTTCGAGGACGCCAGGGGCGCGTCGGGCACGACGATCGGGCCGATCGGGAGAGGCTCGGGCAGCGCTGAGAGCACGCTGTCCTCGTCTTCGAAGTACGGCTGGGTGACCGCGAAGTCGGAGTCGGCCGCCGGACCCACACCGCCCAGCACTCCGTCGAGCGGTGCCAGCGTGGCGTCGGGCAGGCCGCGCAGGTCGTTCAGGGCGTCGGCCGCGCGCAGGTAGCGGTCGCCGAGGCGCTCCTGGCGGAGCCGCGACACCCACGCGCCGAAGTCCGGAGGGACCGGGATCGTGCCGCCACGCGGGAGTGTCACGAGGTCGAGCGCCAGGCGGCCCAGCGCGTACAGGTCGGTCCACGGGCCGATGTCGCGCCAGCGGCCCTGGCGCTGCTCGGGGGGCATGTAGCCCGGCGTTCCGGCCGGCTGCTCGTGCTGACCGCGCCCATCGGTCTCGAAGGCACGCGCCAGCCCGAAGTCCGCGATCTTCACGCGCCCGTCGGACAGGAGGACGTTCGCCGGCTTCAGGTCGCGGTGCGTGATGCCCCGGGCGTGCGCGTGCGCCAGCGCCTGGAGCAGCTGCTCGAGCCACGCGCGCACCGTCGGCCAGTCGGACTGCCCACACTTCGACGTGAGGTTGTCGGGCGCGAGCTCCATCACCACGTACGGCGAGCCGACGGGCAGGGCTTCGCCCCCCTCCCCCTCCTTCACGACCCCGAAGTCGAGCACCTGCACGATGCAGGGATGCGACAGCGTGGCCATCGCGCGGACCTCGGTGCGGAAGGCCTTCAGATAGGCGGGCTGCGCGGCCTGATCGCTCGTGAGCACCTTCACCGCGACCTCGCGCCCGTCGCGGGTGGCGGCGTACACCGCGCCCATCCCGCCGCGTCCGAGCTCTCTGACGATGTCGAGGCCTTCCAGGCTCATGCCGTGTTCTACCGCATCCCGGGAGTCTCGGGGATCTCCGGGCAGTCGACCACCGCGGCGCGTACACGCTCCCCCATGAACGCCGAGACCGCCGCCTGGAACTGCTCGGCCGCCTCGACGGACTCCGCAGGCCGGTCGCTGGCCTGGTGCTCGACCGTGCCGTCGAGGGTCGCCCACCGCATCATGATGTGCGAGCACCGCCCGAGATCGCCCGACTGGACGAGCCGATCGACGGGCCCGTCTGCGGGGCGGAACAGATCCACGTCGCCTCCGCAGGGGTCGTCGCACAGCTTCGCGATGACCTCGGACGCCACGGGCGGCGCCCCCGAATGGCACGTCTGGCAGACCTTCAGGGCGCCCGCGAGCTTCGCTTCGGGGTCGGCGCCGGCATCCCAGGCCCGCCGCAGATCGGTGTTCTTCTCGCGCACCCCGTCTTCCGCGGACCACACCACGACGTCCGCGAGGAACCGCGCCGCGCCCGGGTGCGTCCAGGCGGGCGGACCGCGCGGGTCGGAGCGCTTCCCGGCCCTCGTGGAGTCCGGCGGGGCGACCCCGATGTCCCGGTGGCACGCCCCACAGGCGACGGCTGCGGCCGCCAGCCCGTCGGCGAGCTCCTCGCCCTCGGCGAGCTGGAGGAACCCGAGCGCGCTCCCGATCTCCGCACTGCCCTCGACGGATCCCTCCGTCATGTCGCGCGCGATCACGTGCGCGGCCTCGGAACGCCCCGACGCCACGGCATCCACGAGCGGCCCCCACTCCGAGAAGTGCCCCGGATCGACGAGCTCGTCGCCCGAGGGTGCGCGCTCCACAGGGCCAGAACAGGTGCAACCCCACGTGGCACCGGCGAACAGGATGGAGAACCAGGGCTTCATGGGGGGCATCCTACACCCGGCGCGACCGCCCGCTGTTCCTCGCGTTCGGCGTGACCATGGTAGGGACGACAGCGAGCAGGAGGTCGACGTGTTCTGCGCCGAGGCGAGCTTCCACCACGCGAACGCGATCGGGCTCGAGCTGGTGCTCGAAGCGTCCGCGTGGACCGACGTGATCCGCGTCGAGGTCGAAGGCCGCGTGGTCTACGAAGACCGCGAGGGCGTCGCGAACGATCTGGTGCCCGCGATGGACGCCGTGCGCGAGCTCTACCTCGATCCGCGGTCCAGGTACGCCGTGTCGCTCGGGCGCCAGGACGCCCAGTGGAACCGCGTGTGCCGGATGGACGTGAACGCGCTGGGCATCCGGTGGACGGCCTCCGCCCGCGATCTCCGGCTGGAGCCCGCCGAAGGCGAGACCGACCGCGCCCACCACGCGCGGATCGCACACGGGGTGCGCGAGGGCTACCTGGCCGAGGCCGTCGCGAGCCTCCAGGCCCTGCTGGACGGCGATCTCGCGAGCCTCACCGCGGCAGGCCTCGGACTGAACCCGAGCACGGTGCGTGGCCCGTGGCTCCAGCTCTACGGGCTCGACCCCGACGAGATCCCGCGCGTCCTGCACGACCTGTACGCGCAGCGGCCCCTCTCGGAGGCCCCGAACCGCGTGCTGCTCGATCTCCTGGGTCCGGGACCGGGGCACCCGCCCATCGACGTGTACGTCGACCATGTCGGTACCCACCTCACGCTGCGGCAGTACCGCGACGCCGCGGCGATGCTCCAGACCCCGATCGAGCCCCTCCACTACGCGTCCGACGGGTCGCTGGTGCGCGCCTGATGGGTTCGGGCCCCGACGAGCTCGACGCCGTCGCACTGAAGTCGGGGTCGGTGCCCGAGCACCTCGCGCACGGGCCGGTGCTCCCGACCACCCTGTTCCCGGCGCCCCACCGGTGGGCCACGCGAGGCGTACACGCGGACCGCTCGTGGCCCACGGCCATGAAGCTCGTGTCGCGTCCCGAGCTCTGGCCCGGCGCGGGCACGACCCAGGCGGCGTCCGACCGCCTGCCCGCCTGGACGTTCGCGCGCTTCCGCGACGACACCCGCGTGGTGACGCGCGATCTGGCGCTGTCCGCTCGCGAGACCCGCGCGCGTGTGCTCGGGGTGCACGGGCTCTTCGTGGAGTACGTCGACGAACCCGCGGTCGACGCGCAGCACCTGCTCGAGTGGTGGGGCCGGAACGCGTTCGTCGCGCACACCACGGGGTTCCACGAGCTCGAGTGGGGCGATCGGCCCCCCGGGGCCCGGTGGCGCGTGATCGTCCCGTTCACGGAGCCCGTCGACGTCGACACGGCCCGTCGCGTCGCGGAGTGGGCGCGGCATCCCCGTCACGACGTGGGCATCGTGAGCCCGATCACCGACGAGGTCTGGCGGGCAGAGCCCGTGCCCGCCGTGGGTCCCGGCGGCTACCGGTGGATCGCGGCCAGCGCGGGCGCGCTCGATCCCCACGAGGCGGTGCGCGAGCTCGACGGGTGGCGCGCGCTCGACACCCGGGTGCGCGCCGAGCAGGACCTCGAGGGCACCTCGCTCTCCGGAGCGGTCGACCGGCTGCTCGAGCGGCGCCGCACCCCGCACCTGCGTCCGCGGTTCCCGCTGCCCGACATCCCCGCCCTGCGCGATCGTCTCGACGCGCTGTGGCCCGGTCGTGTGCTGGCCGTGCTCGGCTCGGGCGGCAGCGGGCGCACGTCGCTCGCCTTCCAGATCGCCCACGCCAGCGCGCGTTCCGGGCTCCCGGTGCTCATCGTGCTCACCCGGATGGGCGCAGACGAGGCCGTGGCGCGCTTCCTCTCGATGGACACGGGCCACTCCGCCCCCTCCGTGCTCCAGGGCGACGGCGAGATCGACGCCGCCGCGCGCGACCTCGCGGTCCAGTGTCCGTCGATGCACCTGTGGGCCCCGGCCGCCGCCGAGCGCACGCTGGAGTCGCTCACGCGCAAGGTCCGCGCGGTGTCCGATGCGCACGAGGGTCGCCCGCCGCTCGTGGTGATCGACGGCGTGGAGGGGTGGGCGGTCGACGACCCCGAGCACGGCACCCGCGCCGTGGTGGCGGGCCTCCGCGACGCGTCACACGCTCAGTCGCTCGGTCCGGACTGGCCCGGTGCGGCGGTCGTGCTCGTGGGCTCGGTCCAGCATGGTCGCCTGGATCCCGACACGCTGCACGCGCTCTGGAAGGACGGCGCCCTCGCGGTGGGCCCGCTCGAAGCGGACGCCGGGGCGGTGCTCGTGCTGGCGGTGCGGGGCGAGGACGCCCGCGGGGTGGTCGTGAAGAACCGCGACGGGACGACCGGGACCTTCCTGATGTCGTTCGACCCGGTGCGCACGCGCTTCTGCTGATACGGTAGCGGCGGATGGCGACCTTCCGCGAGTCTCCGGTCAACCGGTTCCTGCTCTCCATCCTCTCCCGCTGGCGGGGAGAGGTCGCCGCCATCCAGCAGGTGCGGAGGCTCCGCGACGTCCTGCGGTTCGCGGGCGTGTTCGTCGTCACGATCCTGCTGCCCGCGCTGCTGCTCGCCTACTTCGCGCTCGCGTCCATCCGGTCCGAGGAGCTCGCGCTCGACGCCGACCTCCGCGCACGAGCCGAGGGCATCGAAGGCCAGGTCCAGCAGGAGCTCGAGAGCGTGTTCGGGCGCTTCGAGGAGCGCACGGCCCAGCGCCTGAAGGAGGGGGGCTCGCCCCTCGACCGGCTCGGCGAGCTCTCCCCGTTCCTGCGCGTCGCCTTCCGGCTCGACCCGAACGGCGAGCTCGCGGCCCCCTTCGCGCCCCCCGATCCCCAGCAGGTCCTCCCCGACAACGCAGCGTTCCGGCGGCCCTGGCGCGAGGGTCTGGCCGCCGAGCGGGCCGGCGACGCGACGCGAGCGGCACAGGCCTTCGCGGAGGCCGGTCGGAACACGCAGAATCCGTCCCTGCTCGCCGAGGTGGCCTTCGCCACGGCCCGGAATCGCGCGCGGCTCGACCCGCGGAACGGCGCGCAGATCCTGTCCGACGTGTACTCCGACTTCGCGTCGGTCCGCGACCGCATGGGGTTCCGCGTGGGCGACCTCGTGGTCCTCACGCAGGGGCAGCTCCGGATGGAGAGCGACCCCGAGATCGGTGCGGTCACGCTGGAGTCCCTGGTCACCGACATCCTGAACCGCCGATGGACGCTCGGTCAGCCGGGCGAGCCGACGGTCGCGCGCGCCGCGCTCGCTGCGCTCCCCGCCACCACCGACCCCGACTGGCTGGCCCGCACCCGCGACCGCCTGAACGAGCGCACCGCCCAGCTGCGGTGGGCGGAGACGGTCGCGGGCGAGCTCGAGCTGCTGGCGACCACCCAGACGGGTCCCGAAGGCGAGTGGACGTACTTCCCGGGCCCCAACAGCCGCGCGCTGTGGGCGACCGTGCGCACCTCGAGCGGCGAGGAGTACCTGTTCGCGTTCGCCATCGACGACGTGCTCGAGCACCTGCGCGACACGGCCCGGCGCGCCACGGCCACCGACGCCGAGCTCGAGGCCCGACTCGTGCCCGCCGGCGATGCGATGCGCACCGAGCCGCTCGTGCAGCGCCCGCTGGGCGAGCAGATGGCGTTCCTCACGCTCACCGTCACCCACGCCGATCCGCAGTCCCTCGCCACGCAGAAAGCCAATCGCCGCCGGGCCCGGATCGCGATCGTGCTGCTGGCGGTGTTCCTCGTGTTCGTGGGGGTGCTCCTGTCCGCGCGACTGGTCGGCCGCGAGGTCGAGAACGCACGGATGAAGGCCGACTTCGCGGCCAACGTGTCGCACGAGCTCCGGTCCCCCATCACGCAGATCCGCCTGAAGGCGGAGAGCCTGCAGCTCGACCTCTGCTACGACGACGCCGACCGGCAGCTCCACTACGACGCGATCGTGCGCGAGTCGGAGCGCCTGTCGCGCCTGGTCGACAACGTGCTCGACTTCGCGGCGATCGAGCGCGGCGCCAAGCGCTATTCGTTCCGCCAGGACGACCTCGCCGCGGTGGTGCTGCTCCAGGTCGAGGCCGCACGCGGGTCGCTGGAGGACAAGGGCATGGAGGTGGAGCTCACGCTCCCCGACGACCTCCCGCCCGTCTGGCTCGACCGCGAGGCGCTCGGGCAGGTGCTCACGAACCTGCTGTCGAACGCCGTGAAGTACGGCGCCACAGGCAAGTGGGTGGGCGTGCGCGTCGAGGGCACCGAGACCGGCGTCGACATCAGCGTGTCCGACCACGGCATCGGGATCTCGGCCGACGAGCTGCCCCATGTGTTCGACGACTTCTTCCGGTCCACGAACCCCGAGGTCCGCCGGAAGAAGGGAACGGGGATCGGGCTGGCCATCGTGCGGTACATTGTCGAGGCCCACGGCGGTACGATCTCGGTCGAGTCCGAAGCGGGTGAAGGCACCACATTCACATTGAGCTTTCCACTCGAGCCGCCCGAGGGCGCCGGAGGTGTGACGCAACATGCCGCGAATCCTGTTCGTTGAAGACGAGCTCGCCGTCCAGGACACGCTGAAGCGTTTCTTCACGCGTGAGGGCTTCGAGGTCCATACGGCCCAGTCCCGCTCCGAGGCGGTGGGCATCCACGAGCGCTTCCCGCCCGATGCCATCGTGCTGGACGTGATGCTGAACGAGGGTCCCGAGCCCGAGCACGACGGGTTCGCCGTGTGCCGCGCCCTGCGCGACGTCGGCTACGACGGCCCCGTGATCTTCGTCACGGCCCGCACGTCCGAAGACGACAAGCTCACGGGCTTCGACCTCGGCGCCGACGACTACGTCACGAAGCCGTTCTCGCTGAAGGAGCTCAAGGCGCGCATCGGAGCTGTGCTCCGGCGCTCTGGCGGCGCGAAGAGCGTGTACCGGTTCGGCGCGGTCGAGGTCGACCTCGACAACTACGTCATCCGGCACGGCTCCGAAGAGGAGCGCCTGTCGAACCGCGAGCAGGAGCTGCTGCGCTACCTGATCGAGCACCGCGGCAAGGTGCTCCCGCGCGGCGAGCTGCTCACGGGCATCTGGCGCTACAGCCCCAACGTCACGACCCGAACGGTCGACACCCACATCCTGAACGTCCGGAAGAAGCTCCGCGACGACGCGAGCAACCCGATCTTCATCGAGACGCTCCACGGGGTCGGCTACCGGTTCATCGCGAACGAGGGCTGATGCTCGCGCTGCTCGCCCTCACGGCGCTCGCCGCCGACAGCCGCGAGGAGCTCGAAGACGCCCTGCTCGCGCGGGCCCTCGGCGACCACGCCACGGCGCGCGCGGGATTCCTGCGCCTGTCGCGCAGCCTGGCCGAAGACGACCCGGTGCGGTCGTGGGCGCTGCTGTGGCTCGCGACCACCCGCGTGGAGCGCGACGACTACGCCGGCGCGCGCGAGGCCCTGCGCGACTGCATCCGCACGGGCCCGGCCCGACAGGAGTGCGTCGAGCTGCTCGGTCGGCTCGAGGTGCAGTCCACGGCCATCACGCGGGTCCCTACCGTGTGGGGGTTCGAGGGCGACCACGGAATCGTGCACTACTGGACGCAGTCCGACCGCGGATCCATCCGGATCGAAGAGGGCTCCGGCAACCCCGTGCTCGTGTGGGTCACGCGGCACGACGAAGACGTGCCGGGCACCCTGCTGTTCGGCGCGAGCCAGCCCACACCCGCACCGCGCCGGTTCACGGCCACCGTGATGTCGCAGGGCCGTGACGCCCGCGTGGGTGTGCTGTTCGTCGACGAGCGGGGGAACGCGTTCCAGCATCCGGCGGGCGTGCGACGGCTGGTCGCAGGCGAAGCCGTCACCCTGTCGGTGCCGCTGAAGGAAGCGCGGGGTCCGGCCGGAACGCTCGAGCCCGCCGAGCTCGAGCGCGTGTTGATCCGCGATCTCACCGCCGAGCAGGACCGCTCCGGGGGCAGCACGCTCCTCGTGTTCGACGACGTGGGGCTGCTGTAGGCCTACCGCGTGACGCGGTCGTGCACGGTGCGCACGGCATCGGAGAGGACCGCCACCTCCACCGCCCACCACGCGACATCCCCCGCGGCCCCGAACACCGCGCTGCCGAGCTGCGCGGCGACGGCCTGGACGCGCCCGGCCTGCTCCCCGAAGCCCGACCCGACCGCAGACACCACGCCGATCGGGCCCAGCCGCTCGCCCGCGAGCTCCGGGAGGCGCCCGTGCACGTTGCGGGTGTCGAGCCACACCTCGGTGCCCAGGACGCGCCGGGGCTGCGCGCCCGCACGCTCGAGGCGCGCGAGGTCGTCTGCGACGGGCCGCACGCGCTCCAGCACGTCGGACGTGACGGCGACGGCGTGCTCCCGTGCAGAGCCCGCAGAGTCACGCACGATGCGGGTGCCCGAGCCCGGACCGAACGTGGCGCTGGCCTGGAGCTCGACGCCGTGATCGCGGGCGTACCGCACGGCATCCTCGAACAGCACCTTCGCGCCGCCGCGCGCCAGCCCGAGGGCCTCGTCGAGACCGAGCGCATCGAGCTTCACCGCGGAGAGCACGAGCCGCGGGTCGGCCGAGAACACCCCGTCGACGTCCGAGCAGATCTCGCAGTGCTCGGCACCCAGCGCTGCCGCGAGCACCACGGCGGTGGTGTCGGACCCTCCGCGACCGAGCGTGGTGACCTCGCGCGACCGCGACACGCCCTGGAACCCCGCCACGATGACGACCTGGCCGGCCTCGAGGCACTGCTGCACCCGCGCCGGGCGCACCTCGACGACGCGCGCATCCGCGTGGCTGTCGTCGGTGATGATCCCGGACTGCGAGCCCGTGAGGGACACGGCGTCGACGCCCCGGTCGCGGAGCGCCATGGCGACGAGCGCCATGGAGATGCGCTCTCCGACCGAGATGAGCATGTCGAGCTCGCGCCGGTCGGGCTCGCTGGAGAGCTCGGTCGCGAGCGCGATGAGCTCGTTCGTGGTGTTGCCCATGGCGCTCACCACGACGACCACGCCCACCCCTCCCGCTGCCGTGCGCGCGATGCGATCGGCGACCGCCCGGATCTTGTCGAGGTCGGACACCGACGAGCCGCCGTATTTCTGCACCACCACCCGCATGTCGCGATCTACCCCGTCCCGCTTCGTTTCACACGGTGGACACACGTCGTGTGCAGACTCGTTGCGTTCGAGCCCGCAATGCCCTAGGTATCGACCCCCGACCGGAGTTCCCGTGCTTCGACACTTCCTCAACCCGCCGAACTGGTTCACCTCCGCGTCGATCTTCTGCAGCACCTACGCGCTGATGCTCATCTCGGGGGCTCAGGTCTCGTCCGACGTGCTCCAGAAGGCCTGCGTGCTGGTGGTGTTCGGCGGCATCTTCGACCTGCTCGACGGCCGCGTCGCCCGCATCACGAACCGGTACACCGAGTTCGGCGTGCAGCTCGACTCGATCGCCGACATCGTGGGCTTCGGGGTCGCGCCCGCCATCATCGCCTGGGTGTGGAAGCTCCACGAGCTCGGTGCCGTCGGGGCCGCCGCCTGCTTCTTCTACGTGCTGTGCGCCGCCTTCCGCCTCGCGCGGTTCAACGTCCAGAAGGGCGACTCCAACGAAGACAAGCCGTGGGACCACGCAGGCCACTCCGAGGGGCTCACGAGCACGATGGCGGGCGGCTGCCTGGTCACCGCGATCTGGGTCGCGAACGGCTACTTCGGCAACTACACCGTGCCGGCCTGGGCGCTGGTCCTCCTGGTCACGTTCCTCGCCTTCCTGATGATCAGCCGGCTGCCCATGCGGAACTTCCGCGACCTCCGGCACAACCACGTCGCACGCCGCATCCTGGCCGTGTCGCTCGCGGCCTGCGCGGTGGGCGCGGTCGTGCATCCGAGCCTGTGGTGGGGCATCGGCGCGGGCATCTACCTCACGCTCGGCGTGCTCGACGGGATGGTCGTGGCCATCCACACCCGCCAGGTGAAGAAGGCGCTCATGGTCGACGAGCTCGAGAGCGCGTTCGACGGCTCGCTGTACGCCGACTACCCGGAAGACGAAGAGGCCGGGTCGACGCGATGAGAGCGGGCTGTCCGCTCGTCCTCACCGGCCTGCTCGCGATCGCAGGGTGCTCTGGAGCCGAGCCGTCCGACTCCGACCTCCCCAATGGATGTGAAGCGCTCGTGGTGTCCGACATCGACGAGACGCTCACCACGTCCGACGGGGAGCTGATCGCCCAGCTCCTCGACGCTGCGTACGACCAGGCGATGCGGCCCGACGCGAACACGGCCATGAGCCGCTGGGCAGACGCCGGATACCGCGTGCTGTACGTCACCGCGAGAGGCGAGCAGATCACCCTCACCGACGACCGCACGATGCGCCAGGCCACCAGCGACTGGCTCGACCTGCACGGCTTCCCCCGGTCCGAGGGCGACCTGTTCCTCTCTCCAGGCGTGGCGGCCGCCGGCGAGGAGGCCCGGGCGTACAAGGCGAGCGTGCTGCTCGACGCGCAAGCAGCTGGCGACGTGGTGGTCGCGGCCTACGGGAACGCCGACACCGATCTCGAAGCGTACGTCGATGCCGGTCTCACCCCCGAGCAGGTGTACGTGGTGGGTGAGCGCGCAGGCGACCCTCGCGGCGTGCCCGTGCCCGACGAGGAGGCCTACACCGGGCACCTCGCCACGCTCTCGCCGCCCCCGGCCTCCTGCCCGTAGCGCGCGCTACCCGGCGTCGTTCTGGCAGTCGACGAACACCTGCGCGCACGCACCGGGCTGCACGAAGGTCGTACCGACACACTCCGCCGCCGGGATGGCGTCGAGGCACGCCTGCGCGGCTTCGGCGTCGTAGCGGCACGTGATGATCGTGCTCGCGGGGCCTCCGGTCCGCGTGCTGCAGTCGACATCGGGGCCGTCGGGGTTGCACACCGCGTCGCGCTCGCACGCCAGCATGGCCTGCTCGTCGCGGAACGCGTCCTCGGAGAGACCGCAGCCCCCCACCAGCACCAGGCACACGAACCTCATTCTCCATCCTCCTCGCCGGCGGCGCGCACGCGCTCGACGACCTCGGTGAGCGATTCCCGGTAGGCCTCGCGCTCGACGTCGGAGGTCGCGAGGCGCATGGCGCGCTGGTACGCCACCATCGCGCGCGCGGAGTCCTCGCGGCGGTCGTACGCCTCGGCGAGCCGGTTCCACTGGTCTGCTTCGACGAACGGGGCCTTCGGGAGGGCCGCGTGGCGGAGCATGAAGATCATGTTCTCGTCGTGCGTGTCGCGGTGCAGGTTCAGTGGTGCGTTGTACTCGATGCGCATGTTGTCGTCGGTGTTCAGCGGGCTGCCTTCGGTCGACGAGAGGATGTCGTCGCGGTCCATCTGGAACATCGCGACGATCTCGTACGGGTCGGTGACCCCGACCTCCTCGAGCTGGCGCTGGACGTTCGGCTGGCCGAGCAGCCACGCAGAGCGGGACACGTCGGGGACCAGGGGCTCGTCGCTGCCGACCAGCACCAGGTCGGCGTCTTCGATGGTCGCGTACAGGATGACGTGCGGGTAGACCGTCGCGAAGGTGCGCAGGAGCGACTTCAGGTCGCGGTCGTCCATGCCGTACATCTGCACCCACTGCGACCACACGCCGCCGGGCTTGAGCCGCTTCTTGCCCATCTCCCAGAACTCGCGGGTGAACAGGTTGCTCACGCCCGTGATCCAGGGGTTGCTGGGCTCGCTCACGATGACGTCGTAGGTCTGCTCGGGCGTGATCAGCAGGTGGTTGCGGCCGTCGTTGGCCAGCAGCGTGACGTGGGGATCGTCGAGCACGTCGTTGTTGTACGAGCCGAAGAAGCGCGCGGCGTTCTCGATGGCGGGCTCGAGCTCCACGACCTCGAGCGTTCCGAGGTCGTCCAGCTGGGTGACCGCACCCGCCGTGATGCCCGAGGCGAGAGCCCGATCACCAGCACGCGGTCGGTGGACTTCGCGTACTGCATGGGCAGGAGCGAGCACAGCACCTGGGTGGGCATGTCGGTGGTGGTGGACGCGTCCACCTTGCCGTTGTTCGCCAGCCACATGTTCCCGCTCTCCTTGTTGCGGGCGACCGTGACGACCGTGGACAGGCCTTCTTCGTAGTACACGAGGTCGTACAGCCCGATGCTGTACTCGAGGATGCCCGCGCGGCTGTGGTCCTCGAACTCCGTCACGTAGTGGTACATGCCGCTCGTCATCAGCAGCGGGTCCCACGGAGGCGGCGGGACCACGAACGCCAGCGTGGCGACCACGACGGACGAGGGCCGGCGACCCAGATGGCGGGGCCTCGCTGTCTCGGGCCGCGAACAGGGCCGTCGCGCAGGCGAGCAGGTTGACCATGGCTGCGAGGAAGATGGTGGCCTGCACCCCGACGTGGGGCAGCAGGACGAACCCGGCAGCGAACGCACCGACCATGCCGCCCACCGTGTTCGCGGCGTAGACGGTCCCCACGGGCTCTGAGCGCGTCGCGGTCGCCGACCACGGCACGCACCGCGACCGGGAACGCGATGCCCATCAACACCGCGGGCGGCGTCATCACGAGCCCGCTCACGACGAGCGACGTGACCCACATCATGGTGGGGCTCTCGGCGGCGCCTGTGAGGTCGAAGATCCAGACGTACCAGAACGGCAGCTCCGGGAACACGTACATGAGGCCGTACGAGAGCACGGCCACACCAGCCTCCACACCGCCGAGCAGCCACAACACGCCGGCCACACCGGACCGCTTGAGCGCACGGTCTGCGAGCGGGCCGCCCACCTTGCCGCCGATGGCGATGCCCACGAGGAACGCGAGCAGCATCACGCTGAAGGCGTAGACGCTCGCGCCCACCATCAGCCCGAGCAGGCGCGTCCACGCGACCTCGTACACGAGCGAGCTGAACCCGGCGAGCCCGAGCGCGAAGGCGACCATCACGATCTCGGGGGTGAACGGCACGCGCAGATCGTCACGCACGTCGACCGTCTGCTGGTCGGCGCCATTCCAGCGGTCGAGCCCGATGGCTGCGGCGCCGAGCAGGAGGTTCGCGCTCGCGGCGAGCACGGTGGTGAGCCACAGACCGGCCGAGGGCAGGAGGACGAAGCCCGCGAACCACGTCCCGAACACGGCACCGGCGGTGTTCACCGCGTACAGCGTGCCGATGCGGTCGCCGGCGGTGCCCAGGCGGGAGGTCGCGAACCGGGCGAGCAGGGGCAGGGTCGCGCCCATCGCGGCGGTGGGGAGCAGCAGCGTGACGCCGACGATGGCGAACTGGATCAGCCCGAACACCGCGGGCGAGGGCTCCAGCGCGTGCCAGGTCTGGAGGTACACGAGACGGGCCGCGCCGACGATCCAGGGGAAGGCGAGCGCGTAGATCCCGATGACGGCTTCCAGCACGCCGTACACGGCCAGCGGGCGCGGCGTGCGGTCGGCGAAGCGCGCCATCACGGCTCCGCCGAGCGCCAGGCCCGCCATGAACGCGGACAGGACGGTCGCGATGGCGAACGTCGACGTGCCGAACACGAGGTGGAGGTCGCGATTCCACAGGGTCTGGTACACGAGAGCGGTCGCGCCAGACACGAAGAACAACGGTAGCAGCGCAGTGATCGCCTGTTCGCGCCTCAGGCCGGCGGCGAGCTCGTCCAACTTCGCTCCGTACGGTCGGCCCGTGCTAACCCGCGGGGTTACGGACCGCCGGGGAGCAATCGTGCACAGCCTGTGGGTCACGCTGGTCGTCCCGTCCGTGCTCGCGGGCGTCGTCGCGGTGCTCGTCACGCTCGCGATCGAGCGATTCGGCGGGGTGATCGGGGGCTTCCTCGGAACCCTGCCGAGCACGTTGGTGCCGGCGTCCCTCGGGATGTACGCCGGCATGGAGACGGCCGGGCTGCGCGAGGCCCTGTGCACCGTGCCGCCCGGCATGCTGCTGAACGCGGGGTTCCTGTGGGTGTGGCGCGCCCTGCCTCCCCGCCTGCCCGCCTGGGGGCTCCCCGCGCGCCTCGGGGTGATGATCGTGGCGTCCCTGTCGGCCTGGTCGGTGGGTGCGGTCGCTCTGGTCCAGGTGACGCGGGGGCTGTCGGACCGGGGCATGCGGGCGGAGTGGCTCGGCGCCACGGGCTTCGTCGCGCTGGTGGGGACCGGGGTGTGGGCGTGCTGGGACGGGGTCCCCGCGCCGCGGGGTCGCAACCGGGTCGGTCCGGTGGCCCTGTTCGCACGTGGAGCGCTCGCAGCGGCCGCCATCGGCACGGCCCTGGTCATCGCGAAGGTCGGGAGCCCGCTGCTGGCCGGCGTGGCTTCGGTGTTCCCGGCGATCTTCGTCACGACGATGGTCTCTCTGTGGTGGTCGCAGGGGGACGCCGTGTCGGGCGGGGCCGTCGGGCCGATGATGCTCGGGAGCGCCTCGGTCGCGGCGTACGCGCTGCTGGCCGCGCTGCTGATGCCCCTCGCGGGGCCCGTCGTGGGAGGCTCGGTGGCCTGGCTCGGAGCGGCGCTGGGCGTCACGCTCCCGGCCACGGTGTGGCTGCGTCGGCGCATGGGACGAATGCCGTCCTGACGCGGTGGTGACGGGAGATCCTCGCTCTGATACGTTCACGTCCCTGCCCCGGGATCCCGCCGATGTACCCTCACCACAAGCTCGACTGGCACCTCTCCCGCCTCGAGGGTCGTCTGGAGGAAGTGCCGGACGACGTGAGCACGCGCCTCGACTACGCCGAGCACTGCCTGTCGAAGGCCCGCTTCCACGATGGTGGGGAGCCCTGGTACAACCGCGCGCTCACGCAGGCGCGCCGGGTGCTCGGCACCGATCCGAACAACGCGGGCGCGATGGTCATCGCGGGGCTGTCGCTGGTCGGCCTCGATCGGCTCGAGCCCGCCACACGGTACCTCGACCAGGCGCTGAAAGACCACCACGAGCGGGCCGACGTGCACTTCGCCCTCGGCTCGATGTACCGCGAGATGGGCGACCGCCACCAGGCGCTCCGCGAGCTCGAGATCGCGTGCCGGCTGTCGCCCGAGAGCTTCGAGACCCACCACCTGCTCGCGATGCTGTTGTGGGAGCGCGCCCGCGAGCTCGGCACACCGCCGCGGCTGGTCGAGCGCAGCCAGTACCACACGACGCAGGCGCTCCAGCTCGACCCCACGCCGTCGATCGCGCAGGACCTCACGTGGCACCTCGCGATGACGGCCCTGCACACGCAGCGCTGGAACGAAGCCCACAAGCTGCTCACCATCGCCACCGACTCCGAGAAGTACCGCACGCGCGCGAAGTACTTCCTGGGGCTCGCGAGCTATCACCTGGGCAAGCACAAGAACGCCATCCTGTACCTGCGCCAGCACCTCGAAGCGCACCCCGACAGCCCCAAGGTCTACGCGCGCATCGGGATGAGCTACCTGCAGCTCGGTGAGGTCTCGAAAGCGCGCCAGGCCTGCAATCGGGCCCTGGCGATCGACCCGACGGACGCCGAGGCCCGCTGGACGCTCGGGTGCGCGCTGATGGAAGAGGGGCAGGCCGACGACGCCGCACAGGTGCTGAAGGATCTGCTGAGCGACCAGCCCGACCACGTCCCGGCGTTCACGGAGCTCGTGCGGCTGCGCTCCGCCACGCGCGACCTCGGCTGGCTGCGAAAGGCCCTGCGCGCCGAGGTGAGCGGGTTCGACCGCCTGCCGGTCCAGGCCATCCTCGAAGGGGCCGACGGGCAGCGTCGGGTGACGCCCCGCGTCTCCACCCGGAACCGCATCTCGATCCTGCTGCAGGCCCTCGGAGAGGTCGACAAGGATCCCGTCGGCCCGATCCTCGGCGCGATGGCGCTCACCACCGACGAGTCGCTCCGCTACCTGCTGTGGGAGGCCGCGCTGCAGTTCTGCAGCCTCACGCGCGCGAAGCGGGCGGTCGCACACCTCGAGAAGCCGGGCGTGAAGTTCGATGTCGACGTGGCCCGTGAGGTGCTCGCGCTCACCACGCTCATCCCCGAAGACCTCCTCACGTCCGGGCTGAACGTGGGCGAAGAAGACCTGAACCGGGCCGCGGTCGACCGGCACGGTCCGGCGAGCGACCTCCAGTCGCACCGCAAGCGGATCGAAGCGGAGCGCCAGATCGCGCGCGGCTGGCAGGCTCTGCTGCTGCTCGCCATCGGGGAGCGCGGCTCGGCGCAGGGGCGCTCGCTGCTCCATCGCTGGGCGGCCGAGGCCGACCACGACCTCGTGGTGGCGTCGCGTGCGGCGCTCGCGCTGCGCGGGGAGTCCGAAGCCACGCAGCTCCTGCGGAACGACGTGCGGCGGTTCGGCGCGGAGCCCCTCGTCGATGCCCTGGTCGCCGGGCTCGGTCCGTCCGACGAGCGCACCACGGTCCGTCCCCTGCCCGACGACGCCGATGCGCACTGCTCGACGTGCGGGCGCCGTCAGGGCGAGGTCGGGCACCTGCTGGGCAGCGGAACCACCGCGGTGTGCGACCGCTGCATGGGCGACATCGCGACCCGTCGCCGCGAGCTCGAGACCGACGATCCCGCGAAGTGTTGCCAGCTGTGCGGCAAGACGAACACGATGGCGCGCGCCGTCTACGTCTACCAGGCCGTGCCGGTGTGCACCGACTGCCTGGATCGCAGCCTGGGGCTCATGGAGCGCGAGGCGGTCGACCGCTACCTCGTGACGCTGTGAGCGCGGAGCGTCGGGCACCATGATGTGGCTGGTGCTGCTGGCACACGCCGAGGTGCCGCTCCCCGACTACGAAGACGCGCTCGTCCAGCGCACCTGGTACCGCGTGAACAGCCTGATCGAAGCGGCGTGCAGCTCGGGACCGGGGCTGCGGTCGTGCACGCAGGAGCCACTCGACGAAGCCATCCACATCGCGAGCTCGTTCCAGGCGGAGGTCGTGCGGGATGCGCGCCTGGAGTACCTGCTCGGGCTCGCGTACCTGTCCCGTGGCGACCGCGCCGAAGGCGAGACGCACCTCCAGAACGCCGTGGCGCTCGACCCCGACCGTGCGGACGCGTGGCACGACCTCGGCGAGGTGTACCTGCAGTCCGAGCGGCTCGACGAAGCGGCCGGTGCGTTCGCGAACGTCTCCCGGCTCGTGCCCACCGGTCCGAAAGCGTGGCTCGGTCCATGGCGCGAGGCCGAGGTCGCTGCGCACCAGGGGAACTCCGAAGCGTTCGAGAAGCACATGAAGCTGGCGCTCACCCGAGGCTTCACGTTCCGCACGATCCGCGGGCTCCCGAACTGGAAGAAATTCTACGCCGATCCGGCGCTGCGCCCGTCCGTCACCAAGCTCGTCACCGTGTACGGAACGCCCGACATCCTGGAGAGCCTCGCTCCGGATCCCGCCGACGCCCCCCCTCCGGGCCCCGGCAAGCGCGGTCCGCGCGAGTGATCGCGCTGCTCGCCACCGCGGCGGCCAGCACGTTCGAGGTGGAGGCCACGACCACCTACCGGGTGCAGCAGGCCGGCGCCGTGGTCGACGACCTCTACCTGTTCGTCACCTCCGAGGGGGTCACGTCCGGCGGGCGGTTCCGCGTGGAGTCCGACGACGCGCACGTCGGCGTGGAGATGTACGGGGCCATCGACGGGCTCGCGATCGTCGATGGGTTCCGACCCCAGCGGTGGGGCGGAGCGCGCGCGCTGTTCGGCTTCCGGGGGCTCACCCCGCTGACGACGACGCTCGTGCACCTGAAGCTGGGGGCCGCGACCTGGGACGTGCGCGAGATCGCGGTCGACGACCACACACCCTTCCCGCTCGGCACGGTGGGCGTGGAGGTCCGGAGGTTCGCGCGGGGCCGCGTGCAGTGCCTCGAAGGCGAGGTGATGCTGAACGACCGCGTGTGGGCCGGCGAGATCCGCACCCGGGTGGGCTACGGGGTCCGCGACACCGGGCTGTACCTCACCGTGGGAGGCGCCACGAGCCGGTTCTCGTCGTGGACGCCCGGCGACCTCCTGCAGGTCACCTACCAGGTGGAGACCTCCGTGCTCTGGCGTCCCGGCGCGGGTCGCTGACTCACCTACCGTCCCTGCGAGCCCTCGGGACTCACGGACCGTCCCAGCCCCCGGCACCCGAACGCACGAGAGCCCCGCCGCCCGGAGGGACCGACCTGGGCCGGACCTCCGCTGCGACGGGGCTCCCGAAGAGCAACGGGGCCTAGAAGCCCATGCCGCCCATGCCGCCCATGCCACCCATGCCGTCGGGGGGCGGAGCCGCGTTCTTCTCGGGGATCTCGGCGACCATCGCTTCGGTGGTGAGCAGGAGGCTCGCCACGGACGCGGCGTTCTGGAGCGCGGAGCGGGTGACCTTGGTGGGGTCCATCACGCCCATCGCGACCAGGTCGCCGTACTCGTTGGTGCGGGCGTTGAAGCCGAAGCCACCCTCGCCACCGAGCACCTTCTCCACGATCACGGCCGGCTCGAGGCCCGCGTTCGAGGTGATCATGCGGAGCGGCTCCTCGCAGGCGCGACGGATGATGTCGACGCCGAACTGCTGGGCGCTCGGCACGTTCAGGCCGTCGAGCACGCGCGAGGCGCGGAGCAGCGCGACACCGCCGCCGGGGAGGATGCCTTCCTCGACCGCCGCCTGCGTGGCGTGCAGCGCGTCTTCGACGCGAGCCTTCTTCTCCTTCATCTCGACTTCGGTGGCCGCACCGACCTTGATGATGGCGACGCCGCCCGACAGCTTGGCGAGGCGCTCCTGGAGCTTCTCGCGGTCGTAGTCGGAGGTGCTCTCCTCGATCTGGGCCTTGATCTGCTTGATGCGGGCCTGGATGTCGTCGTCGGAGCCCTGACCGTCGATGATGAGGGTCTTCTCCTTGCCGATGATCACCTTCTTGGCCTGGCCCAGGTCGTCGAGCCCGATGGTGTCGAGCTTGATGCCGAGCTCTTCGGCGATCATGCGGCCGCCGGTGAGCGTGGCGATGTCTTCCATCATGCGCTTACGGCGGTCGCCGAAGCCCGGCGCCTTCACGGCGGCGGCCACGAGGGTCTTGCGGATGTTGTTCACGACGAGCGCGGCGAGCGCCTCGCCCTCGACGTCCTCGGCGAGCACGAGGATCGGACGGCCCGCCTGGACCACCTTCTCGAGCAGCTTGAGGAGGTCGCGCATGGCGGTGACCTTCTTCTCGTGGATCAGGATGTAGGGGTTCTCGAGGACGACCTCCATCCGCTCCTGATCGGTGACGAAGTACGGCGAGAGGTAGCCGCGGTCGAACTGCATGCCCTCGACGACCTCGGAGACGGTCTCGAGACCCTTGTTCTCCTCGATCGTGATGACGCCTTCCTTGCCGACCTTGTCCATCGCGTCGGCGATGCGCTTGCCGATCTCGTCGTCGCCGTTGGCGGAGATCGTGCCGACCTGCGCGATCTCGGCGCTGTCGGTGACGGGGCGGGAGAGCTCGTGCAGGCGGGTGACGATGGCCTCGGTGGCCGCGTCGATGCCGCGCTTGAGGTCCATCGGGCTGTGGCCGGCCGCGACCAGCTTGCTGCCGGTGCGGAAGATCGACTGGGCCAGGACCGTTGCAGTGGTGGTTCCGTCACCCGCGATGTCGGAGGTCTTGCTGGCGACCTCCTTCACCATCTGAGCGCCCATGTTCTCGAACCGATCCTCGAGCTCGATCTCCTTGGCGACCGTGACGCCGTCCTTCGTGACGACCGGGGCGCCCCAGGACTTCTCGATGACCACGTTCCGGCCCTTCGGACCGAGCGTGACCTTCACGGCGTTGGCCAGCGTGTCGACGCCGGCGAGGATCTTGTTCTTCGCTTCCACGTCGAAGATGATTTCCTTTGCACCCATCGTTTCCTCCGATGTCGGGTGTTCGCGATTCAGAAAGGGAGTGAGAGGATCAGGCCTCGACGATTCCGAGCACTTCGTCCTCGCGGAGGACCAGGCGCTCCTCGCCGTCGACCTTGATCTCGTTGCCGGCGTAGCGGCTGAAAAGGACGCGGTCGCCGACCTTGACGGCCAGCGGCTTCACGGAGCCGTCTTCGGCGAGACGACCCTGGCCGATCGCGAGGATCTCGCCCTCGCTCGGCTTCTCCGAGGCGCTCTCCGGAAGGAAGAGGCCCCCGCGCGACTTCACGGGATTCTCGACGCGCTTCACCAGGATCCGGTCGTACAGCGGGCGAATGTCCATGTCGAACTCCTTGCGACTGCCGTCATGCGGCTGCTACGATTTCCAGTGAGATGAAGAGATCCTGCCCGAATGGCGCAATCCGACGGGAGAGCCGGCGGATCGCGCCCCACAGAGCAGGGCGACCCCATCCCGAGAGGGCGATGAGGTACGCACTGCCTCCCAGGCCGTCAAGGGGACAGTGAATGAAACCGACCCTGGCTCGAGCCGACAACCTCTTCGACTTCTTCCACGGCCGTGTGGAAGACGCCCGAAGTGAGGCTTCGCTCAAGATCTCCGACGATACGAGCCTGTATCTGGCGTCGCTCCTCGCCGACCGTGCGCGCAGCGACCGCGGGCCCGACGAGACGCAGACGCTCGCCGAGCTCCACGCACGCGCGGCCAACGCGCCGCCCGGCCAGCAGGCGTCCACGTACCGCGAGCTGGGCGATCGCTCGCTCTACCTGCTGGGGTTCTTCCGCGAGCACCTCGATCGCCGGCGTCGCGTCATCGGTCCCGGCTACTACGAGGACATGGGGTCGGCCGCGTACCTCAAGGTCGATCAGGTGCTGAAGCGCTGGTTCTCGGATGCGTTCGGTCCGGTGTTCGGCGAGCTCGCGCAGGGCTTCCGGGAGTGCGTCGACCTGCTGGATCGCGTGCGCGCCCGAAGCACCGACGAAGCCGGGCTGCTGGCGGCGTGCGACTCGTGGATGCTCGCGGGCGATCCCGGCGCGGCGGCCACGCTCTACGCGGGCGGGCTGGTTCTCCCTCGCGAACCCACCGACGAGTGCTGATCGCGCCTCCCGGGTGCCGCATCGAGCACTGCACGTCCACTTGACATGCAGGTTCTGTGCCCATAGGTCGGAGCGTTCCCATCCCTTGCCGGAGGACGTCCCATGGCGCGGATCACGGTCGAAGACTGTCTCGAGAAGGTGGAGAACCGGTTCTCCCTGGTTCTCGTGGCTGCTGAGCGCACCAAGCAGCTCGTGAAGGGTCGCGATGCCCTCATCCTCAACGAGGACGACAACAAGGAAGTCGTCACGGCACTCCGGGAGATCGCTGCCGGAAAGTTCCAGATCGACGAGTCCGCCGTGCTCAGCGAGGATCGCTGGAAGCCGGTCGAGCGTCAGTCCACCCCCATTCTCGACGACGAGCTCCCGCCCGAGGCCTGACATGCAAGACGACATCAAGTACGACGTGCGACTCGTGCGGCACCACATCCGCCGCCAGAAGATCACGCAGAAGGATCTCGACGCCCACCTCGAGAAGCTCGCCGACGACGCTTCGCACGGCACCGAGACCGAGACGCGCTTCGGCGGTGTGCCCGAGAGCCGTCGCGAAGACTGAGCCCCACGGGCTCCGCGCATCCGTTCAGGTGCGCAAAGACCGTCCCGGACGCCTTCATCGGCGTACCGGGACGTTCTCGTTCCAGGGCTCGTCGACGCGCGGGAATACGGCCGACAGGCGGGGTGTCAGAGCCGTGTAAGGGCCGGAATCCGTCGGTCCGGTCGGGTCATCCGAGGTCACGACTCGTCATCGCTCGCGGGGGCTCCGAAGAAAGGCGGACCCCTTTCGTCTGGTGGCTGTCGATCGGGAAGCAACCCGAACGGGGGTGAACATGAACGCACTTCGAGTCCTGTCTGGCCACGCACTGCCCGAGGACGATGAGATCAAGGCCATCGCGCGCAAGGACAAGCGCGCCGCAGCAGACCTCGTGGTGCGGAAGTACCGCGACCGCCTGTTCCATCACGCCTGCTACGTGCTCAAGGACTACCACGAGGCCACGGACGTCACGCAGGAGGTCTTCATCAAGGCCATGCGCGAGAAGCGCTTCTTCGAGGCCGACTTCAAGATGAAGGCCTGGCTGTTCCGCGTCACGAGCAACCTGTGCTTCAACATCCGGCGCGATCGCCGCCGTCGCTCCGCGATCCTCGAGACCGTGCCGCGGGCCACGTTCTCCGCGGCCGACCAGGTCGATCTCGTGTTCTCCACCGAGAAGCAGGAGCACATCCTGGCCGCGATGGACGAGCTCACCGACAACCACCGCCAGATCCTGATGCTCCGCTACTACGACGACCTGTCGTACGCCGAGATCGCCGATGCCCTCGAGATCAAGCTCGGAACCGTCATGAGCCGGCTCTCGCGCGCGAAGGGGCAGCTGATGGAAGTGATGGACGATCTGAGGGTTGTGGGAGAATGAACGCACTCACCCACAGAGGTCAGACCATGCAGTGCCCCTGGGTCCAGGAACGCCTCGTCGCTTTCGCGGATGGCGAGCTCTCCCCTGGAGAAGCGACGTGGGTCGCCGAGCACCTCGAGTCCTGCGACGCCTGCGCTCAGCTCGATCTGCGCCTCCGCGACGTCACGCCCGAGCCCGGCCTCGAGATCCCAGCCGACGTGATGGAGCGCATGGCTCGCGCCGTCGATGACGCGGTGCTGGCCGCGCTCGACGAGCCGCCTGCCGTGGAGACGCCCACCACAGCGGCTCGCTGGGGCCGATGGCTGCGCCGCGACCGCGACCTGTCGAACGGCGCGATGCTGGCCTACGGCATCCTCCTGGCCGCGTGCGTCGGCTGGGGCGTGTCGAACTGGCTCGTCGTGCAGGAGCTGCGTCAGGAGGTCCAGCGCTCCCCGGTAGCGGCCACCGCGCCAACCAACAGCGCGACGATCGACAGCACGCAGTACGAACCGGCGTCGTACCAGCCCGAGCAGAGAGAGGAGAACTGGCGCTGAACCCCGGCCATACCTGGCCTGTGCGCCACGCCTCCGGGAGCCGCTCCGATCGATGCGGAGTCCGTCCTTGACCCCCTCCGGCACCCTTCGCTAGCGTACCCACCAACGGTCGGGTTCGAAGGAAGGTCGTGAGTACGACAGCTCGGAAAAGCGCCGCCACGAGAGAACTCCTCAGGCAGGTCGCACAACGTTCCACGGGACGTCTGGTCCTGGAGGCCGACGGAGCTCCGTACGAGGTCTACCTCATGAACGGCGATATCGTCGGCGCAACCACGCCTTCCGACGATCGCCTCATCCTGCGTCGCATCCGGATCTCGGGGGCCCTGCCCTACGCCCGGCTCGGCGAGGTCGAAGCCCAGGTCGCCTCGGGCGAGCCCGTGTTCGGCATCCTGCTCGACGCCGTCGACGGCCCGACACTCGACGGGATCCTGTTCGATCGCTTCCGCGACAACCTGATCGGGTTCGTCGCAGCCACCGAAGAGCCCCGCTTCGAGGCCCTGCTCGGCGTGTTCGTCGACAACATGCAGATGGGCCAGAACGCGGCCCGGCTGATCGACACCACCTGCAAGGACGCCGATCTCGCCATGCGCTGGCCCACCACCCTCGAGGTGGGCCTCGGCGAGGGCAACCCGCGTGACGATCTCGAAGCCACGCTGATGGCGGTGGTGACCGAGACGCCCACCCCCATCGGAGAGCTGGTCCTCCGGTCCACCCTCGAGCCGTGGACGGGCCGCGCCGTCGCCGCCGCCATGCTCGACTCCGGCGCGCTCGTCCCAGGGCGCTCGGAGCTCACGGAGCTCGAGCCCGAGCCTCTCGACGAGCCCGCCGACGAACTCGAGGAGTCCGTCTCCCTCGAAGACCTCGGGTCGCTCGCCTCCGAGGCCGCGCCCACGTCCCCCGATCCCGGCTTCGACGCAGAGCCTCCAGACCTCGAATCGGGCGACATGGAGCCCCTCGACGAGCCCGAGCCGGAAGCCGACGACGACATCCCGGAGCTCGATGACGACGTCACGTTCGAGCCCCTGCCCGACGAGCTCACCGGCGATGCGCCCGACGCCGACGACGAGCCCGCCCCCAGCCCCGACGCCGACGCCGACGCCGTGTCGCCGGGCGACGACCTGTCCAGATGGCTCGACACCGGTGAGCAGATCTCCGAAGAGGACATGGCCTTCTTCGAAGACCACGAGTCCGACCGCGGGGCCGGTGACGGCGGGTTCTCCACCGAGACGCACAATCTGGACCGCGTCGACGTGGGGCCTCCGGGCTCTCCGCCTCCCGAAGAGGTCCTCGAAGCCGACGAAGCGCCGTCCGCGAAGTTCTCGGCACCGGTCCTCAGCGAGGCCGACGCGCTCGAGAAGATCGAGGTCTGCAACGACGTGCTCCGCCGGGTCACGTCCGCCTTCGACGCCGCTGCAGGCGCCGGGCGGGGGCGCGCCCAGATCCAGCTGCTCGTCGACGGGTCACCCTCGAAGTACACGGCGCTCCTGCACGACCTCACGGTGCTCGAGAACGGGGAGCTCCCGGCCGACGATCTGCTCGACAACCTCGCCGGGCGCCCGCCGAGCGAGCACCGCCAGCTCATCAACTCCGCGCTGAAGAACGTGATCGAGCGCGCCCTGTCCTCCGCGGCCGACGATCTGCCCGAAGACAGCTTCGACGACGTGTACGAGAGCGTGGCGGGCTACAACAAGCGCCTCGGGCTGTGAACCTCGCCCTGCTCGCCCTCGTTGCGTGGGCGGGCCCGGCCGACAGCACGCTGCCCGCCGACGTCCGCAAGGCGGCCATCGACGCCCGCAATACGCCGCTGGCGGAGCGTATCGACACCATCAGCGGCGCGATGCTGGGGCATCCGTACGTGAACGACCCGCTCGGCGAAGGGCGTGGCGTCGACCGCGATCCGCCCGTCCGGTACGACGCGTACGACTGCCTCACGTTCGTCGAGGAGGTGCTCGGCCTCGCGCTCGCCGGAGACCCCGACCACGCGGCCGAGGTGAGCCTGGCGCTCCGGTACGCCGACGGCGACATGGCGTACGCCCACCGGAACCACTTCATGGAGCTGCAGTGGATCCCGCGGGCGGTCGCTCAGGGCTGGGTGGTCGACACCACCGCGCGGTACGGCACCCCGAAGCACGTCGAGCGCGTGGTCGACGAGGCGACCTGGGCCGCCTGGCGCAGCCGCGGGAAGTTCGCGCTCACCGACGAGGAGCTGCCCACGGGCCGGATGGCGCTCGACGTCCTGTCGCTCGACGATGCCATCGCGGCGGCCGACCGCATCCGGCCGGGCACCCTCCTGCTCACGGTGCGGGCCGACCGCCCGTGGAACCCCATCTGGATCTCGCACCTCGGCATCGTGGTGCCCGGCGACACCCCGACGGTGCGGCACGCCACGAAGATGAGCGACAAGACGACCCGTGATCACGGGCTCGTCTGGTACCTCGAGCACCTGAAGACCTACGACAAGTGGCCCGCCGTCGGGGTCGCCATGCTGGAGCCCGTGGAGTTCGGTCCGCGCCTGTCGCGCCTGCCACGCGAGCCGGATGCCGCACTCCCCCCCGAGCCCGCGCACTGAGACGCTCGCGGGGTGCCGCGAAAGGGGCGGATTGCGGGTGGTCGTGCTAATCTCCGAGGAACTCGCGGACCCTCGCGGCGTGCCGCCACGCCACGAAACCCGAACGTCGGCGCGACTCACCAGGTGCTCCCCATGACCCGCTCCTCGATCCATTCCGTCCTGTTCGCTGCATCTCTGGTGCTCGCAGGCTGTTCCAGTGGGCTCACCGCGCTCGGCGAGACCGACCTCATCCCGGTCGATCCCGACACCGACGTCGACACCGATCCCGGCATCGACACCGACCAGCCCGTCGACACCGACACCACGCCGAACACCCCTCCGGTGGCCGATGCCGGCGCCGACCAGTCGAGCCTCACCGGCGCAGTGATCGAGCTCGACGGTGCGGGCAGCTTCGACGCCGAGGGCGATCCCCTCGACTTCCTGTGGACGATGACGAGCAGCCCGCCGGGATGGGCCGGCTCGATCATCAACGAGACCCGCTCCGACGCCCAGTTCTTCGCCGACACGCCCGGAACGTACGCGGTCGAGCTCACGGTCGACGACGGGCAGTACACGTCGAGCGACAGCGTCACCATCACCATCGAGCAGCCGAACGAGGTCCCGGTCGCGAACGCCGGCTCCGACCAGTACGTCGACCAGGGCGACACCGTGCAGCTCAACGGCTCGAACAGCTACGACCCCGACAGCGACCCGCTGTCCTACGCCTGGACCCTCATCAGCAAGCCGAGCAACAGCAGCGCCTCCCTCGACGACCCGTCGAGCCCGCTGCCGCGCTTCACGGCCGACCAGGCGGGCGTGTACACGGTCGAGCTCATCGTCACCGACTCCAGCGCCAACGGCTCGAGCCCCGATCAGGTCCGCATCACGGCCCAGTCCAGCGGCGGCGGTGGCGGCGGCGGTGGCGGCGGCGACTGCCTGAGCTGTGTCGCTGCGCAGGCCCAGCACCGGTTCGCCACCGGCTCCGCCGCGGCGGTTCCCGGCTTCCTGGTGCTCCTGGCCCTCCCGCTCGCGCGCCGGCGCCGCAAGTAGCGGTCCCGAGGGCTCGCAGAGACGCTCCGTGAGCCCCGAGCCCGTCAGCCGAGGAGCGCGGCCACCTCGCGCTCGAGCGCCGTGAGGCGGGTGTCGAGCGTGGTGCCCGCGAATCCCGGGGGCCCGGAGAGCTCCACGTAGACCTTGAGCTTCGGCTCGGTGCCGCTGGGACGGAAGATCACGCGCCCCCCGTCGTCGCCCTGCTTCCCGGCGAGGTGGAGCACGAGGACGTTGCGGGACGCGTTGTCGGACTCCGAGCGGATGGCGCCATACGGGCCGTCGGGGTCGCGGCGATCGAGGAACGCCTCCACGGTACGCCCCGCGAACGTCTCCGGGGGGGCCTCGCGAAGCGCGTCGAGCAGCTCGGCCATCGCCGTGCGCCCGGAGACCCCCTGGAAGGTCTTCCGCACCTGGCCGTTCCGGACCGGACCGTACTCGAGGTCGAGCTCCGCGAGCACGTCGACCAGCGTGCGACCCTCCGCAGCCGCGTCGGCAGCGGCGATGGCCAGCCACAGCGCGCCGCCGCCGGAGTCCTTGTCGCGCATGCGCTCGGACACCAGCAGGCCGTGCGACTCCTCCGCACCGACCGCGAAACGCGGACCGGCCTCGTCGAGCCCGTTCATCACGTCGGCGACGTACTTGAAGCCCACCAGCAGGTCGCTCCGCACGGCCGCCTGGTGCCCCTCGGCCACCCGCCGCACGAGCGAGGACGTGACCTCCGTCACGATCACCAGCGGGGTTCGCGGCGACGACCAGCGCTGCAGCACGGCTTCGGTGACGAGCGCCGCGATCTGGTTGCCGTTCAGGAACACCCAGCGACCCTCGTGGAGCACCATCACCCCGATCCGGTCGGCATCGGGGTCGGTCGCGAAGAGCAGCACCTCGTCTTCGAGCTCCGCGAGCCCGTGCTCGAACACCTCCGGGATCTCCGGGTTCGCCACGGAGCCCGGCACCGTGGGGAACGCCCCGTCGGGGTGCATCTGGCTCGGGATCGCACGCGTCGGGAAGCCCGCGGCCGCGAGCACTTCGTGCACCCGCCCCGCTCCGTGCAGCGCCGTGTACGCCACCGCCGGCTTCGGGCCGCTGACCTCGGGGGCATCGGCGACCACGGCGCGCACGTAGGACTCGTGGTGCTCGGCCGTGAGCCACCGGAAGGCGGGCACGGCCTCCTCCCACGACAAGGCGGTGTAGGTGCGGATGCTGGCGACCTCGTCGAGCAGCTCCTGGTCGTCGGGCGGGACCAGCTGGCCACCGTGCTGATCGTAGAACTTCCCTCCGTTGTCGTCGGGCGGGTTGTGGGACGCGCTCACGTTCAGCCCGCCCACGGCACCCAGCTCGCGGATCAGGAACGACAGCTCGGGCGTGGCGAGGAACGTGCGGTCTTCACGGGGCTGGATCCACACCGTGATGCCGTGGGCCGCGTAGATCCGGGCGGCCAGCTCGGCGAGCGAGCGGCTGGTCATGCCGTCGAGAGGGCTCGGCACCCCCTTCGGGTAGCGCTCGCCGGCATCCTGGAAGCGCCGGACGTCGTAGTTCACCACCACCTGGAGGGGACCGTCGCCGAACCGACGCCGGAGGTAGCGGACGTGCCCCTCCACGGACGTGCCGAGTGTCCACGGGTTGAAGCGGTTCGGCCCCACTCCGACGGCGCCGCGGCGCCCTCCGGTGCCGAACGGCAAGACCTGCGAGAACGCATCGGCGAGCTCGTCGTACAGGCCCAGATCGCTCATGCGCTCGATGAGCACGTGCCAGCGGCTGGTGTCGGGACTGGTGGACCACCGGGCGAGCTCGGCCAGCGCGAAGTCGGCGTGGTCGCCCAGACGCTCGCGCAGCTCGTAGGCCATGGTCATCGGGGACGCTCCATCGGAGGCTTGGGAGCCGGTGCGGGTGCAGGGACCGGAGCCGGAGCGGGCACCGGAGCCGGAGCGGGCGCCGGTGCCGGAGCGGGCGCCGGTGCCGGAGCGGGACGCGGCTTCGGTGCGGGCGCGGGCGCAGGTGCGGGACGCTCGAGCGGGGGCTCCGCGGGGACCGCCAGAGGCGCGTCGTCTTCGCGGGGATGGCGTGGCGCGGGCGGCGGACCGCTCCCCATCTGGTCGTCGAGCCGGCGCTGCTGGGCGATCCGGTTCTCGAGGATGCGCACGTACTGGCGCGACCGGCCGTTGTGGAGGAGCACCGCTGCGCGCTTCGCGAGCTTCAACGCCTCGTCGAGGTCGCCGCGCACCTCGGACGACAGCGCCAGGTTGAACACGGCTCGACCGCGGATCTTCGTGTCGGGGTCGTCGCGCACCTCCTGCCAGACCTTGCGCGCCCCCTGCCAGTCGTTCGCCTTCACGTGACGGCGCCCGTCTTTCAGGCCCGGCGAGCCGGACCCGTAGTACTCACGGCTCACGTACACGTAGAGCGGCGCGATGCGGCGCCCGTACTGCGTGCCGGAGGTGGTGCCCACGACACGCGCGGTGTCCCACGGCGTCGCGAGCGCGGCTTCGGCGGCGGAGCGCGTTCTCCCGGACGACGACCACGAGTCGCCCGCGCGGTAGTCGCGGACCTCGTCGAGCACGTCTCCGTTGCCGTGGTACAGGCGCCAGCTGCTCACCACGCGGGTCTGGCGCAGGGCGTCGTGCACGAGCACCGACACCTCGCGCCCGTGGCTGTCGGTCTCCTTCTCGGTGTGGCTGTCGAAGCTCACCACGGAGTCGGAGTCGAACGCATCGAGCGCGACGAGCGCATCACAGCCCTGCTGACGGCACAGCTCGCGCACCTGCCCGTGGGTGAGCGGACGGTCGAAGATGTCGGACGGGAACTGCGACTGGTCGACAAGGGGGATCACCACGTCGAACCGGGGGCTGTCGCGCAGCACCTCGACCACGCCGAACACCGCGGCTCGCGAGCCCTCGCGGTCCATCCCGATGGCCTCTCCCGTGAGCGCGCCTTCGATCGTGTCGAGCACCCCCTGCCCGACGTTGCGCGGGCGGGAGCGGTTGAGCACCGCGATCCGCTGCACGTCGTCGGGCAGCGTGATGTCGGCAGGCTGGAGCACGCGGAGGTTCACCTCGTGCTGGCAGCCCGCGAGCAGCGCGAGCAACATCGTCATCGGGAGACTCCGGACCCGACCGACCCGACACGGGCCGATCGTCGCCCGTGCAGGCTACTCGACCGTGATGTGGTTGGACAGCTGCCAGGTGGGCAGACCGCCATCGTCCCAGAGCATCGCCACGATGTTGAAGTCGTTGATCACCCAGTAGGTACCGGTGATCTGGTCGGGACCGCCCGACGACGTGACCACGAGCTTGGCGCACCCTTCCCAGTCGAGGAGCACGGGGCAGTCGCCGAACTCCACCAGCGTGGTGGTGTACGTGTTGCCGCCCGCTTCCGACGTGGTGGTGTCGGCCCGCTTCATGTACCGGTCGATGAAGCGCAGGCTCGGATCGAACTCCTTCACGCCCGCTTCGGTCTCGACGCGATGCAGGTGGATGCCCTGGTTGCCCTGCACCGACCACGTCATCGAGCGCACGAAGTCACCCTCCACGCACGTGGGGTCGTCGCTGATGCAGTCTTTCGTGTACTCCACCGTGTACCGACGGTCTTCGCCCACGAGCTCCACGTTCTCGATGTGGGCCAGGAGACGGTACGTCTGGTTGGTGTCTTCGCTGAGGTACTGCCACTCGCACGTCTCGTTGTTCTCGAACGGGAAGTAGTCGAGCATGTCCTCGCCCTGGAAGTCAGGGGGGGCCGTGCCGGTGCAGCCCGCCAGAGCCAGGATCGGCAGCCATCGCGTCATGTCGCCTCCATGAGTCCGCGCCCCATAACGTAGCCGGCCCTCGGGCCGCCCGTTCGCGCTTGTCAGAGCGCCGCGAAGTCGTAGGGCTCGAGCGTGGTGCAGGTCGGAGCGTCCCCCAGCGGCATGCACGCCACGGGATCGAAGACCGCCGCCACGCCCGTCTCGAATCCCCCCTCGGGAGGCCGGCGGATGCCCACGATCGTGGACCCTTCGATCGGACGGTGCGCACTGGTGATGAACCAGCCCGCGCGCGCAGACCACCGCCGAACGTCGCCGGTCCGGAGGTCGACGCACTTCACCTCGCTGTTCGAGTCCGCGTCGACGGTGAGGACCACGAGCCGCTCGCCGGCGTCGATGGCCGAGAACAGGTCGTCGCCCGTCTCCTCGAGGACCGCGGGACCCAGGACGCCCTGCTCCGCGTCGAAGATCCGGAGGTCGCCGTCGGTGGCGCGGGACTCCGAGGCGCCCGGGAACACGAACAACCCGGACAGCACGGCGATGCCGCCCTCCACGCGCGAGATGCGCGGGTTCGGACCGACTTCGTGGGCCTGGACGACCGCACCCGCTGCGTCGAGCTCGACCAGTAGGCCTCCGTCGGACTCCAGGAGCACGCCGGGCACCTCCGGATCGTCGTAGAGCCGCTGTGCCGCCACGTACAGGTGGTCGCCCGCCACCACCGCCGCGTCGAGCTCGGGGTTGCCGTCCGCACCCTCGGCGAGGTGCGCGAGCGGAACGGTCTGCACGACCTCCCCCTCCGCCGGATCGAGCACCAGCACGTCGCCCGTGCCGTGGCAGGGCACCCACAGACGCTCTGCGAACCCCACCAGGTCGTGCGCGTTGCAGCCCTGAGGCAGCGCGACCTGCCACACCGGTGCGTCGGGCTCCACCGGGTCGACGGCGCTCACCGCATCCACCGTGCCCCGCTCGACCACGTACACCACCCCATCGACCGGGCGGACCAGCGCGTCGCCCGACGTGGCGAGGACAGGCGCCGTGAACCGCCCGTCGGCATCCCCGAACGCGAGCCCCCCGACATTGAAGTCGGACAGGATGCCCGCGTACGCGTACGACTCCGGCGGCACGTACGGCGGAACGCACGCCGGCTCCGGGCGGCACGCGAGCAGCAGGAGCGCGATCAGGGAACCTCCTCGAAGCGCACCGTCAGCAGCAGCGTACGCCCCGGGAGAGGGTATCCGACGAAGTCCGCGATGGCCGTGTCCACCCGGACGGACGCCGGATCCAGCGGATTCGCGCGCACCCGCTGCGTGCGGGTGTCGAGCAGGTTCAGGACGTCGACGTCGAGTGTGAAGTCGCCGCCGAGCGGCACCCTCGCGAACAGCCCGTGGATCGGGCGCGCCGCCTGCCGGTGGATGTTCGCGGCGTCCGTGTACACCCCGTCGGTCAGCGAGAACGTGTGCCCGAACCGGAACCGCTCCCGCACGTACGCCGTGCGTTGATCGAGCTGCACCCTCGGGATCCGCGGCAGGTCGTTCCCGACGTACGGCTCCGCGAGGTTCACGGACTGCATCGCCGTGAGGTTCGTCTGCACGTCGAGCCACGAGAGCCCACGCACCGTCAGCGCGGCCTCCACGCCCCGAACGACCGTGCGGCCCAGGTTCGTGGGCACCGCGACCTGCTGCGCGTTCTGCACGTACACGATGAGGTCGGTGGAGGTCGACTGGAACCCGCCCACCTCGAGCACCGCGGGCTCCGTGGCCAGCCGGACCCCGAGGTCGACCTGAGATCCGTGCTCGGGCCGCAGATCCGGGCGTCCGGCGAGCGCACCCCGGTTCCCGAACAGCTCGGTGGGATCGGGCGGACGGAAGTACAGCCCCGCATTCGCCCGCACGGACACGACCCCGCCAGGGGACCACAGCACGCCGAGCCGCGGCAGCACGGCGCCGTTCGAGGCCTCCGACGCTCCGCGGGAGTCGAGCCGTACCGCGCTGACCACGGGCGCGATCATCACCCGTCGGCGCGCTGCCCAGGCCGTGCCCCCGAGGTGCGCCCGCAGGACGGTGCGGCTGGCGTCGCTCCCGAACACGTCCAGTGCGGCGGAGGCTGCGGCATCCACCCGCCACCACGGCGCTCCCGCGTACGCGGACTGCAGATCCAGCCCCACGCTCGTCGTCCGCGTGCGCACCGTCCCCGTGCCCAGCTCCTGGCCGGCATCGGTCAGGGTCTCCGCCCGGTGACGCCCGTGTACACGGGCCCGGAGCGGCACGGTCCCGCTCACGTCGAGCTGCACGACCCCGAGGTTCTGGACGGCGCCGTACCGCACCTGATCGGTGGGGAGCCCGATGAACCCCGGAACCCCCTCGTCACGCGCCAGCACGGCATCGAGCACGGTCAGCCGCCATCGATCGCGCTCCACACGGACGCGCGCGTTCCCCGAGCCCACGCGGGTGTCGTTGTTCCCGCGCACGAGGCGGACGTCGTCGTCGGGCTCGAACCGGGTGCCGCGGTCGTCGAGGTACACGTAGTCGCCGAGCGTCGACAGATACTGGCCCGCGGCCCACACGTTGCCGAACGGGGTGTGCCGCGACGCCAGCCCCCGGATCCGCGCGGTCGTCCAGCTGCCTGCGGACCCCGCCAGAGCGGTCGCCTCGCCCTCTCCAGTCACGAGGTTCACCGCGCCGCCCATGGCCGTCCCGCCCATGCCCACCGGGGCATTCCCGCGCCACACCTCCACGCGCTCGAACGCGCGCAGCGGCAGCTCGGACAGGTCGACTGTGCCCACCCCGTCCGGGTTCAGCGGCACCCCGTCGAGGAACACCGACACCTGGCGCCCGGTCGACCCGCGAATCGACACGCTCGCGAAGTCCCCCAGCCCGCCGAGGCGGGTCACGGCCACGCCGCTCGCCTGGCCCACCACCGCGCCCAGATCCGCGCCCTCCGGGATCCGCTCGTCGACCTCGATCACCGTCACGGACGCGGGTGAGGCCTCCTCGACCGACACGTCGGGAGCCTCGACCACCACGACCTCGACGGGCGGATCCGCGGCCCAGGCGGCGAGCGCTACAACCACGTCTGGACCCACGCGTACAGGCCCGAGAGCCCGGGATGCCGGTACAGATCCCACACGTACAGCGCGTACACGGCCTGCAGCACGGCCACGCTGGCGACCGCCCCCGCGAACAGCCCCGCCGTGGCGCGGTCGAGCAGGCTCGTCGGCTCGACGGACCGCACGCCGACCCGCACGTCGAACCCGCGACTGTCGAGGCTCTCGGCCAGCACGCGCGCCCTCCGGAGCGCCCGCACGACCAGGGGTCGCAGCATGAGCACCTCCGTGCGGACCCAGCTCCACGGGCCTCTCCGGTGCAGCGCCCTCCCCCGCCTCGCCCGGGCCGCGCGCACGGTGCCCCACTCCCCCGCGACCACGGGCACGAACCGGAGCGCCGTCACCGCCAGGAACGCGAGGCCTCCGGGCACCCGCAGGCGTCGCAGCACGCCGAGGAGCCGGTCGGGCGCGTACGACAGGGCGAGGGCGAGGCCGGCGCTGCTCACGGCCACCAGGCGCGCGCTCTGCACGGCCCCCCACACCAGGCCCTCCCACCACAGCGCGATCGGGCCGATCCGGACGAGCGCCGTGCGCGGCAGGTCACCGTAGAACAGGCCCTGCGACACCACCGTGCTCCACACGACCGCGAGCAGCCCGAGCCCCAGGCGCCACCGCGTGCGGGCCTCGAGGGGCCGCGTGACCAGCACCAGGAACGACACCACGGCGAGCCCCGCGAGCGCCACCGCGCCATCGAGCAGCACCGCGAGCATGCCGACCCCGAGCACCGCCGCGAGGGCCCCGGCGGGACCGAGCATCGACGCCGCGCGCGCCGGCTCCGGGGGTTCTTCCCGCGCTTCGAGGACCCCGGCCTCCGGCGGCGCGCCCACCGGACCGGCCCCGGACGACGCGAGCTGGCGGTCGACGCTCGCCAGGGGCCAGCCCCGCCGGGCCTGCTCGCGCTGGAGCGGGGGGAGCGGCACGTGCAGCAGGGCCTCGTGAGGCGGACCCTCCGCGACGAGCCCGTCGGCGCCGAGCACCCACACCCGGGTCGCGAACCGGAGGGCGAGCTCCACGTCGTGGGTCGCGAACACGAGCGCTCCGGAGACCGCCTCGCACGCGGCCTCCAGCGTGCGGTTCACGGCATCGGTGTGCTGCCCGGCCGTCGGCTCGTCGAGCAGGAGGATCTCCGGAGACACCGCCACGGCCGCCGCCACCGCCAGCCGCAGGCGCTGCCCGCGCGACAGACCGTGGGGCGAGCGCGCCTCCAGCCCGTGCAGACCGAACGTCTCGAGGGTCACGGCCGCCGGGACGCCGCGCTCCGTGGGCCCGTAGGCCAGCTCGGCCGCGACGGTGGGACAGAACAGCGACAGGTCGGGGTCCTGGGGGACGTGCACCGCCCCGGAGCCCTCGGCCAGCGCCTCGAGCAGCGTGGACTTCCCGACCCCGTTCGGACCGACCAGCGCGATGCGTTCGCCTGACCGCACCACGAGCTCGGGCAGCGGACACAGGGCACGCTCGCCCCGCATCAGCGGGCCTGCCGGGCGCACGAGGACCGGAGCGCCGGCGTCCACCGCCGTCGGCTCGACCGGACCTGAGAGACCGCCCGCCTCGGCGATCCGCCGCAGCGGCGGGACCTGGAGGCCGTCCCCCGCGAGCAGGGCGGTCGGCGGGTCTGCACCGTCGTACACCCCGCGCCCCGCGCGCAGCACGACCACGCGATCCGCCCACGGGAGCGTGGCTTCCAGCCGGTGCTCGACCAGCACGACCGCCGTGCCGGCCCTCGCGAGCCCGTCCAGCGCTTCGAGCAGCGCACGGGCGCCGTCGGGATCGAGGTGGGCGAGCGGCTCGTCGAGCAGGAGCACACGGGCCCCGCACGCCCGACCCGCCGCCACCACCAGGCGCTGCTGCTGCCCGCCGGACAGGCGCTGAGGCGCGCGTGCCGGATCGACCGCGAGCCCCACATCGGCGAGCGCAGCGCGGACATCGACGGAGAGCCCGATGGACGCGGGCCCCAGGCGGACCTCGTCGCCGACCGACCCCGTGACGAGCTGGTCGCCGGGCTGCTGGAGCACCACCCCCACGTTCCGGGCGCGCTCCTCGCCCGTCCAGCGCGCGGGATCCGCGCCGTGCACGGCGATCTGGCCGCGTGCCACCCCGAGCCCGTGGTGCGGGAGCAGCCCGGCGGCGAGGCGGATGAAGGTGCTCTTCCCGCAGCCCGAGGGCCCCGTGATCAGCACGCGCTCTCCGGGCTCGATGCGAAGATCCAGGCCGTCCAGCGCGACGGTTCCGTCGGCCCACGTCCATCCGAGCCCGGTGGCGACGAGGGCGCTCATCCCACCCTCCGCAGCGAGCGGGCGAACGGCACGGCCAGCGCACAGCCCACCGCCGCGTACACGAAGCCCGGCACCAGAACGGTCGCGCCCACGTACCAGCCCGCGTAGTACAGCCGGTACAGCACGACCGACACGGCGAGCGCGACGGCCGTTCCCAGCGCGTTCGGCACCGCGAGCCCGAGCGTCAGGCGCAGCCAGGCGATCCCGGTGGGGCCGTCGATCCACCGCTCGGTGCGCGTGATGCCGGCGAGCCACAGGGCGCTCTCGGTCAGGAACACGGTGTTGCCGAGGTACAGGGCGTCGACGGGGTGCACGGCGCCGAGGGCCAGCGCCCGCATGAGCCAGCCCACGAGCGTGGCCAGCGCGAACACCCCCACACGCGGCACGAGGGCGAGGAGCGCAGCGACGAGGCACATCCGCAGGGCATCGTCGGCGAGGCCCAGCACGAAGGGCGCGAACGGGCCCAGCACGCTCGACAGGCCCAGCCCGAGGAGCTGGCTCGCGGCCCCCACCGTGAACGAGAGGCTCGCGAACACCGCGACGGTGGTGAGCTCGCCCGTCGAGCGTGCGAGCCAGGAGGAGAGCCCGCGCGCGATGCCGAGCCAGCCGAGCCCCATGCCGAGCAGGCCAGCGACGAGCAGGCCCGATGCCCACGGCGTGCCGCGCTGGAGCGCCAGGGGCACGTGCACCTCGTGGAGCACGGCGGAGCTGCCGAGCGGGCGGACCGTGAGCTCGACGTCCGCCAGCAGGGCGCCGGGGACCCGGGCGCGATCGACGTAGATCGGGAGCGCTGCGGGCACGGCTTCGCCGGGCGGCACCCGCACGAGCCTGCGCACGGTGTCGAGGTCGACCGCATCGCGGAGGCGCGGTCGGAACGCCTCGTGCGGACGGCCCTCCACCGTGACTCGCGCCGTCACCACCGCGTTCACGGGCCGCTCGCCGCGGTTCTCGAGCGTGAGCGCCACGTACGTCCGGGGCGCCTGGTCGTCGCGCGGCCGGAAGCCCAGGTGGAACCGGTCGAGCACGGCATCCCACCACGGTGCGGGGAGCTGGATCCGGCCCACGGGCACGGTGCGATCGACCGTGCCGTCCCCCAGTGCCGGCAGCGCGGTCCCCACGACCGACAGGCGCGCGCGGGCTTCGTCGACGCTCACGGGGCGGGGCTCCAGCACCAGCGGTACGTCGAATCCAGGGGACCCGGAGCCTCCCGACCACACGTGCCCCCGCACGGGCTCGTCCCGCAGATCGACCGTGATCACGGCCCTCTCGCCGTCGACGAGCGCGCGGGTCCCCCGGTCCTCGCCGATCTCCCAGGACACCGGGCCGTCGCGGTGTGCCGTCACCACCCACCCGACGCGAACGGCCGTGCCCACGGGCACCTCCACGGGCTCACCGGCTGCGAGGGCGTCCTGGCCGAGCGGGGCCTCGACGTGCACCGAGAACGGCCCGGGATCCGGGACCACGAGGCGGGTGCGGGCGTCCTGTCCCCCACCGCGCGCGTCGATCGTGTAGGTGCCGGGGGGTAGCGGTGCCCGCACGGAAGCCCTCGTGGACACGGGCTCCACGCGCTGGGCGACCACCAGCGCGCCCGCCCCGTCGCGGATCTCCACGCGGTCGAGCGCGACCGTGCCTTCCACGACGGCACCGCTGGCGTCACGGGAGGCCTGGAGCTCGAGGACGGGCGGAGCACAGGCGAAGAGCAGGATCATGGGAACGGTGGACCCGATATTCCCCCTGCACGGTCTCGCCCGCCTTCCGGCCGAGTTCGCGGCCGACGCGGGTTGTGAGCCCGCGCCCCGCCTGTCACCATGGACGCGGAGGAACGGGATGCGGAGGATCGGAGCGGCACTGACCGCAGGCGCGCTGGTGGCGGCCTGTGGCGAGCCGTGCGGCGAGTCGCGGTACTGGGTGTACGGCGACGACTACGTGACCCGGTACGAGACGTGCAGCTCGATCGGCGGGAGCTTCGGTCTCTCGTACGCGAACGCGCCGTACACGATCTTCCTGCTCGACGGGAGCTCCGGAGACGTGTCGTCCAGCACCTCGTTCGCGCTCGACTACACGCCCGCGACCCGCATCGTCTTCGGCACCGACCACCTCGTGTCCGGCGAGGTGATGGACATGCGCCACCTCGGTGGCACGGGGTTCCACGACCCGACCGGTACCGGGCAGCTGCCGGTCGAGAAGCCCCTCACGTTCGGGGTGATCGAGGTCCTCGACGGCCCGCGCGAGCGTGGCGACCGGGTGGAGTACGAGCTCGACTGGGACCTCACGATCGGCGAGCTCGCGGAACCCCACCAGGGCGGCTTCCAGCGCCACGTGGGCACGACCTGGATCCACTTCGACACGCACCCGTCCTTCTGGGAAGAGGGGGTGGACACGCCCCCTCCGGATGCCGGATGAGACCGCTCCTGCCCCTTCTCCCCCTCCTCGCGATCGCCTGCAGTGGCGGTGACTCGGGGCCCGTTCGCTGGCTGCGCTGGGTCCCGCTCGCCGAGGGCGACGACCCGTACGCCACCTGGTGCAGCGAAGACTTCGCGTGGAACGCCGGTTCCGTGTGGGAGCGCTCGACGGGCACGTGGCGCGCCGTTCCCGACGTTCCGGCGAGCACATTCGGCGAGCGTGGGCCCGTCACGTGTGTCGGGCGTACCCTGTTCACGTCGCCCCCCAACGTGTCCGTCGCGTACCGGTCGGTCGACGGCGGCGCGTGGGAAGCGATCGATCCGCCCGAGGGTGCCGTGATCGGCTCGGTGCGCGCGGGCTCGACGGGGGTGTACCGCGTGATCCTGTCGGCGAGCGGCGTGGTGCAGCCGCAGCTCGAGCGCTCGACCGACGAGGGCGGGACGTGGGAACCGGTCGGCGCGCCGTTCGGGAACCCGGCGGGGGGAACGGTCGCGACGGTGGAGCTCGACGGCGTCGAGGGCTTCGTGTCGATCGGAATGGTCGGAACGAACTTCGAGATGGGCCAGGTGCGCCGGAGCCTCGATGGCGGTCGCACGGTGGTGTCGACGAACGCGTTCCGGGAGCTCGACTCGCCCATCCCGCTGCAGACGGCACCCGAGAGCGCGGGCCGGCTGCTGATCGCCTACGACCCCTACCGCGAGTCCTGGCCGGAGCGGTACTTCCCGCCCCTCGCGATGACCCCCCGAGACGCCATCGAGCGCGCGGCCGGAGACTTCGAGACCGTGCTGATGGCCGGTCCCGTCGAGCTGCTCGCGGTCCCCGACCCGACGCAGCACCCCGAGGCCGGGAACCTCCGCGTCCATCCCGACGGGTACCTGCTGCGGCGCGATGGCTACCGGACCACGACGCCAGTGGACGAGGACGAGCGCGCCGACGTGCTCGCCGGCCCAGGATGCTCGCTGCTGGAGCGCTCGCGGGACGCCATGCGCGACGTGGAGGGCCCGGGCGACGTCACGCTCACCCACTCGGGCAACGAGCCCGTCTACGTCGGGGGTTTCCAGGTGTCGCGGCTCGAGTGGTACACGGGGTCCGGCACGGGCCCGCAGACCCTCCTGGAGCCGGGCGCCACCTGGGCCGTGCGCGGCGATCGCCCGGTGTTCTTCATGGACGCCGAAGGCCGGTGTCGCGGGGTGCTCCGCGCCAGCGACGGCGGCGAGGTCGACGTCGCCGACTGGCTGTGAGGCTCAGGGCCCGGTGTCGCAGGTTCCCGGGTCGAGGCCCGCCGCGAGGTCGCACGTGTCGAGTCGGCCGTTCCCGTCGCAGTCGTCCGCACCTTCCTGGAGCTCGCACACGTCGGAGCGCCCGCTCGAGTCGCAGTCCCACAGGTCGCGGCACACGAGCTCGACGGCCGTGACGATCGCGCCCGACAGGTCGGTGTCGGCCTGGCTGATGGCGCCGTGCGTGCCGCCCGTGAGCAGGGCGAGCGTCTGGGCCTGCGCGATGGTGGCCGCGCTGCTGCCCGTCCCAGTGAGCGGGCTGACGGTGACCCCGTTCGCGTTCGCGATCCCGGCCGCGTACGTGATGACGTCCACATCCGCCCCGCCGTTCCCGACGGGGTCGCCGCACCACGGGCCCTCGTCGCCCATCGGCACGATCAGGCGGAGCGCGCCATTGCGCCAGGTGTGGTGCTCGGCGGCGAGCGCGGTGGCGCTGCCCCAGCTCTCGGACGGCACCTCGTTCCCGCCGGGGCAGTCGAGGAAGTCCGTGCCGATCGTCGCGGGGGGCGTGCCGGGCCAGGCCGTGCCGTAGCGGTTCGGCACGGTGTCCTCGAGGCACGGGTAGTTCGCGAGGGTGGCGCTCGTGAGCCCGAGGATGGTCGCCCGTGGGCGGTACCCCTCGCCGTCCAGCAGCGCGAGCACGGCGTCGATCTCGGCGCACAGCGCGGTGCCCTCGTCGTCCATCGAGCTGCTGTGGTCGACGAGGAACACGACGTCCACGGGCGGACAGTCGGCACAGGTGTCGATCCGCCCGTCGTCGTCGCAGTCTTCGGCGGCTCCCGACGCGATGGCGCAGCTGTCGATGACGCCGTCGTCGTCGCAGTCGAGCGAGGGGTCGAGCTCGAGGTCGCACACGTCGGCCACGCCGTTGCCGTTGCAGTCGGTGGACTCCGACGGGTCGCACCGCGACAGCACGAGCACCTCGTCGGTCGCAGCGAGCGCCATGCGCAGCCCGTCGCGGTCGACCTCGACGCCCCCCCAACCGGACGCGCCGTAGTCCGTGAGGATCGTCGACGTCGCGCCGTCGGACGCGACCCGGACGAGGGTGTCTCCCGTGGGATCGGCGACGACGAGCGTTCCGGTGCGGGAGTCGGTGGACACGCCGGTCGGCTCGATGAGCGCGGCACTCAGCACGAGGTTCGTGAACCCCGTGCTCCCGTCCCACACGAACAGGTGCGTGCCGATGGACCGGTCGGCCAGCACGACGCCGAGCGCACCGACGGTCACGTCCACGGCGTCCACGAGCGCGGACGCGTCGCCCGCGAGCAGCGTGGGGAGCCCTGCTGCGCTGGTCGAGAACGACCACAGCCCGTCGGGGCCGCTGAACCCACGGTCCGAGACGAAGCCGGTGCCGAGGGGCTGCCCGCCGGTCTGACCGGGCCACGGGAACGCGAGACCCGTGGGGTCGTCGTCGCCCGATGCAAAGGTGTTCGTCCAGTTGGAGCGCGTGCCGTCGGCCTCCACCCGGTACACCACCCCGCCGAAGTCCTCCGCGAAGTACAGGTTTCCGGCGTCATCCGCGCCGAGCCCGCCGGGCTGGTCACCCGACACCACCCGGAGCGCGAGCGTGCGGTTCACGACGCGGTACACACCGCCACCGGAGGCCGGAGCCCGCCGGGAGGTGGCGAACAGCTCGCCGTCCGGCGTCCACGCGACCGACCAGACCATCGGGAGCGGGACGCGCCGCGTGACGGTCCAGCCGGACTCGACCAGCACCGCGCCCACGGGAAGATCGAGCGGATCCGGCGGAGGCTCCGCGGTGTCGCCGGTGTCGACATCCGTGTCCGAGTCCGTGTCGGCGTCCGTGTCCGAGTCCGTGTCGGCGTCCGTGTCCGTGTCGGCGTCGGCGTCCGTGTCCGTGTCCGTGTCGGCGTCCGTGTCCGAATCCGTGTCGGCGTCTGTGTCCGAATCCGTGTCGGCGTCCGTGTCCGCATCGGCGTCGGTGTCCACGTCCGCATCGGTGTCCGTGTCCGCATCGGCATCCGTGTCCGCATCGGCATCGGTGTCCGCGTCGCTGTCGGTGTCCGCGTCGGAATCCGTGTCCGTATCGGTGTCGGCGTCCGCGTCGGCGTCCGAATCCGCATCGAGGACGGGTGTGGCGACCCCCTTGCAGGCGGCCACCAGGGCCAGGGCGAACAACAGGGACGTGCGCATGAGGGCTCCTCGGAATCGCCCCTTTATCGCCGGTCCCGCGCGGGTCGGCAAGTGCAGCCGTGCTACGGCCGTGTCAGAGGAACAGGGCGACCTCGTACGCCCCGGTCACGGCGTCCCCGCGCTTCGCCGGGAACGAGACCACCGCGATGCGCCCATCGGGAGCGATGGCGGTGCGGAAGAACACCGGCCGACCCGTGCCGCACGAGGCAGCCAGCCGCTCTGCACCACTGCCCTCGCGCTGGCGATCGAACACCATCGCCCCGTACCGACCAGGGTCGTCGTCGCCCTGCTTCGGGCCCGTGCCCACCACGAGCCACCGACCGTCGGCCGTCAGCCCGTGGAGAGCCTCCGACCCGTGCCACGCCCAGCGCGTGTCGAGGGTGTCGGGGTCGAGGGCGAACAGGGTGTCCTCCTGCGGGTGGGGCTCGGGGGGCTGGAGCTCCGGCCGGCTGGCGCTGTACGGGATCGAGGTCCCGCTCGTGATCGCGAACACCGCGTCTCCACCGTCCACGAGGTGTCCGATGGTGGCGGCGATGGGTACGTCGCCCGCCATCACGGGGGTCCCGAGGTCCCGTCCGGCATCGGGCCGCCACACACGGCCGTCTCCGAGGCCGAGGGTCACGCGGGAGCCGTGCAGACCGATGCCTTCCCACACGAACGCGCGATCGAACCAGGGCGCGAGGGGCTCGGGGACCAGGGACCGCTCGAGACCCAGTGTGGTGCGGTCGAGCAGAGCCACACCGCCCACCGGGAGGCCTGCGGGATCGGGGCCGGGAGAGGATCGGCTCACCGACACCGCCACGTGGTCGCCCTCCATCGCGAGCGCGAGGAACGTGGCGTCGGCGGGCGAGTCCGGCCAGGTGGCGCGCACCACGAACGCGCCCCCCTCCCGGACCAGGCGCCACACGCGGGACCGGTTGCGGCGCCCTTCCGGCGTGTTCCAGCCGTGCGCGCCGACCACCACGAGGGAGCCATCGGCGGCCACCTCGAGGCCGTACGCCCCGGGGAGCGTGTACAGCCCGTACACGTCGTCGGCGCCGGGGGGAGCGGACGACTCGAGCTCGTCGGCGAGCCGGAACGTGGCGCGGTCGGCGAGCGTGCGAGGGTCGAGCGCACGCAGCACGGCGTCCGGAGACTGCTCGGCCGCGTACAGCTCGGTGCCGTCGGGGCTCCACGCGACACGCTTGATGGCCGACCCCGCGACCGTACGGCGCGCGCGGACCTCGCCCGTCCAGCCGTCGAGCACGAGCAGCTCGCCGAGGTACGTCCCCACGGCGAGCCCGGACCCGTCGGGGCTGAATGCGAGCGCGGTGTCGGGCGCGCTGATCCCGCGCGCCACGAGCTGGGTGAGGTCTCCGAGCCCCACGGAAGCGAGCGGGATGCACTCCGCGACCCGCGGGGCCATGGCGCCGTCGACCCGATCTCCGGGCGCCCACGCGAGCTGGCGATAGCGACGCCCGTCCGCGAGCGCGCGCCCTTCTCCGGCGGCCGTGACGAGGCCCGTGCGCACGAACGTCGGGGGGGCCGGTGGCGGGGGCGGCGTGCAGGCCAGCCAGGAGAGCGCGAGCGGAGCCCCGAGGGCCCACACGGACGGACGGTGGGTCATCGCACCAGCAGCACGGAGTCCATCTGCTCCTTCACGAACGCCGCACCAGCGGGGTCGCCGAGGCGCTCCAGCTGGGTGTGCGCGTGCTTCCCGGCCACCCGCACGACGTTGCGCCAGTCGTTCCGGACGGCGATGGCGGTGATGTCGGTGAGCAGGTACGCGATGTCCTCGTCGACCACGTCGGAGATGCCGAGCTCCGAGGCCGACCAGATCCAGGTGTAGGTCTGCGACTCGTCGCCGCGGTGCGCGAGCATGGCCGCGACCACGAGCCGGTACGTGGCCCACAGCCAGTGTGCAGGCATGCCGGCGAGGTAGCGGCTCACGGTGTTGGTGCGCTCGTACAGGTCGTCCATGTCGTCGCGAGCGAGCGCGACCATCGCGAGACCGAGCTCGGCGAAGATCACGGCCTCGCGCTTCTTGTGCAGGCGCGCCCACCGCGCGTGGTCGGTGTAGAGCTTCACGGCTTCGTCGATCTCGCCGCGCCGCCGATAGACCTCCGCCTGGCGGTATCGGGCCTCCATCACGATCTCGATCGCACCGAGCTCCTCGCCGATCGAGAGCGCCCGGTTGAACTCCTGCCAGGCCTCGTCGAACTGGCACCGCTGGCGGTGCACGATGCCCTTGCCGATGAGGCACCAGGCGGTGCCCAGGAGGTCGTCGGCCTTCTGGAACGCCTCGACGGCCTCGTCGTAGATCTCGTCGGCTTCGTCGAACTCGCCGCGCCGCATCGACACGAACGCCTGGCCACGCAGCGCTTCGCCCATCCCGCGCTCGTCGCCGAGCTTGCGCCACGAGTTGCTGGCCCGGGTGAACAGGATCTCGGCGCCGTCGAAGTTCCGCTTCTGCTGCTCGAGCCAGGCGCGCCCCTGCACGACGTCGACCTCCGAGCGTTGGTCGTCGCACTCGCGGGCCGTGTACAGCGCGCGGCCGTACATCTCGTCGCACTCCTCGAGCTTGCCCATCTGGAGCAGGGCCCACGCGAGCCCGACCTGCGCCTGGGCCGTGCCGGGGCCGTCGCCCGCCCCCTCGAGCAGCTCGGCGGCCTTCGTGAAGTGCTCGACCGCGTGGTCGACCTCGCCCCGCATCTGGGAGCCGCGCCCGCACCACAGGGAGGCCCAGCCCGCGCGGTCGGCGATCGCCGGCGACCGGTACGTGGCCTCGACGGCGAGCCGGCTGGCCTCGACGAGCTCGTACGTGTCGCGCTGCTTGAACCCGACCTCGCAGCTCGCCAGCAGGTGGGTGATCGCGATCTCGTAGTCCCGACCGGCCATCGCGTGGCGCCCGACGTCGAGGTTCACGTCTTCGCCCGTGAGCTCGCCCACACGGGCCCAGGCGCGCCCGAGCCGACGATGGAGGTACTGGGCGTCCTTCCGCTCTTCGGCATGCTCGCGGACCGCCTGGTGCAGCAGGTTCGACGCGAACCGCAGCCGCCCTTCGCGCTCGACCCACAGCCCGCACCCGAGCACGAACTCCTCCATCTCCTCGCCGGCGAGCAGGAGCAGCAGGTCGCGCGGGAGGTCCTGACCGGCCATCGCGGCCATGTGCACGGTGTCGCGGAACCGGCGGTGGTTCTCGGAGGCCTCGGCGAGCCCCTCGACGCGGGCCTGGAGGAGGTCGCCGGCGTCGGTGGGCAGCACCTTCGAGGTGTCGACCCCGTCGCGCACCACGAACGAGAGGCCGTTGGGCACGAGCCAGTCGCGGCTGGCCCACTCCAGGAGGAGCTGACGCGCGAACAGCGGGTTGCCCTCGCAGCGCTGAGCGACCTGGTCGGCGAGGTCGGGCTCGAGCGACAGGCTCTCGGCGAGCAGCGCGCGGGTTCCGTCGAGGTCGAGCGGCGCGAGGTCGATCCGGTGGGCGCCGTTGTCGATCATCGCCTTCACGCGCGCGGCGAGCGTGGCGTTGCGCTCGATCTCCTCGCTCCGGAGCGTGACGATCGCGAGGTTCCCGGAGATCGACACCCCGCGCAGCAGCGACTCGGCGAGCCAGAGCCCGTCGCCCTCGTCGAGCCCCCAGTGCGCGTCTTCGATGAGCAGCACGGAGATCCCGCGCCACCCCCGGGCCTCGAGGTGACGGTAGACCTCGCGCAGACCGAACCCGTGCGGCACCTGCTCCGCGGGGTCGTTCTGGTCGACCACCCCGCACCAGCGCGTGAGCAGGCCGGCCTCCTCCTTGACCGCGGCGTCGAGGACCCCGCGCTCACGGGCGATTCGGCGGCGGAGCCGCGACACGAGCGAGGCCTTGGACTCCTTCCAGGGGCGCAGCAGGCTGCGCGCCGCGCCCGGATAGCCGTCCTCCGCACCGCGGGGGTTCTGGTGGTTCAGCGTGACCGCTTCGGCCCAGCCCCCCTCCTGGAGGGACTGCAACACGCTCTCGCACAGGTGCGTCTTGCCGGTGCCCGCAGACCCGACCACGAGCACCACCCGGCACTGCTGGTCGTCGCGGACCGCGCGTGCGTGCTCCCAGAGCACCTGGCGGTAGCTCTCCCGCGCGACGAGCGGGAGCTCCCGGAGGGCGAACAGCTGCAGCGACCCGCGCGCCGACCGGCCGAAGCCCGCCTGATCGGGTGCATGCTCCGGGAGGGTCGGCGGCAGCGGGCGGTTCCACACGGGCACGTAGGGATCGAGGCCGGGAGACGTGTCGGGGTGCCCGTCGGCGAGCGACATGAGCATCTGGGAGGTGGTCTTGGCCTTCACGCCCGGGCGTCCGGCATCGGGAGCGACCGTTCCCACGCGCTCCTCGGGGCCATCGAAGTCCGCGCGACCCTTCTCCGCCGGGCCGAGCGCCAGGAGCTCCGTGCGCAGGTCGGCGGCGAGGTCGTACCGGGAGAGAGGCTCGGGATCGAGGCAGTTCTTGAGCACGAGCGCGAGATCGGCGGGCACCAGGAGCCCTTCGCGCGGCGTGAGCGTGGGCATGTCGGCGCTGGCGGACGTGAGGTGGTTCTCGAACGGGAGATCGCCCGTGACGAGCTCCCAGATCAGGGTGCCGAGCGCGTAGATGTCGGTGGCCGGGCTGTACTCGCGGGGCAGCCCCATGAACTGCTCGGGCGCCATGTAGCCGGGCGTGCCCTCGCGGCGGCCCTTCCGCTTGGCCAGGGCGAGGCTGGCGTTCGCGAGCCCGAGATCGGCGAGCCAGACGTGCCGCAGCCCGTCGTCGCCCGTGAACAACAGCACGTTCTCGGGCTTGAGGTCGCGGTGGAGCACGTCGCGCGCATGGAGGTGCGACATGGCGTCGAGGAGCTCGAGGAGCATGCGAAGCAGCTCGGCCCAGTCGGTGGGCCCCTCGTCCCCGAGCGTCTTGAAGCTCCCCGCATCGGCGAGCGCGAGCCCGAGGAACGGGGTGCCGTCGGCGAGCTCGCCGTGATCGTGCAGGGGCACGATGTGCGGATGGGTGAAGCGCGCGGAGACCCGCACCTCGAGGTCGAACAGCTTGCGGAACCGGGGATCGGCGCCGAGATCCGGCCGCACGACCTTGATCGCGACGGGGAGATCCAGCACGCGATCCCTCGCCCGATAGACGCGCCCCATCCCTCCTTGGCCGAGCAACGGGTCAGGCGCGAGCTCGTACCGTTCGGGTAGCTCCAGGTCCACGGAACGCATGATGCCATCCCGAACGCGATGCGGGTAGGCTTCGGCCGGAGGTGACGTGTCGGTGTTCGCCACACTGGTGGAGCGCTGGGACCTCGAAGCGCCCGCCATCACGTACGAAGGGACGCATCTGACGTACGGCGATCTCCGCGACCGCGCGCTGCGGTGTGCGGCGTGGCTCGCGTCGCGGGGCGTCCGTCGAGGGGACGTCGTCGCACTGCGCCTGGAGAAGGAGTTGGCGTTCCTCGACCTGCACCTCGGCGCGCTCGCGATCGGCGCGGTGACGCTCCCGCTCCACAGCCACGCGACCGACCGTGAGGTGGCGCTGCTGGTGGAGGATGCGGGTGCGTCTCTCGTGCTCGACGCGGCCTCGGTGCCTGCGAGCCTGGAGGGAATCGCGCCCGTGGCGCCGATCGACGTGCCGGACGACGCGCTCGCCGTGCTCTGCTACACGTCGGGCACCACGGGCAGGCCGAAGGGGGCCCGGATCTCCCACGGCAACCTGCTCGCCACGGTTCGTGCGCTGCACGAGGCCTGGCGGTGGTCGAGCGCCGACACGATCGTGCACGCGCTGCCGCTGTTCCACATCCACGGGCTGTTCGTCGCGCAGCACGGGGCGATGTACGCAGGCGCCCATGCGATCTGGCACCGGCGGTTCCAGCCCTCGGCGGTGCTCGACGCGCTGGAGCACGCGACGATCTTCATGGGGGTGCCAACGTTCTACGCCCGCCTGCTCGAGACGGGTCCGCTCGGCCGGGATCTCTCGGGCGTGCGGCTGTTCACGTCGGGCTCGGCCCCTCTGCCTGCGGCCGACCACGAGGCGTTCGAGCGCCGGTTCGGGCACCGCATCGTCGAGCGGTACGGGATGACCGAGGTCGGCATCGTGCTGTCGAACCCGCTCGACGGCGACCGGAGGCCGGGCACCGTGGGGTTCCCGCTGCCCGGGGTGCGCGCGCGGGTCACCGACGAGGCCGGCGCAGACGTGCCCGTGGGGGTCACGGGCGAGATCCGCATCGCGGGGCCCAGCGTGTGCGCGGGCTACCTGAACCGTCCGGAGGCGACGGAAGCCGCGCTCGGCGACGGGTGGATGCACACCGGCGATCTGGGGTTCGTCGACGAGCGCGGGTACTTCCACATCGTCGGGCGTGCGTCCGACATGATCCTCTCGGGCGGGCTGAACGTGTACCCGAGCGAGGTCGAGGCGGTGCTCGTGGCGCATCCCGCGGTGCGGGAGGCCGCCGTGTTCGGCCTGCCCGACCCCGATCTGGGCGAGCGCGTCTGTGCGGCCGTCGTCGCCGACCCGTTCGACCCCATGGCCCTCGCGGAGCACACCCGTGCGGCCCTGAACGCGTACAAGCTCCCGCGGCGCTGGGTCGAGGTCGACGCGCTCCCGCGCAACGCGATGGGCAAGGTCCAGAAGCAGGTGCTGAGAAATCGGTACGCCATCCACGTCCGCGAAGCGACGCTCGACGACCACGAGCGCATCGCGGTGTGGAACGAGGCCCTGTGCGCCGAGACCGAGACGTTCCGGCTCGATCCCGACACCGTGCGGGCAGGCGTGGCCCGCGCGCTGTCGGGCACGGTGGGCGCGCGGTACTTCATCGCCGAGCGCGGCGGCGAGCCCGCCGGACAGCTGATGGTCACGACCGAGTGGAGCGACTGGCGCAACCGCGAGGTGTGGTGGATCCAGTCGGTCTACGTGGCACCGGGCCACCGTCGGGCCGGGATCTACGGGGCGCTCCACGGTCACGTGGCCCGGGTGGCCCGCCAGCACGGGGCCGGAGGCCTGAGGCTGTACGTGGAGACGACGAACACGGCGGCGATGTCGACCTATGAGCGGGTCGGGATGTCGGCCGAGCACTATCGGATGTACGAGCAGATGTTCCCGGAGGACGGATGACGCTTCCCTACGCCGCAGAGATCGCAGACCTGCGGGCGCGCACGGACGCGGGTCAGCACGCCACGACGATGAGCCAGCACGCGAAGGCCGCGCTCACGGCGGTGTCGGTGGTGGAGGTGCAGCATGCCCGCGGGCTGCCGGTCCCGAAGGAGCTGCCCGGTGAAGACCTGATCGACGAGCTGATGGTGTCGTTCGCCGGCCTCGCAGAGCTCGATCGGGTCGGAGCGCATGCGAAGGACTACGGACAGCGCCTCCTCGCGCGGCGCCAGCAGCTCGAGATCGCCGTCGAGCACCTCGCCCCGCGCGTGGCCGAGGTCGAGAGCCTGGCGGGCGAGCTGCACACGCTCCGTCACAAGCAGCACCACGAGCTCGAGAAGCCCGAGTGGGCCGAAGCCGTCGCACAGCTCCGCGAGCTCGCCCACTCCCGCGACCAGCTCGCGCTCCAGCTCGCGCCGCTCCGGTCCCAGCTCGCGCACGTGGAGCCCGTTCGCCAGATGCTGCTGGCCTTCCATCCGCAGCTCCAGGCCGAGCTGATCGCAGCCGCACGCACCGACGACCCCGACGGCGTGGTGTCGTGGCGCGCCGGGATGATGGCGAAGCAGATGCTCGTGGGGCTCGGCGACGTGGTGCGCACGATGGGCCTGGGGATCGGCCTCCCGACGGAGCCCGCGCTCCCCGACGTGCCCGACCCGCGCCACCGCCGCCGCCTGCGCACCGAGGCCGGCGAGGTGCTGGAGTGGATGGCGCACCTGTCGCACGCGCTCTCGGATCACGGCGACGTGCTCCAGGAGCGTCTCGACGGGCTGGTTCGCGAGCACGACCGGTTCGAGCAGCAGCTCGTGGAGCTGATGGGATGAGCGACAACAACGGAGGGGCCCCGCCCGCAGCCGGCTTCCTGGGTGCCGGTTGGGAACCGGGCGTCCGCGACGGTCTGGAGCGGATGATCGTCGACCATGCCGGTGGGATCGCAGCGTTCGACTTCGACGACACGGTGCTCGACGGCGACCTGAGCATCGCGCTGCTCGAGGAGATGGAGCGACGCGACCCCCGCGGCCAGCGTGCGGAGTACGAAGCCGACTGCGAGCGCGACGTGCGGTCGGGGTACGCGAAGCTCGTCGAGACGCTGATCGCCGATCGTACCGAGATGGAGGTGCGCGACCTCACGCGGCACGTGCTCGACCAGGCGCTCGCGAGCGGCACGCTCCGCTTCCGTCCCGCACTGACGCAGCTGATCTGGGCCCTGCAGCGGTACCGGTGGGAGATCTGGATCGTCACGGCATCGCCCGCGGTGGTCATCCAGGTGGCCGGGCAGCGGGTGGGCGTGCCGGCCGACCACGTGCTCGGGATGTGGTGCGCCCCCGACGCCGAGGGGCGGTTCACCCGTCCCACCCGGGAACCCATCACCTACCGCCAGGGCAAGGTGGAGGCGCTGCTCGGCGCCACGGGTGGGCGGCGTCCCGACTTCGCGGCAGGCGATGCGATGACGGATCTGGAGATGCTGGCGTCAGCTCGATACGCGCTCGTGATCGACCGGCAGAACCCGGTGCTCAGGAACGAAGCGACCACACGCGGATGGTGGCTCCAGGGAGGCTTGTAGTGCCCAGCAGACCGGGAATCATGGTCCTCGACTTCGGGGGGCCCCGGAACTCGGAAGAGCTCGTTCCGTTCCTCACGCTGCTGCTGGAAGACGTGCTGCCCTTCCCCGACTGGATGAGCCGGATGGTGGCGCCGCGCATGGCCCGCGCGCGGAGCCAGCTGGTGCAGGGGAACTACGAGCAGATCGGGTGGTCGCCCCTGGTCGACACGCACTTCCAGCAGGTGGCGGCGCTGAAGGCCGAGCTCGGGATGGAGATCCCGATGGCGAGCGCGATGATGTTCACGCCTCCGTTCGCACGCGAGGCGCTTCGCGACCTGCTCGATCAGGGCGTCGACCACATCGTCGCCCTGCCGATGTTCCCCCACTACAGCTTCGCGACGACGAACGCGTCGTTCTCCTTCCTGTACGCGGCGATGGAGGAGGCCGGTGTCGGCGCGATGCCGGTGCACTGGGTGCCGGCGTACTACGACCACCCGCGGTACCTCCAGGCGCTCGCGAACACCATCCAGCAGGGCGTGGAGCGCACGCCTGGCACGGGCCCGACGCACGTGATCTTCTCGCCGCACGGGCTCCCGCTGAGCTTCGTGAAGCGCGCCGACCCGTATCCGGAGCAGATCCGCGAGACGGCCCGCCAGGTGATGCGCCTGCTCGAGTGGGAGCATCCGTGGTCGCTCGGCTGGCAGAGCCGTGTGGGGCCCGTGAAGTGGCTGTCGCCGAGCACACCGGACGTGATGCGCGAGCTCGCGTCCCAGGGTGTGGAGCGCATCACGCTCGTGCCCGTGGCCTTCGCGAGCGAGCACATCGAGACATTGCACGAGATCGACATCGAGTACGCGGAAGAGGCCCATGGCATGGGCATCCCGCACTTCGGGCGCGCTCCGGCGGTCGGGCTGGAGCCCCACTTCATCGCGTGCCTCGCCGACCTCGTACGCGACGCGCTCGCGAGCTTCGAGCGCTACTCCTGCGTGCGGTGCCTGATCCCGAAGCCCGATTCCCACCGCCGCCAGGGGCAGTGCCCGAACTGCCGGTTCACGTTCCCACCGTTCCTCCGCCGGGGCCTGCAGGCGCTCGGATGACCCACGTGCTCGTCAGAAGGCCCGCCGACCTGGCCCTCCCGGACGGCGTGCTCGCGCTCGACACGGAGTTCCACACCGAGAAGCGCTACGTGCCGCGGCTGCACCTGATCCAGGTGCGCGCTCCGACGGGTCCGGCGTTCCTGATCGATCCGCACGTGCCCGGCCTGCTCGAGGGCGTGGCTCCGGTCCTGCTGGGGAGGCCGTGGATCGTCCATGCAGGTCGGGTGGATCTCGAGCTCCTCGCCCTCGCGCTCGGCGGGGTGCCCGAGGTCGTGCTCGACACGCAGATCGCGGCGGGGCTGCTGTCGTCCCGCTATCCGATGAGCCTCGAACGGCTGCTCGGCGAGCACCTCGGGGTCGCGATCGACAAGTCGGAGACGCTGTCGGACTGGAGCCAGCGCCCGCTCGCCGAGGCCCAGCTGGCGTATGCGGCCGCCGATGTCGCGCACCTGCACGATCTCTGGGCGGCGCTGGACCAGAAGGCCGAGGCGCTGGGCCGCGCCGACGCCGTGAGGGATGCGAGCGCCACGGCGCGCCGCGAGGCCCTCGAGCCCCGACCGCTCGACGACGCCTGGCTCGATCTCCCGGGGCGCCGTCCGCTCACGCCGGAGCGCGCGGTGGTCCTTCGCGAGCTCGCCGCCTGGCGGGAGGCCACGGCGCGTGCGACGAACCAGCCTCCTGGCTCGGTGCTCGGGAACCACGTGCTGTTCGACCTCGCGAAGCGGCGCCCGCTGACGCCCGAAGCACTCCTGTCGGGTCGGCGATCTCCGAAGGCCGCGCTCACCCGGTACTCAGACGAGATCCTGGCGTGTGTCGCGCGCGCCTCCGGGAGCCCGGCGGTGGCGGTGCCTCCGACCTTCCCCGCAGGCTCGGTGTTCGAAGCGCGGCTCGCGTGGCTGGAGGCCTACGCGGTGGCGCACGGCCTCGCGGAGTCGTGGTCCGCGCGCCTGGTGCTCCCGGGGCCCGCGCTCGAAGCCATCGCGCACGGGATGCAGGCGGCGGACGTCCTGCACGGCTGGCAGCACCGTCTGGCCGGCGCGAAGCTCGATGCGGTGCTCGCGGGCGAAGGGGGGATCCCGTGCCCCCGGATCCCGTAAGAGATTTTTCTAGAAAAAAATCCTCACTCCATTGTCCGCATTCATCCTGCATGATTGAAGCGACGTCAAATTTTTTCCGGTCGAAGTCCTTGCGCGGTACCCGGGCTGGTGTGATGCTCAAGCTGCGGGACGGACCTGAACCCCGCGGGCGTTCTAAACACCTTCATTCCAACATCGGAGTTCACCCATGAACCTCATCACCGACGAGAATGGCGCCACCGCCATCGAGTACGGCCTCATCGCCGCCCTCGTCTCCATCATCATCATCGCCGGCCTCGGCCTCCTGGGCTCCGCCCTCGACACCGCGTTCTCCTCGATCGGCTCGACCGTTCAGAACGCCGGCGCCTGATCGTTCTCCGGAACGCGAAGAGAGCCCGGCGGGACATCGTCCCGTCGGGCTTTCGACGTCCTGGCCCCCGGCGAAACGCGCCGCGGGTCCTCCCCCCGTCCAACCCGACCACGGCGAGACGATCCCCTCGCCTATGGACTCGCGAACAGCACCCGAGATACACTCGCGAGCGGCCCGGAATCCTAGCGCGGAGGCGTCATGGCCAAGACCTCTACCGGCGGACGGCTGAAAGCTGCTGTCTTCCTTCTCGTCTCGATGTTCGCAGCTGCGCTGGCGAGCCTCGTGATCTTCACAGTCATCCGGAACTTCCAGGCCCAGCTCGCCGAGGCCCAGGCGCCGAAGGAGTACAAGACCATCATCGTCGCGCGCCGCACACTGTGGCCCGGTGAGACGATCAAGGAAGAGGATCTGGAGCTCATCGAGTTCCCGCCCGACTTCATCCCCGCCGAAGCGCTCTCCGTGAAGGAAGAGGCGATCAACCGGGTGCCCCGCGAGCGCGTCCTCGACCGTGAGTTCATCCGCAAGGAGCGCCTCGCCCTCCGCGAAGCGGGCCGTGGCCTCAACGCCATCGTACCGCGCGGCATGCGCGCCGTGTCGCTCGACATCTCTGGCGGCTCCGCGGTGTCCGGCTTCCTGAACCCCGGAAACTACGTCGACATCCTCGTCACGATCGGCGAGAGGGGCGGCGCCCTCCAGACCGTCACGATGCTCCAGGCCGTCACGGTGCTCGCCGTGAACGACCGCCTCGGCGCGAAGGAGGTCACGAAGGAGAAGGCCAAGAAGTCGAAGGGCGGCAAGAAGTCGCGCCGCAGCAAGCCCAGCGTCACGGTCGCCGTCACGCCCGACCAGGCCGAGAAGATCACGTACGCCCACACCGAGGGCGCGGTCACGCTCACCCTGCGCAACGACATCGACGTCACGAGCGTCGAGACGCACGGCGCCGTCAACACGAACCTCATCGGAACCGAGGGCGACGGCGGCAACCGGATCACGGTGCGCGAGTACCAGGAGCGCCTCGCGAGTCAGCAGGATGGAACCTTGATCATCATCAAGGGCTCCAAGAAAACAGAGGATAAAACCCTCGGCAACTGACCGAACCTGATACCCTCCGCGCCGACCCGCACAGCGAGGATTCCTCCCGTGCCGGACCTTTCACCCACGCTTCTACTCAATCGACGAGGATTCCCGATGCGCCACACCCTGGCACTGCTGGCTGGACTCTCCTTCGCCAGCGTCCAAGCGCTGGTCGCCACTCCGGCCTGGGCTCAGGAAGAGCGGGCCGACTGGCTCGACATCGAGCTCGGCAAGTCCGTCGTGCTCGAGACCCCGCAGACCCCCACCGCCATCGCCATCACCGACCCCGACGTCGCGAACGTGCAGAGCCTCGGTCTGGCCCGGAAGTTCCAGGTCCAGGGCGTCGCCATCGGCACCACCGACCTCGTCGTGCAGTTCGGGCCCGGCATCCCCCCGATGATCTACGAGGTCACCGTCCACCGCGACCTCTCCGAGCTCGTGCGCCGCGTCGACTCCATCGTGGAAGGCGAGGCCCCCCGGGTCTACCCGCTCGAGGAGCGCATCGTGGTCGACGGTCCGGTCGACGACCTCGACACCCTCGAGAAGGTCGCCCTCGTCGCGTCCATCTACGACCCCAACTTCGTGAACCTGATGTCGGTGCGTGGCGACCACCAGGTCCAGCTCGAGGTCCTCTTCGCCGAGGTCTCGCGCTCCGCCATCCGCGAGGTCGGCCTGAACGTGCTGTGGGGCACGCCCAACCTGGCCGCCGGAATCAGCAACGGCTCCATCCAGAACAACGGCCCGACGTGGACCTCCACGCAGCTCACCGGCATCGCGAACAATGGTGTGGTGTCCGTGCCATCCACGGGCGCCCAGGTGATGACGATCGGTGGTGTGATCACGGCTCTCAACCTCACCGCCGTGGCCCAGCTCGTCGACGAGTACCGCTTGGGCAAGATCCTGGCGCAGCCCGTGCTCGTCAGCCTCTCGGGCCAGAAGGCCGAGTTCCTGGCCGGTGGCGAGGTCCCCCTCCCGCAGCCGAGCTCCCAGGGCCAGATCTCGATCGTCTTCAAGGAGTACGGCGTCAAGCTGCTGTTCGTGCCCACGGTGCTCGCGGGCAACGTGATCGACATGCGTCTCCTCGTGGAGATCTCGGAGATCGACTACGGAAACGCCCTGCCCATCGCGGGTATCAGCGTTCCCGGCTTCGTCACCCGCAAGGCCTCGACGCACCTCCGGATCGAGAGCGGCAAGACCTTCGCGGTCGCCGGTCTCCTGAACGAAGACAGCGCCTTCGTGCGTCGCGGCGTCCCCGGCCTCGGCCGGCTCCCGATCATCGGCGCGCTCTTCCGCACCGTCCGCCACGAGCGCACGGAGACCGAGGTGGTGCTGTACGTCACGCCGCGTCTCGTCCGACCGCTCGCCGCGGGTGAGGTGCCGCCCGCACCGGGAACCACCGAGAACAACAACCCCAGCGACATCGAGCTCTTCCTGCTCGGCTCGGCCATGCGGCCCGGGTCGCGCACGGCCGAGCCCACCGGCGTCGTCGGCCTGCAGCGCTGATCCTGGAGACCTGACGTGAGGAACCTAGGAAAGTCCGGTGGCGCCGCGAACGTGGTGCTGGTCGGTCTGGACAACGAAGCCATGGGACAGGTGCGGGAGACCCTCGCGGCCGAGGCCGTGCTCCCCAACCAGTCCATCGGCTTCGGTGACGCCCTCGACATCGTCCGGTCCGAGCGGCCCGATGTCGTGATCGTCGGCTACTCCGACGCGATGGACGCGTCGATCGAGCTCGCCCAGGTCCTCTCGAAGGAGGTCCCCGGGATCGCGCTCATCGCTCTCGCCGACCGCTCCGATGCGCAGGCCATCCTCCAGGCCGTCCGTGCCGGCTACAAGGACTGCGTGGTCCTGCCGCAGGATGCCCCTCGCCTCCGCGAGGTCGTGAAGGAGCAGGCGTACGCGTCGGACGACGACGAGGACAAGGGCACCGTCATCGCGATGCTCGGCGCGAAGGGCGGCGTCGGCTGCACCGTGCTCACCACGAACCTCTGTACCGAGCTCGCGGCGATCCACACGGTGTTGTGCATCGACTTCGACTTCGGGATGGGCGACGTGGCGTCGCTGCTCGACATCAAGCCGCGCGACACGCTGGCCGACCTCCTGCCCCGTGCCGACCGCCTCGACGAGCGCTCGCTCACCGCCTCGGTGGCCGTGCACAAGTCGAAGGTCCACGTGCTCCCGTTGCCCGAGAACATCAACATGGTGAACGAGGCGAACGTCGAGGAGCTCTACGCCGTCCTCAACGCCGCCGCGCGGGCCTACCACTACATCTTCATCGACTGCGGCACCTATATGGACGAGGCCGTCAGCCTCGCCTGTCAGGCCGCGGATCGGGTGGTGATGATCACGACGCCCGACGTCACCTCGGTTCGCGACGCGTTCCGTCGACTTCGGCTCGTGCAGGCGATGGACGTGCCCAAGGAGCGCATCCGTCTCGTGGTGAACCGGCACCACAAGAACGCCTTCGTGTCCCTCGCCGACATCAAGCAGAACCTACAGCTTCCCGTGGTCGCCACGGTGGCCGACGACCCCCGCACGGTCGACCAGGCCGTCAACGAGGGTAAACTGATCCGGGACGTGAACCGGAAGAGCGACGTGTCGCGCGACATCAGCGAGCTGGTCGCGGTGCTCACCGAAGACTCGGTCGGGGAGTTCAACCCCGACGACGACGGCGGTAAGAGCAGCGGTGGTGGCGGATTCTTCTCGCGCTTGTTCGGATGACAGGAACGGAGTGAACGATGGGTGGCGGACGACTGATCGATCGGGTTCGGGGAGCGCAGGGCAAGTTCAAGGGCGGCGGTGGCGGAAGTGCGGGAGGAGCCGCCGACTTCGAGATGGTGAAGAAGGAGCTCCACAACGAGCTCATCGAGTCCCTCGACTTCGAACAGGTCGGCAACACGCCGCGTGAAGAGCTCGCGGCGCGCCTCCGGAGCACGCTCACGGAGCGCGTCGACGCCCGTCAGCTGCCGCTCAACCGCATGGAGCGCGAGCGTCTCGTCGACGAGATCCTCGACAACATCCTCGGCCTCGGGCCGCTGGAGCCCCTGCTCCGCGACCCCGAGGTGTCCGACATCATGATCAACGGCCCGAAGGTCGTGTTCGTGGAGCGGAAGGGGCGCCTCGTCAAGACGAACGTCCAGTTCAACGACGACAAGCACCTCCTCCAGATCATCGAGCGCATCGTCGCAGCGGTCGGTCGTCGCGTCGACGAGCAGAACCCGATGGTCGACGCCCGTATGGCCGACGGCTCGCGCTTCAACGCGATCATCCCGCCCCTCGCGCTCGACGGCGCGGCCGTCTCCATCCGGCGGTTCGGCACCATCCCGATCACCGCGGAAGACCTCGTGGCGCTCGGCTCGTGTCCGCGCCCCATCATGGAGGTGCTGCGCGGCGCCGTGAAGTCGGCGCTCAACACGATCATCTCGGGTGGTACGGGCTCGGGGAAGACCACCCTGCTCAACGTGCTCTCGTCGTTCATCCCCGAGCACGAGCGCATCATCACGATCGAGGACTCTGCGGAGCTGCAGATGCAGCAGACGCACGTCGTGCGCCTCGAGACGCGCCCCGCGAACCTCGAAGGCAAGGGCGAGATCACGCAGCGCGAGCTCGTGAAGAACTGCCTCCGGATGCGCCCCGACCGCATCATCCTCGGCGAGATCCGCGGCGGTGAGGCCATCGACATGCTCACCGCCATGAACACCGGTCACGACGGCTCGCTGGCCACCGTGCACGCCAACAACTCCCGAGACGCCCTCGCGCGCTTCGAGACGATGGTGGGTATCGGCATGCCGAACATGGGCGACAAGGCCATCCGCGAGACCATCGCGCGCGCGCTCGACTGCATCGTTCAGCAGGAACGCCTCACCGACGGCTCGCGTCGCATCATGAGCCTCACCGAGGTCACCGGGATGGAGGGTCCTGTCATCACGACGCAGGACATCTTCGTCTTCGAACAGCGTACAATCGACGAGTACGGCAAGGTCCGCGGTCGCTTCCGGGCAACCGGGATTCGCCCCCGCTTCTCGAACCGCCTTGCCTCGAACGGCATCCGCCTGTCGGCGGAGCTGTTCCGGTTCGAGATGGAGGTCTGAAATGCCGAACTGGGTCTTCGTCATCCTCCTCGCCGTGGTGTTCACGGCGGTCCTCGCGATCGGCCAGGGTCTGTACTGGGCGTACGTCTCGCGCGTGGAGCAGCGCCAGGAAGAGCTGAAGCGCCGCCTCGGCCAGACGGGCGAAGACGCCATCGAGATGGAGAGCCTCTTCCGGGAGGACGAAGGCGACATGGCCGCCACCGCGCTCGGTGGCATCGGCGCGCACATCCGCACGCTCATCGTGATGGCCGAAGCGGGCTACACGGTCGGTCACTTCGCGGCGCGCGTCATCATCATGCTCGGCGTGGGCATGGTGGGCGGCGGCATCGTCACCCAGTCGCTCATCGGCATGATTGCCGGCTTCCCGGCCGCGCTCGCTCCGTACATCCTGCTCCGCTACCAGGCAGCCAGCCGCACGCGGCTCCTGGTCGAGCAGCTGCCCGACTCCCTCGAGCTCATGGCCCGCTCGCTCCAGGCCGGTATGGGCCTCTCCGACGCCTTCAAGCTCGTGGCCGAGGAGATGCCGATGCCCGTGGCCGGCGAGTTCGGCCGGGTGTTCGAGGAGGTTCGCTTCGGTCGCGACATGCGCGAGGCGTTCGACAAGCTCCTGAGCCGCAACCCCGGTGTGTTCGACCTGCGCCTGTTCGCATCGTCCGTGCTCCTGCAGCGCGAGACCGGCGGTAACCTCATCGAGATCCTCACGAACATCGCGAACACCATCCGCGGCCGGTTCGTGTTCGAGGCCAAGGTGCAGGCCATGACCTCCGAGGCGAAGTTCACGGCGGTCCTGCTCGGCTGTCTCCCCATCTTCGTCGTCGTGGTCCTCACCCTGCTCAACCCCGGCTACCTGGCGCCGCTGCGCGAGGACATCATCGGGAACGGCATCGTGGTGCTCGCGATCTCCAGCTACATGTTCGGTGGCTGGCTGATGTACGAAACCTCGAACGTCAAGGTCTGAGCTCATGAACGCCATCGTCCTCGGTCTCGCAGTCTTCGTGATGCTGATCTGCATGGTCGGCGTCTACGGCGTCTACCTGCTGCTCAACCCCACGCGAACCGCCGCAGACCGCCTGCGCGACCTCCAGGGCGATGGCGAGGACCGCGTGGCAGTCGCCGACATCATCGTCCAGCAGGAAGACGACGAAGCCCTGCTCACCCGACTCGGCGGTGGCTCGCTCGAAGAGCGCAGCATCATGCGCCGGAAGCTCGTGCAGGCCGGCTACAAGCACAAGCACGCGCTCGAGATCCTCACGTTCACGCGCATCGCGATGGCGATCGGTCTCCCCATCATCCTGATCCCGGTCACCTCCACCCTGTCGCTGATGTACGCCATCGGGCTGTCGGGGTTCGCGGTGCTCTTCGGGTACATGGGCCCGTACCTCGCGATCGAGAACGCGGTGAACAAGCGGAAGGAGGAGCTGCTCTCCACCTTCCCCGACTGTCTCGACCTCCTGGTGTCCTCGGTCGAAGCGGGTCTCGGTCTGGATGCCGCCTTCCGGCGCGTCTCCGCCGAGATGGAGCAGGCCGCTCCGGCGCTCGCCAAGGAATTCCAGCTCGTGAACAACGAGATCAGCGCGGGCGTGCCGCGTGTCGAAGCCCTGCGCCACCTCGAGAAGCGCACGGGTCTCGACGAGATCCGCAGCCTCGTGAACATGCTCGCGCAGGCCGAGCGCTTCGGTACGTCCATCGCGAAGTCGCTGCGCGTGCATGCGAGCGTCACGCGCCAGAAGCGGATGTCGAAGGCCGAGGAAGAGGCCGCGAAGGTGTCGCCGAAGCTCACCGTCATCATGATCCTCTTCCTGCTGCCGGTTCTCGGCCTGATGCTCATGGGCCCTGCCCTCATCAAGGTCTACCGCATGCTCCAGGCGCGAGGCTGATGGTGTCGCGAGCCCTCGGGACTCAGTTGCCGTCCCTGCGAGCCCTCGGGACTCAGTTGCCGTCCCTGCGAGCCCTCGGGACTCAGTTGCCGTCCCTGCGAGCCCTCGGGACTCTGATCCTCCTGACGTCCGTCTCGGCTTGCGGAGCCACCAAGCGGCAGGTCGAAGACGCGCCGCGCTGGATGACCGAGAAGCAGACGGTCCGCATGGAGATCGTGGAGACGCTCCTCGACGCCGAGGAGACCCTGCGTGCCCTCGAGCTCATCCGGGTGATGCGGGCCGATGGCGTCGACGACCCCAATCTCGACCTCCTCCACGGGATCGCGCTTCGCCAGCAGGGCATGGCCGAGGAGGCCGAGCGCCTCATGATCCAGAGCCAGGCGCGCGACCCCAGGAATCCCGACACCTACCGCGAGCTGTGCGTGCTCTACGCCGACTTCGAGCGGGTCGACGAAGCCATCGAGGCGTGCCGGAAGTCCACCGACCTCGATCCGAACAACGCGAAGGCCTGGAACAACCTCGGCTACCTCCTCCTGATGGCCCGCGACGACTCCAAGGCCGCGAAAGAAGCCCTCCAGCGAGCCGTCGAGATCGACTCCACGGTGGCGCGCTACCGCAACAACCTCGCGTTCGCGCAGGCCGCAGCGGGCGATCATCGCGGCGCGCTCCGAACCTTCATGACCACCGGCACCCCCGCGGATGCCCACTACAACGTGGGCACGGCCTTCGAGCGGGCAGGTGACGAGGTCACCGCACTCACGTACTATCGACGCGCCCTGAAGATGGACGCCGAGCACCTCTCTGCGGACGAAGCCGTCAAGCGGCTCGCTTCCGCCACCCACTCCGAGGAGAAATGATGACCAAGACCCGTGTCCGTCCCGCGAAGGCTCTCGCCCTGTTCGGCTTTGCGGCGCTCCTCGGTGGGTGCACGTCGCCCCTGCACCTCACGTACGACCACGGTCGCGCCTTCACCGAGGCGTTCACCGCCCAGGCCGACCTCACGCGTCCGTCGATCGCGAACGCCACGTACAACCTGTACGGCAAGGAAGCGGCCGACATCCGCCTCCGCGTCCAGGAGACCACCACCGACAAAGAGACCGACAAGTCCGAGATCGGGAACTGATCCCGAGACTCACGGACCGTCCCTGCGAGCCCTCGGGACTCACGGGCCGTCCCTGCGGGCCCTCGGGACTCACGGGCCGTCCCTGCGAGCCCTCGGGACTCACGGGCCGGCCCTTCGGGTCGTCGGTACGCGGAGAAGCGTGACTTGAGGCGTCGCCCGTCCGCTCTCGTGGTGCTCGGCGTGTACTCGGGGATGATCGCAGCGCTCGCGATCCTCCCCGCCATGGTGCCGTTGCTGTACCGGCTGGTGTTCGCGGAAGCGCGGGCCATCCAGTCCGACCTGTATGCCCGCACGGCCCGCATCGGGCAGGAGATCGAGCGCGGAGAGGCCGTGCAGCGCGGGGCCGGCGTCCGATTCCTCCGCGTCGTGCGCGCAGATGGCACGCGCCTCCACCAGTCCGGGTCGCCCGAGCCCGAGGCCTACCTCGAAGACCACGTGTGTGGCGAGCCCAGCGGGGTCATGCGGTCGGTCGTGCGCGACGTCGCGGTCACGGCCGTGTGCTACCAGAACCCCAAGCTCCGGGTGTTCGCGCTGTGGGACACGCCCACGCGGAGCTACTTCGGCATCGGCACGTTCGTCGTCGCACTGGCCTGTGTCGCCGGGCTCGTCACCGCGCTCGGCGTGCTCCAGGTGCTGCGTCCCCTCTCCAAGATCAGCGTGGCGCTCTCGGAGGTCGGGCTCGGACGCCGTGGCGCCCGCATGGCGTACACCGGCATCTACGAGCTCGACGAGCTCGTGAGTCGCCTCAACAGCACCGCCATCGCGGTCGAGGAGCGCGAGCACGCCATCCTGTCGCGGGTCAGCGTCGTGCAGGAGATGGCGCGCCTCGTCGCGCACGAGATCCGGAATCCGCTCCAGAGCATGGAGCTCCTCACGAGCCTGCTCGCCCAGGAGACCGACGCCAAGGAGCGCAAGCAGCTCGCGGCCAGCATCCACACCGAGATCCGTGCGCTCGACGACGTCGTCACCCGCCTGCTGCGCGAAGGCGCGACCCGCGGTGCGCTGCGCCTCCAGCCGCGGCCCACGAACATCACCGAGCTCGTCGCGCACATCCGCACCGTGCGAACGGCCGAAGCCGGGCGGAAGCGGGCCACGGTCGAGATCGAGACCGACTTCGCCGGCACGGTGCCCCTCGACCGCGCGCTCTTCTCCCGGTCCGTCGAGAACCTCGTGGCGAACGCCATCCGTGCCGTTCCCGCCGGAACCGGGGTCGTGCGCATCCGCACCCAGGCCGATGGCGACTTCCTGCTGCTCACGGTCGACGACAACGGTCCCGGTGTCGATCCCGCGCTCGGAGACCGCGTGTTCGAGCCCAACGTGAGCGGCGAGAGCGGCACCGGCCTCGGGCTCGCGCTCACGCGGGGGGTCGTCGAGGCGCACGGGGGCACCGTCGGGTTCTCGCGGTCCGACCTCGGGGGAGCCCGCTTCGAGGTGCGGGTGCCCGTGCATGCGGTCACCGGCACAGCGCGGTAAGGGACCGCATGAAGATCCTGGTCGTCGACGACAACCGAAGCAGCGCCGATGCGATGGCACGCATCCTCCAGAAGCAGGGGCACGATGTCGTGTCCGAGTACGACGGCGCTTCGGCCATCGAGCTCCTCCAGGGCAGCGACTTCCGGTTGGTGCTCACCGACCTCAAGATGGAGCCCATCGACGGCATGGCCGTGCTCCGGGCTGCGCGCGGCCTGCCCACACCCGTCGAGGTCATCGTCTTCACCGCGTTCGGTGCCGTCGAGAAGGCCGTCGAGGCCATGCAGCTCGGCGCGCGCGACTTCCTCACGAAGCCCGTCTCGGTCGACCAGATCCTCGACCGCGTGCGTCAGCTCGCCGGCGACGCCCCTCCGTCGATCCTCGACAACGGGCCCATCGTCGCGCAGTCGTCCGCCGCGCGCATGCTCGTCTCCACCCTCGAGGCGATCGCCGACGTGCCGTCTCCCGTGTGGATCGAAGGCGAGATCGGGTCCGGACGACTCCAGGCCGCCACGCGCCTCCATGCGCTCGCGGGCGACGACCGTCCGCTCACCATCGTCGACCCCACGTCGTCCGAGCCGTGGCCCGACGAGGGCACGCTCGTGCTCCCCTCGGTCGACGACCTCTCCGATGCAGACCAGCAGGCCGTGGCGCGCCGGCTCAAGCTCGTCGGGCCGAACGTCCGGCTCATCGCCACCGCGAGGCCCGGCGGCCGCAAGCTGGTCGCCGATGGCAGCCTGCGCGCCGAGCTCTACTTCGCGCTCGCCGTCGTCATCGTCCAGATGCCCCCCCTCCGCGAGCGCAGCGAAGACATCGTGCCGCTCTTCCTCCAGTCGCTCGCGCACTTCTGCGAGAAGTACGGCCGCGCCGAGCCCGAGCTCCAGCCCAGCCAGCTCGAGCGGCTCACGCAGCACGCCTGGCCGGGCAACGTGCGCGAGCTCCTCAACCTCGCCGAGCGCACGGCGGTGCTCGGCGTCGCGGGCTTCCAGCTCGAGCCCGTCGCGCCCATGAGCGGAGGCGGTCGCCCCGTGCTCGACCACGGCTTCCGGCTCGCCGCTCACCTCGAGCAGATCGAGAAGGACATCCTGGAAGAGGCCCTCCGGATGTCCGGCGGAGACCGCAACGCAGCGGGCCGCCTGCTGGGCGTCGAGCGCAACACGCTGCGCTACAAGCTCAACAAGTACGACCTCCTCGACTCGTGACCGCGCTCGTCGCAGCGGCGCTCGCCCACCCCGTCGGCGGACACGCCGTGGTGCACGCCCTCGACTGGCGCGTCGCGCGCACCTCCACCCAGGTGCGCTACCAGGTCGAGGTGCCCGCGGCACTCCTCGGTCGTGCGCCCCCCGAGGCCATGCGCGACGAGCTCGTGTCCGGCCTCCGCCTCGAGGTCGACGGCGCCACCGTGCCGCTGGTGCTCGCCTCCGACAGCGCGCGCGGCACCGAGCACGGCGCGCACTTCGTCCTCACCCTGCAAGCGCCGCTCGCTCCCGGAACCCACGACCTCGAGCTGTCGAACGGCAACCTGCCCGACACCACCGGCCTGCACCGCACCACCCTCGTGCTCGCCCCCGACGCCGACCTGTGGGCCACCTCCCTCCTGGTCGACGGCCCCAGCGGCCTGCGCGACGACTCCGGCCGCACGCGCGCGACTCCGGAGGCCCGCACCACCTCCGCGACCGTACACACCGCCTCCAACCCGCTCGAGCAGCTCCACCGTGCGCTCCAGGGGCGCGAGAACCGCGGTCCGGGCGAGGCCCTCCAGCGGTCGCTCCTCCGGTCCGACCGCACCACCGCCCCCATGCTGCTCGGCCTCCCGCTCCTCGGCCTCCTGGCGCTCCCCGCACCCCGGTGGCCCGACGCGCCCGTGTGGGCCGGTCTCGCCGCGATCGCAGCCCTCGATCTGTCCAGTCCTGCCGGGTTCTCCGAGGGTCTCGTCCTCGTGGCGGCCGTCGCGGCGCTCGTCTCCCTGCGCCGCCCCACCGCGGCGTGGCTCGTCGCACCAGCGCTCGCCGCGAGCCTCGATGTCCGCGGCATCGCCGTCCCCGTCATCGCGCTCCAGCTCGTGCTCGCCGGCCGCGCTCCGGGGCCTCTCCGCTCCCGGGCGGTCGTGGCGGTCGCGCTCGGCCTCTCGCTGCTCCAGGCCGCGCGTCTCTACCCCTGAGCCAGCCGCTCTGCGAGCACATCGGCCACCGTGCGTAGCGACTTCACGCGCTCCGGATCGAACCGCTGGCCCGGCCCCAGGTTCATCAGCTCGAGCACCCCGAAGCACCGCCCCTCGGCGCGGATCGGCAGCACGGCGATCTGTTCGGTGGTGTACCCGGTGAGCGCGTCGACCTCGCCGCAGTGCCGCGGATCCTCGTGGGCGTCGTCGAGCACGACCACGCGCCCCTTCTCCATCGCGAAGCCCGCCACTCCGGTGCCGAGCGGCAGCCGGACGCCGATCAGCCGACGCGCGTGGGGACCCACCACGCTCACGAAGCGCAGGTAGCCACGGTCTTCGAGGATGACCGCGCCGCTCTCGGCCGGGATGGCCTCCCGAGCCAGGGTGAGCGCCAAGGACGCCGCGCTGGCGGGGCTATCGGCGTCTTGGATCGCGGCGACGAGCGCCTCGCGCGACGACACCTCGTGCTCTTCGCTGAGCGGCTCCACGTCGACCTCGACCTCCACGAGGTCTTCGGCGGGCTCGAGCCCCATCACGATGTAGCCCGTACCCGACTGCACATCGCGTGCGATCACGGTGCCGTTCGGGAGCACCTCGCACGCGAGCCGAACGATGTCGTCGGCCTTCCCGTAGTGCTCCAGGCCCAGGCCCAGGGCGGAGATCCAGTTCGGCGCCTCGACCTCGACGGCCGAGAGACCCCGGGAGCTGACGGAATAGGAGCCCACGCGTACCTCGGCGCTACTCTATCAAATTCCCGTGTCCGGGAGACTTCGGCGCGCGGGGCTCGTCGACGCCCGCCGACGGCGCGCTCCGCGGGGACAGCCCCGCATACGGCGCGAGGCGGTCCTTCTGGGCCAGCAGCGGCGCTTCGATCGTGCGGAACACGAGCGTCGCGACCCCCACCGACACGAGCGGGGGCAAGATGTACAGCAGCAGCGCCACCGGCCGCGACTCGGCGGCGGGAGGCAGCGGCAGGCGGGGCCAGAGGCGCATCCACAGGCCGAGCACGATCGGATGCAGCAGGTACACGCCGTAGCTGACGCGCCCCACGTGTGCGAACGGCGCGGAGCCCAGCACGGCGGCCACCCGCGGGAGCCCTCCGGAGGCCAGGGCCAGCAGGACGACCGTGACGCCCAGCGCGATGGCCGACAGCCCTGGGACCAGGAACTCCAGCGAGCGCGGACCGATCGCTCCGGTGCCGAGCATCCACACCAACACCAGGAGCCCCACCGTCGCCGGGACGGCCAGCAGGCGGGCCCCGCGAACCGCCCACTCCACGCGGGCCTGCCACAGCGTCGCGCCCAGCGCGCCAATCGCGAGCGAGTCGATGCGCGACCAGGTGTCGAAGTAGGCCGCGGACGTGGCCGGATCGAACACCCCCCACCGCACGACCGGACCCAGCAGGCAGATCGCCACGATCGCGCCGAGCAGCGGGCGCATACCGCGCGACCCGACGACCGCCACGAACGCCGGCCACACCAGGTAGAACTGCTCCTCGACCGACAGCGACCACGAGATGTCGAGCGCCACGTCGTCGCGCGGCGAGCGGCCCACGAAGAAGTTCGAGAGGTACGTGTAGTACGACCACGCTGGGTCCACGAGCTCCCCGCCTCCCAGCACCCGCGACAGGATCACGAGCGTGATCAGCCCGTAGTACAGCGGGAAGATCCGCAGGAACCGGCGGATGTAGAACGACCGGAAGTAGCCCGGTTCCCCGAGGGTACGGAGCAGGATCCCGGTGATCAGGAAGCCCGACAGCGTGAAGAACACGTCGACCCCGACCCAGCCGGCACGGGCGTACACCGACACCGGGCCCAGGTACTCGGGCGGCAGGCGCCCCATCCCGAACAGCGGGACGGTGTGGCGCCAGATCACGAGCAACACCGCGATGGCGCGCACTCCGTCGAAGGCCGGGATGTACCGGCTCTCCTCCGGCCACAGGACGGGTCCCATGGCGCACCCTACCATGACGCCGTCCTGGAGGGCCCCCTCAGCCATTCTGGATTAGGAGGCCCGACGCGGAGGTGGGATGGAGGACGAGGCCCCGAGGCCCGATGCGCTGAAGAGCTTCCGGAAGTGGGTGGCCATCGCCATCGCGTTGTCGGCCCTGGGCTTCATCGCGTACGGCCTCTACAAAGACCTGCCCGGCACCGTCGAGCAGCTCGTGGCCTTCGACTGGCCCGTGTACGTGGGCGTCCTGCTGCTCACCCTCGTGAACTACGGCCTGCGCTACGCCAAGTGGCACTTCCTGCTCGCGCGGCTCGGCGTGCAGATCCCGCATAGCGCGAACCTCCCGCTGTTCCTGTGCGGGCTCGCGATGGTCATCAGCCCCGCGAAGGCCGGCGAGGTCGTGAAGCCCTACCTGGTGCGCGTGATCACGGGAACCCCGATGCAGCGCACCATCCCTGCGCTCGTCGCGGAGCGCGTCACCGACGGCATCGCGGTCGTCGCGCTCGCCACGGTCGGCGTCACCACGTTCGCACCCGAGCGGGTCGACGTGATCTTCTTCGCCTGCGCGGTCCTCGGCTCCGGGTTCGCGGTGCTGCTCTCCAAGCGCCTGTCGCTCGCCATCCTCGGCGTGCTGCGCCAGCTCCCGGTCGTCGGGCGCGTCGGCGACAAGCTCGAGGAGGCCTACATGGCGATGCGCGAGTGCCTGTCGCCCGTGCCGCTGATCGTCACCGTCCTCATGAGCCTCGTGGCGTGGTTCGCCGAGTGCCTCGGCCTGTACCTCGTGTACTGGGGCCTCGGCGCGCCCACCACCGTCGAGGTCGCCACGTTCCTGTACGCGTTCGCGACCACCGCGGGCGGGTTCTCGCCCGGCGGGCTCGGCGTCACGGACGTCGTGCTCGGTGAGCTCGGCCAGGCTCTGATCCCGGCCCTCACCGAAGGTCAGGCCGTGGCCGCGTCCCTGCTCATCCGCATCGCCACGCTCTGGTTCGGCGTGGTGCTCGGCGCGCTCGCCCTGCTGCGCATCGAGTCCGTCATCCAGAGCCACACCCGGAGCACCTGATGTTCCTCGCAGCCGCCGTCCAGCTCACGTGTACCTCGGAGGTGCAGCGCAACCGCGACGCCGCCGAGCGGCTCATCCGGCGCGCCGCTGCGTACGGCGCGCGGTTCATCGCCACCCCCGAGAACACCAACTACCTCGGGCCCCACACGGAGAAGGTGCGCCTCGCCGAGCCCGTCGACGGCCCCACCATCGGGTTCTTCGCGAGCCTCGCGGCCGAGCTCGGCGTGTACCTGCTGGTCGGGAGCTTCAACGAGGCCGCGCCCATCGAGGGCCGGTGCTTCAACACGTCCGTGCTGCTGGGCCCGGACGGCAAGCGCGTCGCGACGTACCGCAAGATGCACCTGTTCGACGTCGACGTGTCGCCCGACGTGCGCTTCCTCGAGTCCGACACGGTCGTCCCCGGAGACCGTCCGGTGGTCGCCGAGACCGAGCTCGGCGCCATCGGCATGACCATCTGCTACGACCTCCGGTTCCCCGAGCTCTACCGCGCCCTCACCGACGCCGGGGCCCGCCTGCTCACCATCCCGAGCGCCTTCACGCTCACCACCGGGAAAGACCACTGGGAAGCGCTCGTCCGTGCCCGCGCGATCGAGTGCCAGAGCTGGGTGATCGCGCCCGGCCAGTACGGGAAGCACGACGATGGGGGGCTCAGGCAGTCGTGGGGCCACTCGATGATCGTCGACCCCTGGGGCCACGTGGTCGCCATGGCCGCCGACGGCGAAGGGCTCGCGCTCGCCGAGATCGACCTCGCCGCCGTCGAGCGCACGCGGCGCGGCATGCCGGTCGCGCGTCATCGCCGCGTCTGACGGGCACGTGGGGTACGATTCCCCGTGTTCGCCGCGCTCTCCATCGCCTTCGCGTCGCCAGGGCCCACGGACCGGCCCCCGGCACTCCGGGAGCGTCCCGGCGAGCCCCCCGCACTCGAGCTCGCAGCCCTGCCGGTGTACCGCGGCGCGTCCTCCGACATCGCCGACAGCACGGGGAGCTCGAGCGCCGGAGACGGCCACTACGGCGTGCGGCTGCGGGTCTCCGGACACCTGCGACCGTGGCTCTCGGTGCACCTCGACGCCACGCAGACCCTGCTGAACCTGTGGTTCGAGACCGAGCGGGAGATGCAGCGGTATGGCCGGCTCCGCCTCACGTCCGGCCCGAGCTGGACCCCGCTGACCATGCGCGTGCGCGCCGGCATCGGCCAGGAAGGCGTGCTGGCGGGCGCCTCGTTCGCGGGCCCCCGTCGATACGCCTTCACGAACGTGCTCGAAGCCGGTGGCGAGCTCTCGCTCCGCGGTCCCCTCGCCCGCCTCACGATCGGCGCGACCGTGTTCGGGTGGCCGGGCCTCCCCGCCGGACGGTCCGTGGACGTGGAGCTCGCCGTTCCCCAGGAGTCCGTGGTGGGCGGGGTGATCGCGTACGACCACCGCGCGCTCGACGGCACATTCGACCTCGGCACGGGCGACTTCGTGCTGTCCGACCGCAACCACACAGTCGGCGTCGGTCTGGTCGTGCGACCCCGGATGCGGTCAGCGCCCGAGGAGTGACGCCAGGATGTCGACGCCCGCCCGCACCCGCTCGGGCTCGGCGGACGTGAAGCAGAGCCGCACGTGCGTGGGGTACGGCCCGAACGAGTCGCCCGGCGCGACCAGCAGGCCGCGATCGACGGCGCGTTCCAGCAGCCCGACCAGCCCCGTCCGTGAGTCCCGCGAGCCCGCAGGGACGGTCCGTGAGTCCCGAGGGCTGTCGAGGTGCTCGGCGACATCGACGAACAGGAAGGTGCTGCCTTCGGGCTCGGGCACCCCGAGACGCGCCGCCGCCCACCGACCCAGCTCCGCGTACTTCGCGCGGGCCTGCGCCACCCAGGCATCCCCCGCCGGACCGAGCGCCTCGAGCGCCGCCAGCTGGGAGGCCGTGGGCGTCGAGTAGAACGTGTGCGTCGTGATCTTCTTCGCGTGCTCGAGGATCTCGGGCGGCCCCACGAGGTAGCCCGCGCGGTTCCCCGCCATGCCGTACGACTTGCTGAAGCTGTGGCACGACACCGTGCGCTCGGGCGCGAATGCACGGGAGTACACGTGCGGGCCCGTGTACACGTACTCTTCGTACACCTCGTCGGAGATCACCCACAGATCGTGGGCCTGCGCGACCTCCGCCATCGCGACGAGCCAGGGCTCCGGGATGCGGCGGCCCGTGGGGTTGTTCGGCGTGTTCCAGTACACCGCGACCGTTCGCGGGGTGAGCGCGCCCTTCAGGATCTCCCCGGCCGACTCGGCGGAGTCGCAGGCGCCCACGAACGGGACGGGCACCGGCACGCCTCCGAACGCCCGCACCATCCCCGCGATCAGCGGCCAGAACGGCGCCAGGATCACCACCTCGTCGCCCGGCTCCACGATCGCGCCCACCAGCCCGCACAGCCCGCCCGTGGCTCCGGCCGCGATCAGCACGCCCTCGTACGGCGTCTCGACGCCCGACCGCTCGGAGACCCTCGCAGCCACGGCCTCGATGAGCTCGGGAAGCCCCTGGACCCCGGTGTAGCGGTGCATCCCGGGGTGGTCGTCGACCGTGAGGTCCTGCATGCGGCTACCGACCGCCGGCTCCATCCACGTGTCGCCGATGTGCAGCGGGTACACGGGCCCGCCCTGCTCATGGAGGCGCTTGGCGAGGTGCGAGTAGACCGACCCCTTCATCCCCCGGACCGATGCTGCGATCTTCGGCACGTTCACCCTCCGGCGAGGTAGCCCCACACGAGGTAGCCCACGTAGCCCGTGACGAGCACGGCCCCTTCGGCCCGCGACAGCGAGCCCCGCAGCACCACGGGCACGATGATCGTGACCGCCACCACCGCGATGAGCATGTCGCGCATGAAGCCCGGCGCCGACACCTCGATGGGCGTGATCATCGCCGTGATGCCGAGCACCACGCAGATGTTGAGGATGTTGGAGCCCACGGAGTTCCCGACGGCGAGCTCGACCTCACCCTTGCGAGCCGCCATCACGGCCGTGGCCGTTTCGGGGGCGCTCGTGCCGAGGGCCACCACGGTGAGCCCGATGAACCGCTGCGACAGCTCCAGCTTCGTGGCGAGCTGCACGGCGGCGTCGACGAACAGGTCGGCCCCGATCACGAGCACGACGAGCCCGACGAGCAGCATCAGCGCGTGCTTCCAGAACGGCTCGTCCTCCCGGACCTCGAGCTCGTCGTCGAGGGGGGGCGCGCGGCCCTTGTACACGTCGTAGATGAGCCACAGGTTGTACGCGATGCCCACGGCGAACACGATGATGCCGTCGACCCGCGAGAACCAGCCGTCGAGCGAGAGCAGCGGCACGAGGATCTGAACGCCCACCAGCACCGGGACCTCACGGCGGATGAGCGACCGCTCGACCACCAGGGGCGTCACGATGGCCGCGAGCCCCAGCACGAACGCGATGTTCGCGATGTTCGACCCGTTCACGTTCGAGATGGCCATCTCGGTGCTCGCCTGCACCGCGGCCATCACGCTCACCGTGAGCTCGGGCGCGCTCGTTCCGAACGCCACGATCGTCAACCCGACCACGAGCGCCGGGATGCGCAGCGCGAGCGCCACGTTTCCGCCGCCGCGTACCAGCAGCTCGGCGCCGGCCACGAGCATCACGAGACCGATGAGGAGAGACAGGAGGAACAATCAGGACCCGGGCGAGGACACGGCCCACTAACCAACCGGTGAAGCTCACGCGACCGGACCCTTGGAGGTCTTCAGCGGCGCACCGCGCGAACGACCTCGTGCCACAGGGCCTCGCGATCGTCGGGCTCGACGACGAGCACGCGCCGGTCGCCCCCGCGACCGTGGAGCGCGACCGTGGTGCCCGCGCCACACACGTCCATGCAGCCCCCCAGGTGCACGACGAGCGCCGAGCGGATCCCCTCGGCCCGGGCGCGATCCCGGAGCCACATCCGCAGCTCGCGTCCGCGCTCGCGACCGCAGCATCCACGGGACGATCCGGCGGCGCGCTCGTTGCCGCACACCACCACCGCGACGGACCAAGTGGGATCGACTTCTTCCATGGCGGGTACGGTCCGGGTAAGAGGGGCGTCCTGTGGAGGACCGGATGCTGCCTGAAGCCCTGCGACCGCTGCAAGCGCTCGCGACCAACCTCTGGTGGACCGACCAGGCCGATGCCGTCGACCTGTGGGCGTTCATCGACGAGGAGCGGTGGCACCAGTGCCATCACAACCCTGTGGCCCTGCTCCACGACGTCGAGCTGGGGCGCTGGCAGGAGCTCGCGGAGGACGACGAGTTCGTGCGTCACGCCGAAGAGCTGCTCGCCCGGATGGAGGCCGACCTCGCGCGTCCCACGTGGGCGGCCGCCGAAGCCCCCGACCTCGCCGGGAAGACCGTCGCCTACCTGTCGATGGAGTTCGGTCTCCACGAGTCGGTTCGCATCTACTCCGGCGGGCTCGGTGTGCTCGCGGGCGACCACCTCCGGTCGGCGTCCGACCTCGGCGTGCCGATCGTGGCCGTCGGTCTCGCGTACCACCAGGGCTACTTCCGCCAGGTCTTCGACGACGGCGGGCAGATCGAGGCCTACCCGAAGAACCGGTTCGAGCGCATGCCGATCCGGCGCTGCGAGATCGACACGCCCGACGGCCCCCGTCCGGTCGAGATCACGCTGCCCATCGGCGCGATGACGGTGCGTGCCCAGGTCTGGCGCCTGGCGGTCGGCCGCACGCCGCTCTACCTGCTCGACTCCGACCTCGACGGGAACCCCGAGCCCGCCCGCGAGCTCACCCGGCACCTGTACGGCGGCGACGAGACCACCCGCATCCGCCAGGAGATCCTGCTCGGCATCGGCGGCATCCTCGCGCTGCGCGCCATGGGCATCGAGCCCGACCTCATCCACCTCAACGAAGGGCACTGCGCGTTCGCGCCCCTCGTGCACATCGCGGAGACCTCCCAGGAGGCCGCGCGGAACTACTGCGTGTTCACCACGCACACGCCAGTGCCCGCGGGCCACGATCGCTTCGGAGCCGCTCTGGTGCGGGCCGAGCTCGGCCCGTGGTGCGAGAGCGTCGGGATGGACGTCGACGACGTGATCGCGCTCGGCCGCGTCGACCCCGAGAACGATGAAGAGACCGTGTGCATGACGGTGATCGGCATCCGCCTCTCGTGCTCGACCAACGGGGTCGCCGCGCTCCACGGCGAGGTGTCGCGCGACATGTGGAAGGAGCTGTGGCCCGAGAAGCCCGTCGCCGATGTGCCGATCGGGCACGTCACCAATGGCGTGCACCCCATCTTCTGGATGGCGCCCGCCGCCCGTGCCCTGTTCGATCAGGAGCTGCCCGGCTGGCGCGATCGCCCGTGGGATCCGGCCGTGTGGGAAGGCGTCTACGGCATCGAGCACAGCGCGATGTGGCTGCTCCGCAACCACCTCCGCATCCGCCTGCTCGACGAGGTCGAGCGCAAGACGGGCCGCGCGCTCGACCCTGCGGCGCTCACCATCGGCTTCGCGCGCCGCTTCGCCCCCTACAAGCGCGGCGACCTCATCTTCTCCGACCCCGAGCGCCTGTGGACGCTCCTGAACGGCGAGCAGCCCGTGAACCTGCTGTTCGCCGGCAAGGCCCACCCGCGCGACGACAACGGCAAGCGCATCGTCTCCACCGTGCTCGACTGGGCCACGCACTCCGAGTTCCGCGACCGCGTCGTGCTCCTCGAAGACTACGACATCCACCTCGGCGGCCTGCTCACCTCCGGGAGCGACGTGTGGCTCAACAACCCGCGCCGTCCGCGCGAGGCGTCCGGCACCAGCGGCCAGAAGGTCATCTACAACGGCGGCCTGAACTGCTCCGTGCTCGACGGCTGGTGGCCCGAGGGCTTCGACGGCGAGAACGGCTGGCAGATCGGCGAGGGCAAGGTGTGGGAAGATGACGACGCCCACGACGCGTACGACACCGCTGCGCTGTACCGTGTCCTCGAGCACGAGGTCCTCCCGCTCTGGTCGGACCGCGACGCCCTCGACATCCCCCGCGGCTGGATCGACCGGATGAAGCGAAGCATCGCCACCTGCGCGCCCAAGTTCAGCAGCCACCGGATGGTGCGGGACTACGTGCGCGAGGTGTACGCCCCCGCCCTGAGGCGCTGACCGCGGGTGTGGCCCGGCCTGCTGGGCCCCGCGCTCGCGGGGGTCACGCTCGACACCTCCGGATGGCCGGACGACGTGACCCCTCCCGAGCTGTCCGGGTGCCCGGAGGTCGTGTGGCCCGTCGGGATCTCCGGCGACCCCTTCGAAGCTCGCGTGCACGCGCTGCTTCGCGCAGACGGCTCGCTGGCGGAGGGTCGCATCGACTCTCCGCGACCCGACCTGGACGACGCGCTCACCGAAGCGCTCGCGGGCTGCGGAGTGCGCGCGGCGGTGTTCCAGGGAGAGCCCGCCGATGTGCCGGTCACGTTCGTGATCGACGTGCCTCCCCCACCCCTCTCGCTCACCGTCACCGTGAAGCTGCGCGGCGAGGGCATCACGCTCCCGGGCTTCACGGTCGTCGTGGGCGGGCAGTCGGCGGTCACGAACGACGACGGTGTCGCGGAGCTCCGGAACCTCGCCCCCGGGGATGCGCCCGTCACCACGGGGGATCCGCGCTACCGGATCGCGAGCGCGCCCACCCTGCCGGTGTCCGACACGCCCCGGTCCGCGGACGTGTGGGTGGCCGAGGACGAGGGCTGGGAGATCGTCGCCCGGTACAGCAAGGAGACCGACCGTCCCGGCACGCACACCATCACGCAGGAGGAGATCCGCATCACGCCGGGCTCGCTGTCCGACCCCGTACGCGGGGTGTCGGCACGGCCGGGAATGGTGCGCACCCCGTTCGACTCCGGCTGGCTGCTCGTGCGGGGCGGAGACCCCGGCGACACGGGCCTCTACCTCGACGGTGTGCGCATCCCGCTGCTCTACCACCTCGGGGGGTTCACGAGCGCCGTGCACCCGCAGATGGTGGAAGAAGTCCGCTTCTGGCCCGGGAGCACACCCGCCCGGTACGGCCGGCAGCTCGCCGGCGCCGTGGATGTCGTGCCCCGCGAGCTGGGGGATCGGGCGCAGATCGTCGCCGGCGCCAACCTGGCGTTCGCCCATGCCTTCGTCGAGATCCCCACCAAGGGGGGAGGGTTCGCGGCGGCCTTCCGTCGGTCCTACCTCGACGCCGCGCTCACCCTCGCGGTCGGCGCCGAGCGCGCCCGGATCGCGCCGCGGTTCTGGGACGTGCAGGCCCGCATCACGGGCGAGCGCTACAGCCTCATGTTCCTCGGCCTGTCCGACTCGATCGACGCGCCGACGGGCACGAACACGAACACGGTCGAGATCCAGCAGCGGGCCGGTCAGCTCCAGGGTCGGCTCGACATCCCCGTCCGCAACCTGAAGCTCCGGATCAGCCCGTGGGTCGCGAACTGGCTGCGCGGCATCGACGGGAGCGCCGAGCCCCAGTCCACCGTGGAGTTCTTCCCGGGCGCGCGCATCGAGCTGTCGCCCGCCGACACCACGGCCGTGCGCTGGAGGGCGGGGATCGAGGGCGAGTACCGCACGTACGCCATCACCCAGGGCACCGTGGCCCGGCGCCGTCCGGCCCAGCTCGTCGACCCCTACCTCGACGCGCGCATCGGGAAAGGCCTGCAGGCCGACCTCGGGATCCGGGCGGAGTCGCTGTTCGTCGAGGGCCAGCTCCCGCGCGCCGAGCTGTCCCCGCGCGGCTCGCTCCGGTGGGCGGCCACCGACTGGCTCACGGTCTCGGCGGAGGCCGGACGGAGCCACAAGCCCCCGGAAGGCGCCCTGCTCATCGGCCTCCCCGACGGTGCGTACCTCGATCTCGAGCGCGCCGACAGCGCGGGCGTGGGCTTCGTCGCGAAGCGCGGCATCGCCACGCTCGAGTCCAACGTCTGGACGCGCCGGATGAGCCGCCTCGCGGGCTTCGAGCGCGACAACAGCGTGGGAGGGCTGTTCGGACGGGCCGACGGCATCGAGAACCAGCTGTCGGTCGTCTGGCCCGACCTCTCCGTGCGCGCGATCTACCAGTACACGCGCAGCACGCGCTGGGAGGACCCCGGAGGCGAGCTCGAGCGCAACCCGACCCCGTGGGACCAGCCGCACCGCGTGCAGATCGTCGCGCTCGGCCAGCTCCCCCGCGACTGGGCGCTCTCCGGCCGCATGCGGTACAGCAGCGGGTTCCCGGCGCCGCGCGACACCACCACCGCGTACGACCTGCTCACCGACGAGTCCGTCGAGCTCGGCCCGGAGCTCGGCCGCCTGCAGCCGTTCGCCAGCCTCGACGTGAAGATCAGCCACCGCTTCCTGTTCCGGAGCTGGCAGGTGGACGCCTACCTCGATCTCGAGAACATCGGTCCACGTGTGTTCGAGCCCATCATCACGGGCTTCGACGACACCGATCCCGCCTACAGCAAGGGCCTGCCCTTCCTGCCCGTGTTCGGCTTCGACGGCGTGTTCTGGCCGGGCCGCGCTACTTCACGCGACCGGTAGCCAGGAACCGGTCGAGCACGGCCGCGAACCGCCGCTTGTCCTTGTCGGAGTACGGCGCCGGACCGCCCATCTGCTCGCCGCTCTCCCGCATCGTCTCCATGAAGTCGCGCATCGCGAGCCGGGCGTTCGCGTTGGTGGCGTCGATGATCTGGCCGCGGGGATCGACGCACACCGCCCCCTTCTCGACCACCGCCGCAGCGAGCGGAACGTCGGCCGAGATCACGAGATCCCCCGTGGACACGTGCTCCGCGATGTACTCGTCGGCGACGTCGAAGCCCTGCCCCACCACCTGCATGTGGATGTTCGGCGACTTCGGCGTGAGCATCCACTGGTTGGCGACGAGCGTGAGCTGTACGCCTCGCTTCTGGGCCGCGCGGTACAGCATCTCTTTCACCGCACGCGGCGTGGCGTCCGCATCGACCCAGATCATGAGGCCTCCGGTCCCTACCGGGTAACCGGTCGGTCGCGGCGGCGACGCACTCCGAACAGGCCGAGAAGGACGAGCGCTCCGGGCACGGAGGGATCGACGGACGCGCACCCGCAGGCCCGGCCGAGGGGCTGCCCGTTGAACAGCGCGACCTGGTCGGCGAGATCGCCGGTGAAGTCCACGAGCACCACCGGCGCTCCGGCGCCCGTCTGCTCGATGGTCGCAGCGTTCAGCTCGCCGAGCTCCGCGAGGTACTCCGACTCCGTGATGCCCTCGTGGTCGAACCACTTCTGCGAGGGCAGCGCGATGCTCAGACCGCTCGGGAGGTCGAGCCGGCGCGGGGCGCGGCGGCGGTACTTGCCGTTGCACTCGAACACGAGACGCGCGGTGCGGGCGATCTCGACGTCCCCCATCCCGTCGGTGAACGTGAACATCGGATCGAGCGTCATCTCGGACGCCGATAGCGAGGACGTGAGGCGCGTGACGTACGGGTACGACGTGATGAGCGCGTCGATGGCCTCGCGGGGCTCGATCACCCGCTCCACGAGGATCCCGGTCGCGACCTCCGCGTCCCACGCCTCGCCACCGTACCAGCCCTCGAAGCACGATGGGCAGTTGTACACGCTCAGCTCGTCGAAGCCCGGCGCCACCGGAACGGCGCGGCGGAATGCGTCGAGCACGTCCATCGTGCCCGTGAACCCGGAGCTCTGCACCTCTTCGATCCAGGCGGTCGGGGTCGACATCCCGGACAGCGCCTGGAGGTCGGCGTCGACCGCGAACGAGGGCGCGAGGATGGACGAGGGGCCCGCGAAGTCGGTCGCGAACGCGTGTCCGCCCGCCTCGTCGGCCGCGCGCGTGATCACGTCGAGGTAGTTGGCGCCGCCCGTGAACCAGTCGATGGCGGCGTCGTTGAGGCGAACGTGCAGGTAGTTCTCGGGGACCGCCCGGCGGCTCCCGAACACGGTGACCTCGAGGCGCAGGTCGTCGGCCGCCGCGACCGCCGTGAGCTGGATGGGCACAGCGGGACGGTCGCCGGCGTAGCGCAGGGCCAGCGGGGCGAGGTCACCCACGTCGGCCCCCTTGGTCAGCTTCAGCGCGACGAAGTAGCCCTCGGCCGACACGTAGGGGGCGATGGACGCGGCCGCGCCGGACGGGATGTCGTAGTCGTTCAGCTCGAGCCACTCCATCAGCGCTTCGACGGAGTCGGCCTGGAGCGTGACGGTGTCGTAGGGACCGACGACGTCGCTGGCGAGCACGTCGACGCCCCGCACGTCCGCGTTCTCGGGAGCGGCCGCGAGGCTGTAGTCGTTGGAGCACCCCGGGCACGGCAGGCTGATGTGGACCGGGTACCGGCACCGGCCCTCTTCGACGACCTCGAGGTCGAAGCGCGGCTGGAGCTGCCCCCCGACCGTGGAGAACAGGACGTCGGTGGACAGGAACAGCTCGGGCTGCGCCTGCACCGGCACGATCCAGGCGAACTCCTCCGAAGGCCCTTCGTACTCGACCTGGACGTGGGTCTCGACCCAGCCGCCGACCTCGTCGACCGCGAACACGATGCGCTCGGCCTTCTGCACGACGGGCTCGGACTGGTTGCAGAAGAACCCCCCGCAGGCATTCGCGGGAGACAGGGCGGCGGACAGGACGATGGCGAGCATGCAACACTCCAATGGCGAGACCCGCAGGTGTGCACGGGCTGTGCCAAGCGCGGGAACCCCCGTGTCCACGGGCGCACAGCGGGGCTCTGCCGCGAGATCACGACAGGGGTGTCGCGATCCCCACGGGCCCACGCACCCCCTTCCCGAGCGGTCATCCGCGGTATGGTGCGCCATGCTCACCGTCCTGATGTCCGTGGCGTTCGCCGCCGACCGCGCTCCCACCCCACTCGAGCCGGGCGTCCCGTGGACCGTTCCCGCGCGCGAGACCTGGGCCGGTGCGTGGCCCACGGCGACGCCCGCCGAGAGCGGGATCGACCCGGCGAAGCTCGAAGCGCTCGCGGCCTACGCGTTCTCGCAGACGGGGGATGCCGCCGCGCGGAAGGGTCAGCGCACGAACGCGCTGGTGATCGTGCGCCACGGGAAGCTCGTGTACGAGGGGTACGGGCGTGGCACCACGTCCACCACGCCCCTGCTCACGTGGTCGGTCACGAAGAGCTTCGGGAGCACGCTGTACGGGGCGGCCGTGCACGAAGGGCTCGTGTCGCTCGACGATCCCGCGTGTACGCACTACGCGCCGATGTGCCGGCCGGGGCACGACCGCATCCTGATCACCGATCTGCTGCGGATGTCGTCGGGCCTGCACTGGATCGAGACGTACGAAGCGTCCCCGCTGTTCTCGAGCGTCACGGCGATGCTCTACACACGTGGGTCCTCCGACATGGCCGCGTTCACGGCCTCGCAGCCCATCGCGCACCCGCCGGGCGCGTTCTGGCTGTACAGCTCGGGCGACAGCAACGTGCTGTCCGCGGCCCTCAAGAAGCCCCTCGGCGACCGCTACGACGACTACCCGTGGACCGCCGTGTTCGAGCCGCTCGGCATGACCACCGCCACCTACGAGAAAGACGCCGCCGGAACGTACGTCGCGAGCAGCTACCTGTACGCGAGCGCGCCCGACCTCGCGCGGTGGGGCCAGCTGTGGCTCGACGACGGAACGTGGCAGGGAGAGCGCCTGCTCGCGGAGGGCTGGGTGCGGTACAGCACCACCATCGCGCCGGCCTTCTACACGACGCCCAAGTCGTTCGAGCACGTGAGCAGCAACCCCGGTGCGCAGTGGTACGTGAACGTGGGCGACCCGGAGCGCAGCCTCGATCCGCCATGGCCCGCGCTCCCCCCGGATGCATTCGGAGCGGCCGGCCACTGGGGCAAGTTCCTGTGGGTGATCCCGAGCTGGGACATGGTGGTCGTGCGGATGGGCGACGACCGCGAGTACGGGTGCAGCTACCCGGGCCAGCCGGAGTGCGTGGAAGACCCCACGCAGGCCTTCACGAAAGCGCGCTTCCTCCAGATGCTCGCCGACGCCGTGCAGCCGCACGAGCCCCCACCGGTTCCCGAGCCCGAGCCGGCGACCGAGGAGGCCCCGTGAAGCGCGTGCTCACCGTGGTGGCGCCCGTGGTCGCGCTCGCCGCGATCGCGCTCGGGATGTACGTCATGCTCCACTGGGAGGCCCTGTCGACGTTTCCGGGCATGCCGTCGAGCTACGAGGCCAAGGAGTACTGCTCGTGCCGCTGGGTGTCCGAGCGCGACGATGCGTTCTGCGCGGCGTACGTGGCCCAGTCGACCGTTCCGATGCAGGGCCGCGAGGTCGACGAGCAGGCGCACACCGTCACGTCGCGCGCCCTGTGGGTGAGCAACACCGCCCGCTACGTCGACCGCCGGCACGGCTGCGTGCTGGATCGCTAGGCGCGCCAGGCCCGCGAGCGCGCGACATCCGCGCGGTAGGCGTCGATCTCGGCCTGCGTGCGCTCGGAGGTCCAGCCGAGCAGCTCCGCCATGCGGTTCCCGACGGCCTCCGCGCAGGAGAGCCCCTGATCGCGGTCGCGGTAGTACACCTGGGTGCGGCGGATCAGCACGTCGCTGACGCTGGCGGCCATCTCCTCGCGCACCGCCCAGTCGACGCACGCCAGGATCTCCGGCCGACCGTCGATGAGCGGAGCCGCGAGGACGGGCTGCCCGACCGTCATGCGGGCGAGGTCGATGCCGCGCATGCCGTACGTGTTCGCCAGCAGCCGCGCGGTCTCGATGGGCAGCTTGTTCGCGGACGCCTCGCGCACGCGCTTCGCGACGGCCTCGTGGTCGTCGTCTTCGGGCCAGCCCACGGCACCGGGGAGCGGCTCCACGTCGGTGTGCGCGGCATGGAGGCGCTGCGCGGCCCCGGACTTCATTCGCAGCACCTGCACGGCCTTGTCGACCACCTCGGCCGCCATGCGACGGTAGGTGGTGAGCTTGCCGCCGGCGATGGTGATCAGGGTGTCCTGCCCGACGACGATCTGGTGCTCGCGGCTCACGGACGACTCGTCGACCTCTCCGTCGCCGTCGTCGGACTGGGGTGACATCAGCGGACGCAGGCCCGCCCACGTGGCGATGACGTCGTCGTGGGTGAGCGGGTGCCCGGGGAAGTAGTGGCCCGCGGCCCCGATGAGGTAGTCGATGTCTTCGAGGGTGGCGGACACGTCGGAGGGGTCGCCCTCGTAGTCGGTGTCGGTGGTGCCGATGTAGGTCTGCTCGCCCCACGGGATCGCGAACAGCACGCGCCCGTCGTCCGGATGCAGGCACACGACCGCGTGGTTCACGGGCAGCTTCGCGGCATCGACCACGATGTGCACGCCCTTGGTCGGGCGCAGGAGCGAGCTCGAGATGGGCTTGCTCATCGCGATCGTGCGCTCGGTCCACGGGCCCGTCGCGTTGATCACGACCTTCGCCCGGACCTCCTTCAGGTCGCCGGACTTCACGTCCTCCACCACCGCGCCCTCGATCTGGCCGTTCTCGTCCTTCAGGAACGAGCGGCACCGCGTCCACGTCGCGACCGTGGCGCCCTGGTGCGCGGCATCGATGGCGTTCTCGAGCGTGAGCCGCGCGTCGTCGGTGGAGCAGTCGTAGTAGAGCGGCGCGCCCGTGACGCCGTCGAGGTTCACCGCGGGCTCCTCCTTCGCGATCTCGGCGGGCTTCAGGGACCGGTGCCGACGGGGCGATCGGAACAGCGACAGCCCCTCGTACACCCACATGCCCGCGCTGATGAACCACAGCGGGCGCCGGCTCGACTTGTAGATCGGGAACAGGAAGCCCAGCGGGTTCACGAGGTGGGGTGCGATGTCGAGCAGGATGCGCCGCTCCGACACGGCTTCGAACACGAGCGAGAACTCGTACTGCTCGAGGTAGCGGAGGCCGCCGTGCACGAGCTTGCTCGACCGCGAGCTGGTGCCGTACGCGAAGTCGTTCTGCTCGACGAGCGCCACGGAGAGGCCGCGCCGCACGGCGTCACGCGCGATCCCCGTGCCGGTGATGCCGCCTCCGATGACCAGGACATCGACCTCGGTGCCGAGGGCACTCCACATCTGCTCGCGAGTCGGCATCAGACCTCCGGACGCCTCCCTATCCCACGCGCGGGCCCCAGTCCGGACGTTCGCCTGCGAGGATCGCGCTGAACGCGGCCCGGCCGATGGCGGCTTCCCCGCTGTCGACACACACGGCGTAAGCGGCCTCTTCGTTCGCGATCCGCACGTCGGGGTCGGCTCCGATGCTCGCGAGCACGGCTCGCTTGAACGCCGCGATGGCGGTCGGCGACTTCGTGGCGACCGCTTCGGCGAGCGCACGTGCGCGGGCCAGCCCGGCGTCGACGTCGGCCACCTGCTCCTGGACCAGCCCGATGCGCACGGCCTCCTCGGCCCCGATCCGCTCGCCGGTCATGCCGAGCCGCAGGGTCTGCGCGACCCCGATGTGGGCCCAGAGATCCGCGCTGCCACCCGCGCCCGGGACGATGCCGAGACCCGTCTCGGGAAGCCCGAACGTGGCGGTGGACGCCGCGATCCGCCAGTCGCAGCACAGCATGTACTCGGTGCCCCACCCGAGCGCGACGCCGTTCACCACAGCGACGTGGAACACGGGTGCGGCCCGCAGGCTCGAGAGCACGGCCCGCTGCCAGGAGACGTGCTCCTTCACGCGTGCGTCGTCCCATCCGGTGCGCTCGGCGACGTTCGCGCCCGCCACGAAGATCGGCGTGCCACGGCTGGAGGCCCGGCGCGAGAACGTGATGGCCGCGACCGCGCCGGTCTCTTCGAGCCACACGGGGAGCTTCTCGAGATCGCGGAGCACGTCGGACCCGACCTCGTTGGCCTTGCCGTGCGACAGCTCGATCACCGCGAGCCGGCCGTCCAGCTCGGAAGAAACGTGCAGCACCTCGAACATCACCCCTCCAGCAGCGCCCTCACGCGCGCGAGCTCGGGGGCCATGGCGGCCGTCTCGAGCGCATCGACGAGGCGCTGTGCCGCTGTAACTCCCGCGGACCGCGACACGCCCGCGAGGGTCTCGGCGTGGAGCACACGCGCGCGCAGCTCGTACGGACGATCGCCCGCGAGCAGCGCTTCGGCCCGCTGGAGCGGTGCCATCCGGTTCATGCCGTCGAGCAGGGCCGCCCGTGCGAGCTCTGCGCGGCCGGCTCGACGCGCGAGCCCGACTTCCAGCGCCTGGTCGCGCACCTGAGCGAGGCGAGCCCCGTCGCTACGCGCGATGGCGGCGGCGAGGGCGAGATCGATGCGCAGCGTGACCATCCGGCGGTTGGCCGCCCATTCCATCCCCTCGTCGAGCCGGTTCGGGAACGGCACGACCCCGGCCTCCACGAGACATCGCACGCGACCGGCCTCGGCCCGCCACATCAGGCTGGTACGCCCCGCGCGCTCGTGATCGGCCGCGGACTCGGCCCATGTGACCGCCGACCCTGCGGGATCGCCCATCAGCGCGGCGATCTCGGCCCTCTCGGAGCGCACGCCCCCCAACCCGGCGGCCGCCCCCTCGACGCCTTCGAGCTGGGCTTCGAGGCGCGCGAGCCCCGCGTCGGCTTCGGGCAGCCGGGCCTGGAGGCGCAGCCACTGCGCCTCGCGGAGCTGGTGCGACCACGCGTTGCTCTCGAGGGCGGGCAGACGCTCGTGCAGGTCGGACAGATCCCCGAAGCCGAGCCGGGTTCCGAAGTCGGCGTCGGCCACGAGCACGTGCAGCGGAGAGCCCGGCGGGGTCGCGCTCAGCGCGCCTTCGAGCAGCTGGAGGGCTGCCGGGCCATTGCCGAGCTCCGTCAGGCAGCTCGACAACCGCACCTGGTACAGCACGCGGTCGGTGTCGGTGGGGTACGGACCGGTGGGCCCCTCGTCGTCGTGACGGGTGAGCGCCAGCCGGAGCATGTCGCGGGCCTTCTCCACGCGGTCGGCACGCCGGAAGGCCTCACCGGCCGCCCCGAACGCGACGCACGCCGGACCGAACGCGCGGTACCCGATCGCGAGCGACGCCGCACCGCAGAAGGTGTGTGCGGCCTCTTCCCAGTGGCCTTCACGCTGGAGGGATTCTGCGTGCTGCAGCTGCTCTTCGAAGGCCTGTCGGGCCCGCGGACGCATTCAGTTGCAGCCGCCGGTCCACTCGCCGGACGCGGCGTCGAACGAGAAGCTGCACTTCTTCTTCTTCGGATCGACCGTGAACGTCGGGCGATACGTCTCGTCGCCGACCTTCACGACCGTGCGGTACCGACCGTCTTTCAGGTCGAGCTCGGCGGGCTCCTTGCCATCCCACTTCGCCGAGAAGTCGCTGCCCTTCACGACGATCTCGCCGCCGGCGGGATCCGGGAACTGCAGTGTGACCGCGACCCCACCCGCGCTGGCCTTCTCGATCTCGAGGCTCTGCGCGGGCTCGGGCGGCGGCTGCGGGGTGACGGGCTTCGGCTGGGTGACGTCGGGCTTCGGCTTCGGCGCCGGGCCCGTGCTGCCAGGCTGGCTCATGAACCAGATGCCGATGATCCCGATGACGATGAGCACGCCGATGACCGCGAGCACCCCGAGGGTGAGCACACCACCGCCGAACAACAGCGCCAGGATTCCGCCGCCCCCGGACTCCTCGGCGGGCGCGGCCACCGCGGTGCTCGTGGCAGCGGGCTTCGGCGGCGAGGACGCCTTGCGCGCGCTCTTCACGAGGTCGGGGTCGACCGGCATGCGCATCGTGGGCGTGTTGCCCTCTTCGGCGTCGACGAACGCATCGTTGGTGATGCGCTGCATGTCGCTCGCCTTGATGCGCTCCGTGGGCGGCGCGGCGAGGTCGTCTTCGTCGTCGACGAAGGTGGACGACATGTTCTTGCTGCCGCCGAACGACGCCGACTTGTCTTCTTCGACGATGCGGCCCGCGAGGGGGTCGCCGGTGTCGATGTCGGGCAGGTTGGCCTTCGCCTCGGCCACGAGCGTGCGGCAGAACCGCCGGAGCCCCATGTCGTTCGCGTCTTGCGCGAGCAGCTCCATGATCTCGACGAGCTGTGCGGCGGTGGGACGCTCTCCGGGCTCGTACGACAGCATGAGACGGAGCGTGTCGCGCACCTGGTCGCACCATTCCGGATCGCCGGACAGCGGCAGCGACCGCACGCGCTCCTCGACCTTGGTGGCGAACTTGTTGGGGCGCGGCGGGATGCGCCCGAAGCTCTCGAGCGACAGGATCTCGTACAGGGCGATGCCCAGCGAGAACACGTCGGCTGCGGGCGTGTCTTCCTCGCCGAGCATGCGCTCCGGCGCCATGTAGCCCTGCGACCCGAACGCCAGCGCCTGCGTCTTCGCTTCGCGCTCGGCGAAGTTGGCGCGCGCGGTGCCGAAGTCGAGCACCTTCACGCCGCCCGCGACCGTGACGAAGATGTTCGACGGCTTGATGTCGCGGTGGATCACGCGGAGCGGCTGGCCGCCCTGGAGGGGCACGCCGTTGTACGCGGCGTCGAGCGCGCTCGCGACGGCCAGCACGATCTCGAACAGGGCGGCCCGCGGGAAGTCGAGACCGCGTTCCTGCAGGAACGAGATCATCCACTTCAGGTCGCACCCCTCGAGGTACTCCATGACGATGGCGCACTTGCTGTCGATGGACGTGAGGTCTTCGACCTTCACGATGTGCTGGTGCCGGATCAGTCCGAGCAGACGGGCCTCATCACGGGTTCGCATCACGACTTCGTCGTGGCTCGACCACTTGGCGTGGAGGAGCTTCACCGCGACGATGCGGGAGAACCCGTCACTGGAGATCTGCTCGGCGAGGTAGACCTTGCCGAAACCGCCTTCGGCGATCTCCTTGATGATGCGGAACCGACGCCGCCCGGCGCTCATGAACCCTCTGTCCGGTAGAACTCGGGCGCGACTATACCAACTGTCATCGGCAGATGCCGTCCTGTTCGTTCGCGAGCTCCGTGATGTAGTGCATCAGCGCGAAGTACTCGGCGGTCGTCTGCCTGATAGCTGGACTCTCGGATTCGATCGTCGAGAAGCTGCCTCCGTTCAGGAAGCCCGTTGCCCAGGGGCCCCGCTGGTTCACGGCCTCCTGCTCGCGCCCGAGCAGGACCGCGGAGACGCCCATCAGCGTTGCATCGAGCCGCCGACTCGCCGTGCGCTCCATGGTGTTGTAGACCGGCAGCGCCCCGCCCTCCTTCTCGAACCACGGCTGTACCTCGAACTGGAACAGCGCGTTGTGCCCGTCGATCACATCGCGTCGCCCGCCCTCCTGGAGGACCAGGAACCGCATGGCGGCGTAGGGCTGCGGGAGCTTGCTGCTGCTCGGACAGAACGCATCGCCCACGTCGAGCGCCTGGTCTTCGAGCATCTTCATGTACCGGGCGCGGTTCGACTGTAGCCCGGCCGCGAGGTTGGCCGCGCGCTGCGCCAGCTCTTCGTCGAGCCCCATCTCGGTGAAGTTCTGCAGGCGGGTGTTCGCCGCATACGTCATGTGGCGCAGGGGCTCGTCTTCGAGCGCGACGGTCTCCTTCACCTCGAGATCCGGGATGCGCTCGCGGTACACGAGCGCGGCGTTCAGCATGAGCGCCACGATGAGCGCCAGCACCACGATCCAGGGTCGCCACGCCATCTAGTTCGGGCTCCAGGACTTCACTTCGGCCTTGCTGGGGATCTTGAACTGCTCGCAGTAGCCGTCGTCGATCACGAACTGGCGCCAGGGCTCGAACGCGGGATCTTCCCCGTACTCCTTGGCGTAGTAGCAGACCGCGAGGAAGTGCTGCGCGACGATGTTGTACGCGTAGTGCTGGGTCTCGGGCATGAGCAGGCTCCCGCACCGTTCCTGGCCCTGGTGGTCTTTGCAGAGGATGTTGTCGCCGTAGAACTGCGGGCCCTGCGCCATGCCGTTCGTGGTGATCCATCGCTGGACGGCGGGAAGCACGTTCGTCGCGCGCTTGCGGCCCCCTCGGTACGGCTGGTCGTCGTAGCCCGAGTTGTGGGACAGGATGGTGGCCTGCACGGCGGAGCCGCTCGCGCGGATGTCGGGGTCGTTCCAGGCCTTCGAGAGCGTCCAGATGGCGGCGAGCGTGGACTTCCGGAGGTCGGTGCGGTCGTCGACCGCGCACGACACGATCTTGCACTGGCGGTCTTCGATGTAGGGCGAGCTGTTGGTGTTCGGCGGCGCGAGCTCCTCGGGGTTCCACGTGACCTCGTTGAGCCCCTTCAGGCGGCAGTTCCGCACGCGGAACTCGAGATCGGAGAGCTTCTCGACGCGAAGCGCGACCTCGGGCATGAACTGCCAGTAGCCCTTGGCGCACGCCCACGACGTGAGGTTCGAGTTGTAGCGGGACTCCTGGTACGGGATGGCCGCGAACACCTCGGGGAGCTTGGCGCGCCGGAGCTCCTTCACGACGGTGCTGTACTCCTGGCGCTTGTTGTCGAGCTGCCGGAAGAAGCCCTTCTGACGCACGTGCATCTCGACGGACTTCGTGACGTACCGGTGGAAGCGCTGGTCCCACTTCTCCGGGTTGTCGAGGCCGCTCTGGTTCGGCCCCGCCACCTGCATGTTCGGCTCCATGACGAAGTGGTACATCGGCCGCTCGAGCCCCTTGAACAGCTCTGCGGACGGGGGCTTCGTCATGTCGACGCTCTTGAAGAACTCGTACCTGTCCTCGACCGGGCCGAGCTCTTCGACGTCGCGCACCAGGAAGAACGCGGCCGTGGGGATGGTGACGAGCGCGACCACCGTGGAGCCCACGATCAGCGTGAGGCACCCGAGCACCCACGGCGGCACGAACGACGCGCGCACCTTGCCGACCTTGCGGGCGTCGTACGCGGTGGGGATCGCGCCCGCTCCCACGCTCGAGCCGTACCCGCGCCCGCCGGCCATCTGCTGGCCGAGCTTCGAGCCGGCCACCATGCCTTCCGCGACATCGGACCGGATGTCGCCGGTCTCCCACATCCCGAGGCGCCGGCACTCGACGAACTGCAGCGTCGCACCGCGGTTCACGGGGCCGATGTGCAGCGCGCACCCCTCGGACAGGTACTCGGGGCCCGTGATCGGATCGATGTCTTTCCAGTTCACGTTCGAGTGCGGGGCGAGCCGCACCTGGTTCGTGCCCACCGGCGACACGGCAGCCGTGCCACCCGTGTACGCCGTGATCGTGCACTGCCGGGCATCGAGCCCTCGGTATCCCTGCAGCACGACGCCGCCGGGACCGGGGTTCGCGCCGATGCGGACCGTCGGGCCGCGGTACACCTGCTCGCCCATCGCGGCCAGCGGGCCCTCGAGCACGCGGAGCACGACGTCCCACCGTTCCTGCTGGCTCATGTGACCACCTTGAGCGCGAGCTCACCGGAGCCCGGCGCATCCGCGAGGAGGCTGTGGTCGGCGAGCACCGAGCCCTCGGTCGAGAGCTCGAATGCACCCGTGATTCCGAGCAGCTCGCGGATCGCGCGCTTCACGGAACGAACCGGCAATGCGACCCCGACGGGTGTGCGCACCCGTGTCGCTGGCGAGCCCGGCACCTCGACCACGACCATCCGCGTGAGGTTCTCGACCTTCACGAGCTCGATCCGACCGGGCGCCGACTGGCTCGTGTCGACCGGACGCCCCCCCACCACGGGCCGGAAGTAGCAGGTCTGGCGGCCGAACAGGTCGGTCTCCGAGAAGCCCAGTGCATCGAGGGCGGCTTCGCGCACCGCGCCCACAGGCCCCGAAGGCACCGTGACCGTGCGGCCCCCGTGCGTGACGACCACCGTTCCGTTCGTGGATACGGGCGTCTCGACGGGAGCAGTGCGCTCCACGCGCGGCCGGGGTGCGACGAGCGTGGCCTCGCTCTCGGCGAGCGCGACGTCGCCGGCCTCCAGGGGATCGGTGACCTCCGACCCACCGGCCGCTAGTGCGACCGGATCGAGGGACGTCTCCCGATCGTCGACCCACTCGGCATTCTCGTCGACGGTCTCGGCGTCGACGTCCTCTACGACCTCCGCCCGGGCCCCCGCGGCCTCGCGCCCTGCGGCCTCGGACACGCGCACGGCCTTCGGGAGGTCTTCGGGCTCGATGACGGCCGTCTCGAGCTCCTCGTCGTCTTCGGGCGGATCGGGCTCCTCGGGGGGCAGCGGGGGCGCGGCGGGCTTGGGGAGCGAGCCCACCTCGCGCGCCGGAGGCGGGTCGGACGCACCCGTGAGCTCGGCCGTGGTGTGGCCTCCCGAGCTCGACCGGAGCCGCTCGAGCAGGGCCGCCGCGCGCCCCCCACGCCGGCGCCGGCTCGAAGGGTCGGCCGCAGCTTCGATCTCGTCGGCCTTCGCCTCGCGCTCCTCGGCCTTCGCGAGCACGGCCACCTTGCGAACCTCCGCTTCGTCCTGGACCTCGGTGGCTTCTTCCTCCTCGGCCTCGAGGGGCTTCTGGCGGGGGAGCCGCTCGAGGGGCTCGCGCTCGCGCCCTCGCCGGCGCGGCCGCTCGGGGAGCTCTCCAGGAGCGTCGGCGCTCGGGCGGCGGCGACGACGCGCCCCGCTGTCGCCGTTGTCGTCGCGATCGCGGAGCCGGCGCAGCAGCCGCTCGCGGGCGTTGCTCGCCTCTTCGGACGCGGCCGGGGGCGCGGCACCCCGACGGCTCCGCGGGGCCGGCGCCTCGGGCTCGACCGTGTTGTTGCCGCGGCTGGCGCGCCGCCACCGCGGCTTCTCGGCGTCGTCGTCCTCGCTCTCGTCGGGCCGGGGACGGCGCGGCTCGGGCAGCCGCGTGGACACGCCCTCTTCGTCGATGTCGGCGGCGAGCTCGGCGAGCTCCGCGCGCGTGAGGGCCCCGGTGTTGCCCCCCACGACGGCCTTCCCGCGCTTCTGGCGCGCGCGCACCCGCGTGACGACCTCGCGGAGGGAGGGACCGTCGCCGGCGTCGATGCCGCCGAGCACGTCGTGCACGCTGTACACGAAGTCGAGCCCGTCGCGGTAGCGGATGTCGGGGTCGGGCTTGAGGGCCTTGCCGATCACCTCGCGTACGGGGTCGGGGATCTTGTCGCGCCACTGGTACAGCCGGCGCACCGCTTCGCCCCGCGCGGCCTGCTGGCGTACGTCGGCCACGAGCCCGTCGTACACGGGCCGACCGACCATGAGCTCGAGCGCGACGAGGGCCAGGGAGAACAGGTCGGAGCTGATGTCGGCCGTGGGCTCCTCGGCGAGCGTCTCGGGAGCGCAGTACCGCAGCCCGTCTTCGCTCGGCAGCCGGTTGTCGTCTTCGAGGAAGACCTCGATCTCGGGCCTCGGAAGGCCATACCCGATGATGGTGATCTGACCGTCGGCCTTGAGCATCAGGCGCCACGGATCGAGGTTGCCGTGCCCTTCGAGCCCGCTGTGCACGGCCTTGTCGGCGCCTTCGACGAGGATCTCGCCCGCCAGGTAGCACAGCTCGAGCGCGGCCTTCACGCCGCCGACCTCGCCCATCCCGGCGAGCTCGCGCACCAGCTCCGCGACCGACCACACGGTGCCCGTGGGGTAGAGGAACGCGCCGGCCTCGGGTGCGTGCGCGACCATGCGCGACAGCCCGGTGACCTCTGGCTGCTCCATGAAGCCCATGCGCACCTCGAGATCCCCGTTCAGACACGAGTGATCCCGATAGGCAGCGTCGAACACCACGGCCATGTGCTTCAGGTCCGTGTCCGAGACCACCTCGACCAGGCTCGCACCCGGGCCTGGCAACAGGCGCCCGGTGCGCTTCATCCCCGCTATCGACCCCATACGAATCCGGTTCTGGCGTTGTGAACGTCCGGCGCCGGGAACAGCCCGGAGACGGTGGCGGCGCGCGAAGGAGGAGCGGCGAAGCGCATCGACATCATACAATAGGTTGGCGGAGGACGGATGGCGAAGCCTGGCGATCCCAGCCGATACGCCCAGAAGAAGGTCGAGCCTGCTCACGATCAGAATCAGGAGCAGGAGGAAGACGGCGCGCAGAAGGAGGCTCCCGAACCGGAGCACGCGCGGCAGCAGAACGCGCTCGGCAACGAGGCCATCCAGAACCAGATGATCAACACCGGGAATCCCGGTGGAGACGGTGGTGGGGGCGGCGGCGGCCTGGCGATGCGCAAGGCGGGCGCCGAGAAGGACGACCACGACTACGGCGGCGACGACAACGCGGCCGACGACCTCCCGCTGACTCTCGAAGACCTCGTTCGCAGCTGGAATCCCGGCACCAACAAGACCCAGGATCGCGCGTCGTGGCTCGAGCCCATGCCCGACGACGAGCTCCCGCCTGAGGATCCGGAGTTCCTCGCGCTCGCCCGCTCCGGGTCGACCACGGTGTTCGAGGTGTCCGGGGGCTTCACGCTCGACGCGCAGCTCCAGCCCTCCGAGCGCGTGGTGGCCGCGAGCCTGCTCGACTGGACGCGCGCCGTGCAGCGCTGGACGCCCACCACGCTCCTGCACCGCGCGATCGGCCACACGTACGTGCCTCCGCGGTCGTTCCTGCAGGATGCCGGGGGTCGCATCCTGCTCTCCCGCGCGCGGGCCGCCGCCATCGGGAGCTGGATGCTGCTCGACTCGCCGGTGCTCCAGGGGGTGCCGCCCACCCCGAACGTCGCGTTCGTGGCGTTCTGCCTGGAGCTCCAGGGTCACCGCCGGCACCAGGAGGCCGTGCGCATCGACCCCGGGGTCGAAGGCAAGCAGATGCCGAAGGCCGTCGACGTGTTCGAGCGCGCCTACACCCAGCCCGCCGGCCGCGTGGAGCCCCGCGAGCTCCCGGGCGTGGCGCGCGCCCGTATCGGGGCCCTCGTGGAGGAGCTCGTCGACCTCGAGGATCCTGCGGTCTACCTGCCAGCGCTGATCGCCGACCCCGAGCCCGACACCTCCGAAGAAGACGATCCACTCGGGCTCGACGCGATCCTGTGGGACATGACGGGTGCCCAGCGAGATCCCGACGCGCCGCTGTACTACGCCGCCATCCAGGCCGCCGAGAAGCTCGCGGCCGCCACGGCGCGCACGCGCATCCACCTCGCGTCGACCGCCGTGGCGATCGCCCAGTGCTCCCGGCTCTGGAGCAGCGGAGCGCCCGTCGAGACCCTCCTGCGCGCCTGCGACCAGATCGACGGCGAGACCGACCGCAACCTGCGCCTGCTGGTGGAGATCGCCCGCGCGGCCCAGAAGCGGTCCGTGCCGCCGAAGGGGCTGAAGGCCGGTCTGAAGCGGTCTGCGCGCGCGCTGCTCACCGCCCAGCGGGCGTCCCAGGCTCAGCTCTGCGACATCATCGGGGGCGTGCTCCCCGCAGTGTCCGAGCTCCCGGAGCCGGAAGCCCCCGTCGACGACGCGCTCGAGCAGGCCTGGCTCGACGGGAACCCCGTCCACGCGCTCCCGTGGCTGCGCCGCCTGCCCGAGACGCCCGAGAACACGGCCGCTCTGCTGCTCACCCGCGCGGCCGCCGGCGACCGCGACCCCACGCTGTCCGACGGTCTGCTCACGGCCGCCGATCACCTGGGCAGCCCCTACCTGGCGGAGGTCCTGCGCATCTGTGTGGGTCCCCTGCTCCTCTCCACGGGTCGCCTCGACGAGGCGCTCGCGTCGGGGCGGTCCCAGATGGCCCTCGGGGCCCGCCGCCGCAACGGCATGGTCCTCGCGAACGGCACGCTGCTCGGGGTCGAAGCGCTGCGCCTGGCCGGGAACGCCGACGCCGCCGAGGCGCTTCGCGTGGAGGGCGGCCAGATCGCCTGGCGCATCGGGGCTCCCGGGGCCCTGTCCCTGCTCGCCCGCTACTCCACGGCGAACACCGCACGCCCGGGCGAGGTCGCCACCTACGAAGACGCCGACGAGGAGGAGGTCAGCTGACGAAGGCCGCCTTCATGGCGCGCGCCGACGGGTAGCGCTCGGCGGGGTCGAGCGCGAGGGCCTTCAGGAGCACGGGCTCCAGCACCGCCGGCAAGCCGCCCGGGAGCGTCTCGACCGCGTGGGAGTCACGCCACTTGAGGCGATCGAGCGACGTATCGCCCGGGAACGGCCACTGCGCCGTGCCGATGTGGCAGAGCAGCACGGCCAGCTGGTACAGGTCGGACCGCTCGTCGAGGGGGCGCCCGTACGACTGCTCCGGGCTCATGTACGAGGGGGTGCCGGCCACCGCCGCGCGCTGCCCGTCGATGGGGAGCGCGATGCCGAAGTCGATCAGCACGGGCCCGTCGGCCGTGACGAGCACGTTGCCCGGCTTGAGGTCGCGGTGCAGCACCCCTGCATCGTGGATGGCCGCGAGCGCGTCGAGCACCCCGGACGCGAGGTCGACCAGCGCATCTCCGCGGATGCGCCCTTCCCGCTGGAGGACCTTGAGCAGCGGCTCGCCCTCGATCGGCGCCATCACCATGAACAGCACGCGCCGCTCGACGTCGATGCCCCAGTCGAGCACGCGCACGACGCGTGGGTGGTGCACGGCCCAACCGAGCCGGGCCTCCTGGTAGAAGGCCGCGGCGTACTTGAAGTTCTGGGCGTACTTCTCGTGGAGCACCTTGATGACCACGGCCTCGCCGGACTGCTGGTGCTCGGCCCGATAGACCGCGCCCATCCCGCCCTTGCCGAGCTGATCCCCCAGCGTGAACGGCCCGATCGTGCGGCTGGGCTCCCGGCCCGTCGCGGCCGTCGCACCCGGCTCGTCCTTTCGGGACCGCGCCTCGGCGTACACCACGTGCCCCCGTGCGGCGAGCTCGGTGAACCGGAGGAGCGCCGGACGCGCTCCCCAGCCCTCGACCACCTCCATGCGCCCGCGGAACCCCTGCAGCGTGCGCGCGAACCGGGCCGACTCCGCGAGCGAGGGATCGACGGCTGTCCTCCCCCACCCGATCGCGCGGGACACCGTCATCGCACGGTCGACGGCGGTGCCGACCACGGCTTCGCCGAACTGCCCTTCGAGCGCGACGACCCCGCCCGCAGCGAGCGCGACGGACCGCTGCTCGCCCGACACCCGCTCCACGACCCGCAGGGCGTGCTCGAGATCGTCGACGATGGCGACCACCTGCCCGTTCGCGACCTGGCAGTGCCCGACCTTCAGCCGCGCCAGCTCGGCTTCGATCTGGGGTACCTGGGTCTGGTCGACGCCGCGCGTCCATGGGGACTCGAGCCCCACGACGATCGCGAAGCCGTCGCTCGGCGCGCCCATCACGCCCTGGTTCTCGTAGGCCCACCGCGACGCGAGCCCGTTCTCGAGGAACGCCGACACGGTCATCACGTACGGAGGCCGCCAGCGCTCCGCGAGCGACACGGTGCACGGCGTGGAGAGCCGGTTGCGCACGAACAGGCGCACCACGCCCTCCCCCACCACCACGCGCCGCGGGAAGGCGCCGCGCTCGGTGATGTCGACGACCACGCTCGAGACGCCGTGCGGACCGACCTCGATGTGCAGCGCTCCCCGTGCGGGCGTGGCTTCGAGCCGGTGGCACCCGGCCGTGAGCGCGACCTCGACCTCGGCGCTGTCTCCGACCGCCAGCACACGCTGGAGCAGCACGTGGGGCGTGCGGGCCGGGGACTGGATGCAGTCGACCGGGACGTCGAAGTCCCGCACGCGGTCGGACGGCCGGAACGCGACCTCGACGTTGTCGACGAGCGCGCCGTCGTACCCGATGTTGCAGCTCGGGCAGTGCACGGAGCGTCGGGAGAAGTCGAGCGCGGCGAGCTCCTCCTTGGCGCCGAGGCAGATCGGACAGAGCAGGAGGAACCGGGCCTCGAGCGCGCCGCCCGCGACGGCCTGGAGACAGCCCTCGAGGACGGTCTGCGACGGGAGCTCGAGCTGCTCGGCCAGCCTGAGCGGCTGGATGCGGGCCTGAGTGGCGAGGGGCGCGTTCCGCACGATGTGATCGAGGGCCCGGGCGACATCGCGCTCGACCACGCCGGCCAGCCCTGACGTGAGGTTCGCTTCACCCCAGTCTTCGAGCGGCGGCGGCGGGTCGAAGTCGGAGCGGTCTTCCTCGATGACGCGGACGAGCGTGTCGAGCGCCTTCTCGATGGGCCCGACGGTGTTCAGGTGCGTGTCGGCGGCGATCACCGGGCGCGCGATCCAGTGCCGCGGCAGGATCTCGACCGTGTAGTGGACCGTGGTGGTCCGGCTCGACTCGGCGAGGCGGAACTTCGCCTTCACGGTGTCGACCGGCCCCGACCGGAACACACGGGCCGACTCGAACTCGGCCGGCGCCACGAACTGGAATGGGCGCTCCTCCCACTCCAGCACCTGCCCGAAGCGGCGAACGCGCCCCCACCGACGAACGGACCCGTCGGGCTGGGCATCTTCGCCGAACTCGAAGCCGAAGCCGGCGAGCCGGTTGAACGCATCGGTGTTGGACAGCGCACGCCACACGACCTCGGCCGTGGACCGCACGTCCCGCCGGAACTCGACCCGGATGGGATCCATGAAGATTCCCTAGGCCGGCTTGTAGCCGCAGACCGCGCAGCTCGAAGCGTTCCCCAGCGCTCGCTTGTGCTCGTAGCACCCGACGTGGAACACCCGCCCACATCCGAACACACAGTCGGCCTTCACGTCCTGACTCACGCTCCCTCCGCAGATGCCACAGGGGAACGTCACGTTCGCCACCGCATCCTGGACCTCCTTACGGGTGACCTTCGGGAGCGGCTCAACCGCACCGTACCAAGCCAGCCATCCGAGCATGATTCCGATGGTTCCAGCGATGAAAGCGGGGCCCATGGCGATCGCGAGCTGCTGCCAGCCGGTGGACTGGAGCACGACCGTGGGGACGGGCGTGAGCATCCACAGGGGCAGGAACATCGCGAAGCCCGTGATCGGGATGCGCACGGAGCTGCCGAGCCCACCCCACATGTGACGCGCGAGCGAGGTGCAGATGAGCGACAGGCCGAGGCCCGGGAACAGCCCGGTGACGACGCCCTGATCGATGGTGAGCGCGAGCGACCACCCGCCCGTCCACGCGAGCATGACCGCCATGCCGGCCGCGACGTTGAGGTTCCCGGCACCGGCGTAGCCCTGGTTCGGCGGGTACTCGGGCGGACGCTCCTGGACGCCCGGCTCGGGCGGCTCCGGCAGGATGTGCAGCAGCTCGTACGGCACGACGCCGAGATCCTGCAGGCGCTCGGTGGGCTGCATGAGCCGGCCACGCGCGCGCAGGTAGAAGATGCGGCGCTTCCCGTCGGGCCAGTAGGCCTCGAGATCGGCGTCGCGCGCGATGCGCTGCGTGAGGTCGCTCGCGGGCAGGTAGGCGGGCAGGATGAGGTCGAGCGCCTGAGGCGTCAGGTCGACCACCTGAACGTGCACCGGGACCGTCTGGGCGTCGCGCGGGGCCTGGGCAGGGTGCTGCATCCCGAAAACGTAGCACGCATCAGGGGGTCTCGGCGGTGCGGACGGCTCCCCAGGTGCAGACGGCGAGCAGCGCACCGGTCAGGAGCGGCCCGAGCTGCAGGCCGGTCGCGTTGTACAGGGCGACGAGCCCGATGGGCAGGAGCGCGGCGAGCCCCCACAGCTCGCGCTCACCGGGGACCCAGCCGTGCTCGGTGCGGTCGACGTACGCGAACGCGAACGCCCCACACAGCAGGATGAGGTCGTAGTCGAACAGATACGGCGAGCAGAGCGTGGTAGCGACGATCAGCACGGCCATGGCGCCCGCCGGGCGGCCCCGGGACGACGCGTACGCGACGCAGGCCGCGGAGACCGCGATGGAGACGAGCTGTATGGGGCCCGCGAGCGCGCCGAGCCCGACGGACCGGGCCAGGACGTAGGGCGTGACGATCTTGCCGAGCGGGAGATCCCCGTGGTCGATGGCTTGGCCGACGACCCCGAGGTTGTCGGCGAACACCGACCAGTACGCGAGTCCGAACACGGCGGTGCTCACCCCACACCACACGAGCAGCGACGCCGCGGTGGCCGCGAATGCCCGCGGGTTCCGGCTGGCCGCGAGAGCGACGGGCAGGAGCACGCCGAAGTGGGGCTTGATCGACAGGCACCCGAGCACGAGCCCGCCCAGCACGGGACGATCGTGGAGCACGAGCCACAGGCCGCCGACCAGGAGGGCGGTGAGCAGGAACCCGTTCTGGCCGTGCGCGAGGTTCAGGAGCACGGCCGACCCCGCGAGCCCGACGACGGCGGTCTCCCAGCGGGGCACGACCCGTACGAGGGCGGCGAGGTACAGCGGCACGGTGACCGCCCACCACAGCCAGGTCGCGGTGACGAGGTCCACCAGGCCGAACGGCAGCACGAACAGATGGAAGGTAGGCGGGTAGTTCCACAGGAAGTGCGCCTGGTTCCCGGCGATCGCGGCTTCCTGCACGGCGAAGAACGCCGGGGGGTCGAACGCCGAGAGCGCGTTGCCTTCGAGCGCCACCCGGCTCCCGGCCCAGAACGTGACGAAGTCGCCGCCGAACGGCATGTGGTTCGCGTCGATCCAGCCGTTCCGCCACAGCCCCACCGTCCGCTGGACCCACGCGATGGCGTACATCGCGACGAGGAGCGCGGAGATGCCGACCAGCACGGGTCGTCTGAGCCAGTGACCCGTGGACATACCGGATGCTACCCCGGAGGTGCGGACGGGGTCACTCGGCGGCGCGCCGGGCCATGAGCGTGCGGAGGCTCGCGGGTGCGGGCACGTCGGCGGTGTCGTCGTCGTCCATGAGGCCGAGCGCGCCGCAGATCTCGTCGGTGTGGACGAGCGCTTCGGACGGGAGGGGCCGGCTGAACACCGGAGGGGACGTCCACCGCTCGACCCGCAGGCGCTGACCTTCGAGCGACAGGAACGCGATGTCGGAGCGCGGGATCCGGCGCCCGTCGAGCTCGACGCCGGCGGTGTGCACCTTCAGCTCGAGGGGCTCGGCGGCCCGCAGCAGGCGGCGGTAGGCCACGAGCACCACGATCCACGCGAGGGCGAGCACGGGCAGCCAGAGCGGGACGGTCTGGAGGAGCACCCTCCGGACGAAGGTGAGCCGTGCGAACGTCGCGCTGGCCTCGACGTCGGCGCGGGCGATGCGCTCGGACCAGTAGTGGTTCTCGATGGACACGAGCGCGGCGAACTCGCGGGTGGCCTGCTCCCGCCACGCGGGCTCGACCGGACAGTCGCCGTGCTGGTTCGCCGCCATGCGCAGGAAGTTGAGGTTGTGCGCGTACCCGATGCCCGCGCTCGCCCGCGTGAACTGGAACAGGTCGGCGTCGTTGAACGACGTGTCGAGCGAGCACGCGCGGGCATGGACGTAGTCGCGCACGGACGCGTACCGCCAGGTCTCGAACGACGGCCGGATCGCGTCGCACACGGGGTTGTCGAGCCTCGCTCCGTGTGACGCGCAGATGGAGTGGTCGACCGGCGCCGTGGGCTCGGCGAGGAACGAGAAGAACCCGACGGTGACGAGCGCCCCCGCGGCCAGCAGCGCGAGCCCCGCCCGTCGCAGCGCACGTGCATGTCGCACGGGCGCGCGCAGCGAGACCCCCTCGTGGCTCCAGCGCATGTCCATGTACGAACGTAGCCGGCCCGCGAGGCGATCGCGCGCAAGGGACTACCGCATGGCTTCGATAGTGCGCTCGAGCTCGTCGCTGATTCGCGCGAGGGGCTGGAGCAGGCGCTCGAACTGCTGGAACCAGCGCAGCCAGGTCTCGTCGGTCTGGTCGGGGCCCGGCACCTCGGCGTTCACGCGCCGGATGAACTCGGTGAACTGCTCGATGCGGTCGGTCGTGGCGGGCAGCGGGTTGTAGAAGTCGTGCCCATACGTGATGAGCGTGCCGGCCGTGCGGTACAGCACGCGGTCGGACGTGCCCTCTTCGATGAGCAGGAACTCGCTCGAGATGAGCGACCCGTAGAAGGCCACCATGCCGATCGACTGCTCGGCGAGGGTCTGCGTGCGGTACAGCGCCGAGATGATCTTCTTGTTCAGGCGGATGAACTCGACCACGCGGGGCTTCAGGTACGACTCCGCCGCGCGGGACTGACGGCCGGCGCGCGGCACGGGGAGCTGCACCTGGATCATGCGGCCGAGGCGGACGTTCACGCGGCAGAGCGCGATGGCGTCCTGGTGCTCCTGGTCGGCCGGGAGGAGCTTCGGTGCGGACGACTCGGCGATGCGGGACTCCCGCTTCTCGCCCGTGTCGAACACGGGTCGCCCACTCTCGGGGTCGGGACGCTCGACGTGGAAGAGCCACAGCATGTACTCGCCGTCGGACTTCGGGACCTCGAGCGGCACCGCGACATCCTGGGGGAGCTGCACGCCCTGGCCGTCGCGCGTGATGCCGTAGCCGGCCTTGATGATGGCGGTGTACTTCTTCTTCTTCTGCTCGAGCTCGACCTGCAGCCCCTGCACGATGCCGAACCCGTGCATGAACAGCGAGTGCCGGTGCAGGGTGCGGCGGTGGTAGATCTGCTCGTCCAGCAGATCGTGGGACGTGAGGCACAGCCCCTCGAAGGGGTTGAGTCGTCGCAACTGGTGCTCGAAGGTCATGGACTAACGCCTGTCGTCGAAGATGACGGTGAAACCGACGTGGGTGGGCCGTTCCTGGCTGACCACGTTGACGATCCGCTTCAGGACCTGCGTGGCGCGTTCGCCGAAGCGGTTGTGGAAGCGCTCTTTGGGCTCCAGCATGAGCTGGAAGAAGCTGGTGTCCTTCCGCTCGGTGGGCTCCATCAGGTAGCAGCCGAGCGGCTCGTTCCGGTGGAAACGCTCGGTGACGTCGCGCCCGCCGATGAGGGGTGCGCTGCCGAGCGCGGCGGGAGCGGGCCGAACGCGCTCGCGCACGCGGACGGGGGCCGACGTGAGCACCCGCACCATCTCCTCGATGCCGAGGCGGGTGCCGCGCGTGCGCATCAGCCGGATCGCGCGCCGCACGAGCTCGCGCTGCTGGTGGACCGGCAGGGACTCGTCGAGCTCGAAGCCCACCCAGCTGGCGAGCCACGGCAGGAACTTGGGCTCGCAGACCAGGGGGTCGGTGAGGTCGACGATGTGGTCGATGCGCTCGGTGACGGTGGTCATCACGTGCTGGAAGATGAACAGGAACCGCCGCATCGGATCCTCGTCGACGATGAGGTCGCGGCTGATCACGTCGTGCATGTCGGCGCCGAGGTAGCGCTGGACCTCCGTGGTGCGCGTCATCGCGGTGGTCTGGGCGTGCACCGGGCCTTCGCCCTGGAACAGCTCGGGCAGGAACCGCAGGTAGCCGCGGACCGGTACGTACATGACGATCTCGTCTTCGACGGACAGGTTCCGGCTGCGCTCCGCGGCTCCCTCGACGATGGGGCGCACCTGGACGAGGTGGTCGGGCACGAAGAAGCTGGCGGGCATGCCATTGGCGAGCACGCGCTCGCCGTAGATCCACGTGCGGTCGCCGCCGTTCGCGTGGCGCACCTCGATGGCGCGCACCATGCCGATGGCTTCGCCACGCCGCGCCTCGACGAGCTGGTAGCGCACCTGGTTGCCCATGTTGCGCTGGATGTACGCCTTGGCGGAGCGGATCGGGAACTGGATGGTGACGACCTGCTCGAGGTACCGCAGATCCGTCGTCGCCGTACGCAGGGCGATCGCGTTCTCGCGCCCCTTCGTCCGGCGCGCTGGGAGGCGGCGGCGCCTCACAGGTCCTCGCTCACGACGCGCACGTGGCGGACGACGAACAGGTCGTGGCGGTCGAGCGGCACGACGGTGGAGCCCTGCCCCTTCTCCCAGCCGGGCGCGGGGTCGCGGGCGTCGGACATGTCGTACACGAACACCTCGACGACGTGCCGCACCTCGGGGATGTCGGTGACCATGCGGCCGAAGTCCTGCCCGTACAGCGCGCTGCTGAACGGCCACCCCTCGCTGTCGAGCCCGCCCACGTAGGGGTCGAGGAACCGGCGGATCCAGAGCTGCGCGCTCTCGCGCACCTGCAGGAAGTTGGCGTTCGGCCGGAGCCGGATCACGATGCTCACGTCGACGGTCTTGAAGGTGGCGAGCCGCACGCGGGGCTGCACGTTCACGAGGCAGCGGCGGCCGAGGTAGCGCTGCACGTGCTCCTTGAGACCCGTCGACAGGAACGGGTCGGGCACGATCTCGTTCGGGCGCCGCTGGGGCAGCACGATGACCTCGATCACGCCATCGTCGCTCATGGAGCCGTCGCAGGCCGCGCGCGCGACCTCCGCGGAGGCCTCCTTCGCGATGACCTCGAAGTCGAGCCGGGTGACGGCGCGGTCGCGGCTGGTGAGCACGGAGGGGGCGCGCCGGATGATCTCCTCGATCGACTCGGCGTTCCGGCCTCCGGTGGCCGGCAGGTGGTTCGTGACCCGCGCGACGTCGGAGTACCCCTCCGCACGGTCGATGGCGCCGGGACCGACGTTCCCGATGGATCCGGGCACGGTGTAGTAGCTCTCGACCGCGATGTTGTAGTTCCCGACAGGCGTGAGCTTGCCGCGGATGCCGTTGCCGAACGTGAGCGTGCCGTCGACGGGGTCGACGATGAACACGCGGTCGTCCTTGGAGGCCGTGAGCAGGCTGTTGCCGGGCGCACGGCGCCACTCGCGGCGCTCGCCGTCGTCTTCGGTGATGTACACCCGGAGGTCGGGGAACTGATCCGGGTGGCGGAACACGGCCTGCTCTTCGCCCTCGGGATGCAGGAACACGGGGAAGCGCCGCAGCTGCACGGACTGGTGCGGCACGCCCTCGCCGTTGAACTTCTCCATCCGGAACTGGTGGAGGTTGATCGCCTCGACCGTGTTCAGGAGGAGGTGCGACATCGGCGGGAGATCGGGCATCGGGGTGTCGGGCGGGGGCCGGAACACGGCGCGGATCCAGTTCCCGGCCTCTTCGGGCTCCGGGATGGGCTCGGGGTACGCGAACTCGAGCACGCCCGTGCGATTGAGCCGGTAGACGTTGGCTCCCTCGTCGTCGTCGCCGATGAGCCGGCGCCACTTGATCTGCTTCGCCTGGCCGCTGACGAGCTGCTCCCAGTTCACCGACATGCCGGCGGGAAGGAAGGTCTCGCCGCGGCAGCGGAACATGAACGCGTGGCGGGAGCCCATGGGGAGCGGCTTGTCGAGCTGGAGGTACAGCGCGTGGTGGCCGGCCTCCTTGAGGTCCTTGTTCTTGCCCGCGTGCGCGTCGTCGGTGTCGATGAACGCATCGAACGGGTGCTGCTCGTACAGCCGGCCCGCGGAGCGCACGACGGAACGGGAGAGCCGGCGGTTGTTCGCGCGGTACTCCACGGTGGAGCTGCGGATCCCGGGCATCGGCTGCTCGTACACGTCTTTCCCGACCACCCCGTCGACGCCGAGCTTCACGGAGAAGACCTTGATCGACATGGGGAGCGGGAGCGTCTTCTTGTCCTTCTGGTAGGACATCGTGGCGCGCGTGACCTCGAAGCGCAGCCAGCAGGTCTCCTGCTCCGCGATGATCGCGCGGAACACGCCCTTCAGCTGGGTCTTCGGGTCGAGCAGGATGCGGATGCGCCGACGATCCGGGAGCTTCGCGCCCTCGGGGTCGAGGTCGGCGAAGGTGAAGTCGGAGAACGTGCCCTCTTCGGTGTGCACGACCCGCCAGGTGTCGGCCGCGCGGTAGGTGAGCTGGAGCTGGTACTCCTCCTTCGGCTCGGGGATCGGGCGCCCCTCCATCTCGAAGCCGATCTCGAGCTCGAGCACCACGGCCTTCTGCGCGCGGTTCTCGAACAGGTCGGACCCCACGAAGAACTTCATGCCGAGCAGCGGCGGGAGCGTGGCGGCCGGCTGCCAGGGCACCTGGGGGAGCTGGTGCGTGAAGAAGTAGTTCGCGGCGTCGGTCTCGGGGCCGCTCGCGAGGTGCACGACGACGGGCCGGAGCCACGTGAGCTCGAGCTCGAGCTCGGGGATGAGGCCGCGCATGAACACGGTCTCGATGCGCTCGGCGCGGAGGTTGTAGCCGTCGGTGGCCATCTCGGTGAACGGGCCGGTGAGCACGATGGCGGTGCCCTGGTAGCGCACCCGCTCGTCGGGGAGGACCTCCCACGCGTCGCCCCGGCGGTACGACCAGCGGTACCGCGGGAAGTACGCGTTGCGTCCGGCGGGCAGGCTGCGGTCGACCATCGTGAAACGGACGGTCCAGCCGGCCCGGATGGGGGGCATGTCCTGGATGAAGTACTCGAGGTTGCGGCCCGTGGCGCGCACGTCCCAGTTGCTGATCAGGCGCTCTTCGCCGCCGCGATCGTCACGCCAGGTGATCTCGAGATCGGAGTTCATGCGGTGCGCGAGCCACAGCTCGTAGTTCACGACGCCGCGGATCCAGTACTGGTTGGGCTCGACCACGGCGGGCAGCGGGAACGGATCCTCCTCGTTGCCGAACTCGTTCACGGGCTGGATGTGCGGCATCAGCGCCTTGAGCGAGTACTCGGGTAGCCCGAGGACCTCTTCCTCCTCCTGCTCGATCGTGAGCGGACGCCAGCCGTTCTCGGTTCGGTACTCCCACCGGAAGATCGAGGTGATCGGCAGGTTCTCGTCGCTCGCTGTGCGAATCCGGATCCGACCGAGCGGCTGCGGGTTCTTCTCGTCGAGCTCGATGTTCATGAGCCGGAAGTCGTCGTGCGCCAGGTACAGGTACTGGTACGGCGTGTAGGCGCGCGGACCGTGCTCGACGGCGTCCATCTTGAAGACCTGCACGCCGGAGCCGTTCCCGAACACGCAGACCTTGTGCTCGTCTTCTTCGCCAGGCGACGCGAACGGGATCTCGCGCACCATCGGGTTGCCGCCCGAGTGCACGGCGACCATGCGCTTCACGTTGCAGTCGTGGACCGACAGGCCCTCGTTCGTCAGGAAGTGCAGCGCGTCGCGGCCCTGGCCCGAGCGCGTGGCGGTGCGCGTGTACGCGGGGATCTCGACGTGGTCGACGGCCGTGCTGTGCAGCGTGAACGTGAGCGGCACCTGCGCGGGGCGCGCCTGACGTCGCTCTTCGCCGATGAAGTTCAGGAAGTGGACGTACGTCTTGTCCGGCACGCGGTTGAGCCGGAAGATCGTCATCTCGGTCATCCACGCGAACAGCTGCACCAGCGTGATGCCGGGGTCTGCGTCGCCGAGGTTCGTCCACTCGGGCGTGTACTGGGGGATCAACGCGCGCGCTTCACGGACGATGTCCTTGTAGCGCCGGTCGTCGAGATTCGGAGGTTTGATGGGCATGGGACTCGCCTAGCCACCCGTCAGCAGGAGGGTGAGCTCCTGCTCGGTGAGCGTGGATCGGATCTTGTAGTGGACCTGCACCTGCATGGCGCCCTGGGAATCGGGCCAGGCGTCGACCTTGGTGACCTCGATGCGCGGTTCCCAACGCATCAGCGCCTCCTTCACGTACGACGCCACGGAGTTCGCCGTGGCCTGGGTGTTCGCGGAGAACATCAGCTCGTGCATGCGACAGCCGAACTCAGGCAGCATCTGTCGCTCGCCCGGCTTCGTGCCGAGGATGACGGTGATGCTCTCCTGGATGTTCTGCTCGTACTCCGAGTAGGCCACCCCACCCGTCGCGCGGTCGAACTGAAAGGGGAACTTCCACCCGCGTCCCAGGAACTCCTTGCGCATGCCACCTCTGCAGAAGGAGGGCATTGCAACACAGGACGGTGGCCCGGGTCCACCGCTCCGCGGAGTTCATGGTTGCTCGCCCGTTTTTTGGCGCCCTCCAGACACACGAACGCCCCGCGGTGGGCATCGCGGGGCGCGTCGGTCCGTTCGGGTCGGCTCGCGGGCTGCGCGACCGACCCCGATGACGGGGGTGCCTACTTGGGCTTCGTGTTCCCGCAGAACGTGAGCTCGCTCACGAACCCGGACTTGTTCGACACGCGGTGACGGGAGCTCACCGTGAAGACCTCCGGGTTGAACCCCGCCTTCTGGTCCGCGAAGTTGACCGGCTTGCCCGAGTGCAGGTCGCCACTGCCCTGGACGGTCGCCCGGCCCTTCACGCCCATACGCGCGAGGCGGTTCATCTCGGAGGTCGCCATGCGCTTCGCGGCTTCCTGGGAAGCCACCCACACATCGCTGATGATCGCGTCACCGGCGAACGTCTGCCCGCCCGACGCCACCATGTTCGAGCCGCCACCGATGCCCTGGATGTCGCCGGCACCGGCCTGCGCCTCGACCTTCTTCTTCGTCATGTAGTCCCAGCCGATCACCTTCACGTTCTGCGGGATCTGCCGGGTGGACTGGTTGTAGTCGAGGCTGATCACCTGATCGCGGGTGATCTCCTGGCCGCCGTCGAACTGCGGCTTCTTGAAGTCGATCTTCCCCTGGTTCGAGGTGAGGATGTACCCGTTCTGCGCTGCGAGTCGGCGGAGGTAGTGGTAATCCGACTCGTTCCGCTGGAAGGAGTACGGGCTCTCGCCCTCGGTGGAGTCGATCGTTCCGACGGCACCGTACTTCCCGAGGATCTCGTTCACGATGTCGGCGTCGGTCTTGCCTTCCCAGGTCTGCGTCGACCGGGAGGCCATGACCTTCGCGAGGGGGTCCATGCACTTCAGCGTCAGGCTGTCGTGGCCCTTCGCGTGCCCGTGCTTGGTGCCGACGATGGTCCCGACGAAGACCTTACGCTCACTCCCGCCGAGAGTCATCTCGACGTCGGCGCCCATCTGGAAGCTGTTCCAGTCGGCCTGCTTGCCGCCCTGGCCGCCTTCCGGCGCCTTGAAGGAGAGCTCGGCCACACCGATCATGTCGATGTGGTCCTCGACCATGGTGTAGTCCATGCCCTGAGGCTCGTCGTGGGTGAGTGGGCCCGACAGACCGCCAACATTCATGTTGTAGGTCGGAGCGGCCCATCTTCTCTGTTCTTCAACGCCCATCGCAATCTCCGGAGATCAGCGGCCGTGGGTCGCGAGAGCGCGCAGCGACGGCCCGTGGGTCATTCCGCGGCACCACCCGCGGAACGATTGATTCGAGACCGGAAACGTCAGTTCCGGTCGGGAGCTTCGAAGTCGGGATCGCCCAAGGCATCGTGGGCGGCTTCCTGTGCGGTGTCGATCCCGTCGTGCGCTTCGTTCGCGCCACCGGAGATCGCCTCCGCCGCGTCGTCCTTGAGGCCCGAGACCTGGCTTCCGAGGCCGACCTTGTCGGCGACCCCCGCAGCCTGATCGATGACCTTGCTCGCGACGCCCTGCGCCTTCTCCTCGACCTTTCCGACCACCTCGTGGGCCTTCTCCGCCGCCTTGTCGACGATGGGGAGGGCCTTCTGGGCGAGCCCGGAGGACGAGAATGCGGACAGGTCGTTGTCCATGCCGGCGAGGTTGTCGAGCCCACCGAGCGGACCCGCGCCGCCCTGCGAGAACGGGTTGAGGTCGCCGTCGGGCGCGAAGTTCGCCGGGCTCTGGCCGAGCGCCTGGTTCGCGAGGACCTGCGCGAGCTGCGGATTCCCCGGCACGACGAGCTGGGTGCCCGCCGGGACGTTCATGGGATCCGAGATCTGCGGGTTCGCCTTGGCGAGCGTTCGCACGTCGGTGTTCGCGGCCGCAGCGGCCTGCGAGAGCGTCTGGTTCGGACCGACCGTGGTGGTCGTGGCCGAGACCCCTGCCCCGCTGAACATCGTGCCCATCGACGACAGGGTGACGCCCGAGCCCGCGCTGATGCTGGTGGAGCCGTTGCCAGACTCGACCTGGCGCTCCTTCAGCGTGACCGTGACCTTGGCGCGAACGGGCGTGCCGTCGGCCTTGAACATCAGGATCGACGCGGCCACCTTCTCGCACACCCCCTGGAAGCTGAAGCTCTTCCAGTGGAAGTCGATGTAGGGGGGACGCTTCGACTGACCGCCGGCGTTCTGCACCGGAATGGACGTGTTCAAGAACGCCCGCAGCGCGTCGATGCGCGGCTGGATGCTTGCTCCGCCCTGATCGGTCGTATCGAAGATGAGGTCCATCGTCAGAGCGGCGGCCTCACCCTTCTCGTAGGTGAGAAGGGGCTGCGGCTTGCCCTGTTCGTCGGACGACTTCCACGACGCGGTGTCTTCGAGCTTCAGTTCCTTGGGATTGAACTGAACGAAGAACTTTTGTCCACGACGGTCGGCGTTCTCGAAGTACGCCTTACCACCACTTGTTACGCCCATCTGGGTCCTCCCGGCGACTGTCGAGTTCCTCGAAGTACTCCATGACGGAGTTCAACACGTTCTTCTGCAGCGCCTCGACGTTCATCTCCATGTCCTCGACGGACATGCCGGGGACCTTGATCCCACCCTCGGCGCGTGCTTCATTGCTGTCTTCGGCCATCCGCACCTGCTCGCGGGCTTCGTTCCCCCTCGCGTTCTCCGCGAGGTGGATGAGGCCCATGAGCTTGTCGGCCAGCTTCATGATCTTGTTGGCGCCGACACCCTCCTTCCCAGCCGACAGCTGGTGGAGGTCGGGCGCACCCTTCTGGGTCCGGGACGAGCGCGTTCCGGACATCCCCGTGCCCATGATGTTCGCCGGGATGACCCGACGACCACTCCGGAGGATCTCGGCCTCCTCCGGCCCGAGCGATGCAATCGTCTCGACGATGCGGACGGCCTCGTTGGGCAGCTCGTTGCGGAGCGCGGCGGTCTCGCGACCGCGGTCCAGGATGACCTGGACCAGATCCTCGGGGCTCTCCGTGCGAGCGAGCGCGCCCATCAGCGTGTTCGGCGCCCACTCCGGACGCTTCTGCTCACCCTGTGCACCCGGCTCGCGGGTGTCGGCGTGCGCATCGGAGCCCGCCAGCGTGCCCTCGGTGGCCTGGCGATGCGCCGAGGACGTGCCCTTCACGGCCCGGCGGGCCCAGGACGGCGCGTCTTCCGGCACCTCGGGGACCGCCGAGAACTCGGCTTCCGCGAGGGACGGCGCGATCATGCCCAGCTCGGCGGCCATGCTGCGACGCTGCCAGGTGCGGCGGCGCATCAGCGGCTGACGCTCGAGCTCCGGACCCGCGGTGCCGGCTTCCGCCGAGACCAGGGAGCCCAGGGTGCTGTCGAGGGCGGACCACGGCGAGCGCGGCGACCCGGCCTCCGGCGCGGCATCGACCTCGAGCGCACGGGCCATCGGCACGAACGTCCCGACCTCGTCGCGACCGGCCCGCGAAGGCCGGCGGGCGGCACGCGGCGCGGCGCTGGAGCGCTCGTCGCGGTCTTCGGCCCAGGCTGCGGAGCTCACCCGGGGCGGCAGCGCGAGGCTGGCACCGGACATCACGTCGGCGATGTCGCCGCCGAGCACCCGGCCTTCGTCGTCCACCCGGAGGCGGGCCTGGAAGGTGCGGGGCGCTTCGCCCTCCTCGAGCTGACGACGGGGCGACGGCAGCGTGAGGACGGTCTCGTCGCCACGCATCGACGCGGTGATCGCGGCCGCCTTGCGCATCGCGCGGTGCAGGCGCGACCGCGACGGGGCTCCGGGGCGCGGAGACACGGCGTGAGCGCCGCCGGCGATGCTCTCGGCGCGAGCGCCCGGGGCCGCGAGGGTCATCCCGTCGGCCACGACCTGCGGCGCCCGACCCGACGCGCGGTCCGCGAGCCGCGAGGGCTCGGAGCGGCGGTCCGTGAGCGAGGACCCGGAGCGATCCGTGAGCGAGGGCTCGGAGCGGTCCGTGAGCCGCGAGGGCTCGGAGCGGCCCGTGAGCCGCGCCGTCGCCGCGAGCGACGCGCCGGGGATGGCTTCGTCGCCGTCGAGCACGACGTTCTCGGCCTGGGCGTACACCTGATCCGGACCCACCAGCAGGCGGGTGGTCGCGCGATCGGTCTGCTCGGACCCCACGGGGTGCGGCACGAGCGAGCCCGCGTCGCGGCGCACCGCGGTGCGGCCGAGCGCATGCGTGCTCAGGCCCTTCGGCTCGACCGCGGCATCCCGACGGTCGACCCACGCCATGCCGGAATCGGCGACCGAGGCCCGCTGACCGACCGACCGGCGGGCGGCGCGAACCACCGCTCCTTCGGGATCGACCTCGGGCGCGAAGCCCTCGCCACCCACCAGGAACGACGTGTCGCTCACGAGCGACGAAGCGCGCGAAGCCTGCGTGCGGAACGCCGCGCTGCGCTCGGTGCGCTGCGTGACGGTGCGAACGGCCTCCGACTGCTCGGTACGGGAGCCCTCGGTGCGCGTGGCGATGGTGCGAGCCACGAACGTGCGGGGCGTGCGCCACGCCAGCGACCGCTCGGTCGGCGAGACCTGCGTGCGCTGGGCGTCGGTAAGCTCGACCAGGGAGGTGGACGGCACGACCCGACCGGACTCGGTACGGACCGGCTGGCTCGCCCCCGCCACCGAAGCGGCACGACGCTCGTGCGCCTTGACGGCTTCCGGAGTGGCGTCGGGCACCACGCTGCGACGGGTCTGAACGCGGGCCGCACGCTCGGAGGCGCGGGACGCGAGACCCGGACGCGGCGCAGCCACCTCACCCGCCACGTCATCCGCGGAAGGCTCGGGGATCGCGAGCGTGAGCTCGGCCGGCGACGCGCCGAGCAGCGCACGACCCTCCGCAGACCGCGCCACCGGGGACCGGTGCAGCTCGCCTTCAGGAGACGCTCCGCGAACCTCGGTCGTCTCCCCGAGGCGTGCATCCGCAGCGCCGAGGATCCGTGAGTCGCGCGGGCTGGCCGGTGCGACCCGTGCGTCCCGAGCGCTCGGAGCTGCTGCAGGGACAGCACCCGTGCCCGCGGCCACGATCCGGGACCCGACGGAGCGGGCATCGGCAGCCGCACCCACCGCAGCTCCCGCACGCGCGAGCGTCCGGGTGACGGACGGCTCGTGGGTGAGCGGAGCGACCGCGCGGGGCGCGATGAGCGCGCCGGTCGTACCGACCCGCTCCACGACATCGTTCCGATCCGCGGCACGGGCCACCGAGCCCACGGCACGACGGGCGTGCGCCGGACGACGGCTGCGCGCGGGCGTCGGAACCGACCGCGGCGAAGCGGCCGGCACGGCATCCGTGGGTTCCCAGCCAGCTTCCTCGGTCGCGCCACCCGCGAGGGTGGTCATCGAGAGGTCGCGGCCGCTCGAGTCGCGAAGGGCCGCAGGGAGGATGCGTGCGTCGCTACCGATCGTGGCGGTCGCCCGCGCAGCGTCGATCTCGAACCGCTCGGCGAGACGCGAGCCCGCGAGGAGCGAAGAGCCACGGACCGCTGCCGGCTCGACGGACAGGGCCCGCTCGGCATCGGTGACGTGCAGGTGCGCAGTGGAGGAGGGGCTGAGGAGTCTTCCCCTCGCTCCAAAGCGCTCCTGCGCGAGCGCGCGGCTCGCGGCACGAACTGTGGGAAGCGCCCGATCCCGGCGGGACCCGGTGCGCGAAGCGACCACGGCACGCTGGGCAGAGGCACGGACCGGGCTCTCATCGGCGGGCTCGACGGAGTCGCGGGGGCTCGCAGGGTCGGGGAGCGCGATGCGGAGATCGGCCTCGGGCACGACTCCGATGCCGGCGACGCCGGCGACGCCGGCGGCGTCACGGCCACGAGCGGCGAGAATCGGCGCGTCACCGGGGACGCCCGCTCCCGTCGGAGAGCCCGCACGAGCGAGCATGCCCGCCGTGCCACGCGCACCCGGAGCCCCCTCACCCGCACCGCGACCGAACGAACCGACCGCTGCGGCCTCGCTCGCCGCACCTTCACGGGATTCACGGGATTCACGGGCCACGGCAGCGGCCAGCTGGGCGGAGAGACCCACGGCACGACGGTCGACCCGGCTCGCACCCCGAACGGGTGCCTGAGCGATCGCCACACGGGAGGCCGGATCGGCGACCGGAGCGGACCGGTGAACCGCGCGGGCCATCGGCGGCAGCGCGCCATCCACCACGCGACGGCTCGGATGAGCAGGCGAGCGAGCCACGAGGGGTCGGAGGGACGATCCGGCGGTGCGCGACGAGCCCTGTGCGGCCACCGAGCGTGCGGTGGTGGAGGCCGGCGTGCGGACCGGAACGCTCACCTCGGTCTTCGAGGTGGGCGTGCGGTGCGTCTTCGTGCGACGCGACGGGGTGCGCGCACCCGAACGCGGTGCAGCGACAGGAGCCGCCTCGACCTCGGACGCATCCGACCCTGCGCTCGACTCGGCCGATTCGGCCGACTCGGCGGAGATCGGCGACATGACCGGCACATTGCCGGCGAGCGCCATCGTGCGGGTGACCCTACCGTCTTCGGAGAGGGCCATGCCCATCGGGCGGGCTTCGTCGACGTAGCCCGTGGTGCGCGAGATGCGGCCGGCCTCGTCGGGCAGGCCCGCTTCGGAACGCGCGGCGATACGACGCTCGATCGAGCGCGAGGCCGACGCAGCTTCGCTCGGCTCGCGCAGGGCAGCCTGGAGTCCACGGCGGGTGTCGGTGAGGGGCGCAGTCTCCTCGCGGCGCATCATCCTCGCGATCCGCTCCGTGGGACGCGAGGTGGCCTCGGGACGTGCGCTCCGCTGTTGCGGGCGCTCCGACGCGGGAGGACCCGCACGGCCGGTGGAGGCCTGCGTACGGGCCTCGCGGGCGACCGAGGCGACGGGGACATCACGGTGAGCGCGCGGACGCGACACGGGACGGCGCGTGGCGCCCTGGAGGGCGGGTGCAGGCTCGGCCTCGGGAGCGACGGGCTCCGGCTGCTCGAGCGTCATCACGACCGGCGAGTCTTCCAGGACGCGGCGCAGGCCCTTCGACGTTCCGAGCACGTCTCGCGAATCCCGCGCCTGGGCGACGGCCAGCGGACGATCGCCGAGCTGGGTGCTGTGATCGAGGCGGGTGGCGCGGGCGGCGATCGCGGCGGTTCCGCGGAGCCCCCGGGTGATCCGACGCGCCGCGGCAGGCTGACGCTGGGACGGCAGGCGGGACACCGCCTCGGCCTGCTCTCCGATCTCCTTCTTGAGCGAAGGCGTGGCGCACGCGACCGACTCGAGGTGCGCGAGCACGTCGGTGCTGCGCGCGATCTCGGCGCGGAGCGCACGCTCGGCGGCGGTCTGGCGGCGCGACGGCGCGCTCACCCGACGGCTGGCGATCGCCGCGACGGAGCCGGCCTCCTCTTCGGGGATGCCCGCCTCTTCGAGGTCGAGCTGGGTCGACCAGTCGACGAGCGTGGGATCGTACCCGAGCATCGCGGCGCGCACGGCCTGGGTGGCGATCGAGGTGCGCAGCGTCTCGCCGACCCGGGCCCGGTGACGCACTGCCGAGATCCGCCACAGGAGATGGCGGCGCATCGCCGACAGCCCCCGAAGCTCGTCGAAGTACGCCCTGGAGCTCAGGAAGGAGAACATCTCCGCCTGCGTGGATGCCTCGCCAACGGACCCGCCCTCGTAGGGGCTCTCCAAGCCGAAGCGCTCGAACAGCCCCTTGCGGGAGCCGATCCGGGACGCCTTCTCGGACCGCCGCATGAGGCGATCCGCGAGGCTCGATCCGTTTTCGCTGGTGGTGGCCATGGGCCTTCCCCCGACGCTGGTTTTCAGAAAACAGGAAGAAGAAGAGAGACGCCGTAGTCAGTAGACTACGACGGAGTGCCCACCGTCAACCGACAGTGAGACCTTCGTGCGCGATCTCGAGCGTTTCGATCGCGAGCTCCGACGCGCCGGACTTGAGGGACGGGCCCTCCCAGCTGACGGGCCAGGCGTTCTTGAAGTTCCACTGACGCACGGGCTCGCCCGCGTTGTTCATCAGGGTGATCGATCCATCCATCCGGTTCCCGAACTGATCCTGGATGAACGTGTCGCGCCACTGGAGCAGGCGCATGCTCGTGTTCGTCGCGTAGCGGAGAACGATGTTCTCCCATCGCGACTGGCCGGGCCGCTTGTGGGTGCGACCGTTGAGCCCACCCTCTTCGATCTCGAAGACCTGGGCGGCGCTCTTCAGACCCGAGCACTCCATGAAGTGACCGACCTCGGTGTTGTCGATCTCGAGCACGAAGTAGTAATTGCCGTACGGATTCGGATCGTTAGCCATGGAAATACCTCTACAACCAGATCACCGTGGCCAGTCCCGAGGAGCCGGGGCGGGCTCGTGGTTTCGTCCGAGGACGAACAACTGAATTGTCTCACTGTCCGAGTCGAAGGTCTACAACAATGAACTCGGCTGTCGAGATCGGACGGACGGTGACGCGTACGTTCACCTGTCCAGCGTCCCTCACCTCCGGGGGGTTGAGCTCCCCGTCGCACTGAACCATGTACTCAGAGCCTGCCTGATCCCCCGTCAAAAGTCCAGCGACCCACATGTCGTCGAGACGGTTCTTGACCCCCCGCTCGAGCAAACCCCAGAGCTCAGGCCGCTGATTCTCGAAAACGACCCACTCGCTGTCGCGCCTCAGCTGCTCCGCGATCAGCGAGACGATCCTGCGCGAGTTGATGTGCATCCACTTCTCTTCCCACGAGAGTGTGCGTGCACCCCAGATCACCACGCCTCGGGCCGGCTGCGTGAGGATCGGGTTGATCCGCTCCTCCAGGTAGCGATCGCTCTCGCTCCACTTGATGTCGATGGCGGGGTGCGTGACCCCGCGGAGCACGCGGTTCGCTGGCGGGTTCCGCACCCCGTACTGGTGATCGTCGGACTCGACGCGCGCGTACACGCCCGCGACGCACCCGCTCGGCGGGAACATCGTGTCGCCCCGCATCAACCAGGGGTAGTACAGCGCCGCATACGACGCGAACGACTGGTTCTGGTCGCGGAACCGGCCCACCCAGTCGAACAGCGCCTCCTCGTGCAGATCCTTCGGGGTGTCGAGGATCAGGAAGCGGTTGTTCATCTCACAGCAGTGCTCGAGCAGCAGCTCGATCGTGGGCTGGCACGGCACGACGGCCCGGCCGCGCGTGTCGAACGTGACCGGGAGGTACGCCAGCACGGGCATCGTGAGCAGCCCCACGTCCTCGCGCTCGCGCAGCCGGTCGATGATGTCGTGCCACAGCACGCTGAACGGATCGTTGCTCGTGAGATCGTCTTCGGTCTCGATGCACAGGCCGAAGAGCTTCGCCTCGCGCCCCCCGTTCTCGAAGAACTGCTGGACGGCGCGGAGCGTGACGGGATCCACGAGCCGGGACGCAGGCTGAGCCGCGAGATCCGACATGGATCGAAGAGGGAGCTCCAGAAAGTCGCCCCGTCGCACGCCAGAGGGCCAGCGTGCTTGCGGGATCACTCCGATGAAGCCTGTGAGATCGCTGCGGACGACGTCGGTGTTGCGCTCGACGTCTCGGGAATGGCGGATGGTGATGCCAGGACGCACTCGATCTCCTGGAAGGACACGTCAGCGGCTGCTGTTGATCTTGTCGTTGATCGTCGAGATCTCTTTCACCCAGAGGTGCCGCTCCTTGTGCGACATCTCCATGACGCTGTCCTTGCTCCAATGGAAGTGGTAGGCGAGGAACGCTACCTCCTTGAAGATATTCTCCAGGGGGTAGCTTACTATTCCCCCAGGCGGCCAAACTCCTTCTCGAAGCGTGCGCCGCACTCGGGACAGGTGACCGTGACCATCGCCTCGTCTTCGTTGACGCGGTTGTACATCTCTTCGAGGAACCGGAGGTCGCCGGCGAAGAGGTTCTCGATCACGGTGGCGTTCACTTCGTCGAGCGTGCCGAGCTCGGTGATCACGCGCGCCAGGAGCACGATGATGAGGTACGCGCGGTTCCGCTGAACCCGGAGATCGTTCAGCGGGATGATCTCGTCCTTCGCGTTCGCGAGGCGCATCACGCCCTCGCGGTGCACGTTGCCTTCCGCATCGACGTATCCGCGAGGCAGGACGAACTCGTACTCGGTCTTGAAGCTGCTCATGGCCCTTCCATTCGTAGTTCCGGCAAAGCGCCGGGGCAGGTGGGGAATCCAGGTGGGCGGTTATCGCATCGCGCCATCCGCGGGGTCAACCACTGCTGAAGAACGGCGTACGAGGCTGGGATCGGCTCGCCCCACCCCAGCCCCCGACCAACCGGGGGGGCGTTCGGGACGATCGCGCGCGGGATCTCACGGAATCCCGACCCCCGAAACGACGAGAGCCGGAGAGGGGTGACCCTCTCCGGCTCGTCGCTGATGACCCCGAAGGGTCGTCAGAAGTATCAGGCGCGCTCGACCTTCTCGACCGCGATCTCGATCTTCTCGATCGCCATCGCGCTCTTGTCGGAGTCGACCTCGGGGACGTACCACTTGCACGGCCATCCCTCGTAGAAGTTGTACTGGGCCACGATGGTCTCGAGGTCCTGGTCGAGCATCGTGATGGTGCCCGAGCGGCGATCGATGATGCCGTCCTCGATGTTCTTGCGCCACTTCCAGAGGTCGTCGGTGGCGGTGAAGCCACGCTCGAGGACGATGTTCGCGTACGTGGTGCGTCCCGGCTTCTTACGGACGACCTTGTCGTTGCCCTGCTTGAACTCGATGATCTCGGTCTCGGAATCCATGCCGCTCATGGACTTGAAACCGCCGATAATCGTGGTCTGCGAGGCAGTGATCCCCGAGACTTCGAGCAGGAAGTGGTAGGAACCAAAGAGTTCTTCGGTCGGCATGGGTTACCTCATTCTGTCTAGGGTTTATTCCTCGTGGTGGCGGCGAGGAATGGTCGCTGTCCGAGGGTGAAGAATCCTCGAGATGAGGGGTGCCACCCGCCCTCGGCGCGAAGCGTCGAAGCAACACAGGAACTGTACAGAACGGTTCGCGATGTTGTCACGCATTCGTGAGATCTTTTTTGCTGATCGAGGTTGAACCTTGGATATCGAAAAGTGATCGCGCCGTGATCCTCGTCGCGGCGCGCGGCGCGCGCGGGCATTCCCCTCCCCTGCACGCCCTCCGGGACGCCGGGTTCGCCCCTGGATTCCCCGCACCCTCCTCCGTGCCTCTCGCGGCCTCCAGACGCACGAAAGCCCCCGATGCGGACATCGGAGGCTTCGTGTCGGAACCCGCCGCGTGGGCGGGCTCCAGGGTGCGTGGACCGGAGCCCACGCGTGGACCGGCTACTCCTCGATGAGGCCGCCGCCGTCCCACTGACCGATGGAGAAGATGACGAACTCCGCCGGCTTCACCGGGCAGATGCCCACCTGCACGTTCACCTGGCCGGCGTCGATGAGGTAGCGGGGGTTCGTCTCCTCGTCACACTTGACGTAGAAGGCCTCTTCCGGCGTCTTGCCGAAGAGCGCGCCCGAGCGCCACACGCGCATGAGGTACGCGCGCACGTCGCGGGTGAGCTTGCTCCACAGGAACTTGTCGTTCGGCTCGAACACGGCCCACTGCATGCCCTGCATGATCGACTGCTCGATCATGATGAACAGGCGGCGGACGTTGACGTACTTCCAGGAGGGATCGGACTTGGTGGCGAGGGTACGCGCACCCCAGATCCGGATGCCCCGGTCCTTGAAGATCCGGATGACGTTGATGCCGCGGTCGTTGTACTGACCCTGCTCGATCCGGTTGATGTTCTGCGACAGGCCCGTGATCCCCTGGAGGATCTCGTTCGCGGGCGCCTTGTGCACACCGCGCTCGGTGTCGACGCGGGCGAACACGCCGGCCACGTGGCCGGACGGCGGAACGAACAGCTCGTTGCGCTGGGTCTTGATGAGCTTGCGGCGGAGAGCGCTCGGGACCTTGATGTGGTCCTGGTTGCCCACGTACCAGCTCGGCTTCGTGATCTTGACCCACGGCACGTAGATCGCGCCGTAGCCCTTGTCGGAAGCCGGGATGTCCATGTCGCCCGTCGACACGATCGGACCGTCGAGGATCGCGAAGCGATCCTTGCGGGTCTCGCAGTGCTCGAGCATCTCGCGCTGCTGGTTCATCGACAGGCCCGGCGCACAGTGGATCGCCATGTCGTCGGTGTCGTCGAACGCGTAGAGCCCGAGCTTGTCGGCCTGGTTCTCGCGGATCGAGCAGTCGAGGTCCTTCACGCCCATGATGTAGACGTAGGACTTGCCGCCGCCGTTGTCGTAGAAGCCGTTCACGCCGGCCACGAAGTTGAAGATCGACGGCTGCGACAGCCACTGACGGAACTCGTCCTTCAGGTTGTCGTCGCTCGTGAGCGCCTCGAACACGGCGTCAGCGGCGTCGTCGGGATCGTCGATGCTGCGGCCGACGAGGTCTTCGATCGAGCGGGTCTCGACCAGGAACTGGGCGAAGTAGCTCTGGAGCCAGCGGAAGAACTCGCTCTTGTTCGTGACCGGGAACGGCGGGACCGAGTACTCGGACATCATCGCCGTGCCTTCGACGGCCTTGAACTCGTAGCCGTAGACCTCGAGGAGCTCCTTCGCGGTCTTGGGCTGCGGCTTGTCGAGGTGGAACTGCTCGTGCACCTGGTTGAGGAGATCCTCGACCGCGGCGTCGTCTTCGGTGACGACCTTGCCCTGGGCGTCGAGCAGCTCTTCGGCGACTTCGACGCTGGCCTTGCCGACCGTGATCTTGGTCTTGCCGGCGCCGCCCTTGCCGATGGACGGCTTGTGGCCGTTCAGCTCGAGCAGGGCCTTCACGTCACGGACCGCGCCGCGCTTGAGGCGGAACGCCGTGGTGAGCGCGGTGACGGCCTGATCGGCGGTCTTGGCCGGGATGGACCCGCGGGTGTCGACCAGCTGCGGCACGACCTTGCCACGGAGGCTCCGGGTACCGTCGCTGACGCTGATCGCGACGGCGTCGATGTTCGGCTCGTACTTGAAGAGTCCGATGAACCCGGGAACGGACGTGGCGACCGACGCAATCGGCTTGGCGCCGGAGTCGACTTCACGGATGTAAACGCCTGGAGTGTGGTATTCCATTTCCTACCTATTCCTCGCTTTCACTAGAGCTTTCGTCGTCGATCCGACGTGGATTGTGGCCCTGGGGACCGAAGGGAGTCTTGAAGCGGCCGGACGGCTTCCCGCCCGGCTCTTTCGCAGGGAGTCTGCCCGACGGACGGGCGTTGCCGGACTCACGACCCATGGGGGCCGCACCAGCGGAGCGAACGGTCGTGGCATCAGCAGCCACGAGAGACCCTTCCATCGCGCAACGCGCGCTGTACGTGAGGTACGGACGGTAGGGAGCCTCGTGGATGGTGAAGAAGTTGATGGCGTCGCCGATGGACATGTCGTCCTCGAGGGCGAGCGAGACCTTCTCGATGATGAGATCCTCGTCGTCGTCGGCGTACTCCGCCGACCAGGGATCACCCTTCGAGTTGACCACGTCGCCCCCCGGGAGGATGTAGCGACGGGGACGGTACAGCAGATGGGTGGACTCGTGCATCGCCAGGAGCACGAAACCGAGCAAACGCTCCGCGTCCGACCGGAACTTGCTGTGAACCGCGATCAGGTAGAACAGGTCGAGATAGAGCGGGGCGCGCTCGTAGAACACGCGCCCGAGCTCCGGCTTGTTGAACTTGGCGCCGCGGAACCGCTTCGAGTTCATCAGCGCCGTGTTCTGCACCGCCTTGTACATGTAGATGTACACGACCTCTTCGCGATCCTTGGGGACGAACGAGAGATCTTCCTCGATGCGCGGCGGCGCGCGGTCGAACTCCCAGTTGTCCATCAGGTGGCGGTGCAGGGCCTCGGTGACCTCGCCGATGAGGTCGACCCCCTGCATGGGACCGCGTTCGGTACCGGGCGCGAGCGGACGGTTGGTGGTGATCATCGTTCGCCGCGCTCCTCGTGAGCCACGCGGGCCCGGAAGAACGGATGCGGACGGAGCTCCGGACCGAGATCGAGCTCGGCCATCGGGCCCGGAGCGGATCGCGACTCGGCGTTCTCGCGGAAGATCATGGGGACGCGCTCGAGCACCGGGCGGCGCGTCTTCTCGCGCGAGCCGTCGAACACCTGCTCGCGCTTCGGAGCCGACGGCTCCATCGAGATCGGGTAGCGGATCACGCGCTTCAGGAGCGGTGCGTTCGGACCGGCCTCGGGCATGCGGAACTGCGACATCGGCACCGCGTGGTGATCCCACACGGGATCCCGGGACCCACCCACCTCGAACCCCTCCCACGGGGTGAGATCGGTGGTGCGCCCGTGCAGACGGACATGGAGCGGCCGCTCGACGGTCACCTGCTGACCGACGACCTCGCGAGCCATGCGCATCTGGGCGATGTGGCGGGGCTTAAGCCTCAGAGAACCTCCCCGGTCGGGTTGGCAGGTTTCCCACTTGCCGGTCGAAAGATCAAGCCCCTCGCACAGGTTTTTCGCCCACCTGGCGAAGGTACGCGGCCAGGGGGGCTCGTGATAGGCTCGCATCATGGCGAACGGCCCCGATCAAGCGCGCACCACCACCGTCGGGGAGGTGCTCGGACGCAGCAAGAAGCCGGAGAGCTCACGGGGCGGAGGGCTCGCCGGGCTCGCTGGCCAGCTCGGCAACGACGAGCTCATGGAGCGCCTGCAGAAGGGCAACGGCACGCGTGACGAGCTCCTGGAGTTCCTGTCGTCGCGCCTCGAGTCGATGCACAGCGCACAGCAGGCCGAGGTCGACCTCACGAATCGCATGGACAACCGGTTCCGCACGGCACTGGGCGAGTCCCAGAACATGAAGGATCGCCCCGCTCCCAAGCGGTGGATCGAAGCGGCCAAGCTGTACGAGTCCGCCGCCAAGGCCCTGTGCTCCGGGCAGCTCCACCGCGGGCAGGCGCTGGTCGACCAGGCCGTGAAGGCCGACAAGCGTGCATTCGAGCAGGCCGAGGCGCTCGTGCAGTGGGACAAGCGGCTCGAAGACACCGGCGCCACGATGGATTCCATCCCCCAGGCCTCTGCCGACACCGCGTGCACGGACTGTCCGGAGCCCGAAGCCCTCCGGCTCGCGCACGAGATCCAGGAGGTGACGGAGAACGTGCACAAGGGCATCAAGGGCGAGCGGCGCGAGCTCGACCCGTGGTGGATGGAAGAAGAGGAAGAGGAAGAAGAAGAGGGGGAAGGCGGTGGCTGAACGCTCCGGGGTGGTCGGGTTGCTGGAGCGGCTCGTCGCGTGGCCCACCGTGTCGGATCGCTCGATGCTCGCGTGCGCCGCCGACGTGGCGCAGCGCTGCGAGGATCTCGGGTTCCGCGTGGAGCGCTTCGTCGACCCGCGCGACGCCCAGAAGAGCAGTGTGATCGCGTCCATCGGCCCGCCCGGCACCGATGGGCTCGTCGTGTCCGGCCACATGGACGTCGTGCCCGTCGAAGGCCAGCCCTGGACGAGCGATCCGTTCGTGCTCACCGAGCGTGACGGCCGCCTCCATGCCCGCGGCAGCGCCGACATGAAGGGCTTCATCGCGGCCACGCTCACCGCCCTCGCCCGCATCCCTCGCGACGCGTACACGCGCGAGCTCGTGCTCGTGTGGACGCACGACGAGGAGGTCGGGTGCCTCGGGAGCGCCGCGATCGCCGACCATCTGCTCGCGGCCGGCCGTCCCCTGCCGAAAGACGCCCTGATCGGGGAGCCCACCTCCTTCCAGATCCTCCGGATGCATCCCGGGCACGTCGCCATCGAGCTCGACGTCCACGGAACGGCCGCGCACTCCAGCCGTCCCGACCTCGGGGTCAACGCCATCGAGGGGATCGCCCGCGTCGTGCGCACCATCCAGGACCTCGCCGAGGAGCTCGCACGCGACCCCGCCGATCTTCCGGAGCTCCCCCGTCCCATCGTCGCGGTGAACATCGCCGAGATCCACGGGGGCTCGGCCATCAACATCGTGCCCGACCACGCCCGCGTGCGCGTCGGGTACCGCCCACTGCCCGGGCACGATCCGCACGCCGTGTTCGAGCGGATCCGCGCGCGCGTCTCGGATCTCGCCCTCCCGGGCGGCTTCGATGCGCGGGTGCTGCGCGTCACGCCCGCCATGCTCACGCCGCGCCACACCCCTCTCGAGCACACACTCGCCGAGCACGCCTGCACCGCGGAGGTCGGCGCCGCGTCGTTCGCGACCGACGGAGGCAACCTCGCGAAGCTCGGGATGCGCCCGCTCGTGTTCGGGCCCGGCGACATCAACGTGGCGCACAAGGCCGACGAGTACGTGCCGATCGCGGAGCTCGAGCGCGCGGTCGACATCGTGGAGCGGGTGGTCCGCCACCACTGCTGTCACTGACGGTAGTGCGTCCAGCCGCGCTTGTAGTACTGCGCGAGCACGGCGTCGGAGAGCCGGTTCACCTCCACCGGTCGCCGCTCCATGTCGCGGGGGAACGCCCACATCGCGCGTAGCGCGTCGGCATCCAGGAACCGCGTGTCGGCAGGCATCGCGAGCGCCGAGGGGTCGACGCCCGGCGCCGTGACGGTCGCGAACCCCCACTCTCCGAACGACGGCACCTGCACGTGCGACGGGTGGACGACCCGGCCCCGCCCCTCGAGCGCGACGGCCTCCTCGAGGGTCGCGACGATGCACCAGAACGCCTCGGGAGCGTAGAACGGGCTCGTGGCCTGCGTGACCAGCGCGCCGCGCTCGTCGAGGCGTCGGAGCGCGAGGCGGTACGTCGACACCGCATACAGCCGCGCGAGCCCGGAGTCGTTGGGGTCCGGCAGGTCGAGCACGATCACGTCGTAGCGCGACTCGGCGCCCTCCAGGAACTTCACGGCGTCCATGTGGTGCACCGACACCCGCGGATCCGACAGCGCACCGCCCGACAGGCCCGCCAGCACGGCATGCTCCGTGAACGCCTGCGTGACGGCGGGGTCGAGATCGACCAGATCCACGTGCTGCACCGCGGGGTCGGCCAGGATGCGCTGCACGGCCAGCCCGTCTCCCCCACCGAGCACGAGCACGCGCCCCGGACGCGTCGCCGCGAGCGCCGGGAGCACCAGCGCCTCGTGGTAGCGGTACTCGTCGATGCTCGAGAACTGCAGGTGCCCGTTGAGGTACAGCCGCACGTCGTCGCGCCAGCGCGTCACGATCACCCGCTGGTACGGCGTGTCGAGCGCGAAGATCACCTCGTCCTGGTAGAGCTGGTCTTCGAGCCACCGCGTGGTGCCCGCCCCCGTCACCAGGATGCCGACCAGCCCCGCACCCACGATCGCCCCCGCGCCCACCCACGCGCGCCAGTCGGCGATCCTCGACCGCAGCACCCCGATCGCCAGGTACGCGACCGCCACGTTCATCAGGCCGATCAGCGCCGCCGCACGCACCGCCCCGAGCCACGGCAGCAGCACGACCGGGAACGCGATCGAGCCCGCCAGCGCACCGACGTAGTCCAGCGCGAGCACCTGGCTCACGGCCACCTTCAGGTCGACGTTCCGCTCGAGGATGCGCAGCAGGAGCGGGATCTCCACACCCACCAGCACGCCCACGAGCAGCGTCACCAGCGCGAGCACCACGGGGTAGCCCTCGCCCAGCGCCGCGAACGCCGCGAACAGCACCAGTGCGGACGTTCCGCCCACCGCGGCCACGAGGATCTCGGCCACCACGAACGCGCGCGACTCCTCGCGCTCCGGCACGAACTGCGCGAGCCACGCGCCCAGCCCCATCGCGAACAGGAACCAGCCGATGACGAGCGAGAACACCGTGACCGACGCGCCGAGCAGGTAGGTCGACAGCGTGCCGGCCACGAGCTCGTACACGAGCCCGGCCATCGCGACGCCGAACACCGACGCCAGCAGCACGACGTCGCGACCCCCGAGGCGGGTGGGCCCGCTACTTGCCACCGTGCAGCCCGCCTCCGACGATCACGCGGCCTGCGCCAGGCGTGCCGTTCCGGAGCGAGACCTGCTGGCTGAGCGTGTCGTCGGCGCCCCAGCCCGACACCCCGGCCAGGGCCGCCACGGTCGTGCAGGCCCCGCCGAAGGCGAACACCGCCAGCGCCACCGCCAGGCTCGCGAATCCCTTCATGCGTCCTCCGCGCGCTGGTGCTCGAATCGGAAGAACAGGAACAGCAGCAGCACTCCCAGTAGCCCGAACGGCACGGCGAGCGCGAGGTTGTAGCGGGACAGGATCTGGCCCTGGACCACGGTGACACGCACGTCGGTCGGGCGGTCGTACTCGAGCGTGCCCGACAGTGTGTACGTGCCCTTCGTGGGAGTGCGCATCCAGGCGGTCTTCGTCTGCGAACCCTCGGTCCACGCGCCGTCGTCGTACCCGTGGTAGTACTCGACCTCGTGCCCGAGATAGCCGACCGCTTCGTCCTCCACGGCGTCGGCGAGCTCGAGATCGATGTACACCCACGAGTTGTCGGTCTGGGTGTCGTAGCGAACCCCGATGATCGGGCCGCCCGACGGATCGAGCACGAACGGGTTGCTCTCGACCTCCGCAGAGCCCGTGGTGGACGCCGGAATCGTGAACGACACCACGTCGTGGCCCGGGTACACCGTCGCCATCCCGGCCACCACGAGGTTCAGCGCGGCCACCAGCAGCGCTGCGAAAGCCGCCGCGCGCCAGCCCGCCCACGGGTTCGGCTGTGCGAAGTGCACGGCGTGGGCGCGCGGGATGCGGATACCGAACGCCGCCGCCATCTCGGCGGGCGGGATCCACGCACCGCGGAACACCTCGAGCTCGTCGGGCCCCTCCTCCACCGACAGCAGGTCGGGCGCGTTCGCGAGGTCCCACGTCTTCATCTCGTCGCCGCGCCGGGCCTCCCACGGGAGCGCGCCGTCGACGTACTCGAGCCGGCTGTAGCCCCGCCCCTGGAGGAAGTAGTCGACCCCACCGAGCGTCACGCGCGTGCCCCGGCCCGCGCTCCGCAGCGCCGCCGCCGGGATCCCCTGCTCCAGCGGCCGCGACCAGCTGTAGTGGCCGTTGTCGTACTCGAGCCACAGGTAGCCCGCGCCCTCCGCCCAGCAGAGGTACTCGTGGGTCGCGTAGCCCTCGTCGTCGACGTACTTCATGCGCCCGACGACCTCCCACGTCTCGCCGAGCAGCACGCCCTTGCTGCCGACCTCGAGCTGGAAGGGCTCACGCGTCGTGTTGTAGTCGAGCACGTGGCCCGCGGCGCCCTCGAGCTCGAGCACGGCATCGCAGCTCGGACACGCCGCCACCCGCGCGGGATCCCCCTGGCGCGGCAGCGTGAACGGAGCCCCACACCCCTCGCACGCGATCGTGCTCGCCGTGACGCCCCGATCCGGAGCCCGCCGCGCGGACTTCGGGAACACGACCGCAGATGGATCGACCGCCCGGCCGAGGAACGCCTCCACCTCGCCGTCGGCCGAGATCTCCAGGTTCAGCACGCGCCACCCGCCGATCTCGAGCAGGTCGGCGTAGCGAACGGTCTCGCCGGGCTGGATGCGCCGGGGGAGCTGCCCCTCACCGCCCTCGATCCGGGCGTCGCCCACCTCGCGCACCTCGAACCGCGTTCCGTCCACGTAGACGGGGTCGCCGAGCTCAAGACCCGCGTGCGCGCCCTGCGGCACGGCGTCGAGCGGCTCCTCGAGCGCGTAGTCCTTCTCGTCCTCGACGAGCCAGCGCTCGGACCCATCTGCCGTGCGCACGTACCACTCGTCCCACGAGCCCCGACGGTGCGACAGCCGAACCCGCCCGATCACCTCCACCCCGGTGCCGTCGACCCGACCCGAGGCCCCGACGACCACGTCGGACCGGGGCTCTCCGACCACCGAGCGCTCGCCCTTCCGCAGCACGTCGTCTTCCAGGTACAGCGTGCTGTCGCAGCGATCGCACACGATCACCACGATCCCGGGGTTGGACGGCGCGTGCACCGCCCCGCAGTTCGGGCACTCGAGCGCGCGCACTACCCGATCGCTGCAGCGACGATGATGGCGATGCCGATGAACATCGAGCCCAGGATGATGCCGAGGGCGGTGTTCTGGTCTTCCTCGATCTCCTTCTGGATGGAGAACGGCGCCACACGCGTCGCAATCCACAGGCTCGCCCCGAACAGGACGAGGCCGAGCGCCGTGTAGATCACGCTCGCGAGGAGGATCTCGGGGTGCAGGTCGGGCATGTTCAGGGCTCCAGGACGACCCAGCCCTGCTCGGCGAGCCGTCGTACGAGGTCTACGGAGGCCGAACCATATCCGTCTACGGTCGCAACGCCCTTCTCGGGCCACGTGTGCACCGCCACCGACCCGTGCGCGCCGACCTTGAACACACTCTCGCCGACCGGCGCGAACCGGTGCACCACCGAGGCTCCGGCGGGCACCAGCAGGTCGGCGAGGCCCTGCGCCTCTCCCCCACGCGCGTCGGGCGGCAGCACGACACGACACCAACGATGCGACGAGACGCGGTCCACGCGGGTCTCTAAGCCCTCGAAGCGGCGTTCGCCGACGCGATCCGCGTCCCGCTGTGCCACACTGTCCGTATGCTGGCGTTGATCGTCGCGGCTCACGCGGCCCCCACATTGCTCGACCACCGCTCTGGCTTCTGCGGCTCCGAGGACGCGTGGGTGTTCCTCGGTCATGCCCACTTCGACACTGCGGGCGCCTGCGAGCTCGATCTCACCGACAGCATCGACTCCGGGCCCGCGGCCATCTGGTACGCCACCCGGGTCGACTGGGAGGCCGACTACGCGTTCCGCTCCATGGTGAAGTACGACATCACCGGCGGAAACGCCGGCGGGCAGGGGCTGACGCTCGTACTGCACGACGATCCGCGCGGTCTGGCCGCGATCGGGAGCGGGGCCGGCCCCGGGCAGTACGGCATCACGCCGGCCATCGCGGTGGAGCTCGACACCATCAACTCCGGAACGTACGACCCCGACGGGAACCACATCGGGCTGTACGTCGACTCCACCGCCACGCTCTCGGAGGGGGTGGGCACGGCGTTCAACAACGGCAACGCCCAGCGCCTGTGGGTCGACTACGACCAGCAGTCCCAGACCCTCGAGGTGTTCTGGGGCACCACCGCCACGAAGCCCGCGGCCCCCCGGATGACCGCGTCGGTCGACCTCCGCGCCCGCTTCCCCACCGGGTTCTGGCTCGGTCTCACCAGCCGCACGAACGCAGACACCGGGGTCGGAAACGCCCACGACGTCACGGCGTTCGAGTTCCTGGCCGACGCAGACGCCGACGGAGACGGGCTACTCGCGTTCGAAGACCCCTGCGACGCCGCGTCCGGCGCCGACACGGACGGCGATGGCCTGCCCGACGGCTGTGACACGTGTCCCGGCATCGCCGACCCCGGGCAGGCCGACACCGATGGAGACGGCGTCGGTGACGCGTGCGACACCTGCCCCACCGTGGCCAACGCATCCCAGGCCGACTCCGACGCCGACGGCCTCGGCAACGCCTGCGACAACTGCCCCACGGTCGCCAACGCCGGTCAGTGGGATGCCGACGGAGACGGCATCGGGAACGCCTGCGACGTCTGTCCGGACGACGGTCCGCCCGACGATGTCGACGCCGATGGCGTGTGCAACTCGGACGACACGTGCCCCGGGTCCGACGACAACGCCGACGCCGACGGAGACGGCCGCGCCGATGGCTGCGACGCGTGCCCCGACGACTACGACCCCACTCCGTCCGACCTCGACGGAGACGGCATCGACGACGCGTGCGACAACTGCCCGTCCACGCCGAACGGAACGCAGGACGACGACGACCTCGACGGCGTGGGCAACGCCTGCGACAACTGCGTCGACGAGGCGAACCCGGGCCAGCAGGACGCCGACGGAGACGGCATCGGCGACGCCTGCGACGCCTGCGACGCCACGGGGGCCGACTCGGACGGCGACGGCCGTGTCGACTGCAACGACAACTGTCCGATGGTGGCGAACCCGTCCCAGGCCGACGGCGACGGGGATGGCTACGGCGACGCCTGCGACACCTGCCCGACGATCGCGGGTCCGCAGTCCGACAGCGACGCCGACGGCGTGGGCAACGCCTGCGACTCCTGTCCCAACACGCCGAACCCGAGCCAGGCCGACGCCGACGGCGACGGACGGGGGGACGCCTGCGACTCGTGCCCCGCCGACGCGGCCGACGACACCGACGGAGACGGCGTCTGCGACAGCGTCGACCAGTGCCCCGGGGCCGACGACACCCTCGACGCCGACTTCGACGGCGTGCCGAGCTGCGTCGACCCCTGCCCCGCCGACAACCCCGACGATCCCGATGGCGACGGCGTGTGCTCGTCGGTCGACCAGTGCCCCGGGGTCGACGACACCGCTGATGGCGACGGCGATGGTACTCCCGACTGCCTCGACCCCTGTCCGCTCGATGCGCCCGACGACACCGACGGAGACGGCGTGTGCGACAGCAGCGACGCGTGCCCGGGGTCCGACGACGGCATCGACGCCGATGGAGACGGGCTGCCCGACGACTGCGACGCCTGCCCCTCCGACAACCCGAACGATCCCGACAACGACGGGATCTGCACGTCGGTCGACCAGTGCCCCTTCGGCGACGACACCAGCGACACCGACGGCGACGGTGTGGCCGACGCCTGCGATGCGTGCCCCGCCGACAACCCCGACGACACCGACGCCGACGGCGTGTGCGACAGCCTCGACGCCTGCCCCGACTTCGACGACTTCGTCGACGGCGACACCGACTCCGTGGCCGACGCCTGCGACAACTGCCCGCTGGTGAGCAACCCGGGACAGCTCGACGTCGACCTCGACGGCATCGGCAACGCGTGCGACACGTGCTCCTCGCCCCAGGACGCCGACGGAGACGGGCTGCCCGACGACTGCGACCCCTGCCCCTCCGGGCCCGAGACCGACGACCTCGACAGCGACGGCGTGGCCGACGCCTGCGACGTGTGCCCCGGGTTCGTCGACACCGTCGACACCGATGCCGACGGCGTGCCCAACGGCTGCGACCGGTGTCCCGGGGCCGACGACGGCCTCGACGCCGACGGAGACGGAGCCCCCGACGCCTGCGACCTGTGTCCGGGGCCCGACGACGACCTCGACGGCGACGGCATCGCGGACTGCCTCGACGACTGCGTGTTCTGCGGGGTGGACACCGGCGACACCGGCGACACGGGGTCGGTCGGGTCCGACACCGACGCCGACGCCGACACCGACGCCGACACGGACTCCGACACCGACACCGACACCGACACCGACCTCCCGCCCTGCGGCGGCCCCGACGCCGACTGCGACGACGACGGGGTCACCACGGCCGCGGGAGACTGCAACGACTACGATCCGTCCGTGTTCCCGGGCGCTTCCGAGCAGGTGGACGAGATCGACCACGACTGCGACGGGCAGGCCGCGCCGAACGCCCGCATCGGGGCGGGCTGCGGGTGTGGTGGCCGTCCCTCCGGAGCGGTCGGGCTCGGCGCGTGGCTCGCGCTGCTCGGCATCCTGGCGCGCCGTCAGCGCTGAACGACCCGCCACTCCAGCACGCGAGCAGCCAGCGCCTCGCGCACGAACCGATCGGCGGTCGCAGCGTCGAGCGTGGTGCAGCTGAACACGTCGACGTAGGCCGAGCACGCCGTGAGATCGGTGTGGATGGCCGCGTGGCTCTCCCCCAGCAGGACGACCCCCGCGAGCCCGTGCGGCACCACGTGCACCTGGGGGGGTGCCATCACGGTGAGCTCGAGCGCTGAGGCGAGGTCGGCGAGGAACCGCGCCAGCCGGGCCGGATCCGAGAGCACCGCCGGATCGCACCGCTGTGCGTGGCCCAGCCAGTGCACCCCCAGCACGTCAGACCGCCAGGTACGGGCGCGCCGCGGCGATCACCCGCTCGCGTGCGGGGTGCCGCCCGCCCGACACGACGCGCTCGCCCCCCACCCACACGTCGCTCACCCACTCGGGGCTGGCGCCGAACACCGCGGCTTCGAGCGGCGGAACCCCCAGCGCCGCGGGCCGTTCGAGGTCGATGGCCACCAGATCGGCCGGTGCGCCGGGCACGATCCGGCCTGCAGGCGAGCCGAGGGCCTGCGCCCCTTCGACCGTGAGCGCACGCAGCAGGCGCTCCGACAGGCCGTGCAGCTCGCCCGGTGGGGACATCACGTTCCGGCGCCCGGCGACCGCCCGCGCGTGGAGCTCGAGCGACCGGGCCTCTTCGAGGGCGTCGATGCGGGCGTGGCTGTCGGTGCCGATGCACAGGCCGATCCCGTGCCGGGCTTCGACGGGCAGGAACCCGTCTCCGAGGTCGAGCTCGGTGGTCGGGCACACGCAGATGCGCGCACCGCTGCGCCGCATGCGAGCGAGGTCGTCGGGCGTGGGGTGCGTGAGGTGCACGGCCGTGAATCGCGGCGTGACGAGCCCGTGCTCGTCGAGCAGGGCGAGCGGGGTGAGCCCCGTGGCCTCGAGCGTGGCGCGCACCTCGGCGGGCTGCTCGCTCACGTGGGCGTGGATCGGGCCGTCGTAGCGGGCCAGCTCGGCGAGCCAGTCGCGCGGGACGGCGCGCACCGAGTGGGGAGCGAGGCCCACGGACACGCGCGGATCCGGGTGCTCCGACAGGCGCGCGACCGCCGACAGGGCCTCGTCGGGCGTGGTGGTGAGGAAGCGCTGCTGGTTCGGCCCGAGCGGCACGTCGAATCCGCCCCGCGCATACACCACGCGCAGCAGGCAGATCCGGAGGCCCACGTCGAGGGCTGCCGACACGACGCGGCTCGCGAGCTCGTCGGGGTCGGCGTACGGGGTTCCGTCGGGCTGGCGGTGCAGGTAGTGGAACTCGCCCACGGTGGTGAACCCGGCTTCGAGCATCTCGAGGAACGCCAGGCGCGACACGGCCTCGATCCCCTCCGGAGCCAGCCCGTTCGCCGCGGCGTACATGCGATCGCGCCACGTCCAGAAGTCGCTGTCGGCGTCGCGCGTCCACTGGACGTGCCCCCGGATCGCCCGCTGGAACGCGTGGCTGTGGGCGTTCACGAAGCCCGGCAGCAGCAGCTTGCCCGGGAGCGCTTCGCCTTCGGGGTGGCGATCCCGGCTCGACACCTGTACGATTTCAGTGGTGAGCACCACGCTCATCCCGGTGCGCGGGCCTTCCTCGGTCCACACCCACTCCGGGTGCAGCACGGTCGGGGTTCCCGGCTCTCGGGCTGTCGAACGAAGATCTGGCATCTCTGGTTCTGTTCAGTTTTCCCGCGGTAGGCGGATTTCGGAGGTCTCGTGGCTCGCAGTCGAAACGACGATGGCAAGCCGTCCCTAACCCAGCGTGTCGCAGGCCGGGCTTCCGGGCTGTCTCGCAAGGTGATGCCCGACGGTGGCGAGGTCTTCAGCGGTGCCCTGTCGTCCCAGGCGCTCAACGCGGTCGGTGCACGCGCCATGACGATGGATGGCGACATCTTCGTGCACGAGGGCTTCGGCGCGAACCCCGAGGATCAAGCGCTGTACGCGCACGAGTCCGTGCACAAGCAGGGCAGCGGCGGCAAGCAGAAGGGCGACCACAACCACGGGAACGACCCCGAAGAGATGGCGGCCCGCGCCGTGGAGCGCATGGTGCTCCACAAGGCCCGCGCCGGCGAAGACTTCGGCGAGACGCTGCAGAACATCCGCAGCAACATGCCCGCGAACAACCAGGAAGCCGAGAAGCAGATCAAGAAGGCCATGCGGGCCGACAGCGACGGCGACGAACGCGACCAGATGATGATGGGCTACTGGGCGATGCGCTCGCGCGGCATGAAAGACGAAGACATCAACCGCATGCTGTCCGAGTTCGTGCAGAACGCGATGATGGAAGTCGAAGACAACCAGAACTTCCGCACCTCCGACTCCAACAAGTTCTAGCGCTCCGCGACCCCTCGCGACTCACGGCGAGCCCTCGGGACTCACGGACCGTCCCTGCGAGCGCTCGGGACTCGTGGACCGTCCCTGCGAGCGCTCGGGACTCGTGGACGCAGCGCGACTCCGTGTAGACTCCCGGCATGGAAGACACACAGATCTTCGCCGACCTCGCGCGTCGCTTGCGGCGCTCCGACCTCCTGCTGCTCCGGGGCGTCCGTCGCCAGCGAGCGCGCCCGGCGATGCGCGCCAAGGGGCAGTTCTGGGGCTCCGTCATCACCGACGACGAGGTCGACGGGCTGCTCCGCGCCCACGGCGAGATCGACTATCCCATCGGGTCCGACGGCCTCGATGACGCCATCGCGGCGAGCGAGGCATACCGCGACGCGCCGGGCGGCCGGTTCTCGCAGCTCCGCGACGCGTTCTCGCTCGACGGCGACGACATGGATCTCGTGCTCATGGCGCTCGCACCCGAGATCAGCGCCGGGTACGGCAAGATCTTCGCGTACCTCAACGACAACCTGAACCAGGCCTACCTCACGGTCGACCTCGCGACGCGCGTGCTGCGTCAGGAGCGGCGCCAGCGCCTCGTGCTCCAGAGCCGGCTGCTGCCCGGGTCCCCGCTGATCCAGAACCGCCTGCTCCTGCTCAATCCCCCCGACGGGATGGACACCCACACGAGCCGGCGCGTGCACCCCGCGCCGCGCCTGCTCCGGTGGATGCTCAAGGGCGACAGCGTGTCGCTCTCCGACGGCGCGAAGCGGCTCGAGACCCGCCTCAAGCCGTTCGTGCCGCGCCAGACCCGCGAGCGCCTCGAGAAGCTGGTCGACTCGCTCCACACGGCGGTCACCGTGGCGATCGTCGGCGGTACGGTCGGCATGCGCGAGGGCGTCGCGATGGAGGTCGCGCGCCAGGCGGCCCGCCCGCTCGTGCGCGTCGACATGGAGCGGTGCAAGGCGTACATGCAGGAGCCGTACGACCTCATCCGCGACCTGATGCTCGACGGATCGATCCCGTACATCATCAACGTCCCCGACACCGACGAGGAGCCCGCGATCCGGCTCCAGATGATGATGGTCGGCACGGCGCTGTCGACGCTCCCCTACGCCGTGATCGTCGGCGGCAACGACCGCCGCGCGGTCGCCACGATGCTCGGCAGCGATCGTCCCAACGTCACCGTGCCCGTCGGGCGCTCCACCAACGCCGAGCGCATCGCGGCCTGGGCCGACTCGCTCGAGGCCCGCGGCTGGGACCGTGCGAAGGCGCCCGAGATCGCCGAGCGCTTCTACAGCATCGGCGGCACCACCATCGAGCAGGTGCTCGAGCGGAGCCACGCCGAAGCCGGCGGGCGCGAGCCCGAGCTCGAGACCATCTGGTCGGCGGCACGCGAGGCCGCACGCCCGGAGCTGTCGGGTCACGCCCAGCGCATCGTGCCCAAGTACAACTGGGACGACCTCATCCTGCCGCCCAAGATCATGGCGCAGCTCAAGCACATCGAGCAGTACCTGGCGCAGCAGGAAACGGTCATGCACAACTGGGGCGCGTCGAAGATCCGCCCCCGTGGGTACGGCATCAAGGCGCTGTTCTCGGGAGGCCCGGGCACCGGGAAGACCATGTGCGCCGAGGTGATCGCGGGATCGCTCGGTCTCGACCTGTTCAAGGTCGACCTGTCCAGCGTCATCAGCCGGTGGGTCGGTGAGACCGAGAAGAACCTGAAGGAGATCTTCGACGCGGCCGAAGGCGGCTCGTCGATCATCCTGTTCGACGAAGGCGACGCCCTGTTCGGCAGCCGCGGCGAGACGAAGTCCGCGCAGGACAAGTTCGCCAACCAGGAGGTCTCGTTCCTGCTCCAGCGGCTCGAGGTGTTCGAGGGCTGCGCCATCATCACCACCAACCTCCAGGAGAACATCGACGAAGCGTTCCTCCGGCGGTTCGGCACGGTGGTCGAGTTCCCCGCCCCCCGTCCGCCCGAGCGCGTGCTGCTGTGGAAGCGCGCCATCCCCGAGAACGCGCCCCGCGCTCCGGATCTCGACATCGACTACCTCGGCGAGCAGTTCATCCTGGCGGGCGGTGCCATCATCAACGCCAGCATCAACGCGTGCATCGTGGCTGCCGCTGCGAACGAGCCGATCGGCATGAAGCACTGCGTGTACGCCATCGCACGCGAGCTCCACAAGAACGGGAAGCAGATCAACAAGGTGCACTTCGGCGACTTCTACGACGAAGTGAAAGACCTCTTCTGAGCGGAGCGCCCGTGGCACTCGCCCGAATCCGGGACCTCGACCTGTCCCTCGTCGACAACCGCGTGCTCCTCCGCGCACCGAGCCGCGGGATCGGAGCCCGGGTTCCCACGCTCGCTGTCGCGGTGCTGTCGTTCTGCGACGAGCCCCGTACGCGCGACGAGGTCGTGCGGGCGTTCGGTCCGCCGGGCGGTCAGCTGTACGACGGGCTGGCCGACCTCGGCGTGCTCGTGCCGCCCGAAGACACCCTCGACACGCCCGTGTTCTTCCAGAACTTCGCCAGCCTCGACACGCACCGGCGCATGCTCGCCGACCGGCACCGGCTCGAGGCCTACCGCGCCGGGCTCGCGGAGGTCGTGAAGCCCGAAGACGTCGTGGTCGACGCCGGCACCGGGAGCGGGGTGCTGGCCATGCTGGCGGCGCGCGCCGGAGCCGCCCGCGTGCACGCGGTGGATCAGGCCGACATCCTCCAGCAGGCGGGCCCCGTGATCGCCGCCAACGGGCTCGACGGCACGATCACCCTCCATGCGGCCGACTTCCGCACCGTGAAGCTCCCGGAGCCCGTCCAGGTGCTCGTCACCGAGACGTTCGGCGCGCTGGCCTACGCCGAGGGCGCCACCCCCGACCTCCAGGCGTGCCTCGCGAACAACGGTCCCGACGCCACGGTGGTGCCCTCGCACGTGGAGCTGTGGCTGGCGCCGGTCGGTGCACCCACCCGTGCTGCGGCGCTCGCGGGCTTCGCGCCGTTCGCGGGCCTCGACTTCTCGGTGCTCGAGAACGCCAACGCCCATCGGGGAATCCTGTTCGAGATCCCCGAAGACGCCCTGATGGCCGAGCCCCAGCAGGCCTCCCGGCGTCGGTGGCCCCACGACGACGACCGCTTCGACGCTCGGCTCGCGTTCGAGATCGACGGCCTGCTCGGCGGGCTCTGCGGCTGGTTCGACCTCCAGATGTCGCCTTCGGTGCGGCTCTCCACCGGTCCGGCGGCCCCCCTCACGCACTGGAAGCAGACCCTGCTCCCGATCCCTCCGATCGAGGTGCACGGCCGCATCGAGCTCGCGCTCCGCTTCGGCCCGCCCGCCAACGATCGGCGCGGCTACGAGGTGGAAGGCGAGCTGCGCACTCCGGAGGGCGTCAGGCCGGTGTCGTGGCGCGTACGCTGAGGCACGTGATCGAGCCGTCGCCCTTGCGGATCTCCGACAGCTCGAGCGCGCGCACCTCGAATCCCGCCCGCAGGAGCGCGTCGGCCGTACGGGGGAAGCCCGCGGCGCACAGCACGCGGCCCTCGTGCGCGACGCAGTTCGCCGCATAGCTCTCGGCGTCGGGCACGATCACGGCCGGCAGCCCGATTCGCTCGGCCAGCGCGGCTGTCGCGAGGATGCGCCCATCGCCGAGCGGGCTCGTCGCGCACTTCAGGTGCAGCACGTCGTCGGGAAGCTCCACGACCTCCACCGAGAGCCCGAGCAGCGCCCCGAGGGCCGCGGCACCCGCCCGGTTCGTGCGGGACGACAGGCCCACGAACGCGCGGTCGCCCACGATCATCACGTCTCCGCCGTCCATCCGGGCCTCGCCGCCCATGTCGACCCGCTCGAGCCCCCAGGCCTCGAACACGGGTGCCAGGCGCGGCCCTTCGAGGGCCCGCACGGGATGCGCAGACTGCAGGAAGGCCACGCGCGAGCCGTGCACCACGACCGGATCCTCGACGAACACGGCATCGGGGCCGGCTCCGTCGACCCCGAGCACGGTGGGGGTGAAGCCGAGCCACTCCATGCCCGCGACCACCGCAGCGTGCTGCACGCGCGCGAGGGCGAGGTCGATGGGCTCTCCGGAGGCCAGGAACCCGACCGTGGCGTGCACGTAGGTGTCGGGCACCGCCTGGAGGAGCGCGCGTGCAGGAAGGCCGGTCATTCGGGAGCGGGCTCCTCTGCGTCCTTGTCGGACGGCGCGGCTTCGTCGGGTGCGTCGGCCGGGGGCACCCCGATCACGGCGTTCGGCGGCAGCGGCGCGTACTCCGCGTCGAGCGCGAGGTCTTGCACGTTCACGGCCTGGACGTACGGCGGCACCGTGCCGGCGGAAGCGAGCTTCGACGACGGCGTGATCGTGCCCTCGGCGAGCATCTCGGACTTGACGAGCTCGCCCTTCTCCATGTCGAACGTGACCTTGGAGAACATCCGCATGTCCCACATGTTCCGGATCTGGTCGCGCTGGTCGTAGATCGCCGGGCCCCGCGTGCCCTCGCCACCCGTCTCGATCACCACCTTCGAGCCCTGCTCGCGAGTGACCGATGCCGTGACCGCGAGCCCGCCGGCCGTTCCCTTGAGGCTCGGGAATCCCATGATCTCGGGGTCGCTCACCTTCCACGGCTTGCCCTTGTCGGCCCCGCCCTTCGGCAGGATGACCTCGAGCCCCGCATAGGCGCGGATGAGCAGCAGGCGCATGATCTCCTGGATCTGCCGCGTGCGGTCGTTGCTGCGGTTGTGCTTCACGTCCTCGAGGTCGATGGTCTCGAAGCGCCCATCGGTGCCGAACTTCAGCACGATCCGCGCGCCGGTGATCTTCTCGTCGTACTCGTTCAGGATGTCGATCACGCGGTCTTCGTCGCCGTTCGTCGGACGGGCCGCGATCGCGAGGTCGTCGATCGAGCACGACACCGTGTACGCGGACTTCCCGAGCGGCTCCACGCCCGTGCACGTGGTGATGATGTTCAGCTGCCACTCGAGGATGCGGCGATCCAGGTTGTCCTGCGCGCGGATCCAGAACACCTCCGACACCTGCGTCTGGCTGTTCAGCACGTACCGACGGCTCTGTTCGGGGGCCCACTTCCACGCGAGGCCGTCCGCGGCCTGGGCGAGGCCGGGCAGCACGAACAGAGCAGCAAGGATCACGGAGCGGATCATCGGGTGTCCTCCAACGGTGTCAGGGGCCTTAACGCCTGGACACGCCGGAGACGTCCGTCGGAGAGGGGCCGGTGCCCCCGAGCACCCTAGAAGCGCGCGCCGATCCCGCTACGCACGTACATCTCGACGACCGACGTGCGCTCGGAGCCTTCGTCCCACATCGACTTCGGGAACCCGCTGCCCCCGACCGTGAGGCGCACCCACGTGCCCCCCTCGGGCTCGAACGGCACGCCGAACGAGATGCGCCCGCCCACTGCGTGGAACGCCGGGTGCAGGTAGCTGTAGTGGGCCTCGACCAGCGCCGTGGCCGCCCGCCCGGTGGGGCGCAGCAGGTAGACCCCGGCCCCGGCGTACGGCTGCAGGTACACGGCCGTGTCGACGTTCTCCGTCGTGGAGTCGCCCTTCGCGTGCGTGATGGTGTTGCCGGGGGTCATCGCCATGTCGAGCCCGCCGACGATGGCGAAGTTGTAGATGCCGAGCTCGAAGCCCAGGCTCCCCATGCCCATCGGCGCGATGGCCTGGTTCCCGTCGGCCAGGTCGAACAGCGACGTGGACATGAAGCCCGCGCCGAGCTCGCCGACGCCCACGAACGTGATGGTGCGCTGCTTCAGCAGCTCGGCGCCATGGGCGTACGGGAGCACGACCGTGCGGCCGTCGAAGTCGGCCGCGACGAAGATCTGCCCGCCGTAGTGCCGCGACAGCGCCTCGAGCGAGCTCTTGATGCTGTCGGGGAACCCCGTGGTGGTGTCGGTCTCGACGCGCGCGCGGGCCGCCGCCACGTCTTCCATCGTGACGCGCGGGGCCTGCTCGGCTTCACGGCCTTCGTCCACGCGAACCACGGAGCGCCCGCTCACGACGCCGTCGCGCACGATGTGGAGCCAGTGCCGGCCCGCGGGGAGCTCGATCGACTCGGTGCCCTCGGGCACCTCCTTGCCGTCGACGAACAGCTTCGTGCCCTCGTCGCGCTTCGCGAGCTTCAGCGAGCCCCGCGGACGCTCCGCGAACTGCGCGAACTCGGTGAGCAGCACGGGGAAGGTGGCGCCGTCGGCCACGTCGGACGCCAGGGGGTCGCGGTCGGGCAGGATCGCGTACGCGTCGGCCCACGGGCGGTTGCCCACGCCACCGGTGCGCGGGTAGCGGAACGGCTTCGCACGGGGCCCGTTCTCGAGCTCGTCGGCCTCGAAAGCCACCTGCACGGCGGCGCCCTGGAACAGCAGTGCCCCCACCAGCTCGTCGCGGTCGCGCGCGGAGCGGATCACGTCGAGCCCGCCCAGCAGGCCCTCCAGCTCGGTCGCGATGGGGAGCTCGACCTCGAAGTCGTCCCAGTGCTTCTTCCCGTCGGCCACCGCCTGACGGAGGCCTTCCCACTTCTCTTCGTCGGCGGGGCCCGCGGGCTGGGGCGGGAACGCGAGGTCGTAGTAGGCGAGGTGCTTCGTGCCGCCCGTGCGATTGTCTGCGCGCGTGGTGACCTTCTCGTCGGGCACGACCTCGTCCAGCCACACCACGATCCCCGCGCGCGCCACGTTCGAGGCGAGCAGACAGAGGATCAGGGCACCGAGGAACTTCATCGCGACCCCGCTGGCGGAGCGGTGGGATCGCGAGGGCTCGCAGCGACGGCCCGTGAATCGCATGACAGTACTTCTCCCGACCTTCGACACAAGTTGGTCCCGGGGAGGGTAACCCGCAGCTGCCCGGAAGCGGAGGCCTGTCCGTCGAGCTTGGCGGTGACTTCGCAAGGAGCCCGTCCAGACAGGGGGATTCGCGGCCCCATGGCCGAGGCCTCGAACCCGTCACACCGGACCGACACCTCGGAGGCGCCGGGCACGTGGAGCGTCGGGGGCTCCACCCCCGTGAACAGCATCCACCCGGCCATCATGCCGATGAACCACGTGAGCAGCCCCACACGGGCGAGATGCCACTTCCCGGGGGGCTGCACGGCTCAGAACGTGATGCCGGCCTTGACCGTGAAGCCGAAGGCGGGGAGCGCGCGACCGAGCTTGCGGAGCTTGCACGTGTTGTCGATGCAGGCATCCTCGCCGCCACCGGCTGCGAGGGGCGCCCACACGGAGCCCCGGACCTGATCGCCGTCCTGCTGCGCGAGGAAGTCGTAGCCACCGCCCGCGGTGCCCTCTCCCCCGCCGACGGCCGCCTTCTTGTTCGAGATCAGGAAGATGGAGTCGCGGAACGGCATCGCCACACCGCCGAAGACGTCGGTGTCGATGACGGGGAACACGCGGGTGTCGGTCTTGTCCTTGTTGCCCAGCGGCGGCTTGATCGACCAGCCGAGGTGGCCGGTGATGTCGACCGCGTGGGGCGCGTTGTACCAGCCGGTGCGTGCGGCGATGCGCGGACCGAAGCCGTACGCGGCGTCCTTCCCGAGCACACCGCCCACCGTCAGGAACGCCCCGCGCTGCCAGGTGCGCTCGATCACGACCGGGGTGGTGATCGTGCCGCTGTTGCCGGGCGTGTTCTCGACGAGGATGCGCTGGCCCTTCTCCGAGCCGCCGAGGGTGGTGTCCGTGACCACCTGGTACGTGGGGTTCGACGCATCGCCCACCTGCTGGACGAGCTGATCGCGGGTGCGCGTCTGCGGGATCTCCCGCCACTTTCCGCCCTGCATGTTCGCGGCGAACTCGAGGCCGATGCCCACCATCAGGCGGCCCCAGTGGCCGCGGAGCTCGTACGCGATCGGGAGGCCCGACGCCTTCGGCTTGAGCGCCTGCTCGGCCAGGGACGTGAGCTCCTCGCCGGCTTCCGTGAGGCGCGCCGCCTCGTCGGGGTTGAGCGTGGGGTCGGTGAGGGGATTCTGGACGGAGAGGCCCGAGAACGTGAGCCCGGTGCCCACGAGCGCCACGAAGCGCACGGGGAACCCGCCGGTGTTGTCGTTGATGCGGATGAGCGTTCCCTGCTCGGGCACCCAGCGCCACAGGAGGATCTTGTGGACCGACCCCCCGACGGGCACGGCGATGTAGATCTCCGCGCCCGGGTGGAGCTTCTGGTAGATCGCCAGGTAGTTCAGGATGTCGCCGTCGACGTCGGGGATGCACTGCTCGGGGTTCTTCATCAGCTGCTTGATGAAGTCGAGACCCATGCGCTTCCGGGCCTGGTCGCGCACGCCGTAGATCTCTTCCTTGTCGAGCTTGACCGCCTCGACGCGCACGGACATCGAGTGGCCGTCGTCACGGGCGAGGTACACGTCCATCACGCCCGGCGGCACGTCGTAGAGGGCCTCGAGGTTCGTGATCTGGTCTTCGATGCCGTTGAAGAACACCTTGTACTCGTTGGTGAACTGCTCCGCGTCGAACTTGCCCGCGACCTCGAAGTTGAGGGTCATCGGGGAGAACACACCGCCGTCGATCTGCTGCTTGATGTTGTCGACGTTCTGGTACATGTCGGGATCGGTGAGCTTGGACATCAGCCCCGGCTCCCGCGTGGCCATCGCAGCGGCCAGGTACCAGTAGTAGTTGACGCCGACCCCGGCGACCTCTTCGAAGAACGGCGGCGTCGGGTTGTTCGAGTTCTCGGCCGCGCGGCCGATCTGCACGAACAGCAGGAACAGCGGCTCGCGGAGCATCGCACGGTCGACGAACCAGATCTCGTTCGTGAGATCCTTCAGCTCGTACGCCTTGATCCCCCAGTCGGTCTCCGAGAGCGCGTTCCACGGGATGGCTTCGACGTTGCGCACGGCCGCCATGACGGTGTCGACGGCTTCATCGGGCACCACGGCGCGCTGGTCGAGCGGACGGAGCGTCTCGTCGGGCTCCTTGCGGCCCGCCTGGTACAGGTCGACGTCGGGGTAGAACTTGCCGGAAGGACGCGCGATCCGCGTCTTGATGTTCCGCTTCAGCGTCTCGTTCCGGTAGTCGACATCGGAGTCCTGCCACTGGAGCACCACCACGCGGGCCTGCTTCTGGGACTGAGCCGCGCGGAGCTTCTCGAGACGGGCTTCACGCTCCATCTCCTCCTTCGACTTCTTCTCCTCCTGCTTGTCCTTGGCGGCCTCGATCGGATCGGCCGCACCGAACGGCCCCACGCTGTCGGGCGTCTCGCCAGGCTGTGCTGCATTCGCGCCGCCCAGGAAGATCCCCGCGACGACGACCAACGCTCTCCACATGTCCACTCCCCGCGGGGCCTGTCGCCCTCGCAATCCGGTCGGTGCCGGAGCATAGCCCATCCGGGCGTGTGTCAGAAGGTGAGGCCCGCCTTGAGCGTGAAGCCGAAGGCGGGAATCGGCGAGCCGATCCGCCGCGTCTTGCATTCGCGCACGTCCACCAGGCAGGCCCCCGCGTCCTCGCCTCCCTTGGCCAGCGGGGCCCACAGCCCCTGGTTCGGATGCTCGGCATCCTCCATCGGCGCGAGGCTCGACGGATCCGAGGCGTCCCTGCGCCACTGGTTCGAGAGCAGCAGGATCGAGTCGCGGAACGGCAGGGCCACGCCGCCGAACAGATCGGTGTCGATCACGGGGAACACCCGCGTGTCCGCGCGATCCTTCGCCTTCAGGGGGGGCTTGATGGCCCACCCGACGTGGCCCGTGAGGTCGACGGCGTGGGGCGCGTTGTACCAGCCCGTGCGCGCCGCGATGCGCGGGCCGAACCCATAGGCGGCGTCGGGACCCAGGACTCCGCCGAGCGTGAGGAACGCGCCGCGCTGCCACGTGCGCTCGCGGACCGAGGGCGTCGAGAAGGCCGCCGTGTTGCCGTCGAGGGTGTTCGCAGACTGCTGGAAGTCCCGGGAGATGGTCGTTCCGCCCGGCGGGTGCGGCTCGTAGAACGTGCCGTCGGTGTTCTGCAGGATGACGTGGTCGGCCTGGCCGGTCTGCGGCACCTCGCGCCACACGCCATCGCGGATGTTCGCGGCGTAGTCGAGCTGGACGCCCACCATCACGCGGCTCCAGTGGCCGCGGAGCTCGAACGACACCGGCAGGCTCGAGGGCTTCGGGCGCAGGGCCTGCTCCACGAGGCTGAGCGCCTCCTGTCCCGGCGCCACCGTGGCGTTCGGGTTCAGGGTGGGGTCGTCGAACGGGTCCTGCAGCGCGAGCCCGGAGAACGTGAGCCCGGTGCCCACGAGCGCCACGAAGCGCACCGGGAAGCCTCCGGTGTTGTCGTTGATCCGCACGAGCGTGGCGGTGTCCGGGAGCCACTTCCACAGCAGGATGTCGTGGGTGGAGCCGCCGCGCGGGACGGCCACGAACACCTCCGACCCCGGATGCAGCTTCTGGTAGATGGCGAGGTAGTTCAGGATGTCGCCGTCGATGTTCGGCATGCACTGCTCGGGATCGCGCATCAGCTGGTTGATGAAGTCGATCCCCACCCGCTTCCGCGCCTGGTCGCGCACGCCGTAGATGCCTTCGTCGTCGAGCTTCACCTCCTCGACGCGCATCGACATCGAGTACCCGTCGTCACGCCGGAGCGAGACGTCCATCCGCCCCGGCGGAACGTCGTAGAGCGCCTGCAGGTTGGTGACCTGGCCTTCCATCCCGTTGAACCAGACCGTGTACTCGTTCGTGAACGCCGCGGCGTCGAACTTCCCGGCGATCTCGAAGTTCAGGGTCATCGGCAGGAACCGACCCTGATCGATCATCGTCTTGATCGCGTCGACGCTCGCGTAGCGCTCGCCATTGAGCAGCTTCGACATGAGGGACGGCTCGCGCGAGGCCATCGCGGCGGCGAGGTAGTAGTAGTAGTTCACCCCCACCCCCGCGACCTCCTCGAAGAACGGCGGGGTCGGGTTGTTCGAGTTCTCCGCGGCGTACCCGATCTCGGCGTACAACCGGAACTGCGGCTCGCGAAGCTCCGGCCGGTCGAGGAACCAGATCCCCGTCTCCGACAGGTCCTTCAGCTCGTACGCCAGGATCCCCCAGTCGGCCTCGGACAGCCCGTTCCACGGGATGCTCTCCACGCGGTTCACCGCCGCCATGACGCGCCCGATGGCGTCGTCCGGCACCACCGCGCGCTGATCGAGCGGACGCAGCGTGTCGTCGGGCTCCTTGCGGCCGTCCTGGTACAGGTCGACATCCGGGTAGAACTTCGCCGACGGACGCGCGATGCGAGCGCGCACGTTCCGCCGCACGAGCTCGTCGGTGTAGTCGACCGTCGAGTCCTGCCACTGCAGGACGACCACGCGGGCCGCGATCTGCGCCTGTGACTGACGGAATCGCTCGAGGCGGGCCTCACGGGCCTTCTCCTCTTCGGTCTTCTCGGCTTCGCGCTTCTCGAGCGCGTCGTCGATGGGCGTTCCCCCACCGAACGGCCCCGCGAACGCGGGTGTACACACGCACAGCCATGCCCCGACCAGGGCCAAGAACCCGTGTCCCACACGTCCTCCCGTCCGACTGTGGGTCAGACGGGCGGGGAGCCCTCAGTGTTGGAATGCGAGGGCTACTTGCACGCCAGGCTGGAGGAGCCGAGCTTCGTACAGGTGTACGAACGCCCGCCGCGACCGGTGAACTTGTGGTTGATCGTGCCGCCCTTGAACGTGATCGCGCAGTCTTCGGCGGGCACGTTGTCGAGGGCAGCCGTGGAGGCGCCGGCCGCGAACTTCCCGCGCTCGCGGAACCCGCTGGGGCAGCTCACCTCGAACGCCGTGACGTGCACGTCGCCCGGCACCGTGATCGAGATCCGGCCGGGCGTTCCCGCCGGACCGCCCCCGTTGTCCTCGGTGGGCGCGGGCTTCTGCGGCTTGGGCTCGCGCGGCGCGACGGGCTTCGGGTTCGACGCCACGGGCTTGTTCGCGGGCTTGATCTGCGGGGCGTCGCCCCCACCGGTGTCGACATCGACCTTCTGGATCGGGCGGACCGGAGCCTGATCGACGATCGGCGGTAGCGGCTCGGGCTGGTTGTTGTTGATGACCGCGACCACCACGAGCAGCACGGTGACCACGAGCGCCGCGCACACCATGAGCACGAGCCCGATCACCACCATGAACACGCGGTACGACTGCGTGCGGCCGTTGTCGGGGTCGGGCGGCACCATGCCGTAGCCCGAGCTGCCCATCCCACCGTGCATGCCTCCCGCCATCGGGCCCTGGATGCCCATCACGGGCTGCGGACCGACGGGCATCGGGCCGGCCACCACGGGCCCGGCCATCACGGGAGCGGGGGCGGCGACCGGAGGCTGGGAGGGCGGCGGACGCCCGGTGGGCGGCGGGCTGTCGTTCTTCGCGCGATTCGCGTGGGGGATCGCGAAGAACTCGGTGCTCGAGCCCTTCGTCTTCCCGTCGTCGTACGTGCCGTCGGACTGCGCGCTCAGCGGCACCATCGTGAGGTGATCCTCGGCGGCGGGCTTGCTCGTCGGCACGACGGGCTCGAGCTCGGCCACGGGATCGGGCTTGGGCGGCGACGTCGCGACGCCGGGCTTCCAGCTCGCCCCACCCTGTTTCGGCCGGGGCCGCGCCGAGGGTCGGGCGGAGCCACTGCCTGCGGGCCGAGGAGGACCCGATGGGCGGGGGGGGTTGGAGTTCTTTGCCATCCGACGCTCTCCGCGGGTGGTTGCCTTCGCGCCCGCGATCGCGGGATCTCACACCGCTCGGCCGCGCGTGCGCGCGACGAACAGGGGGATTGTCGCAGAAATCGAGCCCGGTTGCTCGGGGGACGCCGCCCCATGCGGACGACCCGCACCGCGAACGGCGGGGCGCCGTCGCGGCTTACGCGCGGATGTCACGGTTTGCGACGCCGGGGCTTGGCGCGCCGGAACACCGCGCGACGCGCATTGAACGAAGCGGCGCCGAGGTAGTTCAGGAACACGAGGATGCCCAGCATGGGCATCAGCACGGTGAGCGCGTGGTTGAGCGACGTGAGGTTCGTCCACCGCTCGCCGGGAGGCTTGGTTCCCGTGGGGGCATCGAGCCACGGATTCGGGTGCAGCGACACCTCGGTGCTCGAGCGGTAGCCCTGGAGCAGGCTGATCCGGACGTCGAAGCTCTGGCGGTGCCAGATCGAGTCGGGCACCCGGTACTTCAGCTCGAACCACTCGTAGCGCTTGGCCGCGGCGGTCAGGAACACCTCCGCCAGGCCCTTGTACGACTGCTTCACGAACGACACGCCGCCGCCGGCCTCGGCCAGCCACGCCAGCGACACGTGGTCGATGCCGGTGACCTCGAGGTTGCTGTCGATGCGCTCGTTCACGTAGCCCCCGCACAGCGAGGTGGGCGTGGGCGAGTCGTTCAGGCCCTCCGGCTTGTCGCCCTTCCGGTAGCGCTTGCCGAGCCCCACCGTGTAGAGCACGGGCTTCGCGGTACCGCCGGCCCGACGGGCTTTCTTCACGACGTCGAGCGACTGCGCCAGCCGCGGGACGTTCGATCCGCAGGTGTCGCTCCCCTCCTCGTTGTTGAACCCGTCCGTCAGCGCGATGAGCGTGGGCTGCGCGTTGCGGCTCGCGATGAACTGCCGCACCCCCTTGTCGACCAGGACCGACGTCATGCCCTCGCGCACGGCCTTGTAGAGGTGCGTGAACCCACCGCGCTTCACGAGCAGGTGGTCTTTCACGAGCTGGCGGTACTCCGCCTTGTCCTGGATGACCTTCAGGTCGCCGCCGCCGAGCTGGGTGAGCTCGTTCGAGAACTGGAGCAGCAGCACGCCGGTCTTCCCGTCGGCCGCCGGGAAGAACGCGTCGACGACCTCCTTGCTCATCAGGGCCTTGTAGACCTTCTTGATGCGCTCGCCGTCGTTCTCGTACATCGAGCCCGAGCCGTCGATGATGACGACGTACAGTTGGCCCGACGTGCGCGGGTTGTGCGGGATGAGCTCGTAGCTCTCCTGCCGCGCGCGGTCGTGGCTCACCATGATCTGGTCGCGGGACAGCGGGATGAAGAACGGCTGGTCGGTGTCGCGGTCGCGGAACTGGAACGAGAGGTGCACCTCGCCCGCACCGCGATCGACCATCGGCCGGCAGATCGTGGTCTCGTTGATCTTCTGACGCGCGCACTCGTCGCCCGTGGTGAAGACGTCGAGGAAGATCTCGGACTCGGGGTCGGGCCGGTCGTCGTCGATGCGGTAGGTCGACCCCACCACCGGTGCGGGGTGCACCGAGTTCTGGCAGGCGACGAGCAGCGCGAGCACCGCCCCGAACACCGCGAGCACGCGCAGGCCGGCCCTCACATCTCCTCCTTCGGGAGCAGGAGGAACTCGACCTCGGACACGTCGTTCCCGGTGCCCATCACGATGCGGTCGCCCATGCGGAGCTGGGTCTCGAGCGGGGCCGGACGCCGCGCGTCGTACGCGAGGTTGATCTTCTCGAGGAAGCGCTTCACGACCGTGGGCTGGATGGACAGGCCGCGCACCGCGTAGTTGTGCTGGCGGTCGACCACGAACGACGTGTGCAGCTCGGCGACCCCGTTGTCGGCGGGCATGTACATGTCGAGCCCACGCGGGAAGTGACCGACGAAGCGCTCGGAGGGCGCGCCATCGACACGATCGACCGGGATGCGGAGCCCATAGCGCTCGGCCGACAGGATGCGGATCCACCCGGCGTACAGGTCGTCGGGGATGCCCCACGTGAGCAGGCCGTGCCCGAAGCCCCAGATGAACGCCGCGGCCGCGGAGGCCAGGTAGAGGTCGCCCCCGAGCTTGTCGTACTGACCGAGCAGCTGCCACGCGGCCGCGCCGAACACCGCCGCCGCGAAACCCCCGCCGGTATGGTAGAAGAGCTCGGCGAACCGGTCGGACCAGGTGGTGGCGACGGGCCGCACCGAGCCATCCACGGCGAACCCGAACGTTCGGGCCGCGAACCGCTGGATCTTCCGCGCCACGAACGGCCCGAGACCGCTCATCACGCCCGCCAGCGCCCACAGGGCCAGCGTGTAGCGCAGCGTGACGAGCGAGCTGTCTTCGACGACCTCGGCGTACTCGGCCGTGCTCATGTACGGCACGAGCATGCGGAACACGAGGTACGTGCCGACCGTCGAGAAGAACGAGATCGCTCCGGCCAGACCGGCGTACAGCATGCGCCACAGCATCATGCGCCGACGGAGCGAGCCCTCCGACAGCACGCTCGTGAACGCGATCAGCCCGGCCAGCCCGGACAGGAACATCGTGCCTTCGAACGCCTGGTTCCAGTACAGGTGCAGCCCATGGAACGTGGGGCCGAGCCCGACGATCCACAGCTCGAACACGTACCAGCCGAGGAGCGCAGCCCCTCCGACGTTGAGGGCCACCACCAGGTGCCGGATCCAGGTGTACGGGACGAGGTAGATGTTCACGGGGATCAGTCTACTCGAAGCGACGGGCCGCGAGGACGCCGCGGGCCCCCGACGACAGTTGGTGACCAAACGCCGAGCTCCAACTGCGGTACCATTCCCCCATGACCCTGGTCACCTACCTCCAGCTGTCCCCCGAGTTCGGCGGGATGCGGTTCGGTCCGTTCAAGGGAGTCGAGATCCGGCTCGGGTCCGACCCCGAGATGAACGACATCTCGCTCCCCGAGACCCTCGGGGTCTCCGGCCAGCACGTCAAGGTGCTCCAGCAGGGCGAAGAGAGCTTCATCATCGCGCCGGTCGACCGCACGGCCACGGTCTACATCTGGCGTGCGAACTCGAACAAGCCGAAGCAGATCACGACGCCGATGGCCGTGAAGACCGGCGACGGGTTCTCGCTGGTCACGCCGGAAGGGCCGCGGTTCTACATCCAGCAGGAGCAGCCCGAGAAGTCCCGCGACCAGATCGGCGGGAGCATCGCCGACCGCGCGATGAAGCGCATGCCCACGTCGAAGGGGCTGCTGGAGGAGATCAAGCGCCGCGGCCTCGCCAAGGTGATGTCGACGAAGATCGGTAACTTCTTCCAGTACGGCTACCGCTTCGTCGTCTCCGGGCAGATCTTCAACCCCGTGTACATCGTCGCCGGCATCATGATGGTGAGTGGGTGGTTCTTCGCGGGCGGCGCGAGCTGTGCGGCCCTCTCGCAGAACACGAGCAAGAACACCTACCAGGACAAGTGGAAGGTCTGCGAAGACCAGCGGGCCGGCGTGAAGGGCGACGAAGCGCGGCCCACGGTGCCCACGCTCACGCGGAACATCCTGCAGGACAACGAGTGGACGCCCACGCTCCGCGACGACCGCGACCTGTACTCCGCGTACGCGAACCAGCTGCAGCTCGCGTTCGGCAACGCCGAGCAGTACAAGTGGGCGTACATCAACGACAAGACGAAGGCGGCCCAGTTCCGCCGCGCCATCGGGGCCCTGCCCCCCACGCTCGTCGAGACGCTCGCGTTCGCGTCCGCCAACCCATCGCGCTCGGGCGCCCGGGAGTGGCGCATCGTCGAAGACAGCGAAGGCGAAGAGGTGTGTGGGCGCGGGCCTCTCGGGCTCACCTACCGCCAGGCGGTGCGTCTCGGCCTCGAGAACATCCAGCTCGACGCGCTCGTGTCGAACTCGGTGGCCGCCTCGCAAGACATCGACAAGAAGCGCGAGCTGCTCCTGAAGACCGCCGACTTCCTGCCCGACGCCCCCCTCATCGACGCGTCGGTGATCGAGGATGCCGGCGGCGCGGTCGAGCAGGGCGGGCGGGAGTGCATGCACTTCTCCGGTCCCGACGATCGCGATGATCTTTCCGCCATCGCCGCCCGGTTCCGCGTGCACTTCGGCACGGGCGTGCGCGGCCTGCCCGACGAGGGCCAGCCGTACTGGGTCGCCAACCGCCTCGTGAAGCTCGGCGCGATGGACTTCAAGTACGGCTACGACGACCTGAAGTTCAACGCGACGAACAAGGCGCCCATCCAGAACCTCGCCAACCAGGACGTCGCGCAGACGCGCCGCGAGTACGTCGCGAAGTACGCCGCGCGCATCATGTCGAACGCGGTCGTCGTCCGGTGCATGGCCGTGCTCGACAAAGACAACATCGACGCCCCGCCCGACTTCATGGGCGAGCTGCCCGACCTCTTCCAGTGCGCCGGGATCAAGGCGTTCGTGGACTACGGCCGCCTGTAGATGCTCCTTCGCGCCAGGGCTCCCATGGTGGCCCTCACCCTCCTCGCTTCGCTCGCGTGCGGCGGCATCTGGAACAAGGTCCAGGCGCAGGCCTGGGTCGACCTGACCGTGCAGCTCGGCGCCGTTCCGGACGGCCCGAACCGCGTCCGCGTCGCGGAGATCCTCGACGAGGGCTACCTCCGCACGGCTGAGAACGACATCGGGTACGACGAGCTGGGCGACTTCCGGCCCGTGTTCCGCAAGGCCCTCGAAGACGGGGCGATCACCGACGCCGAGCTCGCGGGGCTCGAGGCTGCCGCGAGCGCGTGGAGCACGCCCCCGGCGGGGATGTCGGCCGACCGTCAGGCCTCCCGCGCGAAGCTGCTCGCCGCGAAGCGCCGCTCCGAGGAACGCGAGCGGAAGTCCGCGCAGCGCGAGCGGATCACCTCCTTCGAGACGTGGGACATGCCCGAAGACCTCCGCGCCCGCCTGATCGGGATCGGGATCGACGTGAAGTCGTGTGACTCGGACCTCTACGACGGGCTCCGCACCACCCGGTGCACGGGTACGGTCGCCGCGAGCCCCCCCGACACGACGCGGGACTACGTCGAGGTCGAGGTCGAGGAGCAGGAGAGCGTATCCGACGCCCGGGAGGGCATCGAGGGCGTCGACTTCGCCGCCGCAGCGCGCGACGGCCGCACGGTTCTCGTCCTCTCGTACGTGTCCCAGCAGAAGAGCCGCGAGCTGTCCGACGCCATCCTGGCACGGGGCCCGCTGCACACCCTGGCGCTCGAGGACGTCAAGAAGGCCGGCGCGTCGCTCGGGTACGCAAAGCGCACCATGGAGTGCGGCATCGAGACCGAAGACGGCGAGACCGACCTCGACTGCACCTTCGACGACGGGGGCGCCTACGCCTACGTGTGGATGCAGCGGGAGGACGGCGCGAAGCCTCTGCAGGACGAAGAGGTGTTCCGCGAGTTCGACCGCGATGTCTGGGAGGTCGACGCTGGTGGGATCGACCTCGACGTCACCGTGCACGTGAAGCAGCCCGCCGAGGATCTCCTCGAAGCCCTGTTCCGCACCCCCTGACCGTCAGCGTGGGGAGACGCAGCTCACCGTCACGGCGGGCTCCACCGCGAGGCCGAGTGCAGCGGAGAGGCCCGCACCCACGGGGCGGTAGCGCAGGCACACCTCGTCCACGTCCGGTGGGAAGGGCTCGAACCGCGTCTCGCCCGCAGGCACCCCCCGGAACACGGTCTCGTCGGCCTCGACCGGATCCACCACCGGAACGCCCGCCCGCCTGAGCTCGGCGTGCAGGGGGCGCGTGTCGCCCGTCCACTGACCGGTGCCACGCGACTCACGGACCGTCGCGGCCGTTGGCGGACCTGGCCCGTCCCTTCGGGACCGCGACTCACGGACCGTCGCGGCCGTTGGCGGACCTGGCCCGTCCCTTCGGGACCGCGACTCCAACCACACCTCGCGGGTGAACGACGCACCGTCGGGGAAGCCGTGCCCGGCGCGGTTCTCGAGCATCACGCCGCCCGGCACGGCCGTCAGCACGAGCCCGCGCGCCAGCAGGTCGCGCGGAGCCCGCTGCAGCCCGACGAACCCGTGGTCCGACCGCGCGCGCTCCGGACCCTCGACCGCGATCGCGCCCAGCTCGCGGGGCGCCGGAAGACCGGGTTCCGGAGACATGTGGCAGTCCTGGCAGCGGTCGGTGCCGGCGTACGGGCTCGCCTCCCACGCACGGAACGGGTGCTCGTCGAACCCCGCCACGCCCTCGACGTCGTGGCACGTGCCGCACAGCGCGCTGTCCGTCAGGAAGTCACCGGCCACGGAGGCATGTGGCCCGACCGTGTCTCCGAACGGCCCGCGGACCGGCCCCGTCGGGTCGGCGAGCAGCGCGCCGTTCGCGGTCTGCTGGTTCCCGCCCGCCGCGTGGCACGTGATGCATCCGAGCCCGTCCGGCAGGTGGCAGCGGTCGCAGAACGCGCCGGCCCCGAGCTCGTCCTGGGCGCGCGACCGGAGCTCCACGAACAGCGGAGACGCCGCCGGACGCGCATGACGCGACCCCGCCAGCTGATCCGCGGCCACGGGATGACACGTCGCGCAGGAATCCGCGTGCGCCGCCGCGCTCCGGTCGCCGAGATCCGGCACGCACCCCGCGAGCAGCCCCAGGAGGACGGCCCTCACAGCCGGTAGTTCAGGCTTCCGAGCACCTGCGCCACGGCCGAGCTGTGGAGCTTGTTCGACGCGCTGGCCGTCCAGTCCCCCACCCCGGTCTCGTTGCCCACGTACAGGAACGCCGTGGCCGTGGTCTCCAGGCTCCAGCCCCGGCCCAGCGCGACCTCCGCCATCCCGCCGCCGTGCACGCCGAACAGCACGTCCGAGCTCGACGGCGTGCGGTCCGCCAGGGGGGAGTCGATCCGGAAGTCCACGCACGAGCCGATCGTCGGCGACACGTACCACCGCTCCGTGCCCAGGAGCGCCGGCGCGAACGCGCTGAACCCGATCACGTGGTCGTGGCGCGCCACCCCCTGGCCCACGCGCAGCGTGTGGTCCGCGAAGCCCTCCAGCCCGACGCCGTTCGACGGTGCGAGCTTGATGTGCCCGCCCACCGCGGGCGCGCTGTACGGTCCGGTCCACACGCCCGCGCGGCTGCCGAGCTTGATCGGGCGCTGCGGGGTGTGAACGTCCATCTCGTCGACCGCCAGGGCCGTCGAGGAGAGCGCGCATCCGAGCGCGCAGAGCCAGAGCCGAGCCATGAGACCTCCCGTCGTCGCAGTGCGACACCGGGACCGTCCCGAGGTGTCACTCGAGCATGCGGGTGAGGCGCGCACGGGCCTCGGCCACCGACTCCCGGTAGCGATCGGACCGCAGCAGCGCCTGCTGGTGCTCCCCGGGCTCCGACAGCCAGCGCCCGTTCACCATCATCCGGTCGATCGTCGGCACGACATCCTGCAGCGCGAGCGCCCGGAGCACGTCGTTCCCGGGCCAGAAGGCCGGATGGTCGGGGTCGAGCACGAGCAGGTTGGCGCGCGCGCCCACCTCGATGCGCCCCGTACGGAAGCCCGGATGCAGCCCTCCCGGGGTGTCCCACACGGTGCGCAGCAGTGCCGACGGATCCTGCTCGCCCTCCGCCATCCGCAGCTCGCGCTCGGCCGCGATCGTGCCGGCGGGCATGGGCTCGCCGCGCCAGAAAGCCCGGTACTCGGCACTCGCCGACACCGCGAACAGGGAGCCCGCTGCGACCAGCTTCAGCTCCTGCTGCACGTTCATCCCGTCGTTGCAGGCCCCGCAGTCGGTCCCGACCGCCACGCCGAACCCGGCATCCCGCCAGCCCGCGTACCGCGCCGGGAAGCAGTACTGGATCTGGCTGCCCGGACAGTACCCGAGCACGACCTTGCTGCGATCCAGCCCGTCGAGATCGCGCTGATCGACGAACAACCCGTGCACGAGCAGCGAGGACGGGGCCGCCTCCAGCCAGCCACCGCCCGTCAGCCAGCGGATGGGCGAGGTTCCGTGGCGCTCCATCGCGCGGTCGTGCTCCTCGCGGCTCTGGGCGCAGTGGAAGTGCAGCGGGAGCGCGTGCGTCGACGCGAGGTCGGCGATCCGCCCCCACAGGGCCCCGCTCACGGTGTCGGTCGCGTGAGGACCCAGTGCGGCGAACACCCCGGCGTCCGCCATCGCAGCGTCGCCCGCGAGCGCGACGGTGCCCTCCAGCTGCTGCTCGAGCGCGGGCACTCCGGGCCCCTCGAGGTCTTGCAGGGTGGGCGCGAGCACGGCGCCGAGCCCCATGTCGCGGCACGCGCGCGCGACCTCCTCCACGGCGTAGTAGTGGTCCCACACCACCGCCACGCCCGCCAGCAGGGCCTCGGCGGCCCCCACGCGCACGAACGCCTCGATGTCGCCGGGCTGGTAGCGCGTCTCGAGCGCGTAGTAGAGGTCTTCGACCACGTTGCCGCGCAGGGCCGACAGGCCGATCCCCCGGAACGCGGCCATCGAGAGATGGGTGTGCGCGTTCACGAAAGCGGGCGCCAGAACCCGGTTGCCGAGGCTCTGAACCCCCTCCGGACAAGGCCCCGGAGCGACCGCTGCGATCGAGTGACCGTCGATCGTCAGGGCCGCCGGACCGACGGTGTACCCGCCGGGCGCTGGCAGCACGACCGCCTCGGAATGCACGATGAAACGCGACACGCGACCCCCGGCCCGCCCTGTATCCCGATTGGGCCCCCGCTCGCCCTTGACGGAGGCGTCCCACGTGCTTCGAATTGCCCTTCGCATCCCGCGTCCACTGCGCTACAATCCGCGCCCCTTGTGGAGTACCGATGTCCGAAGCGACCTTTCCGCCCGACGAGTACCTCTCGCCAGAAGAGGTGGAGACCCTGCACGACATTCTCACGGAGCAGCTCAACGGCCTGCTCCGTCAGTCGAAGGAGGCCATCCACGACCTCACGGATGTCCGGTCGGCGGATGCGGATGCGCTCGATCTCGCGGTCACGGAGTCCAACCGCGACTTCTCCCTCCGTCTGGCCGACCGCGAGCGTCGCCTGATGAGCAAGATCCGCCTGGCGCTCGGGCGCATCGCGGAAGGCGAGTACGGCGTGTGCGAGTCGTGTGGGGCGCCCATCACCTACAAGCGCCTGCTGGCCCGTCCTGTGGCCACGCTCTGCATCGACTGCAAGACCGAAGCCGAGCAGCTCGAGCGCCGCAAGAAGGTCTTCTAGGCCGCGTCAGGGTCGGCGGGCGAGGGTCCGCCACTCCCACGGGTGCACGAGCGCCGCGTAGAACGCCAGGCTGATCGGCGAGAACGGCCCCACGTCCATGAGCACCAGCAGGGAGCCGTGGAACACGAGGCCGATGAGAGCGTACACCTCGCGTACGTGCCATCGCACGAAGAAGGCGCGGGCGCGGCCGGGCTGATCGGCGGTCGCCGAGTAGTGGAACGCGAGCAGCCACACCGGTGCGAACACCTCCCAGAACCAGCTCACGGCCGTCGCGAGCTGGGTGAGCGGGAACACGTACGCGAGCCAGCGCATGTCGAACCGGTGCCAGCTCGGCTGCTGCAGGATGTAGTAGAGCGCGGAGAAGTCGCCGCCGGGCGTCCAGTATGACGACAGCTTCTGCAGGCCCGTGGAGCCGTACATCACGACGAGCTGGATGACGATGAGGTACCGCGCCCACACCCCGACGGGCGCGTCGCTCGTGAACCGCCGCGTACGGAGCCAGCAGTCGAGCGACAGCGTGGTGGTGGTCGGCCCGAGCACACAGAGCCACAGCCCGTTCTGAAGCAGCTCGTCGTAGCTCCCTCCCGCTTCGCCGTTGATGTCGACCGTGCACTGCACGAGGACCAGGGTGACCAGCGCGGTGAGCCGGCCCCCCAGACCCAGCGCGAGCAGGGCTCCCGCCCCCACCCCGGCCCAGGCGAGCCCGCGCATCACGGCGGGAGTGGGCCCACCGAGCTGTGCGACCCACCAGCTCGGGTGCACCACGCTCATGCCGCCGTACGCGGCGTCGACCCAGATCACGTCAACCAGGTCGGCCGCGATCACCCAGCCCACCGTGAGCATCACGCACAGCCCCATCGCGATGCGGAACACCGCGATCGACGTGCCCGCCTCGGTGCGCGAGCAGAACGCCACCCAGCGCGCCCACATCTAGCGGAGCTCCTTCAGGTCGAGGATCAGCGCGCCCGTGTACTCGCCCTCCGGCTCGGTGTGGGTGCGCACCTCCTCCGGCGAGGCCGTACGGTACTTGTAGAACCGCAGCCGCACGCGCTCGGCATCGGGGAAGTCCTCGATCACCCGCGCGGCCACCCAGCTCCCGAAGGTGCCGTAGCTCCGCCGGTAGTGGCGCCAGCCGTAGCGGAAGATGGCGGCGCGCATCCGGTCGTGGTCGAGCTGGGTGGCCCGCCAGGTATGGTCGGCCGAGCGCGCCACGTAGATCGTGCGCCACTCGCCCCGCTCCATCACGTCGATCGTGAGCCGGCCCGGGAATCGGTGGGGCGCCACGAACATCCGCCAGCTCTGCCAGGTGCCGCAGTACCGGTAGTACGGCATGAACGGCGCCAGCACGACGCCACGGCCGTCTTCGTACGCATTGGCGAGGTTCCACGCGAGCTCTTCGACCTCGGGCTGCTGCATCCCGATGCCCACGGCGTTCAAGCGCAGCGTCCACGCGGCGAGCTCGCCCTGGACGGTCGGATCCTTCCAGGCGCTCCGGTTCATCCCGCCCTGTGGGGACGGCAGCGCCATGAGCACGATCGCGAGCAGGTGTGCGGCGAGGAGCGCCGCCCGCACGTGGGGCCAGGCCTTCACGCTACAGCGACCGGATCGTGAGCCCGGGAACGTACACGCCCTCGATGTCCTCGACGGACACCGGCAGGCAGTACGGCTGACCGTCGGTGGGGCAGGCCATGCACTGCACGCCGAGCCCGGCGGCCGTCGTGCAGACGGTCTCGGGGTTCGAGCTGCCGAGCAGGGGGCCCGCGTACCTCGTGTCGCCGATGCCCCGCACGGTGCCGCCTCCGATGCGGTTGCCGTTCGGACCGAACGTGCCCGAGAACGCGAAGCTGTAGACCGGGATGCGAACGCCGGAGAAGTCGAGGTCGACCGCCGGCGCCTCGGCCTCGAAGTACGGCTGGCCTCCGAAGTCGACGAGCGGGAACGGCACGGCGTCTTCGACGGGATCCTGCGAGAGGTTGCCCTCGCTGTCCTCCACGCCGAGCGCGAGGTTCAGGTGCAGCTGGTCGTCGGTGGCCAGCGGGACCCCGATGAGCACGGGGGCATCGAAGAACAACGTGAGCAACGGCGCGACCCCGCCGGGCTCGAGCCACGTGGCGCCGCCGAGATCGAGGGAGAACGCGCGACCCTGGAGCGACTCCGGCCCGCCGACGATGGGCGCGCCGAGCTCGGAGGTGCGGAACGGCACCTCGCGCGTGCCGTTGCAGTCGACCACGCGCAGGATGTGGTCGGTCGCCGCCGCCAGGGGTGCGGCCGGCACGACGTCGAAGCGCAGGCTCTCGGCGTCCCAGGCGAGCGTGCTGTCGAGCCGGTAGCCGTCGGCATCGAGCAGGAACGCGTCGTACGCGGCCTCGTTGCGGTTGGACGTGAACAGGCGGGGCACGTCGCGCCAGTACCAGTCGGTCTCGCCGCCCTCCGGCACCGTGGCTTCGACGCGGTTCGGGCACCCCTCCTCGGAGAAGCCGTCGGTGTCTTCGAACCACCCGGTGTCGAGGAGCTTCTCGGGCTCCTCGCGCTTGCAGGCGCCCAGCACGATCAGCACGATCAGCACGGCTCTCCTCATGGCTCGGACCCCTCGAGCGCCACGTCGAGCACGTACCAGTGCACGGGAGACCCGAGGCCCGTCTCGGGGAGCACCCGCACGTAGAGCGTCTCGTCGCCTTCGCTCGTGAACTCGAAGCTCGGGTCTCGCTCGAAGCCCACCTCGCCGCGCGCGAACACGCAGCCGGCAGACGTGGGGCAGATGGGCGACATGCCCGCAGCGTTCTGGAGGTAGAGCACCGTGTCGGCCGGAGAGCCCATGTCGAACGCGTCGACCGACACCCGGAGCGTGTGGCGCCCGACCGGCACGTCGATCCGGTAGTAGTCGCCGTCGTCGTTGTCTTCGATCACGCCGAACACCGCGTCGCCGTCGAGCACGGGCACCGCATCGGCGCGGGCATCGTTCGGCTCGAGCTCCACACGGGTCCACTCGCGCGGCGCCTTCTGCACGGTGGCGATCACGTCGTAGAAGTACCGCTGGCCCACGTCGCCCTGCTGGTTCTCCTCGAGCACGAGCAGCGTGAAGTCGCGCGCGACGGTGGGGAACAGGAGGTGCACGTCGGCCGTCTCGCTGCCGTCGCTCCGGAGCACGGCGAGCCCGTCGGTGGCGGACAGGACCACTGCAGGATTCGCGAACGACCCGTTCTCGCGGGCGTCGACCCGGATGCCCAGCCAGGATTCCTCGGTGAGCTCGACCGACCAGAAGTCGCTGTCGCCCGGCGCCCGGAACTGCCCGCACGCCTCGATCTCGAGCGGGAGGAGGTCGGCTTCGGGCCCGCTGTTGTTGGGCTCGGACTCGGGGAGCGCGCACGGCGGCTCGGGCCCGGTGTCTTCGGGGGCCGTGTCGCGCGGACGGGACGTGTCGTCGGCGTCGGTGTCGGGCACGCTCGGGTCGGGCCGGCAGTGGCAGCCCGCGCAGAGCAGCGCGAGGCCGGCGGAGATGGCGAGATCACGCGTCACCCCGCGACCATAGCCCCGAACACACCGATGCGCAGCTACCAGCCGTAGGGCTCGCACACGAGGGCGTTGCCGCCCGACCACGCCGGAACCGTGCTCGCGACCGTGCCGGGCACGTCGACGCACTGACCGTTGAGCGCGCTGGCCTCGGCCAGGCAGTAGCCGAGCGCGCCGGGCCCGGTGTTCGAGCACACCAGCGGGGCCGTACCGTCGCGGTCGATGCAGCGCAGCGTGCTGTCGCACGGGAGCACACACACGCCGGCATCCGCGGGCTGACCGGGATCGCCGGAGGGCTCGCACCAGCTGCTCCACTCCACCTGCCAGCACGTGTCGTTCGTGACCGAGCAGGCCTCGCCCATCCACGGGAAGTCGTACGGATCGTCGGTGTTCAGGCGCGGGAAGGCCGTCAGGTCGGACAGGTGGTGGAACGTGTACCCGCCGTTCTGCAGCGCCTGGATGAGCGCACCGAGGTTGTCGGCCGTGTACTGGTGGATGTCGTGCATCAGCACCACACCGCCGCCGAAGTCGTCGAACTGGTCCATCGTGTAGCCGATCATGTCGGTCTGGTAGCCGGACGGCACGCGCCAGTACTCGGACGTCGTGCACGAGCCTCCGCTCGCGTAGCACCAGTCCGCCGTGTCGACGTGCCAGCCCGCGACGAGGTGCCCGTAGTCGTCGCGCGCGATGTCGGCGGTCTGGCAGGTGCTGTCGCCGTACGGGAACCGGAAGAACGTCGGGCTGACCCCGAACGTGGCGAGCAGGTCGTTCGTGTCGGCGATCTCGTCGTGCACGTCGGGCGTGGTGAGCAGCGCCAGATCGGCGTGATCCCAGCTGTGGTTCCCGATCGTGAACAGGGGGTCGTCGCGGATCTCCTCCACGAGCGACCACACGTTGGGGTCGGAGATCTGCGTGCCGAGCATGAAGAACGTGGCGGGCACGTTGTAGGCGCGCAGCGTGGCGAGGATCTGCGGGGTGACCGTGGGATGGGGCCCGTCGTCGAACGTCAGCGCGACGCGACCGCCCATCGGAGCCGGGTCGGCTGGGTCCATCCCGGAGCAGCGGTCGCGGCGGCCGTACGACACGCCCGTGTCGAGGTCGGTGCACCCGAGCGACGCGTAGTAGCTGGTGTCGTGCCCCCACACCCAGCACGAGCCCGCGTTGTCGTCGAGGTAGTACGTGAGCTGCATGCCCGACCACAGCAGGGTGGTACTGCCCTCCACCACGTCCGCGATCGCGCCGACCTGGTCGAGCGACTGCGTGGTGCCGTTGATCGGGTGGCAGAAGTTGAACGCGCCCGTGCCGAGGTAGCAGTCCTCGCCGTACCAGCCGGCGGTGCCCGCGCTGGTCTCGGCCATGCCGAAGCTCCAGCTCGTGCGGCCCGCGGGGTCGGTGATCGTGACGTCGACCATCGAGGAGGGCGAGGCTCCGGTCCACACGACGTCGACGACCGGATCGGCGTCGGTGTCCGCATCCGAGTCGGCGTCGGCGTCCGAATCGGCATCGCTGTCCGCATCCGAGTCGGCGTCGGCGTCCGAATCGGCATCGCTGTCGGCGTCGGCGTCGGCGTCGGAGTCCGCGTCGGCGTCCGAATCGGCATCGCTGTCCGCGTCGGCATCGGTGTCGGAGTCCGCGTCAGTGTCAGTGTCAGTGTCAGTGTCAGTGTCGGCGTCGGCGTCGGGCGCGTCGGGCGGGGCGAGGGAGGTTCGGCATCCGGTCAGGACCATCCACCATCCGAACAGCTGCACTTCGACCTCCACACCCCCAGCGAAATAGCATGTCTCCGCATCCCCCGTGACCGAGGTCCCCGTGAACGCCACCCGCGCCGCCCTGATCGGCATCGTCGCCCTCGTCCTGATGGGGCTCCTGTTCCTGGCCATGAGTGGCGGGAACACGGGTCCCGACCTCGACGCCCTCACCACCGACGCGAAGCCCGTCCCCGAAGTGGCGGTGCAGGCCCGCCCGGACCGTCGCCCGCCCATCCAGGTCGCCTCGAAGGGCCCCGACGGCTCCCCGATCGAGCCCACCGAGAAGACGCTCCGCACCGAGGGCCTCCCCGATCGTGACGCCGCCGGCATCGCGGGCGGTCCGCTGGACGAGGGCTCCTGGGAGAAGCGCCACATGGAGATGGACCTCAAGTGGCACGAGGGCATGAACGAGGGCGTGCAGCGGTGGGCCAAGGACAACGACCTGAACAGCGGCGACCGCACCGATCTGCTCAACACCGTGGGCGTGTTCACGAAGAACGTCGTCCAGCTCCGCGAAGACATGCGCACCGGGCAGATCAAGCCGAAGGAGTCGCGCGAGCGCACGCTCGACCTCCGTGCGCAGGTGCACGAGGACGTCGCCCGCATCGTCGGTGACGCCCGCGCGGAAGACCTGAGCCGCTACCTCGGCACGCAGACCGTCGGCGGCGGCTGGTAGCCTACGGTGTGCAGGACCGGTCGGTCGCCGCGTAGTTGTTCACGCTGTACGCGCCGAACGTGCCGTCGGGCCAGTTCACCTGGCCCACGTCCCACACCTCGTTGCGCTGCATCGCGCGCTGGCCCGTGAACACCTCGAGGCCGTAGCTGAAGACCCGGACCGTCGCGACCACCACGTCGTCACCGTGCTCTTCCCAGTAGTGCACCCGAACGAGGTAGGTGCTCTCGGCCGGCTCGCGGATGTTGATGTTCTCGGGGCCGAAGCCGCCCTGGTCGTCGAGGTCGAGGCGCGGGTTGTCGTCGGTGCCCGCGACCCCCCAGTTCGGGCTGCCGTTGCAGAAGTTGCAGTCGTCGCCCGGCTGGAACAGATCGGCGCCGTTGCGGGCGAGGTGCAGATCCAGGTCGGCCGCGGGGGTGTCCCACGACAGCTCGACGTGCAGCTCGTCGGCGGGGATCGCATCGATCGTGCACCGGTCGGGCGCGGAGACCGTGCCCACTGCGTTCGTCACGACCAGCTGGACCTCGTACGGGCCTGCGACGTCGGTGAACAGGTCGGTGCTGGGCGACACGAGGTTCGTGAGCGACTCCTGGCTCCCCGCGGGCTGCGAGAGGAGCGTCCACTCGTACGAGAGCGGCAGGAACCCGGCCGGATCGTACGACGCCGAGCCGTCGAGCTCGACCCAGATGGGCGGAGCGCTCGTGCCCGGGCACGCGATCTGGGCGACCGGGTACTCGTACGAGCCGCCGCCGTTGCCGAGCAGCACCACGCTCGTCTCGGGCTCGTCGGGGTCGTCGCTCGGGAACACAAGCAGTCCGGAGTCGCCGAGGTCTCCGAACGGCTGGTACGCGACGATCACGGGGACGTCGGAGCTCGGACCCACGATGTCGTTGCTCGGATCGGTCTGCAGCACGAACGCGCCCGAGCCCTCCTGACGGACGGATCCGAGCGACAGCGCGGCGTCGCCCACGTTCCGGAGCAGCAGGAACTGCGTGTTGTTCGAGCCGGGCGTGACCGTGCCGAAGTCGAGGGTGAGCGGCGAGATCTCGATGTCGGGCATGGGCGCGTCGACCCCGACGCCCGACAGCGGGATGCGCACCTCGGGCGACAGGTCGTCGTTCGACACCAGCACGAGCTCGCCCGTGTAGTCGAGGAAGCTCGTGGGCGCGAAGCGCACGTCGATCGCGAGGGTCTCGTCGACCCCGACGATCTCGGGCACCTCGCCCACCACCGTGAACGCGCCGTCGCCCGCGACCGACACGTCGAGCTCGAGCCGCGCACGGCCCGCGTTCGTGACGAACACCTGCTGCACGTCGGAGAGCGGCACCGCGATCTCGCCGTACTCCAGCGCTTCGGGCGCCGTGGCGATGCGCGGATACAGCTGCTGGATGCCGGTGTCTTGCTTGCAGCCCGTCAGGGCGAGGAGAATCGCGAGCGTCATGGCGGGCAGGATACGTTCGGATGCCGGATCCCGCCACCTCTACGGTCGGCCTACAGCGGCAGGTGGAGGTCGACCTCGCGGTGGCGCTTCGAGTCCTTGAGCGCGCGTGTGGCCGCGAACACCTCGACGTAGCTCCGGGAGTGCGACTCACGGTCCGTCCCTGCGGGCTCGCGGAAGGCCCGCACGTTCGCGGCGAGCGTGGGTGACCCACCCCGCACGAACGGGTTGGTGGCGCGCTCTTCTTCGATGGTGGACGGCACCGAGCAGCCCCCGTCGGCCCGGATGGCCCACACAGCGCGGATCCGCTCGGCCAGCGCGGCGTTGTCGGGCTCGACCATCCACGCGAACCGCAGGTTGTCTTCGGTGTACTCGTGCGCGCAGCACACGAGCGTGTCGCCCGGGAGCTCACACAGACGCTGGAGCGAGCGCGCCATCTTCGCGGGCGGGCCGTCGAACAGGTAGCCACAGCCGCCGGCGAACAGGGTGTCTCCGCAGAACACGGCCCCCTCCAGCACGTACGAGACGTGCCCGTCGATGTGCCCCTCCGTGAGCAGCACGCGCACGGGCACGCCGAACAGCTCCAGCGTGCTCCCCTCCCCCACGGGCTCCGTGAGACCGGGGACGTCCGCGGCCTTCCCCGCCGGGCCGATCACGCGCATGCCCGCCAGCAGACCGAGCTTCTCGAGCGCCTGGTTGATGCCGATGTGGTCCCAGTGGGTGTGGGTGTTCATCACGGTGGTGAGCCGCACGCCCTCGGCCTCGCAGCACGCGAGCACCGCGGTGGCGTCGGGAGGACCGTCGACGACGGCCGCTTCGCCCGCAGCCGCGCTCACGAGCACCCACACGAGGTTGTCGTGGGCCACGGGGATCTGGTGCACGACCAGCGCACCTCCGGCGATCGGGAAGGGGGCGCGGGGTGCGGTGACGACGTGCTGCATGGGCCTACCAGTGCGGAGGGGGCGGGTTGTCGAGCGGCCCGAGCGACGACGCGTGCTCTTCGGCGAGCTCGCGGATCCGGTGCTCCAGGCGGTCGATCTTCTCCTGGAGCTCGCGGACGACGCCGTCGAGCGCGTGGATGGTGTGCTCCTGGAAGGCCAGCTTGATCTCGAGGTCGGTGAGCCGCTCGTCCGACATGGGAACCTCCACGACCCCGTCGTAAACCTCGCGGCGCCACATGCAACCCGTTACTCCAAACGGTCCCCGTGGATCGGAGTTTCGGGTTGGACCCAGTGCATCCCGTGGTGAAGGACGAGCTGGCGCAACTGGAGGTCGTCTCCCGACTTCTCCAGGAGAACCCCTACGAGGCGCCCCCGTCCGAGAAGTCCATCGTCGCCGAGCTCGTGCGCCTGCGCGAAGAGCTCCCGAAGGCGAAGGAGGAGGACAAGGGCTCGCTGCTGATGCAGTTCGACCAGCACCACGCCCTCCTCACCCAGCTCCGCGCCACGCGCGATCGACCGCAGATCGACCCCGACAGCCCGTACTTCGCGCACGTGCGCCTGAAGGAGAACGGCCGCAACCGCGACGTGTTCCTGGGCAAGGCCACGCGCATCGACAACGGGATGCGCATCGTCGACTGGCGGAATGCGCCGATCAGCAAGATCTTCTACCGCTACCAGCAGGGCGAGGAATACGAGGAGGAGCTCGGCGGGCGCCTGATCGAAGGGCGCGTGGAGGCCCGTCGCACCGTCACGATCGAGCGGGGCGAGCTCCAGCGCATCGACGCTCCCGAGGGGGTCTTCGCGCTCGACGACGGCGATGCCTGGAGCGCGACGCGGCGAGAGCCTCCGCGCATGGCCGGCGGAGAGGGTCAGGCCCTGCGCGCCCATGCGGCCGGCGAAGGCACCGAGCGTCGGCTGGGCACCGATCTCGCGGGCAACCGCCGCCGTGCCGACAAGCGCCTGCCCGACATCGCGGGGCTGATCGACCCCGAGCAGTTCGAGCTCATCACGCGGCCGAAGTCGGGGTTCGTGGTCATCCGGGGTAGCGCCGGGTCGGGCAAGACCACCGTGGCCCTGCACCGGATCGCGTGGCTCGCGTACGAAGACGTCGCGTACGACTCGCCGCTCACGCTGTTCCTCGTGTTCAGCAAGGCCCTCAAGGACTACGTCGGCCACGTGCTGCCCGCGCTCGGCGTGCACCAGGCCACGGTCATGACGTTCCGCGACTGGTCCACCATGATGCGGCAGCGCCACTTCCCGCGCATCCCGAAGAACATGCGCGAGACGGCCCCTGCCGTGGTCATCCGGATGAAGCAGCACCCCGCGATGCTCGAGGTGCTCGAGGCCCAGGTGAAGCGCGTCGAGGGCCCCGCGAACGTCGATCAGGCGTTCGACGACTGGATCAGCGCGACCACCGGGCTCCCGCTGCTGCTCGAGATCTTCCACCGCCACGCACCCGGGGCGTTCAGCGACACCGAGCTCGAGCGCGCCGCCACGTGGTGCCGCGACCGCACGAACGACCTCCTCGCGAGGTTCGACGGCGACCGCGAGGTCGAGGCCGCCATCGAGCCCGAAGACGAGCCGCTCCTCCTGCGCGCGTTCCAGCTGCGCGTGGGCCCGCTCCGCAACAAGAGCAAGCGGTCCATGCGGTACCGCCACCTCGCCATCGACGAGGTGCAGGACTTCTCGCCCACCGAGGTGCGCGTGCTGCTCGGCTGCCTCGACGAGAAGCAGAGCATCACGCTCGCGGGCGACACCCAGCAGCACGTCATGCAGGACAGCGGGTTCACCAGCTGGACCGACTTCTTCCGGCACCTCGGCGTCGAGGGCACGGCCGTGAACACGCTGAAGATCTCGTACCGCAGCAGCGCGACCATCGTGCAGTTCGCGCTCGACGTGCTCGGCCCGCTGCGCGAAGACGAGGAGCCCCCGATGGTCACCCGGTCGGGTCCGCCCGTGGAGCTGTTCCGCTTCACCGACCACGGTGCCGCCGTCGCCTTCCTGGCCGACGCCCTCAAGGAGCTCATGCGGGCCGAACCGCTCGCGTCCGTCGTCGTGCTCACGCCCGAGAACGCCGTGTCCGGCACGTACTACACGGGCCTGCGTGCGGGAGAGGTGCCGCGCCTGCGCCGCATCACCGAGCAGGACTTCACGTTCGCGCCCGGCGTCGAGATCACCGAGGTCGACCAGGTGAAGGGCCTCGAGTTCGACTACGTGATCCTGGTCGAGGCGAGCGCGGCGTACTTCCCCGACAACCCCGCCAGCCGGCGCCTGCTCCACGTGGGCGCGACACGCGCTGTGCACCAGCTGTGGGTCACGTCGGTCGGCTCCGTGTCGCCGGTGATCCGGGAAGCGCTCGGCGACCGCTGATCCCCGCTACAGCGCGGTCCACGTCCACTCGATGACCCACGGGCCCTGCGCACCGTCGCCGAACTGGTAGTCGACGCGCCAGGTGTCCGCGACGTACCGGGTGGTGGTGGACGCGTCGTCCACGCCGTCGCCGTCGAAGTCCGAGGCTCCGAAACGCACGCGTCCGTCGGGGTGATGGCGGGTCCGCGTCACAGTGGCGCTGCTCGCGAACGTGCGGGTGGAGGACAGGCAGCTCCACGCGTACGTCCATACGTTCTGCGCCTGGTCGTTCGTCTGGGACGCCAGCTGCCAGGTGTCCGGACCGAGGTAGGTGTTCGTGGACACGCTCCCGGAGGGCCCCGCAGGCAGGGTCCGGCGCTCGAGCTCCATGCCGTCCGGACGGATGGTCACCTCGAGGTCCGGGTCGGTGTCGAACACGGCAGGCCCCGAGTACGTCACGGTGGCGACCTCCGCGTTCCACGCCCACGTCTGTGTGCTCGGAGGGCCGAACCCCGACACCGAGACGGACGCAGGCCGATTCGTGCCCGGCACCCAGGTGGTGGTGTGCGTCGACCCCCCTTCCGTGGTTCGGCGGATCTCCTCCAGCACGCGCCCGTCGGCCGTGTACGTCGCCTCGAGCAGCGCCACCGGGAAGAACGCGGGCACGTCGAGCTCGGCGCGCCACGCGGGGGCGTCCGACGGATAGGGACCCGGGTTCGGCGGGATGGGCGTGCAGTCCGCAGGCTCGCCGGTGTCCCAGCCCGACAGTGGAGGCCCCGGATCGTCCGTGTCCACCGGGGGGGTCGGAGGACCACCGGTGTCCGCGTCGGTGTCGATGGGCGGATCGGTGTCGACCGGCGCGACGGACCCGGGCGTCGGCGGACCGGAGCAGGCCAGGAGCAACAACACCATGTCGGGTAGCGTAGCCGAAGCAGCCCGCATCGGAGGACTCGCACCGTGCTCGCCCTGATCGGGATGCTCGCCCGCGCCCAGGACCCGTTCGCGACCGTGCTGGACGGCCGCACCGACGATCTGGTGGCCGTCGTGGTCGAGCAGCACGGGTCGATCGTGTGGCAGCACCGCGAGCGTGACGGCGTCACACGCGGATCCCGGCGGCGCGCGGATCCCGCGCTCCACGACATCCGGTCGGCCGGCAAGTCCCTCACCGCGCTCGCTGTGGGGGCCGCGATCGCGGACGGGAAGCTCGGTTCCGTCGACGTTCCCGTCTGGCCCATGCTGGGCGCGGTCCTCGAGCCCGACGACCGCCGCGCCGACATCACGGTCCGCGACCTGCTCACGATGTCGTCCGGGCTCGACTGCGACGACGGACGACGAACGCCCGGAAACGAAGAGCGGATGTACCGGCGCCGGGTGTGGCGCGACTTCGCGCTCCGCATCCCGCCCACGAAGATCGACACGCGCGGCACGTTCGCGTACTGCACGGCCGGGGTGTTCCTGCTCGGACAGGTCGTGCAGGACGCCGTGGGCGAGCCCTTCGACGCGTACGTTCAGCGCCGGATCCTCGGCCCGCTCGGCATCGAGCGTGCGGTCTGGCGCCGGTCGCGGTCCGGAGAGGTGCAGTCGGGCGGGCAGCTCGAGCTCGCCCCCGAAGACCTCGCGAAGCTGGGCCGCATGGTGCTCGACCACGGCACGTGGAGTGGCGAAGAGGTCGTCCCCCGCGCCTGGATCTCGGAGATGCTCACGCCCCGTCCGATCGGGCCGGGCGTGTCGTACGGCTACCTGTGGTGGTTCCGCGGGTTCCGCACGCCCGACGGCCCGACCGGCGGCGCCTACATGTCGGGGAACGGCGGCAACCTCGTGGTCCTGCTGCCCGAGCACGACGCGGTCGTGGTGGTCCAGTCGGCCGCCTACAACGAGCCGGACGCACACCAACGGTCCTTCGAGCTCGTGGAGGCCGTGCTCGCGGCCCTGCCGCGCCCCTAAACAGCGCGCGGCACGTCCGGCGCCGCCCACAGCACGGCCGCCCACCCCACCGCCGGGAGCGCCGAGACCACGCCGATACCGGCCAGCACCGCGCTGGTCGTCATGCCGGCGTCCACGAGCGCACCGGTCCCGAAGCTCACGAACGCGCTGCCGAGCATCGTGATGCCGAACTCCATCGCGAACAGCCGCCCGCGCACCTCCCGGGTGGTCGCGAGCTGGGCCAGGGTGTCGGAGAACGACCACACGATGCCCGTGCCCACCGCCGCAATCCCGAGCGCGAGCGCGCACACGACGAAGCTCGGCGCCACCGCCATCGTCCCGTACATCACGCCCGCGAGCGTGAAGCCGAACACGATGCTCCACTGCAGCGCGACCACGCGGTCCCCCACGACCAGGCGCCAGCCCATGCTGCCCAGCAGCGCCCCCACGCCGCGCGAGGCGTACAGCGCGCCCAGGAACAGCGGCCCCTCCGCGCCCGTGTACACGCCGCCCGCGAGCAGCGGCAGCAGCACGAGCACCCCGCCCGACACCGACATCGAGGCCTTCAGGCACAGCAGTGCCGGGAGGTAGACCCGCCCGCGCAGGTGGCGCATGCCGTCGACGAAGGTGGGGCGCTCGGTGGAGCCCTCCTCGCGCGGCGGGAGCGGCGGCAGGCCCCACAGGAGGGCCGCGGACGCGAGGAACGTGAGCGCATCGACGAACAGCGCACCCTCGATGCCGACCCAGGCCGTCAGCACGCCGCCGAGCGCGGCCCCGAATGCGAGCACGACCGACCAGGTGCCGCCGTTCAGGGCGACGGCGACGGGCAGCTGCTCCGGCGTGACGAGGTCCTGCAGGGACGCCGTGCGGGCGGGGATGAAGAACCCTCCGGCCAGCGTGCGCAGGGTCAGAACGACCAGCAGGAGCTCGACGCTGCGTACCCACCAGCAGGCGATCATCCCGAACACCATGCCCACACGGACCAGATCGCTGGCGATCATCAGGAACCGCCGGTCCACACGGTCTGCGATGGGCCCCGCGACGGGCGACACCAGGAAGATCGGCAGGGTCTTCGCGATGAGCACGCCCGAGATCACGAGCGCGGAATCCGACAGCTCGTGCGCCATCGTGAGCACGGCGACCGTGGTGAGCCAGTCGCCCAGGAAGCTCACGACCGTGCCCAGCCAGAGGAGCCGGAAGGGACGGTTGACGCGGAGCAGCTCGACGTAGCCGGGCCGGGGTGCGCTCACTCGGGGGCCCGGGCCACGGCCTCGACGGCCGCACCCAGACGGTTGATGTCGACCCCGAGCAGGTAGGCCGACACGCGGTTCTCGCCGTCGACCACGAACATCGACGGCACCCCGGCGATGCCGAGGCGCTCGTACGGGCTGTCGGTCGCGTTCCACCATCCGAGCGCGACGCCCGGACGCTCCGCACCCTCGAAGAACGCGTCGACCGCGGACGCCTTGTCGTCGACGGACACGGCCAGGAAGCGCACGCCGGGGTACTCGCCCGCGAGCCGCTCGACCTCGGGCAGGGCTTCGACGCACGGCCGGCACCACGTGGCCCACACATCGATCACGGCCGGCCCCTGGAGCCCCGCGAGCTCCACGGGCTTCCCGTCGACCAGCACGGACACGTCGGGCAGCGGCTTCCCGACGAGCTCGCTGGGGTCGGACAGCTGTGCGGCCGGTGCGGCCGAGCCCGAGATGCCAGCGACCCAGCCCTCGAGCCCGCCCGGATGCCAGATGCCGGCCTCCGGCCACCACGCGCGCAGGGCCTTCCACCCGCGCGCGATGACCTCGGACTCCCCGACGTCGCGCTCCCGCGTGCCGCGCGCCAGGTGCAGCGCAGCGGCGTCGGGCTCGCCGAGGGCCGTGAGCACGAGCCCGACGTGCAGGTCGACCACGGGAACGTCGATCAGGCGGGACGCCTGGAGCAGGTCGGACGCGGCGTCGGCGTCGCGCCCGAGCAGGTGCAGCGCCCATCCGCGCGTGTCGAGCGCCTCCCCGACGCGCTCGGAGCTCCGCGACCGCCATTCCTCGAAGGTCTCGCCGGGCCACGGACGGTCGACGAACCGCTCCCCCTGGAACCCCCGGACCGCCGCCGTGGCGGCCTCCAGCGCGGCTTCGAGCTCCTCGCCCAGCAGGGTGGCGTGGTACGCGAAGAAGTTGGCGCGTTCGGCATGCTCCGGGGTGGCTTCCCAGGCGGCGCGGTAGGCGGCGGTGGCCTCACGGAGATCGCCGGCCTTGCGGAGCAGATCGCCACGCGCCGTGTGGAACGTGGCGCGGATCTCGGGGTCTTCGGGGAGCCGCGGCGCCAGCGCGTCGACCTGGGCGAGCGCACGTACGGGGTCGGCGTGCCGACGAGCGCGGCTGATCTCGCGACTGAACCCGAACCGATGGGGATCGGGGTGGAGCTCGGCGAGGCGGGCATCCGCGGCGTCGAGCTCGGACATGCCGGCGGCCTCGAAGATCTCCGAGGCGGCGTAGACTTCGGCCAGCCCGCCCTTCATCGCTGCACGCGCCGACCGGACGACGGCCTTCCGGGCCTTCGCCGCTCCGGGACCCTCGGCCGCGAACACCCCCGTCAACCGGCCCAGCATCGCTGGGTCTTCCGACAGGGCATGCCCGATCCACTCCGCTTCCACCGCGTCGATCCCGTCTTCGAGGGCGATCGGGAGCGCGACGGGCACCCCACCCTCCACCTGCGACGCGATCGCCACGAGGGTGGCCGGATCGTCGGGTGCGGCGCCCTTGCAGCGGTGGGTGCGCACCTGATGCCGCACCGCCTGGGTCCAGAACCGGGCGTCGAGGTCGGCCGGGGTGGCACTCAGCAGCTGCTCGATCTCGGTACAGGACTCGGGATCGAACCGCCACGCGCTCGCCAGCACGTCGGCCAGCAGCAGCCGCCTGCGCGGATCGTCGGGGGCCTTCGCGAGCCACGACCGGTACTGCTGGATCACCGCGCGGTCGCCGTCGAGACGGGCTCGGCTCCGCGCGTACAGCTGCTGCCACGCGAGCGCCTCGGGGTGTGCCTGCAGCTCGGTGGCCGCGAGCTCGGCGGCGGATCGCCACTCCCCCACCCGGTAGAGCGCCCAGCCGGACTCCACCGGGGAGCCCGCGGATGCGACGGCGACGAGCACGGACAGCGACATGGGCCCTCACCTTAGCCAGATTCCGGCGTCGCGTGCGCAATGGTTACGGTAGGTCACTGTTGCGATGACGCTACCGACCCTATGGACGGCCCTGCTCGCAGTCGCCCGGGCGTCCGACCCCCAGACCCTCGCTGCCGAAGCCGGCGACTCCCTCGAGGTGGGGTCGGTGCACGGAGAGGTCCGCGTCGACGGCCGTCTCGACGAAGCGGACTGGGCGGCCGCCCCGATGGTGACGGACTTCCTGCGCTTCCAGCCGCTCGAAGGGGGCGCGCCACCGGGCGTCACGGAGGTGCGCTTCCTGCAGGACGACAAGAACCTGTACGTCGGCGTGCGCGTCCGCGATGCCGGGTACCGCCTGCGGGCGCGGGTCTCCCAGCGCGAGAGCATCAACGCCGACGACCAGATCGGCATCTACCTCGACACGTTCTCCGACCGGATCTCGGGGTACATCTTCTACTTCAACGCGATCGGCATCCAGCAGGACATCCGCCACAACGCCGGCAAGTGGAACGTGTCGTGGGACACCGTCATCCGCAGCAAGGGGCACGTGAGCGACGACGGGTTCGAGCTCGAGGTGGCGTTCCCGTGGCGGTCGCTGAAGTTCCCGGGCGGCGGGGAGGCGCAGGACTGGGGCGTGATCGTCACGCGCAAGGTGCCGCACGAGGGCGCGAAGTACAGCTGGCCCCAGCTCGAGCGCAACGCCCCGCGGATCTTCGCGACCGCGAACCGGCTCGTGGGCGTCCGGCCGCCCTCCCGGGGCAGCGGGTTCGAGATCGTGCCGTCCATCACGGGCTTCGCGGCGCGTCCGGTCGAGGAGCCCCCGGATCTGCTGGACACCGTGCGACCGTCGCTCGACGTGCGGTTCGGCATCACGCCGGATCTCGGCATCGCGGCCACCCTGAACCCCGACTTCAGCCAGGTGGAGTCGGACGTGAGCGACATCCGGCTGAACGCGCGCTTCGCCTTCGACTTCCCGGAGCGACGCCCGTTCTTCCTCGACGGGGTCGACTGGTTCGAGGACCGCGGGGCCACGCTGTACACGCGGTCGATGAACCAGCCGGTGTACGGCGTGAAGGTGGGCGGGCGCGAGGGTCCGCTGACGCTCGGCGCGCTGCACGTGCTCGACCGCTCTCCCCTGCCGACGTTCACCGAAGGCGGGAGCCCGGGGTTCGATGCCGAGGATGTCGAGGGTGCGCTCGCGAGCTCCACGCTGGTTCGCGCGCGGACCGACGCGTTCGGGCTCGGCTACGCGGGCCTGGTGATGGGCGACAAGCGCATCCTGGGCGGTGGGTCGCACCAGATCGGCGGAGTGGACTTCGAGGTGCCGCTCGGCGACCGGTGGTTCGCGGGGTCGAGCTTCCTGCACAGCTCCACGGGCGACGACGAGGAGACGCTGTGGGGCATGCAGCAGAACGCCTCGCTGTCGCGGGCGAGCGGGATCGGCACCGGGATGACGGCCTCGTTCACACACCGCACGCCGGGATTCCGCAAGGAGCTGGGGTTCCTGACGCAGTCCGACATCACGCTCGCCAGCGCGTCGGTCGACCACACGTTCACGCCGCGCGGGGTGCTCGACACCTGGACGCCCGCGGTGTGGGTCGAAGGCCAGCAGGAGGGCAACGGCGACCGCTATGCGGCGGTGGGTCACGACCAGAGCTTCCTGATGGACGGCATCCACACGCTGTCGATCGGGGGCTGGACGCAGACGATCACGGAGCAGGGCGTGAAGGTCGACGGTGCCGGGGCCCGCCTGGCGTGGGCGAGCAACCTCGGACGGGCCGTCGACATGGCGCTGAACGCGACGGGGGGCAGCGCGGTGGACTACGGGCTGCTGCTGCCCGCGACCAACGGGCAGGTGTCCGTCGTCACGACGCTCCGGCCGACCCCGGGGATCCGCACCGACACCGAAGCGACGGTCCGCGTGCACCACCCGAAGGGCGAGGTGCTCCAGCGCACGCAGCTCGTGCGGAACCGCGTGAACTGGCAGTTCACGCCCGACCTCGGGATGCGCTGGGTGCTCGACTACAGCGCCGGCACCGTGCGAAGCCCCCGGATCTACAACGCGCTCCTGCTCACCTGGCTGCGCAACCCGGGCACGGCGATCTGGCTGGGCGGGAGCGTGGTGTCGATCCCCTCGGAACAGCGCGTGGAGCAGACCGTGTTCGCGAAAGCGACGCTCCTGCTGCGGCCATGACTGCTCCTGCCCTCGATCCTCCCGGGCACACCGGGTAAGCTGTCGCCCCGTCGCCGGAGCGCGCATGCTGACCGCCCTGATCCTCACCGCAGCCGCCAACGAGGGCATGTGGATGCCCGACCAACTCCCGGAGCTCGAGGAGGAGCTGAAGGAGCTCGGCCTCACCACTCCACCGGCGGAGCTGATGCGGATCGATCAGGGCCCACTCGGCGCGATGGTCGACCTCGACCACTGCTCGGGTGCGTTCGTCACGGAAGACGGCCTCATCGCGACGGCGTACCACTGCGTGGGCGACGCGATGCGCCACGCGTCCCGGCGCGGCGAGAACCTGTTCGAGACGGGCTTCCACGCCGAGAGCCGCGAAGACGAGCGCTGGGCCGGCCCCACCTTCTCGGTGAAGGTCACCACGAGCATGGAGGACGTCACCGCGCTCGCGCTGCAGGGCACGAAGAAGCTCGAGGGCAAGGAGCGCGCGCAGCGGGTCGACAACAACGTGAAGGCGCTCGTGAAGCGCTGCGAGAAGCCCGGCACCCACTGCGAGGTCGTGTCGTTCGACTACGGCGCCGAGTACCAGCTGATCGCGCAGCGCGAGTTCAAGGACGTGCGGGTGGTGTACGTGCCGCCCCGAGCCGTCGGCTACTACGGCGGCGACAACGACAACTGGCAGTGGCCGCGGCACTCGGGCGACTTCGCATTCCTCCGGGCGTACGCCGACGCCGACAACCACCCGGTGAACCACCGCGACGACAACAAGCCCTACCATCCCGACAGCTGGCTGCCCGTGGCGACCACCTCGCCCGACGTCGACGAGTTCGTGATGGTCGCGGGCTACCCGGCGGGAACGTACCGCTGGCTCACGGCCGCCGAGATCGACTACGCGCGCGACTCCGACTATCCGCGCCGCATCGCCACCCTGGCCGACCTCCTCGAGGTGATGCACCGGTTCGCCCGCCAGGATGCCGAGACGGCCAACAAGGTCGGTCCGCGCATCCTGTCGCTGAACAACCAGCTGCAGTACCTCCAGGGCAACGTGGTCGCCTTCCGCCGGATCGACGCGAACCGCCGCAAGTGGGAGTTCGAGACCGACCTCGCGCGCTGGATCGCCGAGAGCCCCGAGCGGCAGAAGAAGTACGGCAACGTGCTCGACCAGATGCACTCGCTGCAGGCCTCCGAAGCCGCGACGGCCCCGCGAGACCACGTGGCTCAGCAGTTCGTGCGCCAGTCGAACATGTTCGAGGTCGCGCACAAGCTCTACAAGCTCGCCCACGAAGCGCAGAAGAAAGACACCGAGCGCGACGTCGGGTACCAGGAGCGCGACCGTCCGGGCTTCGCCGACTGGCTGGATGCCGTCGACGAGGAGTACGAGTTCAAGGTCGACATGGTGGTCACGCGGTACTTCCTCGACCGCATGCTCCGTCTGCCCGAGGAGATGCGGGTCCCCGAGCTCGACGTGTGGTTCGCGGCCCAGCGCGGCAAGACGCACGACGAGAAGCTGTCGAACGCGATCCACAAGCTCTACACGGCCGGCAGCGACCTCGCCGACGCCAACCGTCGGCGCGCGCTGATGGACACCAGCACGTGGTACCTCGACGCGTCCGGCAACCCGTGGTTCGAGCTCGCGAAGGCCCTGCATCCGTTCTACGAGCGCATGGGCGATGCCCGCGGTGTGCGCGAGTCCCAGTGGGCGAAGGTCCGCCCGCTCTACCTCGACGCCATCCAGGCGTTCATCCCCACGCACCGCCCCCGCTACCTCGCGAAGGAGCGCCAGGTGCGTCCCGGGCTGTTCTACCCGGATGCGAACGGCACGCTGCGCGTCACCATCGGCAAGGTCGACGGCTACTTCCCGCGCGACGGGCTCATCTCGGCTGCGAAGACGCGCCTGCCCGGCATCGTCGAGAAGTCCGGAGACGAGCCGTACGACGCGCCGATCGAGCTGGTCGACGCCATCGAGAAGGGCGTGTACGGGCCCTACGAGCAGTCGGGCAGCGTGTCGGTGAACTTCCTGTCCACGGCCGACACCACGCTCGGGAACTCGGGCTCGGCCACGGTGAACGCGAAGGGCGAGTTCTGCGGGGTGCTGTTCGACGGCAACTACGAGTCGATGGCGACCGACTGGATGTTCGAAGAGGCCGTCACGCGCTCGATCCACACCGATGTCGGCTACATCCTGTGGTACCTCGACGCCGTCGCCGGTGCCGACAACCTCCTGAAGGAGCTCGGTCACGAGCCCGCGATCGACACCGACAGTGCCGCCAGCACCGAGTCTCCCTGAGTCCACGCCGCGTGCGCTGATCACGGGCGCGAGCTCCGGGATCGGCGAAGCGTTCGCGCGGGCGTTCGCCGAGCGCGGCTCCGACCTCGTGCTCGTGGCGCGACGGGAGTCGCTGCTCGAGGCCCTGCGCAGCGAGCTGGAGTCCGCGCACGGCGTGTCCGTCGAGCTGATCGCGGTCGATCTCGCGGAAGAGGCCGGCATCACGCAGGTGATCGAGCGGCTCGAGCGCGGGGACATCACACTGCTCGTGAACAATGCGGGCATCGGAGGCCCCGGGGCCTTCGCCGACACCGCCATCGACGTGCACGCGCGGATCCTCCGGCTCAACACCGAGGTGGTGCTGCGCCTCACCCATGCCGCGCTGGGTCCGATGCGCGCCCGCAGGGCCGGTCGGATCGTACAGATCTCGAGCCTCGGGGCGTTCCAGTCGAGCCCCTACTTCGCGCTGTACTGCGCGACGAAGGCATGGGTGCTGTCGTTCTCCGAAGCCCTCCACGAAGAGCTGCGCGGCGAGGGCATCCAGGTGCTCACGGTGTGCCCCGGGTTCACGCGCACGGGCTTCCAGGAGGCCAACCACGCAGAAGCGCCCTTCCTGCCGGGGTGGTTGTGGAGCCAGCCGCACCACGTGATCGACGCGACGCTGCGAAGCCTGGAGCGAGGCGACGCAGTGCTGGTGCCGCGCTGGCACGACTGGTGGACGTCACTCCTGGCGAAGACGCTGCCCCGGAAGCTCGTGCGCCGGGTGGCCGCGGAGACCGCACGTCGGGTGTGACCGCCCGCCCGACGAGGGACTACGGCGCGCAGTCGCCGCCGTCGAAGTTGAACTCGGCACAGTCGAGCACGGCGCCGTAGGTGCCATCGTCGCAGTACGTGTCGCCGACCCAGCTCTCGGGCACGCACACCCCGACGCAGTCGAAGATGCCGGGCGACGACGGGTCGAGGATCTGCGAGCACTCGCCGCCGCTGCCCCCGGAGTCGGACAGCCCGCCCGAGTCGGCGGTGTCGAACAGGCCCGAGAGCCCCGACAGCCCGGTGGGCAGCGTGATGCTGCCCGAGTCGGAGCCGCCGGAGTCGAGCGCGCCGGAATCGGTGAAGCCCGAGTCGGTGAGGCCCGAGTCGCTGTCGGCATCCGAGTCGCTGTCGGCATCCGAGTCGCTGTCCGCGTCCGAGTCGCTGTCGGCATCGGAGTCGCTGTCGGCATCCGCGTCGGAGTCGCTGTCGCTGTCGCTGTCGGCGTCCGAGTCGGCGTCGACATCTCCGTCGGCGTCGCTGTCGCTGTCGGCATCGACATCCGCGTCGGCGTCGCCGTCGGGCTTCGAGTCCTGGTAGCGGAGGCAGCCGGGGAGAACGGCGAGCCAGATCAGCGCGAAGAGTGACATCGGGCGAATCGTAGCCCGGCGGTCCAGCGATCGCTACGGACAGTCGCCCCCGTCGTCGCCGAACTGCGCACAGAAGAAGTTCACCCCGAAGAATCCGTCGTCGCAGATGGTGTCGCCGAGCCAGGACGCCGGAGCACACACCCCGTCGCAGTCGAACATGCCGGGCGACGAGACATCGAGGAACTGGGTGCACTCTCCCGAGGTGTCGACGGCAGGGCCCCCGGAGTCGTCGGTGTCGGTGTCGGAGACGCCCGAGTCGTCGGTGTCGGTGTCGGTATCGGGGACGCCCGAGTCGTCGGTGTCGGTGTCGGTGTCGGGAACGCCCGAGTCGTCGGTGTCGATGCCGCCGGAGTCCGTGTCGGTGTCGCCCGAGTCGGTGTCGGAGTCCGCGTCGCTGTCGGAGTCCGCGTCGGCATCTGAGTCCGCGTCCGCATCGGCGTCCGCGTCGGCATCGGAGTCCGCATCCGCATCGGAGTCGGCGTCCGCGTCGGAGTCGGCGTCCGCATCGGAGTCGGCGTCGCTGTCGGAATCGCTGTCGGAGTCCGCGTCGCTGTCGGAGTCCGCGTCGCTGTCGACGTCGGCGTCGCTCTCGCTGTCGGCGGTGGGATCGGGCTTCGAGACCTGGTAGGTGAGGCAGCCCGGGGCGACGGCGAGCCAGGCGAGCGCGAACGTTCTCATGGCGTGGAGCGTAACCCCGGGTGCGACCCCGCTCTACGGGCAGTCGCCTTCGTCGTCGTTGAACTGGGCACAGAAGAAGTTCGCGCCGAAGAACCCGTCGTCACAGAGGCCGTCGCCGAGCCACGTCGCCGGTGCGCAGGTGCCGTCGCAGTCGTACATGCCGGGCGCGCTCGGATCCAGGGTCTGGGTGCACTCGCCGGACGTGTCGACGCCCCCTCCGCCGGAGTCTCCCCCGAACGTGGACGTGTCGAAGCCCGAGTCGGCGTCGGCATCGGTGTCGGAGTCTGCGTCCGAGTCGGCGTCGGAGTCGGCATCCGAGTCGGCGTCGGAGTCGGCGTCCGAGTCCGCGTCGGCATCCGAGTCGGAGTCCGCATCCGCATCGGAGTCCGTATCCGAGTCGGCATCCGCATCCGCGTCGGCATCCGCCTCCGCGGCCGGCGTCACACCTGGCTTCGCCGCCAGCGACCCACACGCGACCAGACCCGTCGCCACACCCGCCAGCACGGCCAGCTTCACGTACAACTTCATCACAGACCCCAAAACAAGAGAAACGCGGCAAACCCCGCGTCCCGATCGTACACGGCGACGCACGCGCGCAGTTGTCAGGTTGCTGAAAACGACCCCATTGCATCGAGCAGCCCGTCGATCAGGGCATCTGTGTCGCCGAGCCAGGGGCGCCGGTTGCGGTGGCGCATCAGGTCGATCGCCTGGACGTGTGCGATGAACGGCGGCGGGAGGGCTCCGTCGAGGATCACCATCCTGCACGGCTTGCCGAGGGCCGTCGCCATGCCCACCTCGTAGGCGCAGTACGTCGACGCGAAGCTCGCCGCGGACCCCACGAGCACGAACACCTCGCAGTCCCGCAGCGCCTGGTCGATCGTCGTTCGCCAGGCGTCGCCCGCGCCGATCGAGTCGGCACACAGGAACAGCTCGGCACCCGCCCAGCGACGCAGGTAGTCGACCACGGGCTGCAGCACGGGCTCGTCGGCGACGGCATGGCTCAGGAAGGCCCGCGGCACGGGACGCGCTCGCACCTCCTCCCCTTCCAGCGCGGCGAGCACGGCCCGCCAGAGGTGCAGGGGATCGTCGGGCGCCGCGCGATGCACGTGGAACCCGGCGAAGCCCGACGCCACGCACTCGACGGGCGCGTCCACCACGATCACCCGGCGCTCCCGGGCCCGGACGCGAACGAGCTCGGCCTGCAGCACGTCGAGATCCGTGCCATCGGTCAGCACGATCAGGTGGTCTGCGGAGATCTCGCCCTCCACCCGATGCGCGACCACCCCACCCTCCCGGTGCGCGAGGCGCTCGGCCACGCTCGCGAGGTGCCCGCCCGCGACCACGCAGGTGCCGACCGCGCGGGCCTGGTCGGCGCACTCCCATCCCTCGCCGTGCGAGCCGTCGCAGAGCGGGAACCGCTGCGAGCGCCCGCACACGCAGCGCTTCACGGTCACTCGGCGGGTTCCTTCACCGGAGGCTCGAACGGACCCACCGGGCAGGCGTTCCCCACGCAGCAGTCGGCGATCAGGGCGTCCAGCACGGGCTGGATCCCCTCCGTGCTCCCCGTGGTGCGCGCGAACAGCGCGACGTGCTCGGCAGCTTGAAGCTCGCACCAGGCGCGGTTGTAGTCGTACCCCGACGTGCCGTACCAGCCCGTGCAGGCGTCGTGCAGGCGAGGGGCCGCGAGCGCCCCCCGCTCTTCGAGCAGCATCGGGCTGGCGGACCCCTCGAGCACGGCTCGCACCCTCTCCCGCACGCGGTCGCGCGCCTCGTCGAGCGGCACGCGGCAGGCCTCGGGCACCATCGAGGTGGTACGATGCGGCAGGACCTCGACCCTCCGCGGGATCTCGAGCGGCGCGCCATCCAGACAGGGCGCGTTCCCGGGGCCGGCACACAGCTCGAGCGGGCCTTCCGCGGCCAGGGCGAAGCACCGGAAGCGCACGTCGTGACCACACCACACGGGGATCTCGCCGTCCGGCGATCGCACGTACGCGACCTTCACGGGCTTCTCGGACTCCACCACCGCCCCGAGCGCGGGCACACCGTCGGCGAGCCGCACGGACACGGGCTTCTCGAGCCGTCCGACCGCCATGTCCCAGCCCTGCGCGGCCTTCGCGGGCACGTCGCCCGCGGGGGGCTCGGCTCCGAGCACGACGAGCACCGCGGCATACACCCCGAACATCCGGCCTCCAGGCACGGTTCTAGTTAAGTGCGGCCCGATGCGCATCCCGCTCGGTCCGTTCGATCTCGTGCAGCCGCTCGCGAAGGGCGGGATGGGCGAGGTGTGGGCCGCCGAGCACAGGGCTCAGGAGCTCGAGGTCGCGATCAAGGTGATCACGGCCGACTACGCCCGGCATCCCGGGTTCGTGGCGAGCCTGCGCCACGAGGTGCGCGCCATGGCGACGCTCTCGCACCCCCACATCGTGCGCGTGCTCGATCAGGGCGAGGTGGATCAGGAGGCCGCCCGCGTGTCGGGCTACCAGCTCGTCGAGGGCAGCCCGTACATCGCGATGGAGATGGTGCGCGGCGAGACCCTGTCGGCCCACGTGCTCAAGCTCGAGTGGAACGACGTTCGCGAGATCCTCATCAAGCTGCTCGGCGCGCTGGCCCACGCCCACGCGCGCAAGGTGCTGCACCGCGACCTGAAGCCGGCGAACCTGCTGCTGCCCGAGGGCGGCACCACGTGGCAGGTGAAGCTCACCGACTTCGGCATCGCACATCCGCTGTCCGCCGAGCGCCGCGAGGGTCCGCGGGTGGCCGGCACGCCCCACTTCATGGCGCCCGAGCAGCGGAGGGGCGACTGGCGTCGCTACCGTCCGGCCACCGACCTGTACGCCGTCGGTCGGATGGCCAGCGCGCTCCTCCTGCGCGACGAAGAGGGCCGGGCGTTCGTGCCTCCCGGCTTCAATGCGTGGATGGCGCGCATCCTCGCCGAGACCCCTCAGCACCGGTTCGCGTTCGCGGCCGATGCCGCGTGGGCCCTGAAGCGGCTCGGCGATCCCACCGACACCCTCGACGAGTACTTCGACCCCGGGCACCCGGCGACGATCGCCCGCACCACCGAAGAAGGCACGAAGACCTTCGAGTTCCTCGAGTCCGGCACCTCGAAACGCCCGCTGTGCACCACCACGTTCGACGAGGCGGAGTGCCCGCCGATGCCGCCGAGCTGGCGCATGCCCACGCCCAAGCCGCCGACGCGTCAGTTCAAGAACGCCGGGGCCGGCCTGTTCGGGATCCGAACGATCGAGATCGTGGGGCGCATGCAGGAGCGCAACCACCTGTGGAGCCTGCTGCACCGGGTCCATCGCGAGAAGCGCCTGCACATCGTGCTCGTGCGGGGTCCCGAGGGCATCGGGAAGGGTACGCTGCTCCGGTGGCTTTCCGAGCGGGGCTACGAGGTCGGCGCGTCCTGGCCCGTGCACGCGGGCTTCTCGCCGGTTCCCGGCGGCGCGTCGCCCCTCGCGTCGATGATCGCGAACGAGCTGAACACCCAGGGCATGAGCCACGTCGAGGCCGCGCCTCACGTCCGTGAGCTCGCGGGGCTGTTCGGGCAGAGCCAGGCCGAAGACGTCGACGCTCTGATCGAGCTCGCCAACCCCGCCGGCCCCAAGGATCCCTCGCGGTTCCGGTTCTCGAACCTCGACGAGCGGTTGTTCGCGCAGGCCCGCTACCTTCGGTGGGTCGCGCAGCGGCGGCCCGTGCTCGCCCACCTGGAAGAGGTGCAGTGGGGGCTCGAGGGCATCGAGCTCGTCAGCAAGGTGCTGGACCTCGACCAGGACAACCCGCTCCCGATCCTGTTCGCGATGTCGGTCGACGACCACGCGCTCGCGACCTGCCCGATGGAGCGTGCGGCCCTCGAGCGCCTCGCGGAGCGCGCGGGCGACGCGTTCCACGACCTCTCGCTCCAGCCCCTCCCTCCGACCGACCAGCGCGCGCTCGTCGCGAGCGTGCTCGGGCTCGACCCCACCCTCGTGGCCCGAACGGCCGAGAGCACCGAGGGGAACCCGCTGCACGCGGTCCAGCAGATCACGCGCTGGCTCGAGTCCGGTCAGCTCGAGGAGGGTCCCAACGGCCTGCGTCTGGCCGAGGGTGAAGGGGTGTCCACGAGCGTCGAAGACCTCTGGAGGCACCGCCTCGCCGCGTTCCTCGAAGAGCGTCCCCCCAACGACGCCGTCGCGCTCGAGCTCCTCGCGGTGCTCGGTCACGAGGTGCCCCGTCTCGACTGGGGCCGCCTCACGCGCCGCGCCGGGTTCCAGCCGTCGCAGTGGCTCGTCGACGGGCTCGTCGAAGCGGGCATGCTCCGGGTGAGCGCGTCGGGCGTCTACGGGTTCGCCCACGCCAGCCTGCGCCACGCCGTGCTCGACCAGGCCGAGCGTGCCGGGCGCCTGCAGTCCCACCACCAGAACTGCGCCGACCTCGTGAAGCGCTACGCCACCGGCGGCGACCGCGACGGGCGGGTCGGCGAGCACCTGCTGTACGGTGGGCGTCCCCAGGCGGCCCTGCACTACCTCTACCTCGGCACCGAGCACGCCATGCAGGAAGGCGACTCGAGCCGCGTGCGCGAGCTCCTGGTGCTGTGGAACCGCGCGATCACCGAGCTCGGGCTGCCCGACAACGATCCGCGCCACGGAGACGGGCTGTACCTCGAGGGGCGCGCGGCACAGCGGTCCTTCCACAGCGATCGCGCCGAGCGTCTCGCCGATCGGCTGCGCAACCGGGCCCGCGCCCACGGGTGGACGAAGCACCACGCGCGCGCGCTCGGTCTGCTCGGCAAGGTCGCGCTCGTGAAGGGCGAGATCCGGGAGGCCCAGCGCACGCTCGGCGAGGCGGCGCTCGAAGCGGAGCAGGCCCGCGATCCCCTCACCCAGGCCGAAGCCCTGTACGACCTCGCGCAGCTCTACACCCAGCAGGGCGAGATCCCGAGGGCTGCACGCAAGCTCGCCCAGGCCCGCGGGCTGTTCGTGGCCGCGCGCAGCCTGAAGGGGGAGACGCAGTGCCTCCTGTCCGCCGCCGTCATCGCGCGCCTCGACGGCCGTCCCGACGAAGCGCTCACCCTGGCCGACGCCGCCCGTCAGCTGGCCGCCCGAGACGGGTCCCGCGTGCGCCAGGCCGACGCCCTCACCATCGCCGGCGAGGTGCACCGCATGGAGGGGCGCCCCGAGGTCGCCGAGAAGGCCTACCGCGTGGCGATGCAGATCCTGCGCAGCACCCAGGGCCCGTACCGCAGCATCGTCTGCGAGCTGAACATCGCCCAGCTGCTCCAGGAACGCGGCGAGCACGACAGCGCGCTCGAGATGATCGGGTCGTGCATCGAGCGCCTCCACAAGGCCGGGCATCGCGGGCACCAGGCCGTGGCCCACACGCTCATGCTGCCCTCGCTCGCGTTCGAGAAGAACCGCATCGGGTTCGAGCGCCACCTGGCCGCCGCGACCGACCTCTACAACGAGACCGGCCTGGTGGACGACGACGCGATCCGCGCGCTCGACCTCTCGTCCCGGCTCGCCCGCGACGCCGGATGGACGCGCGAGGCCAACCAGGCCACGCTCCTGCTCCGGCGCATCAAGACCGTCGCCGTCAGCCCGCCGACGCTTCCACCGGGCTGAGCACCGGCCCACCGTCGCGGAACTGCCGCTCGACGAGCTTGCGGTACAGGCCGTCGGCGCGCTTCACCAGCTCGTCGTGCGCGCCCCGCTCCACCACGCGGCCGTGGTCGAGCACGATCACCTCGTCGGCGTCGCGAACGGTGGACAGGCGGTGTGCGATCACGAGCGTGGTGCGGCCCTCCATCAGGCGATCGAGGGCTTCCTGCACGAGGTGCTCGCTCTCGGAGTCGAGCGCGCTGGTGGCCTCGTCGAGGATGAGCACCCGAGGGTTCTTGAGGATGGCACGCGCGATGGCGATGCGCTGCTTCTGACCGCCCGAGAGACGCACACCGCGCTCGCCCACGAGCGTCTCGAAGCCCTCCGGGAACTGGTCGATGAAGGCCTCGGCGTTCGCGGTGCGCGCGGCTGCACGGACCTGCTCGTCTGTGGCGTCGGGACGGCCATACCGGATGTTGTCGGCGATCGACGTGGCGAACAGCATCGGCTCCTGCGCCACCACACCGATGTGGCGGCGCAGGGACTTCCCGTCGAGGTCGACCAGGGCGCGACCGTCGAGCAGGATGCGGCCGTCCTGGGGATCGTAGAACCGCGTCATGAGCTGCGCGACCGTGCTCTTGCCGGAGCCCGACGGACCCACGAGCGCGACCACGCGGCCCGGATCGATCTCGAGATCGAACGCGGACAGCACGACGACGTCGGGCCGACTGGGGTACGAGAACCCGACGCCCTCGAACCGCACGTGCCCTTCGACCGACTCCACCACGTCGCCCGTGCGCTCCACGGTGCTGACGCGGTCGAGCAGCTGGAACACCCGCTGGCTCGAGCCCGACGCGCGCATGAAGTCGCCGAACAGGTTCGACAGCGCGCCGAGCGAGAACGCCACCATCAGGGTGTACAGCAGGAACGCCGTGAGCTCGCCCGTCGACATCTCGCCCGCGATCACGAGGTTGCCGCCGTACCAGACCACCAGCGCGATCGCGCCGTACCCCGCGAACCCGACCCAGCCGTTGAACACGCCCATCGCGAGCGCGCGCCAGGCGGCCAGCTGGTAGCTGCGCTCCACCGCTTCGCCGTACCGCTCGACCTCGGCGTCCTCCCTGGCGAATGCGCGCACCGTACGCACGCCCGCGAGGGTCTCTTCGGCCACCGTCGTGGACTCCGCCAGCGCATCCTGCACCTGCTTCGACCACTTCCGCACGAGCCGGCCGTACAGAGCGCCCGACACCGCGACGATCGGCACGACCCCAAGCGCAAGGGCCGCCAGGCGGGGGCTCGTGTAGATCAGCAGGGCCATCGCGCCCAGCGCCGAGAACGCGAACCGCAGGGCCATGCTCACGTTCACCGTGACGGTGTTCTGGAGCACGGTGGTGTCGGACGCCAGGCGGTTCGTGAGCTCACCCGTGCGCGCCTGATCGAAGAAGCTGATCTCCTGCCCGATGATCGCGCGGTACAGGTCCTTCCGCAGCCGCGCGACCACGCGCTCGCCGGCCACCGTGAACAGCCACGCGCGGATCATCGAGAACAGCGCCTGCACCGTGAACACCGCGAGCAGACCGCCCGCCATCTGGTTGAACGAGAGCTCGCCCACCACGGGCAGGGGCTTCGCCTCGCCCCCCACGGCATCGACCATCCAGGAGATCGCCTGCGGATAGGCCAGCGAGAGCCCCGAGCTGATCACGAGCGCGATGGTGGCGATCAGGAGCAGGCCGAGCTCGGGGCGTGCCAGCCGGAAGATGCGTGCGAGCGAGACGGGCTCGCTGTCGTCGACGTGTCGGGTGCTGTCTTGCATCCGCCCACTGTACTCACCTCGCGCCACGCGACCAGGATCGAGCCCCGTTTCGGACGAGCCCCCGCGAAGCATCGGGAACCCCGGCGCAATACGGAGGTCCCAGGTTCGTACGAACTCCAGAGGTGCCCGTGAGCTTCACCAAGGTCGTCAACGCGTTCGCAGCCGTCGCCACCCTCGTCCAGGTGGCGCTGGTCACGCTGCTGGGCGCCCACTTCCTCACGCTCGACGGCAACACGCTGCGCATCGTCGCGTTCGTGATCGCGCTGGTGCTCGCCATCGCGCTGCCCGGGGTGCTGGCGTTCAGCGCCATCCGCACGCTCGAGGGGCGCGGTCGCCAACCCCGCCGCGGGGTCGTCGTGGCCGGGCTGTTCGCCCTGATCAACGGGGTCGGCGCCACCGGGCTGATGTACCTCACGGAGTCGCCGCTGAACGTCCTGTGGTCGGGGGCCACCCACCTCGTGTGGTCCGCGCCGGCCGAGGTCTCCGACACTCCGGAGACCCCGGAGACCCCCGACGGCACGAAGCCCGACGGCACGAAGCCCGACGCCGCGAAGCCCGACGGCACGAAGCCCGACAGCGCGAAGCCCGCTCCCACCGGGTCCACAGCGATGGAGGGCTCGCGGAAGGCCGTCACCGCCGTGCTGATCCCGAGCGACGCCAAGGCCGCGACCGCCGCGCTCACCGACGAGAGCGCCGCCGCGCTGGGCGCCGTGTGGATGGCGTTCCTCACGGAGCAGTTCGGTCCGGAGCTCGAGGCGAAGGCCGATCCCGCGGTCTGGGCCTCGGTCCACGACGGCCTGCCCGACCAGCCCGACCTCTGGGGCGATCCCGCGGTCCTCGAGCCCGTGCTCGTGCCGCGCGGGCGCGCGTTCCTGGGCGATGTGCTCACCCTCGCCGACGCCATGGTGGCGGGCGAAGGGCTGGGTCCGGTCACCTGGGCGGTGCTCCCGGATCCCGTGCTCGCCTTCGCGCTCGAGCACGGCGCGAACAGCCCGTCCGACGCCACGTTCCGCGAGGTCGCCATGAATCGCGTCGAGGTCGCGGTCGGCGACACCACGTGGAACGTGCGGTACGAGGATCATGGCTGGCGGGTCCACGTGGGCGACTTCGGCGAGCTGGCCACACGCCGGATCTCCCCGACGGCCCTGCTGATCGCGCTGCGCCCCTGACGCGCGTTCGCGGGGGGCTCCCCGCCCCGGGAATTCGCGTATACTCCCGTCCCCGCTCCCGCAGACGAGCGGGCACAGCGAGTTCGAGGTGGGAATGGCAATCGAGGCGGAACGCGCGACAGCACTCAACGGCAGCGCGGGCCTGAAGTCGGTCAAGAAGGGGTTCTGCTTCGGAGCCGAGCACGACGAGCTGTTCGCGCTGGGGTGGCCGCACATCCGGTTCCTCACCGACGTGAACGTCGAGCCCTACAAGCCGGCGCTCTACCACCTGATGCAGACCGAGTTCGACCTCCGGCTCAAGTGGCCGCGCAGCCTCGCGCTCGCCCTCGTCCGCGCCTGGGGCATCGGCCGGCTGTACGACATCAGCCCGGGCCACCGCGAGATCCGCGAAGAAGCGCAGGAAGCGCTGTGGAACCTCGACCCCCTCACCGACAAGGAGGTCAAGGAGCTCGTGCAGACGCGCATGGAAGCCACGCCCCAGTGGGTGGGCGAGCGCGCCACCGAGAGCTTCGTTCTGCTCGCCGAGGCCCTCACGAGCCCGCAGGTGGTCGCGAAGGCCATCGTCGAAGCGCTCGAAGGCATGGATCGCTCCGTGCTGTTCGACATGCTCACGATGCCCGCCATCGTCACGTTCCAGCTCGGCTACCTGTTCCTGCGCATGCCCGAGGCCGAGGCGAACAAGCTCCGCGCCCGCCTGCAGAATGTGCTCGACACCACCTGCGATCTCGGTCCGGGCGGCGAAGGCAAGCCGCCCCGCACGCCGTGCCACGCGCGCTCCATCCTGCTCGTGCTCCAGGGGCACGAAGCCGCGCACGCCCTCACCGACCACGACCTCCGCTGGTACACGCACAGCCAGGATCCCGTGGCGATCCGCATGCGCGCGAACATCAACCGGTCGTTCACGCTGCCCGACTCGCGCCTCGTGTGGCTCGGGGGCCCGCGCATCCTCGAGAGCCGGTTCGGCACGATGCACAAGAAGCTCTCGTCCACCGACCAGCGGTGGTTCCTCGAGCAGATGAGCCCGATCAAGGCGGTCGAGGTGGTGCCGCTGATGCTCGCCCTCGCCGACGAGTCGACGGTCCGCGCCCACGCGCGCAACTGGATCCTCGACCACCGCGACTTCGCGCTCCCCATCGTCGACCGCCTGGCGGGGGTCCACAACCCGCACGGCGAGTACGCGAAGGCCTTCCTCAAGTCGCTCGAGGAGTAGCAGTGCGGGAGCTCCGGCTCCCGGTGCGGGTCGCCACCACGGTGGCGGCCGATGCCTACACCCCTCGTTCGGCTCGTTCCCGCCTGATGCAGTTCCTCGTCGGGCAGCCCCTGTCGTGGACCCTCCTGTGCGACCCCGCGGGCTTCGGCATCGAGGGCGCGTCCAGACGCTGGGCATGGTCGGAGCTCGACGCCGTGTTCGTTCGCGGTGTACGGGGCGCCACCACCGTGGAGCTGCGCGCAGGGGCCGCCCGGATCGAGCTCTGGGGCAAGATGCTGCCCCTCACCTGCACCGAGGGCTGGAGCCTCGCGAACGTGCGCGCCGTGGCCGCGACCCTCGCCGAGGCCGGCGGCGTCGTGCTCACCGACCCGGAGCCGCCGACCGAGGCCCTGATCGCCGAGAAGGTCGAGGCGCTCCGCCTCACGGCGCGCCCTACACAAGACCGCTACCGGGTCCTGTTCGTCGGCGATCCGAAGCCCCTGATCCCTCGCTGTGAGGACACTCCGGACGCGCTGATCGTGCGGATCGGGCACACCCTGCGCGTGTGGGTGGGCCGGAGAGAGGTGCGGGTGGGTGCCGAGCACTACGCGCTGTCGGACATCGCCGCTGCCGACCTGGTCCTCCATGAAGAGCTCGACGCCGTCGAGGGCCGCATCCTCGTCTTCGCCGCGATCGCGATCGTGTACGAGGGCCGCCCCATCACGATGCTCACGGAGCGGATCGACCGCGGCGGCGTGCTGCAGCTCTCGTGGCTCGCGCATGAGCTCGACCGCGTCGCGCAGGCCGTGCCGTTCGAAGACCGCAGCACGATCCCCGACACGCTCCAGGCGCTGCGCGGCCACACCCGGTGAGGTGCGCTTGATCGCCTGGATCCCCCTGGCCTCCGCGGCCGACGACCCCGTCGCGCTCGTGCACACCCTGGAGCAGCCCGTGGCCGAGGTTCGCGGGCTGGCCTTCCGGGAGCCCGTGTCCGTGCGGGTCTCGACCCCCAGGGAGGCCGTCGACGCCCTCCGGGAGCGGCTCACCGGCGAGTGGGCCGAGCGCCTGCGGCTCGAGGGCCTCGCCCTGCGAGCGTTCGGGCTGGCTGGCCCCGACTTCTCCTACACCGACGCCCTCGCGTCGAGCCTGGAGACCCAGATCGGCGGGTTCTGGGAGCCGTACGACCAGGTGCTCGTGGTCGTGGCGCGGGACGATCCGCGGTTCCCGCTCGCGAGCGTCGTCCAGCACGAGCTCGTGCACGCCCTCCAGGACCAGACCTTCGACATCGGCATCAAGGTCGACCAGACCGTGCGCAACGACGACGTGCTGCTCGCCTTCGAGCTGCTGATGGAAGGCGACGCCACGTACACCGACCTCCTCGCGACCCACCCCGACCTCGACGCGCTCGACCTGCGTGCGCTCGCTCCCGGCGTGTGGCCCGAGTCGCCCGTACTCGTGGACGCCGGGCCCCTCCCGTCCTCGGAGCTCGAGTCGATCCTCGTGCCCTACACCCTGGGCGCCGAGCACGTGCAGCGCCTGCACCGGACCGGAGGGTGGGCCGCCGTGAATGCCGCGTTCACGACACCTGCCGCGTCGACCGAGCAGATCCTGCACCCCGACCGCGCATCCGACCTCCCGATGCGCATCGCGCTCGACCCCGGCAAGGCCGCGGGGCCGGGGTTCCACCCGGTGTACGAGAGCTCCGTGGGCGAGCTGAACCTCGCGCTCGCGTTCCGCCAGATCGGGCGCGCCGCCGAGGCATGGGACCTCGCGGCCGGCTGGGACGGCGACCGGTATGTGATCCTCGAAGACGACGCGGGGGCATGGTGCCTCGTGTGGCGCACCGTCTGGGACACCGAGCAGGACGCCGCCGAGTTCGCGTCCGCTGCGGAGGGCTGGCTGCGTCGGGCCGACCCCCACGCCGTGATCGACCCCGTGGGGACGGGCGTGGTGGCCGTGGTGGGCGCGCCCCCGGGCCGGAGCGCGAAGCTCGTGAAGGCCGCGTGGAAGGCGCCCGTCGTCGAAGCCCGCGATGTGTGGGACCTGCTGGGATCGAGGCCTACGGAGGCCCGCCGGCCTTCCACAGCGCCGTGACGCGCTCCTGGAGCAGCTCGGCCGTGACGAGCTCGGCCGGCACGGGCTCTCCGAGGGTGATGGTGACCTTCGTGCCCCACCCGCGGGGCGGCTTCTTGAAGGCCTCGCCATCCTTCCGGGAGAACATCGAGCCCCACAGCCCGTTGATCGCCATCGGCACGACCGGGCACGGGTCGCGCTTCACGATGTGCTCGATCCCGGCCTTGAACTCGTTGATCTCGCCGGTCGCCGTGATCTTCCCCTCCGGGAAGATGCCGACCACCCAGTCGCCCTGGAGCTCCGCGCTGATCTGGTCGAAAGCGCGCTCGAAGACCTCCGGCGACTCCGTCTTCCCGGCGATCGGGATCACGCGCGCCTGCTTCGCGAGCCAGCCGAACGGGCCCTTGTAGAACCCGTGGTACATCACGAACCGGATCGGACGCTGGATGGCCCCGCCCACCACGAGCCAGTCCACGAACGACACGTGGTTGCCGACGATCACCGCCTTCGTCTCCTTCGGCAGGTGCTCGATGCCCTTCAGCTCCACCCGGTACATCACGTTCGACAGGAGCCAGGCGCCCATCCGGAGCAGGAACTCCGGCACGATCGTGTAGACGTAGACGGCCACCGCGACGTTGAACAGCGCCAGCACCAGGAACACCTGCGGGATGGTGAGGCCCGACGCCATCAGCCCGATCAGCGCGACGTTGGCGGCCACCATGAACGCGGAGTTGATGATGTTGTTGCCGGCGATCACGCGGCTCCGCTCGGAGTCGTCGGACCGCTGCTGGATCATCGTGTACAGCGGCACGATGTACAGGCCGCCGCTCGCGGAGATGCCCACGAGGCACAACAGGATGACGAGCCCGAGGGGCCGGGTGCAGAACTCGCCGATCCCGATGAGGTGCTGCGGATCGACCGCCCACGGCTGGCCGATCACGAACAGCACGAGCGTGAAGAACGACAGCCCGATCGAGCCGATGGGCACGAGCCCGAGCTCCAGGCGCTGCTTGCTGAACCGCTCGCACAGCATCGACCCCACGCCGATCCCGATGGAGAACACCGCCAGGAACAGCGTGGCGATGTGCTCGTTCCCGCCGAGCACGTCCTTCGTGTACCCCGGGAACAGGGACAGGAAGCACGCGCCGAACCCCCAGAACCACGTGATGCCCAGGATCGACAGCCACACCGGCCGCTTCGCGCGCGTGATGCGGATGATGTCCCACGTGGGGCGGACCGGATCGAGCTGGAGCGCGAGATCCGGCGTGGTGGCGGGGCACTCGACCACCCGGCCCGCGACGAAGCGCCCGAGCACCGCGACGAGGATGACCCCGACGCCCACCACGTACACCCCGAGGGGCGAGCCGTCGGCGCCCTCGAGGTTCACGAGCACCCCGCCCGCGATCGTGCCGCCGAGGATGGCCAGGTAGGTGGCGGTCTCGACGAGCGCGTTGCCCCCGACGAGGTGCTCGCGATCGAGGAGCTGCGGCAGGATGCCGTACTTCACCGGCCCGAAGAACGCGGACTGGGTTCCCATGAGGAACAGCACGAGCACGAGCAGCTCGACCTGGGCGAACGCGAGCGCGAACGCACCGAGCAGCATGATGAAGATCTCGGCGAGCTTGATGCCGCGGATCAGCTGCGACTTCTCGTACTTGTCGGCCATCTGGCCGCCGAGCGCCGAGAAGATGAAGAACGGCAGGATGAACACCGCGCTGGCGAGCGGCGCGAAGGCGTCCTTCCCGAGCCCGAACACCACGGGCGCGCCCTCGGGCAGCCGCTCCGCGATCTTGTAGACCACCAGGATGACGAGCGCGTTCTTGAACAGGTTGTCGTTGAACGCGCCCGAGAACTGGGTCCAGAACATGGGACCGAAGCGGCGGTCGGTGACGAGCGAGGTGCTCAAGGAGGGCCTCCGGCGAGAAGCGCAGGGTCGCTCAGAACGTCGCCGGACGCCAGGTTGGGACGCGGTGATAGGCTCTTCGGGGCGAGGTCCGGGAGGTGAGCGTGGAGGACGACCGCACGTTCACGTTCTCCCACCCGTGGTTCCGCCCGATGCGCACGGCCACCTGGACGCTCGCCGGGCTGTGGCTGCTCGCGAGCTTCGGGGCCGTGGCGATGGGCCTCTCCGCGCTCGCTGCAGGGCTGTGGGGAGCCGCCGCGGTGACGGTCTTCCTCGGCAACCGCGCCTCCACGGTGTTCGCTCCGGTCGAGGTGCGCGTGACGCGACACCGGATCCGCATCGACCACGACGGGACGAACCACGGCGACCTGCTCATCGAGGGCCTCACCGGCGCGACGATCCACGACGTGGTGCTCTACGTGCTCCGGGCCGGGCACCACGGGAACGGCACGGAGCTCGCAGAGGTCTTGCGTGCCCGGATGGAGGCCACGCGAGACGGCCAGCCGCTGCCCGACGACGTGCGGCGGCAGCTGGCCCGGCTCGCGAGCGGCACCGGGCTCAGTCCTTGAGGCCCTTGTAGTCGAACGACACCCACAGCCGCTCGTCGAGGGCCAGGAGCTTCTCGAAGTACAGCTGCTGCCCATCGAGCGGCAGGTTCACCTCGACCGGAGCGGCGCCCTGACCGAGGGCGCCCGCATCGGCCTGGATGCCCGCGTTCGACTGGACCGGCGCGTTCTGGGCGTCGAACTGGAGCACGGTCTGCGTGCGCACCGGGCGCGACAGGTTGCCCACGTCGCGCAGGCTGCCGTCGAACGAGCTCTTCTTCACCTTCGCGTCCCATGGGGCGTAGACCGTCCACGCCACGTAGGTCGCGGGGGCATCGGCGAACGGCATCGTGGCCTCGAATGCGCCCTTGCCCGACGCGTTCGGACCCTCGCCCGACTCCACGTACACCACCTCCACCGCGAACGCCGCGAGCGCACCGCCCGTCGCCTGCGAGCGGACGAGCGGGATCAGCAGGCGCTCGTCGGACTGCGCCGGCTGCACGGCCCTCCCGGCCACTGAAGCGCTCCACAGCTCCGCTCCGTCGGGCAGCTTGAGCCGCAGGAACTGACGGCGGTTGTTCCGCACCTGGTAGCGCACGCTCGTGAGGCGCCGGCCGTCCTGGGTGAACATCGTCGTGGCTTCGGCCTGATCGAGCAGCGTGACCAGCACGTCGACCTCGTCGTGCTCGCTCACCGACAGCGGGATCTCGGGGTTGTTCGCGAGGTACTTGTACCCGAGCAGCACGGGCGTGCCCGTGACCCCCAGGATGCTGCCCGGAAGCGTGCGCACGTCGACCGGAGCCGCGTTCTTCACGCCGTCGTCGGTGATCTCGAGCGCGCCGAGGGCCTGCACGCCGAGCCAGCCCTTCGAGCGCTCCACGCCGAGCGGCTGCACGATGGGCGCGTTCACCTTGCCCGTGCCGAGCACCTTCTCCATGTCGATCACGAGCTGGTAGCTGCCCTCGGCTTCGTAGTTCAGCAGCGCCGTGAGCGTGCCGTCGTCCGCGAGCGTCCAGTCGCGCAGGCCGTTCCCGCGCACGTCGAGCACGGTCATGTCGGACGGCACCTTCACGCGCACCTGATCGATGCCCGCGAACAGGATGGTCTCGTTCACCGTGGCCGTGGCGCGCATCAGACCGTCACCGACGCCCACGAGCGTGTGGACCTCGCTGTACAGCCGGGCGTCCTGCTTGTCGGCCTCCTGGATCTCGCGCTGCCAGCTCACCGCGAGCGAGCCGGTCGCCGGGAGGGTCGCCTCCACCACCCGGTTGCCTCCCTGCACGCGGTCCTGCTTGAGGCGCGCGTTGGCGACCGTGAAGTCGAGGTCCTGCGCGCTCGGCACGGCGAGCGTGAGCTCCGTGGCGCCCGAGGGCTGGAGGGGGAAGCTGAACCCGCTGCTGCCGCGATCCGTGGTGACGCCGGTCGCGAACTCCACGTCGACCTCGAAGCGCCCGACCTTGTCGGTGACCAGCGTGTACGCGCCGTTCTCGAGCACGAGCGGCGCGTCGACCCCGCCCACACGGGCCTTCTGCACGGCCACGCTCTGGTCGAGCACGGGGATGCGCGCCCAGCCGTCCTTCTTCAGCACCTCCACCGTGAACTTCGCGTTGAACACGGCGGACGTGGGCTCGTCGTCGTCGAACACGACGCGCCCGTTGTACGTGGCGTGGGACAGCGCGTACGAGCGCGGCGCCTTCTCGGGCTTCTCCGGGCGGTTCTTGGTCGCCTCGTACATCTGGAGGAACTCGGTGAGCGTGAGCGTCACACGATCGGGCTTGGTGTCCTGCGCGAAGGCCGGCACGGACAGTGCGAGCGCCAGGACGGGGGCGAACATCCTCATCGGTTTCCTCTCTTGTTCTTCTTGGCCCGGACGACGACGGCATGGGCCTGACCGGCGGGCAGCAGCAGGTGTTGGTAGCGGACGGTGTCCCCGAACGTGGGGATGACGACGTCCAGCGTGGAAGCGGTGACATCGAGCGGAGCGAAGCCCTCGGGCTCGGGCATCGGAGGCTCTTCGGGGAGGTACGTGTTCTCGGTCGTGATCGCCCCGGCGAGGTTGGGATTGGCCCCCTGTCCCGCGCCGACGGCGACGCCCGCCGACTCCGTGGCGGTCTGGTAGGTGCGGCCGGACGGGATGCGCTGCAGGTCGTCCTTCGACATCTTGCCCGCGCTGGGCGCCGAGGGCGGGGGCGACGGGGGCGGGGGCGGTGGGGACTTCTTCGCGCTCCCGATCCGCACGTTCCCGAGGCCTCCGGACCGCCGGTAGAGCACGGCGTCCCCGTCGTAGTCGCCCGATGCGACCGGCTCCGGCTCGGGATCGGGGTCCATCGCGACCGCCGCGGCGGCGGCTTCGGCCTCGGCACGCAGCCTCTCCACCTCGTAGGCCTGGGCGTCCTTCCGCGCGACCTCCTCGCTCGCCCGACGCTCAGCCTCCTCCGCCGACGTGACGCGGCGGGCGGCCTCCGCTTCGGCCTGGCGACGCGCCTCCTCCTCGGCCCGTCGACGCGCCTCCTCTTCGGCCCGGCGGCGCTCCTCGGCCGCGGCGAACGCCTTGCTGAGCTCGCCGTTCCGGTCCTCGAGGTACAGCCCCCCCTGGGGCTTCACGAGGTCGCCGGTGACGTCGATCCCCTCGAAGTCGATCTCCGTGCGCTCCTTGTAGACGGGCTCCTGGGGCCCCCGCTTTCCGTCGACCACCTCGAAGAGCTCGTCCTCCTCGGACAGATCGATCTCGATGAACCCGCGCGTGTCGACCTCGTCGGCCTTCGTGGCGCTCTTGCTGCGCTTCTTTTTCTCGTCCTGTGCCTTCGCGAGCTTCTCGCGCACCTGGACGTTGGAGTACGACTGCTCGACCGACTCCTCCTGCTGGATGCGCTCGAGGTTCTCGCCGATGTCGAGCGCCTGGTTCCACGCCTCCTCGGCCTTCCCGTAGTCGCCGGAGAGGTACGCGTTCTCGGCCTCTTCGAGCAGCGCGTTCTGCACCTGCACGTCTTCGGCGGCCCGCGCCTGCGCCTGCTCCTTCACGCGGCGCTGCAGCGCGACCGCCTGACCGCCACCGCCCGCACCGCCCTTGTCCTGGTCCTCCCCTCCGAACACGAGGTCGATGTTGGACTGGAGCCGCGCGATGTTCTCGTTGTCGGCCCCGATGGACCGCAGGTCTTCGAGCGCCTGCTGGGCGCGGTCGAAGTCGTTGTCCATCCACGCGCCCACGGCGTCCTGGAACAGGGCATCGGCCTTCGCCACGTTCTCGTCGCCGGCAGCGAAGCCGTATGTGATGCCCGTGCCCTCCGTGAAGTCCTCGACCCGACCGGCCTCTCCGGGCTCGAGCCGGTTGTCCCAGCCCACCGGCAGCGACAGGGTGACCCGCGTGACGGCGACCTCGCTGTCGACCACGGGCAGCGGCACCGTGCGCTCCTCCTTGTCGTCGAACGGGGTGCCGTCGGAGAGGATCAGCAGGTCGACCGGGAAGTTCAGCAGGCCCTGCACGGTCTCGACGGACTTCAGCAGCGGCACGAGCCACGCGTCCCCGTCGCGCGCGATGCTCGTGGGCTCCCCTCCCACCCGGGCCCCCACGATGCGGGTTCCGGGACCGGGGGTGACGCGCAGGAAGGCGCCGCGGTCGTTGCGGACCGTGTAGTGCGCGCGCATCAGCAGGCGACCGTCTTGCGACAGCGCACCGTCGTAGGCCGCGACGTCGACGATGGTGGGCGGGCCCGACACGGGCGAGAACCGCAGCAGACCGAGCTGCGGGCGGGATGTGTCGGTGATCCGCCAGGCGCTGGCGGGCGTTCCGACGACGAGGTCGCGCGCGATGTCGGGCAGCGCGGCCGCGGGCAGCGGCTCCCAGGTGCCGAAGTCGGGCACGATCTCGCGGTCTCCGTCGCGGGCGAGCTGCACGGACCGCTCCGTGCGGAACACCCCGCGCGGCTCGACCATCGGGAACGGCACGCGCGCTTCGTCGCGGTCGGGAAGCGCCACCGACCAGCTCGCCTCGATCTCGACCGAAGCCTTCTGTCGCTCGCGCAGGTCGACCGTGACGGTGTCGCCCACCCGATCCCAGCCCGCCACGATCGCGCCCGTGACCGCGAGATCCGTGCCCGCGCCCGGCGCCTCGAAGCTGACGCGGTCGAGCTCGCCGCGCACCACCCGCCAGCGCACGCGCGCACGCACGCCCATCGCGCCATCGGACACCGTGACGCCCATCCCCACCGCGCCCACCGCGAGCTGGTCGGACTTCGCAGCCGGCTTCTCGGCCGTGGAGGACACCCGGATCGTGTCGGCGCCCGTCCAGAACCGCCCGTCGAGCTCGATGGCCGCGACCGAGCCCGACGTCACGTCGACTACGGGATCGGCGGTCTCCACGCGCACCTGGCCCACGGGCGCGGGCAGAAGCGCGAGGGTGACGCCCCTCCGCAGCTCCGCGACCACCTCGCCCTCCACGACCAGCGTGGTGGGACCGTCGATCCACGCCACCAGGTGCCTGCGCCCGTCGTTCAGGGCCTTCAGCGCGACCCCCGAGCCCCCGAGCGTCGCGCGATCGAGGCGCACGCTGGCATCCACGACCGGCACGTCGATCCAGCCCGGCTCCACGGCCTCGAGCGACCACACCGCCCGGATCCGCACGGCATCCTCGGCCTCCGTGAGCACCACGTCGCGCGTGGCGACCCACGGTCGCGGGCCCTTCTCGGGCTTGTCGGCATCCGGCGCCATGAGCATGCGCAGCCACGTGCCCGACATCTCCACTTCGGCAGTGGAGGCGGTGGGCACGAGCAGGGACAGGAGCAGAGCGAGGGTCATGCGGTGGTGCGAACGGGGTGGATGGGCGGACCTTACACCGTGTGGGTGTGGCGGACGCGGCCACCTGCTAAGTGGCACGCCCGGAGAGGTCATGACCATCGATCTGCAGCCATGGTTCCAGGATGTGGGCGATCTGCCCGCACGTACCCCCAACAAGATCGTCGGCGCGATGCAGGGGAGCGACATCCTGAAGATCGCCGCCGAGATCCAGCAGCGGCAGGCCGAAGGGCACGCGGTGTCGAACTTCACCATCGGTGACTTCGATCCGAAGATCTTCCCGGTCCCCCCGCAGCTGCTCGAGGGCATCCAGGGCGCGCTGCGCGAGGGCCAGACGAACTACCCGCCGGCAATCGGGGTTCCGGAGCTCCGCCAGGCGATCCGGGCGTTCTACAAGGCCCGCCTGGGCATCGACTACCCCGAGGGCTCGGTGCAGGTGGGCGCCGGCGCGCGTCCGCCGATCTACGCGGCCTTCCGATCGATCCTCGAGCCCGGCGACCTCGTGGTGTACCCGGTGCCCACGTGGAACGTGCGGTACTACGTGCAGATGAACGAGGGCCGCGAGGCGGTGGTGATGACCACCCCCGAGAACGGGTTCATGCCCACCCTCGACGACCTCCGCCCCCACCTCCGCGAAGCGCGCATCCTGCTGCTGAACAGCCCGCTCAACCCCGCGGGCACGGTGATCTCCGACGACGTGCTCGAGGAGATCACGGAAGCCGTGGTGGCCGAGAACCACCGCCGCGACGCCGCCGGAGAGCGTCCGTTGTTCCTCGTGTTCGACCAGGTGTACTGGCAGCTCACGTTCGGCCGCCAGCACCGGAGCCCCGTGGAGCTCGTGCCCGAGTCGGCCCGGTACGTCATCCACATCGACGCGATCTCGAAGTGCTGGGCGGCCACGGGGCTGCGCGTGGGCTGGGCCGTCGTGCCGCCCTGGATCCGGGGGCGCATGCAGCCGCTCATCGGGCACATGGGAGCATGGGCTGCGCGCGCCGAGCAGATGGCGACCGCTCGCCTGCTCGCCGAGCCCGAGGCCGTGGAGCCCTGGATGGACGAGTTCCGCGGCCGCGTCGAGGGCCTGCTCACCCAGTTCTCCGACGGCGTGAAGTCGATGCGCGCGGAAGGGCTGCCCATCGACTGCCTCGATCCGGAGGGCGCCATCTACCTGTCGGCCCACCTCGATCTGATCGGGCGGCCGGGCTTCGCCACCGACGAAGACGTGCGCGCGTTCCTGCTCCAGGAAGCCGGCGTCGGTGTCGTGCCGTTCACGGCCTTCGGGATGCCCGACGGCACGGGCTGGTTGCGGGTGTCCGTCGGAACGGCGACGCCCGATTCGGTCTCCGCGGCCCTCGAGCGGCTCCGGAGCGCGCTGAAGCGGGTCTGATGCAGCTGTTCGCGCTCTCCGACCTGCACGTCAACCACGCCGCCAATCGGGAGACGCTGGCCGCGATGCCCGCGCACCCCGACGACTGGCTGATCCTGGCCGGCGATCTCGGCGAGAAGGCCGACCACCTGCGCTGGGTGTTCGAGACCCTCGGTCCGAAGTGGGGCCGGCTCGTGTGGGTGCCCGGGAACCACGAGCTGTACACCGTGCCGTCCGAGGGGCCCGAGGGTCTGCGCGGAGTCGCCCGCTACGAAGCCCTGTGCGAGCTCGCGGAGCAGTACGGCGTGCTGCACCCGGAGGCGTCGTATGCGCGCTGGCCGGGCCAGCCCGACGTGCTGATCTGCCCGCTGTTCCTGCTGTACGACTACAGCTTCTGTCCGCCCGGCCTCACGCCCCGCGAGGCCGTGAAGTGGGCCGCGGAGCACCGGATCATCGCGTCCGACGAGATGTACCTGCACCCGGATCCGCATCCCACCCGGGAAGCCTGGTGCCACGACCGTCTCGCGAGCACCGAGGCCCGCCTGGACGCCCTGCAGGGCCAGCGCACGGTGCTGATCAACCACTGGCCGCTGCGGCTCGACCTCGTCCGGCTGTTCCGCATCCCGCGCTTCGCCCCGTGGTGCGGCACGCACGCCACGGAGCACTGGCACACCCGGTTCAACGCCGAGGCCGTGGTGAGCGGGCACCTGCACATGCGCGCGACCGACTGGCGTGACGGGCACCGGTTCGAGGAGGTCTCGCTCGGGTATCCCCGGCACTGGCGCGACGAGACGGGCGCTTCCGGCTACCTGCGCCAGATCCTCCCGGGTCCGCCGGCCCCGGCGCAGGATGCCGGACCGGAGTGGCACCGCTGACACCGGGGTCGCGTGTGACCCTCCGCGCTCCTGGCACACCACACGACATGAACGGAGGTTCCTTGACCCGCGCCCATCCCCTGTTCCTCGCCCTCGTCCTCGGCTGCTCTGGCGGCAAGCCCGGGCCCCCGCTCGATCCCGGCGGCTACGTGCTCAACGTCTCGGACACCGATGTGCCGGCCATGGTGGGGGTGGTCCCGTTCGTGGACTGCGCCATCGTCGACTATCCCGGCCTCGTCGGCTTCATCCCGGCCGACACGGAGGCCACGCTCCCCCCAGGTCTCAGCCAGCCCTGGGAGCCCGACGCGGGTGCCCGCTGCTACGCGGGAACGGTCTACGCACCGGCCGACGTCCCCGAAGCGGTGTTCGGCCAGATCGTGATCGACCTCGAGCTCCCCGTGACCGACCCGACCCAGGGAACCCCCACCGACAACGTGCTGATCGTCGACCCCGAGGTGCCCTCGGTCTCGTCGCTGCAGGCCCGCACGAGCCCGGGAGCCTGCCCCTCGTCGCCTCAGCCGAGCTGGTACGGAGGAACCCACACCGGCCAGATCATCGACATCTCGGTCGCAGGCCCCTGCACCGACCTCACGATCGTCGACGCCGAGAGCCAGGACTGGGTGATCGGCCTGTGTGACGGTCCGGATCTCCCCTACGCGGTGGGCGAGGTGGTGGCGGTGACGCAGAGCGGTCCCACCTTCTCCATCCAGACCGATGCGGGAGCGCGACCGGTGCTCATCGGCCTCGACATCACGGTCCTCCCGAGCTGGGTGACCGCGTCGAGCCCGCACGCGTTCGACCAGCGCACCGAAGGCCTGCGCGACCCCGCCTGCACGCTGCGGCTCAGCCCCAACGGTCGCTGCAACCTGGGGCTGGCGATCGATCCGGTCCTCGAGATCGGAGGCGCATCCACCCCGGTGCCGTGGGGCACGTCCATCATCGCCGACAGCCCCGACGGGCCCGTCGAGCTCCGTGTGTACGACGCCACCACACCGCTGTTCCCGGAGTGCGGTGTGAGCCTGACGTTCGCGATCACACCGGCGGGATAAGGTCCCGACCCACCTGGAGCCCCCGATGGACGACGCCACCCGCACCGAGGTCGAGGCCGCCACGTTCCGCCGCCTCGTCGCACACCTGCAGGACCACACCGAGGTCCAGAACATCGACCTCATGATCCTCGCCGACTTCTGCCGGAACTGCCTCGCGAAGTGGTACGCGGCCGCCGCCACCGAGCGGGGCGAGGCGGTGGGCTACGAAGACGCCCGCGAGGCCGTCTACGGCATGCCCTACGAGCAGTGGAAGGCCGAGTTCCAGCTCCCCGCCACGCCCGAGCAACTCGAAGCCATGCGGAACCGCGGGCAGGGGTGAAAGATCCTCGTGCGCTCCGGCGTTGGGAGGGTGCTCGTCGACGGACGGCCCGTGCGGACGCCCGTTGTCGGAACCGCCCGTTTCGGGAGCACACCAATACGGGTTAGAACAGCAGCCGGGGAACCATCTTGAGCGACTTCCACTACGTGCGCACCACGGGGCCCGATGGCGGGGTGGATGCTGCCGAGGGTTCGGCGATCGGGCTCGACCTCGAAGCCGTGCTCGATGGGGGTCTGCCTCCGTTCGCCGTGGCGATCCAGATCATCGGCGCGGTCGCCGAGATCCTCGCGATCGCGGCCGAAGATGGCGTGGTCCACGGAGACCTCGATCTCGGCGACGTGTTCATCGACGACACCGGAGCCGTGTCGGTCGAAGGGTTCGGGCAGACCGAGACCATGGCGCCGGAAGGCACTCCGTCGGGGCCCCCCACGGATCGGTACGGGCTCGGCATGGTGGCGTACGCGCTGTTCTCCCCGCGCGACCTCCCTGATCTGCCCGAGGGCGAAGAAGAGCACGAGAACGCTGCGATCGACGCGATCCTCGCGCTGAACCTCGAGGGGCTGCCCGAGGAGGTGATCAGCGACATCCAGTGGTACCTGGCGCGCCTGCTCGCGTGGGAACCGTCGGATCGGCCCGCTGCGCTCGAGGCCTGGCGTGCGTTCGACTCGATGGTCGAGCACGTGGATGGGCCGGAGTTCGTGGCGTGGTGCAACGCGGCCCTCGACGGCGAAGGCGAGCGACGCGACGAAGACGAGGCGTCGCGCCCGATGTCGCGCGGGCCGCTGAACGGGCTCGAAGACACCACGGTCACGGGGGGTCCGCTGCCCGCAGGGGCGGTGAACTTCCAGGATGGCGTGGCCGACAAGGGTCGGTCGACAGCCCACTGGACGCGTCAGGCCATGAAGAAGGCCCTCCAGAAGGTCATGAACAGTGACTACATGGAGGATCCCGACACGAACTGGATGCCGGGAACGCCGATTCCTCCGATGGATCGCCACACGGGCCCGAAGTCCGCGGGCTACGCGCTGCCGGCGCCCAACCCGAAGCGTGCGCCCGGCCAGGGGGCCCGCCGGCGTCCGCCCGAGGATCCGATCTCCCGCCCGCTCCCGTCCGACTTCGACCTGGTGCCCGACGACACGCACCCCGGGAAGCCCCCGGGTCGCCGGGCGTCTCCGCGGGGTGGCGGAGCTCAGCACCCGGCGGGGTTCAGCCCCGAAGACGACGCCCGCACCGAGGTCGGCGAGATGGTGGTCCCCACCACCAAGCCGCCCACGCCGAAGCCCCGCCCCGCGCGGAAGTTCTCGCCGCCCCCGAAAGACTCGCCGACGGTCCCCTCGCCCGGGATGAACAAGGGCACTCCAGTTCCGTCGCCCCCCACCCGCCCGAAGCGCGGCGTGTCCGGACCGGCGCCCGATCCCGACACCGTGCCTCCCCAGCTCGTCAAGCGTCCGCCCTCGCCCGCTCGGGAGCCCGCCGAATCCGAGTCGACTCAAGACGCCCTCGGGGCTCGCGAACCGTCCCCGCGGGGCCCCGGCGGACCGGGTCCCTCGCCCGGCGCCATCAACCCGGCCGCCGAGGCCGCTCCGTTCGACCCCGCCGCGAACCGGGGCTCGAACGCGCCCGTCTCCGCCGGCATGTCGCAGGAGCCCATCCCCGACTTCGTGCAGCGCGGTCCCGATCCGTTCGCCGACCACGAGGAGGAGTCCGGGTCGAACGGGCTGCTGATCGGCGGCATCGCGTTCGTGGTCGTGCTCTCCCTGGTGTTCTGCGCCGGCGTCGGGGGCGTCGGCGGGCTCGCCGCGATCGTCGGCATGCCCACGTCCGGCGGAACCACGGCGCGCACCGCCCCCTCGCCCCGCCCGCGCATCGTGCGCGCCGAGCCCGCTCCCGATGGCAGCGAAGCGCTGGCCACGAACGCTCCCGATCCGGGCGGCAAGCGGCCCGTTCCGCGCACCACGCCCGCTTCGCGGCCCGATCCGTCTCCGGAGCCCTCCGGCACGACCGGGCCGTCGTCACGTCCGCAGCCCGGCCCGTCTCCGTCGGGCTCGCCGTCGCTCCCGAGCGTGCTGCCGGAGCCCGCGGGGAGCGTCCGCCCCGGGCCCCGAACCTCTCCGTCCGTGCGGCCGTCCCCAGCTCCGTTCACGCCGTCCCCGGCTCCGTTCACGCCGTCCCCGGCTCCGTTCACGCCGACGGCCGCGCCAGCTCCGTTCACGCCGTCGCCGGCTCCGATGGTGCGTCCCGGAGGGCCCAGCACGTCGGGCTTCCCGCCCTCGCTGCCGCCGATGCCGATGGGCGACGGCACCGAGTCGATCCTGCCGTACCTCGTGCCGGAGCCCGTCCCGAACGCCGATGGCTCGGGCCCTTCGATGCTCCAGACCAGCATGCGGGCGCACCTGTCCACCGCTACGGCCGCGCGGAACGCGGTGATCCGGGGAGATGCCGCCGGCGCCAAGGCCGCCGCGATGGGCCTCGAGTTCATCAACCCGCCCGACGCCCTGCCGCCCGACTGGCTGCCGTACGTCGTCGACATGCAGATGGAGGCCTGGCTGATGGAGAACAGCCCCGACATCGCTGCGGCGGGCTTCAAGGTGGCGCAGATCGGCCAGGCCTGCGCGTCGTGCCACGCCGGGGTGAACGCGGGTCCCACGGTGACGCCCGGTTCCGTGCCGTCGCGCACGTTCGCCGAGCAGGACGTGATGAAGCGCCACGCCTGGGCCGTCGACTGGATGTGGGTGGGGCTGCTCGCGAACGATCAGGCGGCATGGGGCCGCGGAGCCACCGAGCTCGCGGAGTCGCCGTTCCCGTCGGTGATCCTGCAGGACTTCCCCGAGCAGAAGTTCATGGACCTCGAAGACAAGCTGCACGACCTCGCCATCGAAGGTCAGGCGGCCACCAACCCCGACAAGCGCGCGGTGGTGTTCGGGAAGATGCTGTCCACCTGCGCGCGCTGCCACGCGGTGTACCGCGAGAAGAAGTAGGCCCGAAGCGCCCCATGGCCGCTAAGGTGGCCTCGGAGGACGCCCGATCCGCCTCGCGCTCGCCATCCCCCTGCTCGCTGCCTGCCGGCCCGATCCCGCGCTGGAGACGTACGCCGGCGCCCCTCTGTGGGTCGAGCCCGACCTGTCCCTCGCCGTCGATCTCGGCCACACCCCCACGAGCGTCCCGCTGGGTGGGGGCGGCGCGCTGCAGTTCGTCGATCGCACCGATTCCATCGGGCTCGCAGGCTCGGTGGGCGGCGGGAACACCCATGGGGTCGGGCTCGGCGTGCTCGACCTCGACGGTGACGGCGCGCCCGAGATCCTGGTGGGGAACGGCCAGCAGAACCGCGGTGGCGTGCACGTGCCGTCCGCGCTGTGGCGCAACCTCGGAGACGGTACGTTCACCGACGTGAGCGGGTCTGCGCTGCCTGCCGTGGTGCGCGAGGCCGACGTGTACTCGGTGGCCGCGGGGGACTTCGACGACGACGGGGATCCCGACCTCTACCTCGGCGCACAGCCCGTGAACCTGCTGCTCGAGAACCTCGGTGGGCTCGTGTTCCGCGACGCGACCGAAGACTGGGGAGCCGGCGCCACCCCCTCCGACCCCTCGCTCGTGGAAGACGGGCGCAGCAAGATCGTGGCGGTCGGAGACTTCGACGCCGACGGCCGGCTCGACCTCGTGAGCGCCACGTCCACGCAGCCCGGGCCCGGAGCGACGCTGCTGCGGAACGTCGGGGGGCGGTTCGAGGACCTCACGGACGCCTCGGGCGTGAAGATCGACCGCAACGGGCATCCGTGCGCGGTGATGTTCACCGACTACGACAACGACGGCCTCACCGACCTGTGGGTGTGGAACGACCGCGGCGGGCACACGCTCCTCCACCATCGCGGCGAGCGCTGGCAGGATCTCGGCACCACGGCGGACCGCGTGACCATCGGCAACCCCATGGGCATCGACGCCGCCGACATCGATCACGACGGAGACCTCGACTACTACGTGTCGAACATCGGCACGCACCCCCTCCTGATGAACGACGGCTCGGGTCGGTTCACGGAGGAGTCCGTGGAGCGCGGCACCCGCGGCGACTTCGGCTGGGGGCTCGGGTTCGAGGACTTCGACCGAGACGGGTGGGCCGATCTGTTCGTCACCCAGGAGGACGGACGGGCCTGGCTGGCGTACCAGAACACCGGCGACGCGAGGTTCACGGCGACCGAGTGGAGCCATGCGCCCCTGCTGGACGAAGGGCGGGCCCACAACGTGCCCGCAGCGTTCGCCGACCTCGACGGAGACGGCCGGATCGACGTGGTGGGGGCGAACACCGACGGCTCCCGGCTCACCGTGCTGATGAACGACACGGAGCCCGCGGGCCACTGGCTCGACGTGGTGGTCGGGGAGGCCCCCGGCACGGGGCAGTACGGGGGAGTGGGCGCCAGAGTGGCTGTGAAGACGGGCGATCTGGTGCAGTTCCGCGATGTCACCGGGGGGGCGAGCCGCGCCTCGCAGAGCGAGCTCTCCGCGCGGTTCGGGCTCGGCGACTGGGACGGTGCGGACTGGGTGGTCGTGCTGTGGCCCGATGGGCGTCAGCTCGTGCGCACCGGGGTTCCGGGGGATCAGCGGCTCGTGCTGCCCTGACGCACACGCCGGGAACGCCCGAAAACAGTTGTGAACTGCCCTGCCGGTGCGCTATCGTCTGAACATCGCCTTTTTGTGGAGTGTGTTCTATGAGCGGAAAGCAGCAGCGCCCCAAGCAGGTCACGCCTCCGGTCCGTACCTCCGAGCGTCCGCGCACTCCCCCCCGCAGCACGCAGCAGCCGCCGCGCACCACGGCTCCGAAGCCCTCGGGCGATCGACAGTTCGGCACGGGCTCCACCGATCAGGAGAACCACGTGCACGTGCCGCCCGAGCTCCTGCCCGACATCTACGGCAACGAGTTCATGAAGACGATGCTCGCCTAGCGAGCCTCCATCCCGATCCTTTGGGCCACCTCCGGTGGGTGGCCCTCGAGCCACCTCCGGGTGGCTTTTTCTTTGCCCGACGGAACCGGTCCGGGGCGCTGCGGTCTACACGAACCAACGAGCGGCGGCCTTCGGAAAGGGCCGCCCACATGGGAGGTTCGTATGGCCGAGCTGGGTCGTGCGCAGGCAGGGCTGCGCGTCGGGGTCGCGGTGAAGGGGAAGCTGGTGACGGAGCGCACGCTCGCTCTCGACCAGGACGTCACCGTCGGACCCTCGTCCGGCGACACGCTGATCGTGCCCGGTGTGAAGGGCTCGGTGCGCGTGTTCAGCCGCACGCCGAAGGGCCTCGCCCTGGCTCCGGAGGTGCGTACCAGCGCGAAGGTGCGCCGGGGCGACGCCGAAGCGACGCTCGCTCAGGGTGACCGCGGCCGGATCGACCTCGCAGAGGTCACCGTGCTCTACCAGAGCGTCGTGCTGCCGCCCCGTCCGCTCCCCGTGTCGTTCGCTCCCCAGAGCTACCGGCCCCGGTGGCTGGAGGACGACGACCCGATGTTCGTGCAGTCGCTGGTGACGTGGTCGGCGCTCGGCCTGCTGCTCGGGATCTACGTGGGCACCGCGCCGGAGACCCGGAACGTCGGTGAAGACGCGCTCGCCGACTTCCTCACGCGCCTGCCCCCTCCGGTCTACATCGACCGCGAGGAGCCCCCGGTCCTCGAGATGGTCGCCGTGGTGGAGGTGCCGGCGAAGCCGAAGCGGGCCGTCGAGCAGAAGGCCGTGGAGCCCACCCCCAAGCCGCGCACGGAAGGCGAGCGCGCGCGCGACATCGCGAAGGCGAAGGAGTCCATCGAAGCGCGCATGATGAAGGCCGGTCTGATCGGGTCCACGGGCGAATCCACGTGGGAGATCGGGGTCGACGAGGCCATCGCGCTCGACAGCACGGTCGAGACCACGGGCTGGCACGGCGAGGAGCAGGGGCTGCGCCGCACGCGGGGGGGGATCGGCGCGATGGACGTGGAGGTCGCCGGGATCGGGGACGGGGGCAGCTCGGAGATCGGAGGGGGCCCGAACGTGTTCGTGGCGGGCGCGCCGAAGGAGCTCGAGCAGTTCCCCACCACGACCTCGGCGGAGATCAAGAAGGCCCTGAAGCGGTACGCGCCACAGGTCCGCTACTGCTACGAGCGCGAGCTGAAGCGCGACCCGAAGCTCGGCGGGCGCATCGAGATGGGCGCGCTGCTCCAGGCGGGGCGTCCCATCGACGTCTGGACGGAATCCCAGACCGTCGGGAGCTCCGCACTGGAGCAGTGCATCCACGAGCGCGTGCAGTCCTGGACGTTCCCTGCCGAAGCGAGCGGCGAGATCTTCTGGCCGTACGTGTTCTCGGCGGCGGACTGACCCACGGAATGCCGGACGCGACCGGGCCGTTAGAATGGCCGTGACCGGGAGCCTTCAGCCCGGCGCGACCAGGAGGACCGGATGTTCGTGCTGCTGTCCCTCGTCTCTGCGCTCGCGGACGACTCCGCCGACCTGATCGCCTACGCCGCCGAGCTCGACACGGTCGACGCGCGCATCGCGGACGTCGACACCTGGTACGCCGCGGCCCCCGGTCCCGAGCACGTGGCGGAGGGCGAGAAGCGGTCGGAGGAGCTGAAGAAGGCGGCAGTCCGGTCGCGCGAGATCAACCGCGCGCTCGTGGCCGTGAAGGGCCGCTTCGAAGCGGGCAGCAAGGCCGACCAGGCCCGTGTGCCCGAGGTCGATGCGCTGATGGACCGCGTGAGGGCCCAGACGGCCGCACGCACGAGCGCGGTGAGCGCGATCGACGCGGGGCTGGCGCTCGAGCGCGTGATCGGCGGCGACCCGAAGGCGTTCGCGCAGCTCAACAACTCGCTGTACACGGCCGTGCAGTTCCGTCCGGCCGACGCGAAGAGCGACGTCGACCTGTGGCTCCGCAAGCCGCTCGAGGTCGCCCTCGAGAAGGAGCAGTGGGCGATGGTGTTCAGCTGGGGCTCGTGGTGCGAAGCGGCCTGCAAGGACGGCGCGTTCGCGAAGCGGGCCCTCGAGAGCGTGCCCGAGCGCCATGGTCGCGACGCGCGGTGGTTGGCGCTGCTCACGGCGCCGCCCGCACCCTGACGCGGGTCGACTACAGCTGGAAGCCGACCGACAGGCGCCCGACGAGCTGGGTGTCTTCGAGCTGGCCGAACTCGGTGCCCGAGGTGTCGCCCTCGACGCGCAGGCGCCGCGAGATGAACGCGCCCCCGAGGTCCACGAACACGTTCTCGTGCACCTCGTAGCCGATGTCGACGTCGACCCCGGTGCGGTACCCCACGGTCGCGAACGCGAACCCGCGCGACACGTTGCCGATGAAGAACAGCGGACCGACCTCGGCGCCGAGCTCCGCGCCCACCTCGAGGCCCGGGAGCGTGAGCGGCTCGTAGGTGACCTCGCATCCGGGCTCGAGACAGCCCTTGAACACGATGAAGTCGTCGAGCTGGAACCCGCCACTGGCGCCGATCCAGAACTGGTCGGAGCCGACGGCGAACGGGTAGCGCACCGCGGCGTCGGCGCGGAGGTGCGTGATCCAGTCGGGCGCGGGATCGCTGAACGTCTCTGCGGAGATCGAGTACCGCGTGGACCGGAAGCCGACGTGCGCGCCGACGTAGGGCAGGAACCACGCACGTGCGTCGGCCTCGATGCCCGCGAGGCCCGCGGGAGACCCGCCATCCGGGCCTCCGACGACCAGGCTGCGCGGGAGCAGCGGACCGGGGCTCTCGGACGGGCGCTGTGCGTACTTGTACGAGCCCCCTGCCCCACCGGCGCGAACCCTCAGCCAGGGCGTGTCGGCGGCCTCCTTCGGCTCCTTGGGGGGCTTGTCGGGACGGGGCTTGTCGGGGACCGGAGCGATGGCGCCGGGATCGATGGCGAGCGTGCTGCGCGCCATGGCGCCCGACCCCGCGACGACGGACAGCTTGAGCTCGCCCGTGGCCTTCTTGGGGACCGAGAGCTCGGCCGTGTACGTGCCGTCGCCGGCATCCGTGACGGGACCGAACGTGCCCGCGTTCGTGAGGAAGTCGATCTCGGCGCCCGGCACGCCCTTGCCGTCTTCCGTGAGCGCCCGGGCGGTGAGCACGAGCGTGGAGCCGGGCGCCACGGACGTGGGCGGCGTGAGCTCGACGGCGGTGATCTCGGCCCCCGCGGCGGCGACGTCCATCGACTTCGACACGGGCTGGGGCTCGGTGGGCTCGGGCGTCGTGACCCCCGTACCCCCGCTGGCGGACTCGCCCGGCAGGCGGGCCTCCCAGTCGCCCTGAGCGCCGGAAGACCGCGGCCACACGAGCTCGATGGGGTTCTCGGTCGCGACGAGCGCGGCCTCGGTGGACAGCGCACCGGACGTGCCCGCGATGCGGACGAACCCGGCCTTCGCAGGAGACGTGTAGACGGCCGTGGCAACGCCGGACGCGTTCGCGGTGACGGACCCCGGCACCTTGCCGGACGACGCGGACAGCTCGACGCGCGCGCCCGGCACGGGGTACCCGGCCGTGTCGACGGCTGCGACGAACAGGGTGACCTTCGCGGAGCCGTCGGCGTGCACGACCCGGGAGCGCGGCACGATCACGACGCCAGCCGCAGACCCGGAGCTCGCGGGCACCGACGCGAGGGCGTCCCAGCCGACGGTGTCGGGCAGCTTCCCGAGCACCGTGACCTCGAGCTCGGTCTGGTTCTTCTGGGTGCCGGGCAGGTCGGCCGAGATCTTCGCGACCCCCGCCGCGCTGGGCGTGAAGTCGGCCACGTACAGGCCATCGCCCACGTGGCGCGGCTTGCCGAGCGTGCCCTTGTCGACGGACAGCTCGAGGTTCGCGCCCCCATCGGGGGACCCGTCGGGCTTCCGGACCACGATGCGCACCGGATGGGCGCGGCCGTCGAGGGGCACGCCCCCCGTGGGCGGCATGAACGCGATGCGTCGCGTCTCGGGGATCTGGAGGTCGAACGGCGTCTCCTCGCGCTGGCCGTCCTTCACGACGACCTTGCGGGCCTCGTTGATGCCCGGCGACACGATGATGGGCACCTTGCCCTTCCCGCTGGCGTCCATCTTCACGGGCCCGTAGTCGCCGCCGGCGATCTTGAGCACCACGGAGGTACCGGCCGCCGCCGTGACCGGGAAGTCGACCGCTCCCTGGAGCTTCACCACGGTGGACGCCGCCAGATCGGCGTGGTTGCGCGCCACGGCCGAGATGATCGCGAGGTGCGGGTAGTTCACGGACGGCGGCTTGTACCGCGCGGTGAACAGGCCGCCGCCCATGTCGGTGACGTCGGTGACCTCCCCGGACGACGCGGCGATCTCGAGGTCGGCCGCCGGCACGTCTCCGTCGACCTGGAACGACAGCGTGGCGGTGTCGGTGCGGCCGAGGATGAGGGACGTGGGGTTCGCGGTGATCTTCAGCGTGCCCTGCCCCGCAGGCACCACCGGGATCTCGGCCTCGGACGACAGCGCGCCCGCCTTCGCCGTGAGCGTCACCTTCACGGGCTGCGAGGTGCTGGGCGGCGTGAGCTCGAAGCTGTACCAGCCCTCACCGGCGGCCGTGACCGCCCCGACGGAGCCCTCGGACGCCGTGATCTTCGGCTTCAGCCCCGTGAGCGCCGAGCCATCGGCGGATCGCGCGAACAGACGCACCGTGACCGCGGTCTTCCCGTCGCCCGCGACCGCTCCGGTGGGCACGATCTCCATGATGTCCGCATCGAACACGTCTGCTGCGGCGGCCTCCACGGCGAACGTACAGCCGATGGCTGCGACGATCGCGACCGGGGTGTGGCGCATCATGGGTCTTCCTCCATCCGGGGCGTCTATTCCATCGGCCGGGACGGCGTCAAAGCAGGCGCCGCGCCTTGATCTCGAGGTAGCGGGCCAGCAGCGCCGGGGTGAGCTGCGATGTGGGGGCGTCGACCACCAGCGCGCCGCGCCGGCGGAGGCCCGCCAGCTCCCGGTCCCGCCACAGGGCGATCTCGGCGGCGGTGCCGCGCAGCCAGGGGTCGAGGGGCTCGCGGGTGGGGCCCTCGAGGCGCGCGTCGATGGCGGGGTCTCGCACCCACACCGACATCGCGAGGTGCCGGCGGGCGAGCCCCCGGAGCAGGTTCTGCGAGAGCTCGGCGTTCACCTCGTCCACCACGGCCGTGAACAGCACGACGAGGCTGCGCCGGCGCACGCGCTGCGAGAGGTGCCGGAACGCGAGCGCGTAGTCGGGCTCTCCGAGCGACGGGAACACGTCGTACGTGGTGCGGATGAGGCGCGAGCCCGACCGGCTGCCGCCCTTCGGGGGGAGCCAGGCACGGATGCGGTCGTCGAACGCGAGCAGGCCGACGCGGTCGCCGTGCCGGAGCGCGACCTGCCCCATCATCAGGGCCGCGTTGAGGGCGTGGTCGAAGGCCGTCATGTCGCCGTAGTCGGCGCTCATCATCCGGCCGGCATCGAGCAGGAAGATGACGTTCTGGTTGGACTCCTGGCCGAACTCCCGGGTGACGAACTCGCGCTTGCGGGCCGTGGCCTTCCAGTCGATGTGCCGGTACGGGTCGCCTGCGACGTACGGCCGGAGCCGCTGGAACTCGTTCTCGCCCCCGAGCCTGCGGCGTGAGCGGACCGGCACGCGTTCCTCCGTGAGCCTCGCGTCGACCCCCCACGATCGGAGCTGGCCGAAGTCCGGGTACACCCGGACCTCCTGGGGGGCGTCGAAGCGCTTCTGGCGCTCCCACAGCCCGAGCGGAGACGACCAGCGCACGGTGATCGGGCCGAAGGCGTGCCGGCCCCGACGGGGGATCGTGAGCAGGTACTCGAGCTCGGCTTCGGAACCGGGCGGCACGACGGCCGCGATGGGGAGCCCGTCGGCCGTGCCCGGCGGGCTGTCCATGACGCGGATCACCCGCTGGGAACGGCCCCGATTCACCACGTCGATGCGCACCTCGAACGGGCGCCCCACGGACTGCACCGCGCCCACGACCCGACGCGGGGTGAGCGACGCAGTGGCGAGCAGCGCATCGAGCAGGAGCACCCCGACGAGGACGACGTCGAGCGCCACCATCGGCGCGAGCACGATCGGCAGCGCGATGGCGAGGATCGACAGCGCGATGGGTACGACCCACAGCGCCACCTGTCGTCCGGTCGGGATGAACGCCAGATTCACGCGGCCTGGCCCCCGGGCACGGGCACGTCGTCGAGGATCTCGTCGATCACCCGGTCGGTCGACACCCCCTCGAGCTCGGCGTCGGGTTGGAGCAGGAAGCGATGCCGCAGCACGGGGTGCGTCATCTCCTTCACGTCGTCGGGCACGACGTAGGCGCGGCCCGCGATGGCGGCGACCACCTGGGCGCACCGCAGGAGCCCGATGCTGGCGCGCGGCGAGGCCCCGAGATCGACGGCGGGATGGGCGCGCGTACGACCCACGAGCGCCGCGATGTAGTCGAGGATCTCGTCGTCGACGCGAACCCCGCGGGCCTCTCCCTGGCATGCGGCGATCCCGACGGCGTCGAGCACGGTCTGGAGTCCCGCCTGGTCGAGGTCTGCGGCATCGAAGCCCTGCACGGTGGACCGGAGCAGCGCGACCTCCACCGCGAGGGGCGGGTGCCCCACGAGGGTCTTGACGAGGAACCGGTCGAGCTGCGCTTCGGGGAGGGGGTACGTGCCCTCGCTCTCCACGGGGTTCTGGGTGGCGAGCACGAAGAAGGGGCTCGGCAGCTCGCGGGTCTCGCCGTCGACCGACACCTGGCGGTCGCTCATGGCTTCGAGCAGGGCGGCCTGGGTCTTCGCGGGCGCGCGGTTGATCTCGTCGGCGAGCAGCACCTGTGTGAACACGGGCCCGGGCCGGAACACGAAGTCGTCGGCGCGCTGGTTGAACACGTTCCCGCCGGTCACGTCGCTCGGCATGAGGTCGGGCGTGAACTGGATGCGCTTGAAGTCGACCCCGAGCGCTCGCGACAGCGACCGTGCGAGGAGGGTCTTCCCCAGGCCCGGTGGGCCCTCCAGGAGCACGTGACCCCCTGCGAACAGGGCCACCAGCACGGTGCGAACGACGTCGTCCTGCCCGAGCACCACGCGGGTGACCTCGTGCATCACGGTGTCGAAGCTCCACTTCAGACCCCGGTTCATCGGGGTCGCGTCACCTTCCACAGGTCCTCCATCAGCTCGAAGTCGGAGCGGCCACTCGGCCCCTCGGGATTCTCGGAGAGCGCCACTGCGCGGTCCGCCAGCGCGTCGGCCTCCTTCGCGGACAGCCCGTGGCGACGGGCCAGCAGCACGAGGCCCGACCGGCGGTACCGCTCGAGCACGAGGCTGGCGTACGCGTGCGCGACGTGCCGGCTGCCGCGATCCTGCCGGTAGCGACGCGCGAGGGCGTCGAGGTGCTCGGCGAAGTTGCGACGACCCCGCGACGGCGGGTCGGCGAGCGGCGCGAAGGGCCAGCCCCGCCAGGCCACGATGGCGATCCACAGCACGAGCACCTGGATCACGAACGGCAGCAGGCGGAGATTCATCACCGACGTGGCGGGGTTCTGGTCGCCCCGGCTTCCCGCGATGGTGGCGAGCTGCACGATGGCGGGCTCGCCCATCGGCCAGCCGCGCGCCTGCCCGCGCACGAGCACCTCTCCGAGGAACGCCTCGTTCGCGGGCACCACGAGCGACCCGTTCCACAAGAGCACGGGGTCGGCGACCGCGAGCACCACCCCGGCCCCCACAGGGGCGACGACGATCGGATTCGCGCCTTCGGACACCACCCAGCCCTCGCCGCCGGTGAACCCGAGCAGCGGACCGTTCGGCCAGATGGGCGTCTCGAGCCCCTCGCCCGCCAGCGGCCCGTACAGCGCGACCTCTCCGGACACCGCCTCGCGCGAGCCGAGCTCCGGGAATCCCTCGGGGGCGCCGGCCACCCAGAGCACGTGGCCGAGCTCCACCCAGCGCCGGATCGACGCCCAGTCCTCGGGGGTGGGATCGAGCCCGGTGGTGTCGAGCACGAGCACGTCGAGGTCGGCACCGTTCTCGTCGAGGCCCTCGAGACCCCGAAGTCGGAACGACACCTCGAAGCCGTGCTTGCGGAGGACGCGCTCGAGGCCCACGTCGCCCGCGGGACCGTAGCGCTCGTTCGCTCCGTGCGCCGCGAACCCCCACAGGAGCAGCGCGACGGCAGCCAGCAGGCGGGCCGCGGCCTCGAGCGCCGTGCGCACCCGGGGGGCATCGAGAGGGACGCGTCCCCACCGGTGCTGCTCCGCGACCTCGAACACCTCGCCGAGCGGCCCGCGATGCTCGCCGGACTGCCCGAGATACTCCCGATCGGTACGGGCCCGATGGAGCTTGAGCACGCGGCGCTCCCCGAGCCGGCGGAGCACCGAGCCCCGGGCGAGCACCGCGGCCTCTCCGAGCCGCCCTTCGTCGAGCGCACGCCGGGCGGCGCCGAGGAGGTCGTCGCTCGGGAGGTCGGGCACGTCCTGCACGGCTTCGGCGAAGGACTGCTCCTCCTCTTCCACCTTCTTCACGCGCACGACCGTGGGGACCGGGGCGTCGGCGCGGAGCCCGAGGTAGCGGAGCAGCGCCAGGGCGATCCCGGCGACGATCACGGCCACCACGATGGCGAAGATCCATCCGAGCAGCGTGGTGAGGCCGAGCGAGCTCTGCTGGGTGTCGCAGCCGGACGGTGCGTCGAGGTCCCACTCGTGGGTGGGCGCTTCGGGGGCGACCGGATCGTTTCCGGTGGTCCCCTTGGACGGGGTGGGACGGTCGCAGCCGCGAGCCGGCGCTTCGTCCGGAGCGGCGCAGAACGCGCGCATCCCGGGGCACCGGTCTTCGGGGACGTGCTCGAGCAGGGGGCAGAACCGCTCCTCGAATTCGTGGTCGCCGTTCTCGTGGCAGAACCGGAACGCCTCGTCGTCGAGCACGGTGGGCGCGCCGAGCGCGAGGGAGAGGAAGGCGATCATGCCTTCGTCCTCGCGAGGCCCGCCGCGCGCAGGCCCACCTGGAGGTCCCAGCCCTCCACCCGCGTGCGCACGTCGACGTACAGGAGCAGGCGGTAGATCGCGTGGATCGGCTGGGCGAGCAGCATCCCGAACAGGAGGAACGGCGTGACCTCGCCGTTCGCGGCGGCTCCGAAGGGCTGCCCGAGCTGGAACGTGGTGTCGAACACCGCCTGCCCGAAGCCCTCCGCCACCGCGGCGGCCCACAGGGTGAGGAACACACGGGCGGTGGCCCCGACGAGCGCGACGCCGAGGTGCCCTCCGGCCAGCCTGAGCGACCGACGGAGCCCGCGGTCGAGCCCGACCCGCTCGAGCAGGGCGGTCTCCGGGACGTAGAGCACCGCGGCGAGGAGCGGGAGATAGCCGTACCCACAGGTCGCGAGCGACAAAAGGGTCGAGACGAAGCCCGTCAGCACGATGCCGGACACGCGTCCGGTCGCGCGCAGCAGCTCCTGGAGGGTCTGCCCGACGGTGGCGTCGTCTCGGAACAGGAGGCGCCCACCCATCAGGGTGAACGGAGCCTGCACGAACGGGAACAGCGGCAGCGGGAGCAGCGCGACCCACCACGCGCCCTCGAACCACCAGCAGATCGGCACGAGGAGGAGCCACGGGACCCCCACCACGAGCGCTGTGAGCCGGAGCAGCACCGAGCGGTTGGCGTGCGCGAACCGCATCCCGAGGTCGAACACCTCGAGCGGCCCGCGAGGCCGCAGCACCACCCGGCACAGGTTGGGGTTCACGCGGGCCGCCAGGAACGGCCGCCGAGCGACAGCCAGAGCACGATCACCACGACCTGCACGGCCGCGAAGGGGAGCTTGACCCACCACGGGAGCGGGCTCGCGCTCCAGAAGCCCTCGATCGCCGCGGCGACGAAGAGCATCATCGCAGCGCCGGCGATCAGGCGGTACAGCTCGGGACCGGCCGCGCTCAGGGAGGCCGCGCGGGTGCGACCGTGGGTGACGAGCAGCGCCCACCCGAGCCGCAGCCCGGCCGTCCCGGCGACGACGATCCCCGTGAGCTCCCACGCGCTGTGGCCGCACGTGAACAGGAGCAGGTTCCAGCCCCGGCCCTCGGAGATGAGGTAGCCCTCGATCGTGCCCATCACGGCGCCGTTGTAGACCAGGAAGAACAGGCTCCCGAGGCCCGCGAACACCCCCGTCGCGAAGCACCGGAACGCGATGCCGACGTTGTTGTTGACGTAGAACCCCGCCATCAGCGCGTCTTCACCGGCCCCACCGCGCCCGATGGAGTCGGAGTACATCTCCTCCATCATCTCGAGCTGGGACTCGGGCAGCACGTGGGCAGCGACGGTGGGATCGAGCAGGCACCCGACCGAGGCGACGAGGAAGGGCCCGTAGAACAGGACGTTCGCGGCCAGGAAGAAGGCCCACTGGGCGCGGATCTCGCGCGGGAACTCGATGGCGAGCAGGCGGAGCGGGTTGAAGCCGCCGAGGCGCCGGGTGCCGTACAGGGCGTTGTGGGCGCGCCCGGCGAGGTCGTCGAGGTAGGCGACGATGTCGGCGGGCTGGTCGGTGCTCTGTGCGCTGGCGAGGTCGGCTGCGACGGCCCGGTAGAGGCGGGCGAGCTCGCTGGAGTCGTGCGCGGTGGACCGGTTGCGCCGGAGGTTCGTCTCGAGCGCGGCCCACCGATCCTGGCGGGCCTGCACGAAGTCTTCGCGGCGGAGGGCGCTCACGGCGCTTCCTCGAGGGTGCGGTCGCGACCCGTGGCCCGTGCGTAGGCGAGCACGATGACGCGCTCCGCCGTGTCGGCCTCGACGCCCGTGGTGCGGGTGAGCGCCGGGGCGAGCAGCTCGGCGAGCTCGTTCGCGCGCTCGCGGGACATGCGCGGCCGCCGACGCAGGAACTCCTCGATCACACCGAGCTCGTCTCGCGTGAGCTCCACCTTCGCAGGCAGCGAGCGCCGCTCGTCTTCGCTGACGGGGGGCTGGATGGGCGCGCTCCCGAGCATCTGCCCGGTGGTCTCGTCGACGACGACCGTACCCGCCACCATGTCGCCGATCCGCCGCTGCTGACGATCGCCGAGCATCACGAGCAGCCCGATTCCGTAGCCGACCGGCAGGAAGTCGGCGCCCTTCAGCAGGTTCCGCAGGAGGTACTGGGGGAACCGGGCAGGTGCTCCGGACTCCGTCACGACGCGCAGCTTCAGCGCCATCTTCCCGGGTGTGCGGCCTGCCAGGACGGTCTCGAAGAACGCGCCGTACAGCCACTGCATCGTGAACAGGGCGAGGAGGAGCGCGCCCACACCGAACCCGTCGAGCCCGACGATCTGGAACAGGCTGGCCACCATCAGCACGACGAACAGCACCGACACCTGCGCGAACGCGTCGAGCGCCCATGCCACGCTGCGCCGCCCGGGCCCCGCGATGCGGTGACGGAACCGGACCCGCTCGGGAGTCGAGATGGAAGTGGTGGTGTCGAGGAGCACTGCGGCCGCCGACTAACCCGCGAACGCCCCAGAATCCCTGTCGGAGGGGCGGCGGATCCCGTCATTTCGGTGCTAGAGTGCAGCCGACACCGTTTCAGGACGAGCTCTTCCATGCGCCGTAACGTCGTTCGCCTCGCCATCCCCGTCGGGGTGGCCTCCGTCGCCACCCTCGCCGTCGCATACGCTGCGACGGTCAGCCAGACCGCGACTCCCGACTTCTCCGACGCCCAGAGTGCGAGCAGCACCAACGTCACCACGGCCGGAGGTGGGGTCGCCGTAGCCACTGTGGAGGTCCTGTCCGACCCGTGGTACCGCGGCTTCTACGACGGCTCGAACTGGCAGCTCGACCTCGAGAAGGACGAGCCGGAGGACGCCCGCTGGGTGGGCGATGCGTGCCTCCCGACGGGAACGAACTCGTTCCACAGCTCGGTGTTCACGACGAAGGGCGGGTACGACTTCCGCACCGGGCTCGCCGCCGACGACACGAACAGCCTCGAGCTCGCGATCGCCGCGGGTGAGGTGATCGACATGCCGGGCTCGAGCCTGCGCACCACCGAGGTCCGCTTCCTCACGCACGGTGCCCGCGGCGCCGGAGCCGGCGCGAGCTACACGTTCGTGATCGACCGTGCCACGGGCACCGACCTCGACGTGGTCGTGCCGATCGTCGACGCGATGAGCTCCGGGGGAGGCCGGTCCAACGCGTCGGGCACGTCCGATGGCGTGGGCTGGGCCACGACGTCCATCACGGGCTTCGTGGGCGACACCGGCACCGACCCCGACTGCCGCGGCAACGGCGCCGACCTCATCGTGCTGACGCTGCCGGCGAACACCGACGTGGTCGACATCACGGTCGACTACCTCGACGGCTCGGGCGCGGAGACCGACTGGCTCGGCGGCCCCATCGCGATGTCCGTCGACACCACGCAGGCCGAGGTCGACAGCGAGTTCACGTGGCGCGGCACCTACCGCACGTCCGACTCCGCGACGGCGAGCGGAGAGACCGCCATCTCGGCCGCGGCGTTCGAGACGAACGCGATCTGGTACTCGTTCGACTGGGACGACAGCTTCACGGGCGCGGGCAACTCCGACGTGTTCCTGCGGGTCCGGTGCGGCAACGACACCAACGGGAACAACACGATCGCGGGCACCGAGTGGAAAGACCAGGATGGCGGCACGGCCGGCGCCTGGCAGGGTCCGTTCAACCTGCGCACGGCATCCGCGCCGATCGACATCGCCGACTGTACGGGCGACTTCTTCCAGTACGAGCTCGACTTCTACCCCGAGTTCAACGTCTCGCCGTTCATCGACAACGTGCGCATCCGCTACCTGGCCGACGTCGACGAAGACGGGTGGCCCGCGGAGACCGGTCCCGGCTACCCCACGGCCGACTGCGACGACACCGACGCGGCGCTCAACCACGACAACACCGACGGCGATGCGGTGTCCTCGTGCGGCGGCGACTGCGACGACAACAACCCGAACGCCTACCCGGGCAAGCTGCCCGTCGCGGGCGACGTCGACGACGGCATCGACATCAACTGCGACGGCTTCGACGAGTGCTTCCAGGACCAGGACGGCGACGGCTACGGCCGCACCACCATCGTCGCCGACAGCGACAACGACGGGCAGTGCCTCCCCGCGAACAACCAGTCCCTGATCAGCACCGACTGCAACGACACTGCCGGAACCGGCGCGAGCATCTTCCCCAACAAGCCGCTCGGGGCCTCCGACATCGGCAACGGCGTCGACAACGACTGCGCGGGGGGCGAGGAGTGCTGGCGCAACGACGACGGCGACCTCTTCGGGCGCAGCGGCATGATCATCAACGAGAGCGGCGACGCCGACGTGCTGTGCGAGCCGGCCGACGGTGAGGCGGTCAACCAGCCCGCCGTGAACGGGGTGGCCTTCGACTGCGACGACACCCGCGCGAACATCTTCCCGGGCGCGCCGATCGACCAGTCCGACATCAACGACGGGCGCGACAGCAACTGCAGCTCCCTCTCGGGCGGCACCGACGAGTGCTGGTTCGACAACGACATGGACGGCCAGGGCGTGCCCACGTTCGTCGAGAACCCGTCGGGCGGCTGCACGGCCGGCCAGCAGGAGTCCACGAACACGAACGACTGCAACGACAACAACCCGAACATCTACCAGGGCGCCCCCATCTCGGCGGCCGACATCGACAACGGCGTCGACGACGACTGCGACGGCTCGAACCGCGACGAGTGCTGGCGCGACGGCGACGGCGACGGCCAGGGCAACAACTCGGGGATCGTCCAGCAGGACAGCGGCGACGGCGTGTGCGACGACGCCAACGAGTCGCTCACGAACACCGACTGCAACGACGGCAACCCGAACGCGTACTTCGGCCGCATGATCGTGCTCGGAGACATCGAGAACGGCGTCGACAACGACTGCGACGGCTCGAACCTCGACGAGTGCTTCCAGAACCTCGACGGCGACAACTTCGGCGTGAACGTCATCGTGCAGGACGTCGGGAACAACGGCTGTCTGCCCGGCCAGCAGCAGGCCGACCAGGCGGGCGACTGCAACGACACCCCCGGAGCCCAGAACATCTACCCGGGCGCGCCGCTCAACGGGTCGCACGTCAACGACGGCATCGACCAGGACTGCGACAGCCGTGAGGAGTGCTTCCGGAACGACGACGGCGATGCCTACGGCGTGAACCAGATCATCGACGACGACGGCGACGGCAACTGCATCCCGAGCGACAACGAAGCGGCGATGCTGCTCGACTGCGACGACATGAACGCGGCCGTGAACCCCGGTGCGATGGAGATCGTGGGGAACAACGTCGACGAAGACTGCTCCGGCAACATCACGTGCTACCGCGACAGCGACAACGACTCGTACGGCAGCACGACGCAGACGGTCATCGACGACGGCGACGGCAACTGCAACGAGCCCGCTGCCGGCGAGGCGAACGACGCCACCGACTGCAACGACGGCAACGGCAACATCAACCCGGGCGTGAACGACACGTGCTCGGGCTTCGGCGGCGATGGCGTCGACAACGACTGCTCTGGCAACGTCACGTTCGACGACGACAACGACGGCCTGCAGTACGCCACGGAGCAGGCGTTCGGCACCGACGACTGCGACACCGACTCCGACAACGACGGCCTGTCGGACTTCGCCGAGTACAACTACGACTGCAACACGAACATGGCGGGCATCCAGCGCCTCCCGGGGAACAACCCCGATGCCGACGGCGATGGCATCCTCGACGGCATGGAGCTCGACGCCGACAGCGACGGCGATGGTCTGCGCAACCGGTGCGACCCCGACGACGACAACGACGGCGTGAACACGATCTTCGAAGACCTGAACAACGACGGGAACTGGGCGAACGACAACACCGACGGCGACTCGCTGCCCGACTACCTCGATCCCGACGACGACAACGACGGAATCCCCACGATCATGGAGGATCTGGGCCCGGGTGACGCGCGCAACACGAACACCGACGGCGACTCGCTGCCCGACTACCGCGATCCCGACGACGACAACGACGGAATCCCGACGGCGTACGAGAATGCGCGTGCGAACGGCGATGCCGACGGCATCCCGAACTACCGTGACACCGACTCCGACAACGACGGCTTCACCGATGCGGTCGAGTGGAACGCGTCGGATCCCGACTTCGACAACGACGGCACCGACGACTTCCTCGACCTCGACTCCGACAACGACACCGTGCCCGATGCGCAGGAGCTGAACGCGAACACCGACGGTGACGCGCGCCCGAACCGCATCGACAACGACGACGACAACGACGGCATCCTCACGGCGAACGAGAACCCGAACGGGATGAACGGCCCGATCGACGACAACACCGACGGCGACGCCCTGCTCGACTACCTCGACGCCGACGACGACGACGACGGCATCCCGACGGTCCAGGAGAACTACAACGGCGGCGACGCCCGCGACGACAACACCGACGGCGACGCCCTCCCCGACTACCGCGACCCCGACGACGACAACGACGGCATCCAGACGCGGTTCGAAGACGTGAACAACAACGGGAACTGGCTCGACGACAACGCCGATGGCGACTCGCTGCCCGACTACCGCGACCCCGACGACGACAACGACGGCATCCCGACCGCCATGGAGAACGTCGACGGGGTCGGCGATGCGCGGAACGACAACACCGACGGCGACAGCCTGCCGAACTACCGCGACCCCGACGACGACAACGACGGCATCCCCACGTCGTACGAGTACCCGCTGCCCAACGGCGACAGCGACGGGCTGCCGAACCACCTCGACCTCGACTCCGACAACGACGGCTACACCGACGCCCACGAGTGGTCGAACAACGCGCCCAACCGGAACTTCGACGGCGACGCCCTCGACGACTTCCTCGACCTCGACTCCGACAACGACACCGTGCCGGACGTGAGCGAGCTCATGGAGGATCGCGACAACGACGGGCGCGAGAACCGCATCGACGCCGACGACGACGGCGACGGCGTGCCCACCGCCAACGAGAACCCGAACGGCATCAACGGGCCGCTCGACGACAACACCGACGGCGACTCGCTCCTGAACTACCTCGACAACGACGACGACGGCGACGGCATCCCCACGGCCACGGAGGGCACCGCGAACCCCGACGGCGACGGTCTGCCGAACTACCTCGACACCGACTCCGACAACGACAGCTGGTCCGACGCGTACGAGTGGGCGAACGCCAGCTCGGGCCGCGACTCCGACGGCGACGGCACGCCCGACTACCTCGACACCGACTCCGACAACGACGACGTGCCCGACGACGACGAGCTCGGCACGGCCTCGAACCCCACGAACACCGACGGCGACTCGCTGCCGAACCGCCTCGACAACGACGACGACGGCGACGGCATCCCCACGCGGCTCGAGCACCCCGACAACGGCCAGGGCCCGGGTGTGGGGCGTCCGACGAACGCCAACTTCGACAACGACTCGCTGCCCAACTACCTCGACACCGACTCCGACAACGACGGCTGGTCCGACAACCACGAGTGGACGGTCACGCTCACGGGTCGCGACTCCGACGGCGACGGCATGCGCGACTTCCTCGACCTCGACTCCGACAACGACGAGGTGCTCGACACGAACGAGCTCGACGCCGACACCGACGGCGACACGAACGAGAACCGCATCGACAGCGACGACGACGGCGACCTCATCCCCACGCGCGACGAGGAGCCCGAGACCAACAACGGCAACCCGCGCGACGACGACTGGGACAACGACGGCATCCCCGACTTCCTCGACGACGACGACGACAACGACACGGCGCTCACCCGTGACGAAGACGTCGACGGCAACGGCGACCCGCGGAACGACGACAGCGACGGCGACATGACGCCGAACTACCTCGATACCGACGACGACAACGACGGCGTGCTGACGCGCAACGAAGACGTCGACGGCAGCGGCTCGCCCGTCAACGACAACACCGACGGCGACTCGCTGCCGAACATGATCGACCCCGACGACGACAACGACGGCATCCCCACGTCGGTCGAGATCAGCGACGGCACGGGCGGCGCGGTCCCGCGGAACCAGGATGGGGACGGCCAGCCGAACCATCTCGACACCGACTCCGACAACGACGGGCGGCCCGACGCGCACGAGTGGTCGCAGGTGTTCACGCTGCTCGGCGTCCGCGACTTCGATGGCGACGGGCTGAACGACTACCTCGACACCGACTCCGACAACGACACGGTGCTCGACAGCCAGGAGCGCCCGACCGGCACCGACACCGACAACGACACCTTCGAGAACCGGATCGACGCCGACGACGACGGCGACCTCATCCCGACGGCCGAGGAGCAGGCCGGTCCGAACGCCCCGCTCTCGCTGTACGCCTGTGCGAACGGCGGCCCGACGGGCTGTGTGAGCACGAACGACTCCGACGCCCGCAACGACGACTGGGACGGCGACGGCACGGCGAACTACCTCGACAACGACGACGACAACGACCGCGTCCCCACCCGCTTCGAAGACATCGATGGCGACGGCGACCCCCGGAACGACGACTCCGAGGGCGACGGCCTCCGCGACTTCCTCGACCAGGACGACGACGGCGACAGCGTGCTCACGCGGAACGAGATCGACTGCGCGCCCGGCACGCCGGCGAACGACCCGCGCCAGTCCGACACCGACGGCGACGCCGCCGGCTGCAACGGCAGCCTCGACTGCGGCCCGAACTACCTCGACCAGGACGACGACGACGACACGATCCCCACGATCGTGGAAGCGGGCGAGGCCAACGCGAACGCCGATGGCGACAGCTGCGCGAACCACATCGATCTCGACTCCGACGGCGACAACTGGACGGACGAGTACGAGTGGAACGAGACGTTCATCGCGTTCGGCACGCACGACTTCGATGCCGACGGCGTGAACGACTACGTCGACACCGACTCCGACGGCGACAACGTGCCCGACAGCGCGGAAGGCTCCTCGGCGTCCCCCATCGACACCGATGTCGACGGCACCGAAGACCGCCTCGACCGCGACGACGACGGCGACCTCATCCCCACCCGCGAGGAGGAGTACCTGTGCGCGGGCCCCGGTCTGGCCCCGTCGGGCTGCACGGGCACCGCGAACAACAACCCGCGGAACGACGACTGGGACGCCGACGGCATCCCGAACTACCTCGACGACGACGACGACGGCGACAACGTGCTGACGCGTCTCGAAGACTGGGAGCTCGTGGCCGACCCGCGGCTCAACGACACCGATGGCGACGGCGCGCCCGACTTCCTCGACCGCGACGACGACAACGACTCGGTGCTCACCATCAACGAAGACTGGCAGACGCCCGGCGACCCCTACCACACGAACACCGACCTCCCGGATCCCGGCCCCGACGGCATCCCCGACAGCGGAGACGAGCCGCCGCTCGACATGTTCGCGGCCCGTGGTGACGATCTGCCCGACTTCCGCGACCCCGACGACGATGGCGACGACGTGCCGACCATCGAAGAAGACCGCGACCTCGACGGCGACCCGCTCACCGACAACTTCGACCTCTACAGCGGCCTGCCCCTGTGCAACCCGGGTCAGCGAATCCTGTGCTCCGACGACCTCCCCGACTTCCTCGATCCCGACGACGAGGGCGACGGCGTGCCGACGTGGGCGGAGCTCCTGTACGCGACGAACCCGCTCGTCACCGACAGCGATGGCGACGGTTTTGCCGACGGGCTCGAGTGGATCAACTTCCTCGACCGCAGCGAGGTGCCGCCGGCCGACTGGGTCGACCTGTACCTCCCCTGTGGGAACGCTGCGGCGAACGATGCCGATGGCCTCCCGCACACCACCGGCAAGACCTGGGGCATCCCCTGGGACCGCGACTGTGACGGCCTGATCAACGCAGAAGACACCGACGACGACGGCGATGGCCTCGGCACCGGGTTCTTCGGCGCGGGCGGCGAGAACAGCGCCGACCTCGACTGCCTCCAGGGCACCGGGATCGTGGTGGGCGACGGCATCCCGAACTGGCTCGACATCGACTCCGACAACCAGACCCAGACGGTCGCCGCGGGCACGCACCCGAACTGCCCGGCCGGCGGTCCCGACTGCCAGCTGCGTACCGACGACGAGGAGACCGACTCGTTCGACAGCGACGGCGACACGTTCCCCGACGCGTACGACTGCGACAACACCGGTCCGGAAGGCGATCCCGACCTCGACGGCATCTCCAACCAGGTCGAGAACCAGCTGTGCCCGCCCGATCCCGACGGTGCGGGGCCGCTCGTGCGCCCGGGTCTCGAGAACTGTCCGCCGGACTACCCGTTCTTCGGCAACCCGTGCGCGAACAACCCCGACAGCGACTGCGACGGTGTGCTCGACTGCCTCGAGGCCGGTGTGCCCTGCCCCACGGCTGCGGCCCTCCCGCCCATCCAGACGGTTCCCGCGAACCTCCCGGACAGCGACGGCGACCTGCGCCCCGACCTCTACGACGCCGACGACGACGGCGACACGATCCTCACGGAGCGCGAGCTCGACTTCAGCTGCCCGAGCGGGTTCCACGCGAGCCCGAGCGACATCCAGCCGATCGACACGAGCGGTGATGGTACGCCGAACGAGTGGCTGTACTTCTGCATCGAGGACTGCCCGGCGCCACCGGCCGCCTGCCCTGTGGTGCTCGGCATCCAGCTCGACCCCACCGCGCAGAACACCGACGCGCCCGGCGCGTTCGCAGCTCCGTTCCCGCTGCAGCCCGACTCGATCCCCGACTACCTCGATCCGAACGACGACGGCGACAACCGCTCGACGGCCTTCGAAGGCGAGCTCGACGACGACGGCGACGGGGTGCTGAACTACCTCGACCCGAACGACTTCGACGGTGCGTCTGCCGACGCCGACCTCGACGGGATCCCGAACGGTCAGGAATCCGATCTCGGCCTGTCGCCGTACAACGACGACAGCGACCACGACGGCATCCCCGACCTGCTCGAGATCGGCGACCTCGACAATCCGACGGACTCCGACGAAGACGGGATCATCGACGCGCTCGACCCCGACGACGACAACGACGGTCTGCTCACCCGCGACGAAGGGTTCGCCGACCTCGACCAGGACGGCCTGCCGAACCACCTCGACACCGACAGCGATGGCGACGGCATCGACGACGCGGTCGAGAATCCGAACGGCGACCCCCTCCTCGACGACGACTGCGACGGTCTGCCGAACTTCGCCGATGCGCTGAACGACGACGGCCCGTGTGCGAACCCCGACAGCGACACTGGCGGCACCGGCAACACCGGCGGCTGCAAGGGCTGTGCGTCGAGCGGCGCTCCGCTCGGTGGCGGCTGGCTGTTCGGCCTGGTCGCGCTCGTGGCCCTGCGCCGCGCTCGCACGCTCTGATCCGCGACAGGCCCCCCGCGCGGGAGGTCGGGATGCCGGCCCCCTCGCGGGGGGTCGTGCGTTTCGGGGTATCGCCGGGTTGTCTTCGTTCGTCAACCGGGCTTCCCGCTCGGAGAGCCGTGATTAGGTTGCGTGCGGGAGGTTCCATGGCTGGAATCAAGGTCGGCGCACATCCGATGCTCGTGGCGGTCGCCATGGGTCTGCTCGGGCCCAGCGTGCTGTTCGACGACGAGTCCCCGTCGGGCGCACGCACGGTGCCTGCGGGCGCTGCTCCCACTTCGCGTCCCGATGTGGGGGGCGATGCCCTGTCGTTCAGCCTGCTCCCGATGGACGAAGCGCCGCCCGTCGCGCCGTCCGACGAGGAGTTCGCGCGGGTCGAGCACCTGTGGCACGAGGTCCGTACGCTCACCTGAAGCTCGGGGCCCTCGCCGGGTAGGCCCGCTTCAGAACCAGCCGTGCAGGAACCAGAGGTCGTCGCTCTGGAAGAGCCACGCCGTGCGCGAGCCCATACGAACCACCCAGTAGGTACGCTCCCAGGCGAGCTGCGGGCGCCACCACTCGCCCGACAGGCACTCCGGGCCCTGCGCGGCATCGACCGCGTGCCAGCCCTGCTCGAGCAGCACGCTGGCCGGCACTCCGTGGTCGACGCGCACCTGCACGGGCTCGGGCTTCTTCAGGAGCTGCGTGGGGCGCGCCCAGCGCAGGCCGTCTTCCCAGCGTTCCTGCACCGCGACGGGGTCGGCGGAGGGCGGCTCGGGACGACGGAGCGGCGGAACCAGGCGCAGCTTCACGGGCTTCCAGGAGGCTTCGGGACGCCAGGTGTCGACGGGCTCGGCCGCGAACACCGCCGCGTCGCCCAGGGCGTCGGTGAGGCGCGCCAGGACGTCGGGCAGCGGCTCCGTGGCCTCGGACCGATCCGTGAGGCCGGGCTGCCACCCCTGCTCGGGCACGGCTTCGCCGACCTCGATCACCCACTCCTCGACGGGCGACGAGAGCGCGAGGCCCTCGAGACGGGCGCGCACCAGCCGCTCGAGCGTGCCGACATCGCGGGTGGGCCGCCCCACACGGACCCCGAACGTGACCGGGCTCGTGCGCGACCCCAGCGCAGTGGAGCGCTCGACGAGCAGCGTGCAGCGCAGGCGGACCACCGCGAGGTCGCGCTGGGCCAGGGCCGCGCACAGCTGGGACAGCAAGCCGGGCAGCACGAACGCGAGCTGGAGGGTGCTCGTGGCCCCCGCCAGGTGCGCGCTGACCCGCGGGAGCTCCTCGCCCACCCAGGCCACCGCGCTCTCGGTGGTGAGGGCCGACGTACCGCAAGCGATGCGGTGCAGCTGCGCGCCCTCGACCCCGAACCGGCCCGCGATGGATGCGGGGTCGAGCTCGGCCAGCTCGCCGATGCACGAGATGCCGAGGGCCTGCAGGCTCACCAGCAGCTCGGTGGACGGATGGAGCACGCCCACCGGGAGGGGCGCGAGCACGAACGCCATCTCGCCCGGTGGCACGATGCAGCCCTCGGGCCCACATGCGCCGGACCCCGCCAGCGCGAGGGCCGCGAGCGGATCGTCGGTGATCGCCACGTTCACACGGTGCCCGAGCGCACCGGCGAGCTCGATGGCCCGGTGGACCACGCCCTCCTCCCCGCCCAGCGCGCCGGACGTGCGGGAGATCTCGGCGACGAACTCCTGCTCGCCCATCGGCTGGACGCGGTCGGACAGGCGCTCGAGCACACGCAGCAGCTCGCCGCGATCGCGGGCTTCCTCGACGGGATCGAGCGGGTCGAGCTGGACGTCGGGCACGAGCGAGCGGGCCTGCGCGACGGTCATACCGCGCCGGAGCCCGACTTCACGGGCCCCCGGGGTGAGCGCGATCAGGCGCATGGCGCTCTTCTCCTCGGCGATGAGCGCCACCACGTCGTCGGCGTCGTATCCGCAGCGCTCGAGCCGGAAGGCCGGGAAGCACACCCCGAGGTAGCGCGCCACGACCGGAGCGCGCGCGGGCTCGCGGATCACCGCTCCTCCCAGGGGTCGATCTGCGGAGACCACGCTGGGAGCACGCCGATCGCGCCGGCCTGCGCGGACCGGTCGCGTGCGACGGTGACCCGGTTGTGCTCGACCTGCAGGCGAACGTCGGGCTGGAGCGAGCGGCCCGACTTCGCGTCGCGTGTGACGAACACCCCCGTGGAGCCGCCCTTCTCGGCAGCCTGGCGCCAGCGGGTGCCCGCGAACCGGTGCTCGGCGACCCCCGCTTCGCTCGTGACGACCACGAGCCGGAAGCACCCGCACCGGAGCAACTGCTCGACCGCCCAGGTGGCCGCCTGACGCCCGCCTTCTGCGCCCGTGGCCGGGGGCTGCACGATCAGCATGCGATCGAGATCGACGCCGAGCGCCAGGGCTGCGGGCGGATGCAGGGTGCGCTCGCGGTCGACCCAGGCCACCCAGCGCCGCCGGGACGTCTCCGCGGCCACCAGGGACAGCGCCAGCCGCACCGCTCCGCACCCTGCCGGCCCCGAGAGCTCGACGAGCCCGGGGCGCGCGAGGCCTCCGATCAGCCCGTCGATCGTGGGGTTCTCGGAGGGCACTCGGGCGCGCACGACCCGGGGACCGCCCTCGAGAGCCCGGATCTGCTCGCGCAGATCGGCGATGGAGACGACACCACCCATACCTTGAACGTTAGTTCAGTGTGTTCAGGGTGACAACCGGGGTTCCCCCAGACGACCAGAATCTGTCCGGCAGCGATCCAACCGGGAGGATCCACTCCTCTTCAGCGGGGGACCCAGGAGGCGATGACGACCAGAATCTGTCCGGACCGCGCCCGCAGGTGCGCTCAGTTCCCCGAAGCGTCGGCCAGCGCGAGCCAGTAGTCGTACAGCCCCAGGTCTTCGCCGATCGCCCGGAGCCGCGACATCTGCACGCCGTACGGCGCGAGCGGCTCGAACACCTCGGGCGCCATGCGCACCGTCGCCGCGACCGTCTGTGCGCCCGTGATCACGACCCCGCGCTTGTTGCACCACACCGCCGCAGCCACGAGATCGTCGAAGTCGAAGACCGCTTCCTCGAGCTCCTCTTCGTCGGCGTTCGAGCCCAGCAGGCCCTCGACCTCCTCGACGAGCGACGCCACGTCGACCTCCTCCCAGAGCTCCGCCAGCAGGGGGCCGCCCGGACCGGCACGCCAGGCCTCGACCGCCGCGAGCGCATTCGCATCCGCGCCCAGACGCTCCGCCAGACCCGCACAGGTCGCGATCTCGAGCGCATCGCTCGTGTCGACCGCGCCTTCGCCCAGCAGCTCCTCGAGCTGTGTGAGGAGCACCTCCAGTTCGTCCACGGCGAACCTCCCGCCCCCGCATACGTCGAAGGCCGCACGGCGTCCACGTGTGTCAGTATCCCTCTCATGCAGCTCGTCTTCGCCACCAACAACGCGCACAAGGTCTCCGAGGTGCGCGCCATCCTCGCGCCCACCGGCATCACCGTGATCACCCTGGAGGAGGCCGGCATCGACGTCGATCCGCCCGAGACCGGCGACACGTTCGAGGCGAACGCCCTCCAGAAGGCCCACTACATCCACGGGATCACGCGGGGCTGGGTGGTCGCCGACGACAGCGGGATCGAGGTCGATGCGCTCGACGGCCGGCCCGGCGTGTACAGCAAGCGGTTCAGCCCCGAAGCCACCACGGCCGCGAACAACGCGCTCCTGCTGGCGCAGCTCGGCGACCGCACCGATCGCACCGCGCGCTTCCGGTGCGTGCTCGCGCTCGTGGGCCCCGACCGCGAGGCCACCGTGTCGGGCTCCTGCGAGGGTCGCATCGCGTTCGAGCCCGCCGGCGCGGACGGGTTCGGCTACGACCCCCTGTTCCTGCCCGACGAGACGCCCGGGCGCACGATGGCGGAGCTGTCGTCCGACGAGAAGAACGCCATCAGCCATCGTGGCCGTGCCTTCCGCCGGCTGCCGGAGCTCCTCGAGCGATGACCAGCGCCACCCACATCGATCTCTACCAGCTCACCTCCATGGTCGAGCACCACGCAGGCGGGCTCACCGACACGCCCGTGGTCATGAGCTTCTTCTCGCGCTCCCTCCCGAAGAGCCCGCACGACGGGGCTCCCGTGCGTGCCTGGCTGCTGTGGGCCGGGCTCCAGCGCTGTCTCGACCACCTGGAGCAGGCCCGCTTCTCGGAAGCCGACCTCGACGCCCTCCAGGCGCACGCGGCCCTCGGGCCTCCCCTGCGCGGCATGCCCGACCTCGTCGACCGTCTGCGCCAGTGGCGGTTCACCGGGCGCATCCGCGCCCCCCGGGAGGGCACGCTGCTGCTCGCTGGCAAAGCGGTGCGGTCCGACGGCAGCCCGCTCGAGATCGACGGCGTGCGACCGGCCGCGTACTGCCCCTACCTCGAGGTCGAGACCGACCTGTTGAGCGCGAAGCTCATCGAGACCCCGCTCCTCTCGTTCATCAACCACATGACCATGGTGGCGACCAAGGCCGCGCAGGTCGTGCGTTCGGCGCGCAGCCTGGGAGACCGCGCCGTGCTGGAGTTCGGGCAGCGCCGCACCCACCCCGAAGCCGCGGTGGATGGTGCGCTCGCGGCCTACATCGCGGGGTGCGCCGCCACGTCGAACGTCGCGGCCCATGTGCGTCACGGCGTGCCGATGTCCGGCACGATGGACCACTTCGCAATCCAGGCCTGGGAGAGGCCCGGCGTGCCGCGCTGGGAGACGGAAGCCGCGTTCTTCCGCTCGTTCAGCGCGCGGTTCGCGGGCGTCGACGTGCTGCTCGTCGACACCTACGACACGTACGGCGAGAAGACCGGCATCCGGAACGCCGTGCGCGCGACGGACGGAGGCCCGTACGGCATCCGCATCGACTCCGCCATCACCTCCGAGAACCTCGTGCGCGCGCGCCAGCTGCTCGACGCCGAGGGGGCGACCCACACCAAGATCTTCGTGAGCGGCGGCATGGACGAGCACTCCATCCTCGCGCTCGGCGACGCTCCGATCGACGGGTACGGGGTCGGTGAGCGCATCGTCACGAGCCCGGATGCCCCCGTGGGGGTGGGCGCGGTCGGGAAGCTCGCCGAGGTCGGCGGACGCCCGAGCATGAAGCTGTCGCGGGGGTCCGGGAAGGCCACGCTGCCGGGTCGCTTGCAGGTGTGGCGCACGAACGACGGCGACCGCGTGGGGCTCGCTCACGAAGACCATCCTGGAGAGCCCCTGCTGCACGAGGTCTGGGGGCCCGAGGGTCGCCTGCCCTCCCCCACGCTCGGCGAGGTGCGCGCACACGCCCTCGCGAGCCTCGACGCCTGGCCAGAAGCGCTGCACACGCCCCGTCAGGTCGAGCTGCCCGTCACCGACGCGCTCGCTGCGATGATCGAAGGGCTGGTGCGGTCCGCGAGCTGACGCGCCAGGGAGGCCGGAGGGTGCGCGAAGCGCAGTCGCGCAGCGACCGAGGCCGAAGGGCCGAGCCCGGAGGACGCCCGCCGACCGGCCGACGCGCAGCGGCGGACGGGCGGGGCGCCCAACCACGCCGTCAGTCGACCTGACGCTCCCGCCAGGCACCGTAGACCGCGAACGCGAGCGTGACGGCGCCGAGCGCCACGAGGATGCCGACCGTGAGGCGGCCCTGCGTGTACGGGCTCTGTGAGAGGCGGTCGAGCAGCGGGAACACGACCTGGCGGTCGGGACGCTGGTTGTAGACCCAAACACCGGCCGCTGTCGCGAACAGGACGGCCGGTGTGACGAACCTCACAGCTCGACGGCCAGCCGGATCCGTGCCGTGTAGATGGACCCGTAGCGACCGGCGGGCTTCACGCTCTCGACCGACTTGTCGGGCAGGGAGTAGCCGCCCGGCGCCCCGTAGAACTCGGCTCCGAAGCGGAAGCGCTCCTTCACGAGGCCGTCGAGCCCGGCGGAGAACGTGGGGCCGAAGTACGGGTGGAGGTTGTTCGTCACGACGCCGTCGTCGGCGATGTAGAAGAACGTGGAGGCGTCCATGAAGCCGCCTGCGACGTACGGAACGAAGTCGCCCACGTCGAAGCCCACGATGGCGTCGAGCCCGAACGTCGATCCGATGTAGATGTCGTCGTAGGCGGTGTCGCCTTCGATGAACGGCGTGGCGATCTCGCCGACGGTCTTGCCCAGGGTGTAGTGGAACCGGCCGCCCACCTGGAACACCGTGCCGATCGGGATGCCCGCGCCCACTTCGCCGGACACGATGACGTTCGTGGTGCCGAGGAACCGGACGGGCGGGATGTACGCGACGCCGGCGTACGGAACGACGCGCCCGATGGACGGGAACGCGAAGGTCGCGCGAAACCGCGGCGCCACGGGGGTCTTGTTGGTGTCTTCGGTCTTCGTGCCCTGGAGCACGAGGCGCTTGCCACAGCCGAGGGGCGGCACGATGTTGAGATCGAGCCCGATGGCGCCGTGGCCGGGATTGTGGGGCACGGGCCCGTGGACCGGCGAGTACGACGTGGCGAGGGCGACGTAGTTGGACAGGTAGTCCTGCTGGGCCTGCTCGTCGTAGTTGTCGGCGATCTGGTAGTCGGCGCACTTGGGGTCGATGCTGCCGAACGCGAGACCGGGGAGGAGCAGGCCGATGCCTGCGAGGGTCAGGGGGATCCGCACATGTGCCTCAGTTCAGGGGGGCGCCGTTCGCGATCCAGTCCGCGATGGGCTGGATGACGTCGGACGGGAGGGTTTGTGCCGCGCCGAGCGGCATGGCGGGCGTGACGTCGGACTGGCCGTTGAGGACCAGCCAGAGCTCGGAGCTCTCGGGGTCGAAGGGCACGACGTACTTGCCGTCTCCGTCGATGATGTCGTCGGCGATGGCTTCGATGTCGGGCTCGGAGAGCGACGGATGGCAACCCTCGCAGTGGTCGCCGAAGAAGGCCTGCGTGCCCGTCCAGTCGGCGCTGTAGCTGACGGACCCGTTCTCCCCGATGGCCGGGTAGAGGGTGTCGTCGCAGCCGGCGAGCGCGAGCAGTACGAGCCAGACGGGGTGTCGCATGGTTCCTCCGCGGGGGAGCTTACCCTGAAATACAGATGTCGTTGCACGCGGATGGCGACCGGGATCGCGAAACGGTGCGTGCTGCGCGGAGGGTTGCGGGGGGACGGGCGCGGGAGGCGGGGTTGCGACGGGTCTGGCGCGCGGATACGGCCGGAATCACGGGGTGTGGCGCAGTCTGGTAGCGCACCTGCTTTGGGAGCAGGGGGCCGGTGGTTCGAATCCACTCACCCCGATTCCACTCCACGCGCCCGCCACGATGGGGCCGTTGCGAGATCGGGGTGGACGGCCGGGCAGAGCCGATCGACAACTGTCCCGCAAACTGTCCCGCAATCTGTTCCGCAGACCGAGATCGGGGCCGCCCGTGGGGCTCTCCGGTGTCCCGCATCCGACGGGTCGTGACGCCTCAGCTCAAAGGGTCGCCGGGCCCGGCCCCGCCGGCACGTGCCTCGAGATCGGAGAACAGCTGGTTCCAGGCGGCCTGTAGATACGGAGGCGCCGCGTGCGGCGTCGGGATGTGGTCCTCCAAGGTCAGGCGCTCGTCGGGCGTCCCGGATGCGTCAGCCGCTCTGGTGAGCGTTGCCAGCGCCTCTGCTGGACCGCCCGACGAACCCACCCACCGGTCGAAGGTCTCGAGTGAGACCACCGCCACATCCGCGGGCCCGACGAAGTCCTGGGGAATCCCGGAGCGGTCCATGTGTGTGTGAAGCGCCTTTCCGACGTGCTCTCTCCAGAGCGTGGGCCCGTTGCCCAGCAGGAACTCCTCTCGGGTGACCACCAGCAGCTGGTTCCGCTGCGCACCGTCGGTCGCGTCCAACCGGTACGCTGTCTCCAGACACTGACACAGCGCCTTGATCACGCCCTTCCGCAGCTCGCGCCGGTCGTACTGGGCCGTGGGGTTCACGCGCTGGAACCGATTGGGCGCCACCGCCTTCGAGTCGACGACGAGACGAACGCCGTCGACGGGATCGCAGGCGAAGTCTGCCACTCCCTCACCGGGCGAGAGGCCCCGCTTCAGCGCAGCCTCGTCGCGCACGGCGAACCCGAGATGCTCGAGACCACGACCCACGTGAGCCTCTTGGAGGTAGCCGTGCCGCTCGCCGATGCAGTCCGGATCATGGGCGCGGAGCGTCGCGAACACCGCGTGCCTCATGAACATCGACAGTACGCCCATGGATACGGCCGCGAAGCTGTCCTCGTCGAGCTGGAGCAGTGGCTTGCGGACGAACGGCGACCGGGCCGTGAATTGCCACTCCCGCTTCTCGAACCCAGTGGAGACGAACGCGGACGCATGCTCGATGGGCACGGAGATCGACAGGAGGGTCTGGTGGACCCGCTCCACGTCGAGTCCCAGGGGTGTTGCGAGGTTGCCCGCAGTCCGGAGGAGGGGCTGACTCGGCTGTCGCGAGTCGGCCCACAGGAGGATCAACACCCTCAGGAAGTCGGGAACGGGGAGCCCAGTGATCTCCGTCATCCGCCGGGCGAGGTCGGAGGAAGCCCGCTCGACCCGGCGCGACGTGAACCTGGAGTGGGCGCCATCGGTGTACCAGACGACCTGGCGAGCGAGCTCCAGACTGGTGGGAAACCGCTGGTGGTGGAACTGCTCCGCTCCCGTGGCCCTGAGAAAGCGGAGCACGCCGCCAGGTTCGTCGAACAACGACGACTTCGGCAGATCACTCATCCGGTCGAGAATCCCGAGGCACTCCTCGATGTCCGAGGGCGTGGGCCGCCGCCCGGCGTTCAGCTGACCGAACTCGAGTCCCCACCGCATCAACAACAGCAACCGCCACGGAGGAAAGGCGACGAACATCCTGCGGGACTCGTCGCCGTGCACCGATCGGCACAACCGGATGCACTGCAGTGCGAGCATCCTGGCGTCGAAGGTCTTCAGCCGCGCACGGAGCTTTCGGAAGCTGGTTCGGAAGTGGTGCTTGCGGCCCATGTCAACGACCTACGGCAATCGTCGAAAGGCCCTCTGCCACCAAGGGCCCTCCGGGATTGGGAGCGTAGCCAGGCGACGAACGAACGGCCGCACCGCGGTGCTACGCGTCGTGCGAGTCACCGTCCTCTTCGTCGACAGGGTCGCCCTCGAGGCCTTCGACGTCGGCGTCGATCCCCATGCGGGACATGATGTCGGCGGTGTGGTCGTCGGTGACGTGGCTGTAGACCTCGTCCAGCATCTGGCTGGTCTTCCATCCACCGATGTCCATCAGCGAACGTCGGTCCACGCCTGCCGACGCCAGCCGGCTCGCCCAGCTGTGGCGGAGACCGTGAATGTGGATCGGCTCGATGCCGGCGCGCTCACAGCCTCCGCGAAGGGCATGGCGAAAGGACTTCCGCGGCACGGCCGGGTTCCGCGGCGACGGGAAGATCCACTCCGCGTCCGACCACGTCTGCGCGTCCCACAGCGCCTTGCGAAGCGTCGGCGTCAAGGGGATGACCCGTGAGCGCCTGGTCTTCGGTTTGAATCCGATGTCCGGCTGATCTCCCACGAACACGGAACCCAGCGGACCATCCTCCCAGCGGATGTCCGTCCACTTGCGGGAGAGGATCTCACCCCGACGCATGCCTGTGTTCAGAGCCATGAGCACGGCGAGCCAGGTGTGCGGGTCGCGTCGTACCGGAGGACTCCCCCGGGTCACGACATGAGGCTGGGGCGCGCTGGGGTCGAGCGCGGCGAGGAGCCGTCGGGTCTCGTCGTCGGTCAAGAACCGATGCGGCTTGGCATCGGTGAGCTTGACTCGTGGGAATCGAGGCATCCGAGCGAGCTCGTCACGCAGTACGGCATGCTCGAGCGCGAGCTTCAGGAACGCGAGCTCCAACTGCACCGTGCGAGTCCGGACGGAGTCCGTCCGCTGAAGCACGTAGTCGTCGAGCATCGCGTAGGAGATTCGGTCGAGGCGGACCTTGCCGAGTGCATTGGAGATCGTCCGGGCGCGCTCGCGGAAACCAACCATGGTGCTGTCCTCGTACTGCCTCGCTGCGCGCGGCAGGTACGTGGTCTCGAGGTACTCCCCGAGCTGTCGGTTCGACTGGGCCGGGCGCTCCGGCGGCAGAGGCTCATCGGGAGGCGTCCTCCGCGTCGAGGAGCGCGGAGAACGCTGCGGCACGTCCACGGCGTCGTCCGGGTCCAGCAGGGCGCCGGTCGCGAGCAGCCCCTCGAACACCTTCAGCTTCCGATTCGCCTCCCGCATCCCGATGAAGCCGAGGGAGCGCTGGCGCTCCTTGCCGAGATGGTCTCTCCACGCGATCGAGAGGTACCTCTCCTTCTTGCCGGTCGCGGGGTTCTTGCGCTTGAGAGTCTTGATCCAGGCCATGGTTCACCTCCTGGTACGGGGTGAGAGATGTGAAGAGCCGATCGCGGTGGAGCCTCCAGAGACGGCCGCACTTGATGGCGGCGCTCGACAGGGTCCCGTCGCGGATGAGGTTGCGGATGTGCCGCTCGGACACGGCCAGGGCGTCGGCGGCCTCGGGGATCGTCAGCCACTCGCGCAGGTCCGGATCGACGATGGCCCGTGGCCGGTCCTTCGCGATGGCGTCGAGGACGTCGCCCCACTGGTAGACGGGCTCCGGCAGGTTGGTCGAAGCCGGCGCGAGCGAGCTCAGCCATCCGTCCAGCGCGTCGGCGCTGCCCGGAAGAGCCTCGGCCAGCTCGTTCGCGGTGAGCAGGGCATCAGCGTGGAGCTCGCCACGAAGGACCAGCAGGCGGAGGCTCATGTGGCACTCCAGGCGGTGGCGCGGCCCTCGCCCGTGCGAACGATGCGGCCCGCCTGCTCCAGGGTCAGCAGCACGCGGTTCAGGGTGCTCCGAGCCATTCCGGTCTCACGCCGGAGCTCGCCGGACGACTTCGGGTTCCGGAGCAACCGGACGACCTGGTCGGTGGGGTCCACGTCTCCGGCGCCGAGCGTGATCGGCCCGTCCTCGAGGATGGCTGCGCGGAGCAGGAAGCTGCGGAGCTCGCGGATGTTGCCGGGCCATTCGCGGGCCAGCAGGACGCGCCGGGCTCCCTGGGTGAGCTTGCGGTCCCTGACGGCACGCTCGGTGCGGAAGAAGTGGTCGGCGAGGAGGAGCACGTCCGTCTCGCGCTCACGGAGCGGCGGGAGCTCGATCACCAGGCCGGCGATGCGGTGGTAGAGGTCCTCGCGGAAGCTGCCGTCGCGGACCATCGCCGGCAGGTCCTTGTGGGTGGCGGCGACGATTCGGACGTCGACCGCGACATCGGCGGTCGCACCGACACGGCGGACGGTCCCCTCCTGGAGGGTGCGGAGCAGGCGTGCCTGAGCGCCGCGCGGGAGGTCACCGATCTCGTCGAGGAACAGCGTCCCGCGGTGGGCCTGCTCGAAGAAGCCGCGATGCTGGCGGTCGGCGCCGGTGAACGCGCCGCGCTCGTGTCCGAAGAGCTGGGAGCTGACGAGGGTGTCGGTCAGGTCCGCGCAGTTGACGGGGACGAGGGGCCCGTAGCGGTCGGAGCGCTCGTGGATGTAGTGGGCGAGGCCTTCCTTGCCGGTGCCGGTCTCGCCGTGGAGGAGCACGGGCAGGTCGAACGGGGCGACGCGGCGGGCGTGGTCGAGAGCGCGGCGAAGGCCTGGACTGCGGCCGATGATGGGCGGTGAGGTGTTGGGCGACATGGGCGTCCCTCCGATGGGGACAGCGTCACCGGTTCGGTCTCACCGGATGGGGACACGGACTCGCCGATGGGGACGAGGTGCTCCGACGTCGTGGGAGGCGGCGAGGATTCGTGGCGTTCGTCGGTGGAGCGATGCCCGTCGTGGTCGCGATGGAGACACGCCTGAATCGGCGGAATAGTGTCGGGTCAATCTATATTGTGAGATTCAGCACGGCGCCGCACCACTGGAGGCACCGCTCGGGCGAGGTTAGATTGTGTGCATCAGAACACCAGGAGATTCTCCATGTCCAATGTCAAGTTCGGCGAACGTCTCACCACCCTGATGAAGGAGCGAGAGGTTTCCCAGACCGACCTCGCCGACGCCGTTGGCATCGATCGCTCCGTCCTGTCGCGCATCATGAACGACCGTCGTCCGCCGCAGAGCCACGAGATCGGGTGGATCGCACAGGCGCTCGAGGTTCCGGTCGAGGTGCTGCTCGATGGTGTGGACCTCCCCGAGCCCGCGAGGCGTGAGGTCGAACGGGCCCAGGAACTCGCGCGCCGTGTGCTCGAGGCTGAGCAGGCGCGAGATGCCGCCCTCGCCGAGTTGGAGGCCCTCCAGAACGCCCACGCGGCCGAGCTGGCGGCGCAGGAGAGAATCCTCGAGACTGTTCGCGAGGAGAACCGTCGGGCTCTCGACGCAGCGAACGCACGGATTCTCGAGACAGACCGTGGATGGCGCACCCAGTTCGATCAGGTCGCCGCGCAGCGCGACGCACTCGCTCAGCAGGTCGCGGTTCTGAATTCTAGGTTGACCTCGAATCAGGCGCTGATGAAGCAGAAGGACGCGAAGATCACGAACCTCCAGACGACCATCACACAGATCAAGTCTGGGGCCGGCGAGGCTGCGGTGCTCGTGGGCCTTCTGGGGCTTGCTGGCGGTGCGATGCTCGGTTCATCACAGCGCTGAGCGGCGAACCTTCGGAAGCGTTGGGCGCCAGGCGATGTGGAGGTGTCCGGGGTATCCGATCACCGAAAACCCGCGCGCCCGCAAGCCAACTGCCAGGCCGGTGACCTTCAATACAGCACCGTCGATGTCAACACCCAGGCCGGTCAGGTGTCGTGAGTTCGCTACGCCCCTGACAGCCCGGTTCACCGCTGGACTACGATACCCGCTGGTCACCCGCACGGCGTCGTGCCCGTACCGCTCCCGCAGCGGATCGAGCACATGGTGAACCATCCACTCCAGGTTGCGCATCGCCCACTCCGGCGGCGTGTTGTCCAGCCCGAGCCGCTTCGCCGTCGGCGACACCGTCAGCTCCTCCCACGTCCAGTGCCTTCCGACCCGCCCGGTCGGACGCCGGGCCGTCTCCGGCGATCCCGCCCCAGCCGCGAGCGCCAGCACGCCGGCGCCGACCAGCCCCGTGAGCACGAGCCCCTTCATGCCGCACCCCGTGGCATCCGGCGTCCCCACCACCAACCGGCGCACCCCGCAAGGTCGGTCCACGACAACTCGGTGTCGTGCGCCTCGGTGAGGAAGCGCTTCCAGCCCGCCTCGGTCGGCGGGATCACCACGCCGCTCCGCAGCTCGGCCCCGCCCGCGATGCGCAGCCGCCCGTTCACCAGCGGGACCTTCTGCTGCTGCGCCCACCAGCCGCCGACGGACGCCAGCTTGTCGACCACCGCGTCCCCGGCCTCGGTCCACGCGAGAGACCCAGGCGTCCGAGCCCCACGACCAGTTCAGCCCGGGCCAGTCGCCGCTGTAGCGCAGCGCACGCCCGATGCCCTCTGCCAGGTCGACGCGCTCGTCCCACACGGGATCGAGGTCCTCCGGCCGCAGCCCCAGCTTTGCGACCTCGTCGAGCCCGATCGGACTCCAAGACACCGAGCCCGCACGTCGGAGCCCGACCTGTCCCTGCCGCACCCGCCCGAACTCGAGCAGGACTTCGAGGGTCGGGTGCTTCGCCCGCAGCCCCTCGAACACCGGGACCTCCCCCTCGAGCGGCACCAGCATCTCCGTTCGGCGCACCGCGTCCGCCCACGGTGCCCAGGGCCACGCGGCCGGGTCGATCCGCGACAGCTCACCGAGTCGATCCTCAGCCTCAGCGCGAAGCCGAGCCGCCTCCGCTGGGTCCTCTGCGCGTTCGGCCTTGCGGAAGCGCGCATTCGCCGACCGGAGCAGCCGTGCGGCATCCCGAGCCACCTTCGCGCGGGCCTCGGCCTCGCGGCGGGCCTTCACCTCCGCCAGCCGCGCTGCGGTCTTGTCCGGATCCCGCGACACCAGCAGCAGGATCTCCTCCGGCCCCATCTCCATCTGCGCGCCCGGGTTGTTCGTGGCGCGCTCCTGGGACTTCAGCAGCTCGGTCATCCAGCCGAGTTTGCCCTGGATGAGGTTGAACCGGAGCCCGTCCATCGACCGGCGCGCGAAGTAGTAGACGATCTCGATGGCGGACAGTGTGTTGCCCTGTCGGACGCCGCGGCCGTTGCGCTGCTGCAGCGTCGCCGGCTCCCAGGGCAGGTCGAGGTGGTGGATGGCGCAGGTCCGCGTCTGCAGATCGATGCCCTCGTACGCGATGGCGTTGGCGATCACGACGTCGTACTTCGGCGGGCCGTCCTCGCCGTTGAACTCGCGGGCGACGCGCTGTCGGTCCGCGCTCGCCTTGGTGGTGTGGGCGTTCAACAGGGCGATGCGCTTCTCTGGGATCCCGGCCTCGACGAGCACGCGCTTCACCCAGCGGTGGGCCGCGACGTTGTCGACGAAGACGATGTGGCCGCAGCTACGGTTCGAGAGCACCCGCCCGGCGAGTGCGGCGAACTTCGGACTGCTCGGGTCGCTGACCTTGTCTGCGTCCTTGAAGCCGTAGCCCTCGTCGAGCTCGGCGTGGATGGCGACCAGGCTCATGCGGGCGAGCAGTCCCAGCACCGAGCCGCGGTCCGGACCGTCGAGGGCGGCCTCGATCTCCGCCACGTACTTCGCGTACTTGGCGTCCTGATCGGCGTCCATGTCGACCTCGACCATGCGCACGTCGGGCTTCGGCAGCTTCAGGCCCACGTCCTCGGCGGTCTTGAACTCGGCGTAGCGGAACAGCGTGTCGCGCAGCTCGTGGAGGTTCTGGAACCCCGTCACCGCAGCACGCTCGACGACCTCCATCTTCGTGTCGACGACCGGCTTGAGCTCGATGCGCAGGTAGCGGTCGATGAACTGCTCGGGGTCACGGATGCCCTGCCGCGACCATGCGTCGTGATCGACGTACTGGATGAGGTTGTAGAACTCGAGCGGGCTGTTCTTCGCCGGAGTCGCCGAGAGCAGGACGACACCGGAGCCACCCGTCCGCTCGCGAACGGCAGCCGCTCGGAAGTCGAGCTGCCAGGCACGCTTGGAGCCGGTGCCCGCGTTGCCCATGAAGCGCGGAACGCCGCCCTCGCGGGACTCGGGCAAGTAGAGGTTCTTGAAGTTCTGTGCTTCGTCGACGATGAGCAGGTCGATGCCGAGCTCGTCCCAGTGGATGCCGGGGTCGGGGTCCCAGCCGGGCGGCAGCTCGAGCATCTCGGCGACCCACGCCTTTACGCCCTCGGCGAGCACGGCTGCCTGGCGCTCGGTGAGCTTGCGGGACTTGCCGGCGTTGCGCTGGCGGAGGCGGACCTCACGCTGGATGGCCTCGGTGCGCTCGGCGTACCGGGTGATCGCGTCGGCGTTCAGCGCAGACCGGGCGAAGGCCGAGTAGGTCAGGAGCGCCACGTCGTACTCGCCGGCCTGGAAGCGGGTCCACTTCGCGGCGCGCTGGGCGGGCGTGTCGGTGGCAGAGGTGAGCTCGCCCTTGCGGCTGCCGCGCTTGATGGTGGTCTCGTTGCTGCCGATGACGACGACCCGGTAGTCCGGGAGCACCCGCTTCACGTCGCGCGCCCACTTCCAGACGATGGAGTTGGGCACCAGGACCACGGGCCGACGGCACCAGCCCTCCTGGCGGGCCCGCGCGAGCACTGCGAGTCCGGTGTAGGTCTTGCCTACGCCAACGTCGAAGGCGAGCAGGCCGCCTCGATTCGAGAGCAGCCGCCGGGCGCCCGCGACCTGGTGGGGGTGCAGGCGCAGGTCGTCGGTCCACCGCGCGATGGGCAGGTGCTCCGACGAGTATCGAGGAGCGATGTACCCGCGGAAGGCGCGGTTGTACGCGTTCTCGATGCGGGTCTGGCGGTCGGTGGAGGCGTGGCACCAGTCCCGGAACGCCTGCTCCCACTTCGCGGCGAGCCGCAGCCGGACCTCGTCGATGTTCTCGCTGCGACGCTTCCGCGGCTTGAACACCGTCTTGTCGTGGTTCATCCAGCCGATGCACCACTGCGCCTCGGCGGACAGCGTGGCCCCGTCGATGTCGTCGTAGTCGACCCCGGAGACCTGCACGAGCCCGTCCTGGCGGACGAGTCGGACGGTCGCGTGGTTCTTGTTCAACGTCGCCGAGAGCCAGTGCTCGACGAGCTCGAGCGGGATCCAGCCCTGCCGGGGGGAGACGCCCTCGATGTCCTCGAACACCGCGGGCTGGAGCACCTCGGTGAGCGCCTCGAGCTGCTCGGTGTACCGGAGGTCGCCGGAGTCCGCGTGCCTGCGGGCGCGGTCGATGCGCGGCCAGAGGTGGCCGGTGAGGTACTCGGCCATCGGTAGCACGCGGTCGTCGTCGATGGCCCAACCGAGCTCGGCGAGCTTGGACACCACCTCGGCCGGCTTGCGCAGCGGTCCGCCGAGCCCTCGATGAAAGGCGAGAAGGCGGAAGACCGGGAGTGTGCGCTCGGTGCGGTACAGCGCCTCGGCCTGGGCGACGATGTCGTGGGCAGGGCCTGCGTACCGGGGCTGGACCACCGGCTCCTTCGCCAGGCCCGGGATGAGGGCACCGCCGGAGGCGAAGGCGGTGAGGAAGCGGCGCACGTCGGCGTTCTTGGAGCGCTTGAGCGTGAGGTTGCGCTTCGGGTTGCCGTGTGCTTCGACCCAGTCGGTGAGCGCGCCATGCAGCTCGGGCCAGAGCTCGGCGGCCTCGCGCTGGTCCTCGGAGGTCGCGATGGCCAGGTAGCGGTCGACCCGCCGCCCCAGAGCCGCAGCGAGCTCGAGGGCGTCGGGCAGCGACTCGGATGCGGACTTGCGGCGCTGCTGCGGTGGCGGCCGCTGAACCGTCGCGGGCACCGTACAGGCGGAGCAGATGGGGCGCTCCACCAGGTCGGGCAGCCGCTCGAAGTCGCCCTCGACGCGGTACCGGCGACCGTGGACCTCGGTGCCGAGGATGTGTCCCGGGAAGAGCTCGAAGTAGCGACCCTCGACGAGGGGAACGTCCGCCGCATCGAGCTCGGGCAGCTCTCCGTCCCTAGCGCGGAAGACCAGGAGGTCGGTGACGAGCTCGTTTCCGGGGAACAGGCCCGATGGCAGCCGGTAGGCGACCGCGAGGTGGTGGCGGCGGAGTACCTGCTCGCGCAGCTTCCGGTTCCGCGAGCCCGAGAGGAAGCCGGACGGCACCACGAACACGCCCAGACCGTCGGACTTGAGGAGGTCGAGACAGCGGCGGAGGAAGTAGGCCCAGGCCTGCTTCTCCCGGTAGCCGCGGTCCGGGTCGTCGGTGACCGAGCTTCCCCGCGGCCCGTAGGGCGGGTTCGCGAGCACCAGGTCGAGGGTGCCCGCAACGGACGCGCCGTGCTCCGCCACCCAGGACTCGAAGGAGCCCTCGAACACGTCGACGCTGGGCATGATCGCCTGGAGCAGGCGGGCGGACAGCGGACTCTTCTCCACCACGTGCCAGTCGACGTTGCGGTGCTTCAGGGCCCGCACGAACCGTCCGATGCCTGCTGAGGGCTCGAGCGCCACGACACGGTTCGGGAGGAGCGGTGCGATCACCCGCGCGACCTCTCGAGCGACGCGCGTGGGCGTGTAGTACTCGTGGACCAGCCCGGCGCGATCGGGAACGGGCAGCCCAGCCGGGAGCTTGTCCTGCACCTTGTCGAGGGACAGCCCACCCCAGCCCGAGTACCGCGCGAGAACGGCCCGGTCCTGGGGCCGATGCGTGGCGCCCCCGGCGAGCTTGCGCATCGCCTTGAGGTTGGCGCGGGTCCGGCGGGCGGGAGTCCAGAGATCGGGCTCCCGCTCGGCGAGCTGGGTGGCGATGATGCCGATGAGCACGGCGCGGTTGCGGCGCACGAAGGCGTCGATGTCGTTGGCGGCGTAGCCCCGGGGCGGGGTCGCGCGAAGGACCGTGTGCACGCGGTCGAGGACGGTGGCGGGTTCCATGGGCACCTCCGATCAGTCGTTGAGGGCAGCGGCGACCGCCTCGGAGAACGCTGCGAGCAGCGCGGCGTCCTCCGCGGGAGGGTCGGGGGATGGGGTGGGCTTCGCTCGTGCCTTTGTGCCGGCGCTCTTGGCAGAGGCGGTCGAGCGGCGACGCTTGCCTCCGGTCGATGTTGCGGACTTGGGCGCCGAAGACTCCGCTGACGGCGCCTTCTTCGGCGAAGTCGCGGGGGAGCTACGGGTCGACCGTTTGGTCTTCGTCGGGGACTTCGCCGTCGATGTCGAGGAGCGAGTCGTCGAGCGCTTGGACGTGCTCTTCCGAGACGAGCGCCGCGGCGTCGTCGAGTTCCGTCGCAGAGTCGTTCCGGTCGGCTCCTCGCCCACCTCCGTGGTCGACTTGCGTGTGCGTGACCTGGAGCGCTGGGTCTTCTTCGTGCCTGCGCGCGAGTTCGCCTTCGGTGCCGGTCTGGCTTCGTCGTCCGGCTCCACCAGTCGGTCGGTCGGGTTCCGCGTGGCTCGGGGTGTGCGGACTGGATGGGACTCTGCCCAGTCGCGATCGAGGGCCTGGCGACGTCGCGTGTCCTTCACCCGGCATGCGACTTGGACCAGCCCGAGCGCACCGAGCACCCCTGCGTCGATCGCCTGCACCAGGGTCGCGTAGGTCTCGCCCTGGAGGGCGTCGGCCTCGCCGAACCACTTCTCCTGACGCTCGAAGCGCCAGGTCCAGCCATCGGGACCGCTCTCGATCCGGAGCCACCCGTAGCTGGCGAGCTTGCGGCGAAGCTCGACCCGAGGCTGCCCCTCGTCGCACACCAGCGCTCCGGCCCACTGCCCACGGAACGTCACGGTCCCCGGCTTGCCGGTGTTCGTCTGCAGGCGCTTGATCGCGCGGACCGCATCCGCACCGTCCACCTCAGTAGCGGGAACGCCAGGCGCGTCGCCGATGATCGGCACCGCGAACTTGTTCTCGACATCCACGGCAACGGAGAGCACCTCACCATCACCGACCTCCGCGTCGGTCTTCAGGTGGAAACCCTTCATCGAGAGCGCTCCATCGAGCACGATGGCCCTACGCCCGAGCGGCGAGACCTTGATGCGAGCCCGGACCCGCGGCCAGTCGATCGGCAGGTTGTTCCCGGCCGCCGTCCATCGCTGCGCCCCATCCTTGCCGATACGGACGAGCAGTCCGGTGTACTCCAGCGGTCGGAGCACGAGCGCCACCTCCGCGCCCTTTACGCGTCCGTAGGCACGCAACAGGCGCGGGTGGTCCTCGAGCTTGCCGACGATGTCGAGGCGGAAGCGCTTCATGACGACCTCCCGCGCCACGCCAGTCCCAGTGCGCCGACCGCCAGCCCACCGAGGAGCAGCCAGCCGACGTTGCGGGCCGTGCTCGGCGACTCCACCGTGGACGGCGGCAGCGTGCGCCCCTCCCGGCTCGCTTCGACGCGCGCCACGAGCTCCTTCTCCAGCAGAGCCGTGTGCTCTCTGAGATGGACCGCGTACTGGTAGGCGGCGATCGCCCAGGCGATGGCGACCACACCCACGCCGATCCCGGCCACCACGAGCAGCGGCGGCCCCTCGAACCGCTCGTCCCCACGGTCGGAGAGCAGCCCCGCGAGGAGCACGGCGTACCGCGTCTCGAGCAGCTCTACACGGGCATCGGGCACGCCGAGCTGCCGGATGTGGTCCAGCGAGGTCCGCGCCTGCTTCAGGGCCGCGACGAAGCGCTCGACGTGGGCCCGGAAGCGAGACGGCTGCGCCCGGATGGCCTCGGCGTAGGCGACGACGCCAGCTTCCTGGAGCCGTCGCCACGCCGCGGTCCACACCCGCTCGGTCAGGGGTGCGTCACTCATCCCACACCTCGGCCTCGTCGGGGTTCACCACGGCGTGCACGTCGTCCTCGTCCGCCCAGTCGGCGACCGGACCTGGGAGCTGCGGTGGACGCGGCTTGCGCTTCTTACCCTTCATCGCAGCCTGGGCGGCGGTGACGATGAGCGGGGCGAGCAGCGGCAGCACACCGAACTCGGGCTCGAGGTGCTTGCTGGGTACGTCCGCGACCAGGTACAGCCCCGGCCGGAGCTCCACGACCGCCGCACGGTGACCGCGCGCGGCCTGGAGCCGGATGTGCTCCCCGAGCTTCACGAACGAACCCCAGCCGAGTCCGGCGAACCGGCGCTTCGCCCCGCGGAGGGAGCGCCCGACGGCACTCTGGTACCGCTTCATCGAGATGGCCTTCAGCATCCGCATGGCGACCTCCCCGCGAAGTTGGCCGGACCCGGCATGCCGAGGCGTAGGCTCGGGTCGTCGCGGTACCACCGGGGACCGATGCGGTAGCGCACGATGCAGTGGTACTGGCCCGGCTCGAACTGGCCCGACCGAGTGAGCAGGAGCACCTCGGCCGGGATGGAGCGCAGCCGACGCCCGCGCGCGTACCCACCGTCCGTGGGTGAGAGCGCGGTGCCGCCGCGGGCGATGAGCTCGCCGGCGCGCGCCGCGGCGAGCCCATCGCAGTCCTCGTGACCCATCGCGAGCAGGGTCAGGTAGTCGCACCAGATCTCGTCCGGCTCCCGCTTGTAGCGGACCCCCGCGGCGTACAGGCCAGGGAGATCGGGCCGCGCGCGCAGGATGCGTGCGTTCTCCTGGGCGAGCCAGTTCAGCAGACGCAGGGCGGCGTGTTCGGCGAACGCCATCTTCAGGCAGATCTTCATCACGACCTCCCGACGACGATCACCGCGCCGCGCTGGACCTGGGCGTGCAGCGAGAACGGCGAGGAGCCGAGCAGGATGGCCCGTGCCTCGTACTTCAGGCCGCGAGCGACCACCCGCGCCCGCACGAACGGGAGCAGGAAGGGGACCCGCACCACGCGTGCGGGCTGACGCGGCAGGTGGGGATCGAGGGGGACCCAGAGGTCGCCGTCCGCGCTGACCTCGAACAGCAGCTGGGCGTGGCCCTCGGGCTCTGGCTTGTCGGGCTTGTCCTCCTCAGGCTCCGCGGCCGTGATGCGGGACTCCCCCGACACCTCACCTCGGGTGGTGAGCGTCGACCAGAGCACGAAGCTCTGCTGGGCGTCCGAGGCATCGTGATCGGCGGGCCGGACTCGAAAGGCGGTACCGGTGATGTCGGTGGTCCGGAAGCCATCGACCTCGAGGAGGGTGTGTGCGTGTTGGTAGAGCATGGTTCCCTCACAGGTTCAGGTGGAAGATGGCGCGGAAGGGCAGCGGGGCTTCGCTCTGGGGCCAGAACCAGACCTCGCTCGCCCCGCCGACGGGCACGCCCTCAGGGGGCTGGTTCGAGACCCGCACCCCGCTGCGCTGCTTGTTGTCGCCGTCGATGACCCACAGCACCCCGGACGTGTCGTCGGGGTCGTAGGTCTCGATGCGCACGCTGCGGGCGAAGGCCGGCAAGCGGATGGCGTGGGGCCCGCTGGCGCTCCCCTCACCGCGCACCTCGAGCTGGTTCTGGGTGTGGGCGAAGCCGTCCGCCACCGTCACTCCGACCGCGTTCGGCAGGAAGTGCAGGTTGCGGGCTCGTACGGACACCGAGCGGCCGTAGATGCAGACCCGGCCGGCACGCGCCACGGTCACGAGCGCCTTGGAGCCTGCGCCGTTCGCGGCTGACCACGACAGGTCGGCGTCGAAGGGACGGCCGTTGGCGCTCGAGAGCTCGACGATGCGCCAGCCGTCCTGCTCACCCTCGGCGAAGAGCAGGTCGACCCAGCCGGCCTCGTGGGACGGCTCCAGCGTGATGCGCTCCGCGCGGACGGACAGATCCTTGCGGCCGAACATCAGCAGCCTCCCGAGACGGGCTTGCTGCCGATCAGCGTCGCGGTGAACACACCGGGACCGGGCAGGGAGCCGTTGACGATGATGTCGAGGCCAGCCTTGAGCGACTGCCCCTTGAGCAGGCCGCGCATGAAGCCGTTCGCCGCGAACACGCCGGCGTCGATGCCATCGGAGCTCGACCACACGGCGCGGTCGCCGAAGAAGATCGAGTGCACGAGGGCACCGGGAGCGGAGCCGGTGAAGGTCACATCCTGGGCACGGAAGTCGTGCTGCAGGCGGATCTTCAGTGCGACAGCACCGGCCTGGTCGATGCGCTCCGAGTCGGACACGGCGGTGGCGCCCCAACCGCTGGCCACGTCGGGCTCGTTGTCCTTCTTGCCGTCCTCGTCGTTCAGGCCCCAGCGCTCGGCCTTTCGATCGAGACGGTCGGACTTGCGCCCCGTCCGGCGGGCCAGTCGCGAACGCTTCCGACGGAGGCGGCGCTGACGGCGCTCGCGCTGGCGCTCGGGGTCGCGACGGAAGAACCCGAAGTCGTCGAGGTGCTCGTCGTCGTAGCCCTCGAAGTCGTCGTCGTAGCCTTCGAAGTCGTCGTAGTCGTCGTCGTACCCATCGCCACCGGCGAAGTCCGCTCCGGCGAAGTGGGTCCGGCGCAGGCTGTCGGTGTCGACGACCAGCTGGCCGGTGCGGGGATCTCGGTACACGCGGGCATGGCCCAGGGGGGTCAGGTTGGTCTTCATGTCACACCTCCTCGGTGTCGGGTTCGGAGTCGAAGTCGTCGAGGTCGTCGCGCTCACGGCGGAGACGGCGACGCATCAGGTTGCGAGGGGCAGGGCGTCCGCGGCGTCGACGACGGCGACGCGGCAGCCAGTCCGGGCCCTCGACGGACTCGGGGGTGAGCAGGACCTCGCGGAGTGGGCCCTCGAGCCCCGGCTCGGGCAGGGGTTCGGGGAGTCCGGTGGGTCCCTGGATGGCCGGCGTCAGCTGGAACGGCGGGGCCGGCACCATCGCGGGCGGCGGATCGGCGCGCTTCTCGGCGAGGGTGCGTCCGGCCTGGGTGGCGACGGACGCGAGCCACGAGCCGAGCACGCCGTTGCCGATGGCGAGGGCGTGCCCGCCGGTCGACTTGCCCGACATGGTCTCGTACAGACCGAAGCCGATGGCAGCCATCCCGGCGGGGGCGCGCAGATCGACGGACCCGAGCTTGAGCTTGTCGGGTCCGAAGTAGCCCTCAGCGAGGCTCGCCAGGAAGAGCGAGCCGTTGGCCTCTGCGGTGTGGATGACCGCCGAGCCGGTCTCGGCCATGGCCTCCTTGGAGCGCTCGGCGCGCCGCGTGAGGCGGGCGATCTTGGTAACGGCGGCGGACAGGGCGGACTTGGTCTGGCGTTCGCCGACCTTCTTGCCCTGCATCGCCGCTCGGAGTGCGGTGGGGTTGTCTGGCATGGGTTCCTCCTCGAGCCGACATGAGCAGGTCGGCTGCTGGGGGGAACATCAGCGCTTGGAGCAGGTTCGTCCTTCGGTTTCGGTTGCCGCGACGGGCACGGTGAGCTCGGTCAGCGCGGGCAACCGGCCGGCTCTTGGGGCAAGCGAAAGCTCACGCTGTCGATCGTCCCGACTCGGTACTGGTCGTCGCGGACGCACACGGCCTCGATGCGGCGGTGTGGAGCATCGCGGCACTCACGCTGGTATCCGGCGCTGTAGTGGTGGTCCGCATGCCGCGAACCCTCGCCTCGCCAGGGTCGCGTCTCTCCTACCACTCGCGATAGTGCAGGTAGGCGATGCAGTCTGCGAGAGCGCGCGCCTCGATCCCATCGATGGCGTTCATCGTCCCGATCCCATTGAGAACGACATCCAGCGTGTCTGCGCGATGCACACCGGCCACGTGCCCCTGAAGGCCTGGCCCCACGCCCCCCTGACCATCCGCCCCGTGGCACGACGCACAGGCCGCCGAGTACGACGCCTCGCCAGCAACGACGTCCCCTTCGGCGGCGAGCACACCGGCACGCTCGGAGTCGGGCGAACGCACGGCGTAGGTTCGCGACGAGACCACCCCGAACGCCACGGTATTCGTGAACACGGTGTCGGCACCGTCGAGCACACCGTCCTGGTTGTCGTCGTCGATCACGAGGTCGGCGAAGATGGCGGGCAGGTCGACGAGGATCTCGACCACCCCCTCGGCCTCGGCAGATCCCGTGACCTGAACGGTGGCTTGCTCCCCCAGCTCCACTGCGAACGGAACGCCGTCGACGGTACCCGCGAATCGGGTGGCCGTGCCGAGCATCAGGTCGGCACCGACGAGCGCATCCGCCGCGAGATCGAGCCGACCGACTTCGCGGGGTTCATCCAGCGCGACGATGCCGAGCTCCGCCAGCGTGCCCACTCGGCCCCCGGCCTCCACACCATGCGCGTACGCAACGCTGCCGGCGAGTGGGGCCAGCCATGCGGCGGTGGTGTCGGGCGCCAGGAGGTCGAGCGAATGCAGCTCGAGCTCAGCAGCCTCCAACATGACGGAATGACCGCCCGGGCTCTGGAACGCGTACCCGGTCGTCGGCACGACCTGCACGATGACCTCGCGCTCATCCGAATGGCAGCCCGCCATCGTGGCCATGCAACCAGCGATCACGAGTCCCGTACGAACGGAGCACGGGAGCCTCGACGGATTCATGGGGCTCTGCATCGTGTGCTCCTCAGTTCTGGTCGACTCGCGTGACCGAATTGTCCCTTCGGTCCACGAACCACAGGCTCCCGTCTGGATCGACCTCGATGCCCAGCAGCTTGCCCGCACCCGTCTCCAATCGGCCCAACTCCTCCCCCGTCACCACATCGAACGCGATGATCTCGGCGGTCTCGGCATCCCCGACGTACAGGGTCTGGCCATCGATGGCGATGCCACTCGGCATGACCATTTCCTGGTCGGCGAAGACCTCCCAGACCTCGCCCTCCATCTGGGCAAGGAGAGCAAGGGGCTCGTTCGTGAAGGGCAAGTCAGCGGCCTTGCTCCCGCTGTCGATGTCCATCCGCAGGACCTGGGCGTTGCCTGGGTCGCAGATGTAGAGCCAGCCGGTCGCCTTGTCGACGACCATGTGCGACGGAATGTCGGGCATCCGCTCGATGGGCAGCGAGGAGTACCGACGCACGCGCCCATCCGCGTGGTCGTCGTTGCCCGGGCCGTGATCATCGCCGAAGTTGTAGCGGACGATCTCGTTGGAGTAGCCGTCGAAGACCCAGAAGGCGTTGTCGACCTCGTGGGCGATGCCCATCGAGTTGGGGCTCTGGTGGAGCATGTCGAGGTGGCTTCCGTTCCCGCCCGACGGCTGCGCGAAGACGTCGAGATCGCTCGACCACAGGCTGGGACCGGTGAAGGTTCCGCCGGAGTGGTTGGCGTCGGTCACCTCGGGCGAGGTGGCCCAGTTCCCGTTGTCGTCGCTGAAGGCGAGTGCGGTCGTCAGGTTCATGAAGTGCCAGGCGTTCCCATCCTGCCGCTGCTCCGCCTGCTGACCCGGTGATCCCGCATCGTGGACGATGACTACGTCGCTTCCGGTGTTCTCCGTTCCGCGATTGACGACCCAGAGCTCTCCCGCCCGGTCCGGATGGAACTCGAGGTCCTGCGGCCGCTGGACGCCGTCATCCGCGTCGACCACGACGGTGAATCCGGGTGTGTAGTCCGGAAACCCAACGACCTGTTCCTCGGGTTCGTCGGGCTTGCAGGCGCTGGAGATCAGGCAGACCGCGACCGCGATGGTCCCGGTGAGCTTCGGGGGGGCTGTGAAGAGCATGAATCGTCCTGGGGCGGAAAGGCTACGGGGTGACGTCGAAGCTGGTCATCATCCCGAGCTCGGCGTGCTCGAGGATGTGGCAGTGACCGAGCCACAGCCCGGGGTTGTCGAACATCGTGAACAGCTCCAGCTCGTCGTCACCGCCGACATGAATGGTGTCGAGCGGGCCAGGGATGTCGCCCTCGACGCCGTTTCGCGACAGCACCTCGAAGAACTGGCCGTGCAGGTGGAAGGGGTGACCCGCGCCCGACACATCACGCAGGTGGATGCGGGTCGGCACGTTGCCCTGGATGGGGATCGAGTCGCCTTCCTCGTAGCGTTGCCCGTTGATCACCCACGCCATGCCCATCATGCCGCCCGACCCGAAGTCGAGCTCGACGTCGACTTCCTGGGTCTCGGGAACGGGGTCGGGCATCGCCGCCGCCGGCCAGATGGGGACAGCGGTCGACGCGGGCGGGCCCTCGATGGCGGCCTCGAACATCGGGAAGCGATCGAAGCCCGTCTGGGAGGGGATCAGCACACGCAGCTTGAGCTTCTCGGCGTCGGCGCGAGGGATGACCTCGACGTCGAAGCGTCGCCCGACCGGGAGACGTAGCCGGTCGGTGGTGTAGGGCTCTTCGAGCAGCCCGCCATCGACGCCGACCACGCGCCAGTCTGCTCCTCGCACATCCGCGTACATGAGCCTCGCGTTGGCCGTGTTCACGATGCGCCAGCGCTCCACCGTGCCCGGCTGCACGGTGTCGGTGATGAGCTCGGTCTGCCCGTTGGCCAGCAGCACGTTGCCATGCCGACCGTGCATCCCGTCCATGCCGCCGGTGGAGAAGCCGTAGTGGCGCCCGTTCTCCTGCAGGGCGACATCGTCGAGCACGAAGTAGCGGTCACGGTCGACCGTCGGCTCGCTCTCCTGAGCCTCATGGACGACGAGAGGCCCGTAGAGCCCGCGGTCGACCTGCTCGTGGCCGCGGATGTGGGGGTGGTACCAGTAGCTTCCAGCGTCGGGCAGCACGAACTCGTAGGTGAACGTCTCTCCCGGCTCGATGGGCTCCTGCACGGCAGGCACTCCGTCCATGGCGTTGTCGATGCGCAGGCCGTGCCAGTGGATCGTGGTGGGATCCGGCAGGTCGTTCGTGAACACCACCCGAAGGGTGTCGCCGACGCGGGCGTGGATGAGCGGACCAGGCACCTGCCCGTTGTAGGCCCAGACGGGTGTGGCGCCCCCATCGATCCAGTCCTTCTCGGTACGTGATGCCGTGAGATGCACCTCGACGACCTTCGGATCGTCGTCGTGGTCCTCCGCCGCGGCCACGCCCTCGACCATGGGAAGGGACGGCTCCTGCGGACTGTCTTCGACCGTTTCGGGGGTGCACGCCAGGACGAGCGGGAGCAGGACGAGGTATTTCATGGAGGCCTCCGGCAAGCCCCGATAACATGATGGTACCGACGGTCTAACGCCATTAATTCGCTGAATCGCGAACCATGGATTCGCAGTCCTGCGACCCTTGCTCCCCGGAGACTCGATGAACGACTTCCTGAGCCAGCTGGAGTGGGTGCTCGACACGCACGAGGGCTCCACGGCGTCGCTGTACGACCAGGTGGCGCCTCACTACGAGACCTTTCGCCAGCTCTGGATCGAGCTCGCGGGCCAGCAGGCCGAGCAGGCGATGCTCGGCGACCTCGCCGAGATCCTGGTCGGCTCGCCCACCGTGCTCGATGCCGGCTGTGGCACTGGCGCGATGACCCGAGAAGTTATCGCCTTCTGTCCCGAGGCACGGGTCACCCTGGTCGACGCCTCGGAGGGCATGCTGGCGCAGGCCGGCGACCTCGGCGAACGCAGACTCCAGGCGGATCTCGCGGAGCTTCCCTTCGCAGACGAGAGCTTCGATGTCGTCGTCTGCGCGTGGGTCATCGAGACCGTGCCCGACCCGAAGGCCGTGGTGACGGAGCTCCTTCGGGTCCTGAAGCCCAAGGGGCACCTCCTCTACACCTTCTGCTCGCTGCCTGACGGCGTGCTCTCGCGCGCAGCGACCGCGTTGTTCCGAAACCGGGTCACCGAGGGGTTCGCCGGCGAGTTCCTGCATGCCGAGGACACGCCCTGGCACGACTGCCCGCGCAGCCGGCGCTTCAAGAGCGATGTCGGGCTGTCGACCTACATCCTGCTGCGGAAGTGCTGCGCGGTCGAGCCGGGTGTGCTTCCGCCCGTCGGGCCCGAAGACGTGCCGCAGACGCTGCTGTAGGGGGCGAGATGTGGTGGATCTCCCTGGCGCTGGCCCAGTGCGTGGACGTGGAGCAGGGTCGTGGATGCCGACAGGACCTGGCCGGGTGGCGGGTGCTCGACCTGCACGGCACCGACCACGCCATCGGACAGGCGTACGGCGAGCTCTTGAAGGAAGAGCTCGTCGGGTACTGGATCCCGATGGTGGAGGAGATGCACTTCGCGCGGATGCCCGGTGTCTTCCGCAAGCTCCTCGCACGCCATCGCAAGCACTTTCCGGACTACTTCGACGCCCGAGCCAGCGAGAGGGCCCGCGGGCTCGAAGCGGCACTGTCGGTCGAGGCCGGAACCGTCGAGCGCTATGCCTGGCTCGCGGATCTCGCGTCCATCGGTCCCGCGCTGCAGCTGGCCCTGGGGCGCACCGTGCAGGTCGACCCCGTGACGGGCTCCGTCGGCAACCGCTGCACCTCGGTGGTCGCCAGTGATGGCGAGCACACCCTGCTCGCGCGGAACCTGGACTTCTGGGGCATGGGGGAGTGGCAGCCGCGCGCCACCCTCACGTTCGTGGAACCCCTCGATGGAGAAGGTGAACCCAACGGCTATCGATATTCGCAGGTGGGCACCGTCGGCGAGGTCTTCGCGGGCTCGAGCGGGCTGAACGAACGCGGGTTGGCCGTGACCTCTCACCTCCACGTCACCCGCGACGCCGCGCTGGTCTTCGGCCGGCCCCGGATGAAGACGCCAGCGTTGCTCTGGGAGGGCCTGACCGGGAGTCATCCTCGCGGCGGCACCGCCATCTACGTGCTCTTCGAGAGGCTCCTGCGTGATGCGGCCGATGTGGACGAGGCCATCGCGATCCTCGAAGAGGTGCAGCCGGTCGGGGCGTGGAGCTTCGTGCTCGCCGACCCGTCGGGTGATCGCGCGGTGGTGGGGCGGAGCTACAGCGACATCCACGTCGCCCGCGGCCACTCGGTGAACACGAACTTCTACCTGGACGAGGCGATGCACGCGCGCGAGCTCCACCCGGCCCGGGGGCCGCTCGAGGGTGCACGGATGCGCTACGCCAGGGCGGAGGAGCTCCTGGGCGACGGCGAGCTGACCGTCCCCCAAGCCGCCGATCTCCTCCGCGATCGGTGGGATGCCGCCGTAGAGAGAGACCGGCCGCTCAGCGCGAACTCGGTGCTGTCGGCCGACACCTCGCAGTCGGTCGTGCTCGAGCTGTCTCCCGATGGTGCGCACATCCTGTGGCTCGCCGACCCCCACGCCGACGGGTTCACGCCCGCGGCGCTCGCAGGATTCACCGCCTTCCCATTCGCCGACGGCTTTGCTCCGGGCCGCAGCCGTGGAGCGCAGCTACCGGCGCCACCTGTCGCGCACGCCGAACCGATGGCCGCGTACCTGAAGGCGATGCACCAGCGGACCGACCTGCACGACCCTGCTGCAGCCGCCGGCACGTTGCGCGAGATCGACACCGACGACGCCGGGATACGGCTGATGTCGGCGTGGGCGACCGCCGCGACCGGGGATCTCCAGGCCGCTGGAGCGGAGCTGAAGCGCGTGGACAGGGCTCACCTGTCGGAGCACCACGGTGTGCTGGCCGGATGGCTGGAGGGCGAGATCGCCGCACGTACGGGCCGGCCGGAAGAGGCGGTCCGGATCTGGACCGAGGTCCGCGACGGGCTGGATGGGGATGATCCACCCGCCTGTGGGGACCTCGACGAGATGCTTCGCCTGGTGTTGCAGGACCGCTTGGACGGCGGCTGGAAGAAGACGGAGCTCCCGTTCCCCGACCTCAAGTTCCAGGACGTGATCGAGCTTCGGCTGGGTCGGCAATGATCGCGGGTGGCTGTAGAGGGCCCACGAGTCCCGGATCTCTCGTGTTCCAGGACGTCTTGGCCCTGCGACTCGAGTGAGGAAACACTGAAATCGAAGGTTCTTCATGATCAATCCCTCCCGACGCCAACTGCTCGCGGGCCTCACCGCCACGGGCAGCCTGCTTCTGCCGCGCTGGGCACGCGCCGACCTCGTGCCCGCGCAGGACCAGTGGGACATCGAGATCGCCGAGACCGCGATGAACGTCGCCGGCCGCAAGGCGCACGTCCTCACCCTCAACGGGTCCTATCCAGGCCCGCTAATCCGACTCACCGAGGGCAACGAGGCTGTGATTCGTGTGAAGAACACGCTGCGGGAGTGGTCCTCCATCCACTGGCACGGCCTGCTCCTGCCGCCCGAGATGGATGGTGTTCCGGGGGTCAGCTTCAAGGGCATCCCGCCCGGCGAGACCTTCGAGTACCGCTTCGATGTGCGCCAGTCTGGCACGTACTGGTACCACAGCCACTCCGGAATGCAGGAGCAGCGCGGGCTCGCCGGCCCCATGGTGATCGACCCCGCAGACCCGGGTGCCAGCGACCCCGATGGAACCGCCGACCGCGAGTTCGTCATCGTGCTGACCGACTTCACCTTCATGAACCCCCATCGGATCATGGCCGTGCTCAAGAAGCAGAGTGCCTACTTCAACTACCAGAAGCGCACCGTGTTCGACGCGCTGGCGGGCAAGGGAATGTCGCTCGGGCAGTCGATGCAGTGGGGCCGCATGCGCATGGACCCAACCGACATCGCCGACGTCACGGGCATCACGTACGACTACCTCGTGAACGGGCACGGTGACGACCACCGCTGGGAAGGCATCTTCGCTCCCGGCGAGCGCATCCGCCTCCGCTTCGTGAACGCCGGAGCGATGACCTACTTCGACCTGCGCATCCCCGGCCTCCCGATGACGGTCATCGCTGCGGATGGCATCCCCGTACGACCCGTTGAGGTCGACGAGCTGAGGATCGCGGTCGCTGAGACGTACGACGTGATCATCGAGCCTATCGCCGAGGCCTACACTCTGTTCTGCGAGACGATGGACCGGAGCGGGTTCGCGGCCGGCACCCTCGCCACGACTCCGGGGGCACGAGTCGATCTGCCCGCACGCCGCAAGCGTCCGCTGCTGGGCATGGGCGACATGGGAATGTCGATGGCGTCGATGAAGGGCATGGACATGTCCGGAGACATGAAGGGCATGGACATGTCCGGAGACATGAACGGCCACGACATGAGGGGCATGGACATGAAGGGCCACGACATGCCGAAGGTCCCGAAGGACCTCAGTCGTGCCGACTACCGCGTGCGAAGCGCTGCCAAGGGTATCGAGCCCGCCGATCTCGCCTCGCTGGGTGCGCCCGAGCCCCATGGGCCCGACCGTCACGGCCCGACCAACGTGATGGTGGCGGACCAGCCCCGTATCCGCCTGGCAGAGCGCCTGAACGGTCTCGAAGATGCCCCGTGGCGCGTGCTCACGTATGCGGACCTCGAGGCGAGACTGGAGCGCCCCGACCCCGGTCCGCCCACCCGCGAGATCGACATCCATCTCACAGGCCACATGGAACGCTACATCTGGTCGTTCAACGGCAAGAAGTTCTCGGAGGAGCCCTACATCGACCTCGAGTACGGCGAGCGGGTGCGCATCACCTACACCAACGACACGATGATGACCCATCCCATCCACCTGCACGGGATGTTCGTGGAGCTGGAGAACGGACGCGCCGCAAGGCCCCTCAAGCACACCGTCTCGGTGGCACCGGCCGAGCGGATCTCGGTGCTGGTGACGGCCGACGAGCGAGGCAGCTGGGCATACCACTGCCACCTGCTCTACCACATGGACATGGGCATGTTTCGAGTCGTGCGCGTGCTCGATGGCCCCGTCGCGAAGGTGGAACCATGATCCCGCTGTTCGCCATGGCGGCTCAGGCCGTCGAGCCCGCGCACCCCGGTTGGAAGCTCCCCATCAACGACCGGCACATGCGCGGCATGCTCCTCGTCGACCAGCTCGAGTACCGCTTGCCGAGCACACCCGGCGCCGTTGGAACCGACCTCGAGGGATGGATGGGCGGCGACGTCCACCGACTGCGCTACCGAGGCGAAGGAACCGTCGAGCTCGGCGACCGCGTCGGGGAGGGCGAGCTGGGAGCAGCGTACAGTCGCCTCGTGGGCCCCTGGGTCGAGCTCCAGCTCGGCGCCGGACTCGAGGCTCAGAACGAGGTGGGCAGCGGGTTCGAGGCCCGACTCGAGGTGGGCGTGGAGGCCGTGATCCCGTACGATTTCGACCTCGAGGCGCTGCTCCGCGTGTCCCACCGAGGGCGGGTCTCGGCACGGGTCACCGCCATCAAAGAGCTGATGCTGAGCCAAAGGCTCATCTTGCAGCTTCGCGCCGAGGCGACCGGGGCCGTCCAGGAGTCGGTCGAGCTCGATCGCGCTCAGGGCCTCGAGAACGCCACTGCGGGACTGCGGCTGCGCTACGAGGTGCGCCGCGAGTTTGCCCCCTACCTGGGCGGTTCATGGACCGGCGGGTTCGAGGGGCCCTCGGGGACGGGCCGGTTCGTGCAGTCGGGGTCGGCCGCGGCCGGCGTGCGGGTCTGGTTCTGAGGTCCGTTCTCGCTGCATGTACCGCGGCCTCACGTGATTCGGGCGCTGGAGACCTCGGTCCCGGACGAGTGGGTCGACATTTCAACCCAACGCCTACGATCTCTGGCTGAATTCACTCCTGGCGCAGGTTGGACGGCGTCTATCGTGACAGGGCAGCTTGGACGGCCTCCAGCGTGATCAGCCCCTCGTGGTGCCAGATGGCGCTGCCTGTGTCGTCGAGCAGCCACGCACGCGGCACAGCATCGCTGCCGAGCGCCTGCCGGACAGCCTCCCGCTCCCCGAGTCGCCACGTTCCCGGCGCTGCTGGGGCCGCCTGGCGGACGCTCGCGGACGTGTCTCCGACCGCGATGACCTGGAGATCGAGCTCGGGGTGAGCTTCGTGGATGGCCGACAGGGCGGCCAGTTCCTTGCGGCAGGGACCACACCAACTCGCCCAGGTCGTCACGAGCGTTCGGGGCTCTCGCAGCCGGAGCGATGCAGGCGCGTCATCCAGAGACTTCAACGCCAGGGACTTCGGATCCCAGGAGGTCCTCGGCATCGATGCTCCTGGCGCAGGGAGCGGGGCCGAGACCGGGGGAATGGATGCCAGTGGGGTTCGCTCGCCGACGAGTCCAGACTCGACCGTCCAGATCGTCCAGAGCTCGGTCCCGACCACGGTGGCGCGGGGGAATCCGGTGCTCCGTCCGGAGCCGGTGGGGGCGATTTGCACAGGCTGCCCACCCAGCAATCCGGCTGGCTCTGCAGCGAGGCGCCGCGCGTAGATCCCGTCCGAGCCAAGCCAGGTGACGACGGCCTCCGAGCCGATGGACACGAGATCGACCCGTCCGGCGGGGCGGTCGTCCGCCGGAGCCACGACACCCACGCCTCCCCCGAAGCTGGCGCGAACCTCGAGGCCGCTGACACCCGTGGTCCAGGCGACGACTCGTCCAGCGGGCAGGTCGACCACGCGGGGCCCGTTCACCGGGCAGCCGGGCATCTGCCACCCGTCCCCGGCCACTCGGCTCTTCTCCCCGCTTCGGTTCACGAGTCCGATGTCGCGGATCTCGTCGTCGCTACGGTCTCGGTACACGATTGCCCAGTCCGTCGCACCCCCGACGGCGTCCGTACCGCAGCAGTCGCACACGCGGTCGTCGAGGAGCTCCGAAGCCTCGAACGTCCCGTCCCAGCGTGCCGTTCTCAGGGTCATCGGCCCCGCGTCGGCAGTGAGTCGCCCGTCGAGCCAGAACACGCGGAACCCTTCACCGTCCGCGACCACCGACGGGAACCCATGTTCCGTCTCGGTTCCGTCTCGGTGGGGTGAGCCGAGCTCCACCCACTGCGTCCCCGACCATCGGGACACCACGACATCGTAGGCGTACGTGCCTTCGCCGGACTTGCGCGGGTAGGTCACGACGGCCGAACCGTCGCCAGCGTGTCCCAGGACGGGTGTGTCCGCCCAGTTCACGAACAGCGCGTCGCTGCGGGCCACCACCGAAGGGCTCGACCAGCCTTCCCCTTCGTGGACGGCATGAAGGACCGCCGGTGTCCCACCCGTGGGCTGGAGCCACACCATCTCGAGCCGGTCTCCGCGGCTGGCGACGCTGACGGCGGAGCTGCCCGCACCCGACGGAAGGCTGAGAGGGGCTGCGAGCGCGGGGATGGACAACCAGATCATGCTCGACTCGACGGGCTGGGGGTTCGGTGGGTGCAGTACGAGAAGTAGCGCCCCAGCACGAGCCCCATGAACGCCACCCCGGTCAGGGCCTCGGCCGCCACCACCAGGCGGGCGGCAGACGAGGTGGCGACGATGTCTCCGAAGCCCACCGTCGTGATCGTGACCACGCTCAGGTAGAGCGCGTCGACGAACACCTCGAGCAGCGCGGAGAGATGCATGCCGAGCGTGCCCGGATGGGGGGACCACATCATCGCCATGCCCGTGAAGTGCGGCTCGACGGCGCTCGTCTGGAGCAAGGCGAAGACACTGGCGAACCCGAGGATCAGGGACGCGTACATCTGCAGGAGCAGCCCGAGATGGAACTGGCGTGGGTCACCGAGCAGCCTGCGCCACACGTCGGCCACCATGAGCCCGGGCAGCAGTGCACCGACGATGCCCAGCGCGACCAGCAGTCCAGAGGACGGCGGACTCAACAGCGCGAGCTCGCGATGCGACCAGAGCAGGAACGCCACCAGGCCCACGAAGGGCAGACCGCAGAGCGCCAGGCTCACGGCGAGGTGGCGTGGCGGTGGACGCACAGCGTTCAACGGCGCCGCCGCCACGCGAGGAGCAGAGGCACGAAGGCGAGCCCAGCAGGAGCGCCCGAACCCGCTGCACAGCCACAGCCATCCGCCTGGTCGACGGGAGTGGGTGCGTCCGTGTCGGTGTCGACGGGGTCCGTGTCGTCGGTGTCGATGGGTGGGTCGGTATCGTCCGTGTCGACGGGCCCACCATCGCTGATCTCGATGTCGGCGCACTGGTAGTAGCTCGACCGGCCGATGGGATCGGCCACCGGCGCCGTCGTGTTGCCGTCCATGATCTGCACGAGCTGCAGGGTGCAGTTGTCGCAGGGCGTGTCGGGCAGGGTCACCTCGACCTCCCAGAGGTCGCCGTTGCCGGTGTTGCCCGCAGAGCCCGAGGGATCGGGGATGTCGAGCAGGATGTTCGCGTTGAAGTCGTCCATGTCGGCCCCGTCCGGATCGAACGCCACGCGCCACCGTCCGGCATGCCCGATGGTCTCGCGCCAGGTCAGCGTGACGGTCTCCCCGGGGGCATAGGAGGTCACGTAGACCGACCGGTCCGGGTCGCTGCGGTCGTTCGGGTCGTCGCAGAGTCGGTTGCTCGCGCCGACGCCGCAAGGGCAGGCCTTGTTCGCGGTCGAACCGTCGGATGGGTACCGCGGCAGGGGCTCTTCCAGGGCCATGTGGCCCAGGGCAATCGTGCTCATCCAGATCATGGATCTCTCCTCTCGACTCGGTTCGTTCGCGCGGCCCGCAGCCACCGCGCCAGGTCGCCCGCCGACCTCGGCTCCCCGCTGGCGGGCTCGAAGACGCCCTCCGCGAGGCGCTTCCAAGCCGTCACGGGCACCTCGCAGTCAGGGTCCAGCGCCACCCAGTGCGCGATGCTCTGCACGCCGAACGCCTCCCGAAGGGGTGCGTGTCGGTCGAAGCGGCCGACATGGACCACGACCTTGGACCATTGCTCCAGCTCGGACTTCAGCGGTTCCTGATCCTCGAGCTGGCGGACGCGCTTGCAGTCGCCACACCATGGCGCGCTGAACGCGAGCAGCACCGGTCGATCACTGGCGACTGCACCATCACAGGTCTCGCGAATGAGGTCGTCCAGCTCCAGGTCGGTTCGCTCGACCCAATAGGGCTGGGCAGGCTCGGGGGCAGACGTGGGCACAGCTGTCGGGGGCTCCGGCGTGATGGGCTCGACGACCGCAGGTTCGGTGGTGCAGGCCAGCAACAGGGCGGTGAGCATCACGGGACCTCCGGGGACGGCTGGACGGGCGCGGGCAGGCGCCATTCCTCGTAGGCGCTGTACAGCACGGGGACGACGAACAGGGTCACCAGCTCGATGGTCATGCCGCCGAGCGCAGGCAGCGCGAGCGGCACCATGATGTCTGCCCCCCGGCCCTGGGAGGTGACGACCGGGAGCAGCGCCAACAGTGTGGTCGCGGTGGTCATCAGGCACGGACGCACGCGCCGGGAGCCCGCCTCGAGCGTGCGTGCGCGCACCTCGTCGACGGTCGTTGGCGGACTGCGCTCGAAGACCTGCTTCAGGTAGGTCGCCATCACGACCCCGTCGTCCGTCGCGATGCCGATGAGCGCGATCACCCCGATCCACACGGCCACAGAGAGGTTCACCGTGCCGACCTGGAACAGGTCGCGCATCGGCATGCCGAACAACGCGAAGTCGAGGAACCACGGCTGGCCGTAGAGCCACAGCAACCCGAACCCTCCGCTCACGGCGACCACCACGCCCGAGTAGATGATCGCGGTCGTCGCGACGCGGTGGAATTGCAGGTAGAGCAGGATGAACACCATGCACAGCGCGATGGGGATCAGCACCAGCAGGCGCTTTTCGCTGCGCACCTGGTTCTCGTAGGAGCCCGCGAAGTCGAAGCTAACGCCATCGGGGAGCTCGAGCGTCCCGGCATCGAGCCGGTCGCGGATGAGCGCGCGTGCCTGCTCCACGACCTCGACCTCCGCCACATCGGGCACGCGGTCGAACAGGACGTAGCTGGTGAGAAAGGTGTCCTCGGCCTTGATCATCTGTGGGCCGCGCACGTACCGGATGTCGGCGAGCTGTGTGAGCGGCACGGGATTTCCGCTCGGCGTCGAGACCGAGACGCGCTGAAGCGCCTCGAGGCTGTCGCGGTCCTCGCGCATGTACCGGACACGGATGGGATACCGCTCGCGGCCCTCGACGGTGCGCGTCAGGGTCATTCCACCCAGCGCGACCTGGAGCACCTGCTGCACGTCGACGATCGTGAGCCCGTACCTGCCGATAGCCTCGCGGTCCAGATCGATCTCGAGGTAGGGCTTGCCCACGACCCGGTCGGCGAACACGGTCTCGGGACGGATGGAGGGCACGTCCTTCAGCGCGTCCTCGAGCGCGAAGCCGAAGGCCTCGATCGCTTCGAGGGACGGCCCCTTCACCTTGATTCCCATCGGGGCTCGCATCCCGCTCTGGAGCATCACGATGCGGGCGTTGATCGGCATCAGCACGGGCGCGCTGGTGACGCCCGGCAGCTCGGCCGCAGCGGTGATCTCCGTCCAGATGTCGCGGGGCGTGCGGATGTGGTCACGCCAGACCCGGACGCGCGTGCCGTCGGGCTCGGTGCGGTACTCGGGGTGGTAGGTGATGATCGTCTCGACCATCGAGATGGGTGCCGGATCGAGCGCGGAGTCGGCCCGGCCGAGCTTGCCCACGACGCGGTCCACCTCGGGGATCTGCGCGATGGCGGCGTCCATGGTGGACAACATGCCGAGCGCTTCGCCGATGGAGGCGTGGGGCATTGTAGTCGGCATGTAGAGGTAGCTGCCCTCGTCGAACGGCGGCATGTACTCACGTCCGAAGCCGGGGAACGCGTGGGCGACGGCCGAGACCGGGCGCGTCGTGCGAACGGCCTGCGGGACGAAGCCGAACACGGCATCGAAGCCGAGCCAGGCGGTCGCGCCGAACAGCACGATGGCGACGGGGCCGAGCAGGAAGGTCATCTTGTGGGCGAGCACCCATGTGAGCGCGCCACCGTAGCCCCGCTCGAACAGCCGGAACCCCCCGAGCACCACGGCGATCACGACCCCCACGAACAGCAGGTTGAGCACCAGCCCGTTGCCAGGTCCCAGGGGCAGCCAGTCGCTCGTGAGGAGCACCGTGACGACGAGGATGGTCAGCACGTTCTCGGCCAGGGTCCCGCCGTCGACGGCACGCGTCGACAACAGCGGTCGCGCCAGACGCCAGACTCCGAGACCGAGCACGAGCAACCCTCCGAGCGACGTCGTGGGAAGCAGCCAGAGCCCTCCTGCGATCAGGAGCCAGTCGCGCAGGTGGGTGGCTCTCGACACCGACTTCAGCCAGCGTCGCACGCCCGTCGCGGTGGTGTCCGGTGGGCCCGGTCGCTTGCGGAGCACGACGAGCGCAGCACCCGGGAGCAGCAACAGCGAGATCACGAGCGCTGCGGACATCGCAAAGGTCTTGGTGAAGGCGAGCGGTGCGAACAGCCTGAGCTCGGTGGCCGTCAGACCGAACACCGGAAGGAAGCTGACGATCGTGGTGAGGACGGAGGTGAGGACGGCCGGCGCGACCTCGGCAGCGGCTCTGCGGGTCGCGACCTCGCGCTCCGCTCGAGACTCCACCCCCTCGAGGTGCTGCTCGATGTTCTCGACGAACACGATGCCGATGTCGACCATCGTGCCGATTGCGATGGCGATCCCTCCGAGCGCCATGATGTTGGCGTCCACACCGGTGGACTTCATCACGATGAAGGTGCCGAGCACGCCGAGCGGCAGGATCGACGAGATGAGCACCGAGCTGCGCAGGTTCCGCAGCATCACCAGCACGACGAGGATGGTGATCAGGATCTGCTGGTAGAGCGAGGTCGAGAGCGTTCCCAGCGTCTCGTCGATCAGCGTCGTACGGTCGTAGAACGGCACGATGGTGACCTGGCTGACGGTGCCGTCTGCCAGCGTGCGCCGCGGGAGCCCGTCCTGGATTCCTGCGATCCGGTCCTTCACGTTCGCGATGACGCGGCGCGGATTCTCCAGATAGCGGGCGACCACCACGCCGCCGACAGCTGGTGCGCCTCCGTCGTCGAGCGCGCCCCGCCGGAGCGCGGGGCCTTCGGACACCCGGGCGACGTCGCGGATCCGGATGGGGGTGTGCTCGCGGGCGACCACCACGGTCTGCTCGAGGTCTTCGAGGCTCTCCACGAAGCCCAGCCCGCGGATCAGGTACTCGACGCGGTTGATCTCCAGGGTGCGGGCGCCGACGTCGAGGTTGGAGCGGCGGACCGCGTTCGCGACCTGACCGATGCTCACCCCGTTCGCCCGGAGCGCTTCGGGGTCGACGTCGACCTGGTACTCGCGCACGAACCCGCCGATGGAGGCGACCTCGCTGACGCCCTCGACGGACTGGAGCGCGTACCGCACCGTCCAGTCCTGGATGGACCGGAGCTCGTCGGGGTCCCAGCCACCGACCACGTTTCCATCGGAATCGCGGCCCTGGAGCGTGTACCAGAAGATCTGCCCGAGAGCGGTGGCATCGGGCCCGAGGGTCGGGACCACGTCGTCGGGAACCGTCCCCGGAGGCAGGGACGACAGCTTCTCGAGGACCCGGGTCCGCGACCAGTAGAACTCGACGCTGTCGTCGAAGATCACGTAGATCGTCGAGAACCCCAGCGCGGACGAGCTGCGGACCGTGCGAACGCCCGGGATGCCCAACAGGGCCGTGGTGAGCGGGTAGGTGACCTGATCCTCCACGTCGCGGGGAGACCGGCCAGGCCAGCTCGTGAACACGATCTGCTGGTTCTCGCCGATGTCGGGGATGGCATCGACCGGGACCGGGTCGCGGGGCAGCCCGCCGACCTCCGTGTCGAAGGGACTCACCGACAGGCCCCCGATGATCAGCATCACGGTCAGCAGGAAGACGATCAGCTTGTTCTCGATGAACCAGCCGATCCCGACCTCCCAGAGCCCCTGGGGTGCGTCTTTGCCGGCCATCAGTGCACGTGCCCTGCAGGGGCGGGCCGCGAGGTGGCCGCGCTGGTCGCACCCGGCAGGAATGCACCGGGCGCGATCTCCGAGCGGATCTCGCCGCACTGACGCATGGAGGCTCCGAAGTAGCTGTTGTCGATGGTCTCGCCCTGCTGCACCCAGCGTGCACCGCGGTTGTCGTCCGCCATCGGGCAGAAGGCCACGTGCAGCTCGGCATCGAGGGGATTCCCGAAGGTACGGAGGAGCCCCTCGACCGCCGCACTCAGCGGCTCGAAGCCTGCCCGGGCGCCCTCGATGTCCTTCGAGCGGGCCACGTGCTGCGCATGGCCGCGTAGCTCGGGCACGAGCTCGGCCCACTCCGCGGCACCCGTGTCCAGGGACACGGCCTCGATGACCGGGAGCAGCGCTTCGGCGGCGGTAACGGCCGCGGCATGGTCGTCCTCGGCGAGGGCCGTCTGCACCTCGAGGTACGTGCGCATCACAGGACCCAGGCGCTCGCGCTCGGCTGCAGGCAGCTGGACGACGCTCGCCCAGGGCCCCGCGGACAGGTCGTCCGGCTGGCTCATCATGCTCGGGCCTCCGCGGATCTGGAGGTCGGCGTCGAGGGCGAACGCGCCTCGGGTCACGACGCGGTCACCCTCCGAGAGCCCTGCCACGACGGGGTAGTAGTCGCCCAACCGCGGGCCGAGGCGCACCGTACGGGGCGCGTACGCCAGAGTCTCCTCGTCACGCAGCTCGATGTAGACGACCGACCGCTTGCCCGTGAACAACGGTGCAGATGCGGGGATCACGAGTGGGGCCTCGTCCGAGGTCTCCCCCGTGAAGACAGTGGCCTCGGCGAACATGTTGGGGCGCAGCAGGCCATCGGGGTTCCCGACCTCGACCCGGACTCGAGCGGTGCGCCGCTGTGGGTCGAGCGTCGGATCGACGAACGCGACCCGGCCCTCGAAGGTCTGACCCGGGATGGCCTCGACCTGCAGCGAGACCTCCTGCCCGACCTGGAGGCGCGGCAGGTCGCTCTCGTAGGCGTCGAGCTGGATCCAGAGCTTCGAGAGGTCGGCGATCCGGTACAGCGGCGAGCCTGTCTGCACGTACGCGCCCTCGGTGGCGACTCGCTCGATCACGGTCCCGCTGAACGGAGAGCGGATCGGGACGGACTGCCGCGGGCGCTCCGCAGACGCCATGCGCTCCAGCTCGGCGTCGGGCACGCCCAGGAGGCGGAGACGGTCCTCGGCAGCGGCCAGTGCGGACCGAGCGGCAGAGACTGCCGACGGGGAGGCCTCGCCCAGCCGCTCGACCTGCTTGCGGGCGGTGAGCAGGTCCTGGTGCGCGGCGTAGACCTCGGGGGAGTACAGCGTCGCGATCACCTGCCCCTTGCGGACCCGCTCGCCGGTCGTGTTCACGTGGAGCTCGTCGATGCGGCCGCCGATCCAGGTGGTCACGGCCTTCTGGGTGGACTCGTCGGGCTCGACCCGACCGAGCAGGCGGACCTCTGCGGCAGTGCCGCCCTGGCGTCGCACCGGTTCGGTTCGCAGCTGCGCCAGCCGCCGAGCCCGATCGGAGAGCACCACCTGGTCGTTGGCGCTGCTGGACGACGCCCCACCCGCGGGGATGAGGTCCATCCCGCAGATCGGACACGAGCCAGGCTCCGACTGCCGGATCTGCGGGTGCATCGAGCACGTCCAGACCGTATCGGCGTCGACGTGTCCGGCGTGCGGATCGGCTGCGTCGCCACCGCTCCCCGTGAGAAGCGAGCCTGCCGCGAACGCGAGCACGGCCACGATGAGCAGGGCGAGACAGCCTGGAGCGCGCCCCAGGAGGGACTTCCACGCGTCAGACATCGGAGCTTCCTGTGGTGAAGGAGATCATGGGTCGACCCCGGTCAGGGAGGAGAGGCGGGCCCACTGCATCTGGTGGTCGGCCATCGCAGAGACGCGCTCGATGGCGAGGTCGAGCAGATCCCGCTGCGCGAGCAGGGTCTGCGAGACCTGGGCCCGCCCGACCGCGTACTCGCCGAGCACGGCTTCGTAGGCGGCCTGCGCCTGGGGGAGCAGGGTCTGCTCCACGAGCTCGACGCGGCGGGCGCTGTCCCGCACCCGGGCCGCCGTGGCATCGACGGCGGCCTGGAGATCGTCCTCTCGCGCCTGTCGACGGGACCGCAGGCTGTCCTCCATGCGACGCGCGGCAGCGACATCGTGGCCATACGTGCCCTGCCACAGGGGCACCCGCAGGCCTACCCCGAGCGCGACGGCGTCTTTCCCGGAGTCGGCGACCCCGTCCATGCGCGCGGGACCCGTCACGATCCAGTCCGCGCCGACGGTGAAGTCCGGAAGCCGCTGGCCTGCTGCGGCGCGCGCACGGTGGTCCGCAGCGCCCGCCATCGCGTCGAGGGAGCGAAGCCTCGGGTGGGCACCTGCGGACAGCTCGCCCTCCGGGGGCTCCGCCAGGGCGGGCTCTGTCGTGGTCGGCGCGGCATCGACGGCGTCGCCCACCGCGGCCCGGAGCTGCGCGATGCGGGCCGACTCCTCCGCGTCCAACGTCGCCAGCGCATCTTCCAGCCTGGACCGGGAGAGCTCCACCTGCTGGAGATCGGCGAGCGATGCCTGCCCGACCTCGACCCGAGCCCGCACGGTCCCGGCGAGGCCCTCGATGATGGTGAGGTGCTCGGCGCGCAGGACCCGCTGCTCCCGAACCTGCCACAGCGCCCAGTAGGCCATCTCGACGCGCTCGCGGATCTGTCGCTCGGAGGCATCCACCAGAAGCTCGGCGGCATCGGCGTCCGACGATGCGGCCTTGCCCGCCTGCACGAGCCGAGACGGCCAGGGGATCGCCTGTTGGACGCCGAGTCGCGCCTGCTGTGGACCCACGCGTGTCTCGACCGACTGCACGAATCCCCCCACCGACACGCGCGGCTCGGGCAGCGTGCGCTGGCCCGGGATCCGCTCGAGCGATGCCTGCCAGGCCGCCCGGTCGGCTGCGATCTCGGGGTGGTTCGTCAGTGCAGTGGCCACGTACGTCTCGACCGCGCCCGGTGAGGACGGGTCGGCTGCGAGGGCGAGGCCGGCGAGGAGCGTCAGCATGGGCGCTACTTCTTCTGCACCAGCTTCATGCCGCACACGGGACACTCCCCCGCGTGCGGGGCGGCGTAGTGCACGGTTCCCATGTCGCACATCCACGCCCCATCGGGGACTTCGGAGGGGTCGACTGCGGGATCGTAGCGCTGACCGTCTCCGGGGAGCTTGGACGCAGTCGCGGCAGGTTCGGGAGGGGCCTCGGGCGTGGAGGGGCCTCCGCATCCCGCGAGGGCGATCAGGGTGAGTGTGGTGATGACGCGAGCCATGGGGTGGTTCTCCTACGTACGGGCCCCGAAGCAAGAAGCGCGCCAACGTTCAGTCACGCTAGAACCTATATTTTCACGCGCAGTGGTTCGCAGCGATACGAAGCCATTTCGCATGCCTGCGAAGAGGGTGCGTCATTGTCGGCGTTGGTCGGTTTCGCCTCCGTCGGCACGCGAGTTGCTCTAGAGGACGTTCCATGGCCACTCCACCCCCCGCTCGTGTCCGGCCCCTCGCACGCCGCCTGATCCTCTGGTTCGTCGGCGTCGCGTTGGTCCCGCTGTTGGCGACAGTGCTCCTGTCGTACTGGAGCAGCCGGGACGTCGTGGCGGGTCTCCTGGAGGAGAACCTCGGGAAGACCGCGAGGCTGTACGCCTCCGAGGTCGACGACTTTCTCGCAGAGAAGGCGGCTCTCCTGACCGCGCTGGCGGGGGGCGTCGAGGCCCAGGACGCCGTCCTGGCCGAGGTGGTCGCCCGCTCCAAGATGATCGAGGAGTTGATTGTGCTCGATGCCACAGGGCAGGTCATCGCGCGGTCCGACGACCATGCATCGTGGGCGGTCGAGGCATGCCGAGCCCAGGGAGGCATCGCGCGCATGCAGCACGCGCATCACGGGGGGCACGAGGTCGTCGTGGCAGCGCCCCGTGATGGGGGTGGGAGCCTCTGCGGTCGGGTGAGCTTCACACTTCACCAAGACATGATCAGCGAGCGCGCCCGGAGCACCTTTGGAGGGCTCGCCTACATCGTCGATCGCAACGGCGACGTGGTCTGCCACGCCTTCGAGGAGGACGAACCCCACGTCCACCCTGGTGAACCGATCCAGGGAGCGGCAGCCGAGCACGCCCGCGTCGGCGAGGCCTGGCACGGCGTCGTCGAGGTCGACGGGGAGCGTCGCTTCGCGGCCTACGCCCCAGCCGTGAACCTGCCCTGGGGCGTGTGGGCCGAGGTGCCCGTCGACGAAGCCGCGTACGTGCTCCAGCCCATGGCGACGCGAGCCCTGATCCTGGGTGGGGTGCTCACCGCCCTGCTCGCGGGTGTGATCCTGCTGCTCGTCCGCCGCATCGCCGCCCCGATCGAGGAGCTCGCGAGCGCGTCGCAGCGCATCGCCCAGGGTGCCTATGGCGAGACCGTTCCGGTCCAGAGAGACGACGAGGTGGGGTTGCTCGCGCGGGAGTTCAACGCCATGAGCAAGGCGCTCGCCGACGCCGTGCACACACTGGATGCAAAGGTCGAGGAGCGCACGGCCGAGCTCGACGCCGCCCGCAAGTTCTCGGACACGCTGCTCGACACGCTCGATCACCGCATCGTGGTCATCGGTCCAGATCGGCGCATCCTCAAGGCCAACAAGGCAGCGATGGACGCGTACGGGCCCGCGATCGTCGGGTGCGGCTGCAGCACGGTGCACGAGACGCCCGAGGGACAGACGTGTCCCGCCGAGGCCTTCTTCGCGGCCGACGACACCGCTCCCGAGCCACCGACAGAGCGGGTTCGCAGAACTGCGAACGGTGACACCGAGATCCTGGCCGTCGAGCGCTTTCCGGTTCCCGGCCCCGACGGTCCGACCGCCCTGCTCGAGATCGAGCGCGACGTCACTGCATCGAAGCAGCTCCAGGCCCACCTGGTCCACCAGGAGAAGATGGCAGCGTTGGGCACCCTCGCAGCGGGCCTGGCCCACGAGATCGGCAACCCCCTGGCGAGCCTGAGCTCCGAGCTCGAGCTGCTCGAGATGGACCCCGGCTCCGTCGGCGACGCGCTGCCCGTGCTGCGGGACCAGGCGCGCCGCATGGGCGTCCTGGTCCGCGAGCTCGTCGATCTCGGGCGCACGCCGACCGACCAGCGTTCCCGGTTCGAAGCGGAAGAGCTCCTCGACGACGTCGCCCGGCTGCTCCGCCACTCCGCCCGGGAACGGGGGGTCTCGCTCTCGGTCGAGGCCGACGACCTGACGCTCTGCTCGAACCGTGACCGGCTGGTGCAGGTGCTCCTCAACCTCGGGCTGAACGCCGTGGATGCATCGCCTCGGGAGGGAAGGATCCACATCCGGGTTTGCGGAGATGGGGAGCGCGTCGTGTTCACGGTCGCCGACGAGGGCGACGGGCTCCCCGACGACACGAGCACGCTGTTCGAGCCGTTCTTCACCACCAAGGCGGTCGGGCAGGGCACGGGGCTCGGCCTGTTCGTGGTGGACCGCCTGGTCACAGCGCTGGGCGGCCAGATCACCGCCGAGAACCTCGAGACCGGTGGAGCGAGCTTCACCGTGGAGCTCCCCGACTGTGCCTGCGGGAGCGAAGGATGACGATGAACGACCCGATCCTGGTGGTCGACGACGAGGCGGTGCTCCGGAACAACCTCGCCCGCTACCTGCGCCTGCAGGGCTACGAGGTCGAGACGGCCGGCTCCGGCGAGGAGGCGCTCGCCGCCCTCGAGTCCACGACGTTCCGGCTCGTGCTCACCGACCTGCGCATGCCGGGCATGGACGGGCTGGCGCTGATCCGCCACCTGCAGACCGAGCATCCCGACGCGCTCACCGTGCTGATGACCGCCTACGCGTCCGTGGATTCCGCGGTCGAGGCGCTGCGGGTCGGTGCGTCCGACTACCTGCTCAAGCCGATCGCCCTGGACGCGCTGGGACGCAAGGTCGTGGACCTGCTCGAGAAGCGGGATCTGCACGAGCGCGTGCGCCGCCTGCGCCAGGAGGTCCGCGAGCGCGCCGGGGTCGATCTGGTTGGGCACTCGCCCGCGATGGCCGCCGTGGAGTCGCTGATCAACCAGGTGGCGCCCACCCCGGCGAATGTGCTGCTGGAGGGCGAGTCGGGGACCGGAAAGGAAGTCGTGGCGCGCGCGCTTCACGAGCGCTCCGACCGATCGGATCGCGACTTCATCGCGGTGAACCTGGCCGCGCAGCCCGAGACCCTCGTGGACGCTACGCTGTTCGGGTACGAGAAGGGCGCCTACACCGGTGCGACCGGGGCACGCGACGGCGTATTCCGGGCGGCCCGCGGCGGGACCGTGTTCCTCGACGAGGTCGGCGAGCTACCGCTGGCGACCCAGACCAAGCTGCTCCGGGTGATCGAGAACCGGGAGGTCGTGCCGCTCGGCTCGGACCGCCCGCGCAAGGTGGAGTTCCGCCTGGTCGCGGCCACCAACCGCCCCCTGCGCCAGGCAATCGACGAAGGGCGGTTCCGGGAGGACCTGTACTTCCGCCTCAACGTGATGCGCATCGAGCTCCCACCTCTGCGGCAGCGGCTCGATGACCTGCCCGAGCTCTCGCGGCGCCTGCTGGAGCGACACGCCCGGTCCCTGGGTCGTGCCACCCCTCGCCTCACCACCGAGGCGCTCACGAAGCTGCGGAGCCACGGCTGGCCGGGCAACGTGCGCGAGCTCTCCAACGTGCTCGAGCGGTCCGTGCTGTTGACTCGGGGGCCCTGGATCGACGCCGGGGACCTGCCCGACCTCGACACCGGTGGGCGCACTGCGAACCTGCGTGAAGCCATGGAGCGCTTCGAGCGCGCCCACATCCAGCAGGTCCTGAGCCGCTGCGACGGTGACAAACGGCAGGCCGCCGAGGCGCTCGGCGTGCACCTGGCGACCCTGTACCGACACATCGAGCGACTCGGAATCGACGCTTGAGCCTCACGAACCCCGACTGCCCCGAGGACCCCATGGACCGCGATCCCGTCTGCGGCATGACCCCCAAAGCCGACACACCCCACCGCCACGTCCATCGCGACGAGGAGTTCCTGTTCTGCAGTGCTGGCTGCAAGGAGAAGTTCGTCGCCGATCCGAAGGCCTATCTGCCAAAGGACCCCGTGTGCGGGATGACCCCTCGCACGACGACACCCCACCGCCACACCCACGAGGGTGAGGAGTACGTCTTCTGCAGCGCGGGCTGCAAGACCAAGTTCGAGGCCGATCCCGAGAAGTACCTCTCGCCCGGCGAACCGGAGCCGCCCGCCGATCCCGAAGCCGTCTACACCTGCCCGATGCACCCCGAGATCGAGCAGGTGGGCCCCGGCGACTGTCCGATCTGCGGGATGGCGCTGGAGCCCAAGACCTTCGATCCGAACGCTCCCGCAGACGACTCCGAGCTGCGCGACATGACCCGGCGGTTCTGGGTGGCGACCCTGTTCGCGCTGCCGGTGTTCGCCATCGCCATGGGTGACATGCTCCCGGGGCGCCCGATGTCGAGCGTGCTCGGTGAAACGAGACCCTGGGTCGAGCTCGTGCTGGCGACCCCCGTGGTGCTCTGGGCCGCCTGGCCGTTCTTCGTGCGGGCCGTGGCGTCCGTGCGCAACGCGAGCCCGAACATGTGGACGCTCATCGGGCTCGGCGTGTCCGTCGCGTACGGCTACAGCGTGCTCGCTACCGTCGCGCCAGGGCTGTTTCCCGAGTCCTTCCGCCAGCACGGTGAGGTGCCGGTCTACTTCGAGGCCGCTGCGGTCATCGTGGCGCTGATCCTGCTCGGCCAGGTGCTCGAGCTCCGGGCACGCAGCCAGACCAGCCAGGCCATCGCCAAGCTGCTCGAGCTGTCCGCGAAGGAAGCCCGGCGGGTCCGGGACGATGGCACCGAAGAAGACGTGCCTCTCGAGGAGGTCGAGGTCGGAGACCGCTTGCGGGTGCGTCCCGGCGAGAAGATCCCCGTCGATGGCGAGGTGCTGGAAGGGCGTTCCAGTGTCGACGAGTCGATGGTGACGGGCGAGCCGGTGCCGGTGAAGAAGGAGGCTGGCGATGCGGTGATCGGCTCCACCGTGAACGGCACGGGCGGGCTGCTGATCCGCGCGGAAAAGGTCGGCGCCGACACGCTGCTGTCCCGCATCGTGACCATGGTGGCCGAGGCCCAGCGGACGCGCGCACCCATCCAGAAGCTGGCGGATCAGGTGTCGGGCATCTTCGTGCCCACCGTCGTGCTCGTGGCGGTCGTGACCTTCGTCGTCTGGGCGCTCGTTGGACCGCAGCCGCCCATGGCGTATGCCCTGATCAACGCCGTGGCGGTGCTGATCATCGCGTGCCCGTGCGCACTCGGGCTCGCCACCCCGATGTCGATCATGGTCGCCACCGGCAAGGCGGCCGGGCTGGGGGTGCTCTTCAAGGATGCCGAGGCCATCGAGGTGCTCGCGAGGGTCGACACCCTCGTCGTCGACAAGACCGGCACGCTCACCCTGGGCCGCCCGGCGCTGACGGCCGTGGTGCCCGAGGGCCTCGAGGAGTCCGAGCTGCTCGCGCTCTCGGCCGCACTCGAGCGCAGCAGCGAGCACCCACTCGCCGAGGCCATCGTGGCGGGTGCCGACGAGCGGGGAGCCGAGCGCCGCGAAGCCGGCGACTTCGAGTCCGTCACCGGCAAGGGCGTGCGCGGCCGGGTCGGAGATCGAACGGTCGCCCTGGGCAATCGGGCCATGATGGGCGAAGTCTCGGTCGACGTGTCGGACGCCACCGAGGCGCGCGCTCAAGAGCTGCGCAGCGAAGGGCAGACGGTGATGTACGTGGCCGTGGACGGGGGGTTCGCGGGTCTGGTCGGTGTGTCCGACCCGATCAAGGAGACCACGCCGGACGCGATCCGGGCGCTGCACGCCGAGGGCCTGCGCATCGTGATGCTCACGGGCGACGCAGAGGCGACCGCGAGAGCTGTCGGCGCGAAGCTCGGGATCGACGAGGTGGTGGCGGGCGTGCTTCCCGAGGGCAAGGCCGCGAAGATCGCCGCGCTCACGGAGGAAGGACGCACGGTGGCGATGGCTGGGGACGGCATCAACGACGCGCCGGCGCTCGCGCGTGCTGCGGTCGGCATCGCGATGGGCACCGGCACCGACGTGGCGATGGAGAGTGCTGGCGTCACCCTGGTGAAGGGAGACCTGATGGGCATCGTGCGCGCGCGGAAGCTGTCGCGGATGACGCTCGCGAACATCCGGCAGAACCTGTTCTTCGCTTTCGCCTACAACACCGCCGGCATCCCGATCGCCGCGGGCATCCTGTACCCGTTCTTCGGGGTGTTGCTCTCGCCGATGCTGGCGGCCGGCGCGATGAGCCTGTCGAGCGTGTCCGTCATCGGCAATGCGCTGCGGCTTCGCATGCAGAGGGTGGCATGACGAGCCGCGTCCTCCAGACCGGACTGGGCCCGTGCGGGTGTGGCCACTCCCGCCACTCGTGTCGCCTCGTCGCCGTGACCGGGGGCCCCGGCGCGGGGAAGACCGCGGTCCTGGAGGTCGCGCTTCGTGCGTTCTGCGAGCATGTCGCCGTCCTCCCGGAGGCCGCGGGTGTCGTCTTCGGTGGCGGCTTCCCACGGCACGACACCGGCGCAGGGAGGGCGGCTGCCCAGCGGGCCATCTTCCATGTTCAACGAGAGGTGGAGCGTCTCGTGCTCGAAGAGGGTCGAGTGGCGGTCGGGCTCTGCGATCGCGGAACGGTGGACGGACTCGCGTACTGGGCTGGCGACGACGCGGACTACTGGATGCAGGTCGGCAGCTCTCTGGAGATGGAGCTGGCCCGCTACACAGCGGTCATCCACCTGAGGACTCCAGCTGCTCACCAGGGGTACAACCACTCGAACCCACTCCGTGTCGAGTCGGTCGACGAAGCGCGTGCCCTCGACGAACGCATCCTGGCTGCATGGAGCGCACATCCCCACGTCCACGTCGTGGACAGTGCCTCGGACTTCGTCGCGAAGGCACGACAGGCGCTCGAGATCATCCGCGACCAGCTCCCGTCGTGCTGTCACGCACATGCGCTCCACTTGCAGGAGCCACCGTGATCCTGGTCGCGACGATGGGAGTGGCGTGGGGGCAGGACGCCGTCTTCCGAGCCTCGTCGGAGGATGGGGTGCTCCGAGCCACCATCGACGTCGTCGTGGAGCGCGAGGCCGCTTCCCTGTGGCCCCCCCTGAGCGGGACGGGCGCTCAGCACGCCTGGGTGCCCTACATGAAGACGGCGTCGGTCACTCGCGTCGAGGCGAATGCGATCGTCTGTGATGGGCTGACCAATCTGCCTTGGCCGTTCCGCGATCGGACCTGGTCGGTCCGGATGACCACGCGAGCTGGAGGTTCGGGCAGCCCCTACGTGGCGTCGTGGGAGTACGTCCCTGGTAGCGGAACGCTCGACGACACCTCGGGTTCCTGGGCCTTGGAGCCCCTCTCCGGGGGACGCACCCGGGTGAAGCTCACAGCGATGGCCGACCTCGGAAAGCCCGTCCCAGGCCCCCTGCTTCGCTGGGCCGAGCGAAAGGCGCTCCCGCAGATGGTCGACGCTCTCCTCGAGCAGGCCGGGAGGACGCCCTGACCCGCCCGTCTGCCAAGCGCCTGTCCGAGGTGGTGACCGCGTTCATGCTCGAGGGGCTTCACGTCCCCGCGGCGCGGATGCGGATCAGTAGCTGCGCCAGCCTGTCCTGCCGCCTGCACTGCACCTGGGCCCGGTGGACCGGACGCCGCGTCTCGGACCACCCGTGGCCGGTCGGTGTCCGCATCGCGTTGACCCGGTTGGGGCCGGCGTTCGTGAAGATCGGGCAGATCCTCTCCGTCCGCACCGACCTGATTCCCGCCGAGCTGGCCGAAGAGCTCCATCATCTCCAGAGCGAGGTTCCGCCGGTCCCCACCGAGCAGATCCGCGCGACCATCGAACGCGAGCTGGAAACGCCCATCGACGGGGTCTTCACACACTTCGAACCGGAGCCCCTCGCTGCGGGCTCGGTCGCCCAGGTCCATCGCGCCCAGCTTGCGTCTGGGGAGCAGGTCGCCGTGAAGGTGAAGCGTCCCGGAATCGACGCGATCGTCGAAGAGGACCTCGGCATCCTGCTCTGGCTCGCCGAACAGATGGAACGTCACTGGCCAGCAACCCGCTCGTATCGGCCCGTGGCGGCCGCTCGCGAGCTCGCCGAGTACACCCGGCGCGAGCTCGACTTCCGGATCGAGGCCCGGGTCGCCCGTGAGGTCGGCGCCCGATTCGCCGACTGGCCGGATGTTCGGGTTCCCACGATTCATCGAGAGACACGGGACGTCATCGTCATGGACTTCGTCGAGGGGTTCCCGATGGACGACGTCCAGGCCCTCGAGCAACACGGGATCGATCGTCGAGCCCTCATGCGACGCGGTACCGAGGCGGTCCTCGCCCAGATCTTCGACTTCGGCTTGTTCCACGCGGACCCCCACCCTGGCAACCTGCACGTCACGCCGAAGGGTGAGATCGTGCTGCTCGACTTCGGGATCTTCGGCCGGCTGAACGACCGCATGCGTCGGCAGTGCGCCTTGCTGCTCTGGGCACTCGGCCGGGGGGATGTCGATCTCGCATCCTACTTCCTCCTCCGAATGGCTCGCCTGGAGCCGAATGCCGACGTCGCCGGTTTCCGGGATGCGGTCGAGGCGAGGTACCGCGCCTGGCACGGCAAGAGCGTCGCCGAGTACGGCTTCGCCAAGCTGGTCTACGAGGAGCTGTCCATCGGCGCGCGTCACGGTGTGATCTTCCCATCCGACACCGTGCTGCTGGGGAAGGCGCTGGTGACGGTGGAGGGCGTCGTGCTCGCGGTCGATCCGACCATGGATCTCTCCAAGGAGGCCGAGCCGTACCTGGATCGTCTCAAGGACCAGCTGTTCTCGCTGGAGCGACTTCGGGACGGACTCGAACGGTCGCTACCCCTGTGGTGGGAGCTCGCAGAACGCCTCCCACTCGGGGCAGCCGAGATGCTGGAACGCGGCGTATGGCCACAGCCTGCTCCGGCGTTGGACGCACAGGATGGGGCACGCGGCTCCATGGTGGTCCCGGCCCTGATTGTCACAGGCGGGCTCTGCTTCGCGTCCGCCGTGCCTCCGGTCGCGGGGCCGGGCTGGTCCGTGCTGGGCACGCTCTTCGTGCTCGTGGGCCTCATAGGAGCCTTCGTCGATCGGAGGTCGCCGTGAAAGAGAACTACGAAGCCGGAAGCCTGTCTCTGATTTCCACGGTCGCCCTCGGCACGGGCGTGATGATTGGTGCCGGTGTCTTCGCGCTGACGGGCCAGATGGCCGAGCTCACCGGAGCGCTGTTCCCCTTCGCCTTCGTCAGCGGCGCGCTCGTCGCGGCGTTTCAGGCCTACAGCTACGTCAAGGTCGCCAGCGCCTACCCCTCCGCGGGCGGCATCGCGATGATCCTGAAGAAGGCATGGGGACCCGGCGTGATCACGGCAGCGGCATCCCTGATGATGGCGCTGTCGATGGTGATCAACGAGAGCCTCGTGGCCCGTACGTTCGCGACCTACGCCCTCCGTCCGTTCGATCTCCAGGGGCACGCCATCGCCGTCCCTGTCATCGCCGTCGCCGTGGTCGCGATGACGCTGGTACTCAACCTGCTCGGTAACGACGTCATCGGTCGTGTCGCGACGCTCTCGGCCGCCGTGAAGGTCTTCGGTATCCTCGTGTTCGGCATCGTCGGACTGTGGGCTTCCGGCCTGTCTTTCCCGGTGGCCGAACGGGGCTGGACCGAAGGCGGTTCGATCGGCACCTTCATTGGCGCATCGGCCCTCGGAATCCTCGCGTACAAGGGCTTCACGACCATCACCAACAGCGGGGGCGAGGTCGTCGATCCCGAGAAGAACGTGGGGCGGGCGATCATCCTGTCCCTCGTGGTGTGCGTGGCCGTGTACCTGGTGGTCGCGTTCGCCGTGGGCTCGTCGCTCACGCTCGAGGAGATCGTGCAGGCGCGGGACTACGCGCTGGCCGAAGCCGCTCGCCCCGCGCTCGGAGACGCGGGAGTCACGGCGACCGTCGTGCTCGCCCTGGTGGCCACGTCGAGTGGGATCCTGGCGAGCATGTTCGCGGTCTCGCGCATGATCACCATGCTCACCGAGATGGAGCTCATCCCGCACCGCCACCTGGGCATGCCGGGCACTGTGCTGGACCACAACACGGTGTACGTGGCCGCCATCGCTGCGACGCTGGCAGCGTTCTTCGACCTCTCCCGCATCGCGTCGATGGGGGTGTTCCTGTACCTGACCATGGACATCCTCGTTCACGTCGGGCTGCTGCGGTCCCTGCGGGAGGAGGTGAACGCCAACGTGGCCATCGTCGGCGCCGCGGTGCTTCTCGATGCCGTAGTGATGGCGGCGTTCGCGTGGTTGCGGATCCAGAACGATCCCCTGATCGTCGGGATCTCGGTCGCCGTCGCCGGAGCGCTCTTCGTGGGGAGTGCGGTGTTCCTCCGAAGCCGTGCGGGGGGCTCATGAGCGAGTCGAGCCTGACCCGAGGGCGCTACGACCGGATCGCGCCCATCTACGACGCCGTCGACTGGGTGATGGAGCTGTGGTACCGGGGCTGGCGCCGAGCGCTCTGGGAGCAGGTGCCGGGCGGCCGGATCCTCGAGGTCGGGGTCGGCACGGGCAAGAACCTCCCGTACCACCGTGCCGATCACCAGGTGACCGGAGTCGACCTGTCACCGAAGATGTTGGAGCGCGCTCGGAGACGGGCGGGTGCCCTCGACAGCACCGCCGAGCTGATTCAGGCGGATGTCCAGGAATTGCCTTTCGAAGACGAAACCTTCGACGTCGCCTGTGCGACCTTCGTGTTCTGCTCGGTGCCCGACCCGGTACGGGGTCTCGAGGAGGTTCGCCGTGTCGTGCGCCCCGGAGGTTCGGTATTCCTCCTGGAGCACGTGCTGTCCCACCACGCCGTCCTCGCACCCCTGATGAAGCTCGCAGACCCTCTGCCGCTCCACTTCTGGGGGGCGCACATCGACCGCGACACGGTGAGCAACGTTCGGGCTGCCGGTTTCCGAGACGTGCAGGTCTCCCCGAAGCTACTCCTCGAGATCCGGGCACGTGCCGATTGACCTGTGGCGCTGCGAAGCAGCCAAGTGAAGGCAGCATTAGGAGAGCCGCATGCGTCTTCTGGTTCCCACCCTGTTCGTCGTCGCCTGCTCCGGTCCGTCCACGCCGGCAGACACGAGCCTCCCGGCGTCGGCTCCAACGCCCACCATCGACACTGTCGACACCGGAATCGTCGAGCAGCCGTTCTCCAATGAGGTGGCGGTCACCGTCACGCTCGACGGTCAGCCCGTCGAAGGCGCCTGGGTGAGCGTGGGCGGCGGGATGCACACCTCCACCGACGCCGCTGGCGAAGCGACGGTTCGGCTCGATGGGGGTCGGTGGATCATCGCCTCTCATTCAGAAGCTCGAACGGGCGCCACGAGCCCGAATGGAGCGAACGCCTCCATCGCGCTCGTCCGGTTCCCGACGGTCGACAATCCCGACTACGTGTTCCAGGACCCCGGCGTGGCGGGTGAGCTCGGGAACACGAGCCAGTGCGGGCACTGCCACGTCTCGATGGTGACCGACTGGACGGGCTCGCCTCACCGCGACGCGGCGTCGAACCCCGTGGTCCACGACGTGTTCGCAGGCACCGCCGCGCTCGGTGATGCGGCCGCCTGCTCCGACGCCGGTGGGGTGTGGCGACCGGGCCTCGCTCCCGGCACGCAGTCCACGGCGGACCGCTGCTACCTCGGGTCTGGAGCGCTTCCCGACCTCAATTCCGACTGCGGCGAGACCACGAGCTGCGACGGCATCGCCACCGACACGGCAGGCTGCGCCGATTGCCACGCTCCCGGTATCGACGGCGCTCTCGGGGGCCGCAGCCTGCTCGAGGCCACGGGCCGCGCGTACACCGAGGGCATCCACTGCGATGTCTGTCACAAGGCCGAGTCCGTCGACCTCTCCGCGCCACCCGGCGTCGGCGGAGCCCTGACGCTTCTCCGACCGTCCGACCCCTCGTCGATGCTCGGCTTCGAGTGGGCTCCGCTGACCTTCGGCCCCTTCCCGGACGTGCCGAACCCGAGGATGGGCTCTGTCCAGCGCGACCATTTCCTCAGCGCCGAGTTCTGCGCCACCTGCCACGAATCCAAGCAGCAGGCGCTGATCCCCGGCGAGTCCCTCGACCCCGAGCGGTGGCCCGACGGACTGCCGGTGCACTCCACGTTCTCCGAGTGGTCGGCGGGCGCGTACGCCCCGTCCAGCCCGTGCCAGAGCTGCCACATGCCCCCGGAGACCCGGTACGGGAACGCGGCCGACCTCACCGAGAGCGCGCCCCTCATCGACCTGGCGACGGGTTGGTTCCGCGCCCCCGGCACCGTACGCCGGCATCTCTGGGATGGTCCCCGCGGCGATGGACCGCTCCTGGCACTGGCGGCGGCGGTGGACGTCCAGACCGAGGTGGTCGGCACCCAGCTCACCGCGACGGTGGTGACCTCCAACGTCGGTGCGGGCCATGCCATCCCCACCGGGGAACCGATGCGGTCCCTCGTCATGGTGGTCGAGGCGAGATGCGGTGCCGAGGTCCTCCAGGCGACGGGCGGAGACGTGGTGCCAACCTTCGGCGGTGCACTCGATACGAAGACGGCGACCGAGGACTGGACGCTCTGGCCGGGAGCGGTCGCGGGCGAGCGCATCCGCGTCGTGAGCCGGACGGGATTCCGGGAGTACGACGGCCCGGGGCCGTTCGGAGACGGCACGTTCGCGACCCCCGAGAAGGGTCTGCCGACGGAGGCGTTCCTCGGTGAGCGCACCATCACGGGGGTCGTCGGCGACGTCGTCACCCTGGATGCCCCGCTCCCCGTGGGCGATGTCGCCTATCGGGTCGACGGGGCCGGCCTGCCAACGGACGGGGAACCCAGTCGAGCCTGGGCCGGCGCCCCTGGTTTCGCCTTCGCGCGCGTGCTCGCGGACAGTACCGGCGCGCTCCAGGTCCCCCACCACCGCGCGGTCGATGTCGTGAGCGACAACCGCCTCCTCCCCCAGGACAGCTTCACCACCGTGCACACCTTCGACGCGCCCTGCGCCGATCCGGAGGTCACCGCTCGGTTGATGCATCGGCCCTACCCCCTCGGGGAGACCCGCCTGCGCCGCTGGGACGGGCGGGACCAGCTGATGGCGGAGGGCCAGCGATGATCCCGCTCGCCTTGCTGGGGTGTACCGGCCCCGGCCCGACACCAGCCACGCCAGTCGACACCGACACCGACACCGAGGTCCCGAGCCCGACGCCCACGGCAGACACCGCGGCACCCGCGCCGGAGGCGCCCACCCTCCTCTCGCCAGCCGAGGCCCTCGACCTGGATCCGGCACCGGATGTGCTGCATGTGTCGCTCGTGGCCGCCCCACACACCTGGGATGGCGTAGACGGCTACGCCTACAACAACCAGGTCCCGGGACCCACGCTGCGGGCGCGGGTCGGCGACACACTCGTGGTCGACCTCGACAACCAGCTCGGCATGCCGACGAGCATCCACTGGCACGGTGTCGACGTGCCCTTCGCCATGGACGGAGCGGGCTGGCAGGTGAGCCCGGTCGGGGCTGGGGAGACCTTCACCTACACGTTCACCCTCGAAACGGCGGGCACCTTCTGGTACCACCCGCACTTCGACACCGAGCATCAGGTCGACCTCGGGCTCTACGGCGTGTTGATCGTCGAGGATCCGGCTGAACCCGTCGTCGACTCCGAGTTGGTGGTCGTCTTCGACGGCCCTGCCGAGGTCGCGGCATCCGAAGATGACCCCACAGTCGACCCCACTCCGACGACCTGGCTGGTGAACGGGCTTCGTGAGCCCGCCTGGCGACCGAACGCTGGCGAGACCGTGCGGGTGCGGATGTTGAACGCCAGCAATGCGGGCTACGTGGCACTCGACGATGTGCGGGTCATCGCCCGTGACCGTGGCCTGCTCGGGGCCCCCGACGCAGCCGTGGTGCTCGCACCGGGCGACCGTGCCGAGCTCGAGTGGGCGGTCGACGCCACGCCCCTGGCGGTCGACGCCGTTCCGTGGTCGCTCGCCGGCCCGACCGTGAACCCCGCGGTGCCGCTGTTCACGGTCGAGCCCGTCGGTGCGTTGGAGGCGCCGGAGCCGGTGGCGTGGCCGTTCAGCCCTGCAGGACCCACTGCAGACCCCGGACACACCGACCTCCGCTACACCTTCACCGGGAGCGCTGCG
>JAWKRP010000006.1:0-326417 GCA_041389565.1 Myxococcota bacterium
AGCGCGCTGGCGCGGACCGCGAAGTGCCACACCGGGGTGTCCACCATCACGATGAAGGCCGTACGCCCCCGGTCCTCGACGACGCCCCTCACGAAGCGGCGCAGGGGGGCGAACCCACCCGGACGCAGCTCGAACAAGTGGTGCAGGCCCTCGATCACCACTATGCCGCCGGTCTCCTCCTCGAACCAGGAGTTGACGGCCGCGACGGACACGGGCCCGGTGGGCGATCGACGCACGATGCGCCCGGCACCGAGCCCCCGGATGAGCGCACTCGCGAGCGCGCGCCGACCGATGGTGTCGAGCCCCACGAGCGCCACGCTGCGGAACAGGCCCGGCCCGTCGGCGCGCAGCCCACGCAGGGCGTCGGCGTACTCGTGCTCGCGGCCCGTGAGGAGGTCGCCCGCTTCGAGCGCGTGATCGGAGAACAGCCGGCGGTACACCGTCGGGAGGCGGGCGAGCGTGACGGGTGCGGCGAACGCCTCCGGGTTGGCCCCCTGCACGGCTTCGCGCAGGCCCATCCGATAGCGAAGCGCCGCGATCCGCTCGTCTCCGAGGGTCTGCGAGAGCCCGTCGGTGACCTGCTCGCTGGCGGTGGACACGAGCTCCGAGAGGCTGCCCGCGCGGTTGAGGAACCGCCGCTGCACCCGCACCTGGCGCAGGAGGGTGTGCCGGAGATCCGTGATGCGGCCGTCGAGCACCTGGCTGCGGAACGTGTCGAGCTTCGCGAGGACGGCGTCCTGCACGAGCTGATCGATGGATCCGGGCAGCGGCGTGGCGTTCTCGTGGGTGTGGTCGAGGCGGGTGAGCGAGCGCCCCCACGAGCCGAGCACGATGTCGCGCACCAGCTGGCGGGTGTCGTCGGAGAGCGCGCCGGGGTGCACGTCGAGCTCCTGGTGGGCGAGCTCGGCGTTGAAGGTGAGGACGCGCAGCAGCTCCTGGAGCGACGCGACGAGCCCGTCGACCTGGGCGGACAGGCGCCGGGTGACGTCGATCAGATCGCGTGTGATGTGCGCTTCGATGAACGAGACCGCGACCTCCCGGAATGGGATCTCGGTGGTCGGGACCTCGGCGGGGAGCGCCCACTCCCCGGCCTCGGGCGGGCGCACGGGCACGTCGTAGCGCTCGGAGAGGCCCTGAGCGGCGGCGAGGATGGCGTCGAGCAGGGGCTCGTCGCTGGCTTCGCCGGCCAGCCAGTCGCGCAGCGTGGTGGTGGCCTCGGCGGCATCCTCGACGACACGTGCGACCGGCTCCACGCTGGCCTTCAGCTCGGCGGCGAGCTCGGGACCGGGGCGCTCGGACGGCTGCAGCAGGGTGTCGGCATGGGCGACGAGCCCGACGAGGGCTTCGCGGACGCGCTCGAGCTGGGTGAGCCCCTTGCCGCGGATCTGTCGGCGCAGGCGATCGGAGTGCGCGTCGACGGCCTCCTTCACGTGCGCTTCGAGCCCGACCACCTCGAACACGAGCGCGAGAGCGGCGTAGCGCGAGCTGACGGTGTGGCGCGCGGCCTCGAGACCTTCGGTGAGGGCGTTCAGCCCGCGCGTGCGGTCCTGGAACACCCGGGCGAACCGGCGATGCCGGGCCGGGAGGTCGGGGGTGTCGATCGTGAGGAGGTCTTCCTTGAGCTCCTTCATCGCGCTGCCGAGGATGTGCGTGGCGCGCGTGTGGGCGTCCTTCCCGACCCAGCCGACCTCGTCGACCGCGAACCGGAACTCCTGCTCGATCTCCTCGCGGAAGCCCTCGATCGCGGCATCGAGCTGCGCGGGATCGGTGCGGGCGAGCGCGGCGATGCGCTCGGCGGCATCGTCGATCGCGTCGAACAGGGCAGACGTGCGTGCGGCGAGGTGCAGCTCGGCGTTCACGGTGAGCGCGGCGAGCCCCTCCATCCGGCCGGCCACCCGGCCCTGGAAGTGGTACCGGGCGAGGTCGCGCACCTGCACCGTGCGGTGGATCGTGGTGAACCGACGCTGCACGCGCAGCCAGGCGCGCCCGACCCGCGGGACCAGCGACTCGGGCCTGGGCGCGAGGGTGTCGGACTCCACGGGCGCTTCGACGACCTCCGGGAGGTCGGCCACGGATGCGTCGACGGCCTCCTGCAGGCGCACCGGGCTCCACGTCTGCCGCGTGAGCGACGCCGCCCGGGCCAGCAGGTGGTCGCGCCAGCTGTCGGCGAGCGTGGCGGTCTCGGTGCGCAGGAAGGAGGGGAGCACGCTCGGGTCGCGGTCCTGGCTCCATCGGGTGCTGAGGTGCCGGTGGAAGCGGAGGAACGGACGCCGGAGCGCGCGCAGGTAGGTCTGGGCGTCGTTCCCGAGCTGCGTGAGTGGGCCCCGCTCGAGGTCGCGCACGAGCTGGCGGAGCTCGAGCTCGAGGTCGGTGGCGGTCTCGTTGAGCACGTCGGACGCGGTGGCCGGACCCGGACCCCAGGCGTCGGCCTCGGCGTCGATGCGGCGCCAGGGAGCGAGGCGGTCGGGCACCTCTTCGGTGGGATCGCGCTCCGCGACGGCCTGGTCGGCGTGGGCGCCTTCGCCGCGCTGTGCGGCGGTCTCGCCGGCGAACCCGAGCCCGAACTGCAGGAGGACGGGGCCGAGGATCTCGTTGAGCGCGACGCCCGCGAGGATCAGCGAGAACAGGCCGCTGCCGAGCTCGCCGCCGAACGTGCGCTGGATCGCCCCGGCGAGCGTGAGCGCGAGCCCGGCCTGCGAGATGAAGCCCATCCACGCGTACTTGCGCGTCATGGCGTCGGTGCCGGGCACCCGCGAGCCGATGGCGACGCCCGCCCAGATCATCGCGATGCGCGTGCCGACCAGCAGCAGCGCGAACTGCCAGCTCGCGAGCAGGTCGTCGAGGTGCAGCTTCGCGCCCGCCATCGTGAAGAACACGACGTACACGGGCAGGGAGAGGCGCTCGACCTCGTGGATGAGCTCGTCACCGACGCTGCTGAAGTTCCCCGTGGCGAACCCGGCCGCGATGAACACGAGCGCGAGCTCCGGGTGGCCTGCGGGATCGATCGCGTGGGCGATCAGCGTGGCGCCCTCGGCCGTGGCGAAGATCATGCCCACGATGAACAGCAGCACCTCGGCGCCGACGTACCGGAGGTAGAGGTCGATCACGAGGCCCACCAGCAGGCCGAACACGATGCTGGCGACGATGATCCCGATGGCCGCGCCGAAGCTGCCCCCTCCGCCCGTTCCGAGGGCGCCGACCGCGATCGCGGACGTGGCCGAGAACGCGACGACCACGACGACGTCCTTGAGCACGACCACCGGGAGGATGTTGGACGTCATCGGGCCCTTCGAGCCCGTGCTGTTGATGACCGCGATGGTGGCGGCAGGCGCGGTGGCGAGCGCGACGGACGCGAGCACGGCGCCGACTGCGACGGCCTGGGTGAGGTCGAGCCCGGCGAACTTGTCGAACAGCAGGGGCGACCACGACTGGCTCATCAGCAGGAACAGGCCCGTGATGCCGGTGAGGATGGTGACGGTCTGCGCGCCGAGGATGCCGAGGATGCGCCACAGGCCGGACTTCAGCGACTCGAGCTTCAGCTCGCCGCCTGCGGTCAGGCAGATGAGCGCGAGCGCGAGGGTGTCCATCAGGCCGAGCTGCTTGAGCACGTTCTCGTTCAGCAGCCCCTTGTCGAACGGAGGGAACAGCCAGGGCTCGATGAACGGGAGGTCGTGCAGCGTGTGCGCGACCGAGCCGCCGAGCAGCAGGCCGGCGAGCAGGTAGCCCGTGATGTGGGGGAGCTTCGCGACCTCGGCGAGCTCGCCGATCGTGTAGGACGCGAGGATCACGAACCCCACGGCCATCAGGCCCGTGGAGAACTCGCCGCTCGGCACACCGCGCGACGCGTACAGCAGCACGATGCCGACGAACAGCACGCTGACGATGAGCCCCTTGCGGAGCACGTCGACGGGCTGCTTGTCGGTTCCGTGGCCAGACATGTCAGTGCTTCCAGAAGTCGGGCAGGAGGAGGGCGAGCACGGTGAAGAACTCGAGCCGGCCGAGGATCATCGCGAGCGAGAACAGGATCTTCGCGACGGGCGTGTAGCGGGCGAAGTTGTCGGCATCGCCCTCGAAGAACGGGCCCGGACCCATGTTCGACACGCTGGTGAGCATCGCGCCGAACGCGGTGGGGATGGGCACGCCGTCGGTGTAGGCGATGAGCACGGAGCCGATCCCGAGCGTCGTGATGTACACGAAGAAGAAGGTGGCGACGGCGTTGAGCACGTCGTCACTGATGATCTCGCGGCCCAGGCGGGTCACCTGCACGACCTGCGGGCGGATCGACCGGCGCAGCTGGCCCCAGGTGTTCTCGGCGAGCAGGACGATGCGCGAGACCTTGATGCCGCCCGCCGTGCTGCCGCTCATGCCGCCGACGAACATCATCGTGAGCACGAGCCCGAGGCCGGTGGGCGGGTACTCCATGTAGGCGTCGGTGCCGTAGCCGGTGGACGACACGGTGGTGGCGACCATGAACAGCGCGTACCGGAGCGACTCGAACCAGTGCCCGCCGTGGTTCGGCAGGATCGCGATGGTGAGGAGCACGGTCATCACCGTGACGAGCCCGCAGTAGGCGCGAAACTCGACGGACTTCGAGAACACGCTGAACATGTCGCGCGCGCGGAGCGACACCTGCGAGGTGAGCCCGGTGCTCGCGATGCGGCGCGCACGCACGATGGTGGCCGCGTAGTACAGCGCGAAGTTGACCGCCGCGAACAGCATGAACCCGCTGATGACGTAGTCGACGAGCCCGCTCTCGTAGTACCCGACGCTCGCGTTGTGCGTGGAGAACCCGCCCGTCGAGAGGGTCGTCATGGCGTGGCAGACGGCATCGAACAGGTTGTCGGACCAGTGCTCGTCGTGGGTCTTCGGCACCCACCACGTGAACAGCACCATCAGGATGGCCGCTTCGGCGAACGTGGCTGCGGCGTAGATCCGCCAGAGCGCGGCACTGGTCTCGGTGATCTTGGGCTTGAGACCCTCGGCGCTGTGCCCTGGGACCTCGGTGCGGAACATGTGCTTCCCGGTGACCCCGAGGCTCGGGAACACCGCGATGAACAGCACGACGATGCCCATGCCGCCGAGCCACTGGGTGAGCGACCGCCACAGGAGGAGCGAGCGCGACATCGAGCCCTCGATGTCCTCCACGATGGTGGCGCCGGTGGTGGTGAAGCCCGACACGGCCTCGAAGACCCCGTCTGCGTAGGGCACTCCGGCGTCGACCACGTAGGGGAGGGCGCCGAACAGGCCCGCGAGGGTCCACACGAGGGTCGTGGTGAGCGTGGCCTCCGCACGGCGGAGCTGCACGCCCTTCGCCGGCGCGCCCCAGGCGATCATGCCGGCGCCGCACACGCCCGTGAACGCGGCGCACACCATCATCCACAGCACGCCGCCGCTGTCGGCCGCACGAGGCGTGCCGAACACCTCGTACACGAAGCCCACCACCGCGCACAGGGCCATGGCCACGGCCAGCCCCACGAGGACGTACCCCGTGGGCCGCGCGACCTGCCTGTGGATGGGGACCCAGCGGTTCACGGCTCAGAACGCTCGCTGCTTGAACATGGCTTCGAGCTTGTCGTACGCCCGGGGCGTGGCGAGCGCGATGACGGTGTCGCCGGCCTCGATGATGGTCTGCCCCGATGGGATCTCGGCGTGGTCGCGCTTGAGCACCGCGCACAGGAGGGCACCCTTCGGCACCTGCATGCGTGCGACCGGGATGTCGATGGCGCGGGCTCCCTCGAGCGCGCGGATCTCCATGACCTGGGCCTTTCCGTTCTCGAGCGTGGCCACGGACTTCAGGGCCTTCTCACGGACGAAGCGCAGCACGTGGTCGGCCGCGAGCTGGCGCGGCGAGAGCACGCTGTTGATGCCGAGCTGCTCGTGGATGTCGACGTAGTCGGCGCGATGCACGACGGTGGCCGTGCGCTTCGCTCCGATGCGCTTGGCGAGCAGGGCCGCCATGAGGTTGACCTCGTCTTCGTGGCTGACGGCCGCGAACAGGTCGAAGTTCTCGATGTAGTTGTCCTTCAGGAGCTCGAGGTCCGTGCCGTCGCCGCCGAGCACCGTGACCTTCGACAGGCGGCACGACAGCTCGTGCGCCCGCGCGGGGTTCTTCTCGATGAGCACGACCTCGGTGCCGTCGCGCACGAGGGTCTGCGCGAGGTGCTCGCCGATCACGCCGCCCCCGACGATGCACACGCGCTGGGCCTGCCGGCTCTTCGTGAACAGGTCTTCGGCCTTGAGCATCTGCTGGGGCAGCCCGCAGAGGTAGATGCGGTCGCCGGGCTCGAGCACGTCGGCCCCTCCCGGCACGCGCAGCTCGCCGTCGCGCACGATGGCTGCGACGAGCACGCCCTCGGGGAGGCGCATCCGCGACAGCGACGTGTTCGTGCGCCGGAAGGAGTCGTCGAGGTCGACGCTGACGATCTCGATGCGGTCGTCGGCGACGTCGATGACCTGGGTGGCGCCGTGGGACTGGGCGATCTTCGCCAGCTCGCGGGCGAGCAGGAGCTTCGGGTTGAACACGACGTCCACCCCGAGGAAGCCGTAGTCGACGCCCGTGGAGTCGTCGTCGGTGCCCCACTGCCGCCCCTCGACCCGTGCGACGGCCCGCTTGGCGCCGAGGCTCCTCGCGGCCAGGGATGCGACGAGGTTGACCTCGTCGTGGTCGGTGACGGCCACCACCAGATCGGCCTCGTGGGCGCGGGCCTGCATGAGGACCTTCTGGCTCGCGCCGTAGCCCTGGAGGGTCATGACGTCGTGGTGCTCCTCGACGAAGCGGATGGCGTCTTCGTCTTCGTCGATGGCGACGACGTCGTGGCGCTCCCACTCGAGGGTCCGGATGATGTGTCGGCCGACCTGACCGAGACCGATGACGATGACGAACATCAGGCCCTCGCTGCCCAGGAGGTGGCATCGCTGTCGAGCTCGCCGGCGTCGATGAGGAGGCCCTTCAACAGGCGCGGCGCGAGGAGCTCGTTGAGGATGACGGAGATGAGGATGGCGGTGTAGGCGAGCTGTGCGGCCTCGCCGTCGTACACGAGCCGGAAGCTGACGGCGATGGCCACGGCGGCCTCGCCCTGGGCCATGAGACCGCGGAACACGTCCTTCCGGATGGGGGTGCCGACGGTCGCCAGGAAGAGCGCGGCGGCCTTCGCGACGCCGCGGAGCAGCACGTAGCCCACGGACACCACGAGCCCGGCCAGCGGATCGACCGGGTGCCACATCGCGCCGGCGAACACCATCAGCACGAGCGTGACGGGCTTGAGCGACGACTCGAGGGTGTCGGCCACCCGCGGCCCGTCCGACGTGTTCACGAGGATCACGCCGAGGATCAGGTTCACGGTGAGCGCGCTGATCTCGAGGAAGAAGCTGATTCCCGCGGTGAACACGATGATGCCGACGAGCGCGAGGAACCGGTGGTTGTCGTCGGCATTGTCGTCGAGGAACAACGAGAAGAACCAGCCCATCAGGACCCCGATGCCGAGCGTCCACAGGATCCAGCCGGCGAAGCTCGTGGCGAGCATGGCGTCTCGGCCCGCTGGCGGGTGGAACCACGCGAACAGCACGCCGAGGCCCGCGATCGCGATGATGTCGCCGACGCGCGAGGTGTGCCGGAGCAGCGGCAGCAGGCGGCTCTCGAGGCCCGTGTAGCTCTCGGACAACAGATCGACCGCAGAGCTCGACCCGGCGGCCGCCGCACACCCGAGCACGCTGGCCGCACACCACGCCTCGCTCGTGGGCACGGCCTCCATCAGCAGCCCGGACGTGAAGAACGCGTAGCCGCCGAGCATCGTGACGATGCCCGTACCGACGACCTCCGCGAAGGCCAGCCGCATGGCGCCATCCGCCGACGACTGCTGGACGAGCGAGCGCCAGTCGAGCTCCATGCCGTACACGAGCCCGATCCAGCCGGCCGCGAAGGCGATGATGGGCGCGAGGCGACCCATGTCGTCGAACACCGCGATGGTGCCGACCACTGCAGGCCCCAGCAGCACGCCGAGCAGGATGTACTCCATGCCGCTGACGAACAGGAATCGCCGCTGGAGCCGGTTCACGACGAACCGCGCCATCAGGTAGGCGAGGCCGACCATCACCAGCAGGACGAGCACCCGACCCGACCCGCCACCGGAGTGGGATCCTCCGCCTCCGCCGTGTCCGCCGCCTTCGGCGAGGGCCGCGCTCAGCAGTAGGAGCTGTGGGAGCAGTTCGGGACCTCCGGCGGGAGTCTATCAGGGAGCCGCCCGCGAGCCAGCAGGCGGAAGGGTGCGGTCAGTCGGGCGAGTGGTCGAGCGCCGGGTCGGCCACGGGACCCCCGATGGGCCAGTCGACCGGGTGGGACGGGACGTAGCCGAGCACGTCTCTCGCGCGGGACCCGTCGAGCACGAGCCCGAGGTGCAGGCGGCTGCGGTTCAGCCCGTACTCGAACTCGCTGCCCGTGACGCGGTGCCGGAGGTTGTACGCGGGGCGGAGGAACGAGCCGGGCACGGCCATGGAGGGCGTGCCCCACTTCCGGATGCACTCCGACAGCGGCAGGGTGTCGTACCCCGGGATGTTGAACACGCCTTCGCCGGAGCCGTGCGTGGCCTTCTCGAGCGCGACGACCATGTCCTCGATGGTCGCGACGTTCACCATCGGGTCGAAGCCCATGGGGCGGAACGCGATCGGAGCGTCGAGGTAGTCGTACAGCTGGCTGCCCGTGCCGGGCCCGAGCGCTTCGGCGCAGCGGAGCACGACCGTCTCGAAGCTCGACAACCCCATCCGCGCGCACGCCGTGAGGTCGGCCTCCACGCGGTCGCGGATGTACTGCGGAGCCCGTGGAGACAGGTTCAGCGGGTGGTCTTCGCGCACGAGCACGGGCAGCTCGAGGCTCACCTTGTACGCAACCGCGTACGACTTGAGCACGAGGCGCCGGATGGTCGGGTGGCGATCGGAGAGATCGAGGATGGACCGGAGCGCTTCGACGTTCGCGGCATGCACGCGACGCCCGCGGTCGAAGCCGGAGCGGTGCTGACCGAGGTGCACCACGACCTCGACGCCGAGATCGCGGGCCGGCCCGAACAGGAGCTCGCGGACGTGACGCGACCGCCCGAGGTCGACCGAGAGGTACGTGAGGCGGTTGCCGTGCGAGAACGGCAGGGCCTGCTCGGGCGCCTCCTTGGCGACGGCGAGCACGTGCCGGACGCGCGTGTCGGCGACGAGGCTGCGGACGAAGCGCTCGCCCACCGGAGTGGTGGCGCCCGTGACGAGAACGCTGATCACCGGAAGATCCCCTTTCGCTCGGAGAGCCCGCGCTCGAGCAGGGCCTGCACGGCCGCCTTCACCCGCGCGGCGGCCACCCGGACGATCTCGGGATCGTCGGCGTCTTCCGGGGTGTGCTCCTCGTGTAGCGGGATCGGCTCGCCGTAGTAGATGTGGTACTTCGTCGGCAGCGGCACGAGGGTGGCCGGGATGGGCAGGTAGGGCACGGGCCCCTTGATGGGGATGCGCGCGAGCTGCGGCATCTGCTCCTCGGCGCCGATGATGCCGATGGGGATGACCGGTGCGGAGTGCCGGATGGCGAGCTCGCAGTGCCCCTTGGTCCAGTGTTGGAGCTGGTAGCGCTGGTTGAACGGCTTCCCGATGCCTCCGACGCCCTCCGGGAAGATCATCAGCAGCTCGCCGGCCTCGAGCAGCGCCTGGGCGTTGCCGCGGCTGCCTCCGACGACGCCGCACCGGGCGAACAGCGTGGACACGAACGGGAGGCTCGGCACGAAGTAGTCGGCCAGCGCGCGGCTGCAGCGCGGTGGATCGGTGCGGCGCAGCACGTCGACCCAGAGCATCGCGCCATCGAGCGGGAGGGTGCCCGAGTGGTTGGCGGCGAGGATGCCGGGGCCCTCGGCCGGCACGTTCTCGGCGCCATGGGACTCGACCCGGAAGTACCACTCGTAGCCGGGCTTGCCGATCACGTCGCCGAGGGCCACGAAGTCGGGGTGCAGGCCGAAGGCGTCGTAGCCGTGCCCGGCATCCTGGAAGTGCAGGCGCTCGGCGCGATCGCGCACTGAGCGGCCGCCGAGGGCGGTGGTGAGGGCCCGGACGAAGCGTGGGGTGAACGGCATGCGTCTGCATACCATGCATCCCAGCGTCAGCGGGCGGCAGCCAGCTCCACGGCCTGCTGGTAGGCGGCCTGGGCCCGGGGGAGGTCGCCGAGCTGGACGAGCGCGTCGCCCTTCAGCACGAGCAGGCGCTGACGAACCGGCGTGTTCCCGCTGTGGACGGCGAGCCCGGCTTCGGCCTGGGCGAGCGCATCGCGGGTGTTGCCCGCCTGGAGGGCCGCCACCGCCCGCTCGATCTCGGGGGAGGTCGCGGAACCCACGCCCGAGCGGGCCTGCGCGGACAGGTTGCCGAGGCCTCCGGTGGGGGGCGCGGTGGGCGTCGCGACCCCGCTCGCCACGTCGGAGGTGCGACCACTGGAGGAGGCGCCCCCTTCGACCGGCACGTCGCGACCGAAGGAGATCGAGACCTCCTCCTGTGCGTCGGGCGTCGTCGAGTACTGGCGCTCTTCTTCGAGCTCGGCTCCCGGGGCTGCCGGAGCGTCGGAGGTCTTCTTCATCCCGAGCGAGCGCTCGCGCTTCTCCTTGCGCCGGGAGTCGGACTTGGACTCCTCGGCGAACGACGGCTCCTCGTCGGCTACCGCCGCGTCGTCCATCGGAGCCATCTCGACCGCGGGAGGCGGCGGAGGGGACGCCTCGGGGCGCCGCATGGGGGCGCGCGGGGCCTCCGGGATCGGCGCGGCCGCAGGGGCCGGGCGTGACGCGACCGGAGCGCTCGGGCGGGGGGCGGGCGCGGGCCCGGCGCCGGCTCCGGACGAGGCGATCCCGTCGGCCTCGCTCCGGTCCTGGGCCACGGACTCCCGTTCCGGAGCCGCGGAGCCTGCGGCGTCGGAGGGGGCATCCTTGGCCTTCTCGTCGGAGCGCGCCACGGGCTTGGCGAGGGCCTCCGGGATCTCGGGGATCGGGCTCCTCAGCCGTGAGGCATCGAGGTCGCCGCTCGACGGGTCGGCGAGGGGCTCGTCGTAGAAGTCTTCCGACAGCGCCACGGCGTCGGGCTCGGCCTCTGCGTCCTGAGCGCGCGGCGCCGGAGAGGGGGCGCGCGGCGAGGGCCTCGGCACGGCCTGCTTGGCGACGCGGTTCGACCCCTTGGCGCCGGAGAGGCCCGTGTCGACGGAGCGGGCGGCGGGACGGGCCGCGGGGGCGTCGCTGACGCTCTGCAGGGGCTCGGACCGCGACAGGTCGGCCGTGGACAGCACCGTGCCGCCGATGACGAGCACCACCGCCGCAGCGGCCACCAGGCTGCCGAACCCGCCGACCCCGACCGCCGCGATCCACCAGGGACGACGCCGCTCGGACGAGCCCGCCTCCGGGGCCTGCTCGGGAGGCACGGCCAGGGAAGCGCCCGCGGGCATGGGGTTCGCGAGCGGACCCGTCGTGACGCCCGCCAGGATGTCGTCGATCGACACCCGGGGTGCGGGCGCGACCTCGGGGCGCAGGGCGACGATCCCTTCGACGAGGTCGACGTCCAGCCCTTCCGGGGGCGGCCCGATGGGGTCCTCGAGCCAGGCTGCGAGGAGCTCTGCCTGCTGTTGCTCGTTCATGGGGGGTACACCTTGCGGAAAGCCTTGATGGCGCGATGCAGGATCACGTCGAAGTTCCCGACCGTGACGTCGAGGATGGCGGCACATTCCTCCCGGGTTCGCTCTTCGATGAGGCGCAGCTTGAGCGCCTGTGCATAGCGTTCGTTCAGCTTGTCGAGAGACAAGCCCACGAGACGTTTCGTGTCGTCGACCTCCAGCCCGCGGTCGGGCTGTGCCGGCTGCGCCTGGAGGTCGGCCGGCTCGGCCATCACCGCTTCGGTGAGCGCGTGGTCGCGCTTGTGCCGACGGTGGATGTCGATCGCCTTGTTCACCGCGATGCGGCGGAGCCAGAAGAAGATGGAGCGGTTCTCGATGCGGAACGAGCCGATCTTCTCGAGCGCCGTGCGGAAGGTGTCGCGCAGACAGTCTTCGGCGAGCTCCCGGATGGGGAGGCGCGGCAGGATGGCCTGGCGCCAGATCAGGTCGCCGTACCACCCGTAGAGGGTGGCGAAGGCATCCCGGTCTCCAGCCTGGAGGCGTTCGATCACTGCGCGTTCCTCCTCGAGAGGGACGAGGTCGCCATGCCGGCCACCGGTAGAAACACCGGCTTGCGATTCTGGCGACTCCGCCTCGTTCACTCGCCTCTCCAACGCAGGGACGCGGAGCATCTTACAGCGGAGGTTCGATCACGTTCCCGCGGCCCAGGATCCAGTGGGGATCGAGGTGGGATTTGAGGCGCTGGAACTGCTCGATCACGCCATCGCCCACCATGGTGCGCAGGTGGGCGCGCTTGGTCTTCCCGATGCCGTGCTCCGCGCTCACACTGCCGCCGAGCGCCACGGCCCGCGCGGCGAGCGTGTCGTAGTAGGCCTTGGCCTGCGCGAGCTCTTCGGGGTTCGTCGGCAGGAGGTTCAGGTGCAGGTGGTTGTCGCCGATGTGCCCGAACAGCACGTGCCGCAGCGGCGCGCGGTCGTACGCGTCCATGATCTCGACGAGCCCGGCATCCGGGACCGACAGGTCGGTGCCGACCTTGGGCATCCCGTTGCGCACGACCTCCTCGTTGATGCCCGCCGGGATGGCGTGGCGGAAGGCGTGCAGGTTCTCGCGACCGGCGTCGTCGGTGGTGAGCAGGGTGTCGTCGGCGAGCGCACCGACCTCTTCGAGCAGCGCCCACCAGGCGGCGAGGTGCGCTTCTTCGCCCACGCACACCTCCTGCTCGCAGAACAGGGCGGCGACGGCGGCGTCGGGAACCTCGCCGACGCGGTCGCGGGCGAGCTCCAGGCAGTGCCGGTCGAGGTATTCGAGGCAGCGCGGCGACAGGGCGCCCGCTGGATCGGCCCGCTGGGCGTCGCGTGCGCGCTGCACGAACGCGATGGCGGACGCCCGTGACGGGAAGAACGCGACCACACCCAGCACCTCGGCCGGGAGCTCGGTGAGGCGGACGGTGGCGCGCGTGATCACGCCGAGCGTGCCCTCCTGACCGACGAACAGGTCGAGCAGGGTGCGCGGCGGCGCGTAGCCCGCGGCGGTCTTCACGGACGGCTCTGTCCACCGGGGCACGGGCCAGTCGGACGGGATGGGCGTGTGGCGATCGGCGGTGAGCACGGTTCCGTCGGCGAGCACGACCTCGAGCGCCTCGACCCACCGACGCGTCGGACCGTACTTGAAGGAGCGGGCGCCGCTCGCATTGGTGGCGATGCTCGCTCCGAGCGTGCAGTCGTGACGGGACGTGGGGTCGGGCGGATAGAAGCGCCCGGTGGCCTCGATCGCGGACTGGAATTCGCCGAGCCACACCCCGGCCTGCGCGGTGGCGGCGTCGTGCCCGATGTGCTCGATGGCCGCGAGCCGCTCGGTGGACAGGAGCCAGCCGCCCATCGGCACGGCCGCCGCGGTGGTGGACGTGCGCCCGGCCGTGACCGTGAGCGGGGTGCGCGTGCGGTTCGCTTCGCGCACGATCTCCGCGACCTCCTCCGTGGTGCTCGGTCGGAACAGGCCGTCGGCGTGCCCCGGGATGTTCGAGGCGTCGGTGAGGTAGCCCGCCAGCACGTCGGGTTCGGTGATCGGTTGCATGCGCGCGTCCTATCACGGGCGACCGCGCCGGGCGGGTTGTCGAGATTTGTCCCCGCCCGGCCACGAGACCCCGGTCACCGGTACACTCAGCAGTGTGGGGGTGACCGTGAGACGCCGTGCTGCGCTCGGAGGTCTGCTGCTCGCGCTGGGAGCCGTGCTCGCCTGGTGGTGCTGGCCGGCCGCTCCGGAGCCCGAGGTCGTCGACGCTCGCCCCGAGCCCCCACCGAAGCGCGTCGTCAGCCGCTTCACGAACGCGGAGCCACCCGTTCGCGACGACGAGGACGGGCTGTTCGCAGAGGCGGCGTCCGGAGAGCTCGGCGAGGAGATGCAGGAGCGGGTGTGCGAGCTCTGCAAGGTCGGCATGCTCGACGCCGATGCGTGCCAGCTCTGCGAGCCCGACCGGATCCACGGGGGCATCCTCGTGGTCGACGTGGTCGACGAGCAGGGGCGTCCGGCGGAGCGGGCCCGCATCTGGATCCAGGACTGTGAGTTCGAGCCGCACGGGTGGCGCGAGTTCATCGTGAAGAGCGGCACCTGCAAGGTGTCTGCGGGCCGTCGCGACGGCGCGCTGTGGGCTCAGGCCGAGCCCACCGAGGTCGACGTGCCGCACGGCGAGGAGTCGTACGTGCAGCTCGAGCTGCAGAGCGCCCGCACCGGTGGGCTGGGCGTGTCCATCGGTCCCGACGCGGAAGGGGTGCGCGTGGTGGCCGTGATGCCCGGTACGCCGGCGGCCGAGATGGGGCTCGAGCCGGGCGACCTGATCGTCGAGGTCGACGGCATCGACACCACGCAGATCGACCTGCGGGAGTTCGTGCGCACGATGACGGGCCCCGAAGACACGGAGGTCGACTTCGTCGTGCGGTACGAGACGGAAGAGGGCGTGGAGGAGGAGGCCATCACGATCCTCCGGAGGTATCTCGAGCCCGCCGGGTGATATCGTGGGGCATGTGGTGGATCGTGCTCCCTGCCGCGTGGGCAGGCCCGGACGTCTTCGGCCTCGGAACCGGTGCCGACGGTGACCTCACGGTGACGGACACCCAGGTGGTGAACGTCTACAGCCCCGTCGTGGAGGCCTCCCTCGCGGGTGCGAGCGAGCTCGACGTGGCGGATGGCGCGTCCTTCCCGCCGGGCACGCTGCTGGTGGTGCACCAGACGCTCGGCGACGCCGCACCGGTCACGTTCGTGCAGCCGCCTCCCGTGCTCGACCACCTCCAGCTGGGCGTCGGCGCGACGGAGTACGCCCGGGTGCTCCAGCAGAACGGCGACACCCTCGTGCTGAACGCGCCGTTGCTGAACGGGTACGGGCCGGGCGCGCAGGTCGTGCGGGTGCCGGAGTACTCCAGCGTCACCGTGCTGTCGGGGGCCCTCGCGGCGGAGCCCTGGAACGGCACGACCGGCGGGATCCTGGCGTTCGCGGTCGACGGTCCGGTCGTCCTCACGGGGGATCTCGATGTCTCCGGGCAGGGCTTCCGCGGCGCGGGCGTCGACGGGAACGCGGGCTTCGACGCGAGCTGCACGGCGAGCCTCGACGACCTCGGTGAAGCCGCGCCGAAGGGAGAAGGGGGCCCGGGCTACGGTGGGGTCGGTCGGGGCACGAGCGGCAACGGCGGCGGCGGCGGCAACTGCGCGAACGCGGGCGGCGGCGGCGGCGGGAACGGCGGCTACGGCGGTCGGGGTGGCTTCGGGCGCGCCGACTCGGGCTCTCTGGACCGCGGCGGCTACGGCGGGCGTGCCGCGAGCCCGTCCACCACCGGGTACGCGCTGCTCGGTGGGGGCGGCGGGGCCGCCGATGCCGACGACCACGCGAACAGCTCGCGGGGTGGGGCCGGGGGCGGCGTGGTGCTCGTCCGCGCGCGGTCCATCACGGGGGTCGGGCGTGTCCGGGCCGCTGGGGTCGCGGGGATCAACACCCTCGACGACGGGGCGTCCGGTGGGGGCGCAGGCGGCACGGTGGTGCTCAGCGTCGCCGACACCCTCGAGTGCCTCGGGGTCGAGGCGCCGGGAGCCCGCGGGGGCAACGTCGCGAACGGTCTGCTGCTGCCCGGTGTCGGGCACGGGCCGGGCGGTGGGGGCGGCGGCGGGCGCGTCGTGCTCCAGGGGGCGTCGATCCTGTGTCCGGCGAACGTCGCCGGGGGAGCGGCGGGGGTGTTCCTGGTGAACGACCCGTTCGGCGCGCAGCCGGGGCAGGCAGGTGCGAGCCTGGAGCAGGGCGCGATCTACGAAGACGCCGACGGAGACGGGGTGATCGCGGGTCCAGGTGGGGGGCCCGACTGTGACGATGGAGACCCCACGTCTGCGCCCGGGATGCCCGAGGTCTGCGACGGCGCCGACAACGACTGCAACGGGCCCGCAGACGATGGGCTCCCCGTGGTCACGGTGTACGAAGACCTCGACGGTGACGGGTTCGGCGACCCCGCGAGCCCTGCGATGGACTGCGGACCGATGTCGGGGTTCGTGCTCGACGGCACCGACTGCGACGACAGCGACCCCGATGTGTTCCCGGGCGCGCCCGAGGTGGCGGGCGACGGCACCGACCAGGACTGCGACGGGATGGACGGCCCGGACGATCCGCCGATCGACACCGATACCGACACCGACGACACGGATCCCGAGGTCGTCCGGCGGAGCTCCGGCTGCACGTGTAGTGCAAACAGCCCCGTGTTCACGGGCCTGTGGGCGTTCCTCGTGCCGCTGATCGCCGCGCGACGCCGGTAGGACGCCGCCGCGAGCCTACGGGCTGTTCGGCTCGCCCGGCGACGCGATGATCACGTTGCGGAAGGGCTCGTTGACGTTCGCGCCGCCTTCGGTGAGCGAGCAGGACTTCCAGTTCGCGGGGTCGCGGCCGTCGCCGCCCGTGCCCAGCATGCGCTCCATGCTGTACACCTTGCCCGCGCTCGGACCGCCCGCGAAGGCCGGCCCGCCGTCGCCCGCGTAGTCCATGATCTGGTTCGCGGGGTCTTTCAGGAACAGCTCCATCTGGCCGTCTTTGATGTAGAGGCGCGCCTGGCGGTTGTCGTTGTAGGCGTTCACGACGAGGTCGCCGTTGGTGTACGCGGTGTACTCGTCTTGCGGGGCGCCATCGACGTACGCCTCGAGCTGGTGGTCGAGCACGAGGTAGGTGCTGTTCGCGGGCACGATGGCGCCGGGCGGGAAGCCCAGCACGAAGTCGTCGGGGTTCGCGATCTGCCACATGTCGAGCTTGATGTCGCGGTCGGTGGTGTTCCGGAGCTCGATGAACTCGTCGTTCCCGTCGACATCCAGCTCGTTCACGCCGTACCACTGGATCTCGTTGATCAGGAGGTCGCCGGGCTCCAGGCCGTCTTCGCCGATGAAGTCCTCGCCCATGCGCTTCCCGTCGTTCCACAGGGTGCCGTAGTACTCCATGTACTGCTCGGCGACGCGCGGACCGTGCATGACGAGCATGTACTCGTCGTTCGACACGGTGGCCGAGCTCGACCAGTTGAACGAGCCCGAGATCACGACGGGGTTCTCGCCGTAGGCGTCGATGATCATGGTCTTGCTGTGCAGGCGACCGCCGCCGGCCTGGTAGTCGCCGGGCTGACGGCTGCTGTCGTTGGCATCCATCCGGAGGTGGGCGTCGCCCCCGAGCAGGCGGAACACCTCGTGGTACTGGCCGTTCGAGTGCAGCTGGCTGCGGTCGATCACGCCGGAGACCCCGCGGTACAGGGGATCCATCGGATCCATCGTGGGCGTGTACTTGCCCTCGGACTTCATGCGCTCGATGTGCCGGATGAACGCGCTGCCCACCTGATCCTTCGTGAACGCGAAGATCGTGAACCGCACGGACTCCTTCGCGCCGTCGATCAGCTCGAGGATGCGGCCGAGGGCGTCTTCGTTCGGGCTGAACCACACCTCGATCTTCGTGTCGCCCACGTCGTAGCTGCGACCGTTGAACAGCTCGACCTTCGTGTGGCCGAACGCACCGCCGAACATCTGGGCGAACTCGGCCTGGAAGTCGTCGGCGACCGCCGGATGGTCGATGATGAAGAAGTTGTTCGAGTTGTGGATGAGGTCGGTGTCGCTCCAGTTGGCCGTGCTGCCGAACACGAAGCGGTCGTCGACCACCATGAACTTGTTGTGCATGATGTGCGCCGTGTTCCCCGTGACCATGGGGACCTGGCGGTCCATCAGCTGTTGGTAGCCGGTGTTGTAGAGGTGCCCGGCGTCGCCCACCATGCGCACGTTCACGCCGCGGTCGTAGGCGCGCAGGAAGGCCGAGATCACGCGCTGGTTCGTGAACCCCATCACGGCGAAGTCGATGGTGACGTTCGCGCTGTCGATGAGGTCGACCATCACGTCGATCGCATCGGGGTTCCACATGTTCTCGAGGCGCGTGCCCGGATCGTTGAAGTACACGTCGACCCGGCCGCCACGGGTGCTGTCGAGATCCTCCTGGGAGGGCGCGCAGCTCGAGAGGAGGCCGACGACCCCGGCCAGACCGGCCAGACCGACCAGACCCGGGAGCCCGCGAGCACGGCCCGTGAGGCCGGGGAACGGGGAGGCGAACGGGCTGAGGTACTTCATCAGAAGGCTCCCGAGCGGTCGAGGTGGTCCTGGAACAGGTCGACGATGGGCTGAAGGGGAGAGCCGGGCTCCCCCCCTTCCTCGTATCTATCGTCGGACAACACGAAGAGGTTACCGTCGATCAGCTGATCGGTGATGACCTCGGCGTTCCGGTAGATGCGGGCGGCCGAGTAGAGGTCGTGCGACAGCACGTACACGCGGGGCGTGACGTCGACGCCGCCCTCGATGTCGACCAGCACGACCGTCGGGAAGTCGGGCACGGCGTCGAAGCGGTGCTTCTCCACGTCGGGGGTGTTGTTCTGGAACTCCCGCGACAGCGGCTGGCTGGTGCTGCCGAACTCGGGGCCCACGATCGCGGTGACGGGGAAGCCCCAGCTGGCCTTCTCCTGGAGCGCCCGGACCATGCCGTCGTTCACGAGCTCGTTCGACATGAGCCGGATCGACTTCCGTGCCGTGTAGATCGCGTCGATCGTGCGCTTGGTGACCCGCTCCTGCGGACCGAGCCAGAGCTCGACCGGAACGTCGGTGTCGGTGGGGTAGATCCACCGCACGTCGGCCTGGGACTTCGCCGGCGCCGAGAACGCCGTGAGCGCGGTGGCGTCGGAGCCGCCGAAGATCTGGTTGTGCTCGAGCCAGAGGTCTTGCGCGAGATCCTCGCCCTGGAGCTGGAACAGCACGACGGCCGCTTCGGACGTGCCGCCCGCGAGCGTGCCGCTGATGATGTCGTAGCGGTCGGCCACCACGTAGGCGTGCGACATGCGGACCTGGTCGGAGGTCCACGCGACGTCGGTGTTCAGCGCGAAGTCGAAGTACCCGATGCCGCCATCCCCGAGCCGGAGCGGGACGCCCGCGGCCACGAGGTCCTGGATGCCCGGATCGGACGACTGGTCGATGTCGCTGACGACCTTCACGTCGACGCCCGCCTGGAAGCGCTCGATGATGGCGTCGGTGAGCACGGTGTCGGTGGCCTGCGGCAGCGCGACGACCAGCTCGTCGTCGGCGCTCGCGATCACCCCGACGAAGGCGTCGTTGGCGCTCTGCTCGTTCGGAGCGACGCGCACGTCGAGGGTGGTGAACAGCGCGGACGCGTCGGGAGGGGCGCACGCCGCGAGGAGGAGGACGGGAACGAGGGTGTGCAGTCGCATCAGTCCAGCGCTCCTGACGCGAATGCGCCGCTGTAGTCGGGGCTGTTGGGCATGCCGGGGCTGGCGAGCGTGCGCTGGCGGCACGCTTCGGCCACCCGCGTGTTGTTGGGCACGTCGACCTCGGCCACCGTGTAGTGGTGCCAGGACTGGGGCTCGGAGCCCCGCCCGCCGAAGATGAGCTCGACCTTCTCCATCGAGCGCGTGACCTGCCCGTCGTAGATGCCGGCGAACACGGGCATGTAGCGATCGCCCGCGGGCTCGATGAGGCGCTCGTCGGCGTCGAGCAGGGTGAGCCGGAAGGGGTCGCCACGACCGAAGTCGAGGTCGGGGATCACGGCATCGGGGTTCGGGAAGCAGCCCGTGTTCTTGCGGGCGATCAGGAGGTAGTCGCCCACGTTGATGGGGTCGCCGTGGGGCGGGATGCGCCAGGTGACGTTCTGCGTGCCGTCCATCTCGATGAGCCAGCCCTCGAGGTTCATCGGGCGGGTTCCCTCGTTGCGGACCTCGACGAACACGTCGTCGGGATCCCACGCGCCGCCGTTCAGCACCGAACCGGCCCAGCCGATCTCGGTGATCTTGATGGTGCCGCGCTCGCCGGAGTTGGGGCCGTCGAGCCCATCGCGGTAGCCGACCCCCTCGACAGGCTCGCCGGGATCGGTGTTGCACGCGGCGAGGCCCAGCCCCGCGAGGATGAGGATGCTGCGCATGCCGTGCTCCCGCATCACAAGCGTACCCTGAGCCCACCCATGGCTGCCCAGGGCATCTGGGGGTCGGCCGAGCCGAGCTGGTCGCCGGCGACCCGCGCGATCTCGATCTCGTAGAACTGGCCGGGCAGCATCAGCCCGCCGCCCGCGAACACGTCCACGCGGTCGGTGGCGTGGGCGCCGAGCGTCAGGTCGATCTCGTTCCCGAGCAGCCGGCCCGCGCGCACCTGGGCGGCGAACTCCTCGCGGGAGTAGCCGAACGGCGGCGTGATGGTGTTCAGCGTCTGGAAGTTCACGCGGCTGTAGCCGGTGTCGCTCATCATCCACCAGCCGAGCGTGCCGTAGACGGGCCCGCGCTCGTAGGAGATCTCGGCGGAGATCACCTGGGTGCCGGACTTGCGGTCGAGGTCGTTCGGCGAGTCGTCGACGCCGAACAGATCGACGTACGACGTGGGGTGCCAGCCCATGTAGCGGTTGGCGATGAGCCCCCCGACCTGCTGGGCCTTCATGCCGACGTAGCCGTGCGACTCGAGAAGGCCGTCTTCCGCGAAGGTCGGCCCGAGCGAGTAGTAGAAGTACGCCGTGGCTTCGAGCCCGTCTCCGGTGTCGTCGTCCGTCGTGTCGACCGTGACGCCCACCATCCCGGCGGCGCCGTTCGTGTTCACGTCGCGTGCGACGAGCTCCTTGCGGTCGATCCCGACCGAGGCGTCGATCGCCAGGAAGGGGGTGACCGGACCGAAGGTGGCCTCGCCGCGGACCCCGAGGTTCGCGACCCAGTCCCGGTCGGAGAAGTTCCCGAGCAGGCCGTCGTAGGTGATGTCGGACCCGCTGCCGAGCGCGCCGAGATCGCTGTAGAAGCCGTACGCCTGCACGTGTGCGGGGCCGAGATCGGTGAGGTCGAGCACGGCGCCGTGCCGGCGCGTCATGCGGTCGCCGCGGAACCCGAAGGTCTCGGTGGTGGACTGCCCGATGAACCGCGCGAAGTTCGCGCCGTCTTCGGTCTGGGCGTTCGACATCACGTTGACCGGGATGAGCACGAGCTTGCCGACCGACCCGAGCGGGATGTCGACGCGCACCATGTCGAGCACGTCGGCGATCATGAAGTCGGGAGCGTTGCCGACGCCGCCGAGCTTGAAGAACTGGCGCCCGACCCGGAAGGTGACGGGGTTGTCGCCGGTGGTGGTCTTCAGGTCGACGTAGGCCGCGTTGAAGTACACCCAGCCGCCGAACACGTTGGTTCCGCCGAACTGGTCGATGCCCCACAGACCGCGGTGGCTGGCGCCGAGCACGAACTCGACGTGGTCGTCGGGGTTGTAGGCGAGGTTCATGCCCACGCCCGTGAACGCGAAGCCGTTGCGGTCGTCGCTGTCGAGGATCGCCTGGTCGCTGGTCTCGTCGAGCTTGCGGAAGTCGAGGTTGTTGAACTCGTGCCACTGGGTCTCGAACTGCCCGCTGATCTTGATCTTCGAGTCGCTCTCCCCGACGTTCGTCTCGCGGTACTCGAGATCGTTGTTCGTCTGTTGAGCGGCAGCGATGCCAGGGAACAGCATCAGGAACGCGGCGATGCGCATGGGGCGGCCCTCGCGGTGTGTCGGCACGCCCGGACGTGGACGGCGCGCGCCGACTAACCCACGCCTCGCGGTTCACCCACCTGTCACACACGCGGCGAGCGCGGGGGCCAGCTGGAGCGTGATCGCGCGTTGTTCCGGCGTGGTCTCGGGCCACAGCTCCGGAGCGTGGCGGCAGGCGTTCGGCACGTCGCCGAGCAGCGCCAGTGCCGAGACCTCCGCGAGACCCTCGCCGGTCGCGCCCTGATCGAGCAGCGCGAGGTACCGGGTGGCGATCGGACCCACCTCGGAATCTTCACGCAGAGTTCCCAGGATCGTCGCGGCGCGGGCGGTCTCGAGGTCGACCAGGTGCACCTCGGAGGCGAGCAGCGATCCGACGGCGGTGTTCGAGCGGACGCCGTGCTCGCGGATCGTGTCGAGGTCGCGGTGGTGGAGGCTCGTGAGCGCGCGACGCAGCTCGAGCGCGCCCTGCTGGTCGGCGGGCGTGGCGGCTGCAGCCCGCGCCCACGCGGCGTCGGAAGCGTCGCGCACCGCGATCCTCACGTGGGGCATGGCGTCCGCAGCGGGTGCAGCCACCGGGAACCGCAGCGGGACGGGCTCCTCCCAGGCGGGCGTGGGTGCTCCGAGCGCGCCTCCGGCGTGGATCCTCGCGGCCTGGCCAGCAGCGAGCCCCACCACGAGGACCGCCGCAGCGGCGAGCGCGAGGGGCGGGACGAGAGACGGTCGGGACGCGGCCCCGACGGTGTGGGCCCGCTGCCAGAGGGCCTCGAAGTCCCCGGAGCGGGCGTCGCTCTCGACGTGGTCGAGCAGGGTGTCGCGGACGGGCGCAGAGAGGGGCTGGTCGGTCATGAGTCCTCCAGGAGGGTGTGCCAGGGCGCGAGCTGGGTGCGGAGGGCGTGTCGGGCCCGGTGGAGCTGGACGCGGACGGTGGACGGGCTGATCTCGAGCAGGGCAGCGACCTCGGCGACGTCCATGCCGAGCACGTCGACGTGGTAGACGGCCTGGCGCTGCCCCGGGCTCAGGCCGTCGAACGCGTCGAGCACGGCGGCACGGGCGCGCTGCAGGTCGAGCCCCCGATCGAGCCGCTGGGACCGGAACCGATCGAGCAGGGGTTCCCAGGGACGCCAGCGACGGCGGTGCTGGCGCGCGGCGTTGCGCACGAGGGTCGCCAGCCAGGGCTCGAACGGACGGGAGGGGTCCCAGCGTTCGAGGTGGTGCATGAGGAGCACGAGCGCATCCTGGATGGCGTCGTCGGCGCGGACGCCGTCACGGAGCTCGAGCACCGCGATGCGGCGCATCCACGTGAAGCGCGAGCGGCAGAAGGCCTCGAGCGCGTCGGGGTCGCCGTCGCGGGCGCGGACGAGCAGCGTGTGGTCGTCGGGCGGAGCGGGCTGCATGTGGGCCAACGATCCCATGGAAGTCCTCCATGGGGTCTATGCGCGAGCCGGCGGATCCGTTTACGCGATCCAGCCGCCGGCGATCAGAATTTTCACACGAGGTGCGTACGGTGTTCGCACGGCGGGGCGAGAGAGTCTGCACAGGAGGTCGTCATGGTCGCATTCGTCCCCGCCGCTTCGGTGCTCGCTCCGCTCACCAGCCTGCTGGAGGCCGGTCCCGACACGCTGCTCGCGTGGGCTCCGGTCGCGCTCGCCGTGCTGTTCGCGGTGGGCCTGGTCGGAACGGTCGCGGTGGTCGCGCTCGCGCTGGTCCTCGCGCGCACGCGCTCCACGCGGAAGGCCGCCGCTCAGTAGAACTCGAGCCAGTCGAACTCGTTGGTGGACAGGCGGCTGTTGCTCCACGTCCACTCGACGGGGGCGATGACGTGCAGGCAGTCGCCGGGCCCGATCACGAAGGTGTTCGGGAGGCGGATGCTCTGGCTGACGGCGCCGTTCTGGATCTGCCAGCAGGTGCTCGTCGTGCCGCAGGCCTCGCCGGTCGACCCGACGACGGTGCCCCAGAACTCGGCGTTGTGGCCGCGATGGCCGGGCGTGGCGTAGTTCACGGGCGCGCCCGTGGCGTCGAACACGTACACGGGGCTCGACCCGGTGACCGTCACGCCGACCGCGCCGCCCTGGATCGCGGTGATCTCGGGCAGACCGAAGTAGTCGGTGAGCTCGGTGACCGTGAACGACACGACGTCGCCGGGCTGGAGGGAGTCGAGGCCCTGGATCCCGAAGGTCTGCATGCCGCCGTTGCTGTCGGACACCCAGATCGGCGTGCCGTTCGAGCCCCCGAACCCGACGTTGGTGACGACCGCTCCGGTGATGGGGATGCTCACGGCGGTGGTGAGCCCGCCGGTGGGGGCCTGCGCGAACAGGTCGTCGATGCCGGCGTCCGTCGTGTAGGGCGTGCCGCTGACGGTGGTGCCGCTCAGGGTGTGGAAGGCCCACGGACCGGGGGTGGGCGTTCCGCAGGTGCCGGTGCCGGTGTCGGTGTCGGCATCGGCGTCGCTGTCGGCATCGGCATCGCTGTCGGCATCGGCGTCGCTGTCGGCATCGGCGTCGCTGTCGGCATCGGCGTCGCTGTCGGAGTCCGCGTCGGTATCGCTGTCGGAATCGGCGTCGGCGTCGGTGTCGCTGTCGGAGTCCGCGTCGGTGTCGCTGTCGGCGTCGGCGTCGGTGTCGGTGTCGGCCTCGACGACCGGCTTGGCGGACGGACCGAGGCAGGCCTGCAGCGTCAGGAACAACATGGGAGTCTCCAGGGGGAGTCGCGACGGCTCGCGGCGACGGGACGGACGTGCGAGCCCCTATCCGTGCGTGCGGGGCGGGTCACCAGGTGCGGATCCAATCGAAGTTGCTGGCGGCGATCCGCGCGTCTCCGCGGGTGTACTCCACCGGCGCGATCACGTGCAGACAGGTCTCGCCGTAGATCAGCTCGCCCGGCCAGGGGCCCCGCAGATCGAGGGTCTGCACGGTGGTTCCGTTGTCGACCTCGATGCACGGGTTGTCGCCGCAGTCGTCGGGGGACTCGCCCGTGACGAGCCCGATGTACTCGGCGTTGGAGCCGCGGTCGTCGGGGAAGCGCACGGGCTCCGATGCCGCGCTGAACACGTGCACGGCGTTGTCGGCCGACACGACTCCGAGGTCGGAGATGCCTGTGATCTCGAGCTCGCCGAAGTAGTTCGTGATCTCGGTGACGGTGAGCGACACGGCGTCGCCCACGTCGACCCCGTCGAGCCCGGACACCGCGAAGGTGCGCGCACCGCCTCCGGCGTCGGCGAGCCACAGAGGCGCGCCGCCGGGCTCGCCCTCGAACCCGCGGTTCACCGCGACCACGCCGCCGAGCGGGACGCTGACCGAGAGGGTGGAGCCCTGGGCCGGGAGCTGGTCGAACAGCGCGGCGATGCCGCCGTCGTGGGTGTACGCGGACGTGCGGAGATCGTGCCCGGACAGCGGGTGCCCGGCCCACGGACCGGGAGCTTCGTCCGCACACGGGTGGTCTTCCGGCACGAGGGGCACGGCGTCGTCGGGCTCGTAGGCCTGGATGCAGCCCGCCAGCGCGGCGAGGACGAGCACTACTCGACGTCCATCCGCTGGATCTGGCCGATGCGCATGATGACGATCTTGTCGCCGAACGCGCGCTGCACGGGCCCGGTGGCGCGGATGCGCGAGCCGATGGGGAAGCGCACGTTGCGCCGGTTGAGCTCGGAGTCGAGCGCGACGAGGTAGTTCGACCCGTCGTCGCCCTGGACCGTGAACTCGCCGAACGTGTCGGGCTCGTTCACGACGACGCCCTCGGCGCGCACCACGGTGCCGATCCAGGACTCGTCGGGGTACTCGCTGTTCATGAGCGGCGGCGCTTCGGTGTAGTGGATCGGGTACGGGCCGCGGTCGATCTCGACGATGTCGTGCGCGACGACCATGTCGAGGCCGAAGCTGCGCTGGATGCCGCGGATGCGGATCTTCACCCGGTCGCCCATGTCGAAGTGGGCCACCTTGCTGTCGCCCAGCACGAACACGCCGCCGGTGCTGTCTTCGACGAAGAAGCTGCCGTAGTACTTCTCCTCGGAGTCGCCGTCGTCCTGCTGGGAGTCGCACCCGTCGGTCTTGAAGTAGTAGCGCGGGTGCAGCGTGACCATCGCCCACACTTCCTTCGGGAGCTGCGAGGTGGTGGACCAGTCGCCACACGAGGCGTTCGGCGGGAGGTCTTCCGGGGCGTACTTCCGCGAGAAGTCCTCGAAGAGGGAGTCGAGGCTGTCGACCCCCGGGCCGGCCTCCGGGTAGACGTAGTCTTGATCGGTGAACTCGACGGGCTCGCGCACGTCTTCACCGGCCTCGCCCACGGGGCCGTACCAGTCGGAGTAGTCCTCGGGGCCCCGAGCGGGAGCGCAGGCCACGAGCAGGGCCGTCGCGAGCGGGATCAGTCGGGACATCGGGGACTCCAGGGGAACCGTGGGTGACGCAGTCTATCCCGGCGAACCGGCCTCCGCCCGGCGCTGACGCCAGGCGGAGGGAACGGCTCAGTAGAACCGGATCCAGTTGAAGTTGTTCGTGCTGAGCCGGCTGGCGCCGCGCGAGTACTCGACCGGGGCGATCACGTGGAGGCAGTCTTCGCCCGCGACCAGGTTCCCACCCGCGAAGGTGTTCGACAGGTTCACGGTCTGCGAGACGGAGCCGTTGCGGATCTCCCAGCAGGTGTTGTTGCCGCAGTCTTCGCCGGTCGGGCCGATGAGCAGGCCGTAGAACTCGACGTTCTTGCCGTGGTCGACGTCGTAGTCGACGGTGCCGCCGAGCGCGCTGCCGATGTAGATCGGGTTGTTGCTGCTCGCGAGCGTCGGGGTGGCCGCGAACTCGGTGATCTCGAGCTCGCCGAAGTAGTTCGTGATCTCGGTGACCTGCACGTCGATCGCCGAGCCGGGCGGGAAGCCCCCGAGGCCGTCGATGCCGAAGGTGCGCACGCCGCCGCTGCTGTCCTGGAGCCAGAGCGAGGGGTTGAGGCCGTCGGGACCGGCGTAGCCGGCGTTCATGACGATCGCGCCCGTGAGCTGGATGGCGACCGTGGTGTTCGCGATGCCCGTGCCGTCGCCCGTGTCGGCGGCGAACAGGGCGGCGATGCCGGCATCGTTGGCGGGGGGCGTGGTGGTGATGGTGGCGCCGAACAGGGGGTGCGCGGGGGACTCCCACGGCCCGAGCGACGCGGGGATGCCGCACAGGTCGGCATCGGTGTCGGTGTCGGCATCCGCGTCGGTGTCGGTGTCGGCATCCGCGTCGGTGTCGGTGTCGGTGTCGGTGTCGGTGTCGGTGTCGGTCTCGGTCTCGACCGGCGCGCGGCCCTTGCACGCGAAAAGGACTCCGAACAGCGCGGTGATCAGGCTGATGCGAGTGATCATGAGAAGCTCCTCCTGTCTGCCAAAGGCAAGGCGCGCTGTGTATCTGCTGCCGGCACGATCCGAAAGGGCCGTTACGGGTTTGTTGCTCTGAGGTTGATGCGTCCGCATGCGATGACGTAGGCTCCGGCGAGCGCGGAGGGACCGCGCGTCAGGGACCCATGGCTGATCGCCCCTCGCACCTGCCCCCAGGCTCACTCCTCGGCAAGCACTACGTCATCGAGGGACTGGTGCGCCTCGCCGAGGGTCGGATGTTCTACCTGGCCAACGACGCGCGGCCCGACCAGCCCACGCGTCGGTGTTGGCACTGCGGCCACGAAGACTCGCCGCGCACCGCGAGCGCGTGTCTGAGCTGCAACACGCCGTTCCGGGATCGTCGCTTCCTGATCTCGAGCCGGTGGGATCGCACGCTGTTCGACGCCTACGAGGCGTTCTTCGCCAAGGGTCTGGCGCACCCCGCGCTCGCGTTCCCGTGGGACGTGTTCCGCCACGAGAACGTGTTGTTCTCGGTGGTTCCGTACAACGGCGAAGGGCTGATGCTCGACGAGGCCTCGCCGCTCACGAACAAGCGCCTGCTCGAGCTCGGCCAGCGCGTGCTCGGCACCGTGGCGTACCTGCGGCGCAACGGCGTGCGGCTGAAGTGGCTCACGCGCGCCAACCTCCTGATCCACACCGACAACTCGGTGTCGCTGTTCGACCTCGAGGTCGAAGAGGTCGACGAGAGCGCGGTGAACGGCCGCTGCGACGAGCTGGCGAGCTTCGGCGAGATCCTGCGCCGCTACTGCAACGTCGAGTCCGACGAGCTGCGCGACTTCTTCTACGGGATCGAGGAAGGCGACGATGTCGCGGATGTCGTCCGGTTCGGGCGCCGGGTGGAGGAGTTCTTCGATCGCTGGTCGGATGTCGACCATCCGCCGCTGCTCGGCGGGATCAGCGATGTCGGCCTCACCCGCCAGCTGAACGAAGACAACTGGGGCTGGATCCGCCTGTCCGACCGCGCCAAGCTCTATGTCGTCGCCGACGGGATGGGCGGGCACGACTCGGGCGAGGTCGCGAGCATGCTGGCCGTGAAGGTCATGTGTGCGGAGTCCCTGCGGCGCGAGCAGGTCGACGCTCCGGATCTCGAAGCCCTCGAGGTGATGGTCGAGGAGTCGTTCCAGCGCGCGAACAACACGATCAAGGAGACGGCCGACAGCAAGGGCACCGACATGGGCACCACGATGGTCTGCATCCTGATCATCGACGACAAGGTCGGGTTCCTCGCGAACGTCGGCGACTCGCGCGGCTACCTCATGCGCGACGGCGCGCTTCACCAGGTGTCGCGCGATCACAGCCTCGTGCAGAAGATGGTGGAGCGCGGCCGCATCACGGCCGACGAGGCGCGCCACCACCCGCACAGCAACATCCTCCTGCGCACGGTGGGCACCGAGAAGGACATCGACATCGACGTGTTCCGCGTCGAGCTGAAGTCCGGCGACAAGATCATGATGTGCTCGGATGGTCTCTGGGGCGAGGTCGAAGACCGCGACATGGAGAACCTGATGAACACCTACGCCGATCCGCGGATCGCGAGCCGCGAGCTCGTGCGCGCCGCCCACCACGGCGGCGGGAAGGACAACGTCACCCTGGTGATCGTCACCATCCCTTAGATCACCGCGGGACTGCGTGACTCCGCACCGCGATGTGCGGGCGCTACGGTTCCGGTACGACGGGCTGGGACGCGAGCAGGCGGTCGATCCGCGGCTCCAGGTCGGGGTCGTTCAGGTTCGACTTCGCGAACCGCAGCAGGCGCGCGAGGTTCTCGTGGCGCGTGTTCGTGCCCTGGAGCAGCGACTCCAGCTGGCGTAGCCACCCTTCCAGCTCCGCCGTGATGTCGCGGCTCGGCGCGCTCGCCAGGAGCCCGGCGTACACGAGGGCGCGCTCGAGGATCCCTTCGGGCAGCGCGTCGGGATGCAGGCACCGCAGGAAGTGCCGGTGCGCGACCGCGGCTTCGCCGAGGTGCACGTACGTGTAGGCGAGCAGGGTGCGCAGCCGGCTCGTCTTCCCGGCCGACACCGCGGCGACCGTGTCGAGCATGCCCTCGCAGAGGTCGCGGGCGCGATCGTAGTCGCCCTCGGCGAACGCGAGGTTCACCCGGCGCTCGAGCAGCCAGATCTGCCGCATCAGCTGGGGTGGGTCGCTCGCGATCGCCCAGGCCTCGTCGAGATAGCGGTGCATCGCGGGCACGTCGTTCAGCATGGCCGCGCGATCCGACAGGTCCATCAGGGCCATCAGGCGGCCGGACTTCCCGGGAACCCGGTTGTGGTGCCGCGCGGCGTCGTCCCAGAAGGGCAGGCCGCGATCGCGATCCCCGAGCATCACCCACGCCCAGCCGATGTGGCTGTACGCGAGGCCCAGGGTGGTCGCGTCGCCATCGGGCTCGAGGTCTTCCACCACCTCGGAGCAGTACGCGATCGTGCGCTTGTACTCGGACCGGTAGTACGCGCACACGCCGAGCTGCTGCTTCGCCATGGCGGCCTCCTCCACCCATCCATGGCGCTCGGCGAGGGCCAGCGCGCGCTCCGCCTCACCGCGAGCAGCCTCGAAGTTCCGGCTCGTGTTCAGGACCCGGGCGCGGAACGCCATCAGCCGCGCCTTGCGGGGATCGTGCTCGTCGACCTGCGCGTCGGCCTCGTCGATGCACACGAGCGACGGCCCGATCCCCACGTGCGTGCGCGCGTAGTGGGCGGCCGCCAGCAGGTCGTCGAACGCCCCGGAGCGGTCTCCGGCTGCGGCCCGGTGGCGCCCGCGGCGGGCCAGATCGCGGGGATCCTCCGAGCCCTCGAGCAGCGCGGCGCACTCCGCGTGGTGGGCCTGCAGGCGCCCGGCGTGCTCGGCCCGCTGGATCAGGGCTTCGCGCAGGGCCGCGTGGGCGAACGCGAACCCGTCGGAGGTCGGCACGGCGAACCGCTTCAGCAACAGACGCGTGGAGATCGCCTGCCAGTAGGGCTCGTCGGCCGGTCGGAGCGCGCGGAGATCCTCCAGCACGACGTTGCTGCCGAGCACGGCGGCGAGCTCGAGGCACTCGGCCGCGCGGTCTCCGAGCCCGGACAGGAGGGTCGACAGGCGCACGCTCCAGACGGTCTGGATGGACGCCGGGAGCGGGAGATCCGCGGGGGCGTCGAACCCATCGGGCCCGGCGATCAACACGTCGCGCTCCACCCAGTCCTGCACGAGCTGCACCGCGAACCGCGGGTTCCCGCCGGTGCGCTCCTCGACGCGAGCCGCCAGGGAGGGGCTCATCGGGAGGATCGAGCGCACGAGCTCGCTGCGGGCGGCGCCCTCCAGCGGCTGGAGCACGTGGGTCCAGGCCGACAGATCGTCGATCTCCCGGCGCAGCTCGGGATCCGTGCCGACGGCTTCCTCGGTGGTCGTGAGCACCACCATCACGGGCCCCTCGAGCGAGACCAGCGCGCGCACCAGCTCCAGCAGGCCCGGCGCGTGGTGCACGTCGTCGATCGTGACGAGGAGCGTGCCGAGCGGGAGCACCTCGGACGCCAGCTGGCGCGTGGCCGCGAACACGGTGCTGCGGTCGGCTTCGGGCTGCAGGGCGTGCAGGAGCAGCGGACCCTGGCGGATGTCGAGCCGGGTGTGGAGGTCGGCGATGCGTCGGGAGCGGCGCTCGGCGTCGACGCCTGCGACCCGCAGGGCCCGTTCGAGCATGCCCCGGGCGACGGTCGCGGGCGCCAGGCCGGGATCGCACCACGCGTTCAGCTCGAGCGCACACCCGAGCTCGAGCGCGCGCTGGGTGAGCCACATCAGGAGGCGCGTGCGACCGAGCCCGCCGGTGGCGGACAGCGTGACGACCGTGGGCTGGCGGCGGTTGCTCACCTGACGGAGCGTGGCCCACAGATCGTCGCGCTCCTTGTCGCGCCCGGCGAGCGGGACCGGGCGCAGGCCGAACAGGGCCCGCCCGGCGTCGTGCAGGCGCGGGCTGTGGGTGGGGTGGGGGCGGCGCCACGTCGCGGGGACCTCGAGGATGTGGGGCTTCGCTCCTCGCTTCCGCCGTGGACCCTTCAGCCCGCTCAGCGTCAGCGTGACCGTGGGCGGGGCGTGCAGCGGGAGGGTCGGCGGATCGTCCTCGTCGTCGAGCACCTGCGGGTGCAGCGCCATGAGCGGCCCGTCCGGCAGGGCTTCCATCGCGGCCGCAGCGCTGGAGGGCCGCCGCCCGGGCTCTTTCTGGAGCAGCCAGTCGACCCAGTCGCGGAACTCGCGGGGGAATCCGGCGGGCAGATCGATGGGGGGCGCGGGCTTGCGGAGGTGCGCGAGCAGGAGCTTCGGCCCGCTGTCCTGGAAGGGCGGGTGCCCCGTGATCGCGCGGAACACCAGGCAGCCGAGGGCGTACAGGTCGGTCCACGCGCCCAGGAACGCCGAGCCGCCGTCGATCTGCTCGGGCGCCATGTACCGCGGGGTGCCCACGATGCGACGCCCGGTCTCGGGATCCACGCCGTCGAGGGCGTGCGCGATGCCGAAGTCCGTGAGCTTGAGGCCGGGCCGCAGGTCGTCGGGGCCGGCCACGAGGACGTTCGCGGGCTTCAGGTCGCGATGCACGACCCCGCGGGCGTGCGCGTGGGCCAGCGCGTCGAGCAGGCTCACCACGACGGTGCGCGTGGCCGACCAGGTGCGCAGCGGCAGCATGTCGTTGAGCGAGTAGCTGGCGTACTCGAGCACCAGGTACGGGCTGCCCGCGAGCAGGCGGTACTCCGAGGCCTCCGACGTGGCCTCGTCGACCACTCCCTGGTCGTACACCCACACGATGCCGGGGTGATCGAGGGACGCGGCCGTGCGGATCTCCTTCTCGAGGGCGTCACGGGCGTGGGGGTCGAGCACCAGGTGCGGCGGGATGAGCTTGATCGCGGCCTTCACCCCGCTCGGCGGATGGAAGGCCTTCCACACCTCGGACATGCCGCCGCTCGCCAGCGGTTCCAGCAGCTGGAAGGGTCCGAGGGTGAGATCCGGGCGCATTCCCAGAGACTACCCCCCGCAGGGCTGAACGTCGGTGAGATCCATGGGGGTACCCTCGTCGTCGCCCTCGCGGAACATGTACCCGATGACCTCGAGCGAGCCCGCCATCTCGGGGTCCATCGCGTCGAGGGAGTGCGCGCCCTCCGGTGGAGCGGGCGCCATCGACCACCCGACGCGCAGCGTGCCCTGGGGCATGGCGGCCTGCGCGAAGGGCTTGCGCGACCGCCCCGGGCTCGCCGCGAGGTTCCGGGGCACCTGCAGTCGGCACCGCCGCTCGCCCTGCACGACGGTCACGACCATCTCGTGGGTGACCTCCTCCACGGGAGCGATCGGCAGCACGTACGCTTCGCGCGTTCCGGCCCGCCCGCCGAGCCACACGAGCTCGACGGTCTCCTCGTCGAGCGTCGTGACGAGCATGGCGCTGCGGTCGAGGGGGTCTTCGCCCTTCCAGGCATGCGCGATGCCCCCGGGCACGTGCACCTGCACCCGGAGCGCCTGGGACCGGGAGCTGCCGGGCGTGGGCTGGAAGCGGAAGCCGACGCCGCTCGGGCGATCGAGCGCTTCGCCGAGCCGGGCCCGCCAGGGCTCGACGAGCGTGGGGTTCCGCTCCGACAGGTCGTTCGTCTCGCCGGGGTCGGCCTCGAGGTCGAACAGCGACTCCTGACCCTGGAAGGTCGTGTACTTCCGGTTCCCGTCGAGCACGCCCCAGCGCTCGAACCCGTACAGGGGCCGCCCGAAGCCGTGGGGGCGCGCGGCGAACGCCTCCCGTGCGGCCGGATCGCCGTTGGCGAGCGCGACGAGGCTCTTGCCGTCGGCGTGGGCGATGGGCGGCAGGCCGAGCAGGTCGAGGATCGTGGGCGTCACGTCGAGCAGGCTCGCGGGCTCCGTGACGTGCCCGGGGGTGAGGCCCGGCGCCTTCACGACGAGCGGGATCCGCAGCAGCTCCTCGTAGAGGGAGTGGCCGTGCTCGTAGCCGCCGTGGTCCCAGAACTCCTCGCCGTGATCGGACAGGAACACCAGGATGTCGTTGTCGTCGAGCTGGCTGTACAGGCGCTCGAGCTCGTCGTCGATCCACCGGATGCACTGGTCGTAGCGGTCGCGCACGTACTGCTGGCCTTCGGGATCGTTCCCGAGGCGTGCGTTGCGCACGGCGTTCAGGTGGAACTCGCCCTCGAGGCCCGCCGGGCCGACCCCGGCCCACATCGCCCGGTACGAGAGCGGCTCGAGGTAGGGGAGGTGGGCGCTCATGTAGTGGACGAGCAGCAGGGAGTCCTGGCCCTCGTGGTCGTCGAGCCAGGCGAGCGCGGAGTCGGTGACCTCGTTCGCCGGCGGGAACATGCCGACCTCGTGGTAGTCCCAATCGGTGTTCATGCCGAAGTTCGCCGACAGGTACACGTTCCCGGCGATCATCCCGTTCGCGAAGCCGGCGGCGGCCAGGCGGGCCTGGAGCGTCTCAGCGGTGTCGTAGAACTCGGGCTGGCGCCCCGTCACCATCGTGCGCGCGCTCGGGAGCGTCCATGGCGCGATCGAGCGGGCGTTGTCGAACACCACCGCGTCGCGCGCGAGGCGGTCGAGGTTGGGCGTGGTCTGGCGCTCGTACCCGTTCAGCGAGAGGTGGTCGGGCCGCAGGGTGTCGACGAACACGACGATCACGCGGCGCGGGTCGTGCTTGCGCGGCGCGATGACGGGCTCTCCGACGAAGCAGTAGTCGTAGAGGGCGGTGGCGCCGGGGTCGGTCGCCATGGTCACCGTGACGCGCTGCGTCTCCCACTTCGACAGGTCGACGTGCTGGATGGGGAACTCGCCGGGCTTCAGCGGCCCCTCGAACACCGTCTCCGTGGCGTCGCCGGCCGTGACCGTGACCGTCAGCGAGCAGCCGTCGGACACGCCGAGGTCGCCGAGCTCGGGGCGCACCATGCCCGGGGACATCGTGAGCACGGGCTTCTCGGGCAGCGTGATCGTCCAGGACGCCGTGGCGGGCGCGGGGAGCAACAGGCCACGGCGCGACTGCCAGCCTTCGGTGATGGGGGTCTCGCGGACGAACTGCTCGACGCTCGACGCGAGCTCGTCGGCCCGCGCCATGCTCCAGTTCAGCGCGCGCTCCCGCTCGAGCGCGCGCCGGTACCCGAACCGCAGGGTCTTCGGGTCGACGGACTCGGGGACGATGACCGCGAGCTGCTCGGTGTCGTGCCACCACAGCGGGGTGGGGGACTGGTTCGCCTTCTTGTACGGGAGCTCGGTGCCGTCGGCCATCGTGACGTGCATGCCGGGCTGGGCGCGATGGAAGAACAGCCCACGGGGGCGGAAGGGCACCGGCATCGTGTAGCGGACGAGCCCACGCTGGGTGCGTCCGGCGTTCGTCCAGGGGCCGTCGAGCGGGAGGGTCTCGGGCGGCGGCTGCCCGCCACGGGAGTCGTCGGGGATCTCGAGGCGCTCGAACGGCACGTTCACCCCGAGCGCCAGTGGATCGCCCTTCGGCTCGACCACGGGGACGGCAGGGGCGCGGGCGAGCCAGGCCGCGAGGGCGAGCCCGGCGGCGGCGAGGAGCGCGACGACGACGATCGGGACGGTCCGCTTCATGGGGCCTCCTGTACCCGGTCCGCCCTGCGGCTGCCCCCGCCGGATTAACGCCGGACGGCGCGGGGACACCCCTCTACGTCCGGCGGCGTCGGTGTGGATGCGCAGCCCACCAGCCCGTCCGGACACCCCGTCGGCTCCGCGCCGACCCGTCACCCCGATGCTTCGACCCGCCCCGGCGGGCTGGGAGGCCCCGTGTCCGTGCGCTCGCTGTTCCTCGCGCTCCATGCGCTGCTCCTCTTCGCGCTGGTAGGCCCCGCCGAGGCCGCCACCACCGGGTCCATCGAGGTCCATGCGGTCGACGGGGACGGGTTCCCCGTGCCCCGAGCCGTCGTGACCGTGTCGGGCTCCCACATGGTCGGCGGTCCCCGGTCGCAGACCACCGACGACGACGGCATCGCGACGTTCGCGAACCTGCTCCCGGCGACGGACTACGAGGTCGTCGCGGAGTCGTCGATCGGCGCGGTCCTCGTCGCCGCCGTGGAGGTCCAGGCCGGCCACGTCCACACGCTCCGTGTGCAGCTGGACGAGGGGGAGACCTTGGAGGTCGGGCGACCGAAGACGATCGACGAGGGCAACCCCACGAACAGTCGGGTCCTCGACCGCCGGGCGCTCGATCGGCTGCCGACCGGTCGCACCACCGAGGGCGCGTCGGTGCTCGCGGGCGGCATCCAGGGGGCGACCCGCGGCGGCAACGCGTCGTTCGGCGGGGCCGCGGCGAACGAGAACACGACGACCATCGACGGGGTCGTGATCACGGACCCCGTGACGGGCACCTTCTCCACGAACTTCAACTACGAGGCGATGGAGCAGCTGGAGGTGCTGCTCGGCGGCTACATGCCCGAGCACGGCGTGTCGCTCGGGGCGGTCGTGAACATCGTGACGGCGTCGGGGTCGAACACGCTCGAGTTCACGAGCTCCGTGTTCTACACGAACGGCGACTGGCGGCCGCGCCTCGACGAGCGCGTGAGCGCCGACGGCGCCGTGCTCGCACCGTCGGGCTTCGAGAACAGCTTCCAGAGCCTGCAGCTCGGCGCCATGGTGAGCGGGCCGGTGATCCGCGACAAGGCGTTCTTCGTGCTCTCCTACCAGCGGTCGCGGTCGCTCATCGCGGTGTCCGGCACGCCGCAGCGCCGGGACTTCGACGCCCACTACGTGCTGGGCAAGCTCACCGTCCAGGCGAGCCCACAGCACCGCTTCACGGCGTTCGCCCAGCTCGACCCCACGAACATCGACAACACCTACCAGGGCGACCCGTTCATCAAGGACGACGCGCAGGGCCGGCAGGTGCAGGGCGGGATCGTCGCGAACGCACGCTGGCTGTGGTCGTTCTCCGACACCGCCGACCTCGACACCTCGGTGACCGCCCAGAAGTCGTACCTCGAGCGGGGAGGCGTGGCGTGCACGCACTCCCGCGCCTCGGACCGCAAAGCATGCGACACGGACGAGGCGGAAGGCGCGGTGGACTGGCGCAGCCCCGGTCGGGACGGGATCGGCGGGGCCTTCGACACCGTGAACAACGTGCTGTTCGACTTCGACGACCGGGACCGTCTGAACGTGTCGACCAAGCTCTCGGTGCGGGCGGTGCGCGACCCGTGGGGCGGCACGCACGACCTGAAGGTGGGGGCCGAGGCCCAGCACCTGGTGTGGGACAAGACGTTCGGGGTGAACGGGAACCTGCTGTACGTCGATGTGAACGAGGTCCCGTACGACCCCGAGTCGTTCACGAACCTCTACTGGATCGAGTACAGCAAGCCGTACGCGTTCCGCACGACCGGGAGCCAGCTGAACGCGTTCGCCCAGGACAGCTGGAAGCCGGTACCGAACCTCACGGTGAGCTACGGCACGCGGTTCGACCGGTCGATCCTCAGGAACGACGTCGGGGATCGCGTGATCGACGCGGCCGTGTGGGGTCCGCGGGCCTTCGCCGCGTGGGACCCGACCCGCGATGGGCGCACGAAGATCGCGTCCGGGTACGGCCGGTTCAACGACACCGGCCGGCTCGACGTGGCGGACTTCACGTCCCGCTCGGGCTTCGGCAGCAAGCTGTTCGTTGGGGAGCTGTACGAGAACGGCACGGGGCAGGGGTTCCTGGGTCAGCAGCAGCTGTCGTACGAGGTCCAGCCGAACGTGCGCACATCCACGGCCCACGATCGCCTGCGGAACCCGTACACGGACGAGGTGATGCTGCTCGTCGAGCGAGAGGTCGCCACGGCCGTCGCGGTGTCGAGCCGGATGTCGGCCCGGTTCACGCGGAACCTGTACGAGTACGACGAGCAGTCCATCGTGTACGACGAGGACGGCACGACGAACATCGGGAGTCGGTACGGCGACCCGGACACGAACCACTTCCGCGTCCGCACGCCCCGCCTCGCGCAGCGCACCGTGTACACGTGGGATCTGGAGGCCCGTCGCGTGTTCCACCGCCGCTGGGCGGGTCAGGTCGGGTACACGTTCACCCAGGCGCTCGGCAGCTCGACGGCCGCGCTGTCCGGGGCCTTCGCGAACGATCCGCAGACCCAGTACAACTACGGTCCGATCCCCAACGCCCAGCAGCACACGGTCCGCGCGATCGCGCTCTGGGATCTCCCGCTCGACCCGAATCCACCGCAGATCGGCGTGTTCTTCGTGGCGGGCTCGGGCGTGCCGGTGGAGCGGCTCTACTGGGAGAATACGGGCACGGGATCGTACGGCGCCCGGATCCGGAACCGCTCGGCGTACACCCGCCTGGAGCCCTTCTGGGACCTGTCCCTGCGGCTCCAGCAGAGCATCGACGTGCGGCGCGGGGCGTTCCGGATCACGCTCGAGGCCCAGAACCTCACGAACAACCGCGCGGGGGGCAGGATCTCCTCGCGGGTGCTGACCGGAGGGCGATCGCTCGACGAGACGGGTCGGGCGATCCGGGTGGAACGCCAGGATCCGCTGCGGGTGCAGCTCGGCGTGCGGTACGACCTGTGAGCGGAGCGGCGGCCGGGGACCGGCATGTCACGGACGGTCTCGGAATTCACGGGCCTGTCGTTAACGCCGGCGAACCGCTCTTCACTGGACGGGTTGCCGAGGTCGTCCGCGACGGCTGTCGGACCCCTCCAGGTGGACCAATCTGGTTGACTAGGAGGGCTCAATCCTGTACTTCTACGCCGTTCTGCCCCGAGTATTCCAACTGGGGCAAATTTTCCCGATGACCAGGAAAAAGGGCCGTTTTGGCGTGCCCGGGGGACCAATGGACACCATCCGCATCCAGCTCCCGATTCCGCGGTTGCTTAGGTTGTTCGCTGCCTTTGCTGCCCTTCTCGTCGCGATGCCCGCGCTCGCCCAGACCACGGGCAGCCTCCGGGTGTCCGTCGTCGACACCGACGAGTTCGAGATCCCGAATGCTGAGGTGATCCTCTCGGGTCCCGGCCTCCCGGGTGGCTCGCAGACGCGCGCCACCGGCGACAGCGGCATGGTCGTGTTCAACGACCTCCCCCCGCACGACGACTACACGATCGAGGTCAAGAGCTCGGCGGGTGAAGCCCGGGTCGACTCCATCCCGATCCGGGTGAGCCGCGAGTACAACCTCGTCGTCACGGTCGAAGCCGGCGAGACTGTCGTCGTCACCGCGAAGGAGAAGGCGGTCGACGTGAGCTCCACGTCGCGCGGCTCGGTCCTCACGAAGGAGTTCCTGCAGCGCGTGCCCTCCGGCCGTACGTACCAGACGGCCGTTCAGCAGGCCGCGGGCGTGGCCGTCGGCGCGGGTCAGGGTGGCAACCCGAACATCGGTGGCGCCGCGCAGAACGAGAACACCTACATGCTCGACGGTGCGAACATCACCGACCCCGTCACGGGCACCTTCTCGGTCAACTTCAACTTCGACGCGATCCAGCAGATCGAGGTCCTGCTCGGCGGCTACATGCCCGAGTACGGCGTCTCGCTCGGCGGCGTCGTGAACGTCGTCACCGACTCCGGCTCGAACAACCTCGAGTTCAACTCCTCGGTCTTCTACACGAACGGCGACTGGCGCCCCCGCCTCGACGAGCGCATCTCGGCCGACGGCACCACGCTGGCCCCGAACGGCTGGGACAACACCTTCCAGTCCATCCAGATCGGCGCGATCGTGAAGGGTCCGGTCATCCGCGACAAGGCCTTCTTCATCCTGTCGTACCAGCACAGCCGCTCGCTCATCGCGGTCTCCGGCACCCCCCAGAGCCGTGACTTCGACGCGCACTACATCCTCGGCAAGCTCACGATCCAGCCGTCCTCGGAGCACCGCTTCACGGCCTTCGTCCAGCTCGACCCGACCACCATCGACAACGAGTTCCAGGGCAGCCCGTTCCTCAAGGACGAGTCGCAGGGCCGTCAGACCCAGGGTGGCGCCGTCACCTCGGCCCGCTGGCAGTGGTTCCTGTCCCCCGAGACGAACCTCGACACGGTGTTCACGTTCCAGAAGTCCTTCATCGAGGGCTCCTCGGTTCCGTGTACGCACAACCGCGACCGCGTGCAGAACAAGTGCCGCGTCGACGAGGAAGAAGGCACGATCGACTGGGAGACCCCCGGCCGCATCGGTCTCTTCGGTGCCTTCGACACCGTGAACAACGTCAACTTCGACTTCGACGACCGCCTCCGCTTCAACCTCTCCAGCAAGCTCTCGCTGCTCGCTGTCGAGGATCCGCTGGGCGGCACGCACGACCTCAAGATCGGCGTCGAGGGCACCCAGCTCGTGTGGGACCGCACGGTCGGCATCAACGGGAACCTGGTCTACTACGACCTCCTCGAGACGCCCTTCGATCCCGAGTCCTTCTCGAACTACTACTGGGTCGAGTACAGCCGCCCGATCAAGTTCCGCACCACCGGCAGCCAGTTCAACTTCTTCGCGCAGGACAGCTGGAAGCCCGTTCCGAACCTCACCGTGAACTACGGCGCCCGGTTCGACAACGCGGTCATGCGGAACGACATCGGCGAGCCCGTGCTCACCGCCAACATGTGGGGCCCGCGCCTCTTCGCCGCCTGGGACCCGTGGGGCGACCAGAAGACGAAGATCGCCACCGGCTACGGTCGCTTCAACGACACCGGCCGCCTGGGCGTCGCCGCGGCCACCAGCCAGGGCGGCTTCGGCTCCAAGCTCTACCTCGGTGAGTTCTTCGACGGTGGCTCGGGTCAGGGCTTCCTGAACCAGCAGAGCCTCGACTACGACTCCGACCCGTCGATCAACTACACGACGGCGCACGACAAGCTCCGCAACCCCCGCACCGACGAGGTCATCCTCATCCTCGAGCGCGAGGTCCTCACCGACTTCGCCCTGTCGAGCTCCATGAGCGGGAAGTTCACGCGGAATATCTACGAGTACGACGAGGTCAGCTCGATCTACGACGAAGACGGCTCGACGAACATCGGGAATCGCTTCGGCGACCCCGACACGAACCGCCTCCGCGTCCGTACCCCGCAGCTCGCCAAGCGCGACGTGTTCCAGTGGGACCTCTCGGCCCGCAAGGTGCTCGCCCGCCGCTGGGCCGGTCAGGTCACCTACACGTACTCGCAGGCCTTCGGGTCCTCGAACTCCGCGCTGTCGGGCTCCTTCGCGAACGACCCGCAGACCCAGTACAACTACGGCAACCTGCTCAACGCGCAGAACCACGTGGTTCGCGTCATCGGGATCTGGGACCTCCCCACCGACCCGTGGACGCAGGAGATCGGGATCTTCTTCCTCGGCGCGTCGGGCTACCCGATCGACCGCATCTACTGGAGCAACGTGGGTGCGGGCGGCTACGGCACGCGTCAGCGCCCCCGCGGCACCTACACCCGCGAGCCCGGCTTCTGGGACCTCTCCATCCGCTTCCAGCAGGTGTTCGACGTGCGCAAGGGCCGCCTCAAGCTGTCCATCGAGGCGCAGAACATCACGAACAACCGCGCGGGTGGCTTCGTGAACCAGAGCTTCCTCGCCCAGAACAACCGCTACGTGCTCCTCAACCGGCAAGACCCCTTCCGGCTGCAGCTCGGCGCCATCTATGAGTTCTAGGAGACCACCGATGTACCGCTTCAGTCTCGCCATCGGACTCGTGCTTCCCGCGCTCGTCACCGGGTGCTCCTGGGACGAGGGCCTCGAGATCCGCAACCTCACCGGCACTGTCGTGGTGCCGCGCGAAGCCGCCACCCGGGAGTTCATCCGGGACAACGGAGTCGAGGAGGTCACGGCCGTCCAGCTCATCGGGCCCGTCTACCTGGGCCTCTACGCCTCGGTGCAGCCCGAAGACACCGTGCAGAGCTACCCGCACCCCGAGGTCGGTCCGCTGTTCAGCGACGATCTCGTGATCGGCGACGCCTACCCGTACGGCGGCACCACGGTGGGGAACTTCCGCGTGGCGTGCCTCGAGGACATGGCGTGCCGCGTCATCTCCGGCCGCTTCGTCGACTTCCAGCAGATGGCCGACTGGTTCGACCAGACCATCGGCGATCCCATCAAGGACTTCAACGACGAGCCCGTGCTCGACGGTGAGCTCATCCGCCAGACCTGCTTCTCCAAGTTCGACTTCTCGAGCGAAGAGGAGATCCGTCTCACGGTCACGAAGGACCGCAACGAAGACGGCGTGATGGACGAGGGCGACCTCGACTTCGTCGAGCGCGAAGACGGCAACTTCGAAGCCGAGTTCATCATCTGGCAGCAGGAGTACGCCACGAACGACGAAGGCCAGGGCTTCACGCTCTGGGGCTTCATGGACACCCCTGCTGCGGGGTCCGGTGTGTTCGCCTCCTGCAACGCGGGCCGCGGCCGCCAGATCAACGAGTACTCGGAGAACTACTACAGCGGCGCCGCCTACCGCGACATCCTGAACCGTCCGTCCGTCACGCTCGCGCGCGGCGACTGGGTGGTCGGGAAGCAGACCGAGCTCGGCAGCGAGGACTACGGCTACATCTACCAGAGCCCCGACGATCAGCCGGAGATCTGGATCAACACCGTGATCGACTGATGAGGACCCCAACCATGCGTATCCAGACCCTTGGGCTCGCGGCACTCGTCCTCGTCGGCGGATGTGACTTCTCGGGCGACTTCCTGTTCCCCGGCGCGATCGACGATGTGCCCGGCGTGCTCCACCTCACGGCCGAAGACGGCGGGTTCATGATCCCCGCGGTCATCACGACGCCGGAAGAGGCCCAGGCCGCCACGGTGTACGTCGAGTTCGGCCCCACCGGCGACGCCAACCCGTCCGGCCTCACCCTCAACTTCGAGGGCACCGGCGGCTCCGTCTGCATCTTCACCGACCCCGAGCTGATCTACTGGAACCAGGCGGTCAGCACCCAGGGCGGCGCGGCGACGGCGCGGTGGCGCTTCCCCGACAACCCCTACGACGACGGCGACATCGACCTCACCGCCGGTCTGTCGGTGTACTACACCGGCACCGAAGGCGAGGAGATCGGGAACTTCGCGGTCCAGTACCAGGACTCCCTCGGCAACACGGTGCCGATCAACCTGGTGTCGTGCACCATCACGGCGAACGTGCTCGGCGGCTTCAACCCCACCGCGCACTCGGGTCGCGGCGCGGTCGAGTACTGCACCATCGCGAACACCCAGCCGGGCGTGAGCTACACCGTGGCGCTCGAGGTCTTCTCGCTGCCGCCCGACGACAACCGCCTCTCGATCGGCCTGCTCCTCGCCGACGGCAACTGCCCGTCGCTCATCAACGCTGCGGCGCCCCCCGAGGTCACCGCGGTCGATGGGATCCACGAGGAGTGCCTGATCCGCGGCGAGGCCATCCCTGCGTTCGAAGACGCGTCGGGTCAGGTCCCGCAGTCGATCGTGTCCGACGACAAGGGCGGCACCGACGGCGTGCGCGAGCTCCCCGAGGGTCTCACGTACCGCAAGGGCCAGCTCTACTACGGCTACCAGGAAGGCCGGTCCTGGCCGGGCTCCGAGGAGTTCGAGGACTGGTTCTGCTCGGGCGAGCCGATCCGTGGCTACTGCAACGAAGAGAAGGCCATGAAGTCCGATGCGGGCGTCGTCTGCAACTACGCGACCCCGTTCTCCCTCGACGAGAAGTGCTACTGCGGCGATCAGCGCGATACGCCGACGGGCGGCGCCTTCTAGACGGGACTCACGGACCGTCCGTGCGAGCCGTCCCTCGGGGCGGCTCGCGACGTCTGGGCCTGTGAGCTTCAGGACTGCTGGGCGGCCCAGTCCCGCGCACTCTCCGCGGTGTCGAGCACACCGTCGAGCTGCAGGCGGTAGGCCTCGGCGAGCAGCGGACCCATGTGCGGGCCCGGCCGGATGCCGAGCTCCTTCAGGTCGCGACCCTGGAGCAGCGGGACCGGCTTGCTGGAGAGGATGCCGAGCGCACCGGCGCGCTCGAGGGACGCCTCACCGAACGTGGGGTCGAGCGCGGACCGCACGCCCAGCGACAGCTGCAGCTCGGCGTGCACGGAGAGGTGGCGGAGCTCGGCGTCGGTGCCCGCGGGGTCGGCCAGGTGCTCGAGCACGGCCAGCACCTGCACCCGCACCGGGAAGCCGGCGACCTTGTGGAGCCAGAGGCGATCCAGCGTGGCCTCCGCGGCCTCCATGGTGCACGCCGACAGCCAGATCCCGAGCATCAGCGCCCAGCGCCGTCCGATGCCGTCCAGCGCGTCCCGGTGGGGCCGTGCGCGATCCAGTGCGCGATCGAGCTCGGTGGGATCGGGGCGTTCCGGGAACACCCGCGCGAGGATCGCGGTGTCGCGGGCCACCTGCAGGCCCTCCACGAGGTGGGTGCCCCGCACCAGCAGCTTCTCCCACTCGCCCTGGATGCGCTCGGCAGGGAGCTCCTGGAGTGGTGCGGCCCGGCAGAGGTCGAGCAGCGCGGCGTCCGGCGAGAAGCCCGTGCGCGCGACGAACTGCGCCACGCGGAGCGCCCGCAGGGGGTCGTCGAGGAACGTGGTGGCGTCGACCGCGCGCAGGCGACCCGCCCGCAGGTCGTCGACCCCTCCAGCCGGGTCGACGATCTCCAGCGTGCGCACGTCGACCATGATCGCGTTGATGGTGAGGTCGCGCCGACGCACGGCCTCGTCGAGCGGCATGAAGGGGTCGCCTTCCACGGCGATGCCGCGGTGACCGGGCCCGGAGTTGCTGTCGCGCCTCGGGATCGACACGTCGATCTCGGGGTCGGTCGCGGGAGAGCCCCGCGGACGCAGCTTGAACACGCCGAACGACCGCCCGACGGCGTTCACCGAGCCGTGCCGACGCAGCAGGGGCTCCAGGCGGTCGGCCGGGATGCCGTGCACCTCGACGTCCCAGTCCTTCACCGACCGCCCCATCAGGTGGTCGCGTACGCCCCCTCCCACGATCCAGGCGCGCCCTCCGCTCGCGTGCACGACCTCGGCGAGGTCGCGGATGGAGCGGGGGATGTTCAGCTCACTTGCGCTCACCCAGCTTCGTCCCGGTGGTCTCCAGGTTGGCGGCCTCGCCCATCTTCATCTCGGGCGACAGGTCGCCAGCCGCGGCCTTCTGGTTGCCGGTGGCCCACGCGATCAGGGTGGTCTCGAGGTTGGCCGCGCGGTTCACGAGCGCCATGCCGCTGCCGCCACTCTCGAGGATCTGCACCGTGGCGTTCGGCACCTCGTTGTCGATGAGGTCGATCGCCTTGCGCGACACCGTGTCGTCTTCGCCCGCGATCATCAGCAGCGGCCGCTCGCCGTAGCCCTTGAGCGACGAGCTCACCTTCACGCCGTTCGTGGTGAGGTTCGGGGAGATCATCACCACGGCCTCCACCGCGGGATCCTTCGCGGCCGCGGCGAGCGCGAGCGTGGCGCCGAGCTTCGAGCCCACGAGGGTGACGTGCTTCACGCCCTTGCCGCGCAGGTACGCGATCGCGGCGTTCACGTCGGCCATCATCTTCAGGGGGTCGGCTTCGCCCTTCGACGCGCCGTGACCGCGCAGATCGATGGCCATCGCCTGCATGCCCTGCGCCCCGAGCGCAGCCGTGAGATCGCCCCAGCCCGACCGGTCGTCGCCGTTGCCGTGGATCAGCACCACGCCACGGTCGCCGGAGCCCTGGTGATCGGCGGAGAGCGCGATCGAGTCGGACGTGGTGAAGGACACCGTGCGCGCATCGGCGCGTGCCGAGAACAGTGCAGCCAGAGCGACTACGGCCGCGAACCGTACGAACTTCATTCGAACCCCCGAGACAGAGAGCGTATGGGCATCGACACCGCACCACAAGCGGACGGATGGCCGCACACGAGACCCGCCGGTGGCCCGCCGTCTTCCCCTTGACGAGCACGACCTGTCCGGGCTACCTGCTGTGGTGCCCGCGGCGCTCGCGCCGTACGCTCTTTGACGCGACGATGAACGACGATAGCGAATTCGATGGCTTCGCGGAGAACATGAGTCCCGCAGGAGATTCTCGGGGTGCGGAACACCTGCCGTTCATGCAGCAGGCGCTGCACCAGGCAGATGCCGCCGCCGCGCTCGGCGAGGTGCCGATCGGCGCCGTGGTCGTGAGAGATGGGCACATCGTGTCCATGGCTCACAACCGTCGCGAGCTCGACTCCGATCCAGCCGGCCACGCCGAGCTGATCGCGATGCGAGAAGCGGCGCGGGTGCTCGGAGACTGGCGGCTCGAGGGCTGCACGGTCTACGTCACGCTCGAACCGTGTCCGATGTGTGCTGGCGCCATGGTGCTGGCCCGGATCGACCGGTGCGTGTACGGCTGCACGGATCCGAAGGGGGGCTTTCTCGGCACCCTGGCCGATCTCTCGGCATTTCCGGGTCTGAACCATCGTTTCGAAGTCGTCGGCGGCGTGCTCGCCGAGCCCTCCAGCGCGAAGTTGAAGTCGTTCTTCCGCGCGCTGCGGAGTCGGTGAGCCACGGGAATCAGGAGAGATGGCCGAGTGGTTGAAGGCGCTGGACTCGAAATCCAGTGTGCGTGCAAGCGTACCCAGGGTTCGAATCCCTGTCTCTCCGCTCCCCGTGCCGCTGAGATGATCTGGAGAGGTGACCGAGTGGTCGAAGGTGCACGACTGGAAATCGTGTGTGGGGCAACCCACCCAGGGTTCGAATCCCTGTCTCTCCGCCATCATCGCATCCATCGCTGTGCCACGGAGGCACGCCAGAGGGGGTGAGAGTCGGGGCCCGAGGACCGTGACCCGTGAACCCCGCCAGGTCCGAGAGGAAGCAACGGTAGTCGGTGCTCTCGGGGCCTTGGGGAACCCCGGCTCTCTCTCCCTCTGGTGAACCCTCCGCCCCCCTGGATCACCAGGGCGTCGGTGCAGACAGCGTCAGCGTCTCGCCCGTCACAGGATGGCGGAGCTCCAGCGAGCCCGCGTGCAGGGCCAGACGGCCCGCGCGCCGCGCGACATCCCCGCCGTAGCGGGTGTCTCCGAGGATCGGCGTGCCGTTCATCGCGGCGTGCACGCGGATCTGGTGCTTGCGCCCCGTGTGCAGGCGGCACCCGATCTCCGACACCCCGTCGGACCACGACCGCACCTCCACGTCCGTGCGGGCGGGCTTCCCGTCGACCGGCCACGACCACGTGCCCGCCACCACCTCGCCCTCGACCCGCGCCACGTACCCCCGCTGGATGGTGTGGGTGCGGAACCCCTCCGCGATGGCCGCGTTCGCCGCGCGGTCGAGCGTGAACAGCACCAGCCCCGACGCGTTGCGGTCGAGCCGGTGGTGCAGACCGACGTACGGCTCGGACGCGCACAGGGCCTCGTACAGCCCGGGCTCTCCGGCGCGCGTGCCCTGGGTGGGCAGGCCGGCGGGCTTGTCGACCACCAGCAGCCACGCGTCGCGGAACACCTCGCGGGCCGTGCTGGACGGGTCAGCCGCCACCGACCGCCCGGATCACCTCGACGACGGCGCCCTCGTGCAGGGGCGTGTCTGCGTGCGCCGAGCGCGGCACGACCTTCCCGTCGACCGCCACAGCGACGCCCGGCCGGTCGGACGCCAGCTCCACGAGCAGCGCCTGCACCGTGCACGCCTCGGGCACCTCGCGGAGCTTGCCGTTGAGCTGCACGTTCACACCTCCCTCCGGTACTGGAGGGCCCGCGCGAGGCTCACGGCGTCGGCGTACTCGATCTCGGTACCCACCGAGATGCCGTGCGCGAGCCGGGTGACCTTCACACCCAGCGGCTGGAGCAGCCGACCCAGGTACAGCGCGGTGGCGTCGCCTTCGACATCGGGGTCGGTCGCGAGGATCACCTCGTCGAGGCCGGGCCCCACGCGTGCGAGCAGCTCGCGGATGCGCAGCTGATCGGGCGTGACGCCGTCGAGCGGCGCGATGGCGCCGTGCAGGACGTGGTAGCGGCCGCGGTACTCCCCGGAGCGCTCGAACGCCAGCACGTCTTGCGGATGCTCGACCACGCACACCGTGCGGGTGTCGCGCTTGAGGTCGGAGCAGATCGGGCACGGGTCGGCCGCCGTGAGGTTGCAGCACGTCGCGCACGGATGGATGCCGTCTTCCAGCGCGACCAGCGCGTCGGCGATGGCCGCGGGCGTGCCGCGCGGGGCGTTCAGCATCCAGTACACGAGGCGCGTGGCGGTCTTCTCTCCGATGCCGGGCAGGCGCCGGAGCTGCTGGACCGCGCTCGCGATGGGGTCGACCGGAGCGGGCATCGGATGACCTAGAAGCCCAGCAGACCGGGCGGGATCGGGAGCCCGCCCGTCATCTCCTGCATGCCGGCCTTCATCGAGTCGCGCACCTGGCGCAGGGCCTCGGAGGTGGCCGCGCGCACGAGGTCTTCGAGCAGCTCGCGGTCCTGGTAGGCCTCCTCGGAGATGCTCACGCTCTCGACATCGAAGTCGCCCGTGACCACGACCTTCACGAGGCCGCCACCCGCGGTGCCCGTCACCTTGAGGGCGCGCTGCTTCGCCTGCATCTCGGCCATCTTCTGCTGGAAGCCGCCGAGCAGGGCGCCGAGGTTTCCAAAGTCGAACTGGTCCATGGTCAGTCTCCGTCGGTGAGGGGTACGACCCGACTCAGCTGGGCGTCGAGCGCCCGTACGATGCGCTGGTAGTCGGGGTCGGCGAGCACCTGGCGCTCCAGGGCATCCTGTCGATCGCGGTCGGACCCGGTGTCGGGCAGCGCGATGACCTCGAGTGAGGTGGACTCGGAGTAATACCGGTGCACCGCTTCCTCAACCGCCGGATTGTGCTTGGCGGCCCGGCGACCTTCCGCCAGCGGACGACCGCCGGGGAGGCTGATCAGGAGCGTGCCGCGATCGAGCTTCGCGCGGCCGTCGGCCAGCACGGCTGCGGGCCCGCCGAGCTTGCGCAGCGCCTCGGCCAGCTGGGCCCACGGATCCCGGCCCGCCGGACGGGGCGCGCGCGACGGAGCCGGCGCGAACGGGAGATCGTCGGGACCCGGCGCCATGTCGAACATGGTGGGCGGCGCGGGCGGCATGTCGGGCAGCAGCGGAGGGCCGGGTGGCGCCGGCGGCATGTCGGGCACCGCGTCTTCGGGACGCTTGCGCGGCGCCGTGCGCGCCTGGGGCGGAGCCTGGGGAGCGGCCGGTGCAGGTCGCGCGGGAGGTGCGGACGGCACCGGGTCGCGCTGAGGGCGCTGATCGTGCTGGGGGCGCGGGCGCTCTACGTGCGGGGCCGACGCCCGCTCGGGCCGGCCCCCTGGGGTTTTTTTGCGTGTCTGGCCCTCCGCTCGAGGTCTTCGAGCCGCTGCACCAGCGCGCCCACCGGAACGACCGGGCGCGGCGTGGCGAGCCGGGCGACCGCCATCTCGAGCACGAGGCGGGGGCGGGCAGCCCGACTCACCTGGTCGTGCACGTCGATCAGGGCGGAGAACAGCCGCTGGAGCTGCTCGGGATCGAGCCCGTCGACGATCGACGCGAGCTGCGTGACCTCGTCGTCGGGGATGTCGAGGTACTTCCGGGAGGCCGGCGACAGGCGGAGGAACGTGGCGTTCCGCACGACCTCCATGAGCTCCTCGGTGAACTGGGCGAGCTCGAACCCGTAGCCGTACACGATGTCGACCACCTCGAGCACCGCGCCCACATCGCCCTTCACGAGCCCGGCCAGCGTGCGATGCAGCAGCCCACGGTCGATCAGGCCCAGGATCTCGGTGACCTCGGCGTCGGTGACCTCGGCGCTGCCAGCGAAGCTGATGACCTTGTCGAGCAGCGACTGGGCGTCGCGCATCGAGCCTTCGCCCGAGCGCGCGATGAGCTTGAGCGAGGCCTCGGACAGCACGGTGCCCTCGGACTCCGCGATGCTCTGGAGCCGCCCGACCACCGCGGAGACGGGGATGCGCTTGAAGTCGAAGCGCTGCACGCGGGACAGGATGGTGTCGGGGATCTTGGAGGGCTCGGTGGTGGCGAACAGGAACACCACGTGCGCCGGGGGTTCCTCGAGCGTCTTCAGCAGCGCGTTGAACGCCGCCTTCGACAGCATGTGCACCTCGTCGACGAGGTAGATCTTGTAGCGGCCGCGAGTGGGGAGGTACCCGACGTTGTCGCGGAGGTCGCGCACGTCGTCGACAGAGTTGTTCGACGCACCGTCGATCTCGATGAGATCGGGGCTCGTGCCCGTCGTGATCTCGCGGCACGACACGCACTCGCCGCACGGCTCCGACGTGGGGCCGTTCACGCAGTTCAGCGACTTCGCGAAGGCCCGCGCGGCGGTGGTCTTGCCCACCCCACGCGCCCCGCAGAACAGGTAGGCGTGGTGGATGCGGGCATTGGCGAGCGCGTTGCGCAACGTGCGCGTGACGTGGGCCTGGCCCACGATCTCGTCGAACGTCGCCGGGCGGTATTTTCGGGCGATGGCGAGGTAGGACAAGGGCGGCTCCGGTCGTTCTGGGTATCATGCCTCCATGGCAGAGTCCCGGACCTACACCATCCTCGGTGTCGTCGGCACCGGCGGGTTCGGGAAGGTGTACCGGGCACGCCTCGAGTCGGGCTCCGGCTTCACGAAGGACGTCGCGGTCAAGGTCCTGCACGATCCCGACCCCGGGCCCGAGCTCCTGTCGCGATTCCGCGACGAAGCCCGCATCCTGGCGCTCCTCCGCGACCGCGCCATCGTGTCGGTCGACCCTCCCACGCGCCTGTCGGGCCGATGGGCGGTCGTCATGGACTACGTCGACGGGCAGTCCGCGTCCGCGCTGCTCGAGCAGCTGGGCGTGTTCCCGCCGGGGGTCGCCATCGAGATCGTCGGCGAGATCGCGCGGGTTCTCGACAAGGCGTACCGGTTCCGCGGCCCCGATGGCGAGCCGCTCGAGCTGCTCCATCGCGACGTGAAGCCCGGGAACATCCAGATCACGCCCTCCGGCGAGGTCCGCCTGCTCGACTTCGGCGTGGCGCGTGCGCGGTTCACGGGGCGCGAGTCGTCCACCACGCGCAACATCTCGGGAACGCCCGGCTACATGGCTCCGGAGCGCCTCCAGGGCGTCGAGGGCCCGGAAGGCGACGTGTACAGCCTCGGCGTCGTGCTGTGGGTGCTGCTCACCCGGGAGCAGCCGTCCGACAGCCGCGGGGCCACCCTCGATGCCCGCGCGCGCGAGCTCGCGGCCGGCGATCCCCACCTCGAGGCCGCGCTCCTGCTCGCGTCCAGCATGCGCCGGCTCGACGAGGAAGACCGTCCGACCATGCGCGACATCGAGCGCGAGTGCCGATCCCTCCGACAGTCGATGCCGGAGCCCTGGCTGCGCGACTGGGCCGAGCAGGTGCCCGAGAAGGCCGTCGCCCGCGACGAGCTCGCCGGGCAGATGCTGTCCGAGACCCTGTTCCGCACGGCCGCGGGTGAGCTCGGTCCGCCGGAGGAGCCGAACACGGGCTCCGTCAGCCGCACGGTCCTGCTCGGTACCGGCCTGATGGGCTTCTCGGCGCTCGGGCTCGTGGGGTCGCTGGTGCTCGCCCTGATCGCCGTGATCGCCGTCCTCCTCGTGTTCGTGCTCACGCCCGGTCCTCGCCCGTCGAACCCCCGTCCACCCGTCGAAGCCGTCACCGGTGCCGACGGCCCCGACGCCACCGATCCCGCGGCCGATGGAGACGCCGTCACCCAGGGCGATCCAGATGCGGTGGCGGATGGCGACCCCGACGCGATCGACCCCGATGCGGGTCCCGACGGGGATGCACCCGACGACGAGGGGGATGCAGACGCCGAAGGGGCCGATCCCGACGCCGAGGGAGTCGAGACGCCAGCGCCAGCGCCAGAGCCCGCTCCTGCGCCAGCGCCAGCGCCCGCCCCCGATCCCGCGCCGCAGCCGCGGCCCGCGCCCGTTCCGAAGACGCGTCCCGACCCCGCGCCCGCTCCCACGCCTCGACCCGCCACGGTCGCTCCGGCCGCGAGCGGGCTGCCCGTCACGTTCCGCAGCGTTCCGTGGGGCGCGCGCGTGAAGGTCGACGGGGTCGATCTCGGCCCGACCCCCGTGATGGGCCACCCACTGACGGAAGGGTCGCACACCGTGGAGCTCGTGCTCGGCTCCGACCGGATCGAGAAGGTCATCCGGGTCGGCGCGCGGCACCCGAACAGCTACCGCTGGGCCGTCGCGGAGGGCTTCGAGGGCTGGCAGGCGTCGTTCTCGAAGTAGCCCGCCGATCGTCGGGGATGTGGCAAGATGAGCCATGTTCTGGCTCGTCCCGGCGGCCGTCGCCGCACCCACCCAGCTGTACTTCTCCGACTTCTGCAACACCGGCGCAGCGATCGAGTACAACGGCGACGCCTCCGAGAACACGTGCGAGATGCGGCTCACGCCGAGCCAGAGCTACCAGAACGGCACCGCGTTCGTGCGCGTGCCCGTCGACTGGAGCGCCACCTCGGCCTTCCGCACGCGGTTCGAGTTCGACATCAACGGCGGAACCCAGGGCAGCACCGGGATGGCGTTCGTCCTGCAGTCCGACCCCATGGGCTCCGATGCCCTGGGTCCCTGGGATCCCGATCGGCGTGGTCGACATCTCGCCCAGCGTGTTCGTCGAGCTCGACACCTACGACTCCGGCTCGATCGACCCGAACGGAAACCACATCGGGCTCGGCTTCGACGGCGATCTCGACACCGTGCAGGAGTTCGACCCCGGCAACTTCCTGAACAGTGGCCAGCCGCAGTTCGTGTGGGTCGACTACGACCAGGCGCTGCAGCGCTTCGAGATCTTCTACAGCCCGAACACCAACAAGCCGTCTTCTCCCCAGCTGACGCACACCGTCGACCTCCTCGGTCGGCTGGGATCTTCGTTCACCATCGGGTTCGCGGGCGCCACCACGTCCGGCCAGCCGAACGCCCACGAGATCGACAGCTGGACGTTCGAGGCCGACGAAGACCGCGACCACGACGGTCTGCTCGCCTTCGAAGACCCCTGCGACTCCGACCCGGGCACGGCCACCGACGCCGATGGCGACGGGCTCGCGGGGCTCTGCGACAACTGCCCCACGGTCTCGAACCCCACCCAGGCCGACAGCGATGGAGACGGCATCGGCAACGCCTGCGACCCGTGCCCGAACACGGCGACGGGGGGCGCCACCGACAGCGACGGCGACGGGCTCGGGAACGACTGCGACAACTGTCCCAACGCGCCCAACCCCGCTCAGGCCGACGGCGACGGCGACGGCACGGGCGACGCCTGCGACGCCTGCCCTGCAGACCCCCCTCCGCACGACACCGACGGCGACGGGGTGTGCAACAGCGTCGACGTCTGTCCGGCCGGCGACGACGCGGCGAATGCCGACGGCGACGCGTTCCCCGACGCCTGCGACGCGTGTCCGAACGACTTCTCGACCGTACAGGCCGACGGCGACGGCGACGGCATCGACGACGCGTGCGACCTGTGCCCGACCACCCCGGATCCGGGCCAGCAGGATCCCGACGGCGACGGCGTGGGCTCGGCCTGCGACAACTGTCCGAACGCCGCCAACCCGCTCCAGCTCGATGTCGACGGCGACGGCATCGGAGACGCGTGCGACGTGTGTGATGCCACGGTCGACACCGATGGGGATGCCCAGCCCGACTGCACCGACGTCTGCCCGTCGGTGTCCGACCCGCTCCAGTTCGACACCGATGCCGACGGGGTGGGGGATGCCTGCGACAACTGCCCCACGGTCGTGAACCCGAACCAGGGAGACGCCGACGGAGACGGGTTCGGAAACGCCTGCGACGTGTGTCCGAACGCGGCCGACCTGTCCCAGGCCGACGCCGACGCCGACGGGGTGGGCGACGCCTGCGACGCCTGCCCGGCCGACAACCCCGACGACACCGACGGTGATGGGGTGTGTGACAGCGACGACGCCTGCCCCGGGTCCCCCGACGACGAAGACGCCGACTTCGACGGGGTCCCCGACGGCTGCGACCCCTGTCCGATCGACAACCCCGACGACCTCGACGGGGACGGCGTGTGCACGTCCGACGATGTCTGTCCCGGCTACTCCGACACCGCCGATGTCGACGGCGATGGGGTCCCCGACGGCTGCGACCCCTGTCCCACCGACAACCCCGACGACACCGACGGCGACGGCGTGTGCGACATCGTCGACGCGTGCCCGGGCTTCGACGACACCATCGACGGCGACGCCGACGGCACGCCCGACAACTGCGACCCGTGCCCGGCCGACCCCCTCGACGACAACGACGGCGACGGCTTCTGTGGCGACATCGACCTCTGCCCCGGGTGGGACGACAGCGTCGACACCGATGGGGACGGGGTCCCCGACGGCTGTGACGGCTGTCCGCTCGACGCCCCCGACGACACCGATGGCGACGGGCGCTGCGACGCCGACGACGTCTGCCCGGGGTCCGACGACTTCGCCGATGCGGACGGCGACTCCGTGCCCGACGGGTGCGACAACTGCCCCGCGGTGCCGAACGCGCCGCAGATCGACACCGACGGCGACGGCATCGGAAACAGCTGCGACCAGTGCCTCACCGCCACCGATTCCGACGGAGACGGGCTCGACGACGACTGCGATCCCTGCCCGACGGGTCCCGAGACCGACGATCTCGACCTCGACGGCGTGGCCGACGCTTGCGACAGCTGCCCGACGGGCGATGATCGGGTCGACCAGGACGGCGACGGTGTGCCGGACGCGTGCGACCAGTGTCCGGGAGGCGACGACGGCCTCGACGCCGACCTCGACGGCGTGCCCGACGCCTGCGATCAGTGTCCGGGCGAAGCCGACCTCGACGCCGACCTCGACGGCATCCCCGACTGCTACGACGACTGCGTTTGCTCCGACACGGGAGACACCGGAACCCCCGACGACACGGGGCTCTCCGACACCGATACCGACGTCCCGCCCGACGACACGGGGCTCCCCACGGATGGCGCCGACCGCGACGGCGACGGCATCCCCGACGCGTTCGACGCGAACCCCGACGATCCCGACGACGACGGCGACGGCATCCCGACGATCGACGAGGGCACGAACGACCTCGATGGCGACGGGATCCCGAACTACCTCGACGAGGACAGCGACGGCGACGGCATCCCCGATCGCGACGAGACGGGCGACCTCGACTGCGACGGCGTGGTCGACGCGTGGGACGTGCGGGACGACGGCCGCTGCGAGGCCATCCCCGCGGTGCGTTCCTGCAGCACCGGTCCTACGGGCGCCGCCGCGTGGGGTCTCGCGGTGTCGCTCGCGCTCCTGGCCCGACGGAGACGCGCGCGATGAGGGTCGGCGTGCTGTGCGTGGTGCTCTCGGGCTGTCTGATCGACCAGGGGCGCTACCAGGACCGGCAGCGGGAGATCTGCCACCCGGAAGCGGGGTGCGCCGACCGTCCCTGGTGGCCGGATGCCGACGGGGACGGGTGGGGAGACGGGTCGCGCGACCCGGAGATCTCCGCGGTCGCGCCCGAAGGCCGCGTGAACAACCTGCTCGACTGCGACGACACCGATCCCGACATCACGGCCGACATCGCGGGGCTGTGCCCGGGGGCGTTCGGCGATACCACCTCGATCAGCGGCGGGTCGGACGCCGCGGACTTCGGGAGCGGCAGCGAGACGGCCGAGTGGGTGGTGGTGGAGCTGGAGCCCCCGCTGTTGCTGCACGAGGCCCTGGATCGCTGTGGAGACGGCTGGGGCGGCATCCTGGGGGCTCCGCGCGGCGCGGCCGAGGTGCACGACCCGGTGTGGGTCGCGGCCGACCCGGAGAGCCTGCACGACTCCTGGGCCGACGCCACGCTGCCCACGGGCGACGGAGCCCTCGTGTGGTCCGACGGCGCGCTCGTGCTGGCCACCCCCGCGACGCGCGCCTCCGTGGCGTGCCTGCGCCCCACCCCGGTCCCGCGGGACTGGGAGACGTTCGTGGTGCCCGAGTGATCGCGCTCGTCGCCGTGGCCTTCGCCGACGGTCCGGCGTGTCCGGCCGTGCCTCCGCTGCTCGATGCGGCGAACGGCGCGCTCGTCGAGGTGGAGACCGACGCCGCCCAGCAGAGCATGCGCAAGGCCGAAGAAGCCCTGCTCGCCTGTCGGGCCATCTTCGACCCGAAGACGCTCGGCCGGCTGTGGCTGCTCGAGGGCGTGCTCCGAACGGTCGAGGGCGACGAGACGGCCGCGACCGATGCCTTCGCGGCGTCCGGACGCGTCGCGCCCGATGCCTGGCAGGACGTCTACGGGCCCACGGTGCGCGGGCGCTACGAGGTGGCGCTCACCCGGGATCCCGGTGCCAGCGACCTCGAGCTGGTGCCCGAGCTGGGGGCGAACGTCGCGTGGCTCGACGGCGTGCGCGCGGAGGGGTCGACCGTGCCGACGACGGGGGGCCTGCACGCCGTGCAGATCTCCGACCCCACCGGCGTGGTGTTGTTCAGCCAGATCCTGTGGTTGCCCCCGGGCGATCGGATGCGGCTCGAGACCGGCGTGCCCACCGCGAGCCGGGTCGAGGTGGAGGTGCCCGGTCCCGTGCCGCGGCCCGAGCCGGTCGTCGCGCGCGAGCCGAAGCGGATCGACCCGCTCCTGGTGGGCGGGATCGGCGCAGCGGTCGTCGGGGGCACCCTGATGGCGTGGTCGTTCGAGCGCAGCGCCGCGATGGGGTCGGCCACCGAGCCCGATGTGCTGCGGTCCCGCTACCACCAGCACGCGGCGAGCCGGATCAGCGGGCTCGGCATGCTCGGGCTCGGCGTGACCGCCGTGGGCCTCAGCTTCACGTTTTGAGGTCGCGCACCCAGGCGTCGAGGATGAACAGGGCCCAGAACTGGAGCGCCACCTCGGGCTGGCTCGGAAGCCGGGCCCGGAGCGACTCGAGACCGGCGGGGTCGAACAGGTGGTGGGGGTCTTCGCGCAGGAGCTCCCAGCGCTCCTCGAAGAACAGCCGACCGGCGTTCACGAGCCAGCCGTCGGGAGGGGAGGGCATGCCCCGGCGGGGTCGGTTCACCAGCGGAGCCGGCAGCACGCCGTCGAGCATGGCGCGCAGCGGCCACCGGGTGTGCAGGCTGCCCCCGACCCGGCGCACCTTCACGGCGCCCGGGAGCGCTGCGGCGTACGTGACGATCTCGTGGTCGAGCAGCGGGAAGCGCGCGTCGAGCCCTGCGGCGGTCGCCATGCGATCGGCCCGTGCCAGCGCGCCTTCGCCGAGCCACGACCGCAGATAGCCGTGCAGCGCGGTGTTGATGGGGTCGGTGTCGAGGTTCGTGTGGAACAGGCCCAGCACGTCCTGGCGCACCGAGGGGCGCACCCATGCGGCATCGGCGAGCAGCGCCGCGCGATCGGCCGTGGAGAACAGGTTCGCGCCTCCGATGCCCTGCTCGAGCGCCAGGCGGTCGGGGTCGGTGGTGAGCGCGCGAGCGCCCGTGAGCCGTCCGAGCAGCCGCCGGGTCGGGCTCGGCAGCATGCGGCCCGCCTTGAGCGTGCGGAGCTGCTGCTGGAACCGGTCGAGCATGCGCCCCCCGAACAGCTCGGGGCCCCCGTCGCCCGACAGCACCACCCGCACGCGCTCGCGGGCCTTCCGGGCCAGCAGCCCCTGCAGGATGGCCGTGGGGTTCCCGATCGGGTGGCCGAGCGCACGCACGGTGGGCTCGAAGGCCGCCGCGACATCCGCGGAGCCGACCGTGAGCTCGTGGTGCTCGAGGCCCAGGAGCCGCGCGACCCGCCCCGCGAAGGGCAGCTCGGGGTAGGGGTCGTCGGCGAACGACAGCGTGAACGTGGGCAGGTTGAGGTAGAGCCGACGGGCCGCGGCCGCGATCGCGGTGCTCCCGAGCCCTCCGGACAGGTACACGCCGACCTCGGTCTCCTTGGGGACACGCCGACGCACGGCGCGCTGCATGTCTTCCTGGAGGGTGTCGATGATCTCCGCGTCGCGCGGGCGGGCCGTGCCCTTCGGGGCATAGCGGATCGCCCACCAGCGGCGGGTGACCAGGCTGTGGTCGTCGACCGTGAGCCAGTGGCCGGGCTCGACCTGGTGCACGCTCCGGATGAGCGTGCGCGGGGCGTGCACGACCTGGAACGACAGGTACTCCGACAGCCGCTCGGGGTCGGGCTCGCGCTCCACCCACGGCAGGTGCAGCAGGGCGGGCACCGTGGACGCGAACGCGAACGCGCCCTGGTTGCGCGTCCAGAACAGGGGACGGATGCCGAAGCGGTCGCGGAACAGGTGCAGTCGGCGCTCCTTCCGCTCCCACAGCGCGACCGCGAAGTCGCCTTCGACGTGCTCCACGAAGCGCCGCCCCCACCGGCGCCACGCGGCCAGGAGGGTCTGGGAGTCCGTCGGCTCCGGGGCTGCCGGGCCCATGAGGTGCTCGGGCACCGCGTGGTCGTACACCCAGCCGTCCATGAGCATCACGAGATCGTCGGTGACGACGGGCTGGGGCTCGCGGTCTTCGGTGAGCTTGCGCACGCGGTGCGCGAACACGGCCGGGCCCTCCGCGAACGCGCCCTGCCCGTCGGGACCGCGCATCGCGACGTCGGCGCTCATCTTCTCGGCGAGCTGGGGAGACGGGGCGTCTCCCGAGAAGTGGATCACTCCGGCGAGCCCGCCCACTAGCGCCTCCGGCCGCCGCCCCGACGGCGCTTCCCGGGAGGCGGGCCCTTCTGCGGACGCGACGCACGGGATGTCGTGCCGCCCCCGCCGCCTGCGTCGGGCGACGCCGCCTGGCCCGGCGGGCGCTGGGCCTTCGGGAGCGTGATGCCCGTGGGCTCGATGGAGAGGGGGGATCCGGCGACCATCATGTTGCGACCACCGAGCCCGATCACGAACACCAGCAGCGCGATCGCGAGCGCCTGGGGCTTCGTGGTGCCCACCGATCGCGCCTCGCCCTCCGCGGGCGTGACCGTGAACGAGGTCGACCAGCGCTGCTTCTCCGTGCGGGGCAGCCCCTCGGGCAGCGGCTTCGGGGGCAGGGCCAGGGAATCGATCGAGAGCTTGAGCCCCTGCACCGCGTGTGCGGGCCAGTCGGCCTCGAAGCGCGTGCCGTCGTCTTCGACGATCAGCACGGAGTACACGGCCTGCTCGGGGTCTCCGTCGCGAACGGACACCGCGACGCCGTTCCACGCCGTGAAGAACCCCGCGAGGAACAGGAAGAGCAGGGCGCACAGCGCGGCCCAGCCGACAGCGAACACGAGCACGGAGCGTACGGCGGGTCTCAACGCGCCTCCTGGACTCTGGTAGCACTCATGGAGTTGGGACGCGAGGACGGCGGGTTAGGCTGCCGCATGGTCGCCCCCGGGCACACTGGCCGCTGGCTCCTGTGGCTCCTGATCGTGCTCGCTGCGTGTACTCCGGCGCGGAAGAAGGTGCGTGGCGACATCGTGCGCCGCATCCACTTCGAGGGGAACGGCGGCGCGCTGTCGGGTCACAACGACTACCAGCTCCGGCGCGCTCTTGAGCAGGACGCCTCTGCGTTCGGGCTCAAGATGTTCCCGCTCACGTACTTCATCGACCCGAAGCTCCTGAACCGCGACTTCCTCGTGAAGGACGCCTACCGGCTCGAGGTCTGGTACGCGCACCACGGCTGGTTCGACGCCCGGTTCACCGGGTGGACGCTGAAGCGCATCCGCCGGTCTCGCGAGAAGAAGGCCGGCGTCGTCGACGTGTACGGGTACGTCGATCCCGGAGCGCCCAGCCTGGTGCGCGCCTACGACGTCACGGGTGCGGAGGGCGCGGCAGGCGGGCTCGCGCGCACGATCCTGCGCACGGGCTACCTGAAGCAGAAGCGCCAGTTCGATCTCGAGCTGGCCGAGCTCGACCGCGCCGAGCTCGAGACCACCCTGCGCCGCCGGGGGTACGCCTACGCGACCGTCGATCTCCAGTCCGACGCGTACCCGGCCGAGCACGCGGTCGACGTGACGCTCACCGTCACGCCGGGGATCCTCGCGAACAACGGCCCGATCACGATCGTCGGCAACAAGAACATCCGCACCCGGTTCATCACGCAGAACCTCCGGCTCGTGGAGGGCGACCCGTACCGTCTCGACGAGCTGCTCAAGGCCCAGAACCGGCTGTTCGCGATGGGCACGTTCTCGATCGTGAACGTGGAGCCCGACCTCTCCGACCCCACGCAGAAGGCCGTGCCCATCAACGTGCACGTGCGCGAGGCCAAGTTCCGCGCGCTCCGCTTCGGCGTGGGGTTCGAGATCCAGGGCATCAACAACTTCGAGCCCAACGTCTCCACGCGGTTCAAGCACACCAACCTGTTGAACCAGCTCATCGGGCTCGACTTCCTCGCGCGGGTGGGGGCCATCGCGAACGTCGGCGACATCGGCGGGCTCACGCCCACCTGGCTGGTGCGCGGGGCCGTGATCTACCCGCGCATCCTCGGCCAGAAGGTCGCCCAGCAGCTCGAGGTCAAGGTCGAGCAGGGCGTGCAGCAGGGCCTGTACCGGTTCTTCAATCCCCAGGCCGACTTCCGCACGGTGTGGAAGCCGAGCGACATCCTCGTCATGAGCCTGGGCCCGCACGTCGAGCTGTTCGACTACCTCGACATCGACGTGGAGAGCGGGAACGTCGCCGCCCTCGAGACCGCCCGGCGGCTGTTCGGCGAAGACTTCCAGAACCCGTACCAGATCACGAGCGTCGACTTCGGTCTCACGCTCGACTGGCGCGACGACCCCCTCTCCGCCAAGCGGGGCAGCTTCTTCAACACCACGCTTCGGGCCGCGTTCCCCCTCGCGGAGGGCGACTTCGCCTACCTCGCGTTCTCGGGCGACTGGCGTCTGTTCCGTCCGATCCGCATCGGTGGAGACGTGCCGATCACGCTGGCCACCCGCGTCCACGGCCGCGCGCTCGCGCCCATCGGCGACAACAAGGCGCTTCCGTACCCCGAGCTGTTCTTCCCGGGCGGCGCGAACTCCATGCGCGGATTCCCGTCGCGGGGGATGGGGCCGTACTCCACGTTCGTGACGAACGCCGGGCAGGACGACGAGCGCCGGTTCTACGTGCCGCAGGGCGGGAGCTTCGGCATCGTCGTGAGCGAAGAGCTCCGGTACTACGGGGCGTTCGGCATCACGTACGCCGCGTTCGTCGATGTCGGCACGCTCGCCAATCCCGGTCGGAACGTGTCGGCGGGCATCCCCCTGTCGTTCGAGCAGCAGCTGATCGCCGGGTTCCGGTTCGCGGGCGGAGTGGGGCTGCGGTACGGCTCGCCGCTCGGCCCGCTGCGGCTCGATGTGGCCGTGCGCCCGCGGTACGAGGAGGACTTCCAGGGCACGACGCCCGGAACCTGCTCGGTGAACGACAACCGGCGTCGGATCGACATCGTGCACAGCTTCGACAAGTGCGCCACCGGTCCGGCGGTCATGCTCTACGCCGCGTTCGGCGAGGCCATCTGATGCGCTGGAAGCGCTGGGTCGCCGGCATCGGGCTCGCCGGGCTGGGTCTGCTGGGCTTCACGGCTGCGGGGGCCGCCGGCTTCGTGGTCTGGCTCGCGACCCCCCGCGGGAACGGCTGGCTCGAGTGGCAGATCGAGCACCTCGTGTCGAGCACGATGGCGGCGGGGAGCTTCGAGATCGACGGCCTGAACACGGACGTCCTGTGGAACCTCGAGCTCGACGGCCTGCGCATCTCGGACGACTCCGGCCGGGCCCTGGTCGCGCTCGGGCCGTCCCGGGCGCGCTACAACGCGAGCTCCCTGCTCACGGGCCCGCTGGTCGTGCACTCCCTCGATGCGTCGGGCCTCGCGCTGGTGCTCGACTCCGGTCCCGACGGCCGCATGGCGCTGGCCGACCTGTTCGGCCCTCCATCGGGGAGCACCGAGCCCTTCTCGCTCCCGATCGACCTCGACCTGCGGGACGTGTCGGTCGAGGGCGTGCGTGTGGGCATGAACGGGTCGGTGGACGTGCGCGGAGGCGTGCTGGTGGGCACCCTCGTGTCGGAGGGGGAGCGGTTCGACCTCGCCGACCTGTCGCTGTGCGCGCACGTGCTGGTGCCGGGGCCCACCACGGCCTGCTTCGAGGGCCCGGTGCTGTGGGACGGCGTGCAGGCGACCCTGTCCGGGGCCGCGCTCACCGCGCCCGGCACGGCGCTGGGCGTGAAGGGGTCTGCAGGGACGGACGCTCTCGAGCTCGACGTGCTGGTGGGCGGGCTCGACCTGAAGGCCCTGGATCCCGTCGCGAGCCACGTGGGGCTCGACGGGACGTGGGGCGGAGAGCTCGGCGTGCACGGGCCGATCGAGGGCTTCGCCATCACCGGACGCCTCGCGGGCGTGGGCGACAGCCGGGGGTCGCTGGTGGTCGACGGGCGTGCCGGAGTGGACGACGCTGGCGTGATCACGTGGGGTGGCGACCTCGATGCACTCGGCTTCCACGTGGAGGACGCGTACCCGGGCACCGGCCGGCCGGTCGTGCTCGATGGCGCCCTGGGGCTCGACGGCACCGGTCTCCGGTTCCCCGACGATCTCCGGCTCGGCCTCACCTACCAGGGTCGCGCCGAGGTGGAGAGCACGTACATCCTCGAGAACACCGACATGGTCGCCGTGCTGGACCAGGGTGTGCTCACGCTCGAGCGCGGCGAGTTCTTCGGCATCGCGGGTCAGCTCGACGCCACCGGCACGATCGATGTGGTGAACGGTCCGCTGGCGCTGAAGGTCGTGGGCGACATCGACCCGCGTGAGATCGCGGAGCTCGGCATCACCGGGCTCGGCGGCACGGGCACCGCGGATCTGCGCATCACCGGCGACCTGAAGCAGGAGTCGGGGCGCTTCGGGGTCGGCGGGAGGGTCGTGATGGCGCCCTTCCAGTACACCGACGACGTGCGCTTCGAGCGCCTGGTGGCCGACCTGCGCGGTGGGGTCGACGGGGCCGACTTCACGTTCGACGTCGATGCCGTGGGCACGAACGGGGTCGCGTACGGCCTGACGATGGAGAGCCTCGACGCGCCGGGCGTTCACGTCACGTCCCGCTCGAAAGACCTCGCGGCTGCGGGCCCCGCGAGGGTCGAAGGCATCGCGTACCCCGGGCTCGGCACGTTCCAGTCGGCCGACGTGGAGTTCGACGCGTCGCTGCCGAACCAGGGGGACCAGCACATCGTCGCGGGCATCGGCCTCGGCGAGTTCGACATCCAGACCTTCCCGGGCTCCGGCGGGCGCGCCACGGTCGACATGACGGGCCAGCGGGTCGCCTACGACGTGCTGCTCGACGCCTGGGGCCGCGAGCTCGCCGCGTCGCGCGGCACCTACGACCTCGGGCAGGCGCACCTCGAGGCGGATCTGCTCCGCGTCGCGCCCACGGCCCGCCTCGCGTGGGAGAGCCAGGGTCCGGTCGTGCTCACCGTGGTCGATGGCGGTGTGCAGGACGCCTCGCTCGTGCTGAAGGGCCTGCAGGGCAACCTCGACGTGCAGGGCGACTTCGCGACCACCGGCACGCTCGACGGCACCGTGCGTCTCGACGCGTTCCAGCTCGACGTGCTCGCGGAGCTCTACCCCGACACCTTCCCGGGTCTGTCCGGGCTCGCGACCCTCGACGCCACCGTGTCGGGCCCCGCGAGCGACCCCACGTTCACGGGCTCCACGGAGGTGACGGGCTTCTGGCTCGAAGACGTCGCGCGCTGGCTCGACTTCGCGGGCACGTTCGATGTGCGGCACGGCGACGCCGACCTGCACCTCGGCATCGGCAGCGCCGGCGAGCCGCTCGCGACGGTCGACGGCATCCTGCCCGTGCTGGCCGACCTCTCCGCGCAGCCCGGCCTCGATCCGTCCGGCCAGACCGAGCTCGTGCTCGTGCTGAAGCCCGGTCCGCTGGATCGCCTGGAGCACGTCACGACCACCGAGCTGGGCCTGCCGGAAGGGCAGATCAGCGCGCAGATCGTGCTCGACGGGCGGCTCGGCGACCCCGACCTCCGCGTGTCGGGCGTGGTGGAGGGGCCCGTCGGAGGGTGGAGCGACGCCGGGCGCGTGGAGCTCGACCTGCGCCGGTCCGGAACCGACCTCGACCTGTGGGCCGACCTCCGCGAGGGTCTCGCCGACCGGGTCCGCGTGACGGGGGGCGGGACGACCCGCATGGGCCAGGTGTTCGCGTCGGTGTTCGAGGGCACCGACATGCCCGACACCTCCGACCTCGAGCTGTGGCTCGACAACATGGCCGTCTCCGCGGTGCTGAACGGGCTTCCGGCCGACAGCATCGTCCGCGCCGGTGAGCTCGGGGTGCCCGCGGGCGGCGAGCTCGTCGGGGGCTTCACGGCGTCCGGCAGCCCCTGGACGCCCGAGATCGAGGGCGGGGTGCACTGGTTCCGTCCGGTGCTCGGCAACGAGGCGCTGGAGGGCGCGTACTTCTCGGTCCTCCCGAGCGACGCGGGGCTCGAGATCGACTCTGCGCTGTCGTTCGCCGGGGGAGACCTCACCGTGTCGGGGCCGCTCCCGATCCGCATCGATCTGCGCGAGGAGTCGTCCGAGTGGGCGATGGGGGAGCTGGGGCTCGAGATCGGCGGCTCGGGCGTGCCGCTCGGCCTGCTCTCGGTCGTCGACCGCGGGATCACCGACGCCAGCGGGCTCGCGTCGGTGGAGGGCACCATCCAGGGCACGTTCGCCGACCCCGTTCCCGACCTCACCGCGAAGATCATCGACGGGGCGCTCACGTACACGCCCATGGGCCTGCGGGTGTTCGACATCCAGGGCGACCTCGGCGCGGGCCAGCGGCGCCTGAAGATCACCAAGCTCACGGCCGGCACGTCGCCCGTGAACCAGGTGGGCATCCTCGAGGACAAGAAGGGCAGCCGCATCCGCATCACGGGCGCTGCCAACCTCGAGAAGGGCGTGCCCACCGAGCTCTCCGCACGGGCCGTGCTCGACGACGCCTGGATCATGGGCACCTACGAGGCCGCGCTGCGGCTGGGCGGCGAGGTCGTGGTGAGCGGCGCGTGGCCCCACCTGAACGTGCTGACCCAGGGGAAGGACCTCGAGCTCGTGTCGGGGCGCATCATCTACAACTCCGACGCCGCGGCGGTGGCCGGGGCCCTGGAGCCGTCCGACCGCCTCGTGATCCATCGCGACGGCCAGCAGCGCCGTACCGAGCGCGTCGAGGAGCTCCCGATGTACGCCGACTTCAACGTCGACGTGGGCGTGGATCTCAACCGGAACCTCGAGGTCATCGCGGCCATCCCGTTCTTCGACGACCTCGGGAGCATCACCGCGAACCTCACGCGCGCGAACGCGGTGGCGCGGCTGGGCGGGAACCTCGACATCGCGCTGGACGCGAAGGGGAACCCGCTCCTGTCAGGCGAGGTGGACGTTGCCGACGGGTCCGTGCAGGTGCTGCGCACGCAGTTCAGCCTCGACGAGGGGCGCCTCGTGTTCCTCGGGGGCGACGTGGGGAACACGCCCATCGACATCTCGGGCTCGACCACCATCGAGGGCACGCCGGTCGAGCTGCAGATCAGCGGAACGGCCGACGAGCCGAAGCTGAAGACGACGGCGGAGGGCTTCGACGAGACGCAGGTGCTCGTGATGCTCGTCACGGGCCGGTCGCCCGACAGCCTGCGCGGCGATGCGTCCCGCGCGGCGCAGAGTGAGGCCGAAGCGCTGGCGGGCACGGCGGCGGCGCTCGTCGCGAGCTCCCTGTTGTCGGGGGCCGCGACGGGGGCGCTCACCATCGAGCCCGACGGCGGCATCCGGATCGGCGCGCCGTGGTCGTCGTCCGTGCTCACCCAGCTCGTGCTGCTGCCCCTGGCCGACCCGGGCGAGAATGTCGTGGCCTTCTCGCTCGAGTGGACGCTCGCGCGCCGCCTCCTGCTCGAGCTGGGCGCGGGCTCGACCTTCCAGTGGACCGATCTGTCGTGGGAGACGCGCTTCTGAGCGCTACATCATGCCAAGCCGCTTGAGCTTGTAGAGCAGGCTCGACCGGGGCATGCCGAGCATACGCGCCGCCTGTGTGCGGTTCCCGTTCGTCTGCTCGAGCGCGGCCTCGATCGTGGCGCGCTCGGAGTCTCCGCGCTGGAACGGCCCGACGTCGCGGGGCTCTCCGTCGAACGCCCACGGGTTGAACGCGAGGTCGCCGGCGTGCACCACCGGGCCTCCGAGCACCACCGCGCGTGTCAGCACGTTGCGCAGCTCGCGCACGTTGCCGGGCCAGTCGTAGCCCTGGAGGGCCGCGGCCCCGTCGGGCGCGAGCTGAGCGCCGGGATGGTTGCGGACGAGCAGGGTGGTGGCGAGCATCTCGAGGTCTTCCTTGCGCTCGCGCAGGGGTGGCGTGCGCACCGGGAGCACGGACAGCCGGAAGTAGAGGTCTTCCCGGAAGGTTCCCTTGCGGACCATGTCGGCGAGGTTCCGGTTGGTGGCGGCCACCAGGCGGATGTCGGGGAAGTCGGGCTTCGCGCCGCCCACGCGTCGCACCTCGCCGGACTCGAGCGCCCGCAGCAGCTTGGCCTGCAGGTCCAGCTTCATCTCGCCGATCTCGTCGAGGAACAGCGTGCCGCCGTCGGCCCGGTGGAACGCGCCGTCCTGCCGGTTCGCGGCCCCCGTGAACGCGCCCTTCTCGTGCCCGAACAGCTCGCTCTCGAACAGGTTCTCCTGGATGGCCGCGCAGTTCACGGCCACGAACGGGCCCTCGTGCCGCGGACCGGCGTCGTGCAGGCCGCGCGCCGCGAGCTCCTTGCCCGTGCCGGACTCTCCGAGGATGAGCACCGGCGCGTCGTGCAGCGCCATCCGGTACAGGATGCCGAACAGCTTCTGCATGGACGGCGCGCTGCCGACCATCTCGCCGAACGACCCGATGGGGCGCGGTGCTTCGCTCACCAGCTCGGAGTCGATCACGAAGGCGTGCTCGCCGATGCGGATCTCCTCGCCCGGCAGAGCCGGCGTGATGTCGCGCACGCGCACCCCCGCGAGCATCGCCGGCGCGTGGCCGGGCTCGATCATGGCGCGGCCGCGCACGACGCGGATCCAGACGGCGGCGCGCGGCAGGTCGCGGTCGATCTCGAGGCTCGAACCGGGCCCGCCCACCGACACGCGCGCGCGGTCGAGCACCTCGGAGCGGCCCTCGCGGGGGCCGCGCACGAACGAGAGGCGCGCCCGGCTCGACGCCACGCCGTCTTCCGTGATCTCCACGATCTCCTCGTGGAGGGCCGCGGGCAGCGGGGTGGTGGACGTGGGGGCGCGGAGCGCGTCGTCGCCCTCGGTCGCGAAGGTGGCCTCGTAGGGCCCGATCCCGATGCGGTCGCCGGGCGACAGCGCCGAGCGCCGCATCGACTCGCCGTTCACGCGGATGCCGTGCCGGCTGCGATCGGTGACCTCCCAGCCCTCGCCGCGCTGCTCGATCACACAGTGGATGCGCGACACCCCGTCGGCGGGGAGCGCGAGATCACACCGGTCGGACCGACCCACGACGGTGCGCCCGGCGCGCAGCAGGTGCACGAACAGCGGGTTTCCGTCGCGTTGGAAGTGCAGGTGCGGCACGGGCTCCTCCGAGGGTTCCGGGGAGCATAGCGGACGACGGGCGAGTACGGCGTTCATGGGACCTCCTGCCCGGCGACCCAGCAAGCGCCGTGCCTCCGGCGGAGACGGGCTCGCGCGGGGGGAGCCCCGACGTTCGTCGGACGTTCGTCGGGCCCCCGCCAGCGAGCGCGGGCATCAGGCGACGGGCGCCCACAGGCCCGAGAGCAGCCACACGCTGGCGCCCATCGAGACGAACCCGGCGACGCGGTGCACGAGGTGCACGTCTTCCACGCCGAACAGCGCGACCACGCGGTCGGCCTTGGCGCGGTAGAGCGCGAAGTCGGTGAAGAACGTGGAGCAGACGGCCAGGTAGGTGCCGAGCCCGAACAGCGCCGGGACCACGATGGACAGGCCGCTGTGGGTGCCGACCGGCATGGCCTGTGCGACCTCGAGCGCGCCGGCGATCACGAAGGCCGTCATGGCGGAGAAGGAGATGGCGTCGATGGGGCGGTTGGCGTCGGCGGCGTTCACTTTGTGTGGGCTCCTCTGGTTCGGGATGCTCCGTATGTAGCGGGTGCTGAAAATACCGCAAGATAAAGGTTCAAACTAATTTTTGGCTCTCGCGACCTGGGGTGGCTCCCGACCCGTGTGTCGCGGACCTGTGCGCGGCGACCGGCGAAGAGGCCCGCGAACACGGGCTCTTCGGGGTCGGCGTCGTGAGAGTCCCGAGACGCGCGGGCCGCACTCGGGGGCCGGTCGCGACGGGGATCACCGCTCGCTGTCGAGGTGGGCCATCTGGGCGGCCATGTACCGGGTGCCCGTGATGGTCTCCGGTGACACCAGGGCCTCGAGCGCGTCGAGCACGTCGGCGGAGACTGGCTCGTGGAGCGCCTGCAGCGCATCGTCGACGTGCTTCGTGGTCTTGGCGCCGATCAGCGGCACGAGGGTGGGCTGGCGGGACAGGACCCAGCCCAGCGCGAGCTGTGCGGGGGTGCGGTCGGCCTGCTGGGCGAGGGCTGCGATCCGCTCGACGACCGTGGCGTTCTGGCGCTCGGCCTCCCCCGAGAACCGCGGCAACCACGCGCGGAAGTCGGTCTTGCCGGTAGGCTTGCTGCCGGTGAGCAGGCCGCGGCTGAACACCCCGTACAGGGTCGCGGACGCGCCGACCTCGTGCAGGGCCGGGAACACGGTGTGCTCGGGCTTTCGGCTCGCGAGCGAGTACTCGATCTGCAGATCGACGATGGGACGGACGGCGGCCGCGCGTCGCACGGTGTCCGCGCCGACCTCGGACAGCCCGATGTGACGGACCCAGCCCGCATCGACGAGCTCACCGAGGCCTCCGACGGTCTCCTCGATGGGCAGGGAGGGATCGAGACGTGCCGGACGGTACACATCGATCGCATCGACCCCGAGCCGATCGAGGCTGTACGCGAGGAAGTTCCGGGATGCGACCGGGCGTGTGTCGATCCCGGTCCACCCGCCCGCGGGATCGCGGAGCGCCCCGTACTTCACGGAGATCTGCACGCGGTCGCGACGACCCGCGATCGCCCGACCGACCAGGCGCTCGTTGTGCCCCATCCCGTAGAAGTCGCCGGTGTCGAGCAGCGTGATGCCGCTGTCGATGGCGTGCTGGATGGTGCGGATGCTCTCGGCGTCGTCGGTGGGACCGTACATGCCGCTCATCGCCATGCAGCCGAGGCCGATGCGATGGACGCGGGGACCGGTGGAACCGAGCTGGACTTCGTTGGACATGGGACCTCCTGGGTGAGGAAAAGGTACGGCGCCCCAAATCAGAAGACCAAGTGATACGATGCACGTCACACATGAGCATTCTTTATGAGAGAGACCTCGACCTGAACCTGCTGCGGGTCTTCCTCGCCGTGGCGGACACGGGAAGCGTCACCGAAGCGGCGAGCGTGCTGTACGTCACCCAGCCCGCCGTCAGCGCCGCGCTGCGCCGGCTCAGGGTCGCGCTCGGGGTCGACCTGTTCGTGCGCGAGGGTCGTGGGCTGGCCCTCACCGCGAGAGGACGGCGTCTGGCGGCGGAAGCCCGCCCGCACTTCGAGGGTCTGCTCGCCGCGGCCGTCGCGCCCGGCGAGATCGATCTCCGGGCGAGCGATCGGGTCGTGAGGCTCGGTCTGTCCGATGCGAACGAGAGCTGGCTGCTGCCCGGGCTGCTGGATGCGATGGCCGCCGAAGCGCCTGCGATGTCGCTGGTCGTCGTGCCCGTCCAGTTCCGTACGGTGTTCCGGGCGCTCGAGACCGCCGAGGTCGACCTCGCGCTCACCGTGGTCGACGACCTCCCGGTCGGCACGCTCCGCATGCCCCTGTTCCAGGGGCCGTTCCTCGCGGTGTTCGACCCCCGCCACGTCACCCTCGACGACCCCGCGACGCTCGAGGGCTACCTCGGCCACGACCACGTGATCGTCTCGTACAACGGCGACCGCCGCGGCATCGTCGAAGACCTGTACGGTCACCGGCGCCGCGTTCGAATCTCGGTGCCCACCTTCCACGCGATCGGCGCCCTGCTCGATGGGCGATCTCTCGTCGCGACCGTCCCGCGGGCGGTGGCCCGGGAGATCCGGTCCGTGCGTCCGCATCTCGCTGCCGTGCAGCTCCCGTTCGAGCTCGGCACCGTGCCCATGGAGATGGTGTGGCGGCGGGCCATCGACGACGACCCCGCCATCGCGTGGGTGCGCGCACAGGTCGAGCGCCTGGCCGGTGCGGTCGGCTAGCGTCCGGTCCCGCGCGCGGCGGGGGTGACAGCGCCGGTCGGCCGTCGGATGATGGGCCGATGCAGGGTTCGGATCGCACGTTCGAGATCTCCGCGTGCCTCGGACGGGGCGGGTTCGGAGAGGTGTACCGGGCCCGGATGACCCGCGATGGCGGGCTCGTGGCGGATGTCGCCCTCAAGGTCCTGCGACGCGACATCGACGCCGACGGGCAGGCCGTGCAGCGCCTGCGCGACGAGGGGCGCCTGCTGTCCCAGCTCAACCACCCGTCGATCCTGAAGGTGCACGACCTCGTGGTGCTGGCGGGCCGGGTGTCGCTCGTCACGGAGTACGTCGACGGCGACGACCTGACCGCCTGCCTGAAGGAGCCCGCTCCCATCGGGCCGCGCGCGCTGTTCCAGGTGATCGCGCGCGTCGCGAGCGCCCTGGATGCCGCCTGGACCGCTCGTCCGCCCGGTGTGGACGCCCCCTTGCGCATGGTGCACCGCGACATCAAGCCGTCGAACATCCGGTTGTCGCGGCACGGCGACGTGAAGCTGCTCGACTTCGGGATCGCCCGCACCGACGCCGTGCAGCGCGAGGCCCGCACGCGCACCGACATGATGGTGGGGAGCCCGGCCTACATGGCGCCCGAGCGGTTCCTGGAGCGCCAGATCCTGCTTGAGAGCGACGTGTTCTCGCTCGGCGCCGTGCTGTACGAGGGGCTCGGAGACGACCGGTTCTACGGGGATCTCCCGGTGCCCATGCAGGTCGGGCTCGCCGTGGACGACGAGCGGTACGCCACCTTCCTGGAGTCGCGGCTCGCGCTGCTCGACGTCCCGGACGACGTGCGCACGCTCCTCGCCAGCGCGCTCGCCTACGACGCCGCCGATCGCCCCACCCCCGTGGCGCTCGCGCGGGAGTGCGACGCGCTCGCGGATGCCCTGGGAGGGCCGAGCCTGGCGCGGTACTGCCGGGCTCGTGCGTGGTCGACGATGGCGTCGGTCGCGGGCGAGCTCGACGGGCACACGCTCCGGGAGGGGGAGGAGGAGCGTCCCGCTCCGCGTGCGCTGGCGCTGGTCGACCGCTCGGCCCCGACGCTCGAGACGCCCGCGCCCGTGCCGTTCCCGCAGCCCGACCGGGAGCCGCGCGATCGCGTCCGGGGTCCGGCGGAGCCCCGTCGTCGCGGGTCGTTCTGGGGGTGGGCCCTCGTCGGGGTCGGTGGGACCGGGGTGGTCGCGCTCGTGGCGGTCCTCGCGCTCAGCGTGCTCGGCGTCCTGACGCTGCCGTGGGCGTTCGGTCCGGCTGCGGTGGAGTCGGACGTCGCGACGGCGGCCGCCCCGGTCCCCGATCCTGCCCCCGCGCCGGTCCCCGAGCCGCCTCCGCCCGAGCCGGAGCCAGAGCCCGAGCCGGAGGCCGCGCCCGCGCCGGTCCCCACGAGCCGGCCATCGCCCCGACCCGCGCCCGCCCCGGTCGAAGCGCCTCCGCCGGACCCCCGGCCCGCTCCGACCCCAGTCGTCCCCGATCCCGTGCCCACCGGTCCCGCGCCGGGCCACATCCGCATGGAGGGCGAGGTGGTGGCGCTCGCGGTGGGCTCCGGAGGCTCGCACGTGCTGCCCGCGGATCTCGCGCCGGGTGTCTATCGGCTGCAGGCGAAGTACAACGGTCGCGACGCGGTGGACGCCGGGGAGCTCGTGGTGCGGAGCGGCCAGACGATCACCGTGAGCTGCTCGTCCCGGATGACCCGTTGCACCCAGAAGTGAGCCCCCGTTGGGCCTGATCCCCCTGTTCGCACTGCTCGCCTCGGCCTGGGCGTGTCCGCCGACCGCGGACGACGTGCAGCGCGCGCGTGCCGCGTTCGACGACGCGGAGATCGAGCAGGCGGCGAACATCCTCGCGGGCACGGTCGAGAACCTGGGGTGCCAGACCCAAGTGGTCGATGGCGGGGTGCTGCTCGAGCTCTACCGGCTCGACGGGCTCGTGGCGCTGTCGCGGATGGACACGAAGGCGGCCGTCTACGCGACGATCCGCGCGGTGACGGTGGACCCCAACGCGACCCCGCCGCGCTCGTACGGTCCCGAGCTCGCGGAGCTCCACCGCACGTGGTCGGACCGCCTGCGCACGTCGACCTCCACCGTCGGGGTGAAGGGCGGCGGGGGGGTGTGGCTCGACGGTCAGGCCATGCTGCACGGGTCGACGCGGGTCGTGCTCCAGGGCGAGCACCTCCTCCAGATCGACGTGAACGGCGAGCTCGCGTCGACCGTCATGGACGTCACCGGCGATGTGGTCGTGGACACGGGGGTCCCGGGGCCTCCGGGGGTCCCGGGGCCCGTGATGCCGGCGCCGATCGGTCCGGTGCCCGTGCCCCAGCCGGTCGTGCCGATGCCGGTGCCCGAGCCGGTCGTGCCGAACCCGAGGCCCGAGCCCCTCGATCCGGACCGTCCGGGGCGTCGTCGTCCGACCGCGCTGTGGGTGGCGGGGGGCGCGGCGCTCGTCGCGGGCGGAGCCGCGCTCGGCTGGGCGACCTACCAGGACGAGGTGGTGTTCCCGAAGCGGCAGTTCCCCGATCCCGCGTCCGTCGACCGCGCGGCGGGTCAGATCCGCGTCGCGTACGGCACGGGCTACGGGCTCGTGGGTGTCGGCGGGGTGCTGCTGGTCACGAACGCGATCGGCTTCCGCTGACGCGCTTGCCCCGGGTCCCTCCGGTCGATAGCCGGCGCCATGGCGACCCTGTCCTTCCGCGCACTCCGCAAGTCGTACGATCAGACGCTGGTTCTGCACCACGTCGACGTGGAGGTCGGAGACGGGGAGTACCTCGTGCTGGTCGGTCCGTCGGGGTGCGGGAAGTCCACGTTGCTCCGATGTATCGCGGGGCTCGAGGAGATCAGTGCGGGTGAGCTGTGGATCGGCGACCGTCGGGTGGATCCGCTCCCGCCCCGCGAGCGCAACGTGGCGATGGTGTTCCAGAGCTACGCGCTCTACCCCCACATGACCGTGCGCGAGAACATGGGCTTCGCGCTGCGCGTCCAGAAGCGTCCCGCCGCCGAGATCGAGCAGGCCGTGCTCGAAGCGGCCCGGATGCTGGAGCTCGAGCCGCTGCTCGATCGCTACCCGAGCCAGATGTCGGGCGGCCAGCGCCAGCGCGTGGCGATGGGGCGCGCGATCGTGCGGCGTCCCGACGTGTTCCTGTTCGACGAGCCGCTGTCGAACCTCGACGCGTCGCTCCGCCACCACATGCGGGTGGAGCTGAAGCGCCTGCACCGGCGGCTCGCCACGACGATCGTGCACGTCACCCACGATCAGGTCGAGGCGCTCACGCTGGCCGACCGGATCCTCGTGCTGAACGCCGGTGTCGTGCAGCAGTTCGGGAGTCCGCGCGAGCTCTACGACCGCCCGGCGAACACGTTCGTGGCGCAGTTCATCGGGTCGCCGTCGATGAACCTGCTGCCGGGGAGCGGCTCGGGGGGCGAGGTCCGGATCGACGGCGTCGACGGCACGCTCCCGCTCGATCGCGACGGCGCGTTCACGCTGGGCGTCCGCCCGACCGACCTCGTGGTGAAGGGCGAAGCGGCCGCTGGGCTCGCAGGCACGGTGGACGTCGTGGAGTCGCTCGGTGCCGAAGCGCTCGTGCACATCCAGCTCGGCCCGCACGCGGTGGTCGCGCAGATGCCCGAGCCCACGCCGTTCTCCGCGGGGGATTCCGTGCGTGTCGGGGTCGGGGTCGTGCACGCGTTCCACACGGACTCGGGGCTGCGCCTGTGATCGTGCTGGCCCTCACGGCAGGTGCCGCGGAGATCACCGTCTGGCACGCCTACCGTGGGGCCGAGCAGGACGCCCTGGTCGAGGCCGTCGGAGCGTTCGACGCCCAGTCGCCGCACACGGTTCGCCTGGTGGAGATCCCGTTCGGCGCGTACGCGAGCAAGCTCGAGACCGCGATCCCCCGTGGGAACGGGCCGGATCTGTTCATCGCGTCGCACGACAACCTCGGGAAGTGGACCACCATGGGGCTCGTCGAGCCCCTCTCCGTGGCGCCGGAGGGGCACCTGGCCGCGGCCCTCGATGCCGTGACGCTCCAGGGCACCGTGTGGGGCCAGCCCCTGGCGTACAAGTCCGTGCTGATGCTGTACGACCCGAGCCGGGTCGACCACGCGCCCACCACGACCGACGAGCTGATCGCGATGGCGCGCGCCCAGACGGTCGATGGCCGGTACGGGCTCGCGTGGGAGGCGTCCGAGCCGTACTTCCACGCGGGTCTCATGCATGCGTTCGGGGCACGTGCGCTCGAGCCCGAGGGCGGCGCGAAGCTCGACACGCCCGAGCACGCGGCCGCGATGGCGTTCAGCCGGCGCCTGGCGATCGACGAGGGGATCGCGCCCGCCCAGCCGACCGGAGCGCTCATCGGGCAGCTCTACGACGAAGACCGCGTGACGTTCGTGTTCTCCGGCCCGTGGTTCACGGCGGATCGCGGGCGCGCCATCGCGGCGGCGCCGCTCCCGGTGGTCTCCGCGACCGGTCGTCCGATGGCGCCGTACCTCACGGTGGAAGCGGTGTACGAGGTGCCCGGCGCGGCCGAGGGGTCGGGCGAGCTCGCGGCCTTCCTCGCGCGGGGCGAGGGGGCCCGGATCCGGTCGGAGAAGGGCGGGCAGGCGGTGTCCGACGTCGACATCACGTCGAGCGACCCGCTGCTGCGTACGCTCGCGGAGCAGGCGAAGAGCGCGGTGCCGATGCCGTCCGACCCCGACGTCGCGAACGCGTTCGAAGCGCTCGCGCGGTCGCTCCGGGCGGTCCAGCGCGGAACCAGCACGCCGGAGCAGGGCGCTCGCGACGCGCAGGTCTACTACGACATCCTGTCGCGTCCGCTGCCTCCCGAGGCCGACCCGCGCCCGTGGTTCGCGCTCGTGGGGCTGCTGGTCGTCGGAGCGCTGGGGTGGCTCGGCCTCCAGCTCCGCGACGCCGCGCTGCGCGCACGGGTGGTGGCGCACGCGCGCGACTACCTCTGGATCCTGCCCGCCGGTCTGTCGATAAGCGTGCTGGTCGTGCTGCCCTTCGTCACGGGCGCGGCCGTGTCGCTGTTCGCGCACAAGGGCGGGGAGTGGCGGTTCGTGGGGCTCGCGAACTTCCTCGACATCGCGCTCGCCCGCGACTGGCCGGTCACGTCGCCGCTGTCGTTCGTGTTCACGCTGGGGGTGACCCTCTTGTGGACCAGCGCGAACGTGGCGCTGCACGTGTCGCTGGGCATGGCGCTCGCGCTGCTGCTCCGCGAGCCGTGGGTGCGCCTGCGCGGCGTGTGGCGCGCGCTGCTCATCGTGCCGTGGGCCGTGCCGAACTACATCACGGCGCTCATCTGGAAGGGGCTGTTCCACGCCCAGTTCGGCGCGGTGAACGCGCTGCTGGGGCTCGTGCTGTTCCGCGGAGGGCCGGTCGAGCTCGACTGGTTCGCGAGCTTCTCGACGGCATTCTGCGCGAACCTCGTGACGAACACGTGGCTCGGGTTCCCGTTCATGATGGTGGTGACGCTCGGCGCGCTCCAGGCCATCCCGCGCGAGCTCGAGGAGGCCGCAGAGGTCGACGGTGCGGGGCGGTGGTTCGCGTTCCGCCACGTGACGTGGCCGATGCTGAAGCCCGCGCTGCTCCCGGCCGTGGTGCTCGGCAGCGTGTGGACGTTCAACATGTTCAACGTGATCTACCTGGTGAGCGGGGGCGAGCCGAACTCGAGCACCGAGATCCTGATCTCCGAGGCGTACCGGTGGGCGTTCTCGCGCGGGAACCGGTACGGCTACGCGGCTGCGTACGCAGTGATGATCTTCGGCGTGCTGCTGGTGTACTCGCGCACGGCGAACCGCCTGGTCGGCGAGAAGGTGATCTGAATGGCGCGGCGTCCGTCCACTCCCCGGGTCGTGCTCACCCACGTAGCCATCGTGCTGGTCACGATCGCGGCGCTGTACCCGGTGCTCTGGGTGCTGAAGATGGCGTTCAGCCCGGGCCAGGCGTTCTCGATGGACCTCAACCCCATCCCGACCACCGTGACGCTCGACAACTTCCGCGACGTGATCGGAACGACCGACACCCAGGGGAACTGGCTGTTCGGGCGCCAGCTGCTGAACAGCCTGCTGGTGAGCTGTGCGACCTCCGTGGTGGGGCTCGCGCTCAGCACGACCGCCGCGTACGCCCTGTCCCGCTGGCGCTTCCCGGGCCGCGAGCAGGGGATGAACGCGTTCCTCGTGACGCAGATGTTCCCGGGCGTCGTGATGGCGATCCCGCTGTACCTGCTGCTCGACGCCTTCGGTCTGCTCGACTCGCTCACGGGACTCGTGCTCGTGTACGCCACGACGTCGGTGCCGTTCTCGGTGTGGACGCTGAAGGGGTACTTCGACACGATCCCCATCGCGCTCGAGGAAGCCGCCATGCTCGACGGCGCGTCGCGGTGGCTGACCTTCCGCGCCATCGTGCTGCCGCTGGCCCGCCCCGCGCTCGCCGTCACGGGCCTGTTCTCGTTCATGACCGCCTGGAACGAGTTCATCCTGGCGGCCACCCTGATGGGCGACCCGCTGTCGTTCACGCTGCCGGTCGTGCTGCAGCGCTACGTGAGCGACCACGGCACGGAGTGGGGGCACTTCGCGGCCGGCGCGGTGATCGTGAGCCTCCCCGTGATGATCCTGTTCTTCGCGCTGCAGCGGCACTTCGTCGAGGGCCTCACGGCCGGCGGCGTGAAGGGTTAGGAGCCAGCATGCGCCTCTGGTCCGTCGCTGCCCTCCTCGTCACGCTCCCGGCGTGCTTCAACCCGCCCGAGCTGCCCCTGGTCGACCAGGTGCCGATCGTGGCGAGCGGCCGGTGTGCGGTGCCGCGCGAGGCCTTCGTCGCGTGTGTGATCGACGGCGACACCTTCGACGTGGGGCAGTGCGGCGACGGTGGCGAGCGCATCCGGATGCTGGGCATCGACGCGCCCGAGATCGCGCACGCGCCCGATCCCGCGGAGTGCTGGGCCGACAACGCCCACGAAGAGCTGCGCCGGAAGATCGAGGGGAAGGTGATCTACCTGACGTTCGATCAGGAGTGCACGGGCATCTTCGGGCGTACGCTCGCCTACGCCTGGCTCTCGGCGGGCACGGTCGAAGACGAGAACGGCGAGACGGTCACGAGCTACCGGTTCATCAACGACGAGATGGTGCGCGAGGGCCACGCCTACATCTTCGAGGAAGAGTTCGGGGAGACCCTCTACAAGCAGCAGTTCGTCGAGGCGCGCGACCTCGCCGAGGCGCTGGGTCTCGGGCTCTGGGGCTCCTGCGACCCCACCCCTCCCTGACGCGCGCGCCACCCCCTCGCACCGCTTCTGGTATGTTGCGCGGCGAAGGAGATGTGGATGACAGCGTTGCAGTCGGTCGCCGCCGCCCTCGAGAGCGTCGGGAGCTGGAAGGCAGAGCAGGAAGCCCGCCGCCAGGCCGAGATCGTCGAAGTCGAGAGCCAGCTCGAGAAGCTGACCGCCGAGCTCGCTGAGCTCCAGGGCAAGATCACCTCGCTCCAGGGGTTCCGGGCCCAGCTCGACGAGCGGGATGCGGGCGATGGCGTGGTCGCACGGTCGTACGACGCGATCTTCGGGGCGCTGCTCGGTCAGTCTGCCCAGCTGGATCAGCGGGCTGCCGAGCTGGTCGAGCTCGAGTCCACCCGGAACGACGAGGTGATGGCGAAGCTCGGTGGAACCGAGCTCGCGCACCTGGTGGAGGAGTACACCCAGTTCAAGGAGCAGGTGGAGCCTACGCTCTCCGCGATTCCCGAGTCGTACCGCGGCGCGATGATCGAGCACCACCAGGGCGTGGTCGCGCGGATCCGCGCGGCGCTCGAGGATCACCTGTCCGCACCCGTGCAGGCCAACGGAGACCGCCTGGATCTCGAGCTCGTGTACGGGATCGACGCTCCGAACGGCACGCCCGAGATGCTCATCTGCGTGCTCCCCGTGAAGGATGCCGCGTTCACCGACTGGAACGAGCGCCCGGAAGACCTGTCGACGCTCGTGGGGGCCCGCTCCGTGCAGGCGATCTACGAGGCCGCGAAGCAGGCCGGTCCGCGCGGTGCGCAGGCCGTGTACGGCGGTCACCAGGGCCTGCTGGCCCTCGAGGTCGAGCTCGACGGCACCACGAAGGACTTCCCCCAGGTGCTCGCCGACAGCTTCAACGCCGTGCTGAAGTCGTCGCCCGAGCTTGCGGCCGCGAAGGTCGTGCTGTCCGCGCGGAAGGTCGACTTCGACTTCCTGCTCCCCCCTGAGATCGACGACGACGAGGAGGCCTGATGCTCGACGAACTCCTGCCTACGGGCCTGTGTGACGCCGCGCGCTCGCTCGGCGTGGAACCCCTCGAGGTCGTGCGCCTGATGGTGGCGACCGACACCGTGTCCGACCGCTTCTCGGCTTCCCCCGACCACCTCGAGAAGCTCGCCGAGTTCGGCGGGATCGAAGGTGGCTGGTGGGAGGGCGCAGAGCTGCCCGAAGACGACAACCCCATCCGGCAGCGCGTGCGCGCGGCGATCGGCCTGCTCCTGGGCCGCTCGGCGGGCGAGGACTACCTCCGGATGGACAACCTGTGGCGGGGCCTCCCGCTCGAAGATCAGGAGACCGTCGAAGAGGCGATGAACATCCTCTCCGACGAAGGGCTGGTCGAGATCGACAACGCCGAGAAGGGCGTGCTCATCGCCGTTCCGTCCGAGTCCCAGGCCGCGCTCCGCGCGCTGGCGACGGGAGAGGGCGAATCCGACGGTCTCAACGAGCTATACCAGGGATAGCATGTCGAAGCGTCGCCGCCGGAGTCTGTTCACCGATCGAAGCCGCCGCAGCCCGGGGTCTCCCGACGAGGACGCGTCCGCGTCCGAAGAGGAAGGCGACGACGGGTCGGAGGACGTCGAGCTCGAAGACCTGTCCGACGGGGCCGAGGGCGACGGTCCCGACGTCCAGCCCACGGAAGAGGCCGTCGCCGAGACCCTCGTTCCGGCAGACGCCGATCCCGACGGCCCGACCGAGCTCGCCGGTCCCCATGGCTTCGGGGCGCCTGCGAACGAGGTCGACGAGCCCGACGAGCCCCAGGGGTTCGGGGCGCCCGAAAGCGCCGGTCCTTCGGGCTTCGAGCCCGGGCTCCTGGATTCCGCCGGTCCTGCGGGATTCGCCGACGAAGAGGCCGCCACGGTGCGGTACCCCGACGACGCCGACGACGACGACGGGCCCGCCCGGCTCGACGATGGCCTCGGCTTCGGCTCCATGGGCAACTTCGACGACATCCCGCCGCCCACCGACGAGGTCCCGTCGGCGGTGCTGCAAGACGTGTCGCAGCCCTACACGGCGCCGATGAACGTGCCGGAGCCTCCGCCCATCCCGGGCATCCTCGACCGGTTCACGCCGGCCGGAGCGCAGCCGCGCCACACGGGCAAGCGTCCCGACATCAAGCCGTCGTATCTCGCCGACACCCCGCCGCCGCCTCCCATGCTCGACCGGCCGGAGACGCCGTTCGAGAGCACGCGTCGCAAGAAGGCGCTGCCCGAAGACGGTGGGGGTGGCTCCCCCTTGCCGCTGATCATCGGATTCCTCGCGATCGCCGGCATCGGGATGGGAGCCATCGCGATGGCCGCCGTGGCGCTGGGTCTGCTCGGCGGCACGCCCGAAGAGACCGCCAACACGCCCGATCCCAGCGACCCTACGCAGTTCGAGGGGCGCTCGGGCATCAAGGTGAAGGTGCAGGACGGCCTGCGTCCCACCGAGGATCCCGAGCCGCTGGCGCCCGACCCCGAGCCGCAGCCCGACCCCGAGCCGCAGCCCGACCCCGAGCCGTCCCCCGATCCCGCGCCGACGCAGCCGCGCCCAGCGCAGCCGGCGGGTCCGAAGCCCGCGGGTCCGAAGCCCGACCCCGCGCCTGCGGTCGAGGCGACGGATGGGCTCGGCACGCTGAAGATCAAGAGCAACCGGAAGGTGCTGATCTACGTCGATGGCAAGGCGGTGGGCTACACCCCGAAGACGTACAAGGCCGAGGCCGGTGCCCGCACCGTGAGCGCGATGCTGCCGGGCCAGCCGCAGTCGAAGCAGACGCAGACGATCAACCTCGCGGGCGGCGGCACGTCGTCGGTCGAGTTCACGTTCTGATCGGGTGGGGCGCTCAGCCCCGCTCGCCGAAGATGGCCGTGCCTACGCGCACCCAGGTGGCGCCGTGCTGGACCGCCCACGGGAAGTCGCGGGTCATGCCCATCGACAGCTCCGTCAGCGCGTGACCGCGGGCGCACTGCTCGGCTGCGAGGTGGGCGAGCTGCTCGAACCACGGTGCGCTGTCGGCGGGATCCTCGGTGTACGGCGGGATGCACATGAGCCCGACGAGCTCGATGCCTTCGACCTTCGCGACCTCGTCGGCGAGCCCGGACACGGACTCGGGCGGCGCGCCCACCTTGCTGTCCTCGCGGGCGAGGTCGACGTTGAGCAGCACACGGAGGGTGCGGGGGGCCTTCGAGGCGAGCGCCACGGCCTGATCGACGTGCGTGACCCCATGCACCCGGTACGCGTGGGGGGCGATGTACTTGACCTTGTTGCGCTGGATGCGGCCGATGAAGTGCCACCGCACGTGGTCGGGGAGCAGGGGGACCTTGTCGCGCAGCTCCTGTGCGTAGGACTCGCCGAAGTCGTGCTGCCCGAGCGCGAGGGCTTCTTCGAGCAGCGCGGCTGGGTGGGTCTTGCTGACGGCGATGAGCCGCGCGGCGTCGGAGCTGCGCCCGGACTCGGCGAGCGCGGCGGCCAGCTGCCGGCGCACGGTGTCGAGGCGCTCGGCGACGCTCATGGCGCGATGCCGTGGGCCTGCAGCGCGCTCAGCGTGGCTTCGAGGGGCAGGCCCATCACGTTCGTCCAGTCGCCCCGCACCTCGGCCACGAGCCCGCCGCCCTCGCCCTGGATGCCGTAGGCGCCGGCCTTGTCGAGGGGCTCGCCCGTCGCGACGTACCGCGCGATCTCGCCGTCGGACAGGGCCCGGAAGCGCACGTCGGTCGTCACTCGGAACGAGGTGAGCACACCCTGGGCGCTCCGCACCGCGACCCCGGTGGTGACGTGGTGCCAGCGGCCGGACAGCCGGCGCAGCATCGCCACGGCGTCGTTCGCGCCCTCGGGCTTGCCGAACGGCTCTCCGTCGACGTGTACCACGGTGTCGGCCGCGACCAGCACGGCGTCGTCGGGACCGAGGGCCTTCGAGCGCGCCAGACGCTCGGCGGCATCGGCGGGGTCTTCGCCCACCACCCAGTGCTCGTCGACGTCGGACGGCCGGACCTCGGGGCTCAGGCCCGCCCACTCCAGCAGCTGGCGGCGTCGTGGAGATCCGCTGGCGAGCACCAGCCTCATTCCCGCTCCTTCTTCGTGTGGCCGCGCTGGCGCAGGGCCAGCCGGACCTCCCGGCGATGCTCGGCATCGGCGTACCGCCGGCGCTGCTCGGGGGTCTCGGGCACGAGCGTGGGCACGGGGCGCGGCCGGAAGGTGTCGTCGAGCGCGACCATGGTGAGGTACGCGGTGGACGTGTGCGTGCGGTGCCCGGTGGTGATGTCCTCGGCTTCGACCCGCACACCGACCTCCATCGACGTGGTGCCCGCCCAGTTCACCTGCGACTGGAGCACGGCGACCTGGCCCTTCCGGATGGGGGCTTCGAAGGTCACCTGGTCCATCGAGGCCGTCACGACGATGCCGCGCGCGAACCGCTGTGCGGAGACGCCGGCGCACACGTCGATCCAGGCCATGACCTGGCCGCCGAACACGCTCTCGAGGGCGTTCAGGTGCTGGGGCATGATGATGAAGGTCATCTCGCACCGGGTGTCGGCGCACGGGATCTGGAGCTCTGCGGTCTTCATGCTGGGCGACCTAACCCAGCAGCGCCCGCCACCCACCCACGTCGACCTGCCGCGTCTGCAGCGCGCAGTTCGGATAGCGGATGCGCCCGATCTCGTCGCGCGGACGGCCATCCAGCACGCCCAGCACCGCCCGCATCAGCGCGCCATGGCAGACCACCAGCGTGTCTTCGTCGGCATCGAGCCCATCGAGCGTGCGCAGCACCCGGTCGGCGAGATCGGCGTGGCTCTCGCCGTTCGGCGGACGGCCGTCCCACGTGAGCAGCACGTCGAACCCGCCGAGCTTCGCGAGCGCGTTGCCCGGCATGCCGTCCCAGTCGCCGATCGTGCGCTCCCGGAGGCCCGCCGACACCGTGACCGGCCCGTCCCAGTGGGGGAGTGCGAGCTCCAGCGTGCGGCGCGCCCGTGACAGGTCGGACACGAGCACCCGCGTGAACGGCACGTCGCGCAGGGCTTCGCCGGCCTCGACGGCCTCGCGCTCGCCCTTCGGGGTGAGCGGCGCGTCGGTGTGGCCCGCGAGCCACCCCTCTGCGTTCGCCACCGACTCTCCGTGCCGCAGGAACGACCAGCGCGGCATCAGGGAGTGACGGTGACCGTGAGGTCGTACGAGCTGCAGGGCGCGTTGTTGTTCCACAGGAACACGTCGAGCACCACGTCGACCGCGGCGCCCGTGTTGTTCGTCCAGCTGCCCGACTCGTTGTCCGAGACGGACGTGCCACCGACCAGAGTGGTGCCCGCCGGGTTGCGGAGCGCGAAGTCGATGTCGCCGTTCGCGTGCACGAAGCCCACGAGCACGTCGATCGTGCCGCCCGCGGGCACGGTGTACGCGTAGAAGTCGCGGCTCTGGGCGAACACGCCGAGGTTCAGCGCGCTCGTGACGCCCGTGGACGCCGTTCCGCTCGTGTCGTTCGGCTCGTTCGCGTCGTCGGCCGGGCACGCACAGGCGGCGAACGCCGTGCCGCACTCGTAGTCGAAGCAGTCGGCGAAGGTGTCCTGGTCGTCGTCGGTGCCGTTGTCGCAGATCTCGTCGGGCAGCGGCGCGGACGTGACGTTCCAGTCGAAGCTGTTGCACACGTCGAGCGTTCCGGAGACGCTCACCCGCACGAGGTAGTCGCGCGACTGGGCCGTGTCGTTCACGATGGAGACCTGCTCGTCGTCGGTGCCCGTGTCGACGGACTGCAGCAGGTTCTGCGCGGTGTCGTACACGTCGACGCGCAGGTTCCCGTCGGCATCCACGAACGCCACGTCGACCGTGAGCACCTCGTCGGGGCCCGCGGTCACCCAGAACCAGTCGGGACGCTGGCGATGGGTGGACATGCCCAGGGCCTGCGTGAGGGGCAGCGCGATGGTGGGGTCGGCGTTCACGCCGCCGTACACGTCTTCGGGCGGGCACACGCCCGTGCACGCGCTGTCGCCGAGGCAGTCGTAGTCGTCGCAGTCGGCGAGCCCGTCGAGGTCGTTGTCGGACAGGTCGTCGCACGTCTCGTCGGGCACCGGACCCACGGACGCGTCGAGCGTGTAGGTGTTGCAGGGGTCGCCCTGCCAGTGCACCACCTCGATGTAGTACGTGGCGCTGGCGCCCGTGCTGTTCACGACCGAGACCTGCTTCGCGTCGGCGGTGCTCGACAGATCGGAGTCGAGGAGCGTTCCGGCTTCGTCGAACAGGCTCACGTCGATCACGGCCTGGAGGTGGTCGTGTACGAGATCGACCACGAGCAGCTCGCCATCCGGCACGTCGACCCGCCACCAGTCGTCGTCGACCTCGTGGATGGTGTACGGACCGGACCCCGTGAGCGGAGCGGCCGAGGCCTGGTCGTCGTTGTCCTCGAACGCGTCTTCGGGGGCGCACACGGACGTGCACGCGACATCGTCGATGCAGTCGTAGTCGGCGCAGTCGATGCGCCCGTCGAGGTCGTCGTCGGTCTGGTTGGCGCACGACTCGGGCGGGATGGGCCCGCTGTAGAGCTGCATGTCGTAGGTGTTGCAGTCGCTGGCGCTGCCCGACCACACGAACACGCGCGCGGCGTACACCTCGGTCGTCGTCCCGGTGTTCTGGACGAAGACGCTCTCGGCGTTCCCGGTGGTCCCGCTGGAGTCGACGATCGTGCCGTTCGAGTCGAGCAGCGACAGGTCGAGGTCGCCGTCGGCGTTCACCAGCTGGATGTCGACGCGGCCGATCTCGTTCGGGCCGACCACGAGCTCGAACCAGTCCTCGTCCTGCCGGTGCACCATCAGGCCCGTCTCGTTGCCGGCGTTGGGCCATGCGGCGCCCTGGGTGTCGTTGTCCTCCAGCGCGTCTTCCGGCGGGCACGTGTTCGGACACGCGGCGTCGGTGAGGCAGTCGTAGTCGTCACAGTCGTCGAACCCATCGAGGTCGTTGTCGACGCCGTCGTCGCAGACCTCGTCGGGAACGGGCCCGGCGTACAGGGCCAGATCGTAGGAGTTGCAGCGATCCTCGGTGGCCACGCGGACGAACCACGTGGCGGGCGTGGCGCCGGTGTTGAACGACGAGACCGCCTTCGCCGCCGACCCGCTGGTGTCGGAGTCGAGGGTCGTGCCCGTCGGGCCGACCAGGTACAGGTCGACCTCGCCGTCGAGCGGATCGTGGCCGAGGGTCGCCTGGCCGACCTCACCCGGCTGCACCACGAGCTCGAACCAGTCTTCGTTCTGGCCGTGCACCATCAGGTCGGTGTCGGACGTGAACCCCGCCGTGGCATCGGCCGCGTCGTCGTTCGTCTCGTAGATGTCCTCGTTCGGACACGCCTGGAGGCACGCGGGCTCGCTGAGGCACTCGTAGTCGTCGCAGTCGGCCGCACCGTCCTGGTCGTTGTCGAACAGGTCGTCGCACACCTCCGGACCCAGGTTCCCGACGCGGATCTCGATCTCGTACTCGTTGCAGCCGTTGGTGGTCCACATCGTGACGCGGCCGTACCAGGTGACCGGACCCCCCGACGTGTTGACGCCCGACACGAGCTCGTTGTCGGTCGTGGAGATCGAGTCGTCGAGGTTCGTGCCGTTGCTGTCGACCAGGTAGAGGTCGATGTCGCCCAGCGAGTGCTGGAAGAAGATCTCCACGTCGACGTAGGCCTGGTCCGGCACGACGATCTCGAACCAGTCGTCGTCGAGATCGATCGACTGCAGGAGCTGCGCGCTCGTGAGGCCCGTGGTGGCCGTGTTCGGCGTGTCGTTGTCTTCCAGGAGGTCGTCGGGACAGTTCGGACCGCCGCCTCCCGACCCGCCCGACCCGCCACCGGAGTCTCCGCCGGAATCGCTCCCGCTGTCGGTGTCGGTGTCGGTGTCGGAGTCGGTGTCGCTGTCGGTATCCGAGTCGGTGTCGGTGTCGGCGTCGGTGTCGGCGTCGGCTTCCTGCTCGGTGTCGTCGGGATCCTTCGGGCATCCCAACAGCAGGAAGGGGAGCAGCAGAGCGATCGAGCGCATGGGGCCTCCGTCCGCCGGACCGGCGCGAACGCCCGACTCTAACCGCTCACGCCGAGAGTCGTGTGATGGCCCCCGCGATGCGCTCCTCGAGCACGAGGAGGGTCGCGACGGAGGGCTGCTCGCCGTCCATCATCTCGTCGACCTGCGCGCGAACGTCTGCCAGGAAGCCCGCTTCGAGGCGCGGCACCAGCTGGTCGACCGTCTCGGACTCCGCATGCATCGGCGTCGTCTGCACGAGCTGGCGCAGCAGCACGTGGAACCGGTGGCTCAGGATGCGCAGCGCGATGGGATCCCAGCGGCCCGTCGCCGGACGGATCGCGAGATCGTCGAGCAGCGCCTGCAGACGGCTCGCACGCGCCACCGCGAGGTGCTGCACGACCATCCGCGGGAAGTCGGCCCCGCTGCGGAGCGACTCGGCCCAGATCATGAGCGCGACGTTGAGGTACTGCGCCTTCAGGATGAGCGAGCCCACGTTCGAGGGGATGTCGTCGTCCTGCAGCTTGCGGAGCAGCGTCGCGTTCCGCGCGGCCACCTCGCTCGCCTGGAGCTCGTACACCTGCTGCACGGCCTCCCGCATCTGCGCCAGCTCGGCGTCGGTCGGGATGCGCCCGCGGGCGGACAGCCAGTAGCTCGCGACCTCGCGGGCTCCGGCATCGACCATCACCCAGCTCGCGTACAGCGACGACAGGCTGACGCTGGTCCGCAGCTCCTCGAGCGTCGCGCGCGCCTCGTGGGTGCGGGCGAGGTCCTGGGCCTTCAGGTAGGCGGCGGCCACGGCCGGCACGCTGGCACCGGTCGTCTCGAGCATCATCGGGAAGAACGCGGCACCGGCGTCGGCGATCATGCGGGTGGTCGCGACGGTCATCGCGATCTCGTTCGCCAGCATGTGGTTCCGGATATCGTTCGCGTAGGTCGTCTGCACCTTCTTCGGGAAGTACTCGAACAGCAGCGCGTCGTAGCCCGGGATCGACTTCGGATCGCCGTCGAGCAGCTGCTGGTAGACGTACATCTTCACCCACGCCGACAGCACGGCGAGCTCGGGCCGCGTGAGCCCTTCGCCCTTCGCGGCACGCTCCGCGAGCTCCACGTCGGTGGGCAGCGCGAGCTGCTTCCGGCGCACGGAGAAGTGGCGCTCCACGAACGCGATGGCGCGCCCGAACTGGAAGATGTCCTGCCGGCTGCGGATCTGGTCGCGCGACAGCTGGCGGCCGTGGGCGTCGTTGTTCACGAGCACGAGCGAGGCGACCTCGTCGGTCATCTCCTCGAGCAGCGACACCCGCTGCTCGGTCGTGAGCTCACCCCGCGTGAGCGGCAGGCTGAGCAGGATCTTGAGGTTCACCTCGTGGTCGGACAGGTCGACGCCGCCGGAGTTGTCGATGGCGTCGGTGTTCAGGCGCACGCCACAGCGGTCGGCTTCGATGCGGGCCCGCTGGGTGAGGCCGAGGTTGCCGCCCTCGCCGAGGATCTTGGCGCGGAGCTGCGGCGCGTCGATGCGCACGGCGTCGTTGCTGCGGTCGTCGGCCTGGGCGTGGGTCTCGGTGGACGCCTTGATGTACGTGCCGATGCCGCCGTTCCACAGGAGGTCGACGTCCATGCGGAGGATGGCGTTGATCACGTCGTTCGGGTCGGCTTCGTCGGCCTCGATGCCGAGCATCGCCTGCGCTTCGGGCGACAGCGGGATGCTCTTCAGGCGCCGGTCGTACACACCGCCACCCTTCGAGATGGCGAACGTGTCGTAGTCACCCCACCCGCCGACGGCTTCGAACAGGCGCTTGCGCTCCTTGTACGAGCTGGCGGCATCGGGGTTCGGGTCGAGGAAGATGTGCAGGTGGTTGAACGCGGCGAGGAGCTTGGTGTGCGGGCTCTCGATGAGGCCGTTCCCGAACACGTCGCCGCCCATGTCGCCGATGCCGACGCAGGTGAACTCCTGCGTGTACGGGTCGATGCCGCGCTCGGCGAAGTGCCGCCGCACGAGCACCCACGCGCCCCGCGCGGTGATGCCGACGCCCTTGTGGTCGTACCCGACCGACCCGCCGGACGCGAAGGCGTCGTCGAGCCAGAAGCCGTACTCGCGGCTGATCCCGTTGGCCGTGTCGGACAGGTGGGCCGTGCCCTTGTCGGCCGCGACCACGAGGTACGGATCGTCACCGTCGTGGCGGACGACCCGTGGCGGCGGGACGATCGCGCCCTTCACGTTGTTGTCGGTGACGTCGAGCAGCCCGCGGATGAACGTCTTGTAGTGGTAGTCGGCCTGCTCGCGTCGCACCTTGCCGTCGGGGCTCGGACGCTTCAGGTAGAACCCGCCCTTCGAGCCGGTCGGCACGATGACGACGTTCTTCACGAGCTGCGTCGTGACGAGACCGAGCACCTCGGTGCGGTAGTCGTCGCGGTCGGACCAGCGCAGCCCGCCGCGAGCGACCTTGCCGAAGCGGAGGTGCACGCCCTCCACCTCCCGGTGGTGCACGTAGATCTCGAACATCGGGCGGTTCACACCCATGCTCGGGATCTGGCTGCAGTCGAGCTTGAAGCTGATGTAGTGGAACTTCCGGTCGGTGCGGTAGTAGTTCGTGCGCAGCGTGCCGCGGAGCAGCTCGTACATCGTCGAGAACACGAGGTCCTCGTCGTGCGACAGGATGTACCGGAGCTCCTTCTCGGCATGCTCGGCCGCGCGGGCCTGGAGCGCGCTGCGCTCGCCTTCGATGTCGGGGTCGAAGCGCGCGTGGAAGAAGTCGACCAGTGCGTGGCACATGACCGGGTTCTTCAGCAGGATCTCGAGCAGGCGGTTCGCGGACAGCTTCACGGTGAGCTGGCGGCTGTACTCGGTGTAGCCGCGGATCAGGTCGACCTCGGCCCACGCCAGACCGCTCGTGAGCACGAGCTGGTTGAGCGGATCGTCTTCCACGTTGCCCGAGAACACGGCTTCGATGGCGGACTTCAGCAGCCCCTGACGCTCGAGCAGCATCTCGCGGGGGATCTCGGCCGTGGGGTCGAGCACGAAGGTGTCCATGAACAGCCGGCCGCCGCGGGACTTCACCTCGGTGGCCCACGACTGGCGCACGACGAGCCCGAAGTTGTCGAGCACCGGCAGGATGTCGGTGAGGAACACGTCCTTCGCCTGGTACAGGCGCAGGTGGAGCTGGCCGTCGAGCTCGTACAGCTCGGCCAGCACGTTCTGGCGGGACGAGAGCTCGTCGAGCTTCAGGATGTCGCGCACCGCCAGGCTCGCGGGCGTCACGCGCATGTAGGTGTCGGGGAACGCGCGCCCGTAGGTGTCGGCCAGGCGGTCGCACTCGGACTCGTCGAGCGTCTCGGACAGCGCGCTCCACAGGCGCGCATGCCACGGCGTGGCGAGCTGGCGCACGGTGTCGGAGAGCTTCTGGGCGCTCGCGTCGCCCTTGTGGCGGACGCCCGTGAGGTACCAGTGGGCGAGCACCGTGTCGTACCGGCCGACGAACAGCCCGTGATCGGTGTACGTCGCCTGGGTGGCCGTCACGATGGCGTCTTCGATCGCCCGCGCGAGGTCTTCGCTGTACTGGGCCTTCGGCATCGCCACCAGGCAGAACGCGGCGTCTTCGCTGGTGCGGATGAACGTGACGCCGACGTCCGACGACTGCTCGGCCTCGAACACGAGGTCGACCATCTCGCCGATGGCGGCGAGGTTCGCGGTGAACAGCAGCTCCGTGGGCAGGCTGTCGAACACGTTCGCCAGGCCCTTGTAGCGGTACGAGCCCGGCGCGCTGGCGCCGTCGTTCAGGATGGTCGCGAGCACGCCGCGCAGGATCGGCACCGTGCGGCAGGGCTGCGTGACGGCCCGGTACGTGAACAGGCCGCGCATGAACAGCGACTGGGCGTCGTCGCCGCTGCCGAGCGTCACGAGGATCTCGTCGATGCGGCCCGACCGGTGGATCGGCGACTCCACGGTGCTCTTGCGCACGCGGACCGTGCCCGGCTCGTGGGGGAGGGGCCAGTCGCCCGAGGCGTCGGACGCGAACGCGTTGTCGAGCGTCTGGATGCCCATCGGCTCCGAGCCGTCCATGCCCATGAACACGAAGTTCTCGCGCAGCAGCCACTTCAGGAACGCGGCCGTCTCGCGGCACGCCTCGGCGCCTTCCGGGTGGCGGTCGGCTTCGGCCTCGAACTTCTCGACCCAGCGCTCGACCGTGCGCGTCATCGCCTTGAAGTCGCGGACCGTGGCGCGCGCGATCTGGAGCTGCGCGCGGAGCGTCTCGAGCGCCGCGTCGGCGTCGTTCATCACGCGCCCGCCGTCGGCCTCGAGCATCACCACGCTCTCGGTGGTGCTGCCTTCGCCCCCGATGCCCACGAGCTTCCCGTTCGCGTCGCGCTGGCAGCGCAGCACCAGGTTGAAGCCGCCGAGGTAGTCGGCCCGGCAGTTCCGGAGGAACAGGCGCATCGTGTCGACGATGAACGGCTGGTCGTTCATGTTGCTGAACAGCCGCACGCCCTTGTCGCGCTCCATCACGCGCACCTTCACGTCCTCCTTGCGCTGCGAGGCGAACTGGAAGGCGCGCTCGAGGTCTTCGAGCACCTGCGTGGGCCGGCGCTGCGCGAGGTACGGGCCCCGGAGGCGCGGCACGGCTTCGTCGACGAACAGCCGGAACAGCTCGGAGTCGTCTGCCGGGAGGGTGCCCTTCCAGCGCTTCAACGACGAATGGATCTTGCGTTGGGACGAGCTCTGCACGGTCGACAAGGACATGGGGGGCCTCCGGGCTGGGCGGCCAGTCTATCTCTCGCCTTCCCGCCGTCCACCCGTGCCGTCGCTCATGGCGGATCCGGGAGATCCACCGGGCCATCCGGCATGAGCGCCCGCGCGTCGCCGTCGATCGACTCCCACGCTCCGAGGTGCCCGCCGTAGTGCGCGCTGATCCCGATGTCGATCACCGCCAGACGCCCGCCGCAGCGGGACTCGACGCGCCCGTCGCGGCGGGTGGTGTGCCCGACCACCATGCGCTTCGCGCCCATCGCCTCGAGCGCGCGCTGCAGCTCCGGACACGCGGTCTCCTCGGGATCCTGCACGTACCCGCGGTACCACGTGGGCCCGGAGGTGCCGTGCACGGCGTCACCATCGGGCCCCGGACCGTCGAAGTAGTGCTCCTTCGCCCGCGTGTTCACGGCCTCCACGCCGAGCGCCGCGAACTCGGGGGTCACGCCGCCGTGCACGAACACCGTGTCGTCGACCTTCGCGACCACGGGCAGCGTGCCGAGGAAGCGGCCGTACTCGCCGTTCTTCGCGAATGCCAGCGCCCGCTTGTTCCGGCCGCCGAAGCCTGCGAGATCCCCGTCGCTGACGTACCGCCAGTCGCCCTGCAGGTTCATCACCTCGTGGTTCCCGTTCAGCAGGTGCACCTCGCCGCCGTGGGCGGGCGCCTGCGCGGCGATCGCGCGGAGGAGGTCGATCACGCCCTTGCTGTCGGGACCGCGATCCGTCGTGTCGCCCGTCTGCACGAACACGGTGTCCCCGCCGATCCACCGGCCGTCGGCGTCGGCGATACCGGCGAGCTGGAGCACCTTCAGCGAAGCCTCGCGATCCCCGTGCAGGTCACCGACCGCCACGATCCGGCGTCCCGAGGAGGCCCGCTGGGTCGGCGGAGCCGGGGCCGCCGCCTGAGATTCCTTCACGGGTGCGGGCGGTTCCGCGGCTTCGGGTCGGGCGCACGCGGCGAGCCACGCGAGGGCGAGAGCGGTCATCGAGCCTCCGGGCCCCGAGTATCGCGCGCATCGGGTAGGCTGCCGGCATGGCGATTGGATTGGATGATCTGGAGGCGCTGGTCCAGCGCGCCCTCTCCGAGGGTGCGAAGGCAGCGGAGGTACTGGCGATCCGCGGGTCCGGGTGGAAGATCCACCTGAAGCCCGGAGGGGCCCCGTCGGAGTCGCAGACCCAGCGCGACGAGCTCGTCGTGCGCGTGTGGGTCGAGGGCGGGCGCGTCGGTCGCATGCAGGGGCGCTTCGCCGACGGGCGCGAGCTCGTGGGGCAGGCGCTCGCCGCCACGTTCGAGAGCCCCGAGAGCGCGTACGCCGGGCCGATGGCGTCGATCGGCGGGCTCGCGAGCGGGCTCGGCACGTTCGACCGGCGCTATCCGAACCTCACGAGCGAGGATCGCCTCGAGGTCGTGATGGACGCCGAGCGCCAGGTCCGCACCGCCGGCAGCCGGTTCCGGTCCACCGGGTTCCGCTACGAAGACGAGCACACGTGGCGCGGGCTCGCGAACAGCCGCGGCCTGCTCCTCGAAGAGCCCGGCACGCGCTATCGCCTCGAGGGCGGGGTGGCCGGAGAGGGCCTGTCGCTGCGCGATCACATCGAGACGCGCGCGTTCGCGTCGATCGCGTCGCTCCCGCTGGGCACGAACCTCGCGCGCCGTGGCGCCGAGCTGATGGAAGACGGCAAGACGCTCGAGCCCGGCCCGGTCCGCGTCGTGCTCCCACCCCTGCCCGTCAGCCGGATCATCGCGCTGCTCGGCGAGCACTTCCATCCCGATCGCCTCACGTCCGGCGAGTTCTTCCTGAGCCCGTCCGAAGACGGCATGCCCACGATCTCCGAGCAGTTCCACATCGTCGACGACGGCTCCCGGCCGGGTGCGCTGCACACCCGCATGTTCGACGATCGCGGCGTGCCGCCCGTTCCGCTCACCCTCATCCGCGAAGGGCGCGTGGATGCGCGCTTCCTCGACCCCGAGACCGCACGGCGCCTCGATACCCGTCCCACCGGCCACTGCTGGGGCGACGGGCTCGGTCCGAGCAACCTGCTCATGCGGTCGGGTACGCGCTCGCTGAACGCCCTGCTCACCGAGATCGGCGGTCCGAGCCTCATGGTCGACGACCTCGATCCGGCCGGGATCGACATCCGCACGGGCGCGTTCGACATGCTCGTCGACGGGCGGGTGCTCGAAGCGAACGTCCCGGTCGGAGCGATGCGGCGGGTGCGCCTGTCGGGCAACCTGCGCGACCTGCTGTCGAACATCGTCGACGTGGGCAACGACACCGATCGCATCGGGCATGTCGACGCCGCGGGCCTCATCGCGGACGGCCTGATCCTCGGGTGATCCTGCTCGCCCTGCTCGCGTGCACGGCAGGCCCTCGGGACTCGGCGGCCCCGCCGGTCCCGCCCGAAGGCGACCCCGACCCGGGCTGGTACAGCCTCGATCCGCTCCCGACACCCCTGCAGGAGGTCGCCGTGCTCGCCGTGGACGACACGGTGTGGGTGCTGGGGGGCTTCGATGACGGTCTCCGCGTCGTCGACACCGTGTGGATCTGGGACGGCACCTCGTGGGAGCCCGGTCCACCGCTGCCCGAGCCGGCCCACCACCTGAACGCCGCCGTCGTGGACGGGTCGATCGTGATCGCGGGCATGCTGACCGGCACCGGCTTCACCCCGAGCGGTCGCGTGTGGACCCTCGACCCCGGAGAGGCCGGATGGGCCGAGGCTCCCGCGCTCCCGGAGCCGGTCGGTGCCGCGGCGACCGGCGCGCTCGGGACCGACGTGCTGCTGGCCGGTGGGCTGCGCGGCGGGACCCTCGGGACCGCATGGCGCTACGACACGCTCACGGGCACGGCCACATCGCTGCCCGACCTCCCCCTGGCTGCGGATCACGCGGTGGGGGTGGGCGGAGCGGAAGTCCTCGTCGTCGGCGGGCGGGAGGGCGGGATCGCGGGCATCCAGCCCGACGTGTACGCCTGGACCGGCACGGCCTGGGAAGAGCGAGCTCCGATGCTCACGGCCCGAGCGGGGGCGGCGGGCTGCGTGCTGGCGGACGGCCGCATCTGGGTCGCGGGCGGAGAGGGCAATCCGCTCGACCCCGACGGGGTGTTCGCGGAGGTCGAGGTGTACGACCCCGCTGCAGACGCCTGGACGTCCGAAGCCCCGCTCCCGACCCCGCGGCACGGCACGGGAGCGGCGCCGTGGCGCGGCGGGGTGCTGGTGCCAGGCGGCGCCGTGGTGCAGGGCTTCCGGGCAGTCGACACGGTGGAGTGGTGGGTCCCCGGCCTCTGAATGCGGCTCAGAGAACGTCGAGCAGGCCGGCTTCGTCGATCGAGAGGGGCACGATGACGGGGTTGCCCTGGAGGTCCTTGAAGGGCGTCTGCACGTCCATGCTGGCGCCGAGCCCCACATCGAGCTTCCCGCCCCCCGTGATGGCGCTCACGATGGTGGTGCCGGCCGTGAGCAGGTTCACCTGGATCGGCAGGCACAGGTCGCCCTCCGACGCGCTCTCGACCTCGAACGTGTTCAGCAGGCCCGAGGCGAGCGGCTGCCCGCCGATCGTCACGCCGTAGTCGAACCGGTCGAAGAACAGGCTCGTGCCGTGGTCGTTGTCGACCCCGAGGTCGAGCTCGAGGTTGGCGGTCTGCGTGAAGATGTCGATGCCCGTGGCCCGCAGGTTCTTGAACCGGAACTTCGGCGTGCGCAGCGCGGGGAAGTCGCCGCCCTCGTCGTACGGGAGTCGGGCCTCGCCGAGCGGCGTGTCGAAGCCGAAGTGCCCCTTCAGGCCGAACGGCACGTCGTCGAGCCCGCGGGTGGCCGTGATCGTGTCGAAGGTGTCCTTCCAGTTCAGCCCGACCGGCAGGCGCAGCTCGCTCGCATCGGAGGCCTCGAGCTGGAAGCCCTCTTCGTTGTCGCCGTCGAGCAGGTGGACGCCCGCGAGCCCGAGGTCGTAGGAGAAGCTCGACAGGCCCACGTCGACGGGGTTCGGGTTGTCGACCTGGAACACGAAGTCGACCTTCGCCTCCTGGAAGTCGATCTGGTCGACCTCGAGCGTGTCGAACGACAGCTTCGGCAGGAACTGATCGAGCTCTTCGCAGCCGGTGAGCAGGACGAGGACGAGGGGGAGGGCGCGCTTCATCGGAAGACTCCGTCGGCTTGCAGGACGAACACCTGATCGGGGTCGAGCCCGAGGGACTTCTTGGCGATCAGGGCGTCACGCGCGGCCTGGGCTTCGTCGGGCGTGACGTCGGCGTAGACGATGGGGGTCGGGTTCTCTTCGATCAATCGGTCGGCGAGGGCCTGGGCATCCCCACTCACCGCGACGATCCACAGATCCTCGGGGTGCAGGTGCTGCTGGAGCGCGGCGTTCACCTGGCCCAGCTCCAGAGACTCCAGCGCACGCGGGAGGAAGTCGAGCACGTCGGGCGTTCCGGACACCTCGGCGTCGAGGGCGTACGCGAGCCGACGGCCGGGATCCGTCGCTTCGAGGCGCGTGTGCCGCGACAGGTACGCGACCGTGTTCTCGAGCTCGGCTTCGGTGAGGCCGTCGCGCACGAGCGTCTCGAGCTCGTCGATCGCCATCTTCAGGGCGAACGGGCCGTTCTCGTCGCCCGTGGGACGCAGCCAGATCAGGAAGTGGTTGTCGCGCCGCCGCACGCCCTGCTCGGGCAGGGAGGTCCACCCGCGCTGCACGAACGGCTCGGCATACGCGTAGTCGCCGTAGTTCAGCCCGCGCTCCTGGCGGATGGACTGGTAGAGCCGTCCGAAGGACTGCCGATGCGCGCCGAAGGCCGTCAACGCGACCGTGAGGGCGGGCCAGTCGCGATGGTTGCGGTCGATGGCGAGCGGGTGGCCGACGTGGAATCCCGTGACCCCCGTGGAGGTGTCGACGGCGACGAGGCCGCGACCGTGCGGCGTGTTGGGCGAGGGGAGGGGGAGCTCGGGCGGGGGACCGGCGGGGACCGCTTCGAGAGCCGAGCGCAGCCGGGCCTCCCACGCATCGTCGTAGGACCCGGCGACCCCCACGGTGACGGTGGACCGGAGCACGTGCGAGGCCCAGAATGCCCGTGTGGCCGGCCCGTCGAGGAGGGGGAGCACGCCGGCACGCCCCTCCACGGGGTGCCCGTAGGGGTGCGCTTCGTAGATCGTGGCGTGGAAGACTTCCTGACCGAGGGCCTCCTCGTCGGACAGCAGACCCGCAGTGACGTCGTTCACCGCCTGCTCTCCGAGCCGCTTCACGTCTTCGTCGCGGAACCGGGGAGCCGTCAGCACGTCGGTGAACAGCCCGAGGCACAGGTCGGCGTGGTCGGTGTGGCACTTCAGGCGGATGGACACGAGCTCCCGGTCGACGACGGCCTCGAACGCCGTGCCCGCCTCGAACAGCGCGTCGCGCACGTCCTGACCGGTTCGCTCGCCGGCGCCCGCTTCGATCATCGAGCGCACCGTGAGCGCGGCGAGCCCTTCGTGGCCGGGCGGATCCCACGCGGACCCCGCGCGGATGACGGCCTGAAGGTAGAGGTTCGGCGACCGATCGTCGGGCCGTGCGACCACGGTGACGGGCGCGGCCTGCACCTCCGCCGCGATCGGACCGCGGGCGATCTTCGGCATGCAGGCCGTCGCGAGCAGCAGGAGCAGGCTAGCGCGCATCGGACGCTCCGCCGGGCGTCTCGGCCGGCGCTGGGGTCTCGGGCTCGGCGGGCGCTCCGTGGGCGATCCAGGCGATCGTGCGGTGCTCGGGCGTGAGGTGCTTCGCGACGGCTGCGCCGAGCGCCCCCGGATCGACGGCCGCGACCGCTTCGTCGAACGCGCCGATGTCGGCGGCGCGCGCGCCTCTCCGCATGCGATCCCCGACGACGTAGAGCACGTTCTCGGGGTCGTCGAGCTCGAGGAGCCCGCGGTACCGGGCATTGCTGCGTGTGCGCGCGAAGAAGGCCGGGTCGACGCCCTTCACGAGCCCCTCGATCTCCTCCTGCACGATGGCTTCGACCCGCGCGCGATCCGCGGCATCCTTCAGCTCGATGTGCACGAGGAACAGGCCCGGATCGACGGTGGGCTCGAGCCCTCCGCTCACCGAGAGGGCCAGGGCCTCCTCGCGCACCAGGCGGTTCGGCAGGCGGCCCGCACGCCCGAGCAGCAGGGCCTCGGCGAGGCTCAGCGCGGCGACCTCCGGATCGGACGGGTTCGCCGCCGGGATGCGCCACCCGAACATCAGCTGGGGCGGGATCTCGGAGTCCCACGCGACCTCGACGCTCCGCGGACCCGTCTGGGCGGGCTCTTCGGGGATCTCGGGCAGCACGGCGACCGGCTTCGGCGCCCACGGCCCGAAGTGCTTCTCGAGCAGGGCGAACCCGGCCTCGGGCGTGACGTCGCCCACGAGCAGCACGCGCGCGTTGCCGGGCTGGTACCAGCGCTCGTAGAACGCCTGCACGTAGTCGTACGCGCCCGGCATCGCGGCGATGTCGGCCTCGTACCCCAGCGTGTCGTGGGCGTACGGGTGCACCGTGAACGCCGTGCGGCGGAGCGCCTGGTCGAGGTGGAAGTCGGGAGACGCCTGGGTCTTGCGGTACTCCCCGTACACCGCACCCGACTCGCGCTTCACGTGGTCGGGCGTGAGCGCGAGGTGAGCCATCATGTCGGCCTGGATGCCCATCCACGCATCGAGCGACTCCGTGTCGGACGTGCCCGTGTACACGGTCTCGTCGAGCCACGTCCACGCGTTGTCGCCGATGCCGAGCTTCAGGAGCGCCGCGTCGCGACCGGCGCGATCGAGCGTCTCGGTGCCGGAGAACAGCAGGTGCTCGAAGAAGTGGGCGTACCCCGTGCGCCCCGGCTCCACCTCGTTCCGCGAGCCCACGTCCATCCAGACGGCCGTCGCCACGACGCCTTCCGACGGCATCGGCACGACCACGAGCTCGCACCCGTTCTCGAGGGTCCGGGTGTGCACTTCGTACGGGAACGCGCGAGCCGGCGCGGGGAGCGCGAGCCACACGGCGGTGCAGCCGGCGAGGATCCACTGACGCATGCGGAACCCTACCACCGCGCCCGACGATCGTGGGCGCGCACGCGAACCTGCGGGGGACTTCCGTCCGAAACCCGCCGGGATCCCCGAGACCTGACGAACCGTGGACAACTCTCCGGCAGCGCGCCTGCGTGCGGCCCGTGGCGATCGCGCCATCCCGCGATCGTGACGGAGACGTGTCGGAATCGTCGGATCGTGGTAGGTTCCGCGGCGGGCTGGAAACAGCCCATTGTCGAACATACACATTGTGGTCGCCCTGTGGCGGTTGGGCGTACCCTCGGGAGGGTCGATGCAGAACGAGCTGGTGGACACGAACATGAGCTCCCGCGAGCTCATCCGAAACCTGCGCTCGACCCTCAAGGTCGACGGTTGCCTCCCCGAGAGCGTCGCCTGGCAGACCTTCGTGGAGCTGCGTCGTCGCGGCGAGCCCGACGCGAACAACCTGTTCATCAACACGCTGCAGAACCTCCACAGCCGCCGCTGCATCGCCGGGATGGATCTCCCGTGCGCCGATCACCTCACCGAGGAGCACCGCCTGGTCGAAGACGTGTTCCTGGCCGACCTCTGGAAGGCCTACAAGAAGTGCATCAAGAACAACCGCACCGGCCCCGCGCAGCAGCTCCTGCGCGACATCGAAGAGCGGATCAACGAGGACAACTGAGCCGTTGACCGACGGGTCCTCCGAGCTCCCGGTCGAGACCGTCGCGGTGCTGGCGGTCACGTCGCGGGGCTACAGCCGTGCGTCGGGCGATCCGGTGCGCATGGCGGCACTGGTGTCCCGCATCCACGCCCTGCTCGCGGTGCACGCGGAGGCCCATGGCGGCCAGGCCGTGCCCAGCGGCACCGATGCCGGGCTGGCACGCTTTCCGACCGTCTCTGGCGCGCTCGCCGCGGCCCTCGGGCTGTCGCGCGAGGTCGAAGCGGCGCGAGACCCCGGCAGCCACGCCCACCACGGGCTGCTCGCGATGGGGCTCGATTGCGGCCCCGTCGTGGTGGGCCCGTTCGGCCAGGTGGCCGGCGTCCCCGTGGCCCGTGCCGTGCGCCTGGCGTTCGCCGGCGAAGACCGGGGGGAGCTGCTGCTCAGTGCGGCGGCGCGTGAGGGGCTCGAGCTGCCGTCGGGGCTGGGCCTGCACGCGGGCCGTCGCGAGCGCGTCGAGCAGCTCGGATACGGCTTCCACCACGTGGTGGACTACTAGAGAGCCCAGGGGGGCGGCGCCGGCACGAGGGCGGCGCGGTTCACGATCGCCCAGCTGTCGGCGGTCGGGTTGTCGAACACGAGCTCCACGGTGTCGTCGGGCCGGATCGGGGGCTCGAGAGCGACCCGGATCGCGCCGGCCCCGTCGTCGTCGGAGAGCGTGCGCTCCGCGCGCACCGACCCGTTCACGCGCACCTGCACCCGAACGTCGATCGGCAGCGTGCGGTCGGCGATCCCCACGTCGAGCTCGAGGTGGTCGACGCCATCCCGGAGCTCGCGGAGCCGGTCGGGTGGAACCGCGAGGGTCGCGTGGTCGCCCGGATACAGCCAGAACCCCCCGTCGCAGGCGCGCGCGGGGTCGAGGAACTGCGCGTACCGCCGCCCGTTCGCGCCCGGCAGCGTGCCGTCGGTGGCCGAGAACAGCACGCGGCGCTCGGTGTGGCACATCCGACCCTTCCCGTACTCGCGCGCCTCCTTGCAGCCGACGTTCGTGAGCGGGAGCGGCACGCCGTCCTCGCTCACGCGCACCGGGGAACAGCGCGCCTCGAGGGGCGTGTACGCGGGTGTGCTGGTGTCGGAGATGCGCACGAGGTCGCCCGCATCGTAGGCGACCGTCGGACCGGTGCTGCGCTGGAAGCGCGGCAGGGGGGGCAGACGCGGCGGAGGGCTCGCGAACGCCGGCGCGACGGCGTCTCGGTACAGCTCGCCCCCGAACACCTCGAACCGGCCGAGCAGCTCGAGCCGGTGCCCGCGGACGTCGGGCCGGTACCCCGACAGGAACAGGGGGGTGCTGCCCGTCCCGACCTCGAGCCCTTCCAGCACCGTCGCGCCGGGAGCCGCGATCACGAGGTCCCAGGGCTCCGTGGGAGCGGGGGCGACGAGCTCGGCGAGCCACCGACCGGACGGGAGCGCCTGCACGACGGCCTCGTGGGCCCCGACGCGCAGGGTGGGGGGCCCGGCGGCTTCCATCGGCTCGAGCACGGCGCGCACGCGGAACGTGTCGGAGGGCCCGGGCCACGGCTCGTCCCACGACCACCGCGCGGTGGACCCGGCGGGGAGGGCCGTCCAGCTCCTCCGGATCGCTTCGGGCCCCAGGGGACCGGCCTCGGGCAGCTCCACGCGCGCGGGGTCGGACGGCCGCACGTACCGCTCGCGCTCGTCGGCGATCCCGAGATCCGTCAGGGCCTCGGCCAGCGCCATCGTGAACCGTCGGCTGCCATCGGGCGTCATGTGGTCGAGGTTGTCGTAGTGCGCGTCGACCATGGGCACGGGCGCCATGTCGAGCAGCAGGCCTCCCCAGGGCTCGATCGCGGCTCGCGCCTCGCGGACGAGGGGCGCCGGCACGATGTCGCCCCGGCCGGGCGGCATCATCGGGGACTCCTTGTTCCGGACCATCACGAGCCGGGCGCCGTGCTCGTGACACAGCTTCGCGATCTCGGGGAGGAAGCTGTCTCTCGGCGCAGGCAGGGTCGACAGGTCGATCTGGGTCTCCTCCTGACCCACGCTCACGGGGAGCGCCGAGCGGAACAGCGACAGGTCGGTCTTCGATGCGTGGAAGACGCGCTCCATGGCCTCGTTGGTGGCGCGCTTCACGCGGTTCTTCGGCGTCATCGGGAGCACGGCGCGCGCCGCGTTGTCGCGCACGGCGTTGATGGCGGTGCGCCGGAGCCGCGTGCGGTTGGCCTGCACGGTCTCCCACACGTACCCGGACATCTCGACGCGCTTGTCGATCTCGGCGTCGCGGGCGGTCATCAGCGAGCGGAGGTTCTCGAAGCTCCCTTCGGACAGGGGCTGATCGAGCAGCGCGCTCTGCAGGTCGCTCACGATGAGCACGACGTCGGGCGGCGTATTGCCCTTCCGGAACACCTGGAACTTCAGCAGCGCGTACCAGTGCGCGCCGATCGTGTTCGGGATCGAGAGCCTCGCGGCGCTGCCCCGGCCCGTGCCGAGCAGCGATCCGAGCAGGCCGATATCGACGTTGGTGTTCGCGAAGCTGTTGCCCAGGAGCACCAGGTTCGGGCCCTTCGCCATCTGCTTCTGGATGGCTTCCGACACGGGCACGCGCAGCGTCTTGCCGTTCAGGAGCTGCCCGGCGTTCTCGAGCTGGCGGCGCGCGTCGCGGGACTGGCCCGACGTCAGGGCGTCGGCGCCGACCGCCAGCACGATCGCGGGCAGCACGACGGCCAGCGCCCGGGACAGCCACAGCTCGGCACGGCTCGGCGCGCGACCTTCCATGGGGCGCGCCTAACCGATGGGTTCGCTACATGCCGGTGTCGGCGGTGTCGCTGGGGTCTCCGGGGGGCGCGGGCGGTGGGTCGGCGTCGATGTCGATGTCGTTCAGGCCGTCGGACCACACGGGCTCGCCCTCCTGCCCGCCCATCAGGCGCTGCCCGGCGATCCGCCCGCTCGGACGCGCCCGATGGCGACCGACCACGTCGAGCTCCTCGTCGGTGGCGAGCTTGTCGGGCAGGCCGGTACGCGCACGCGCGTCGGCATCGGACCGCACGGGCTCGGACGGTGCGCAGCCGGTGTGGAGCGCGAACAGTGCGAGCAACAGGGGGATCGAGCGCGACATGGGAGCTCCTCGCTTCCACAGTGCCACGAGCGTTCGCGACCAGCAACGCGGCTTCGCACATTCCGTGCGGCTCAGATGCCCAGGAGTGTGCAGAAATGATAGACCTGTGCAGCGCCGACCCGTGGGGGTCGCGCCGGAGGCCGGGTGGACACCGAGCAGCTCGCCCGCGAATTCCTCGTGGCGCTCCGCGGCAAGCGCAGCCAGGTCGCGTGGTCGCGGCGGCTCGGCTACCGCTCGAACGTCGCGTACACGTGGGAGGCGGGGCGGCGCTACCCCACGGTGGCCGAGACCTTCCGGGCCGTGCAGCGCTCCGGCCTCGATCTCCGGGCGTGCCTGGCGAGCTTCTACGGCCACGAGACGCGCCAGTGGCTCGACGAGCACGACGATCTGGCGTCCGTCGACGCGACGGCTGCGTTCATGCGCGACCTCCGCGGGCGCAGCTCCACCACCGATGTCGCGAAGCGGGCCGACCTCTCGCGCTACTCGGTCACCCGGTGGCTCGCCGGCCAGACCCAGCCGCGCCTGCCCGACTTCTTCACGTTCCTCGACGCGTCGAGCCTGCGCCTGGTCGACTTCATCACGAGCTTCGTGCCGCCCGAGGCCGTCCCGTGCGCGCTCCCGATGTGGAAGCGGCTCGAGGCCCGGCGCCAGGGGGCCGGCCGGTACCCGTGGACGCAGGCGATCCTGCGCGCGCTGGAGGTCGCCGACTACCTCGCGCTCCCCGCCCACGAGCCGGGGTGGATCGCGAACCGGCTCTCCATCCCGGTCGAAGAGGAGGAGGCCTGCCTCGAGTACCTCGAGCTCACAGGCCAGGTGGAGCGCGTGAAGGGCCGGTTCCGGCCGGCCACCTCGGCGGTCGACACCCGCTTGCAGCCCGACGTGGGGCGCCAGCTGAAGTCGCACTGGGCGAACGTCGGCGTGGATCGCATCGACTCCGGGGCTCCGGGCCAGTACAGCTACAACGTGTTCACGTGTTCCGCCGAGGACTTCGAGCGGATACGCGAGCTCCACCTCGCGTACTACCGTGCGCTCCGTCAGATCGTGGCGGCCTCGCACCCCGAGGAGCACGTGGTCGTGGCGAACATCCAGCTGTTCAAGCTCGATCCCACCGAAGGAGATCGCTGATGTCCGAAGACATTCCCTGGACGTGGACCGAGCTCGGCGAAGACTCCCGCGACGAGCGGGAGGCCCGGCGGGTGCTGCACGAGACGCGCGAGCACCAGCTGTACGCGCAGGAGATCGATGCCCGGCTGATCGGGTTCGTGTGGAACTGCCCGTCTGCGCTGGCCGATCTGCTGGTCGTGCCCGACCTCGTCGACGTGGGCTGGCTCGACCAGATCGCGATCGAGCGCGAGGGCCTGGTGCCGATCCTCAGCCTCGAGTTCCTCGAGCTCGGTGTGGGCGCGCGCGCGGGCGAGCTGGTGCTGATGACCGAGCGGCACGAGGAGGCCGTCGAGCTCGAGTGGGTGTGGCGCAAGGTGTTCGAGGCCGGGCTCGAGCGTCTCGCCACGGCGCTGGCCGAGGGCCGCGCGGAGCCGGAGGGCCTGTTCGAGGACGGTCGTCTGCGGGAAGACGAGCTGTTCCGCGAGCTCGGGCTGCTCGGCGGGCCCGCCCTGGTGGAGCATGCCGGGCGGAAGCTCGGGCTCCTGTGACTCACGGATCGTCCCTGCGTGCCCTCGGGACTCACGGACCGTCCCTGCGTGCCCTCGGGACTCCCGAGCTCTGTCCCGCGGTCAGCCGTCTTCGATGATGTAGCCGTAGAACAGGCCGCCCAGGCTCCAGTGGAGCAGGTTGAACACGACGAGCACGCGGAGCCAGCCGGGTGCCTCCATCTCGGCGGCCGGACCGCCCTCCATCACGAGCATCGTGCCGCGTGCGCCCGCGAGGAGCATCGGAACGACCAGCGGGAACAGCAGGAGCGGCAGGAGCACCGAAGAGCCCCGCGCCTGGCCGGTGATCAGGCCGAACAGCGTGCCCGGGGCCGCCAGACCGGCGCATCCGGCGATCAGGAGCGCGATGAAGTACAGCGGGTCGCCTTCGATGCCGGCGTCGCACATCGCGAGCACGAGCGGGGTGAGCGCGATGCACACCAGGAGCAGCATCAGCGTGTTCGCGAGCGCCTTGCCGTAGTACACGGACCGCGGGTCGACCGGCCAGAGCACCATGCCCTCGAGCGCGTTGTGCTCGAGCTCCACCTGGTACGACTGGTCGAGGCTGCGCGTGCTCGCGAGCATCAGCCCGAGCCACAGGGTCGCGGCGGCCATCTTCTGGAGCACGACCCCCGACGGGCTCGCGACCCCCACGAGCAGCACGAGGGCGAGCGCGAAGAAGAAGATGCCCGAGATGCGGCTCGGCTGGCGGAGCTCGGTGAGCAGCTCCTTGTACAGCACGGCGCCCGTCTGGCGGATCATCGCTTCTCCAAGGGCTCGTCGCCGACCAGCTTGCCGTCGAGCAGGGTGATGTGGCGGTCGCACGCCTCGCTGGCGTACGCGACGAGGTGCGTGGCCATGAACAGCGTGGCGCCCGACTCGCGCAGGGTGACCGCGATCTCGGTGACGAGCTTGCGCCCGTCGGCGTCGAGCGCGGTGTAGGGCTCGTCGAGCAGCACGATGCTCGGGGTCTGCAGCATCAGCCGCGCGAGCGCGAGCCGCCGCCGCATGCCCGCGCTGTAGGTGCGCACGGGGTCGAGGCGCTTGGGCGGCAGCCCCACCCGCTCGAGCAGGGCGTGGGGATCGGCCGTGATCCCACCGAGTCGCGCCCACACCCGCAGGTTGTCGGCGCCCGACAGGTCGTCGTACAGGTAGCCCGCATGCGACAGGAACCCGATGCGCGAGCGGAGAGAGTGGCGGTTCGCCCAGAGGTCCTGGCCGTCGACGCGGATCTCGCCGTGGTGCAGCTTGAGCGCCGTCGCGAGGCAGCGCAGCAGGGTGGACTTCCCGGACCCGTTGTGCCCGGTGAGCATGAGCCCTTCGCCGGCCTGCACGGACAGCGTGATGCCGCCGAGCGCCCATCGCGGACCGAAGCGACGGGCGACCTGCTGGAACTCGATTGCGGCGCCTGCAGCCACACCACCTCCGGGCGGGACTCTACCCGAGTGCGACCGTCACGGGACGTCTGGCGATGTGACCAGGCGTACGAGGCCGTCGAGGAACCAGACGGGATCGGCGCCCGCGGGCGGGACATGGAGGAACCCGACCGGCACGGCGAGCTGCTGGCGGACCTGGTGGAGCCAGGCGTTGCACACGTACCGGCCGGCGTCGTCGGACACCTCGCATCCCAGCGCGGCGGCCCAGAGGTCGACGGGCAGGGAGCTCTCGAGGCAGTCGGGACCCGGCAGCACAGGGGTGCAGATCCCGTCGACGTCAGGAGTGGGACCGGACGAGCCGCGTGCGAGCCGCTCCAGCTGGATCGTGGACCGGGTGGTCGCGACTCCCACGCCGAGCACGCAGTCCGCCCGGTGCTCGTGGGCCAGTCGCACGGTGGCGTCGATTCCACGCGTGTAGGATACCGGGATCTCGCGCCCGACGATGTGGAACCCCGCGTGCGCGGCGCCGTCGAGCGCACGGGCCAGGCGGGACGCGGGGTTGTCCGCGACGTCGCCGAACGGCCCGAAGCCCGTGACCAGCAGGGTTCGCGGCATCGCGCTCATCGCACGAACCGCGCCACGACCTCGAGGTGCCCGGTCTGCGGGAACAGGTCGACCGCCCACGCACACTGCAGGCGCCAGCCCCCCGCTTCGAGCAGCACGCGGTCGCGGCCGAGCGACGCCGGGTTGCAGGCGACGTACACCAGCACGTCGAGGGGGGTCTCGGCGAGCTTGCGCGCGACGCTGGGGTGCAGGCCCGCGCGCGGAGGGTCGACCACCGCGGCGATCCCGGGCCCTCCGACGATCTGGTCGAGCGCGGCCTCCACCTTCGCCACGCGGTACTCGGCCTGCACGCCGTTCGCGGCCGCGTTCACGCGGGCATTGTCGATCGCGGCCTCCACCTCCTCGATCCCGACGACCTGGCGCGCGCGGTCGGACAGGCAGATCCCGATGGATCCGGTGCCGCAGTACAGGTCGAGCAGCAGGCGGTGCCCGGTGCCGAGCGCTTCTCCGATGGTGTCGACGAGCACCTCGGCACCCGCGGTGGAGGTCTGGAAGAAGGCGAGGGGAGCGAGCGAGAACTCCCGGCCGCGCAGGCGCATCCGGAGGTCGGGCGAGCCGCGGTGCTCGCGCAGCTCCCCGCGTGCGACATCCGCGACGCCGTCGTTCACGTACCAGCCCGCGGACACCGCGACGCCCGCGAGCCCTTCGGAACGCTCGAGCGCGTCGAGCCAGGCGTGCACGGCCGCTTCGTCCGCAGGCGTGGGGGAGGCCGTGAACAGGCCCAGGTACAACGAGCCCTGCCCGCGCCGGACGAGCAGGTGCCGCAGGAATCCCTCGTGGGAGCGCACGTCCCAGAGGGTCGGGCCGTCGGGAGGGTCGAGCAGCACGGCGCGCGTGACCGCCAGCGCCGCGTTCCCCACGTCGTCGAGCAGCGGACAGCACGCCACGTCGACCACGCGATCGAACCGCCCCGGCGCGTGCAGACCGAGGAAACGCCCGTCGAGCACGGCGTCTCCGCGGGCCATCTCGCGCTCCGACGCGTACCGCTTGTTCCCGAAGCTGAACTCCATCTTGTTCCGGAACCCGTAGGCATCGGGGCTCCCGCGCACGCCGCGCCACTCCGTCTCGCCGACCTCGACCCGGGCGCGCTCGAGCTTCAGCGCGCGCTGGCGCTCCAGGGGGAGCTCCTGGAGCACGCACCCCCCACACAGCCCGAACACCGGACAGGGCGGCTCCACGGCATCGGAGGGCGGGCGCACGAGCGCCATGCGGGCACCGGCCCACGTCCCCCGCTTCCGGCCCGCAGGGCGCACGAGCACGCGCCCGCCCGGCGGGGCACGCCGCACGTGGACGGGACGTCCGTCCGGAGCGGTCCCCACACCGACGCCCTTCGGCCCGAGGTGGGTGATCTCGGCCTCGAACGGCGGGATGCGCTTGCTGCGGCTCATCGGGGCCGCCCCGCGGCGTCCTGCACGTCGGGAGGGTACGGGCAGTGCCGGCAGCCGCTCCCACAGCAGTGGCCGCGCGCGCGGAGGTGCCCGGCGGTCATCACGAACAGGCCGGTGTCGGGGTCGAGATAGCCCGCGCGGCCCTGGGCCTCCGCGGCGTCATGGGCCCGGAGCACACGGTCCGGGAGGGGATTCTTCATGGCGGACTGGATAACGCTCTGCATGGCCGACGGACCGTGGCTCTTCGAACACCCCATCGTGCGCATCGACACCGTGGCGGTCGACACGCCGGCGGGTCCGCGCGAGCACGCCCGGCTCCACATGCCCGACTGGGTGAACATCCTGGCCGTCACCGCGGATCGCGAGGTGGTGCTGGTGCGCCAGCCCCGGTCGGGCGTGGGTGTGGTGACGCTCGAGATCCCCGGGGGATGCGTCGATCCGGGCGAGGCACCCGAAGCCGCAGCGCTCCGCGAGCTCCACGAGGAGACCGGCTACACCGGTCCGATCGAGCCGCTCGGCTGGGTGTGGTCGAACCCGGCCATCCAGACGAACCGTACGTGGATGTACCTCGTGCGCCCGGCCCACGACACGGGCGTGCGCGAGCCCGACGCCGAGGAAGACATCTCCGTCGAGCGATTCCCCGTCGATGCGCTGGTGACGCTCCTGGACACGGGTGCGATCGACCATGCCCTCGCGGTGGTCACGCTGGAGCGGGCATTGCGGCGCGGGTTGCTGTAGCATCCGTCGCATGTCCGTTCTCGAAGATCCCCGTCTCCTGCAGCTGCTCGGCGAGGCCGACAGCGCGCGCACCCTCATCGATCAGGGCGACCCCACGGGCGAGATCGCGGCAGCGCTCGAGTCGCTGTACCGCGACCTCGGCGCCCACCTGCACGGCCTGCTCCGGTCGCGGATGCCCGCCGTGCAGGGGCTCGATCTGCCCTCCGGTCGCCCGGCCGACCCCTCGCACTTCGAGAGCGACGGCTGGTACACCGACGAGATCGATGCGGGCTCGCTGCCGCTGTTCACCGAGGGCGAGCTCGACGACGAGAGCGAGACCGACATCCCCGTGCCCGACCGCGTCACGGCTCCGCGCACGGGTCCGGCCGAGCTCGACGACGTGGATGTCGTGGCCCTGCGCGATCTCGAGCTCGACGCCACCAGCCCGGAAGGCCAGCTGGCGCGCCTGCGGGTGGGGGTCGAGCCGCCGCCGTGGGGGCACGCGCTCACGGAGCTGGCCGACCTCCTCACGCCGCCCGACGATCTGGTCGCGGTGGCGGGCATGCCCGAAGAGGCCAGCAAGGTGCAGTGGGCGGCTTCGGTGCTCGACGAGCGGCTCGCTCCGCTGCCCACGTCCGTGCAGCTCGCCGTGCTCGGCATGCTCGCGGCCCGTGCCCACAACCTGGCGGCCCACCTCGACATCGACGTGGGCCCGCGGCGCGCGCTCGACCGCCTCAAGCGGTACCGCGACACGCACGATCTCCCGTTCGTGGCGGGTCTGATGCCGGGTGCACGTCCCGAGCACGACACGTGGGCCGAAGATGCCTCGGCGTTCTGGGCGCTGCTCCGTCCCTCCGCATGAACGGGCTCAGCCCGCGCCTGCGCATCCTGCTCGGGGCCGTCACCACCGTGGTGTTCCTCGGCATCGGCGCGTCGGTGTACGGAGGGGGCAGCACGATCGGCGGGGCCGTGCTCATCGGGCTCGGGCTGTTCCGCGGCCTCATGTGGGTGCGCGAGGTCCGCGCCGAGTGGCTCGCACCCGACGACGACGACTGACTACTCCGGGCGGAGGAAGCTGCGCACCCGCGCGAACCGCGGCGACCGCTTCACGAGCTCCGACAGCCGGGCGCCCGCCCGCTTCAGCCCTCCGCGCACCACGCGGTCCAGGGCGGTGTTGGCGCCCCCACGCAGGGTGACCTCGCCGTCGGGGTGGAGCGATGCCCCCTCGATCCGGATGTCGGCGAGGCTCGCGAGCCGGTGGAACCGGCGGTGCGACAAGCGCAGCCCCTCGCCGTCCACCGACAGCACCAGGGGCTCCGACAGCCGCAGCGAGCCGGGGCTCCCGAGCGACGCACCCTCCAGCCGCACCGTGGCGTTCGCGCTGATCGCCACCTGCACGCCGTGCTGGAACTTCACCAGGAGCTCTCCGTCCGGGAAGACCTCTGCCCACGCCGACAGGTCGGACAGGCCCAGCAGCAGGGCCTCCAGCACGACCTCGAGCCGGATGGGCCCGCTGGAGTCGACCCCATCGAGCTGCGTACCCTCGCAGTCGGCGTCCAGCTCGGCGCCGGAGCGCCCCTCGAACGTCACGTCGCCCACGAGCGCGACCGCGAGCAGCGACGGGTCTTCGCCCCCTTCGAAGGTGAACGCGACCTCGAGCGGCCCGGCGCCCACGGCGACGCCCTCGCCGAGCTCCCGCGCGTCGGTGGTGCCCTTCAGCCGCGCCGCACCTCCCTGGAAGCGCCGGACCCAGTGGGCGAACGGCAGGGAGGCGAGGGAGCTGCCCTCCTCGACGAGCTCGATCAGGGGAGACCCCCGCGCGGCAGCACGTCGGTGGGGAGATCGGTGATGAGCTCCTTCAGGTCCATGTCGTCGGCGTACAGCTCCTCGACGGCCTCGCAGGCGAGCAGCGCCTTCGACAGGGTGGACACGAGCGACTCGCCCTGACCGGCCGTTCCCAGCCGCGCCGCCACGGCGTGGACGACGGCATCGGTCTCGCCGTCCGCGATCTCGAGGTCTCCACGGTCGAGGAGCCGACCCACCACGGCCTCGACGAACGCCACCAGGAACGGGCTGCTCACGGCACCTCCCTGCGAGGAACATAGCCGACGGGATATGGACCCCGGAAGAGAGGCGTACATGTCCGATCGGCTCATCGAGACCATCCGGAACAGCATCATCGGAGACGACCACGCCATCGACGGGCCGTACGGTCCGCGGCGGGTCACCTACGCGGACTACACCGCGTCCGGGCGGTCGCTGGCGTTCATCGAAGACTACATCCGCACGCAGGTGCTGCCGCTGTACGCGAACACGCACACCGAGACGAGCGGCACCGGCCTGCAGACCACCCGGTTCCGCGAAGACGCGCGCCGCATCATCAAGGAGGCCGTCGGCGGCGGCCCCGACGATGTCGTGATCTTCTGCGGGTCCGGCGCCACGGGGGCCATCCACAAGCTCATCGAGGTGCTCAACCTCCGCATCCCGGCCGACCTCGACGCCCGGCACGGCCTGTCCGCGCACGTACCGGCCGCCGAGCGCCCCGTGGTGTTCATCGGGCCGTACGAGCACCACAGCAACGAGCTGCCCTGGCGGGAGTGCGTGGCCGACGTCGTGGTGATCGACGAAGACGAGAACGGCCGGCTCGACCTCAAGCAGCTCGAGCGCGAGCTCGTGCGCTACGCCGAGCGCCCGCTGAAGATCGGGAGCTTCTCGGCCGCGAGCAACGTGACGGGCATCGGCAGCGACACCCGCAACGCGTCCCGGCTGCTGCACAAGCACGGCGCGCTGTCGTTCTGGGACTTCGCGGCGGCCGGTCCGTACGTGAAGATCGAGATGAACATGAAGGACGACGCGGCCGACGGGCACCTCGTCTACAAAGACGCGATCTTCATCAGCCCCCACAAGTTCATCGGCGGTCCCGGTACGCCCGGCGTGCTCGTGGCGAAGCGGCACCTGTTCAAGAACCGCGTGCCCGCCGTTCCGGGTGGCGGCACCGTCAGCTACGTGAGCAGCAAGGAGCACCGCTACATCGACGACATCGAGCACCGCGAGGAGGGCGGCACGCCGGCCATCGTGGAGTCGATCCGGGCCGGGCTCGTGTTCCAGCTCAAGGAGGCCGTGGGCTACGACACGATCCGCGCCCGCGAGCACGACTTCATCCAGCGCGCCATCCAGCGGTGGTCGAAGAACCCGAACCTGCGCATCCTCGGCAACAGCGACGCCTGGCGCCTGTCGATCGTGAGCTTCGTCGTGCGGTACGGGGGCGAGAAGTACCTGCACCACAACTTCGTGGTGGCCGTGCTGAACGACCTCCTGGGCATCCAGGCGCGCGGCGGGTGCTCGTGCGCGGGTCCGTACGGGCACCGGCTGCTCGGCATCGACCTCACCACGAGCCAGGAGTTCCAGCGCGAGATCACGCGGGGCTGCGAGGGCGTGAAGCCGGGCTGGGTGCGGGTGAACTTCAACTACTTCATCAGCGAGGACGTGTTCCAGTTCGTGCTCGACGCCGTCGACCTGGTGGCGACCGAGGGGTGGCGCCTGCTGCCCGAGTACACGTTCTGCGAGAAGACCGGCATGTGGCGGCACAGGCGGGGTCGGCCCGATCCGGCGATGCGCCTCACCGACAACACCTACCGGTGCGGGCGCCTCGAGTACCGATCGCGTCACGCCACCGAGCCCGAGAGCGCGCTCTCCGACTACCTCGCCAACGCGCGACGGATCCTCGGCGAAGCGCCCACGTGGGACCCATCCGAGCCCAAGCTCACGACCCACTTCGAGTCGCTGCGCTGGTTCCCGCTCCCCGACGACCTGCGGTCCGACGACGCGGCGCAGGTGCCCTGATGGCCCGCGGTCGCGACGCTCACCAGGCGAAGAAGGCCGCGCTCGCGGCCCTGGGGAAGGATCTCTCCCGACGGGCGCGCTCGAAGTGCGAGCTGTGCGGGGAGTCCGCGCCGCTGTCACCGACGGCGCTGTACCCCGACGAGGAGCCCGAGGTCGATTGGGCCCTGCTCCTGTGCGACCGCTGCGCGACCCTCCTCGAAACGGGCCGGCACGACGGGGCCGATGGGCTCAGGTTCCTCGAGAGCGCCGTGTGGAGCGAGCTGAAGCCGGCTCAGGTCGCGGCCATCCACATCGTCGAGCAGCTCGCGCGGGAAGACGATGCGCCCGACTGGCCGCGCGACACGGTCGACGGGCTCTGGGTCGAAGACGACGTGCGAGCGCTGGTGGATCGCCTCCCGTGAACGACGCGCCGAGCACGGGCACGACGGTGGCTCAGACGACACAGGCGGAACCGGAGGTCAGTCCGATTCCGCCTGCATTGTGGTGGGCGCTGTTCCTCCCGACCTTCGCGGTGGTCGTGTTCGGGATGCAGCGCCTGCTGTCGCCCCGCGTGCCGCTACGCGAGCTGCACCGGGACGACGATCCGGAGTGACGAACCCTGGGCTACCAGGACGCCTTGTGGATTCCCGGCAGGTGACCGGCGTGGGCCAGCTCGCGGAACGCGATGCGGGACAGCATGAACTTGCGGTAGACGGCGCGGGGACGGCCCGTGACGATGCAGCGCGTGCGGAGGCGCACGGGCGAGCTGTTGCGCGGGAGCTTCGCGAGCTTCTCACGGGCGGCGAGGCGGGCCTCGGGCGTGAGGCTCTGGTCGCCGGCGAGCCGCTTGAGCTCGGCGCGCTTGGCGGCGTACTTGCGGACGAGCTTCTCGCGCCGCTGCTGCTTGTTGACCGCGCTCTTCTTGGCCATGTGCGTCTACTCTCGGTACGTACAGGAAACGGGAGGGGCCGGACGGACGTCCAGCACGGATTCGACCGGTCGGATCTATAGCGCGGCGGTGCCGTGTCAAGGCGACATGGCCGCCCGGGCCGGATAAGGCCGGCGCCAATGTACGGGGATCGTAGATGAAGTGGGATTGGATCTGGCTCGTGCTCGCCGTCGGGCTGGCCGTGGCGGGCGTGGCGTACTTCAACGCCAATCAGGTCGAAGACAGCGGTGAGAACCTCAATCCCGTCGTGGTGGCGAAGCGGAGCGCCTCCTGTCGGTCCCTGAAGGGAACGCCCGAGGAGCGCTTCGATGCCTGCATGGGCGAGGTCGCGCCGGTCACCCTGTCGAAGAACGCCTCGAAGGCCATCGCCGAGCTCGTGAAGTCCCGCACGGCCTTCACCGTGGGGCGCGTCCAGGGCTACGAGGGCGCCGACCTGCTCGGGCAGAACACCGACGTGCGGTCCGCGCTGCTCGGCACCAACGAATCGAAGGTCGCGAAGGTCCTGCGCGGGAAGGGCTTCGAGCTCCTGATGGTCCACCGCGATCTCGTCGAAGCGCTCGATCGCGACAACGTGGTCGCCGCCCGGCTCGCTCACCACGACTTCCTGGAGTGGTTCCAGCTCCGCTACGTCACGCCCGACATGCTGGTCTACTCGGTGCGCGCCAACCCCGCTCGCGTGCCCACCAGCACGGGCGATTCGATGCTCAAGGGCCTGCGGGCCCGTCTCGGCGGCGCGCCCATCCCCCGCCAGACGTGGACGCCCAGCGCCGTCCGCCTGATCGGCACGCTGCGCCTGCAGGGCGAGACGCTCGTGATGCGCCACGCGGTCGGGAAGAACCTCGAGAGCGTGCTGAACGAGCTGGCCACCAAGCTGATCCGCACCTGGGAGCGCGAGGTCGAGGTGAAGGGCATCGGTGCGCTCCCCGATCGGCTCGACGACGTGCGCATCGAGATCCAGGTCGTGATGGAGCGCGCTCCGGTGGAGCCGCGCGATCGCGGCGCCCTGTTCGAGCTGTTCGAGATGGGCGTCGACGGCGCGATCTTCCAGCACCGCGAGGGCGTGAAGGATCTGAAGTTCTCGTACATGCCGGGCAGCGAGCTCACGACACACAGCTGGCACAACGTCGACGAGATGCTCCAGAACATGGCGAAGCAGGGCGGGTGGCGCGATCGCCGTCCGTGGGAGGATCCCACCACGCGCCTCGACATGATCCGCACGCAGCACTTCATGGAGTCCGAGGTCGGCGGCGGTCCGGCCGTGAAGCTGGCGCGCGGCATGCCCATCGTCACGATGGAGTCGCTCACCGACAACAAGATCCGCCAGATGCTCGTGAACGGCGGGGAGTGGTGGCTCGAGAACCTCAAGCCCGACGACTCGTTCGAGTACAAGTACTGGCCGACGCAGAACCGCTCGTCCGACGACTACAACGAGGTCCGCCACATCCTCGCGGCCCGCGACCTCGCCGACGCCTGGCGCTACCGGCACGATCCGCGGTACCTCGCGGGCTCGCAGCGCGCGATGGACTGGCTGATGAAGTACGCCGTCTACGGCGACGATCCGGTCGATCCGCGCGCTCCGGTCCCGCATCCGCCCGCGGGGACGATGCTGTTCCGCTACCCGAGTGTGGCCGAGCAGCTCAACAAGCTCACGAAGAAGGAGCCGAACCAGAAGCTCGGCACCGTCGCGGTGGCTCTGCTCGGCTGGCTCGCGTGGGCCGACGCCACGGGCGACCACAGCCAGGACGACAACATCCGCAAGATGGCGAAGTACGTCGCCAGCCAGCAGACGCCCGAGGGCAAGTTCGAGGCGTACAACGTCCCGCGAACCCACAGCTACTACGGCAACAAGAACGACATCGTGCCGGGCGAGGCCGCGCTCGCGCTGGGCCAGGTGGCCGAGTACTTCGACGAGCCCGAGTGGCTCGAGTTCTTCCCGAAGTTCCTCGACTTCTACACGCCGTGGTTCCGCTCGCGGGCCGTTCGCCAGAACCCGTACGGTCGGTGGCCGCACAACACCTACTCCGACTCCGACCGCCTCGATCTCGTGCAGTTCGGTCCGTGGTCGGTCATGGCCTCGAAGCAGTACTACAAGCTCACCGGCGACACCCGGGCGGCCGACTTCGGCCTCGAGGTGTCCGACTGGATGATCGACAACTACCAGTGGTCGGGCGCCCGGTCTCCGTGGCCCGACTTCGTGGGCGGCTACTACAAGCTCCCGCAGGAGCTGCCCGCCATGCAGACCTTCTGCTACAGCGAGGGCACGGCGGCCGCGTACACGATCGCCAGCAAGCACCGGCCCGACCAGAAGGACAAGTACGACATCGCGACCCGCGAGGCGATCCGCTTCCTCGACGTGATGCAGTTCGACGGCCTCGACAGCTACTTCCTGGCGCGGCCGAAGAAGGTGTTCGGCGGCATCAAGTACACGATGAACGAGAACAAGGTGCGCATCGACTACGTCGGGCACGGCCTGTCCACGCTCTCGCAGTACCTCGACGCCCGCGAGTACGACCCCCAGGTCACGCTGAACGTGCCCGACCCCGCGATCCTCGACCCCATCGCGCAGATCCCCGGTGGCGGCGGCGCCCTGTCGGCCGACGATGGCGACTCGGATCCCGAGATCGAAGACTCCGAGTAGGGGTCTGGGCGTCCCGGTCCCGGCCCTCCGGTCCGGCACCGGCGCGTGTCCTCCGGGCTCGCCCCTTCGGGCTCGGTCGCTGCGCGACTGCGCTCCGCGCACCCTCCGGCCCCGCTGACGCGGGGCTGCACGCCTACCAGCGGGAGGGGGGCTCCGCGGGCTCGGTGGCGGACACCGTCACCGTCGCCGCGACCTCGACGTTCACGGGGCTGCCGACGAGCAGCGCGAACCCCACGGCGGGCACGGCCACGAGCGCGCGCCACCGCGCCAACAGCCCGGCGGCCGCGAGCGCGATGCCGTAGACGAGCGCGCGCGTGAACCACGGATCGGTGGCGAGCCTCCCAGGCGCGTCCCCCCGGGAGAGCGACTCGAGCACGGCCAGTCCCGCGGCCCCGCTCGCAACGTGCCACCAGGCGACGCTGGCGAACGGCAGGAGCCAGCCGAGCGCGGGAGCGGAATACGCGCGGCCCGCGATCACGATCATCACGACCCCGCCGACACCCGTTGGGAGGACCGGAGCTCCCAGCCGAACGAGCATCCCGCCCTCCACCGCGATCCCGACGAGCGCGAGCACCAGCCCGGCACCGCGACTGCGTTCGTCACGGGGGTCGGCACGTGAGAACGCCACGACCACGCACGCCAGCGCGAGCGGCCCGCCGAACAGCACGCCGGCGCCGCACGCTTCGTAGAGTCCCGCCGACAGACCGCCCATGGCGGTGTCCCCGAACATCGCAGACCACGCTCTCGAGACGCCGTGCCCGACGTGTCCGAGCATCGCCAGCGTCGCGATGCCCAGGCCCGTGGCGGCGAGCGCCCACCGATGTCGGGACCCCGAGCCGAACACGCCGACGACCGCACCCACGAGCGCGAGCAGCGCGACGGTCGCGGTGAGCGTCAGCCCGGCCGTGTGCGTGAACAGCTCGGCGAGCGGCACTAGTAGCGGTACAGGCCGTACAGGCTGCCGTGGCGGTCCCACAGGTAGCGCAGCAGGTCGGACACGTAGTCGCGGTGCCCGACCACCGCCCGCACGCGGTCCTGCCCGTCGAGGGTGCGGCCGTGACGGTGCACGCGGTCGCGCAGCCACGCCAGGATGGTGCCGAACTCGCCGGCCCGGATCTGCTTGTCGAGGTCGGGCACGTCTTCGCGGAGCTTCGCGCCGAACGCGGCCGCATAGAGGTTTCCGAGCGTGTAGCTCTGGAAGTACGCGAACGAGCCCGTGCTCCAGTGCACGTCCTGCAGCACCCCCAGCGTGTCGTCGGGCGGCGTGATCCCGAGGTACTCGGTGTACTTCTGGTTCCAGGCGTCGGGCAGGTCGGCGACCTCGAGCCGGCCTTCGAACAGGGCGAGCTCGAGCTCGAACCGCACGATGATGTGCAGGTTGTAGGTGACCTCGTCGGCCTGGACCCGGATGAAGCCGGGCTGGATCCGGTTCGCCGCGCGGTAGAGGTCTTCGGCGGACTTCCCGTGCCCGGGGAACTGCGCGTCGATCTTCGGCATCAGCCACTCGAAGAACGGCAGGCTGCGCCCGATGGTGTTCTCCCAGAAGCGCGACTGCGACTCGTGCAGCCCGTACGAAGCGGCGGAGTCGAGGCCCGTGCCCATGAGGTCGGCGGGCAGGCCCTGCTCGTACAGCGCGTGGCCGGTCTCGTGGATCGTGCCGCCGAGGCCCGAGAGCAGGTCGTCTTCGTAGTAGTGCGTGGTGATGCGCGTATCGCCGTGCCCGAGCGAGATCGTGAACGGGTGCTCCGCGGCATCGATGCGACCGGTGTTGAAGTCGTAGCCGAGCGCGCTGGCGATCTCCTGGTGCAGGGCCTTCTGACCGGCGAGCGGCCAGGTCCCGCCGAGCTCGCGTGGCTCCGCACCGTCGACCTTCCCGATGAGCTCGGTGAGCCCGGCCTGCAAGCGGGAGAAGGTGTCTTTCAGGGTGGGGATCTGCACGCCCGGGTCGTACTTCTCCATCAGCACCTGGAGCGCATGGGCCTTCGGGTCGATCGCGGCCGCCTTCTCCTTGGCGAGACCGAGCAGCTCTTCGAGATGGGGGCGGAAGATCGAGAAGTCCTTCGCCTCCTTGGCCTTCATCCAGCCCTCGAAGCCCGCAGACCGCGCGACGGCAGCGCGCTGCACGAGGCTGGAGGGGATCTTCACCTCGCGGTCGTAGTCGCGCTGGAGCTTCTCGATGGCGTTGCGGCGGTCGGAGGCGAGGTTCGCGGAGCCCAGGGTGTCGAGCCACTCGCCCATCTGCGGCGACGTGGCGCGCTCGTGGCACAGCTTCGACAGCACGCTGAGCTGCTGCCCGCGGAGCGAGCCGGAGCCCTTCGGCATGTACGTCTGCTGGTCCCAGGCGAGGTTGGCTGCGGCGCCCGACAGGAGGGTGACCTCCTTGACCTCCGCGGTGAGCTTGTCCCAAGCGACCTGTGCGTCCACGACTGCCTCCGAGCGAGCGCCCCCCATAGCCGGATCGGGACCCTCGTGCCCGGGGTCACCTGGGCTCGAGATGCAGCTTCGTGCGCAGCTCGCGCTTCTCGCGGCCGGAGAGGGCGGATCCCGCGATCAGCGCGTCGACGTCGCCTCCGGCCAGGGCTTCGCGCACGATCCGCAGCTCTTCGCCCGACAGGAAGCCGCCGTTCATGCGGTAGTCGACGAACGCCCCCCAGGCCGCGGGCACCCAGTCTTTCACGAGGTCGCCGATGGCGTCGGCGTACACCCGAATCTCGTACTGGGCGTGGCTGTCGGCGCGCAGCGACAGGAAGTGGAAGAGGTTGTGGAGGTCGACCTTCCAGTACCACTGCGTGTAGTAGTTCAGGGACAGGTTCATCCGGGCCAGCTCGCGCGCCACCTGCGGTGCGCCCGGATCCCGTGGCGTGCCGTCTCCCGTGTCGTTGATGAGCGCTTCGTAGGTGCCGTACACCTGCATGGCGTCGCGGTGCAGGATCTCGAGCACCGCGGCGGTCTGCTCGGCGGACAGCACGTCTCCGCGGCCCTGCCGGTTCGACGTGGACTGCGCGGCCATCTGCTCGGGGGCGGGCAGGTAGAACTCGCGATCGAGGATCGAGTAGCGCGCGCTGTACTCGTTCACGTTCGCCGTGCGGTGCCGGATCCACTGGCGGGCCACGAAGATCGGGAGCTTCACGTGGAGCTTCAGCTCGCACATCTCGAACGGCGTGGTGTGGCGGTGCCGCATCAGGTACCGGATGAGGCCCCGGTCGTTCATCACGCTCTTCGTGCCGCGGCCGTACGAGACGCGCGCGGCCTGCACGATGGCGGCGTCGTCGCCCATGTAGTCGACCACCCGCACGAACCCGTGGTCGAGCAGGGGCACCGGGCGGAACAGGCGATCCTCGAGTGACGGCACGGTGGGGCGCCGCGTGGGGACGGGCGCTGCGTCGAGCAGCTCCGCGAGCTGGCGTGCCTCATCGTCGTGCATCGGGACCTCCGGGCGGGGGCTCCCCTTAGTCGTTCAGCGGAGACCAGCCCACGTCGTCCTTCAGGACGGAATACAGCGTGTAGTGCACGGTACGGTCGTCGGTGCGGCCGAACCGGAAGACGCGGAAGTGCATGAACACGATGAGCGGGCCGGACTCTCCGATGAACACGGGCTCTGCGGAGCCGCGCCCGTCGTCCTTGTCGAAGTTCACGCACGTGAGCCGCATGCGGTTCTCGAACGTCGCGACGTTCACGGCCACGTCGGGCTGCGCGTCGTTCGTCTCGAAGGCGAACTCGAGCACCAGATCCACCGGCTGGGTGAGGGTGATCGTCAGGTCGTTGCCCATGAAGCACGTGACCATCCCGCCGTCGATGATCCTCGCTGGTCCCGATGCAACGGTGATTCCCACGTTCCCTCCGATCGCCGCCTCGGGGGTCGCGTGAAGCGGTTGACGCCGAGGCGGTGGTGCCCGTATCCTATCTGCAAGTGTGAAGCGCTCTCTCTCTAGGTTTGGAGTCTCCTCATGGCCAAGCTGACCAACATGGGAGGACAGCCCCACTCGGGGCAGATGTCCAACTGCGTCGTCGGGATCGTCGACGACAACGTGGATCCGGACGAGCTCGGTCGGATCCGCTGCAAGTTCCCTTCGCTCCACAACGAGCCGGTGTCCTTCTGGATCCGGCAGTCCTCGCCGATGGCGGGGAAGGAGCGCGGTCTGTACGCCCTGCCCGAGAAGCAGGACGAGGTCATGGTCATGTTCATGCAGGGCTCGCAAGAGGTCGGCGTGATCATCGGCCAGTTCTGGAACGGTGAAGACAAGCCGCCCACCGAGGCGAAAGACGGTCTGCCCGGCCCCGACAAGACGAAGATCGACGGCGGCCAGTGGTCGAAAGACACGTTCGAGAAGGGCTCTCAGGATCTCTCCAAGAACGATCGTCGGTTCTGGAAGTCGCGCTCGGGCTCACTGATGGTGTTCGACGACTCCGATGGCGCCGAGAGCATCCAGATGTGGGACAAGAACCACGAGCTGTCGTTCGTGTTCGACTCCACGAATGCCCGGATCCTCCTCGCGAACAGCAAGGGCGACATCCACATCCGGTCGAAGAACGACATCTTCATCGAGGCCGGGAACGACATCAAGTGGATCGCCAAGAACAACATCGAGGGCGAGTCCGGGAAAGACACGATCCACAAGGCCAAGATGAACTACAAGCTCACGGCCGACCAGAACATCGACACGAAGTCGAAGATGAACACCACCATGAAGGCCGACATGAACTGGACGGCCGAGGCGAAGATGAACCTCAAGGCCGAAGGCAAGATGAACTTCGAGGCCAAGGGGGGCGTCGCCGCCACGCTGCAGGGCGGCGCCACGGCCACGGTCAAGGCCGCCATGGTGATGATCAACTGATTCCCCGGCCAGGCGTCCGAATCCTGTTGCCGGGAGCCTTCAGCGAGCTGGCTCGCTGACTCCTCCCTGAATTCTCGAACGCCTGGACCTCAGCGAATCCGGATCGCGGACTGCTGCGCTCCGCAGCTGCGGGACCGGGCCTGCGCCCGGTCAGTCGGCGATGCCGATGGCCACCAGGCGGTCGCGCAGGAACTCTGCAGCCGTCGGGCCCGGCGTGTGGCCGTCGAACGGCGTGAGGCGGGCTTCGGGCCGCGGGTGCACGAAGAACGGCAGGCTGTAGCGCGCCCGCCGCGCGAGCCCCGGCTCGTGGGGGTTCACGACCCGATGGGTGGTGGCCGGCAGCCGGCCGTCGGTGAGCAGCGCCATCATGTCGCCGGTGTCGACGATCACCGTGTTCGGCGCGGCATCCACGGGCATCCAGGTGCCGTCGCGCAGCAGGATCTCGAGGCCGCTCGCCGTGCTCACCGGGAGCACCGTCATCAGGTTGATGTCCTCGTGGGCGGCCGCGCGGATCGCGCCGTCTGGCACGGCGTCCGGCAGGGGAGGGTAGTGGATCACGCGCAGCACGCTGTTCCCGTGGTCGGTCAGCGTCGCGAAGTACCCGTCGTCGGTGCCCAGGTAGCGCCCGACGGCATCCAGCACCTGGCCGGCCACCCGCTCGAGGCTCGCGAACAGCTCGGTGAAGACGGCCGCCACGTCGGGCTCGTCGGGGAACGCGTTGGCCGGGAGCCCATCGGACTCGGAGCTCTCGCGGCCCACGTGCCAGAACTCCTTCAGGTCCGCCACCGAGGTGTTCTTGGCGTGCTCGAGGCCGAACGGCGTGTACCCGCGCTGACGACCGATCGCGGGGCGCTCGAACGCGCGCTTCCGGTCTTCGGGCAGCGCGAACAGCGCAGCAGCGCCCTCGTAGGCCCGGCGCAGCAGGTCTTCCGGCAGTCCCGGCTCCGACAGGGCCACGAACCCGTGCTCCTCGAGCCCGAGCCCGAGCTCGCGCACGAACCTCGCCCGCTGCGACGGGTCGTCGCTGGCCCAGTCGGCGAGCGACAGCGTACGGATGCCCATCAGGTCACCAGGCGAAGGAACGGAACGCCAGGCTCCGGCTCGTCCGAGCTCCCGGTGTCTTCGTCGTCGCCCACGGGGTCGGGCGGGTGGGGGAAGAACGCGACCTGACGCACGGCCGCCCACTGGAAGTGGCAGTCGTAGAGCTTGTCGAACGACAGCGTCAGCGTGATCCCGTCGGCGTCGTACTTCGGGTCGTTGTACTTGTGGTACGCGGCGTCGAGCCGGATCGGCAGGTCGCGCCCCTGGTACTGGCGCAGCACCGCCTCGGGGACGCCCGACGCGCCGATGCGCGCGGTGTCGACCAGGAAGATGAAGTCGCACCCGAACTCGAAGGCGGTCTTGAACAGCTGCTCGGGCTGGTTGCCCCACGGGTCGACCCGCGGCACCTCGTCGGGCACGGGCGGCTCGGCGTCCGCCTTGAGCTTCGCGGCCGCTTCGGCCTCCGCGATGGCTTGCGGAGACAGGTCGCTCGGGTCGAGCTCGAGCGTGCCGGACAGGAGCATCAGCTCGTCGACCGTCATGTCCTCGGTGCCAGCGAGGATCTTGCGGACGCGGGCCCGTGGGAGCCCACTGGCGTCCGCCACGTGCGCCGTGTTGATTCCCTTCTGCTTCAGCATGTCCCGCAGCCAGGACAGCAGCGGGGCACTCGGTCGAGGCATTCCTCCTCCCGGCGACGGGGTAACCCGCAACCGCCGCGCCCACCCGTTGTCCAAGGGCGTTACGCGTCGACGGAGGAGAGAAGCCGATGGTCCAGTCCCTGGTGGTGGTGCTCACGCTGTTGGTGGGAGCCGGTGCTCTCCTCAAGGGGCTGTCCTGGGCGCGGCGCGAGCGCATCGTGCGGGCGATCGACCCCGCCACCGTCGTTCGCGTGGCCCGCGGCGTGAGCCTGCGCATCCTCACCCAGGGGCCCACGACCCTCCCGGGGATGAATCCGGACCGTGCGAATCGCACGATCGGCGACTTCGTGCTCACGGCCGACCGTTTCCTCATCGGGTCGAGCCGCGGGGTGCTGGTCGATGTCCAGCCCGGTCGCCCGCGCCTCCGGAGCATCCGGAGCACCGGCCCCGGGCGGCTCGTCATCGAGGGCGCGACGCCTGGCGCGACGGGTCCGGGAGGAAGCTACCGGATCGAGCTCGTCATCGACGATGCGGAAGCGTGGGCCAGCGCGCTGGCTCCGTTCGCGGACGAGGCGCAGGTCGCGCAGATCCCGCGGCGTGCCGCAGAGGGCCGAGCCTAGTTGTTCATCGCGTCTTCGACGCGGGTGGTGATGCTCGAGTACATCTGGGTCATGGCCTGGTTGAGCGCGAAGATGCCGGAGATGATCACGATGGCCACGAGCGCTGCGATCAGGCCGTATTCGATGGCCGTCGCGCCTTCTTCGTCGTGCATGAGGTCGTGCATGAAAAACTTTCCGCGATGATGTGAAGATTCTACAGCGCTGGGCCCGACCCGTCAATCCACCGGTTGTTCCCCCAACCCACGCCGCCACCACATCCAGGCGATTCCCGCCACGAACGCCACGCCCACCAGCACCCGCGCGCGCTGGAGCAGCCAGTACGTGGCGTCGACGATCGGCTGACCGAACGCGTACCCGAGCCACACCGTGAGCGGCACGGCCACCAGCAGGCCCACGCCGTCCCAGATCACGAACCGCCGCCGCGACAGCCCCATCGCGCCGCCCACCATGAACACCGGCGACCGGAACCCCACGATGAACCGGCCCAGGAAGATCGCCTTGTCGCCGTGCGTCTCCACGAACGCCCGAGCCTGCGCGATCCGCTTGTCGCCCCCGAACAGCCGGCGCCCCCACGGACGTGCCAGCAGCCACTCCCCACCGAGCCGACCGATCGAGAACGAGATCACGTCGCGCAGCAACACGCCCGCCACGGCGAGCGGGATCACGGGGAACCACGCGAACTCCCCCGTGGCGATGCGCATCCCGGCGTACAGGAGCGCGAAGTCCTCCGGCAGCGGCACCAGGATGCCGGACACCGCGCACGCGAGGAACAGCCCCGGATAGCCGGAGATGTTCTGGAGCAGGTCGCGAATCAGGGCTCGGCCCTCCTCTCCCGGCCGGGCTGCCGTCGCAGGAACGTACAGCCCCGCGGCCGTCGGGACCACGGGAACCTCGGGAACGCGCGGGAAAGGACGGCGGACGGCCGGTGCATTATATCAGCCGCCCATGGCCGCCACACCCGAGGAGCTCTCGCCGCTGAAGCGCGCACTGGTCGCGGTTCGGGAGCTCAAAGCGAAGGTCGCGCGACTCGAGGCTGGCGAGAGCGAGCCCATCGCGGTGGTCGGTCTGGGCTGTCGGTTCCCCGGCGCCCGAGGTGCGCGAGGCTTCTGGAACGCCCTGCGAGACGGGGTCGACGCGACGCGCGAGGTGCCCGCGAACCGCTGGGATGCCCTCGCCTGGGACCGCGATGGCTCGATGCCCCGTCGGGGCGCGTTCCTCGAAGGGGTCGAGCGCTTCGATGCCGGGTTCTTCGGCATCTCGCCGCGCGAGGCCCTCGAGATGGACCCAGCGCAGCGCCTGCTGCTCGAGGTCGCGTGGGAAGCCCTCGAAGACGCCAACCTGCCCGCCACCGCCCTCGCGGGCTCGCCCACTGCCGTGTACCTCGGCCTCGGCCTGTCGGACTACGGGCGCCGGCACTTCCTCGGCGCCGACCCCACGCGGCTGACCCCGTGGAGCGGGACGGGCACCTTCCTGTCGGTCGCCGCCGGGCGCATCGCGTACACCCTCGGGCTCACGGGGCCTGCCCTCACGGTCGACACCGCGTGCTCCTCGTCGCTCGTCGCCACGCACCTCGCCATCGCGTCGCTGCGTGCACGGGAGTCCGATCTCGCGCTCGCCGCGGGCGCGAACCTCATGATCAGTCCGATGCCCACGGCCTATTTCGCACGGCTGCAGGCGCTCGCACCCGACGGTCGCTGCAAGACCTTCGACGCACGCGCGGATGGGTACGGTCGCGGAGAGGGCGTCGGGGTCGTCGTGCTGAAGCGCCTGTCGGACGCCCTGGCCGACGGAGACCCCATCCGGGCCGTCATCCGCGGGTCGGCCGTGAACCAGGACGGCCGCAGCAACGGGCTCACCGCGCCGAGCGGGCTGGCGCAGCAGGCCGTCGTGAGGGCCGCGCTCGAGGATGCCGGGCTCACCCCCGCCGACATCGGCATGCTCGAAGCGCACGGCACGGGCACGCCCCTCGGCGATCCCATCGAGGTCGATGCGCTCCGCGCCGTGTTCGGCGGGCACACCCCCCTCCGACTGGGCTCGGTCAAGACCAACTTCGGCCACACCGAGACCGCCGCGGGCGTCGCGGGGCTCATCAAGGCCACCCTCGCGCTCGAGCACGGGGAGATCCCCCGCCACCTGCACCTCGAGGAGCTCAACCCCCGGGTACGCCTCGACGACGTGGGCTTCGTCATCCCCACGTCCCACGAGCCCTGGCCCGACGGGCTCCCCCAGAGGGTGGGCGTCAGCGGCTTCGGCCTGTCCGGCACCAATGCCCACGTCGTTCTCGAGCGCGCGCCCGAGCGTCCCACCGAGCCGCCGCCGCAGGGCCCGCACCTGCTCGTGCTGTCCGCTCGCTCCGAGATCGCGCTCGCCCAGCTCGCCGAGCACACCGCCCATCGCCTCGACGACGGGCCGCTGGCCGATGCCGCCGACACCGCGTTCTTCGGGCGCTCGCCGCTGCCCTGGCGCGTCGCGGTGGCCGCCCGCACGGGCCCGGAGGCCGCCGAGCGCCTGAAGGACGCCGTGCGCAGGGGCGCGGACGGCGGTCGGCTCGCGTGGACCTTCACGGGGCAGGGGTCCCAGTGGGGGGCCATGGGCCGCGACCTGTACGCGGCGGGCGGTGCGTTCCGCGACATCGTCGATCGCGTGTGCGGCGCTGTGGACCTCGACCTGCGCGAGGTCTGGCTCGACGGCCCGACCGACGGGCCCCTCGGCCACACCCGGTACACCCAGCCCGCGCTGTACGCCCTCCAGTGTGGGCTCGCGCGCCTGTTCGGCGACCACGGCCTCGAGCCGGCCGCGCTCATCGGGCACAGCATCGGGGAGTTCGCGGCCGCCTGGTACGCCGGGGTGTTCTCGCTGGAAGACGGCGCGCGGCTCGTGGCCGCGCGCGGGCGCCTCATGGGCGACCTCCCCGACGATGCCGGCGCCATGCTCGCGGTGTTCGCACCGGCCTCCGCGATCCCCGACCTCCCCGAGGGGGTCGCGCTCGCGGCGGTCAACCACCCCGGCCAGTCCGTGCTCTCGGGCGATCGCGACGCCATCGCGGCCTTCGCAGAGGTGCTCGCCGGGCGCGACCTCGAGACGCGCGCGCTCTCCGTGTCGCACGCCTTCCACTCGCCGCTCATGGATCCCATCCTCGAGCCGTTCCGCGAAGTGGTCGCCCAGACACCCCTCTCCGCACCCACGCTCCGGATCGTGAGCGCGGTCGACGGCAGCATCCTCGGTCAGCGGGCCACCGACCCCGACTACTGGGTGTGGCAGCTCCGTCGCACCGTGCGCTTCGAAGACGCCCTGTACGCCGCGGCCGACTGCCGCGTGTTCCTCGAGATCGGCCCACACCCGGTGCTCTCGGGCGCCGGTGCCCGCACGCTCCCCGAGGCGCGCTTCGTGCACAGCCTGGTGCGCGACGGCGACGGTCCGCGCGAGGTCGTCGAAGCGGTCGGGCAGCTGTGGGCATCGGGCATCCCCATCACCCGCCCGCGCCGGCGCCACGCCCGGTTCGACCTCCCCACCATGCCGTTCCAGGGAGAGCGCTACTGGCTCGACGTGCCCGTCGCCGCGGGCAGCATGCGGTCCGACGCCGTGCACCGGCTCGCGTGGGTCGAGGAGCCCGCGCCCCCCGAGGCCACGCCCACCGGCACCTGGTGGGTGCTCGCGAACGGCCCCACGGACGTCGAGCTCGCCCTGGTCGCCGGGGGAGCCCGGGTGCTCCGCGTCCGTCCGGGCACCGACTTCGAGGGCGAAGGCGACGAGATCACCGTCGATCCCGGAGATCCCGCGCACTTCCAGTGGCTCTCGGGGCACGCGGGCAAGCCCGACGGCGTGCTCGTGCTGTGGGGGCTCACCGAGCCGGTTCGCTCGCGAGACGCCCTGATGGGCGTGCTCCACGTGAGCCGGGTCGCCGAGAGCCCCGTGTCCGTCGTGGTCCCCGCGGATCGGCCCAGCGGTCTGCCCGGCCTCGTGCGGGTCCTCCGATCGGAGCACCCCGAGCGCATCGGCACGCTCGCGCACGTGCTCGAGGGCGTCGAGACCAGCCGGCTGCTCTCCGAGATCGTCGCGGGAACCCCCGAGGTCGAGCTCGGCCCCTCCCGCCGTGTGCCCCGTCTGCGTCGGTCGTCGGTTCCCGAGGCCCCGCCGCTCGGGCGCACCGTCTGGATCACCGGCGCGAGTGGCGATCTGGGCATCCAGCTCGCGCGGCGCCTCGCCAAGGAGGTCGACGCACGGGCCGTTCCCGCGGGCTCCCGCGAGTCCCGCGCCCTCCCGGCCGGTCCGCGCGACTCCCTCGTGCTCATCTCGCGCTCCGGCTTCCCCGAGAGCGAGCTCGTGCGGCTCGGTCCCCGCGTCCGCAGCGTCCAGGGCGACGTCACCGACAACCTCGTGCCCCTCGCCGCCGAGGCGCCGCCCGACCTGATCTTCCACCTCGCCGGGGTCCAGGAGGATGCGCCGGCCGACGACGTCGACGCTGCCGCCCTGGAGCGCGCGCTGCACGCCAAGGTCGACGGGGCCTGGCGCCTCAACGAGGTCGCTCCCGACGCCGAGCTCGTGCTCGTCGGGTCTGCGGCCGCCGTGCTCGGGAACCCCGGTCAGGCCGCCTACGCCGCAGCGAACGCCTGGCTCGAGGGCTTCGCGCGCTGGCGGAACGCACAGGGGGCCCGCACCTGGTGCGTCGCGCCCGGTCCCGTCGCCGACACCGGCATGACGCACGGGCTGTCCGAGCGGTTCCGCCAGCTCGGCGCGCGCGAGCTCGCGATGGGGGAGTGCCTCGACCTCGTGCTCGCCGTGCGCGGCAGCCCGGAGCCCGTGCTCCTGCTCACGCCGTTCGACTGGGACCGCTGGGGTTCGGCCGTCCCCGGCGACCACCTCTCGGAGCTCACCGACCGCCGCTACGAGCCCGTTCCGGCCGCACGCGCTGCCGAGCCGGTCCCCGAAGGTCCTCGCGAGGGCCTGTCCGCGCTCGTCGCACGCGAGGTGGCCCGGGTGCTCGGACGGGACACGCCGCCTCCCGCCGGTCAGGGCTTCTTCGACGCCGGCATGGACTCCCTGATGGCCGCCGAGCTGCGCACGCGCCTCGCGGCGGCCCTCCGGCGCGACCTCCCCGCGGGCCTGGCGTTCGATCACCCCAGCCGGAACGCGCTCGTCCGGTTCCTCGAGGGGGAAGCGCCCGTCCTGGACGCCCCCACCGCCGGTCCCACCTCGAGCGGCGCCGTCGCCATCGTGGGGATCGGGTGCCGGCTCCCCGGGGGCGTCGAGGGTCCCGAAGCGCTGTGGGCCTTCCTGCGTGACGGAGGCGACGGGGTGCGCCCCATCGACCGGTGGGACGTCGACGCGCTGTACGACCCCGCCCCCGCGACCCCCGGTCGCCACTACGTCCGCAGCGCCGGGCTCCTCGACGACCTCCGGGGCTTCGACGCCGGCGCGTTCGGGATCGCGCCCCGGGAGGCCGCGCGCCTCGATCCGCAGCAGCGCCTCGTGCTCGAAGCGAGCGTGCAGGCCCTCGAGCACGCCGGCATCCGCCCCGACCGCCTCCAGCGCGCCACCACGGGCGTGTACGTGGGCATCGGTCGCTCGGAGTACGGCCGCCGGTTCGATCCGCTCGACGCCGACGCCGAGCCCGACCCCTACAGCGGCACGGGCAACGAGAGCAGCTTCGCGGCCGGGCGCGTGTCGTACGTGCTGGGGCTCCAGGGTCCGTCGATCTCGGTCGACACGGCGTGCTCGAGCTCCCTCGTCACCGTGCACCTCGCCGTGCAGGCCCTGCGCGCCGGGCAGGTGCGCGTGGCCCTCGCAGGAGGCGTGAACGCGATCACGGCGCCCGAGACGACGGTCCAGCTGTGCCAGATCCGCGCGCTCGCGCCCGACGGCCGGTGCAAGACCTTCGACGCCGACGCCGACGGGTACGGTCGGGGTGAGGGCGTCGGCATGCTCGTGCTCAAGCGGCTCGAAGACGCAGAAGCCGATGGAGACCGCATCTGGGCCGTGGTGCGCGGGAGCGCCGTGAACCACGACGGCGCGAGCAGCGGGCTCACCGTGCCCAACGGGTCGGCCCAGCGCGCGGTTCTGCGGGCGGCCCTCGCCGATGCCCGCGTCGACCCCGCCGAGGTCGGCATGCTCGAGGCCCACGGCACGGGCACGCGACTCGGCGACCCCATCGAGATCGAGGCCGTGCGCGCGGTGTACGTCGACGGGCAGAGCCGCGAAGAGCCCCTCCACGTCGGGTCGATCAAGACCAACGTGGGCCACCTGGAGGCCGGGGCGGGCGTCGCCGGGCTGCTGCGCGCGGCGCTGTCGCTGCACCACGGGGCGATCCCGGCGCATCGGAACCTCCGCACGCCGAACCCCGATCTGCCCCTGGAGGGGCTGGTCATCCCCACGGAGACGGTGCCGTGGGGCGGTCGGTACGCGGCCGTGAGCAGCTTCGGCATCAGCGGGACCAACGCGCACGTGGTCCTGGAGCGGGGACCGGCCCTGCCGTCCGTCGAGCGCGAGGCGCGCCCGCACGTGCTGCGCGTCGCGAGCGGTGCCGACCCCGATTCCGCGCGGTCGGCTCGCCAGGACGCCGATCCACGCGCGCTCGGCGAGGTCCGGCGGGCGGGACCGGTGCGTACGTACGCCGTCGACGGGGCGTGGTCCGAGCCCGAGGCCGTGGAGGAGGGGCGCGTCGCGTGGCTGTTCACCGGGCAGGGCGCCCAGTGGCGGGGGATGGGCCTGGCCCTGCTCGACGAGCCCGTGTTCGCGGCCACCTTCGAGCGCCTGGCCGCGGTGATGGCCGAGCACGACCTCGATCTGCGGGCCCTGCTCGACAGCGAGCAGCTCGACCACACGGCCATCACCCAGCCCTGCACGTTCGTGCTGGAGGTCGCGCTCGCCGACTGGCTCCGGTCGCGAGGGCTCGTGCCCGACATGGTGATGGGGCACAGTCTGGGTGAGTGGAGCGCCGCCGTGGTGGCCGGTGCGGTCGACGCGGAAGACGCGCTGCGCCTCGTGATCCAGCGCGGGCAGCTCATCGGTGCGCTCCCCGCGGGGGGCGCGTCGGCCGCCGTGTTCTGCGACGCCGACCGCGCTCGCGAGGCCATCGGAGACGCGCCCGTCGACATCGCAGGCCTGAACGGGCCCACCGAGACCGTGCTCTCCGGGGAGCACGACGCGCTGATGGCCGTGCTGGACCGGCTCGGGGCCGAGCACAGCCTGCTCCGGGTCAGCCACGCCTTCCACTCGCGCCTGGTGGAGCCGGCGGTCGCGCCCTTCCAGCGGGCCGTGGCCGACGTCACATTCCGCACGCCGCGCATCCCGCTCGTCACGAACGCCGACGGCGGGCGCGTGGGGGCACGGGTGCACGATCCTGCCCACTGGGCCGGACTGATCCGCAAGGCGGTGTGCTTCGACGCCGGGCTGCGCACGCTCGAGGGGCTCGGGGCTCGCGTGTACCTCGAGGTCGGGCCGCGCGCCGTGCTGTCGCGCATGGCGCAGCGCACGGTCACCGGGCGGTTCGTGTCCGTGCTGCACCGGCCGTCCGAGGGCACCGACCTCGGCACGTCGGCCGACCTGTACCGCGCGGTCGGTGCGCTGTGGGCTGCGGGCATCGAGCCCGACTGGGCCGCGGTGACGGGCGTGTCGCGCCCCGACGTCCTGCCGCCCGCGCCCTTCCTGCGGCGGCCGCACTGGGTGGAGCGCGCCACGCCGACGGCGGTGCCGGAGCGGCTCGTGTACCGCGAGGAGTGGCGCCCGGAGCCGGCCGAGCGCGTGCCCGTGGTGGCCGACGTCTACGTGGGCACCTCGGTCTACGACGCGCTCGACCACGTGCAGGCGGCGGTTCGCGACGGGCGGACGTGGGCGGCCGTGACCTCCGAAGGGAGCGCGGTGGTGGGGCTCGCGCGGTCGTTCGCGCTGGAATGCCCCGAGCTGGCGGGCGGGCTGGTGGTGTGCAGCGCGGGCACCCCGCTGGAGGCGAGCGCGGCGGAGTGGCTGGCAGGAGCGGCCGAGATCGGCTGGCGAGGGTCCGCCGGGCGCCACGTGCGCAGGCTGGTGCGCGGGCGTGCGGAGGGCCGGCTGCCGGTGCCGCAGGGCGTCGTGCTGGTGACCGGGGGCACGGGCGCCATCGGGCGTGCGGTCGCCGAGGCCTGGAAGGCGCGTGGCGCGCGCGTGGCGGTGCTGTCGCGGTCGGGCGGAGCGCCGTGGGCCGACGGGATCGACGTGCTGCGCGCGGACGTCTCGGATCCGGCGCAGCTCGCCGAAGCGCTGCAGGGCCTCGACGTGCGCGGGGTCGTGCACTGTGCCGGGCTGGGGCGGCGGGTCGCGCTGGCCGACGAAGACCCCGCGGGTCTCGATGCCGTGTTTGCGGCGCGGGTGGAGGGGGCACGGGCGCTCGACGCGCTGCTGCCCGACCTCGACTTCTTCGTGCTCACCTCGAGCATCGCCGCGGTGTGGGGGAGCGCGGGCCAGGTGGCGTATGCCGCGGCCAACGCAGCGCTCGAAGGGATCGCCGCGGACCGCCGGGCTCGCGGGCAGCGCGCGAGGGTGGTGGCGTTCGGGCCCGTGCAGGGCGGCGTGCTCGATGCCGAGGGCCAGGAATGGCTGCGCGCGCGGGGCCTCTCCGCGCTCTCGCCTGCGGCGGCCGCCGAAGCGCTGATGGGCGCAGACGGCGTGGTCGTGGACGTCGACTGGGCGGTGTTCGGGCCCGTGATGGCCACGCGCGACGCGTCGCTGTTCGCCGAGCTCGTGCCCCGTGCGGCGCCCGTGTCCGCGGCGGCCGGGCTCACGGGTCGTGCGCTGTTCGACCGCGTGCGCGAGGTGGCGGCCCGGGTGCTCGGGATGGAGCCCGCTGCGCTCGATCCGCGGCGCGGATTCTTCGATGCCGGGATGGACTCCCTCACGGCCGTCGAGCTCGCCGCGGGCCTGTCGCGCGCGCTCGGTCGCGAGCTGCCGACCACCCTGGCGTTCGAGCACGGCTCGGTGGACGCCGTGGTCGCGTTCCTCGAGCCCGGCGCGACGGCGGCCCGCTCCGCAGGCGCGTCCAGCGCGAGGGGTTCGGCCGAGATCGCCATCGTCGGCATGGCGTGCCGGTTCCCGGGCGGGGTCGACACGCCCGAAGCCTACTGGGAGCTGCTGAAGTCGGGGGTCGATGCTGTCGGGCGCGTGCCGGCCGACCGCTGGGACGCCGACCGTGTGTACGACCCCGAGCCCGCGACCCCTGGCCGCACGTACGTGCGCGAGGGAGCGTTCGTCGACGGGGTCGACCGGTTCGACCCGCGGTTCTTCGGCATGTCGCCGCGGGAGGCCGCTTCGCTCGATCCCCAGCAGCGGTTCCTGCTCGAGGTGAGCCACGAGGCGCTCGAGCGCGCCGGGCTCGCGGGCGCCGACCTGAAGGGCGCGAGCGTCGGCGTGTTCTGCGGCATCCCCGAGTCGAGCTACCTGAACCGGTTCCGCACCGCCGGCGGCCCGCTGTACCCCGACGACTACGCCGGCACGGGCAACGAGAGCTCGTTCGCGGCGGGTCGGGTGGCCTACGCGCTCGGTGTGCACGGCCCGGCTATCGCGTTCAACACCGCGTGCAGCTCGAGCCTCGTGGCGGTTCACCTGGCCGTCGAAGCCCTCCGGAGTGGCGACTGCGACGCGGCCGTGGCGGGCGGCGTGTCGCTCATGCTGTCGCCCGACAACCACGTGTACCTCTCGCAGCTCCGCGCCCTCGCGCCCGACGGGCGGTGCAAGACGTTCGACGCCCGCGCCGACGGGTACGGGCGCGGCGAGGGTTGTGGAATGCTCGCGCTGATGCGGCTCTCCGACGCCGAGGCCCGCGGGCTGCCCGTGCTGGCGGTCGTCAAGGGCAGTGCGGTCAACCACGACGGCGCGAGCAGCGGGCTCACCGTGCCCAACGGCACCGCGCAGGAGCGCGTGGTGGCCGAAGCCCTGGCGCGGTCCGGGCTCGCGGTCGACGACGTGACGTACATCGAAGCGCACGGCACCGGCACGAGCCTCGGCGACCCCATCGAGGTGCGCGCCCTCCAGCGGGTGCTCGGCGAGCGCACCGGTCCGCTGTGGCTCGGCAGCGTGAAGACCCAGATCGGTCACCTCGAGCAGGCGGCGGGGGCCGCGGCCCTCATCAAGGTCGTGCTCCAGCAGCAGCACGGCACGATCGCGCCGCATCTCCACCTCACCGAGCTGAACCCCGCCATCGCGCTGGGTGCGATCCGCATCCCCACTGCGCCCACCCCGTGGGAGGGCCCGCGGAACGCCGGTGTCAGCGGCTTCGGGCTGTCGGGGACGAACGCCCACATCGTGCTCGCCCCCGGTCCCGGGCGCGCCCCGACCGAGCGGTCGGAGAGCGCGCTCGTGCCGGTCTCCGCGCCCACCCCGGAGGGCGTGGACGCGATGGTCGGCCAGCTCCAGCCCGTGCTCGCCGAGCTGGGGAGCGGCGCGGTCGCGCGCACCCTGTGGCACCGGCGCCACTTCGACGTGCGGTCGGTGCTGGTCGACGGGGTGCCCGGCCCGACCCGTCGCGCCGACCCCGCGCCCCGCGTGGTGTTCCGGTTCACCGGGCAGGGCGCGCAGTCCGCAGGCATGGCGCGCGCGCTGTACGACGCCGAGCCCGCCTTCCGCGCGGCCGTCGACGACGTGTGTGCGCTCGCCGACCCCTTCCTGCCGGGCCCGCTGTGGGAGGCGATCGCGACGGACGCCGTGGACGACACCCGGTTCACGCAGCCCGCGCTGTTCGCCGTGGAGTGGGGCCTCGCCAGCTGGTTCCGCGAGCACGGCGTGGAGGCCGACTTCGTGGCGGGGCACTCCATCGGCGAGCTCGTGGCCGCGACCTGGGCGGGCATGCTGTCGCTCGCAGACGGCGTGCGGCTCGTGTGCGCGCGGTCGAACGCCATGGCCGACCTCCCCCGGGACGGCGCGATGGCCGCCGTGTTCGCAGGAGAGGCCGTCGTGCGCCCCCTGCTCGTCGACGGGGCGGAGATCGCAGGGCTCAACAACCCCGACGAGGTCGTGATCTCCGGGCGGGAGGATGCCGTTCGCGCCGTGCTGGCGGCCCTGCCGGACGGCACCGGCTCGCGCGCGCTGTCGGTGTCGCACGCCTTCCACTCGTCGCTGATGGACCCGATGCTCGCGGGGCTCACCGAGGTGGCGTCCCAGCTCGTGTGGCACCCGGCGAGGATGCCCGTGGTGTCGAACGTCGACGGGTCGCTGTACACCGAGCCGCCCGAGCCCGCGTACTGGGCGCGCCAGGTGCGCCAGGCCGTGCGGTTCGCGGACGGGGTCCGCACGCTGCGCGAGGCCGGTGCGACCGCGTGGCTCGAGGTGGGTCCCCATCCCGTGCTCGTGGGTCACGTGCTGCGGCAGGTCCCCGAAGCGGTCGCGGTGGGCGCGATGCACCGCCGGGTCGACGACCGTCAGCAGCTCCTCGAAGCGGCCGGCACGCTGTGGACGGGTGGGGTCGCGGTCGATCTGTCGGCCGAGCTGCCCGTGGCGCACGCCGACCTCCCGACCACGCCGTACGCACGGGTGCGGTGCTGGCTCGATCTGCCCGAGTACCCCGAGCTGGCGGGCCCGCTGGACGATGCCCTGCTGGAGCTGGTGTACGAGCCGGTCGACGGGCCGCGGCTCGCGGGGCCCTTCTGGTCGGACGATCCGGCCGTGTCTGCCGAGCTGGTGGCGCGAGGCGTGCAGCAGGAGGGGAGCACGCGCATCCACGTCGTGCCCGCCGTGCCCGACGCCGATGCGCTCGAGCTCCGCCTCGCCGAGCTCCTGGCCGTGTGCCAGGGCACCGAGGGCGCGCTGGTGGTGGTCGTGCCGCCCGGTCCGCTCGAGGAGGGCGTGGTCGGGTTCGTGCGCGCGGCGATCGCGGAGCGTCCCGGATGGGCGGTCGTTCGGCACGAGGGGTCTGCGGGAGCCCTGCTGAACGGGCTCGTCGCGGGGGAACCCGACCTCTGGGTGCGCGAGGGCGTGCCGCATGGCGCCCGGCTGCGCGGGATCTCCGTGCCGACGGGGTCCGTCGAGGTGCGCGCCGACCGGAGCTACCTGATCACCGGAGGGTTCGGCGGGCTCGGGCTGGCCGTGGCCCGGTCGCTCGTGGAGCGCGGTGCCGGCGAGGTCGTGCTGCTGTCGCGCACCCCCCGGGAGGCCGCCCTGGAGGGCTGGGGCGCAGGCATCGCGCGGGGCGTGGCCTGCGACGTGAGCGACCCGGCGGCGCTGCTCGCGGTCCGCGACGGGCTGGCGTTTCCCCTCGGGGGCGTCGTGCACGCAGCGGGGGTGCTCGAAGACGCCGCGCTGGCCTCGCAGACCCCCGAGCGGCTCGCGAAGGTGCTGCGTCCGAAGGTGCGGGGCGCGCTCGCGCTGCGTCCGCTGCTCGATGGCGTCGACTTCGCGGTGCTGTTCTCGTCGGCGTCCGCTGTGATGGGCTCGGCCGGCCAGACGCCGTACGCCGCTGCGAATGCCGCGCTCGATGGTCTCGCGGCCGCGTGGCGTGCCGAGGGCGTCCCGGTGACGGCCATCGGCTGGGGTCCGTGGGCCGAGGTGGGCATGGCGGCCGCACTGGACGCGAGGATCCAGGCCGCCCAGCGGGCCCGGGGGATCCGCACGATCCCCGTGGAGGCCGGCATCCACGTGGTCGATCGGCTGCTCCGGTCCCAGCGGCCCCACGCGCTCGTGCTCCCGATGGACTGGCCCCGCTTCGTGGCGGCCGGGGGGTCGCCCCTGGTGGAGGCCTTCGGGTGGAGGCCCGCGCAGGCCGGTCCCGCACCCGCTGCCACGCGGTCGGCGCGAGAGGCGGCGCTGGTGCCCGGTGTCGACCGCGAGGCGGTGCTGGCGGCGTGGGTGGAGCAGGTCGCGCGGTCGGTGCTCAGGATGCCCGCCGACATGGAGCTGGATCGCCAGCGACCGCTGATGGAGTCCGGCATGGACTCGCTGATGGCGGTGCAGGTGCGCAACGCGCTCGAGGACGGCGGCTTCGACGTGCCGATCGCGCGCTTGATCGGGGGGCCGTCGGTCGAGGAGATCACACACGTCCTGCTGTCGCTGCTGCCCTCGGAGTCGCCCGTCGAGACGGGTCCAGCGGCCGCGGTGGAGCCCCTCGAGTGGTACCTCCGTCCGGCCGTCACGCACGTCCTGATCGGCCTCGTGGCGATGGCGATCGGGGCGGCGGTGATGTGGACCGTCCTCGGCGTCACGCAGCCGCCGGAAGAGGCGCACACGGAGCGGGGCCCGCCACCACGGGCCGATCAATAGCGAGCCCTCACCGGGAGACCTGGATAGATGCTGCGAGCCCCGTCTGGAGCCGCGGTGCCGAAGCTCTCCCGCTCTGAACTCGCCAACCTCGCCATCGGCCTGCCGATCGTCACGTCGATCATCGGCCTGCTCGTCGGGGTCGGCGTGGGGTTCGGGCTCGGGTGGGGCGTGAAGCCGCGCACGGTGGCGGCGTCCGACGCGCAGGTGGCCGAGCTCGGCATCGATGCGTTCAGCGCCGACCAGATCCAGTTCAAGTGCGGGCAGATCCGCGGCGAAGAGCTGAAGAACGCGAACGAGCGCATCTCGGCCCTCGAGAAGGAGCGCGACGAGTACGAGCAGAAGGTGCTCGCGCTCGAGTCGAAGCTCGAGGAGACCTCCGCGAAGCGGTCCAGTCTGGCGTCGAGCAGCGAAGCGAAGCGGCCCGCGGGCATCACGGCGGCACGGGCCGACGAGCTCGAGTCGCAGATCTTCGACCTGAAGGCCCAGCTGAACGGCGCGCGCGATCAGCTCGCGTCGGTCACGCGGCAGCTCTCGCAGGCCGAAGACGACAAGCGCCAGCTCCAGGAAGCCCTGGTGGTCACGTCCACCCGGCTGCGCGAGACCGAGTCGAAGCTGGCGTACCAGGCCGGGAAGACCGAAGAAGCCAAGCAAGACGCGATGTCGCAGAAGTGGTGGCGGTTCATCGCCGACTCGCAGCTCGAGATCTGCGAGAAGGGCAGCCGGAACAAGATGGGCCGGTGTCGCGAGGCCGTGCAGAGCTACCTGAAGACCACGCCGATCCGGAACAAGTTCGTGCACTGTGTGCGGTCGGAGCAGGCCACCCCAGCCGTCGCGTACCTCGACAACGAAGACACGATGCCGCGGTTCGCGCAGTTCATCGATCAGGACAACAAGATCGTGCGCGACTGGTATGTGCAGCTCTGCGACCCCACGCTGCCCGAGGCCGCTGGCATCGCGCCGAGCACGTCCGACTTCGGGATGGGCACCACCACGTCGCTGTCGGGCCGGACCGATGTCGAGCTCGACCTGAACGGCCTCGAAGACCTCGACTGATCCTCAGCGCGGCTCGGGCGGCGGGAGGAAGCGCGGAGAGCCGAGATCGAGGCGTCCGGCGGCGGGGAACGCGCCCTTCGGAGCGATGAGCGGGCGGAACGACCACGCCTTCCACGGCTCGCCGCGCAGGCCGGCGAGGAGGTTGTGCACGACGATGTCGAGGTCGTCGAGGATCCAGACGTCGTCGTTCGGGTCGTGCTCGCCGTCGGGCCGGGCATGCGCGGAGGCTTCGAGGGCCACGCGGCCGATGACGAGGCTCGAGCACGGGGGCACGACGCAGCCGAACTGCCCGAACACCCCTTGCAGGCGGGCGCACAGCTCCGCGCCGCCCACGCTGTCCATGGTGACGAGCGCGCCCACGGGCTTGCCGAAGAACGCGTCGGTGTTCTCGAACGGCGTGAGCACCTCGAGGAAGCGCTGGAGCGGCGATCCCCACGAGTGCCAGTACACGCCGGTGCCGACCAGGAAGGCGTCTGCGCGCTGGAGGCGTGCGACGAGCGGGTCGAGCTCGCCCTGCTCCTCGGCGAGGTGCAGGATCTCGGTGGTGACGGACGGACCGAAGCGCCGCGCGGCATCGGCCAGCAGCCAGGCGGTGTTCCCGTCGGGACCGCGGATGGACCCGTTCAGCACGACGACATGCATGGGGACTCCAGAGGAGCGACGCCGCTCTGGACGGTCGATAGCGCTGCAGAGCGTGTGCGACGAGGGCGGACCGCTTACATCTCGGAGATGTGGTGGTTGGTCGCCTGCAGCCCTCGTGTCGTCGAAGCGGAGCCGCCGGTCGGGCCGGGCGAGCTGGTGATCGAGCAGCTCGACCTCGGTCGGTCGCGCATCGGAGAGAGCGCGCTCGTGATGTCGGCCGGCACCACGGTGCTGGTGGACGTCGGGAACGACGTGCACGCCGGGGCGATCCGCGAGGCCCTGGCCCGGTACGGCCGCACGCACGTGGACTTCGTGGTGCTGACCCACTTCCACGCCGACCACATCGGAGGGTTCGACGCGCTGGTGGATGCCGGCGACCTCACGGTGGGCGAGGTGATCTGGCGAGGGGCCGTGCACCTCGACGACGCGAACACCGGCGAGCTCGACGAGGTCCGGGCGCGCCTCGGTCGGAACACGGCGCTGTGCACGGAGTCGGGCTGCGACCTCCCGTACACGGTGCCGGTCGGTCCGGCGTCGCTCACGATCTTCCTCGCGGATGCGGTGGTCGCGACCCCCGGCGGCACGGTGGATCTGGGGCGCGACCTGAGCGACGAGAACGCCCGGTCCCTCGGAGGGATCGTGACGTGGGACGCGTTCGACTGGCTGTTCGCGGGCGATCTGACGGGGGGAGGGAAGGGAACGCCCGATCTGGAAGGGCTCGTGGTGGGGGCGGGTCCCGCGCTGCCCCCGGTCGACGTGCTGCAGGTGAACCACCACGGGATCAGCAGCTCGACGAGCGCGGCCTGGGTGGACGCGCTGCTGGTCGACGGAGACGCGCATGCCGTGGTGGGCGCGAACGACAGCTACCTCGACGCCCCGTCGGAGGAGGCGCTGGCCGCGCTGGGTCCGCGGCTCGGCGGGGGGCACGTCTGGGTCACCGAGGACGGCGTGCTCGGGAACCACGATGCGCACACGGTGGTGGCGCACGGGCCCGTCACGGTGCGCGTGCGCGACGGCGTGGAGTACGAGATTCGCGGAGGCACGACCTCCGGGACGTGGTTCGCTCAGTAGGCCCGCAGGTCGTACGGCAGGGGGCGCCGCACGACCGCGACGACGGGCACCTCCTCCGTGGGATCCTCGGCGTACTCGTCTTCGTCGGAGAGCAGCAGGAGGTCGTCGGGCGCGACGTCGTCGTCGGCCAGGGCTTCGGTGGGGAAGGGCACGGGAGTGTCGGCCAGCAGCTGGACGATGAGGTCGTTGGGGTCTCGCCTGAACTTGCGAATCATGTTCGCTCCCGGAATGCCGTTCGCTAACCGGAGGCGCGCTCCGGGTCCAGTCCTCGGGTGCGGGAAGTGCGGCGTCCGAGCACGGTGACGAGCAGGATCAGGCCCCACGCACCGCTGCTGCCGCTCGAGGAGCAGCCGCACACGAAGCCGCTCGGGACGATCTCGGCCGGGGCATCGGTGTCGGTGTCCGCATCGGTGTCTGTGTCGGTGTCTGCGTCGGTGTCGGTGTCGGTGTCCGCGTCGGTGTCTGCGTCTGCATCTGCGTCGGTGTCGGTGTCGGTGTCCGCGTCTGCGTCGGTATCCGCGTCTGCGTCGGTGTCCGCGTCTGCGTCGGTATCCGCGTCTGCGTCGGTATCCGCGTCGGCGTCGGCATCGGAGTCCGCGTCGGTGTCGGTGTCGGTGTCGGAGTCCGTGTCGGCATCGGTGTCCGTGTCGGGCTCGCCGGTGTCCGCCGTGTCGGGGGCGGGGGGATCGAACCCGTCGCAGTCCTGGTCGATGCCGTCGCCCGGGATCTCGGTACCGCCCGGATGGATCGCGTCGTTCGCGTCGTTGCAGTCGCCTCCCGTGGGCACCCAGCCGGGACCCACACACACAGGCACCGGGAATCCGCCGGCGCCGAAGCCGTCGCGGTCCGCGTCGGGGTAGAGCATCGCGCGGGTGCACACCTCACAGATGTACGGCCGCGCCTGCGCGCAGTCGTCGTTGTCCATCAGGCCGGTGGCCAGATCGACCGAGCCGCACGGAGCGGCGCCCTGCGGAGAGCCCGGCTCCCACGCGAGGTACTGGGCAGGCACGTTCTGGGGGAGCTCCCAGCTTCCGTTCGTGCCGAAGTCGATGAGCCCGATCCACGGTTGGTCGGTGTCGGCGATCGACCCGATCTGCCCCCGGGCGACCTCGAACAGGAACGCGGCCTCCGCGGCGTCGTCGACGACCACGAGCTGGTGCGAGACGCTCTCGCAGCTCGAGCGCGCGGCCGTCCAACCCTGGGGGTTCGTGCAGAACAGATAGGTGTTCCCCATCCAGCTCACGGAGTTGCAGCCGAGAACCGTGTCTTCGTCGATGCGGCCGTCGCAGTCGTCGTCGACGCGGTTGAGGACCTCCAGGGCGGTCGGCGACATGGCGTCGTTGGCGTCGTTGCAGTCGAAACCCTCGAGCGCGCCGTCTCCATCGGCGTCGACGGGCCCGGTCGGTGCGCTCCCGCCGTAGTACGCGCCGAAGTCGCTGGGGGTGCCGTCGAGGTCCATGTCGGGGCCGTGGTCGATCGAGTCGCCACCGGGTGCGAGCGTGAGCGTGCTCTCGCAGTCACCGGCGAAGTAGGCGGAGTACGGGTCAGCGCCCAGGAGCACGATGTCGGGGGAGGCGGCGAAGGGGCTCTGGAAGTACCCGCTCGGACCGACGGGCTCGAGGGTGGAGGTGTCGTAGGCGTGGTGCTCTGCGGTCGCGCCCAAATGGTGGGTGAACAGGTTGTAGCCCTGGTCGACGTTCGAGCCCACGACGGCCGAGACCGCCCACCCCAGCGGCGTGACGGCCGAGTTGGCGATGAAGGTGTTGTTCCGGAGCACGGCTCCGGTGCTGCGCAGCCACACCGCGCCGAAGCTCGAGCCGGTGTTCTCCAGGAACACCGTGCCCGACACCGTCACCACAGGGGTGTTGTCGATGGCGAGCGCACCCCCCGCGGCTCCCGAGGTGTTCTGGCAGAAGAACGAGTCGGAGAGCAAGACCTCGTCGAGGTTGTAGGTGTAGAGCCCACCCCCGTTCTCCTCGGACTGGTTCTCGACGAACACGGAGCGCGTGACCGTCGCGGTGGCGGCGCCGCTGCTCTGGATCGCCCCGCCCCCGAGCCCGGCCTCGTTGTGGTGGAAGACCGAGGCGTCGATGTTCAGCGAGCCGCCATTGACCGTGCGGACCGCGCCGCCCCCGCCCAATGCGCCGGTGGAGTTGCCGCGGAAGCCGCTCGAGGTGACGGTGCCCGTCGCGTTGGAGGCATAGACGGCCGCCCCCCCGGTCGCGGACTGGTTGCCGAGGAACCTCGAGCTGTCGACGCTCCACGTGCCCGCGACCACCTTGACGGCCCCACCGTCGGCGTTGGACGACAGGTTCGAGAACCACGAGCCGGAGATGTGGAGCTCGGCGGTGTTCCCGCCCTTGAGGCCGCCAGCGTCCGCGGTGCTCGTCTTGTTCGCGAAGTGGCTGTCGGAGATGGTGGTGACGGTGGAGCCCTCGGACTTGAGGATTCCGCCGTCGTCGTCCGTCATGGCGCTGCGCCCGTCGACCAGGATGCGGGTGAGCGTCGGGCTCGCCCCGTTCTGGACGACGATCTCGCGGCTCGTGCCGTTGTCGATGCGCACGTCCGCCAGGGTGGGGGTTCCGCCGCTGAACGTGACGCGCCCCGCGAGGGTGGTGACCTCGCGCCCGCGAGCCCCGCGAACCGTGATGGTCCCGTCCAGCACCACGTTCCCGACGTACGTGGCGGGGCAGAGCACCACCTCGTCGGTGCCCGTCGCCATCGCCACGCCGCCCGCGACGGTCTGCGCGTCGGCCGTACCCCACGGGCACACGGTGATGGTGGCTGCGCGGGCGACAGCGCTCAGAAGTAGCATGCGGTCCTCGCGCACAGCCTACGCGATTCGCGGCCCCTCCGGCAGGCGGTCGGAGCGCACCCGGAGACCCCATGAGCAATACGACCGCCAAGCGAAGCCGGCGTCGGCGCGCCCGTACCCTCGCCGAGAAGCGCGGGCTGCCTCCGGGAACCCCCGTGTACACCGGCGATGTGGAGGGGGTGCCCGTCCACGTACAGGTGATCGACTACGCCCCCGACCGCCTCGACGAGCTGGAGGTCGACGATGCGCAGCGTCTGTCGAGCTACCGGGACGAAGCCAGCGTCACCTGGATCAACCTCGACGGCATCCACCAGGCCGACCAGGTGCAGGCGATCGCCCGCATCTTCGACCTGCACCCGCTGTGGATGGAGGACATCCTCAACCCGCAGGGGCGCCCGAAGGCCGAGGTGCTCGACGACAAGGTGCTGGTGGTCGCACGGATGGTGCACCGCGTCGAAGGGGTCGTGAACACGGAGCAGGTGGCGCTCGTGCTCGGTCCCGGGTGGGTGCTCACCTTCCAGGAGCAGGCGGGCGACGTGTGGGAGTCGCTGCGGTCGCGCATCCGCCAGGGGAAAGGTCGGATCCGGAAGATGAAGGCCGACTATCTGATGCACGCGCTGCTCGACGACATCGTGGATGCGTACTTCGTGGCGCTCGAGGAGGTGGAGTCGCGCGTCGACGGCCTGGAGGCGGCGGCGCTCGATCCGAGCACGCGCATCGACAATGCCGCGATCTTCGCGCTGAAGCAGGAGCTGGCCGACTTCCGCCGGGCGGTGTGGCCGATGCGCGAGTCGGTGAGCGCGCTCCTGAAGGCCGACGGGGGCCCGATCTCGGCGGCCGTGGTGCCGTACCTGCGCGATGTGTACGACCACGTCGTGCAGGTGATGGACATCCTCGAGTCGAGCCGCGAGCGCGTGGTGGGCGTGTACGAGCTGCACCTGTCGGTGACGAGCCACCGGCTGAACGACATCATGAAGGTACTCACGCTGGTGAGCACGATCTTCATCCCGGGCACCTTCGTGGCAGGGGTGTACGGCATGAACTTCAAGCACATGCCGGAGCTCGAGTGGGAGTACGGCTACCCGTTCGCCTGGGCCGTCATGCTCGGGCTCGGAGCGCTCGGCGGGATCTGGGCGTGGCGGCGGCGCTGGCTGTAGCGGGTGCGCGGGGCGCGCATCCTGCGTTACGCCCCTGTCATCCGGAGACTTCCCGTGGAAGCCCTGCTGTCCCTGTTCTTCACGTTCGCGATCGTCGTGCTGTCCTTCGGGTTCGCGGCGCTGATGATGCTCGTGACCGTCGGGTTCACGGCCGGGATGATCTACTGGCGCCTCAAGAACGGCGGTGGGATCGTGATCTCCGTGCCGTCGCTGGTGTTCCCGGTGGTGCCGGTCGCGCCGCCCCCGAAGCCCCGCCACGTGAAGGTGAGCACGTGCTCCGCGTGTGGAGCGAGCCGCACCACGCCCACGAAGACGGCCTACATGTACTGCGACTGCTGCGGGCAGCTGATGGACTGGGACTTCCGCGCGGCGATGTCGGATCGGCGCAGCAAGGCCCCCGGTCCGGCGTACGAGGCGCTCCTCCGGAAGTACGCGCCGGCGCTCCAACAGGCCCGTGGAGACGGGGAGAAAGCGGCCTACGAGGAGATCCAGAAGACGCTGTGGGAGGCGTACGCGAAGGCCTGCCCGGCAGCCCTCTCCCCGCGCATCGGAGACCCCCGGTACCGCGAGCGCTGGGTGGCGTGGAGCGCGAAGTCGCAGGCCGAGCAGGACCTGAACCCGCGCACGGCGGCGACGCTCGAAGCGCAGACGCGAGCGACGCAGCAGCTGGTGTGGGACCGGTCGAACCCGTTCCAGCCGCGCGCGGAGCTCACGAGCTTCCACAAGCTGCTGGATGCCGTGGCCGACCACCAGACGGCCGTGTGCGACGTGCTCGAGGAGTCGGGGTTGCTCGAAGACCACCCCGACCACGTGGCGAACGACGTGATGCGCAAGATGGGCCTGTCGGTATTCGTGCAGGGCTGGATGGCGTACGTGCCTCCGTCCGAGCACGACGCGCTCCTGAAGAAGACCGGCCTCGACGGCGAGTACGTGGAGCCGCAGGCCGCCGACCTCACGAAGGGCACGTGCCCGCAGTGCACGGCGCCGCTCGAGGTGCCCGCGAACGCGAAGCGCGTGGTGTGCGAGTCGTGCGGGCACAACGTGCTCGTGAAGGGTGGTCACCTGCCGTGCCATGGGTGCGGGGCGTCGATCGACATCCCGGATCACGGGAAGGACTTCAACTGCCCGAAGTGCGATCTGTACGTGGCGCGCATCGGGCTCTGACCGAACTACGGGTCGTCTTCCCAGAGGACGGACGCGATACGCCACGTGCCCGCGATTTTCCCTGGCGTCAACAGGCCGGTACGCCCCGAAGGCGTGGAAGTAACCCGAGCTTGGGCGTGCCGCATGGTTGACGACAAGGAAATCCAATGGTGGAGATCGACGGACGAACCGAGGGAACCGAGGTCGTTCGTCGATTCCGCACGAGTTGGAAGGCCTTCCAGCCAGTGCCCGCGTACGGAGCCCCGTCCAGCAGGCCCTCCTTGGCGTACCGGCACACGTGGGAGGCCACCGAGCCGTGCCGATCGGTGTACCCGGTGGTCGGCCACTCGTGGAAGGCCTGGAGGCGTCCGGACAGGAGCGCGAGGCGCGGGGCCAGGAACGCGTCGACGTCCATCGTGCGCACCCCGTCGGGCGTGACCTGCCGGATGCGCGCGTCGTCGGTGAGCAGGGCCCGCAGGTCGGCGCCGTCGGGTGCGCGGTCGCGGTTGTCGAAGGCCGCGAAGAACCCCGCGATGACGGCCTGGATGCCGGGTTCGTCGGCCATGGTCAGAACTGGAAGTAGATGAAGTCGTACGCGCTCACCCGGTAGAACACGAAGATCGCGATGCCTGCGAGCGCCCAGCCCGTGGTCTGAGCCGGGAGCAGCCACACGGTCTTCTCGAGCCGCGGCTGCACGAGCTGGAGCCAGAGCGTCGAGAGCAGGTACGGCGAGCAGGCTGCGCCCGTGATCCCGAGCAACACGGCCACCGCGACCCAGTCGTCGCGGGACCCCTCGAACGGCGGCGTCTGCAGGTGGCGGACGAGGCGGTCGAGCCGGGGTTCCCGGAAGATCAGCGAGCCCACCATCGACACGAACACCAGGTGGAACGCGATGGCGAGGGGACGCCCGAGCGGCACGCGCTCCATCCAGGCCGGCCGGTGGCGCTCGATCGCGGAGTACACGAACATCCAGAACCCGTGGAACAGCCCGAACACGGCGAAGTTCCACGAGGCCCCGTGCCAGATGCCGATGATCACGAACGTGACGGTGACCGCGAAGCCGAAGTGCACCAGGCCGATCTGCCGCACGCCCCCGAGCAGGGGAGCGAGGATGTAGTCGCGGATCCAGAACGAGAGCGACATGTGCCAGCGCTGCCAGAACTCGGGCGTGGTCGCGGCCATGTACGGGTTCCGGAAGTTCTCGGAGAGCTCGAAGCCGAGCATGCGGGCCGTGCCGCGCGCGATGTCGGTGTAGCCCGAGAAGTCGCTGTAGATCTGCGCCATGAACCCGATGACGCCCGCCCACAGCACGGGACCGGCGGGGTCTTCGAGCAGGAACACCTTGTCGACGTACGGCGCGATGGTGTCGGCGATGCACACCTTCTTGAACGCGCCCCACATCGCGAGCGAGAGGCCCGAGGTGGTGCGCGCGAAGTCGAAGGTGCGGTCGCGCTCGACCTGCGGGAGCAGCCGCCCGGCCCGCTCGATGGGACCGGCCACGAGCTGCGGGAAGAAGCTGACGTACACGAGATAGTCGAGGAAGTTCCTGCGGGCCTTCAGCTCGCCCCGGTACACGTCGATCGTGTACGACATGGTCTGGAAGGTGTAGAAGCTGATGCCGACCGGCAGGAAGATGTGCAGCGTCGTGAGGTTCGCCTGCACCCCGGTGGCCTGCAGGGCGTCGATCACGTTCTGCACGAAGAAGTCGAAGTACTTGAAGTACCCGAGCATCCCGAGGTTGCCGGCGAGCGACAGGCCGAGGAACCAGCGCTTGCGGGCCGGGAAGCGCTCGATGGCGCGACCCATCACGAAGTCGAGCGTCGCGCTCGAGTAGAGCAGCAGCAGGAACCAGGGGTGCACCCAGCCGTAGAACACCGCGCTCGCGCCCACCAGCAGGGCATTCTGGGCACGTCGGTCGCGCACGACCCAGTAGGCCGTGAACACCACGGCCATGAAGCCCAGGAAGTCGGTCTGCACGAAGTTCATCCGGTGCGGACACTAACCCGGGTCGGGTCGGGGCATTGGGTCCGCTGCGGCAGGGTGATACGGAGGCCGGGATGGACCGCCGGACCGCCCTCTCAGCACTCGTCGCGCTCGCCCTGCTCGGCACGGGCATCGCGATCGGCACGTGGGTCGGGCGTCGTCCGGCCGCGGCTCCGGCGAAGCCCGTGGTCACGAAGGCCCCCGACGCGTCGAACAAGTCCCGTCCGCCGAAGAAGAACAAGAAGAACAAGAAGAACAAGGCGCCCGAGAACATCGACTTCCGGCAGCCGAACGTGCTGCTGATCGTGTGGGACACCGTGCGCGCCGACCGGATGAGCCTGTACGGTCACGATCGTCCCACCACACCGGGCCTCGACGCGTTCGCCGCCGAAGCGCGCGTGTTCGAGCACGCCATCTCGCCGGCCACGTGGACGGTGCCGTCCCACGCGAGCCTGTTCACGGGCCTGCCCGTGAGCACCCACGGCGCGAACGCGTCCTGGCGCTGGGTCGACCACCACAACGTCACGATGGCCGAGCACCTCGCCGCGAACGGCTACGCCACGTACGCGTACTCCGCGAATCCGTACGTCTCGGGCATGACGAACCTGCTCCAGGGCTTCGAGGTGAAGCGCCTGGCCTGGGAGGAGGACAAGAAGGCCGCGGCCATGGTGGCGAAGGGCAAGCTCATCCCGACCGACCAGAGCACCGAGATCTCGCCGGCGTACAAGGGCGAGAAGCCGAACATCGCGTGGAACCAGTCCACCTTCAAGGAAGCCTCCGACGTCGCGAACCGCCACTTCGTGAGCTGGCTCCGCAACCGGAAGCAGAAAGACCGCCCGTGGTTCGCGTTCATCAACCTGATGGAGGCCCACAGCCCGCGCATCCCGAGCCTGGAGACCCGCCAGCGCGTCATCGGCGACCCCGCGCTCATCGAGCTCGGCCTGAAGACCGACATGAGCCTGTGGAACGAGGTGGCCGCGATCGTCGGGAAGCACGCGTACAGCGACGACGAGATCCGCGCGACGCGGGCGGTCTACGACGCCACGCTGTCCGAGCTCGACGAGGCGTTCGTCGCGCTGATGGACGCCCTCGACGAGAAGGACGCCCTCGACCGCACCGTCGTCATCCTGACGAGCGATCACGGCGAGAGCCTCGGCGAGCACGGGCTCTGGGAGCACCGCTACGGGGTGTGGAACACGCTCGTCCACGTCCCGCTCGTCATCCGCTACCCCAAGGGGATGGAGCCGGGGCGCGTGCAGGAGCCCGTGTCCACGGCCCAGATCTTCCCCACGGTGCTCGATCTGCTCGGCATGAAGCCGCCCCCGAACGCCGAGCTCGGGCGCAGCCTGCGCCGCACGAAGGCCGGTCTGCCGATCTACACGCAGCTCACCGACCCCTACACGAGCAAGCTCTCGCCGTTCACCAAGCGCTTCCCGGACCTCGACGTGTCGAGGTTCATCCGTACGTTCGACGCGATGGTGCAAGACGGCACGAAGGTCGTGCACAGCAGCGACGGGCACCACGAGCTGTACGACCTCGTGAACGACCCCGCCGAGCAGAAGAACCTCATCGACGCGCACCCGAAGGCGGCCGAGTACCTGCGCCGTCTCGAGGAGTGGCAGCGGAGCGTGCCCCGCGCCGACCCGTCGATGCGGGTGCCCGGCGACTTCAAGAAGGCCCGCGGCCAGCAGACCGAAGCCGACGCGATGAAGGAGATGCTCGAGTCTCTGGGGTACATCGAAGACGGGGCCGACGACGAGGGCGGGGGGGCCGCCGACGATCCGATGGGTCCCGACCCCGCGGCGGTGCCCTGACGTGAGCGCCGGGCCCACGTCACGACCGGTCGGACGGCTCGTCCTCGGCGCAGCCGTCGTGGCGATCGGGCTCGCCGTGCTGGCGCTCGTCCTGCGGTCGCGGTCCGTGGACTCCCGTCCCAACGTGCTGTTCATCGTGTGGGACACCGTTCGTGCCGACCGGATGGGGCTCTACGGCCACAGCCGCGACACCACGCCCTTCCTGACGCGCTTCGCGGAGCAGGCCGTGGTGTACGACCACGCCATCGCGTCGAGCGAGTGGACCGGTCCGACGCACGCGTCCCTGTTCACCGGCCTCCCGCTGCGCACGCACGGGATGGACACCCACTACAAGTGGCTCGATCACCACCACGTGACGCTCGCGGAGCAGCTCGCCGACGCCGGCTACGACACGTGGGCGTGGACCGGGAACCGGTTCGTCAGCGACTTCGTGAACATGCTCCAGGGCTTTCGCATCACCGACCACTCGTTCAAGGGGCGGTACAAGGCGGCCGCGCGCAAGGCCACGGCGCGCAAGCTGCTCCCGCGCGACCGGAGCACGGAGATCAGCCCGGCGTGGTCGCCCGACGGGCACGGCGACGGCTGGTCGAAGAAGCTCACGCTGTTCAAGGACTCCGCGGCCGTGGCCCACAAGGCCTTCGATCACTGGCTCGACGAGGAACGCACGCCCGGCAAGCCCTTCCTGGCGTTCGTGAACCTGATGGAGGCGCACCAGCCGAGGGTTCCGAGCCTGGCGTCGCGCAAGGCGCTGATGGACGATGCCAGCATCGAGCTGGCGCTGACCACGGACAGCACGCTCTTCGCGCTGATGTCGTACGTGTCGGGCAAGAACGCGTACACCGCGGCCGAGCTGGACGCGATGGCCGGGACGTACGATGCGTCGATCCTCGATCTCGACCGGGCCCTGGAGGCGCTGATCGGCGACCTCGAGCAGCGCGGTCTGCTGGACGACACGATCGTCGTGATCACGGCCGACCATGGCGAGATGCTCGGCGAGAAGGGGCTGTACAGCCACCGGTGGGCGCTGTACGAGCCGCTGGTGCACGTGCCTCTGGTGATCCGCTACCCGAAGCGGATGGGCGGGCACCGGGTGTCGACGACCGTGTCCACGGCGAGCGTGCCCGCGACGGTGCTCGAGCTCGTGGGGGCCGACCCGCTGCCCGGAGTGGCGCCGAGCCTCGTGTCCGACCCGGATCCACGGGCGATCTTCACTGAGCTGCGCGATCCGAACGAGGTGATGGCGGTCGTTCGTCGCGCGTACCCGGATCTGCCGGCCGACGCGTTCCAGCGCAGCCTGCACGCCGTGTTCGACGGGTCGCAGAAGCTGATCCGCGCGAGCGATCACCGGCACGAGCTCTACGACCTGGCGGCCGACCCCGGCGAGGAGCGGAACCTCGTGCTGGACGACCCCGCGCTGCGGGACCGCCTGCTGGGGGTGCTGGCGGACTGGGAGTCGCGCACGCCCCGCTACGATCCCGCGAAGCGGCAGCCCGACGACAACCAGAAGCAGCTGTCCGACCCCGAGACCCGGCGCATGTTGGAGGTTCTCGGGTACACCGCGGACGAGCCGCCGGGGGAGTGAACTGTGCTAGGCTTGGCGTGTGGGGTCGTCTCCTCTGGCCCTGCTGCGGAGTCCACGATGGCCAACAGTGACAAGAAGGGCGGCAAGGACGTCGACAAGACCGCCGCCGCCACGGGCCCGGCGACCGACGCGGGCAAGGCCGACAACCTGTTCGCGCGCCACGGGAACCAGCAGATCACCGAGGTGATCGCGGCGGCCCAGGCGGGCCAGAAGGGGCAGGAGGCTCCGATGCTGGCGGCCGCGATGGAGTCCGAGAAGCAGTCGGGTCCCGAGGCGAGCTGGTGGCAGGACGAAGAGGTCACCAAGGGCAACGCGAAAGACACGAAGGAAGAGGAAGAGGCGAACATCCTCGCGGCGAACCGGCAGGACGACGACGCGAAGCGGAAAGACGAGAAGCAGCAGGCCGACAAGGATGCGAAGCGCGGCCGCAAGCTGTCCCCGCAGGAGGAGTTCGCGCTCCTGAACGAGAAGAAGGCGCAGATGTCCGCGGGTGCGCTGGCCGAGCAGGAGGTCAACATCATCAAGGACGCCGAGGCGGCCGGGATGGACGAAGAGCAGCAGGCCGCCATGCTCGTGAAGCAGGGCGACGTGTCGGCCGAGGTGCGCGACCAGCAGACGGGTGCCGTGCAGTCGCTCCTCGCGGCCGAGCAGATGCCCACGGTGCTGGCCGACTTCAACCGCGACGCCTCGCACGACGTGTCGAAGACGCCCCTGAACGAGCGCGACACGATCCGGAACGTCACCGAGGAGATCCGGCTCATCGGCAAGAACATCCAGACGCATCCGAAGCTCGCCGACCCCAAGCTGTCGGTCGAGGAGAAGGCCACGGCGCTGGTCGACATCCTGGCCTACGAGCTCGACGTGCCGACGCGCGAGTCGGTGGCCGCGCACCCGTTCGTGGGTCTGCACGAGGATCTGGTGTTCGATCCGCAGTCGATCCTCGCGATCAACTCGATCGCGGGCAGCAGCCGTGAGGTCCGCACGCTCGGGTCGTTCGCGGTCGTCGCGTGGCAGCTCGCGGTCGACACCGTGAAGGACAAGCTGGCTGCGCACGACGACGGCGACGTGATCGAAGAAGACGTGCTGTGGAAGAACTGCCTGGGTGAGCTCGCCGGCAACATGTACGTCGACGCGCTCCTCAAGCCCTCCGCATAGTCACTCCCCCGCGTTCGCCTCCTCTGTCGACGGGGAGGGTGGGGTGCCGCGCAAGGCCATCAGCACGCCGAGGATGACGATCGCGCCCGCCACGATGGCGGTGGGCGGCGGGATCTCCTCGAGCACGAGCGAGGCCAGCAGGCTCGACCCGACGGGCTCGAGCAGCATGATGGCCGCGATGGTCGACGCGGGGAGGTACTTCACCGCGTAGCTGAAGCCCTGGTGCCCCATCAGCTGGGGGCCGAGCGTCGCGACGACCAGCCAGCCCCACGTCGCGAGGGGGAACCCCCACACCGGCGTGCTCGTGCCCCAGGCGAGCGGCCACATGGCGAGGCTCGCGAACCCCGACACCAGGCACATGTACGTGCCGATGTGCACGCGCTGACGCACGTTCCGCCCGACCAGCAGGTACACCGACCACAGCACGCCCGCGAACGCGGCCAGCAGATCGCCCTGCCAGCCGGCGGTTCCCTGGCCTCCTGCGGCCAGCGAGCCCACGCCGACGAGCGCCAGCGTGATGCCCGCCCAGAACGCGCCCGGCGGACGGACCCCGGTGAGCGCCCACTCGAACAGCCCCGTCCACACCGGCACGAGCGCCACGAGCACGGTGGAGCGGAGCACGGTGGTGGTGTCGAGGCTGGCGAACCACGCCGCGAAGTGCGCGCCCAGGATGACGCCAGCGAGCGCGATCCAGCCGAGGTCGCGGGGCGACATGCCGCGTGCGTACCGGAGGGCCGGCGACAGCAGGAGGGCCGCGAACAGGCAGCGCCACGCCGCGATGGCGACGGGTGGGGCGTCCATCAGGCGCACGAGCACGGCCGAGCTGGAGATGCCGAGCACGGCGAGGGTCAGCACGACGGTGACGCGGGCGCGGAGTGCGGGATGCAGGGCCACGCGGCGCGTTAACGGGCAGACGCACCGGCCGCCCGTTCGGACGTGTGCGGGGAGGGCGCGTGGCTGCACGGCTGGCCGTGATCGGGTGCGGGAAGATGGGGCAGGCCATCATCGGGGGCCTGCGCGACAACCCCGACGTCGACGTGGTGGCGGTCACCACCCGACGTGCGGCGGTCGCCGAGAAGCTCGGGGCCGAGCTCGGGGTTCGTGCGCTCACCGACAACCGGGCCGCGGTGGAGCACGCCGACATGGTGCTGCTGTCCGTGAAGCCGCAGATCGCCAAGGCCCTGCTGGCCGACATGCAGGGAGCCCTCGCGGGCAAGCTCGTGGTCAGCATCTGCGCGGGGATCACCACGAAGCAGCTCGCGGAGCTGGCCCCGGGCGCGGCCATCGTGCGCGCGATGCCCAACACGCCGTGCCTGATCCGCGAAGGCATGACGGTCCTCACGGCGGGTCCGGGGGCCACGGAGGCCCAGATGCAGCTGTGCGACAGCCTGTTCGCGTCCGTGGGTCGGGTGCGGCAGCTGGAGGAGAAGCACTTCGACGTCGTCACGGCGCTGTCGGGGTCCGGGCCCGCGTTCGCCTGCGTGATCCTCGAGTCGCTCGCCGATGGGGGCGTGCGCATGGGCCTCCCGCGCGATGTCGCCGTGGAGCTCGCGGCCCAGACGATGCAGGGCGCGGCCCGGCTCGTGCTGGAGACCGGCCGGCATCCCGCCGCCCTGAAGGACGAGGTGACCACCCCGGCAGGGTGCACGATCGCGGGCCTGCTCACGATGGAGGACGGTCGCATCCGCTCGATCCTGGCGCGCACCATCGAGGAGGCCGCCAAGGTGGCGTCCGGCCTCGGCCAGTGAGCCCGCGTGGCAGGCGAGGCGCGGGCGCGGTACCGTGACCGTCCCGGAGGTCCCGCGATGCGCGCTCTCGCCGTTCTCACCCTCGTCTTCGTCGGCTGCAAGACGGCAGACACCGCGATCGACACCGACGACACCGACGTCCAGCCCGCCGAGTTCGGCTACGACGAGCGGCCGTCGAACCCCACGTGCGTGGCGCCGCCGGCGCGCTTCGTGGAGGAGGCCGAGGTCGACACCAACCGCGTGTGGAACAGCGTGTCGCTCTCGAGCCCCGTGGGCATGTACCAGGCGCCGGGTGACCCCGATCACTGGTACGTGATCGAGCAGGCCGGTGTGGTGAAGCGCTTCAGCACGACGGAGGCGAACCCCACGGCTGAGGTCGTGCTCGACATCACGGGGCCCGTGCTGTCGGGGGGGGAGCTCGGTCTGCTCGGGCTCGCGTTCCACCCCGACTTCGCGTCCAACGGCCTCGCGTTCCTGTCGTACACGACGAACGGGCCGGTCTCGCACGTGTCGCGCATCCAGACCTCGAACAACGGCCAGACGTGGGACGCCGCGTCGAACACCAGCATCATCGAGGTCGACCAGCCGTTCTCGAACCACAACGGCGGTCACATCGCGTTCGGGCCCGACGGCATGCTGTACTGGGGTCTCGGCGATGGCGGCTCGGCCGGCGATCCCGGGAACCGCGCGCAGAACCTCACGAACCTGCTGGGCAAGATCCTGCGCATCGACGTGAGCACGCAGCCCTACACCATCCCGCCCGACAACCCGTTCGTGTCGAACCCGGCCCTGCGCGGCGAGATCTATGCGTTCGGGCTCCGCAATCCGTGGCGCTTCAGCTTCGACTCCGCCACCGGAGACCTGTGGGCCGGCGACGTCGGCCAGAACGCGATCGAGGAGATCGACCGCATCGAAGCGGGCGGGAACTACGGCTGGCGCCTGAAGGAGGGCACCGACTGCTACGCCACCAACCCCTGCGACGGTGGCGGGCTGATCGACCCGGTGGTCGAGTACAACCAGGATCCGGGCTTCTCGGTGATGGGCGGCGTGGTGTACCGCGGCTCGGCCATCCCCGAGTTGATCGGCACCTACCTGTACTCCGACTACTACCACGGCCGGATCTTCGCGGTGGTGTACGACCCCGTCACCGGAGCGCCCGGCAAGCAGCGCCTGGTCGACACGGGCCGGAGCATCGTGCACTTCGCGCAGGCGAACGACGGCGAGGTGTTCTTCCTCGACCATCAGAACGGCGGGATCTACGCGATCGAGCCCATCACGGGCGGCGTACAGCCCGACTTCCCGACCACCCTGTCGGCCACGGGGTGCGTCGATCCGGCCAACCCTGCGCGCGTGAACGCGGGGGTCATCCCCTACAGCGCGAACCACCCGTTCTGGTCCGACAACGCCGAGAAGCGTCGCTGGCTCGCCATCCCCGACGGCACCACCATCGGGCTCGCGGCCGACGGAGACCTCGACTTCCCCGTGGGCACGGTCCTGATGAAGGAGTTCACGGTGAACGGGCAGCTCACGGAGACCCGCCTGTTCATGCGGCACACCGGCGACGACTGGGCCGGGTACACCTACAAGTGGCGGGCCGATGGGTCCGATGCCGACCTGCTCCCCGCGAGCGAGGTCGTGGATGCGGCCGGCGTGTCGTGGGAGATCCCGTCCCGCGCTGCGTGCATGCAGTGCCACACGGAGGTCGCGGGCCGGTCGCTCGGGCTCGAGCTCGGCCAGCTCGACCGGGATCAGGTCTACCCCGCAACCGACCGCATCGCGCCGCAGCTCGCGACGCTCGAGCACATCGGCCTGTTCACGTCTCCTCCGCCCGATCCCGAGCCCTTCCCGGCGCTCGACGACGCGGCCGCCTCGGCAGAGCAGCGCGCGCGCACGTACCTCCACGTGAACTGCTCGATGTGCCACCGTCCCGGCGGTCCCGGGCGCGGCGACATGGACATGCGCCTCACCACGGCGTTCGCCGACATGGGCGTGTGTGGCGAGCCGCAGCACGGTGAGCTCGGCCTGACCGACCCGCGCGTCGTGAAGCCCGGCGACGCCGCCAACTCGATCCTGGCGCGCCGGATGCGCGACCTCGGCGCCTACCGCATGCCGCCGATCGCGAGCCACGTGGTCGACGAAGCGGGCGCCGACGTGATCGAGACCTGGATCAACGGCCTGTCGAGCTGCCCGTAGTCCAGGGCTCTGGCCACGGCGGCAGCCGATCGACGTTGCGGGGCTCGTGGCCGCTCACGATCGTGAGGTCGTCGCGCCCCACGAGCGTCTGCACGCGGTAGAGCACGTCGATGCCGCGCTTCCAGTCGTCCTCGAGCACCGAGCGCGGGAGCCAGCCCTTCGGCTTCACCTGGGGCCCGTTCCAGCCGTCGTCCGTCCACGCGGCATCGCCGAGGAACAGCCAGCTGTGGGACGGGGTGTTCACGAGCACGAGCAGGCTCCCCGGCGTGTGGCCGGGCGCGGGGAACAGGAGGACCGTGCCGTCGCCGAACAGGTCGGTGTGGCGCTCGAACGGACCCCACGGGCCGTGCGTGTACGTGGGGTGGCGCACGTCCCGCCCCGCGTACATCTCGGGGGCGACGCCCTTCAGCGGCCGCGCGTGGTCGGCGAACTGCCAGTCCAGGCGGTCCATCCAGAGCATCGCGCCGGGGAAGTCCTCCACGCCGGCTGCGTGATCGTCGTGGATGTGGGTGAGCACGATCGCGTCGATGTCCGCGGGCTCGAGGCCGAGGTCGGCGAGCTGGTCGGCGGCGGGCTCGCCCATCTCGAGCCCGAGGAGCTTCACGGCCATCTTCCCGGGGTGGTCGGTGGGGTCGACGGCCGTGCGCCGCGGGTAGCCGGCATCGATGAGGAGCGTGCCGTGATCGGGATGCTGGACGACGTACACGTAGACGGGCCCGCGCTCGTCGGTCTTCTCGCCGCCCATGACCGCGAGGTGCCGCGACATGCGGGTGGTCGCGACGACCATCCCGCGCAGCGTCACGTCGGGGAGGGCCGCGCGGTCGAGGTCCGTGGGTGCGGACGGACGGGGGGGTGGGGCGGGGATCTTCGCCGCACATCCGGCGAGGACGAGCAGGACGGGGAGTCCCGCGGGCCCGCAGGGACGCTTCGTGGGTCTGGGCATCGCGCGATTCTACACGGTGACATTCGAAGACACAGAACCGAGGAACCGGTGCCTGGGGGCGGGGTCGGACGAGGTGGGCATGGTGCCCTGGAGGGAGAACGGCGGGAAGGAAGGGGGCCCCTTCCCGCCGCCCTCCACACCCTCGTGCCGTTCCCTGGTCCCAGACCGCCGAATGCGGCGTCGCTGCGGACACTCGCGTACAGAAGTACGCTTCGGTCCTGGCTCCTTGCCTTCGACGGCCTGGACCTCAGGGAACGACACATCGGGGATCCCGGGGGCTTCCGCGTGCTGTGGAGGCCCGGGCGGGTCGGGTGAGTGGGCGGGTGCGTCGCCGGTGCGGCGTGCTGCGGACCCGGTCCGGGATTGTGCGGGTTGTTCGATCCCTCTCGGATCGGGAGATGTGGATCCCACCTGCCCTCGAATATGCGATCTAAATGTCGCATAGTCTCAGAAAGAGCCCGTCTGCATGGGGTCCTGACATTGGCATGACGATTGCTTTAGTCCAGAGCGTCCGGAGGCCACCATGACCCGCTTCATCACCGCAGCCCTCATCGCCACCCTCGCCATCGGCGCCCTGTCGCTCAAGATGGGTGACGACACCACGGGCACCGAGCTGGCGCTGAAGATGGGCGACACCCGTGGCACCGACTCCGTGGCGCTGAAGATGGGCGATACCAAGGGCACTGTCGCGCTGAAGATGGGCGACACCAAGGGCACCGTGGCGCTGAAGATGGGCGACACCAAGGGCACCGTGGCGCTGAAGATGGGCGACCCCAAGGGTGGCACCGTCGCCTGATCCCCGAGCCCTGCTGAACCGAAGAACCCCGCCTTCCAGCGGGGTTTCTTCGTTTGTGGGACATCAGTGGGGCACGGGTGCCCACCCTGCGTAGTCGGCCCTCGGGCGCAGCAGCCCCGGGCGCGTGCGCTGCTCGAACACATGGGCGATCCAGCCGACCGACCGCGCGGACGCGAACAGCAGCGCTCCCGCCGTCGCGGGGAGCCCGTGGGCCTGGCACACGGCGAGCAGACCCACATCGAGGTTCGGCAGCAGGCCGAGTGGCGCCACGGCATCGACGAGGCGGCGGAGCCCTTCGGTCTCGCGGGACCCCCGGGTGCGGTGCAGCAGGTGCTCCGCGCGCGGGTCTCCGTGGGGGTAGAGCGGGTGTCCGAACCCCGGGAGCCCCGTGCTGGCGGCCTGTTCCAGCACGCCCGCCGCAGACCCCGACGTGAACCGCTCCAGCACGTGGTGGACCTCGAGGCTCGCGGCCCCGTGGCGCGGACCGGACAGCGCGGCGAGGGCGGCGGCCACACACGCATACAGATCGGCGCCCGTGCTCGCGACCACGCGGGCCGTGAACGTCGACGCGTTCAGCTCGTGGTCGGCGGTGAGCACCTGCGCGGCCCGCAGATCCGGGTGATCCGGCAGACGGCACGCGTGGCGCAGCGCCCCCACGATGCGCTTCGCGCGCTCGAGCTCTGCGGCGCCGGTCCACACGGCGCGATCCGGGTCTTCGGCCGCCATCGCGTCGACATGGCGCCGCAGCGCGAGGAGGTCGGTGCACGGCGGCGCTTCGACATGCGGCCAGGGTGAGGCAGGGATGTCCCACAGCCGCTCGGCGATGCGCTCCAGCGGCTCGTCGACACAGTCGAGTGCCGGAACTCCGCGGTAGTACGGACCGTCGGGGTCGATGGCGCTGATCGCGGTCGTCAGGACGGGCTCGCCCCACGCCAGCGCGGCGGCGGCGCGAGAGCGGGAACCGGCGTGCGCGGCGGAGCGGCCGGCGAGCACCTCGAGATCGTCGCGGTGGTACTGCCGGGTTCGCCCCCCATCGCTGCGTGTTCGCACCTGACCCCGGCTCGCGTACGTGTACAGCGTCGCCCGCTTCACCCCGAGTCGAGCGCAGGCCTCGTCCGACGTGAGCCACACACCTTGATTGGTCGATCGATGTTTCGCCATGTTCTGGACGTAGCACAGGAGGTGCCCGTGGGCGCATCGGAAGCTGGGAGTCCGGGACTCGAGACCGTGGTGGCGGCGCGGACCGCCGTGAGCCACGTGGACGGGCTGGGAGGAGGGCTGTGGTTCCGCGGGGTCCCCGTGCAGCGCGTCGCGGCGCTGGGCTTCGAAGGGGCCGCCGAGCTCGTGCTGGACGCGCCCCTCCAGGGCCTCGGAGCCGCCCGCGTGCGGGCCTTCGAGCGCCAGGCGCGCGTCCCGGTCCCCGACGAGCCCATGGCCGCCGTGCGCGCGCTCGTGGCGGGCGCGGACACCGAAGACGTGGCGTCCCTCGTCGCGGAGGTCGGGGTGGCCGCCGGGCGCGTGGGAGCCCGCCTGTCCGGCATCCCCCCGGTCCCGCCCGATCCCGGCCTGGCGCACGCGGCGGACGTGGGCCGCATGGCGCAGGGGCGTGCGCTCTCCGCTTCCGAGGTCCGCGGGCTCGACGCCTACCTCGCCACCGTCATGGACCATGGGCTGAACGCGTCCACGTTCACGGCCCGTGTGGTGGCGTCCACCGGATCGGACGCGGTGAGCGCGGTCACGGCGGCGGTGGGGGCGCTGAAGGGCCCGCTGCACGGCGGGGCTCCCGGTCCGGTGCTCGACATGCTCGATGCCGTCGGGGTTCCCGAGGCCGCGGAGCGCTGGGTGCGCGCGGAGCTGGCCGCCGGACGGCGCATCATGGGCATGGGCCATCGCGTGTACCGCGTGCGAGATCCCCGCGCGGCCGTGCTGGAAGGCGCCGTTCGCGACCTCCACACCGATCGGCTCGTGCTGGCGCGCGCCGTCGAGGAGGCCGCCGAGCGGGTGCTGGCCGAGCGCTGGCCCGACCGTGCCCTGCGCGCGAACGTCGAGTTCTACACGGCCATCCTGCTCGAAGCGGTGGGCTTCGACCGACGCCTGTTCACGCCCCTGTTCGCGGTAGGCCGGGTGGTCGGCTGGCTCGCGCACGTGGCCGAGGAGCGCCGGGTCGGTCGGATCGTGCGGCCGAGGTCGGAGTACGTGGGCCCGCCCTGCCAGCCGTAGCGCGACATCGGTTGAGTCCGCTCCGGACTTCGGGTACGACCGTCCTATGCCGTCGGTCGACCCCTGGTACGAGCGGGAGACGAACCTCGCCCACCTGGGGGAGCGACAGGTCGCGCTGCGAGACCGCGAGGGCGAGGCGTTCGCGTACCTGTGCGACCGGCTCGGTCAGATCGTCGGTCGCGAGGAGCTCGAGCGGGAGGTGTGGCACATGAGCCCCGGGGTGCGGTCCGAGACCGTGCCCGTGACCCTGCGGAACCTGCGGCGACGGCTCGCCGAGACCGGAGAGTCGCCGCTCCACACCGTGCGCGGCGTGGGGTGGCGCCTCGACCCCGTCGCGCGGGAAGCCCCGTCCACGCTCCCGAGGTTCGAGACGCCGTGGTTCCCGCGGGACGACGAGGAGCGGGCCGTGCGGGCCCTGCTCGATGCGGACTGGCGCGTGGTGACCCTCGTCGGGCCCGGTGGGATCGGGAAGTCCCGCCTCGCGGTGGCGGTGGCGGCCGCCTGGACGGGTCGGGTGGTGTTCGTCGGCGCGGGGGAGGCGTCGGACCCGAGCGCGCTGGGAGCCGCGCTGCTGGCGGCGGCGGGCGTGAACGGGCGCCAGGTGGAGGACCTCGACGGCGTGCTGCGCGGAGGTCTCGTGGTCGTGGACGAAGCCGAGCTCGCGTGGGACGCCGTCCGCGAGCTCGTGGAGCGGCTGCCGTCGGTGCGGTTCGTCGTCACGTCGCGCCGGGAGCTCGGTGTGGTGGGGGAGGCCGTCCACCCGGTGCGTCCGCTGACCGCCGAGGTCGGGCTGGCCTTCCTGCGCAGCCGGCTCCACGGGTCGCGCTGGCACCGTGAGGTCGACGACACGACGCTCGCCCGCGCGGTGGAGCTGCTCGACGGACTCCCGCTCGGGCTCGAGCTCGTCGCCGCCCATCCCGATCCCATCGACGTGCAGCTCGGCGACCTCGAGCGTGGCGACCTCCCGATCGGCCCGGAGTCCGACCGCCTGGCATCCGCGCTGCGCCGGAGCTGGGACCGGCTCGATGCCTCCGAGCAGGGGCTGCTCCTCGCGCTGTCGGTGGTGGAGGGGGGCATCCGCGACGCGGAGGTACGCGACTGGCTCGGTGCCGATGCGCTCGGTGGCGTGCGAGCCCTGGCGTCTCGCTCGCTCGTCGACCGGCACGGCGAGGGCTGGGTGCTCCTGCGCACCCTCCGCACGTTCCTGCACCACCAGGAGGCCGACTGGGACGCCCTGAGAGCGAGCTACCACCAGTTCCTGTACGGCCGGCTGGGGGCGTTCGAAGATCTGCTGCTCCGCCGGCCCGAGCGAGCGGGCGCGATCGTGGGCGCCCGCCTGGCCGACCTGCACCGCCTGCTCGCCTCACCTTCCGTCCCGTCCGCACACGTGGTGCCGACCGCCTGGCTGCTCCTGTGGTTCCACCTCTCCCACGGTCCGCGCCTCGGGTGCGAGCGCGTGCTGGAGGCATGCGAGCGGCGTCTCGGCGTCCACCCCTCACTCCCGGTGATGGCCGCCATCGTCCGGGGTCCCGCCGACGGCGCGCTGCCCGACCCTCCCCCCGATACCGACCTCGAGACGCGCGTGGTCGCGCAGCTCGCACGGAGCGACTTCGCGCGCGACACCCTCCATCTGCCCACGCTCGACGCCCTGCTCGCCGAAGCCGAGGTCGGTGGCCGCATCCTCCTGGTCCACCGGCTCCAGATCACGCGGGCCCTGGCCCTCGATCGGCACGATCCGGCGGCCGCGCGGGAGGTCCTCGAGCGCTTCCTCCACCGCCTCGTCGACGTCCCGGCGCTGCGGCCCGACGTGTTCCGGAGGCTCGCGATGCTGTGGCGCACGGAGCTCGACCGCGCCACGTCGTTCGCGCGCCGCTCGGTCGAAGAGGCCCGTCGGTGTGGGCTCCCCATCCTGGAGACCCGCTGTCGCTGGAGCCTGAGCGCCACGCTCGCCGAGCGCGACCCGGCGCTGGGTGTCGAGGCGTACCTCGAGTCCGCGGAGCTCTCGCGCGCGAGCGCCCCCCTGGAGGCCGACGCGCTCGGGAGCATCGCGGGGCTGCTCCTGTTCGGGCTCGGCGACGACGCGCGCGCGGAGCCCCTGCTCGCTGGTGCGCTGCACTATCCGTCGCTCACGATCTCCCGTCCGAGCGAGGGGGCGCTCGCAGCGCTGCGCCTGTCTCGGGACGATCCGTCGATGCGGGCGGTGCTGGGCAAGCTGGATCCGCGGTGGGTCCTGATCTTCGGGCTCGACGGCACGCACGTGGGCGCGAAGTACGTCGCGATGCTCCAGGCCGAAGCCGAGCTGTACGACGCACGCCAGGAGGGCCGTGAGCGGGAGGTCCTCGCAGCCGTGGTGGCGCGCACCCGGTCCCAGGCCGCGCCCACCGATCCGGGCCTGCTGCGCGTCACGCTGGCGCGGCTCGAGCGCCGGCTCGCCGAGCTGGAGGCGTGAACGGCGACTGTCCGTGGCCTCCGGAGGTCGTGGGCATCCGCGACTTCTGCGAGGCGGTGGACCCGTGCGCGCTCGTGATGCAGCCCGTCAGCACGGCGTCTGCGCTCGCGTTCGTGCCCGTCGGCGCGTTCGTCGTGTGGCTCGCGGTCGTCCGTCGCCAGCCCGCGCTGGGGCTCGTGGCGGGCGCGATGCTCGCGATGGCCGTGGGCACGGTCGCGCAGCACGCCACGGGCACGTGGGCCGGCATGGTCGTCGACCACCTCGGGATGGAGCTCACGAACGTCGTGCTCCTGCTGCTCGGGCTGCGGCGCTGGCGCGGGTTCGCCTGGCGGCCGCTCGTGGTCGTCGGGCTCGTCGCGGTCGCGTCGCTGGTGGCGCTCACCGAGCTGGAGCCCGCGCTCCGGAGGGGGATGGTCGTCGCGATGATGGTGCCGAGCGCGATGGTCGAGGCGCGTCTGTGGCTCCGCGACGGCGCCACGACGACGTACCGCTGGCTCGGGGCCGGCTGGGCGTGCTTCGCGGTGGGGTCGCTGTGCTGGAGGCTCGATCAGGGGCCCCTGTGCGCCCCGAGCTCCTCGGTGCAGCTCCATGCGGTGTGGCACGTGGCTTCGGCCGCTGCGATGGCGTGCTGGGCGGTGTTCTACGCGCAGTTCGACAGCCTGCGGGTCGGCCGCGTACCCTGAGAGCAGGGGAGGGCTTCGTGATCTGGATGAGCCTCGCGCTCGCGGTGCCCCCGGCGCCCGACGACACCGCCGCGCTCGCGTTCCAGGCGGGGATGGAGCGCATGGCGGCCGTGAACGCGGGCCTGAAGGGGTGCACGTTCACGTTCCGCTCGCAGGAGTACGTCGACGGCGCCACCACCGACTGGTCGACCGCCGACGTGAAGTTCCGGGTGGAGGAGGACATCTACATGTCGTTCACCGCCGGTCCGAACGAGGGCCGCAAGGTCCTGTACCGGGGGCCCGACTGGAACGGCGGGAAGTTCCGGGTCGATCCGGGCCGCTGGATGCCCGTGCTCTCGCTGCATCCCGACAGCCGACTGGCCCGTCGCGGAGGGCGTCACAGCATCCGTGAGCTGCCCCTGACGCGGCTCGGCGCGAAGATCCTCACCGACGCCATCGCGGTTCGCGATCACCCCACCTGGAAGCCCGACATCGACGACCTGGGCACGCAGTCCATCGGAGGCAGCCCGGCGCGCTGCTACGACTCCCGCCTGCCGAAGTCCGAAGACGCGTCTCTCTACGCCCACCGGGTCGAGATCTGCCTCGACGACGCGACGGGCCTGCCGGCGCGCCTGAAGATCTGGGATCACGAGGACGGGAGCGTGCGCCTCGTGGAGTCCTACGAATACCGCGACCTGAAGGTGAACCCGGGCCTCACCGACGCCGACTTCGACCCGGACACCTACGGGCTGTGACGCTCAGACGAGCGGGGCCGTGAGGGACGACTCCCGCTCCATCCACTCCGGCACGGGCAGGCCCTTGGACCGGCGGAACGCGGCGTCCCACAGCTGGCTCTGGTAGCGGCTGCCGTGGTCGCACAGGAGCGTGGCGATGGTGTGGCCGGGACCCATGTCGCGCGCGAGCCGGATGGCCCCGGCGACGTTCATGCCTGCGGAACCGCCGAGCGCGAGGCCCTCGTTCAGCGCGAGGTCGTCGAGCACGTCGACCACCTCGGCGTCGGGGATGCGGTACGAGCGGTCGACCAGGGCACCGTCGACGTTCCCGGTGACGCGCCCCTGCCCGATGCCCTGGGTGATGCTGTCGCCCTGCACGTCGAGCTCGAGCTCACCGCGGGTGAACCAGGCGTGCATCTTCGCCCCGTACGGGTCGGCGAGGGCCACCGTGAGGTCGCTCCGCTGGCCCTTCAGGTAGATGCTGCAGCCCGACATCGTGCCCCCCGTGCCGATCGCGGACACGAACCCGTCGAGGCGGCCGTGCGTCTGGGCCCAGATCTCGGGACCGGTGCCTTCGATGTGGGCCTGGCGGTTCGCGAGGTTGTCCCACTGGTTCGCGTAGAAGGCGCCGAGCTGCTCGGCCAGGCGCTCGGCCACGTGCACGTAGTTGTTGGGGTTCGCGTAGGGGACCCCGGGCACCTCGACGAGCTCCGCGCCGAACAGCCGCAGCATGTCCTTCTTCTCCTTCGTCTGGGACGAGGGGATCACGATCACCACGCGGTATCCGCGCGCCCGGCCGACCATCGCGAGACCGATGCCCGTGTTGCCCGCCGTGCCCTCGACGATCGTGCCGCCGGGCTTCAGGACGCCCCGCCGCTCGGCGTCGAGCACCATGAACTTCGCGGCGCGGTCTTTCACGGACATGCCCGGGTTGAGCCACTCGGCCTTGCCCACGATCGTGCATCCGGTGCGCTCGGACGGGCCGCGCAGCAGGATCATGGGGGTGTTTCCGATGGCTTCGACCACGTCTCGGTTCATGGGGTCTCCAGTTGCGTTTCGGTGGGGCGGAAGAAGACGCGCGCGCGGGGCGGCACGCTGGCCGTGAGCCAGACGTTGCCCCCGATGATGGATCCTGCGCCCACGACGGTGTCTCCGCCGAGGATGGTCGCGCCCGCGTACACGGTGACGCGGTCTTCCAGGGTGGGGTGGCGCTTCTCGATTCGCCCGCGCCGTCGCTCCACGTCGCCGCGGACCGAGTGCGCGCCGAGCGTGACGCCCTGGTAGATGCGCACGTCGTTCCCCACGACCGTGGTGGCGCCGATCACCACGCCCGTGCCGTGGTCGATGAAGAACCGGTCGCCGATCGACGCTCCCGGGTGGATGTCGATGCCGGTGCGCTCGTGCGCGTGCTCGGTGAGGATGCGCGGGATCATCGGGACATCGAGCTCGTACAGCACGTGTGCGACCCGGTACGCCGTGATGGCCACGATGGCGGGGTACGAGAACACGATGTCTTCGATGTTCTCGGCCGCGGGATCGGCTTCGAACGCGGCCATCACGTCGCCGAGGAGCGTCTGCCTGAGCGCGGGCAGGCGCTGGAGCAGCGTCATCACCGTCTCGCGGCACCAGCCCTCGGGGTGCCGGCTGTCGGGCTCGCACGAGCGATCGGCCCACGCGGACGCGCGGCTCACCTGGGTGCACAGGAGATCGGTGGCGGGCACGAGGTGCTCGGAGAGGGCCTCGCGGAGCGTCTCCGGGCTCAGGCAGCGCGTGGTGAAGAACGGCAGGAACAGCACGTGCTGGAGGTGGTGGAACGCGTCGATCACCGCCCGGCGGTTCGGGAGGGCCCAGGTGTCGAGGTTGTTCAGCGGCCCGGGCTCCTGGTAGCTCTCGACGAGGGCGTCGAGCACGGCATCGAGGACGGGACGGTTCGGGGGTGGTGAGGACATGGCGGACCCTTACCTTGCCCGTGGACCGTTTGCTGGCGACCCCGACCCGAACCCCGCATCCGCGGTATGGTCGTCGCCTTCGGGAGTGATGCGGGTTGGCTCCAGCGAGCAGCAAGTTCGGCACGTTCGGCGGGGTCTTCACCCCGTCGATCCTCACGATCCTCGGCGTCATCATGTACATGCGCCTGCCCTGGGTCGTGGGGCACGGCGGCCTGTGGCTGACGCTCGGGATCATCGTCGCCGCGCACGTCATCTCGGTGAGCACGGGTCTGTCGGTGAGCTCCATCGCGACCGACAAGAAGGTGGAGGCCGGCGGCGCCTACTACATCGTGTCGCGCAGCATGGGCCTGTCGATGGGGGGAACCCTCGGCATCGCGCTGTTCGTCGGGCTGTCGTTCAGCATCAGCCTGTACATCATCGGGTTCTCCGAGAGCTTCCTCGACTACTTCGAGCTCGGCACCGACCTCCAGACCATCCGGATCTGCGGCACGATCACGCTGATCCTGCTCACGATCATCACCTTCGTGAGCACGTCGCTCGCGATCCGCACGCAGTACTTCATCCTCGCGGCGATCGCGGCTTCGCTCCTCTCGATCTTCACGGGGCGCTCCGCGGTCCCACCCGAGGCTCCGAACCTCGCCCCGTTCGAGGCGGGTGAGGCGGCCACGGTCCTGTTCGGCATCTTCTTCCCGGCGGTCACGGGGTTCACGGCCGGCGTGAACATGTCGGGCGACCTGCGAGACCCCAAGAAGTCCATCCCCATCGGCACGATGGCGGCCATCGCCGCGGGGATGCTCGTCTACGTGAGCCTGGCGGTGTTCCTCGCGCTCAACGTGCCGGGCGAGCTGCTCCGGAACGACTCCGGTGCGCTCATCGACCTCGCGTCCGTCCCGGTGCTCGTCGTGGGCGGGATCTGGGGCGCCACGCTGTCGTCGGCGCTGGGCAGCATCCTCGGGGCGCCGCGCATCCTCCAGGCCCTGTCGCTCGACAACATCACGCCTCGGGTGTTCGGGGTCGGGCACGGGCCGACGAACGAGCCCCGCGCGGCGCTCGTCCTCGCCTTCCTGATCGGCGAAGCGGGCATCCTGATCGGCGAGCTCGACGCGATCGCGCGCATCGTGTCGGTGTTCTTCCTCGCGACCTACGGCTTCCTGAACCTGTCGGCCAGCTTCGAGATGATCGCGAGCCCCGACTTCCGGCCCGAGTTCCGGATCCCGCGCTTCGTGCCCGTGCTGGGGGCCGTCACCTGCGCCGTGCTCATGATCTGGCTCGATCTGGCGGCCATGATGGGCGCGGTCGTCGTGCTCGGCCTGCTGTTCCTCATCATCAAGCGCCGCGAGCTGCAGCTCGAGACCGGCGACGCGCTGCTCGGCGTGTGGTCGTCGATCGTACGTCAGGGCCTGCACCGGCTGGCCAGCCAGACCCTGCACCAACGGAACTGGCGCCCGAACATCCTGATGTTCACCCACCTCGACGCCGAGTCCCGCCGCCCGCTCCTCGACTTCAGCCAGTTCCTCATCCGGCAGCGCGGCGTCGCGAACGAGATCGCGCTCACGGTCGACACCGCCGAGGGCTCCGCGTACGCGGTGGTCGAGTCCGACGATCCGGCGCTCGAAGACGACGCGCTCGACCAGCTGCCCGGGTTCTTCACGCGCAGCGTGCCGGTCGCGGACGGCGAGCTCTACGCCACCATGGCGGCCGCGGTGCGGTTCCACGGCGTGAACGGCCTGCGCCACAACACCGTGATGACGGACTGGCACGAGCACGCGAGCGACCCCATCGCGTTCACGGAGTTCCTCGACCTGCTCCAGGAGGAAGACCTCAACGTGATGTGCCTCGCCTACGAGGGCGAGCTCGGCTTCGCGAACTACAAGCGCATCGATCTGTGGTGGAGCCCGCGCGCGGGCAGCCTCCCGCTGAGCCTCGCGCTCACGCGGTTCGTCACGTCGTCGAACGAGTGGAAGCGCGCCGAGGTGCGGTTCTTCATCATCGCCGACGACGCCTCGATGATGGACACCTTCCACAAGACCGCCACGCAGGCGTTCGCCGACGCGCGGGTCAACGCGGTGATCAAGGTCATCGTGAACGGGGTCGACTCCCGGTCCGACGACGAGTGGATCCGCCAGTACTCCGCGACGGCCGACCTCACGGTGGTCGGCATCCCCCACGACGACCTGCAGCCCTCGGACGTGCAGCGGCTCGAGGACCTCGGCCGCGCGATCGGCGCGGTGATGCTCATCCGCGCGTCGTCCCACTTCGGGAACGGGTTCACGTCCGCCACCGCCGCCACCCTGCTGCGCGAGCCGACCGAAGAGACCGAGGCCCACCGCGCGCGCATGCCCGACCTGCGGCTCCCCGCACCCGTGGCGCTGGCGCAGGAGGCGGAGCGGTTCGGAGACGCCCACCAGCGGCTGGCGTCCGAGGCCGCGGAGTCGCTGCTGCGGCCCGGTCTGCTGGCTCGCGCCGCGCTGCTCGAGACGCTGCAGGCCGACATCGAGCTGCAGTACATGGAGTTCCAGGCCGCGTTCGCGGGGGCAGGGGCGTTCCGTCGCAAGCGCACGTTCAGCCGCGGGTCCGATGCGCTGCTGCGCAAGGTCGGCGGGGTGCTGGCCGAGTACGAGACCGCCGAGATCGCTCGCCAGCAGGCCACGGCCGAGCGCGGCATCGAGCGGCTCATGGATGCGCTCGCCGACCTCGAAGCGGGCGTGCCGCGCCGGCTGCACGTGATCCGAGACGCCGAGGACTTCGACCCGAACCCCGACGACCCCCCGCACCTGCGGCGCTTCAAGACCCGCAGGCGCCTGATGGCACGGCTCCGTCGCCACTCACCCCGCTACACGCTCGCGCCACGTGGGCTCGCCCGCTACCACGTCCGTAAGGCCACGCTCGAGCAGACCCGCGCGGCGCTCGACCTCACGGCAGCGCACTGCGCGACGCTCCTCGAAGACGTGCAGCGATTCCTGAACGTGCTGAAGCGCAGCCTCGACTCGCTGCAGCGCCGGTTCGGTGCGGATGCCCTCGACCTCGACTTCGTGCGCGAGGAGCGGGCCCGGGTGCTCGATCACCTGGAGCGCCTGCGCACCGCTCAGCTCGAGGACACCCAGGCCCAGCTGTTCGGGTTCGTCCGCGCGGCGCGGGTGATCCAGCAGCAGTACGCCGACGACCTCGACCGCCTCGACATGCACCGGATGGCGCGACGGGAGCGCCGATTCCGCAGAGCCGACCGTGCGATCGCCGAGCAGCTGGCCGAGATCCCCGCCCGGTGGGCCGCGAGCCAGGGGCTCCTGATGCGGCGCACCAGCCTGGCCCCGCTGATCGCGAGCGTGCAGAGCCAGATCACGGCCGCCGTGCACCGGTCGGCGCGGAGCGTGCAGGCCGGCATCGTGGAGGGCGTGCGGGCGAGCTGCGCCGAGCTCGGCACGCGCGTGGCTGCGTTCCAGGCGCAGGTGGAGTCGGGCGAGGTCGACGATCTGCGCCTGCAGGCGGTGCCGAGCGCCGAGGTGTTCGACACGGGCCCGGTGGTCGAGGGGCTGCGCCAGTCCCTGCAGGGCTCCACCTCGGCGGTACCGGAAGCCCAGGTGATGCTGCGTGAGGCCTCGCTCGCGGCCATGGTGGAGCACCCGTTCGTCGACGTGGAGACCGCCGAGGTCGCGATCCGGCGCCAGCTCCAGGTGCTCATCGATGTCGAGCTGGCCGCGCCGATCGAGGAGATCCTCGCGGAGATCCCGCGCGCCGAGCAGCGGGCGAAGAGCGTGATGGAGGACGTCGTCCGGCTCATCACGTTCAACCTGTCCGAGCTCGGCGCGGCCTCCCGCGACCGCGGGGAGACCTCCGCGATGCCGGCGGGTGCGGGCCCCGAGGGGCACGCGGACGTCCAGGCCATCCTGCGTCCCGTCGTCGAGAACGGTGTCGAGCGGCTCCAGTCGGAGCTCCAGCGGCTCGACGAGCTGGCCGTGACGATGGCACGCCGCATCGAAGCGCAGCTCGAGCGGGTGCTCGATCTCACCGACGGGTTCGCCATCCTCGGGAGCGTCGAGGGCTTCGAGTCGCACGGGAACCGCTACGGCTCGGGCAAGCTCTCGGGGCTGAGCCGGGTCACCGAGCGGATCCGCAGCGAAGCCGGGCGCGCCCTCGTGAACCTCGCGTACCGACAGAGCGCGGGCGTGCTCCTGGCGCGCCGGATGAACGAGAGCCCCACGAAGTCCCCTGTGGACGGGGTCCTCGGGCTGGTCGACGCGTGTACGCCCCGCGCAGACGTGGTGGAGGCGCTGCCCTTCTACTACCGCCAGCTCTACCTGGGGCAGTCGGGCGTGCACTCCGCGTTCTGGGTCGGGCGGGAGGCCGAGCTCGACGAGCTCCAGCGCGCCATCGCCCGCTACGACCGCGGGTTCCTGGGCCCCATCGTGGTGACGGGCGAGCACGGCTCCGGGAAGACCGCTCTCCTCGAGGTGGGGGTAGAGCGCTTCCTCGGCAAGCGTCGGGTGCACCGCATCACACCGCCCTCGGGCGGGTCCTGCGATCCCGCGCTGTTCACGGAGGTGCTGCGCCGCGAGCTGCGCCTGTCGGGCTCGGCCGACGCCGTGCTGCGCTCGCTCCCTGCGGGCAGCGTGATCGTCCTGTACGACCTCGAGCTGTGGTGGGAGCGCACCCCCGACGGCCTCGCGGTGCTGGAGCTGCTGCTCCAGCTCGTCGCGGATCACGGCGATCACTGCCTGTTCCTGATCGAGATCGGCAAGCACGCCCTCCGGATGCTCGAGCACTTCGTGCCGCTGTCGGCGGAGGCCCTCGCGGTGGTCGAGTGCGGTCCGGTCGATGCCGAGACCCTCAAGGAGATCGTGACGCTGCGGCACAGCTCGACGGGCCTGTCGTATGTGCTCGACGACCGCGACGAAGAGGAGTTGAGCGAGTGGGCGCGGGCTCAGCTGTTCAACGCGCACTTCCGCCGGAGCGAAGGGAACATCGGAGGCGCGCTCGTCAGCTGGGTGACGGGCGTGCGGGCCTTCGACGGCAAGCGCCTGACGGTCGAGCAGCTCCCGGCGCTCGACGACGATGCGATGTCGCACGTGCCCCCGTCCTGCATCGGCATCCTCGTGCAGCTCGTGCTCCACCAGCAGCTCACGCCCGCTCGCCTGCGGCGCGTCACGGGCGAGTCGGCCGTCGCGCTCGACGCGGATCTCGCGCGCCTGCGCCGGATGGGCCTGATCGGTCGGGGTCGGCGCGATGTCGTGCAGATCGAGCCGGCCGCGAGCAGCCTCGTGCACGGGAGCCTGCGGGCGCGGAGGTTGCTGCCGTGAACGAAGAGCTCACCCTGAACCTCGGAACCCTCCTGAGCCTGCTCGTGCTGGCCGCCGCGCTGCTCGTCGCCGTGCGGGGCGTGCGGTGGGGGGCGCGCCTGCTCCCGGTGTCGTCCAGCACGCGCAGCACGCTGCTCGAGGCCATCCCGCTGGTCGAGATCTGCCTCGGTGCGCTGTACCTGCTGCTGGCCGTGGAGCGCATCTTCCGCGGCAGCCCGCTGTTCGGTGGGGTGGCGGTGGTCGGGGTGCTGTTCTTCGGGCTGTGGCTCGGAGGCGAGACCCTCCGCGACGTCGTGGCAGGCGTGATGCTGCGCGCAGGCGGGAGCGTGTCGCTCGGCGATCGGGTGCGGGTGCACGGGCTCGAGGGCCGCGTGTCCGAGCTCGGGTACCGCGTCGTCACCCTCGATCTCGGCGGAGGCGACGAGAGCCTCGTGCCGTACAGCCAGCTGTCCCGGCACGCGATCGTGCGAACGCCCCATGTCTTCGGGGCCCATCGCCACGTGTTCCGCCTCCCGCTGGCCGCCGACCCCGACCGGGTACGCCAGATGGTGCTGCTGTCCCACTGGTCCTCGGTGTCGCGGCCGCCCATCCTGGAGGTCCGCGAGGGGCCCGACGGGCCGGGCCTCGAAGTCACCGTGTTCGCCCTCGACCCCGACCAGGGCCCCGCCATCGAGGGGTTCGTGCGTCGCCACTCCCGGAGCCCGTCATGACCCCCGCCTTCGCTCGCACCGTGTCTCTCGTGTCCCTCGTCCTCCTCGGCTGCTCGGGCGGCGAGAAGCCCGCGGTCGAAGCCGACACCGACACCGACACCGACACCGATGCCGATGCCGACACCGACACCGACGCGGACACCGATGCCGACTCCGACGCGGACACCGACGTGGGAGCCTCGGAGACCGTCGCGTGCACGGGCGAGGTCGCGTACTGGCGCATCGGAGGCGCCGCCACCCTCGTCACGGTCGACGTGGACACCGTGAGCGCGGCCACCACCTTCGACCCCGCCACCTTCGCCGCCGAGGTCGACACGTGGCCGTCGACGCCCGATCAGTTCCAGATCACGTCGCTGCCCCAGCTCGGCGCGGGAGACGACGAGATCGACTGCACATTCCCGCCGCCGCAGTACCGATGCCCGTCGATGGAGGTGGAGAGCGGAGGCGCCGACTTCCTCGTGGTCGTGCTGTCGGCGTCGCCCGACGAGTGTGCCGCGGCGTCCGGCGAGTACGTGCTCTCCGCAGTGGATGCCGGCGGAACGCCCGTCAGCACGACGTTCCTGGGCAACGTCTCGCAGTAGCGGCCGCCATGAAGCGCTGGGTGAAGATCGACAGCGAGCGCGTCCCGGGTGCGGGCACCCTCGAGCTGCTGCAGGGGGGGGACGACTTCGTCATCCAGGTGGATGGCGTGCCCCTGATGAGCAACCGGGAGCACGGGTCCGAGGATGCGCTGGCCGACCTCGCGTGCGAGCACCTGCCCGCCGACGCCTCCATCCTCGTGGGCGGGCTCGGCATGGGGTTCACCACCGCCCGTGCGCTCGCCAGGCTCGGTCCCGCGGGCCGGGTCGTGGTGGCCGAGCTCGTTCCGGCCGTGGTCCGCTGGAACCGCGGTCCGGCGGGCTCGGCCGCGGGTCACGTGCTCGACGACCCGCGCACGGAGCTGTTCGAGGGCGACGTGGCGGACGCCATCCGGAGCCGGCCCGGCGTGCTGGATGCCGTGCTGCTCGACGTGGACAACGGTCCCGAAGCGCTCTCGCATCCCGGGAACCGCTGGCTGTACGGGCCCGGAGGGCTGTCGGCGTGCTGGAAGGCCCTGCGTCCGGGCGGGGTGCTCGGCGTGTGGTCCGTCGCTCCGGACCCGGCGTTCACGGCCCGCATGGAGCGTGCCGGCTTCGCGGTCACCGTGGTTCCAGTGCGCTCGCGGGGGAAGAAGGGGAACCGTCACGTGATCTGGGTGGGTCGTCGGCCCCGATGAGCACCGCGGCCATGCCCGCGAGCCCGACCAGGTCGGCGAGCAACAGCCACGCCTCCTGCGCGTAGTGCAGCGTGCTCCCGCCGTCGTAGACCTCGTGCCACGGCAGGGTGGCGACGCACACGCCGATGCCGACGGACAGCACGGTGCCCACGCGCGGACCGGGCCCCTGCTCGCCCCACGACGACAGGAGCACCCACCACACGACCGGCAGGTGCACGAAGTAGTTCAGCCACGAGCTCTCGATGACGAGCGGGAACAGGCTCGCAGCGATGGCGAACGCCCACAGCGCGCGGTCTTCCGTGCGGTCGCGCACGCGGAGCAGGAGCGACAGGAGCCCGAGCGCCAGCACGTACCCGAACCCGACGAACACGGGCCGGAGCCCGGGCTGGTGGAGGAAGCGTACGAGCACGGTGGGCAGGTACTGGGCCCCGTCGCTCGTCGGGATCCAGCTGCGCGCGGCCTGCAGCTCGGCCATCAGCTTCGTGTAGAACGCGATCGTGCCCGCCGGACCGAGCGCGACGAGCGGCAGCAGGCCCAGGAGCCCGGCGCACACGGCGGTTCCCCAGACCAGGCTACGCCAGCGCCGGTCGACGAGGGGCCACACGAACCAGAGCGCCGGGAACACCTTCAGCGCTGCGGCGAGCGCGAGGAGGGCGCCGGCGGGCCCCTGCCGGTCGCGCTCCAGGAGGGCGAACGCCGGCAGGCCCAGCAGCACGAGCAGCGTGCTGAGCTGGCCCCACTTGAGCACCGAGAGGGCGGGCACGGACAGCACGGTCACGACGGTGAAGGCCACGGCGAGCGGGAGAGGGACGCGCCGCGCGAGGTGCGGTGGCCCGATGGACCAGGCCGCGAGCAGGAGGCCCTGGAGCGCAGACCACAGGGCGGTCGCGGCGGGCACGGACAGCAGCCCGGCGGGTGCTGCGAGGACCGCGAACGTGGGCGGGTACAGGTAGCCGGCCGTGGGCAGGCCGTCGCCGCGAACGGCCGAGAGGGTCGGGTGGAAGTGCCGGATGTAGTCGCACGAGAGCTGGTCGCACGCGGGGTCGAAGGTGGCGCCGAAGCCCTGGAGCCCGCCGTAGTAGGCGAGGCACGCGGACGACACGGCCACGAACGCCACGGCCTGGGCGCCGAGCACCGGGATGCGGGACGGCGGGGCGTCGTGCAGGGGACCTCCGGACGGTGGCACCGAGGCTACTCGATGTAGCCGAGCTCGCGGAGCGCCTGGGTGGTTCCTGCATCGAGCGCGCCGTCGGCTTCGATGACCAGGGGGTCCGGGAGGGCGTCCTGCAGGGCTCCGGTGACGGGGAGGGGCTCGAGCTCCCCGGGATCACGGGCGAGATCGAAGGCTTCGGCCGCTGTGCCCTGGACCACGAGCTTGTCGGGGACCTCTCCGGGTACGCGCACGGCCCGCATCGACGCTTCGCCGTAGAGGGGGTTCACGGACGGATAGCTCGCGCGCCGACCGCCGCGGAGGTCGACCCCGTCGAGGCCGGCGGCCGGGAGCCCCGCGATGCCGAGCAGGGTGGGCACGAGGTCGGAGTGGCCGGCGGTGGCCGAGCCCACGTCGACCCCGGAGATCTGGAGCGGCACCCCCAAGAGCTCCTGGTACATCGACATGCCGTGCTCGAACGTGCCGTGCTCTCCGAACGCTTCGCCGTGGTCGGACGTGAGCACGACGACGCGGGGCCGGTCGTCGAGCTCGGTGAGGAAGTCGGTCAGGGCGGCGTCGACCACCGCGACCTCGTGGTCGTACGCGACCTTCAGCGCTCCGAGCACCTCGTCCGACGGGCTCGGGCCGGCTTCGGGCGCGCGGCTCGGCAGGCTCGCCTTCTCCGACCACGTGAGTCCCTCGGCGGACCACACGTGGGTGTACGGCAGGTGGGGGTCGAGGATGTGCACCCACAGGAACAGCGGACGGTCGCGGCGGTCGGCCAGCAGCTCGCGGGCATCCTGCAGGCGCCGATCGACGCCGTGAGCAGGACCGGGGAGCACGCCCACCAGGGAGAGCACGGTGGCGGCGACCGGCCGCGCATCGCGGGTGTTCGGGGTGACGGGCATGGCCCACGGCCACGCATCGAAGTGCCGGAACCGGGCGAAGCCGCGGTCGAGCCCGAAGGCCGGCCCGACGAACGGGTTCTCGGCCGTGCCCGCGGTGTCCCAGCCGGCGGCGGACAGGCGCTCCGCGAGCGTGGTGACGTCGGACCGGATGGGAGCGAACGTCCGGTGGCTCCGCCCGGCGCCGTGACGCCGCGGATCCACACCGGTCAGCAGGGTCGCCATGCTCGGGAGGGTCCACGGGGCTGCGGCCTGGGCCTCGATCAGCGCGCCCCCGCCGACCGAGAAGCTGCGCATGGTGCGCGCGGCGTCCATCCGCAGCGTGTCGATCGACACCAGCACGATGTCCGGGCCTTCGGGGACGGGCCCTTCTGCGGTCCAGGCCTCGCGGGAGAGGGAGGGGACGAACGCCAGGGGGGCGAGCCACGCCGCGTGGCGCCCGAGCGCGATGCACGCGACGAACACGGCCGAGACGCCCGCGATCAGGGGGGCCTCGGGGGTCTGGTGGTGCGCGAGCGACAGGTCTGCGAACGCGAACCCGACGACGGCCGCGAGCGCGCCCATCATCGGGCGCGGCCCGGGCCCGACCTCGCGCACGGCGGACACCAGCACACCGAGCAGGGCGAGCAGCAGGAAGGGAAGGGTGGTCTTCTGGCTCTGCCCGAGCTCGAGCAGCACGGGCACCAGGATCCCGAGCCCGATCGCGACCGCCGGAAGCGTGCGGGCAAGGGGGGAGGCCCACCGCCCGGGAACGCGCCACAGGGCGCCGGAAACGCCCACGAACGCGAGGCACGCGAGCCCGTCCAGCACGCCGGGCGGACCCCCGGTCACCCGGCACAGCAGCAGCTCCAGCGCCGCCAGCGCGCCGACCGACTGCAGCGCCTCCGACCAGGAAACGACACCCGGCTCGGGGGAAAGGCCCTCGGGGTTGGGCAGCGGAATCGTCGAGTGCCTCCGTCCGCACCTTACTGTGGAAACGAAGGCCCCGGAACCCGCGGCCCGGGCGGCCTTGATCCCCGGGTTCCGAGGTGGCATGAAGTCGTATGCACCGCAGCCTCCCGATCGCCCGCAACGCCGTGGTCCGCGTCGACCGTACCTCCCACCGGGGCATGGTCCACGCCTGCTACGCCGACCGCGCGATGGTCGGCTTCCACGGGTCTGCGCCCCCGGTCTTCTCGCTCGGCCAGCGCGTCCAGCTCGTGCTGAGCGGGGGAACGCTCATCGACCCCGTGCACGGCGAGGCCACGGTCGTGGAGCGCGTGGAGGGCCGCGGGGTGCGGCAGTACACCCTCGAGCTCGACGACAGCTTCTTCCCGGAGGGCGACGCCAACGTGGCGAGCGGCCCCGAGCGCCGCTTCTGGACGCGGGTGCGCGCACCGGTCGACGTGCCCGTGCCCGTCGGGGTCACCGTGCTCGACGGGTCGGGCAGCCTGGTGGAGTCGCTCACCCAGCCCGGGCGGCTGGTCGACGTGAGCGGCGGCGGCCTGGGTGTCGAGCTGCTGGAGCACCAGGAGGGCGACCTGGTGGCGTTCGACACGGTGCGCGTGCGGTTCCGGCCCCCGCGTACCGAGGCGAACGTCGAGCGCGAGTGCTCGATCCGGAGTCGCGCTCTCACCGACATGGGCATCCGGCTCGGCCTGCAGTTCGTGATGCTCGAAGACGCCGCGCTCGTGTTCGAGCCGATGTGGCGCTGCAAGGAGTGCGGCGAAGACGGGCTGCTCGAGTCGGCGCACCCCCACTGCTGCGGGTGCGGCACGGTGCGCGCGTCGAACGCCACGCTGGCCGACTGGGGCGACCTCGTGTCGCGCAAGGAGCACCGCTACACCGGCGATGCGCGCACGTGTACGGCGTGTGGCGCGGGCTGGTCGGCCCTCGCTGCGTTCTGCGGGCTGTGCGGCACGGCGCTCGACGCCTGAGCCCGCACGGTTAACGACGTCTCTCCTGGAGGGACCTTGAGCGAGACCGATGATGCGGGGGCGCTGGAGTCCTGGGAGTTCGCGGGCTGGGGATCGTCCAGCAAGATCACCGACCTGCCGCCGGCGAAGAACAGCAGCCGCCACCACGGCTCGCTGCTCGGGCAGTGGGCGTCGACGGCCATCTGCGGGAACGACATCACGTCGAGCTGTCTGTACGTGTCCGCGCTGTGCGCCGCGCAGGCCGGGGTGTACGCGCCGGTCGTGCTCGCGATCGTGGCGGCGGTGCTGTACCTGTTCCGGTGGGTGTACGCGGAGGTCGGCAGCGCGCTGCCCCTGAACGGCGGCACCTACACGCTGCTGCTCAACACCACCAACAAGCGCGTGGCAGCCACCGCGGCCGTGCTCACGCTCCTGTCGTATGTCGCCACTGCCGTGATCAGCGCGGGCGAGGCGATGCACTACGCCCACAACCTGTGGCACGGGCTGCCGATCTTCTGGGCCACGCTCGGTCTGCTCGGGCTGTTCGCGTTCCTGAACATCGTGGGGATCAGCGAGTCGGCGGTGGTGGCGCTGGGCATCTTCGCGTTCCACATCGTCACGCTGATCACGCTGTCCGTGGCGTGCGGCGCCGCGATGGCGTCCGATCCCAGCGTGTTCCTCGCGAACCTGGCCCTGCCGCCGAAGCACAGCCTCACGCACGCGCTCTTCTTCGGGTTCGCGGCCGCGATGCTGGGGATCAGCGGGTTCGAGTCGTCGGCGAACTTCATCGAGGAGCAGGAGCCGGGCGTGTTCCCGAAGACCCTGCGCAACATGTGGATCGCGGTGGCCGTGTTCAACCCGCTGATCGCGCTGCTGGCGCTCGGCATGCTGCCGCTGGCGCACATCCAGGAGGTCCCGCCCGACCTGCTCGCCGAGATGGGCCAGGAGTCGTGGGGCCCGCTCCTGCGGTTCTGGGTGTCGGTCGATGCCGTGCTCGTGCTGTCCGGGGCCGTGCTCACGTCGTACGTCGGGGTCACCGGCCTCATGCGCCGCATGGCGCTCGATCGTGTGCTGCCCCAGTTCCTGCTGGCCGAGAACGCCTGGCGCAGCACGAACCACTGGATCATCCTGGCGTTCTTCGCGATCTGCTGCTCGATCATGGCGGTCACCGGAGGCGACGTCGAGACGCTCGCCGGCGTGTACACGATCTCGTTCCTGTCCGTCATGGCGCTGTTCGCCATCGGCAACATGCTGCTCAAGGTCGTGCGGGCGCGCCTCCCGCGCGAGACCATCGCAAGCTGGCCCGTGGTGACGGTCGCTCTGCTGGGAGTCGTGCTGGGGCTCGTCGGGAACGTGCTGCTCGACCCCCACTATGTCGAGGTGTTCGGGTCGTACTTCGTGATCGCGGCGGCCGTGATCGCCGTGATGTTCCTGCGCATCGAGATCCTGCGCGTGCTGACGTTCGTGGTGGGCTCGATCGCCGACCGCGCGAACCAGATCAACACGGGCGTGCGCGACTGGGTGCGCGCGGTGATCGAGGGCATCAACAGCCAGTCGATGGTGTACTTCGCGAAGGGCGCCGACCCCGCGGAGCTGAACCGCGCGGCGCTGTACGTGCTGCAGAACGAGCAGACGAACCGGCTCACCGTGGTGCACGTCTACCAGGACGAAGACGCCATCCCGAGCGCGCTCGGCGAGCACCTCCGGCAGATCGACCGGATCTACCCGAACCTCCGCATCGACTTCCTGGCCGTGAAGGGCGAGTTCGGGCCCGCGCTCATCGACGCGCTCTCCGAGCACCTGCACGTGCCGAAGAACTACATGTTCCTCGGCACGCCCGGCGACCGCTTCCCGCACCGCGTCGAGCAGCTCGGGGGCGTGCGCCTGATCCTGTGAGCTAGGCCGCCAGCGCGGCGATGCACGGAGCGAGCACCTCACGGCTCGCTTCGCGGCGGAGCGCGCTCCGGCGGTCGCCGTCGAGCAGGCCGTGCTGCGGCAGGCCCGGCGCGCCGTCACTCTTCACGGACGCCACCACGGCCGCATGCGCGCGGAGCTCGCGGAGGGCCTGCTCGCGGAGCGCGGGGAAGGCCTCGAGCATCCACGCGAGGGTCTTCCACCCGAGGGCCGCGTGGCGCTGCTCGTCGGCGGCGATGCGCAGGAGCACCTCGCGCACGGCGGGATGCTCGCAGGCCTCGGCCTCCTCGGCCGCCTGGAGGGCCGCGAGCGTCTCCTGGATGCAGGCTTCTTCGATGAGCTCCGACAGGATGCGCGACGGCTCGGCCTTCAGGCTCACTCCCGCCATGTCGAGCGGGCCGGGCCCGATGTCGCGCCCGGCATAGGCCGACGCGAGCCCGAAGCAGAGCCGCGCGTGCTCCACCTCGTCTGCGGCGGCCTGCTGCGTCTCGGCGATCAGGTGGGCGGGTGCGCCGAGCGCCATCAGCTGCAGCGTGACCTGCGCGAAGCTCGCGACCGAGGCGTGCTCGAGGGCCCCGTTGCGTGCCCAGTGCTCCGCGAGCGCGTCGTTCCGGGGCCATTCCGCGGCACCCTCGGAGGCGAACACCTGCGACCAGTCGGACCGCTCGCACATCGGCGCCACGCGGACCTCGCCCTGGACGAGGAACGGGCGCCCGATCGCGCACGTGTAGTCGCTGCAGTCGAAGTACCCGTTGTCCTGCGTGCCGCACCAGCCGGCCGTGAGCGAGCAGTCGCTGTCGGTGACGCACGTGTCCTGCGGACCGCGGCAGTCGAGCTGCTGGCTGGAGCTGCACCCGTCGGTCCAGTTCGAGAGCCCACACTCCCCGCCCGCACCGCAGTCGGCGTCGGTGGCGCAGGTGGCGGGAACGCACTGGGGGTAGGGCAGCCCGCTGCCGTCGGCGGACTGCACGAGGTCGCCGCTCAGGCAGATCTCGCCCGTGTTGCAGTCGGCGTCGCTCCCACAGGAGTACACGCAGCTGCACGAGTCTTCGGTGGGCGGGAGGAACGGCGGGGCCTCCATGTGCGCGCACTGGCCGTTCGGCCCCGCGGTGCACTGGCTGTCGCTGGTGCACACGAGGTTCGACTCGTTGCCGATGCACGAAGCGAGGACGACCGGCGTGGGAGCCGCGGCCGTCGGGCGGTTCACGCGACCGTCGTCGCAGCGCACGAAGCCCCCGTCGAGCGACACGGGGTTCACGCACCCCATGTCGGTGTCGGTGTCGGTGTCGGCGTCGGCATCGGTGTCCGCATCGGCATCCGTGTCGGCGTCGGCGTCGGTATCGGTGTCTGCATCGGCGTCGGTGTCTGCATCGGCGTCGGTGTCCGCATCGGCGTCGGTGTCCGCATCGGCATCGGTGTCGGTGTCGGACTCCGCGACCGGCGGCGTTCCGTTCTTGCAGCCGACGACAGCGGCCCCGAGGGCGAGGAGGAGGACGGTTCTCATCTGGTGCATGGCGGCTCCTGGTCCCGGTCGGTCTCGGGTCGGAGCCATCATAGACGGGGGCGGGCCCGCCTGCGGCGTCACTTCAGCAGGGACTCCACCACGGGCTCCCGCTTCGCGAGGCCGTCGACGAGGCGCCACAGCTCTTCGCTGCTGAGGGACCGGCGGACGTCGACCACGAGGACCGCTCCGTCGCGGAGCTCGAGCAGGGCGACGATCCGGCCGTCTCCGGGCTCGGGGGGCGCGAGCGCCGACCGGGGCGTGACCGGAGCGTCCTTCCGGACGACCGTGTAGCTGCGGGACCAGGGGAGATCGAGGATCATCGGCGAGCCCCGGAGCCGGCTCACGCGCTGCTCGAACGCGGTGCCCGGGCTGCCGAACGTCTCGACCTCGACGGTGAGCGACGGCTCGCGCTCGCCGGGCACCCGGTAGTCGACCCGGCACGACGTGCGGTGCTCGGATGGGTCGGCCTCGAGGTCGGACTTCAGGAGCAGCTCGGCATCGACGGCCGGCATCAGCTGCAGGCAGGTGCCGAACCGCGCGTTCCAGGCGTCGCGGGCGACGTCTTCGGACGCCCACCCGACCAGCGCCGACGGGAGGATGCACGCGGCCATCACTGCGCGCATCACCATCCGGTTCGCGACGGCCTCCCCGGCGCCCGAAGACTGCTCGAGGTTGCGCAGGAACCCCATGCGGATCGAGACGAACCCGCCGAGCACGGCTCCCGGGACCACCCAGAGCAGCACCCACGTGAGCGTGGAGAACGGGAACGCGCTGGCGAGCACCATCAGGGCTTGCGGGTGATCACGATCACGAGCGCGGCGCCGTTCTCGGAAGCCGTGACGACGGCGTTCCGCAACGTGTGCACGGCGATGACCAGCGCTCCGAGCACGTCGTCGGCGTGCTCGGTGATCGTGTCGGCCTCGAGGGCCTTCTCGAGCTCGTGGCTGTCGACCGCGTGCTGGAGCGCGATGCCGTGCGCCCGCTCGTCGAGGTCTTCGACATCGACCTCGTGCAGGTCGTCGACCCCCATCACGAACACCCGCTCGTTCGGCGGACCGCCCTGATCGGTCCACGTCCAGCCGCTCAGCAGGAACTCCAGCACGTCGTGGGGGCTCGTCCATGCGAGCACGGGCGCGACGGCTTCGGCGTCGAGCAGGGAGGGGAGCAGCGCGGGATCGCCGGCCCTGGCCAGGAGGAACCCGGGCACGAGGTAGACGGCGAAGCGATTCACGGGCACTCCAAGCAGCAGCGCTCAGTTGTAACGGGACTTCGGCGTTCCATCGAAGGTCGAGTGATCCACGACACGCGCTGAGGTACAACCGCGTCCCCCGAACCACGAGAGGCCCCCAGATGGCGAACCCGATTGCGACCTTCGACACCTCGATGGGAACGTTCAAGGCCGAGATCTTCACCGACAAGATGCCCATCACCGGCAACAACTTCGTGCGGCTCGCCAACGAGGGATTCTACGACGGGCTGCACTTCCACCGGGTGATCGAGGGGTTCATGAACCAGTTCGGCTGCCCGCACAGCAAGGATCCGAACAGCCGTCGCGCGGGCACGGGCGACTCGCCGTACGGCGCCATCAAGGACGAGCACCCGCCGCAGCACCGCCTGTCGAACGTCGTGGGCACGCTCTCCATGGCGAACGCGGGCCCGAACTCCGGCAGCTCGCAGTTCTTCATCAACACCGCCGACAACGGGTTCCTCGACTACTTCTCGCCGGGCCAGTCGAAGCACCCGGTGTTCGGGAAGGTCACCGAGGGCATGGATGTCGTGAACGCCATCAACCGCGTCGCGACCGACAGCTCCGATCGCCCGCGCACGCCGGTGAAGATGAACTCGATCCGGGTCGCTTAGAGCAGCAGGCCGAGCGCGATGCCCAGCGCCAGCGCGAACAGCCCGACCACCACGAGCGTTCCGGTGGGGCTGGCCGCTGGCGTCGCGGGCTCGAGCACCCCTTCGCGCCGCAGGAACTCACCGAGGTCGCGAGACTCCGTGAAGGCCCGCTCGAGCTTCAGCAGGCGCTCGGCGAGCCGGGGGCGCTGCGACAGCGTGAGCATGAGCTGGGGGAGGAGCTGCGTGAGCTCCTCCTGCATGTTCGGCCCGAACAGCTTGCGCCGCAGGATCCCGCCCGTGATCGCCTTCACCTCGGCCGCCGGGTCCATCGTGGGGCAGTACCGGAGCACGATGCCCTCGACGATGGTGAGGTTGCGGATCACCATGAACAGGTCGGACTGGGTGCGCAGGCGGTACTTCGCGCCCACCCGCATGCCGCGCACCAGCTGCTCGGTGATGCGCTTGTCGCGGAGCGCGCCCTCCTGGGAGCCCACGGCCAGCACGCCCTTCAGCTCCTGTTTGAAGGCCGCGACATCCGCGGTGGGGTCGGGCTGGAAGACCTGTGCGAACGCGTCGACCGCCTCGTCGATCTTCCCGCTCGCCTGACAGAACACCATCTCGAGCATCTTCTCGCGCAGCGGACGCGGCACCTGCCCGTGCAGACCGAAGTCGATCAGCGCGATGTGGCCGGTCTCGTCGAGGATGAGGTTGCCCGGGTGCGTGTCGCCGTGCACGAACCCGTGCTCGTACGCCATCGACAGCTGGAGGCGCAGCATCGACCGGCAGAACGCCTCCGGATCGACGCCCCTCGCGCGAAGGTCGGCGGGCGTGTGGAGGTCGGACAGCTTCGGACCGTCGATCCACTCCATGACCAGCACGCGCGGGGTGCACAGCGACGGCTCGAGCTTCGGGATCCGGAACTCCGGCAGCGTCGTGAGGACGTCCGCGAACCGGTCGATCGCGCGGGCCTCCGCGAGGAAGTCGATCTCGGTGCGGGCGCGCAGCGCGTACTCCTCGGCCACCCGGTGCACCATGCTGCGCCGGTATCTCGGCACCAGGCGATCGATGAAGCCCGACAGGACGAGCAGCGTGTCGAGATCGGACAGCAGGCTGTCTTCCAGCCCGGGACGCTGCACCTTCACGGCCACCCACCGGTCTTCGTGTCGCAGGCGGCCCTTGTAGACCTGCGCGATCGACGCCGCCGCCACCGGCGTGCTCGACAGCTCGGCGAACACCTCGTCGATCGGGCGCTCCAGCTCGGCCTCGATGATGGATCGGGCCTCGTCGGAGTCGAAGGGCTCGACCTCGGAGTGGAGCTTCGCGAGCTCGTCGATGAACGCCTCGCCGAACAGGTCGACGCGGGTGGCCAGGAGCTGGCCGAACTTCACGAACGTCGGACCGAGCCGCTCGAGGGTCTGGCGTAGACGCTGCGCGGCCTCCGACTCGGGGACGGGGAGGTCGTCGGAGTCTGGCGCCTCGGCGTGGGTGAGGAAGCCCAGGCCCTCTTCGAGGAGCACCGCGGTGATGGACGCGACGCGGGCCAGCTTCATGGGACGCCCTCCAGAACGGGCTGCAGCATACCGCCGTGCGCGTTCCGACCGAAATCTCGTGGTCCGCCGCTAACACTCTGGCGACCTCCGCCGTCCTACTCCCGAAGCCCCAGTCCGGAGGTCCCGTGTCCACGAAGCTTCTCGCTGCCACCGCCCTGTTCGTCTCGTCCGCTGCGTCCGCCGCGCCCCCCGTCGATGCCCGGCGCGTCACGGGGAACGTGTCCGCGGATCACGCGGCCCGTCCGCTCACCGACGCCTGCCGCGTGACCGGGAACCTCCTGACCCCCGGCGCGAAGTCGGGACTGGAGGAGACCTGCCTGCTGCGGATGACCGGAACCCGCGCGGAGCTGCCCCTGGCGCTCACCGATACGTCGGAGCCGAACCAGTGCGTGGCGTCGGGGCTGAAGGTGCTGCGCGACGGACGGGAGTTCTGCTCGATCTCGCTCGTGCCGCCGTCGAAGAAGCCGGAGGACGACCCGAAGGTCGAGGTCCCGCTCACTCCCGAGGGGGTCTGACGTGTGGTTCGAGCTCGAGTGGATGGGGGGCACGGCCGAGCGCCTGTTCCACGAGCACCGCGGCGACCGGCTCGACGAGATCCCGTGGTCGGCGATCCAGGCGCGCGGGCTGTCGGACGCCGAGCGGGACCGTCTCCGCACGACCTGGACGCGCTCCGCGCACCAGGAGTGGTGTGCGGCCGGCGCGTTCACGGCACTCCTCGGCGCCCTGCTCGAAGCGCGCGCTCCCGTCGACCTGATCGGCATGGCCGGGCGCTTCGTGGCCGACGAGATGGTGCACGTCGAGCTGTCCGCTCGGATGGCGAACGCGTACGGAGGGGGCGTGCCGCTGGAGAGCCCGCCAGAAGCGGTGCATCCGCACGTCGACCCCGCATCCGACCCGCTCCAGCGGGCCTGCGAGCTCGCCGTGCGCGTGAGCTGCGTGGGGGAGTCGTTCAGCCTGCCGCTCATCGCGTCCGAGCTGGCGAAGGCCAGCGACCCCGCGTCGCGCGCCGTGCTCGGACGGATCGCCGCCGACGAGGCTCCGCACGCGAAGGTCGGCTGGATCGTGCTCGACTGGGCGCTGCCCCGCGTCACGGACGCCGAGCGCGAGCGCCTGGGATCCGTCGCGGACGACGCGGTCCGCGCGCTCCTGCCGGCCGTCCGGGAAGCGCCCGGGCACCTCCCGTTCTACGGGCAGGTGCTGGGGTCGCGCATCGTGGAGCCCCTCGCGGCCCGTGGAGTGCCCGTGACCGCGGGGTTCCCGGCCCCTACGGCTGCCTGACGTCCATCCCGCCGATGAACGTCATCTTCCCGAGCTTCACGCCGTGGTGCCGGAGCAGCGCGTAGGCGGTGGTGGCGTGGAAGTAGAAGTTCGGGATCGCGAACTCGCGCACGTAGGCCTCGCCGGTGACGTAGCCGCCCTTCAGGAAGGGGAGGAACAGCTTGCGGTCTTCCGCGCCCTCGAAGGCTGCTTCGTCGAGGGACTGGAGGTACTCCCGCGTCGACCGCACGCGCTCGCGGAGCTCCGCGAGGGTCTTCTCGGTGTCGGGGTGGCTCGGCGCCTCGCCGCCGGTCAGCCGCGAGCCCACGAACTTCGCGGTGTCGCAGGCCGACTGCACCTGGCGGTCGAACGAGAACATGTCCATCGACAGGCGGGCGTGGAGCAGCCGGTCGACGTCGAAGTCGCGGTCCTTCGCGGTGGCCTCGGCCTCCTCGAGCCAGCGGTCGAGGTTGGCGAGCATCTTGATGAGCTGGGTGACAGTGGCGTACATCAGGCCTCCAGGGGCCCTCCGCCCTAACTCACAGCGCGCGGGCCATCGCCTCCACCGTGCGACGCGGAGATCCGCAGTCGCAGCGGGCGTTCCAGCCGCACTCCACGCTGTCGTTCGACCGCGCCCAGCCGCACTCCCCGAGGTCTGCGATCTCCCGCGCGCTCAGCATGCGGTCGTAGAAGTGGGGCGCGGACACCTGGCCGTACGCGGGCAGATCGACGCTCCACATCGCGGACTCCCACGTGCTCGCGGAGGTCTCGAGCAGCATCGTCGCTCCGCGCCAGGCGCGCACGGTCGAGCCGTCCCAGGTCACGGCGACCACGCCGCCATCGTCCTGCATCGCGAGAGACCGGCCGATCCCCACGGCATCGGTGCGGCAGGCGGCGGCGGTCAGGAGCACGGCAGAGAAGATGATGGTGCGCATGGGTTCGTCCTCGAAGGGGGTTCGCCTGCTGGGTGTGCGACCTCTCCAGAACGGCACACGACCCTTCGATCTTTTTTTTCGGTGTGACTCCGGTCCGCGCCGACACACCCAGGGGCACCGGATGAACGTCAGGTGTCATGAAGCCACTCGGCATCCTCTGGTAGTTTCTTGCTTCGGAGGCCGAGATGGACGACTTCGAACACTCGGGTGGCGCGGGCCTGGACCGGGACTCCGAGCGCGCGCGCGCCTCCGACTCCGTGTGGCGTGTGGCCCTCGAGCGCGACTTCGAGGAGCTCGCCGCACGCCACCGCGACCGCCTGTTCCGGGTGTGCCTTCGGGTGGTCGGCGATCGGGAGCGGGCCGAGGAGCTCACCCAGGACGCCCTGCTCACGGCCTTCCGGAAGCTCGGCGAGTACGAGGGGCGCTCGTCCTTCGGCACGTGGGTGTGCGGGATCGGCAAGCACCTCGCGCTGAACGACGTGCGGCGCCGTCGCGAGTTCCTCACCGAAGACGGCGTGCTCGACGCCGAAGACCCCGGTCTCGTCGCGCTGCGCGGGCTCCGGCGCCAGGAGCGCGAAGAGCTGCTGCGCCAGGCATCCACCGAGCTGCTCGACCCCATGGAGCAGGAGGTCGTCTACCTGCGGTACGCCGAGCAGATGCCGCGCTCGCGCATCGCGGAGCTGCTCGAGCTCGGCGACGAGAACGAGGTGCGCGTCACCCTGCAGCGCTGCAAGCGGCGGCTCGAGAAGGGGCTGCGCGCCCGGCTCGAGCAGCTCGGCCACGGAACCTCCTTCATCCGCACCACGTGGTGATGGCGCACCCGCCCGACCCCATGCTCGTCGAGCGCACCCTCCGTCCGGAGGTGGAGCGTCACCTCGCCACGTGCCCGCGGTGCCGCGTGCACCGGAAGCTGCTCGCGGCCCCGTCCGATGCGGTGCGCTCCACGGGGCCGTGCACCGATCCCGGTGCCGACGCCACCGAGCCCGGCGACGCGCCGTCCGGCACGGTGCTCGAAGACGATGGCGCCAACACGCGCTGGCTCGTGTGGGACGAGCGGATCGAGCGCTGCACGGTGCTCGTGGAGCCGCGCGGTCCCGCAGACCCCGAGTCGCTCCGACGCGCTGCCGCCGTGCTCGATCGGGTGTCGCACCCTCATCTCGTCCGCATCCACCGGGTGTTCGACGGCCCACCCGTGCGGTACGTGCGCGACCGCATCCAGGGTCCGCACCTCGGCCAGCTCGACCTGCCGTCCGATCCGCGCGCGGTGGCCTGGCTCGCCCAGTGTGCGAGCGCGCTCGCCGTGCTCCACGCGGAGGGCATCGCGCACGGAGCCCTGCGCCCCACCGCCGTTCGCATCTCGCCGGAAGGGCGGGTGCACGTGCTCGACTCCGGTCTGCTGCCCGGCGACCCCGACGCCGACTGGGACGCCCTGGCCGGGCTCTTCGCAGGCGTCGGTCCGCCGGCGTCCGATCTGCTGGGCACGCCGCGCGGTCGGGGTGCGAGCCTGCTCGCCTGGCTGCTCGCCCTGCGGGATCCGGGCGCGGGCGGGGGGCCGCGGTACCAGCCACGCGGCCTGCTCGGCGTCGGGGGCATGGGCGAGGTGATGCGGGTGTACGACCCCGTGCTCGAGCGCGTGGTCGCCCAGAAGGTGCTCTCGAGCGCGCTGCTCGCGAGCGGCGAGCACATCGATCGGTTCCTCACCGAAGCCCACATCACCGCCCAGCTCCAGCACCCCGGCGTGGTGCCCGTGCACGATCTCGAGCACCTGCCGAACGGCGCGATCGCGTTCACCATGAAGCAGATCGAGGGCCGCACCCTCGGCCAGGTGATCCTCGAGGTGCACGCGGCCTCGGAGGGCGCGTGGCGGGCCTCGGCCACGGGCTGGAGCCTGCGGCGGCTCGTCGAGGCGCTGCGGCACGTGTGCGACGCCATCGCCTACGCGCACGACCAGGGGATCGTGCACCTCGACCTGAAGCCCGGGAACATCATGCTCGGCGAGTACGGCGAGGTGCTCGTGTTCGACTGGGGCCTCGCACGGCGGCTCGAGGCCGACGGCACCGTGACGCTCGAGCGCGCATCCGGCACCCAGGGCTTCATGTCGCCCGAGCAGTCGAGCCGCGACGCGGTGGTCGTCGGCCCGCCTTCCGACATCTACGCGCTCGGCGCGACCCTCCGCATGATCCTCGACGGGCGCGCCCCCACCGAGGGCGCGTGGTCACCGGTGCGCCGCGATGCCCCCCGCGAGCTCGCATCCGTGGTCCGGCGCGCGATGGACCCGAGGCCCGGAGCCCGGTACGGCTCGGCCAAGGAGCTGTCGCGCGACCTCGCCGCCTGGCAGGACGAGCGGGTGGTCGGCGCCCACGACTACACCGTGCTGGAGACCGTGGTTCGCCAGGCTCGCCCCCACCAGGCACCCATCGCGGTGTCCATGGTGGCGGCGGTCGTCCTGCTCGCCCTCGCTTCGCTCGCGTGGATGCGGGTCGACGGCGAGCGCGAGAAGGCGGACGGCATGCTCGCACAGGCCCTCGTCGACCGCGCGAACCTCGCCTGGGACGCCCGGGATCCCGTGCGCGCCGAAGCGTACGCGGCCGCGGCGGTGGGGCTCGCGGGGCGGTCCGATGCACGCGGGCTGCTCGCGCGCCTGGCCCGTGGATGGCGGCCCCGGCTCGGCGTCCGGTGGACCGAGGGGTGCGACGAGATCGAGCTGCTCGGCTCGCCGCCCGTGGTCGCGTGCGCCACCGAGTCCGGAGTGCGCGGGCTCACCGAAGACGGCGTGGCGTGGAGCCTGCCCGGTGCGGTCCGTCGCGTGCGCCCCACGTCGACCGGCGGATGGACCGCCCTCACGAACGGCGCCATCGTGCACGCCGACGCGAACGGTCGGTCGGGTCCCGGCCTGTTCGAGGCCGAAGACGCCGTGGATGCCGTGGAGCTGGCCGACGGCACGCTCGCCGTGGCCCACGGCCGTAAGCTCGAGATCCTCGGGCCCTCTGGCGTCGTGGCGTCCGCGGAGCTCGACGTGCCCATCCGGAGCCTGTCGCACTGTGGCGGGTCGCGGTTCGTCGTCGCCAAGGAGTCCGGTGGGCTCGAGCTGCTCGACCTCGCGCGGAATGCCGAGCCCGTCGTGCTCCACGCCGACCGCGTCACGGGCGAGCCCCGCTGCGCTCCCGACGGCCGCTCGCTCGCGGTGGTGTCCGAGCGCCAGGTCCAGATCTGGAGCCTGCGGCCGCCCGAGCAGCGCCACATCCTCGTCGGGCACCTCGGGGAGGTGCGCAGCCTCGACTGGAGCCCCGACAGCACGATGCTGGCGACCGGGAGCGTCGACGGCACCGTGCGCCTGTGGGACACCCGCACCGGCGTCGAGCGCGGGCGCCTGCCGGGCCACGCGGACGTCACGGATGTCGACTTCGCGCCCGATGGGAGCGTGCTCGTCACGTCCACCCGCCGCGCGCTCCGGTCGTGGGAGATGCCGAAGGAGCCCTCCGTCGGCACGTTCGACGCGGTGGTCGAGGTCGTGTCGCTGCGCTGGGCCGCGGACGGTTCGCTCTACACGCTCGATCGGCTCGGCCGTCCCGAGGGGTTCGACCCGCGAACGGGCCTCGAGACGCTCCCGATCTTCCTGCGCGTCGTGGATCTCGACACCGACCCCGATGGCTCGCGCGTGGCCGTGGTGAACCGGCACGGCGACTTCCAGGTGCTCGACCTCGAGGAGAACGTGTTCACGGTCGACGTGCGGCGCGCGCACGCAGGCGGGGGCACGGCCGTCGCGTGGCGCCCGGCGAGCCCGTTCGTGGCGTCCGGCGGTCGCGCCGGGGATCTGCGCGTGTGGAAGGTGTCCGAAGACCGCGAGGAGACCGCATGGGCGCTGGGGCTCGGGGCTCCGGTGTCGTCGCTCGACTGGTCGGCCGACGGCTCGGTGCTGGCTGCGCGCACGGAGGAGGCCGTGGTGCTGCTGGCGGGTGACGACGGTGCGGAGCTGCTCCGCATGCCCGCCGACGTGAGCGAGCACGCCATCGGTCCGCGGGGCACGCTGCTCGCCATCGCGTGGGGCAAGGGGGGCCTGTCGCTCGGGCACCACGATGGCACCGGCGCTCCCGCGCGCTTCGAGCGGCTCGACGTCGACGGTCAGGTCGCCGGGCTCGACTTCGCCCCCGACCAGCCCCTGCTCGCGAGTGTCACGCGCGAAGGCCTCGTGCAGGTGTTCCACACCGACGACGGGCGCGAGCTGGCGCGGCTGTTCGCCCATCCCGGAGGCGCGACCGATGTGGGGTTCTCGCGGGACGGGCGCGCGCTCGCCTCCGCGGGGTCCGAAGGCGAGATCGTGCTGCTCGACACCATGCCCTTCCTGGAGCCGGCCACCACGCTGGAGTCCAAGATCGCCGTCCGGTACGGCGTCAGTCGCTCGGGTACCGAGCTGGAGTTCCGATGAGGTTCGCGCTTCCGCTCGCAGGGCTCCTCCTGGCCGCGTGCGGTCCGCCCGCGCTCGTCACGGAGCGGGAGTGGGAGCTCCTGTCCGACCTGCGCTGGGTCCCCACGGGTCCCGATCAGCCCGCCAACGCGCGCGGAAACGCCGTGTGGGACTCTCCCGACGCCGCGGAGCTCGGACGCCGCTTCTACTTCGACCCCGGCCTGTCCAGCACGGGGGAGGTGTCCTGCAACACCTGCCACGACGCGGCGGATTCGGGGGCCGACCCTGGAGTGGCCTTCTCCGTCGGGGCCGACGGAGTGGCCGTCCGCAACACGCCCACCCTGTACAACGCCGGTCGGCGCCGGGCGTACGGGTGGATCGCGCCCCTCACGGTGGAGCTGTGGCGCCAGAACCGCAAGCCGCTGCTGGGGCCGTTCCACGGGGCTACCCAGGAGGGCCTCGCCACGCACGTGTGCGATGTGTACGCCGACGACTACGCCCGTGTGTTCGGGCGTCCCTGTGTTCCCACCCTGGCGGACCCCGATCACGGCACGCCCGAGGCGCCGGAGCTCCTCGTCGTGAACGACCTCGCGCGTGCCCTCGACAGCTACATCCGCACGCTCGAGAGCTCCGACAGCGACTTCGACCGGTTCGTGGGGGAGTCGTACGACGCGCTCGACCCATCCTGCCTCACCGAGTCGGCGATCCGGGGCGCGAAGCTGTACGTCGGGCGCCCTTCGTGTCTGGCGTGCCACAACGGTCCCACGCTGTCGAACGGCGACATGTACATCATCGGCGTGGGCTCCGGTCCGGACGCCGACGTCGCGTACCAGACGCCTCCGTTGCGGCACGTGGGCCTCACCGGGCCGTTCATGCACGACGGCAGCTTCGACTCCCTGTGGGAGGTCCTCGCGTTCTACCGGGACGGGGGCAACGCGCGCGGAGGGCCCGACCGCGCCGTGCAGATCGCGCCGCTGCTCCTCGACGATCAGGACCTCGTCGACCTCGGGAGCTTCCTGGAGTCGCTCCAGGGCGCGCCGCTGCCGTACTGCTGGGTGAACGACGACGAGGTCTGCTGTGACGGCGCCGCGGAGCGTGCCGGGCGGCCCGCGTCGTGCGACGCCCACTTCGACCCGCCTCCGCGGTCGTGCCCGTGATCGCACTTCTCCTCGCGGCGCTCGCAGGAGGGCCTGTCGAAGGCCCCGATCCCGCCGGGCACACCGAGGGCGCGGAGCTCGAGCACGCCCGTCCAGGCGGGCGGTTCTCGCACTACCAGTTCGGCTACGTCGACATCGGGTACTTCGTGCCGTTCGGCGATGGTGTCGCGTACGACCACGACCGGATGAACGACGTGCTCGGGCCGGGTCCGGACCAGGCCTACCTGAAGGTTCCCTGGGTGTTCTACGGCGACCCGTGGGCGAACACGATCAACAGCCAGGGCGACTCCGCCGACCTCGGGGGCGATCGGTCCAACATCCCCCGGTACGACCCCATCGACAGCAACGGGCGGCCGGGCTTCCTCGTGAACCGGTTCAGCCACGGCCTCGCGGTCGATCGGGGCGACCGGCTGGGCCTGCGCGCCCGCCTGAACTTCGAGCCGCGCTCGGGCTTGCTCGGCCACGCAGGCGATCTGATCGAGGTCGACACGGTGTACGTCGTGTGGCGCCCGCTGCAGAACGCCGACCTGAAGCTCTACGCAGGCCGGCTCGAGTCGGGGTTCGGGCGCGAATACCGCTATCGGCACGCCTCAGCGCGGGTCGGCATCACGCCGTCGATCGTGTCGCGGTACCTCGTGGGCCTGCAGACCGGGGTGCGCGCGCGCGGCACGTTCCGCCGCTGGCTCGGATACAGCGCGGCGATCACGAACGGTGGCAGCACCACCGAGAAGTTCGGGCACCTGAGCAACGACCTCGACGACAACGGGGTGCCGACGGGCACGGTGCGGGTGGGGGTGCTGACGCGGAGGCCCGTGCGCCTCGAGCTCGGCGTGTCCGGGCAGCTCGGTCCACAGGACGCCCAGCCGCACCCCGGCATCCTCGCGTGGCAGGTCGGGGTCGACGGGCGTCTCGATGCCGGGCCGCTGGTCGTGCAGGTGGAGGGGGTGATCTCGCACCAGCCCGGAGATCCCGATCTGCCGCGGTCGATCGAGCGGCTCGATGCCCGCGGCGGCTACGTCGACACGCAGCTCTGGGTGCGCCCGGAGCTCGCGCTGATCGGCCGTGTGGACTGGCGGGACGCCGACCTGCTCGCCTGGCCGAACCTGTACATCTCGAACGTGCTCCGGGTGACGGGGGGCGCGTCCGTCCACCTGAACCAGGATGTCGCGATCAAGGCGGAGTACCTGCACCTCGCGGAGCTGATGCAGGGAACCTCGATCGTCGACGACGTGTTCACGACATCGCTGGTGTTCTCGTACGAGACCCGCCAGATGGAGCTCTGATGCCGCGTTTCGCCCCCCTGGCCTGGATCGCGCTCGTCCTCGTGGGCGCTGCGCCTCAGGGCGTGCAGGCCGACGAGCTCGCGGAGGCCCCGGAGACGTGCACGATCCGCGGGGTGATCGAGACGCGGGGCCGTCCGCGCGGGCCTGTCGTGGCGTACGTGCTCGGAGACGGCCCGCCCGCCACGGCCGAGACCACCGCGGTCATCGGGCAGAAGAACAAGTCGTTCGACCAGGACGCCGTGGTCGTGGCGCCGGGCGCCGAAGTGGCGTTCCCGAACAAGGACGCCGTGCACCACCATTTGTACAGCCACTCGAACCAGGACCCCTTCGAGTTCCCCCAGCACGCGCCAGGCGCGCGTCCCACACGGGCTTTCGACACGCCGGGCGACGTGCGGGTGCAGTGCAACATCCACGAGAACATGGAGACGCACGTGCTCGTGCTCCCGAACGCGTGGGCGACCGAAGCCGAGAAGGACGGCACGTTCGAGCTCGTCGGCGTCGAGGTGGGCACGCGCACCGTCGAGGCGTGGTCGGCGTGGCATCGCCCGGAGCGGGTCGACGTCGTGTGCGAGCCCGGGGGCGTGGTCGACATCACGGCGACGCTCCGCATGCGCTTCCCGGCGTCGGGTCCGGAGTCGGACGGCGTGTACTGAAGCGTCCGTGACGCGAGGGTCTCCGGGCACACCCACGAGCAACCCGGAGGCTCCCGATGGTCCGACTGCTCGCCCTCGTCCCGCTGATCGCGTGCAACCCCGACCTCGTGGTCGACGACGTGGGCGCGTGCGAGCTGCGGTACTCCGAGATCGCCGGCATCGACGGGCCCGTGTCGTTCTGCCTGCAGAGCGCGCTCTCCGACTGCGCATGGGTGCAGGCGAGCCACGGAGCCGACGATCTCGGCTTCTGGCCCCACGAGACCTGCCCGGCGTCGGGGTTCCCGGTGTGCTGCGGCACCGAGACCGTGCACCTGTGGTTCGAGTCGCGGGACGAGGCTGACGCCGCGCGGACCCAGATCTCCGGCGACCCGTGCCAGCCGTGCTCGAGCGGCCCGGTCTAGCTCGCGGACGGCGCGTCCTCGAACCGGATGGCGCCTTCGGGCAGGAAGTACAGGATGTCCATCGAGCCGCCGCGCACCGTCGGCACGTGCCAGGTTCCGGGTGCATAGACGGTCCAGCCGGGCGCCTGACCGTCGAACGTGGGCTCGCCGTCGACCGCGAACGTGAGGTCGATCTCGCCGTGCGGGTGGGTGTGGCCGGGCCCCGGACCGTGCATGGACACGGCATCGATGGAGAGCGGAGCGGTCTTCGGGTGGGTCTCGAACGCCACCCGCGAGAACCGCACGCCGTTGGCTTCGCGCTCGCACAGCCACCCGGCGTCCACCCCTTCGCGCACGAGCGTTCCGAGGGCTCGCAGCACTTCGCCGTCGGCGGGGAGGGCGGACTCGAGGCGCTCCCGCGCTGTGGGATCGGCGGGGTCGACCGACCTGACGACGCTCAGCACGGCATCGAGGGCGTCCACCAGGCGCTCGCGCCCGGCCTTGATCTCCGACTTGTCCATCGTCCACCTCCGCAGTCCCGCTCCATGCCCCCGTGTGCGCGGATCTGCAACGACTGTTGCCGCATTCTGACGGTACAATGCGCGCGGAGGATCCATGCTGACGCTCGGCGTCGTGTTCACGGCTGCTGCATCCGATCTCGCCGTGCCGGGCACGTACGCCACCGTGGGGGCGGCCGCTGCCGTCGCGGTGTCTGGCGACCGCATCGTGATCGCGGCGGGCACCTACCCGCTCAACCTCACGCTCAACATCCCGAACGTCACGATCGAGGGCGCGGGAGCGGGGCTCACGGTCCTCCAGTGCAGCGGCACGACGGCACTCCGGATCTCGAGCGACGACGTCACCGTCCGCGACCTCACGCTCGACGGCAACAACCTCGGCCGAGCGCTCCGGATCACCGGCGAAGACGCGCTGATCGAAGATGTCGACCTCGTGAACGGGGTCGGGTTCAGCGCGAGCAACGAGGGGTTCACGGTCGCCATCGTGAACGGAGCGTCCGCCACGCTGAACCGCGTCCGGATGGAGACCCCCACGGGCGACCTCGGGTACACGGGCGGCGGCCACCTGCTGGTCGAGTACGCGTCGCTGTACGGCACGGGGCTCGTGGTCGGCAACGGGTCGGCCCGGTACGGCGGGGGCGCGCACTTCCACGAGGCCACGGTCGACATCAGCGACTGCGTGTTCTACGGCAACGAAGCCGCCGAGTACGACTGGGGCGGTGGCGGCATCGACAGCTACTTCTCGAACGTCCAGCTCACGCGGTGCTCGTTCGAGGACAACGCCGCGAGCTCGAACGTCTCGTACGGTGGCGCCCTCACGGCCTACAACGGCGGAACGATGGTGATCACCGACTCCATCTTCTCGCGCAACGTGTCGGGCGACGAGGGCGGAGCGATCGACGCGTACAGCATCGACTTCCTCGGGGTGTTCAACAGCGCGTTCACCGACAACGAGTCCGACTACGGTGGGGCGATCGACGTCGAGGAGCTGTGGGCCGACATCCACGACTCCACGTTCCACGGCAACCACGCGTTCGACATCGGCGGCGCGGTCTCGGGCTACCACACGGGCGCCGACATCCATGGCGGGTTGTTCTGCGACAACTCGGCGGGCGACGGGGGCGGGGCCACCGCGTTCGAAGAGTCCGAGTGGTACATCAGCAACGCCGTGTACGTCGGGAACGCTGCGGCGAACTGGGGAACGGCGCACGCCACCTACGACACGTACGGTGAGTTCCGCTTCAACGACGTGATGGTGCACGAGGTCCACGAAGCGCTCGATCTCGACCTGTCGACGGTCGAGCTCGACCACACCCTGTTCGCCGACAACGACGTGGGCGCGTGGGGCGGCAACAGCGACATGTCCGCCGACTACAACGCGTTCTGGAACAACGGCACCGGTGTCATCGGGTTCTCCGCGGGGTCGAACAGCATCTTCGGCGAAGATCCCATGCTCGCGGCGTACAACCCGCTCGCGGCGTCGTGCCAGCCGCTCCCGGCCTTCGTCCCGCTCGCGGGCTCGCCGCTGATCGATGCGGGCAACCCGTCCGTCTTCGACGACGACGGCAGCACGGCCGACATCGGGGCGTTCGGGGGTCCCGAGCCGGGCGAGAGCGTCGACCTCGACGGAGACGGCTATCTCCCGGGTCCCGACTGCGACGATGGCGACGCGTCCATCCACCCGGGTCTGCCCGATGCCACGTGTGATGGCGTCGACGACGACTGTGACGGACGGGTCGACGAAGACAGCACGGGCACGGGGTCCAACTGGTACACGGATGCCGACGGCGACGGCGTGGGCGCGGGTACGGCCATCGTGTCGTGTGCGCAGCCGCCCGGCACGTCCGCCACGAGCGGCGACTGCAACGACGGCAATCCGTCCATCCGGCCCGGTGCGCCGGAGATCTGCGACGGCATCGATCAAGACTGCGATGGAACCGCCGACGAAGGTCTGCCCACCACCGCGTACTACGTCGACAGCGATGCCGACGGCTACGGCACGGGCTCGGCGGTGATGTCGTGCACCCAGCCCAGCGGCCGTGTGGCGCAGAACGGCGACTGCAACGACGCCAACGCGAACATCCATCCCGGCGCGCCGGAGGCGTGCGACGGCATCGACAACGACTGCGACTCCCAGACCGACGAGGGCACCGTGAGCGTGCCGTGGTACGCCGACGGAGACGGCGACGGGTACGGAGCGGGTCCGTCGACGGGCACCGACTGCCAGGCGCCCAACCCGGGCAACGTGCAGAGCTCGAACGACTGCAACGATACGAACCCGGCGATCCGTCCCGGCGCCACCGAGGTGTGCGACGGGGTCGACCAGGACTGCGACGGCATGGTGGACGAGGGGGTGCCCACCACCAACTGGTACACCGACGGCGATGGCGACGGCTACGGAGCGGGCGCGGCCACGGCGTCCTGTTCGCAGCCCACGGGCAAGGTGTCGGCGAACGGCGACTGCAACGACGCGAACAGCAGCATCCGCCCCGGTGCCACCGAGATCTGCGACGGCATCGACCAGGACTGCGACGGCTCGGTCGACGAGGGGGTGCCCACCTCCACCTGGTACACCGACACCGACGGCGACGGGTATGGCAGCGGGTCGGGCACTGCGTCGTGCTCGCAGCCGCCCAACACGGTCGCGCAGAACGGCGACTGCGCGAGCAACAACCCGTCGATCCACCCCGGTGCCACCGAGATCTGCGACGGCATCGACCAGGACTGCGACGGCACGGCCGACGAGGGCCTCCCCACGTCCGTCTGGTACGGCGACGACGACAACGACGGCTACGGTGCCGGCGACCCCACCACGAGCTGCGCGCAGCCCCCGGGAACCGAGCCCACCAACACCGACTGTGACGACGACGACGTGAACACGCACCCCGGCGCGGGCGAGGCGTGCGATGGCGTCGACAACGACTGCAACGGCACGGTCGACGACAACGTGGTCGACCTCGACTGGTACGTCGACGGCGACGGCGACGGCTACGGGGCGGGCACACCCACCACGAGCTGCGCCCCCATCCCGGGCAGCGTGCAGTTCTCGGGCGACTGCGACGACGGCGACACCACGATCTCCCCCGCGCAGGCCGAAGTGTGCGACGGCATCGACAACGACTGCGACGGTGCGGTCGACTTCGCGGCCATCGACGTCGACATCTTCTACGCCGACCTCGACGGCGACGGCTTCGGCGACCCCGCGAGCACCCCCGAGTTCGCCTGCGAGCCGCCGTCCGGCATGGTCGCGAACGCCACCGACTGCGACGACTCCGAGAGCGAGGTGCACCCCGGCAACCCCGAGGTGTGCGACCTCCTCGACAACGACTGCAACGGCGTGGTCGACGACGACGCGTCCGACGTGGTCGACCTGTTCATCGACGGCGACGGCGACGGGTTCGGCGTGGCGGGCACGGAGGTCCAGGCGTGCCCGGGGGCCGGCGGGTCCACCATCGACGGCGACTGCAACGACGGCGACGCCACCGTGTACCCCGGCGCCCCCGAGACCTGCGACGGGGTGGACGAGGACTGTGCGGGCGACGGCGACGAGGGCGCCACGGGTGGGTCCACCTGGTACGGCGACGTGGACGGCGACGGCTACGGCGACCCCGAGAAGCCGGTGGTGCGCTGCGAGCCCGAGCCCGGCGAGGTCGACAACGCCGACGACTGCGACGACAGCGACGCCACCGTGAATCCCGGCGCCGAGGAGATCTGGTACGACGGGGAAGACCAGACGTGCGACGGCAACGACCTCGATCAGGACGGCGACGGCTATGTGCTGGCCGACGACTGCGACGACACCGATGCCGACGTGAGCCCCGACTCCGGCTGGGAGACCCCGGACTGCGAGGCGCCGCTCGACACCGACGTGACGGGGCCGGACACCGGCGTGCGGGGCCCGGGCCTGTGGTTCTGCAGCTCGACGGGGGGCGCGGCGCCCGTGTGGCTCGGCCTGTTCGCGGCCGGGTGGGTGCGTCGGCGCCGTCGGGTGGGTTCGCTGCGATAGGATCCCGGCAGGGGGTGCGACATGCGCGGAATCGCTGGAGCCATGCTCGCGGCCGGGATGGCCGCTCCGGGGGGCGCGACGTGCGTGTCCGAACCGGATGACTCCGGCGGGATCGGCGTCGAGGTGTCGGCCGTCCCCGAGGGGCTGCGTGTCGACGGGGTCTGGGTCGACCGGGCGGCGCACGGCGTGCTCCACAGTGGCGACCAGATCGTGGCCGCCGACGGGGAAGATCTCGCGTCGCTGAGGTTCCGCGACCGGGTGCGTGCGGTGCGTGGGCCGGTGGGAGAGCCCGTCGAGCTCGACATCCTGCGCGACGGGCTCGTGTCCCGCGTGACCCTCGAGCGCGCGGCGCTGCCGTTCGCGTCGCAGGGCCGGCCGATGCCCGTGAGCGCGTTGGACCTCGCGCTCGCCAGCTTCCAGGGCTGCGGTGTGCACGACGGGTTCCGGCTGGAGCTCGATGCCGACATCGCGGGTCGGGCCGCGAGCTTCCGGGTGTACGGAGACGTGCCCGATCCGACCCTCCGGTGCGTGGTCGACATCGCGGGCTCGCAGCGGTGGGTCGCGCCCGGGACGTACTCCATCGACGTGGACGCCGTGGCGCCGCACGTGTCGGGAGTCGGCCTGATGGGGCTGACCCTGGAGCAGGCCCAGGACATGATCGACAGCAACTGCGGCGAGTCGGGCGGCGCCGCGAACCACCTCCCGTAGGCACTGGAAGACCCGCTGAGCCCCTCCATGACGCCTGAACACCTCGGCCCTGCGCCCGTGCTGGTCGCGCGTGCGGATGCGCCCCTCGGCACCGCGCTCGTGCTGCACGGGCAGTACGCCGACGCCGCGACACACGCGAAGGAGCTCGCGCTGCTCGCCGGAGCCGGGTGGAACGCGGTCGGCGTGGACGCCCCCGAGCACGGGCGGCGGTTCCACGACGGACGCGACGCGAAGTGGCAGGCCGACCCCGAGGGCTGCCTGGAGGCCCACCTCGAGGAGGCCAGCGCGGAGATCCCCGCGGTGCTCGATGCGTGTGAATCGCGCGGTCTGCACGGGCCGTTCGCGGTCATCGGGGTGTCGCTCGGCGCCTTCACCACGTGGCGTGCCATGGCCCGCGACTCGCGGCTCCAGATCGCCGTGCCCATCCTCGGGTCGCCCGCGCTGCCCGGTCAGGACGCGCCGGATCCGGGGCCCTGGAGGGGTCGGCGGGTGCTGGCCCAGAACGCCGAGCACGACGAAGTGGTGCCCCTCGGGCCGACGCGGGCGCTCCTGGCGCAGATCGGCGGCACCCTGCACATCCTGGAGGGCTCGCCCCACCTCGTGCCCGAGGTGCAGTGGTGGGGCGCCTGGGGCCGCACGCTGGCGTGGCTGAACGGGAACCGCTGATCAGCGGAAGAACGGCCCCGCGAGCGCTTCGGTCGCTTCCCACAGCTTCGCCGCGACGCTCTCGTCCCGGGCGGCCGACGAGATCGACGACTTCCCGACCGGGCCCCGCATGTCGCCGATGCCCGTGGGCCCGTAGTACGCGCCGGGCTCCGCGTCGGGGTCGGCGGCCGCGAGCACCTCGGGCCACGCGCCCTTCTCGGCGGGCTGCGCCACGAGCTTGTTCGTCACCGCGTACACCGTGCGGAAGAACGAGCTCCCGCCCGACATGCCGACCCCCGCGGACTGCAGGTTGGTGGCCGCGTACCCCGGATGGCAGGCGATCGCGACGACGCGGCTCCCACGGGCCCGCAGGCGGCGGTGGAGCTCCAGCGCGTACATGAGGTTCGCCAGCTTGCTCTGACCGTACGCGACGGTGGGGTCGTAGCGCTTCTCGGACATCAAGTCGTCGAGCGCGATGCGGCCGAGCTTGTGGGCGATGGACGACACCACCACGATGCGCCCGCCGCACGCCTCGAGGTGCGGGAACAGCTGCGAGTTCAGGCGGAAGTGCCCGATGTGGTTCGTGGCGAGCTGGAGCTCGAACCCCTCCGACGTGCGCACCTCCGGCGTCTGCATCACACCCGCGTTGTTCACGAGCGCATCCATCTGGGGGCACTTCGCGATCAGCTCGGGCACGGCGGCCTCGATGCTCGCGGGCTCCGAGAGGTCGAGCAGCACGAAGTCGACGTCGGCCCCGGGTGCATGGGCCTTCACCGCCTCGATCGCCTCGCGGGCCTTGGCCTCCGAGCGCGACGTGATCACGACGCGCGCGCCCTTCTCTGCGAAGATCTTCGCGGCCTCCAGCCCGAGCCCGCTGTTGCCGCCCGTGATGGCGTAGGTCTTCCCGGTGAGGTCGGGCAGGGTGTCTGGCGTCCAGCTCATGGGGTCCTCGCGATCCGGCCGATGCGGCCGGTGGGACGTGCCTAACGTGTCGGCACCTCGGGGGAGGCCCGGTTCTCGGGGGCCGCGAGCTCGAGGTGGTGCCGGAACCACTGGCCTGCGCGCCCGAGCGGCCGATCGCGCCGCGTGACGGCATGGAGCGACACCCGATGCCCGTCGGCGGGCCACGGAGCCGGGAACAGACGCACCAGCTCGCCCGCTTCGACCAGAGGGCCCGCCATCCACGCTGGCAGGCTGCCCCAGCCCACACCCGCGCGGATGAGGGCCGCCTTCATGCCGAGGTCCGTCACGCGCCACGTACGGCTCCCGAGCACGCCCTGGTCGGCGGTTTCGTGCGCCTGGCGCTCGGAGTGCACGATCTGGGTGTGCTGCTCGAGCATCGCGCCGCTCTGGGGCCCCGGCTCGTGGGCGAGGGGATGCGTGGTGGCGCACACCGGCAGCACCTGGACCGTGCCGACGTGGGACACCGCGAGCTGCGCGTCGATGCCTCCGGCCAGGTTGCAGATGCCCAGATCCGCGTGGCCCTCGAGCACGAGATCCACGGCATCGCTGAGCAGCCCGACCTCGAGGCGGAGCGAGGTGGTGGGGAACCCGCTCCGGAAGTCGCTGCACGCCCGGGAGAGCTCGTCGAGCGGGTAGAGCGCGTCGGCCACCAGGCAGAGCTCGGGCTCGATCCCGGCCTGCAGGCGGGACGCCGCTTCGGTGAGCTCCCGCGCGCGTGCCAGCACGAGCCGGGACTCGGACGCCAGGCGCTGGCCGGTCTCGGTGAGGGTGGGCGTGCGCCCGCGTCGCTCGAACAGCTGTGCGCCGAGCGAGCTCTCGAGCTGCGAGATGCCGTAGCTCACGGCCGACTGCACGCGCCCGAGCCGGCGGCCCGCCGCGCTGAAGCTGCCCTCGTCGACCACCGCGAGGAACATCGTGAGCTGGTCGAGCGAGTAGGGAGTGAACACCCATCATCCATCGAAGAATTCGATGTACGGTATCACGACTTTGCGGATTCGTTCGCTGGGTCGGGTGCAATACGGTGCGGATGGAGGACTCGTGAGCCACCGGCCCACCGCCAGTACCGTCGCCAGCCTGTTCGCCAGCCGTGCACGCGTGCACCCGCACCGGGCCTGCCTGTGTGGCGACCGCGTGCGCACGTACGGCGAGGTGCTCGACCGCGTGCAGCGCCTCGCGAGCGTGCTGGAGGCCCACGGGGTGGGGCAGGGCGATCGCATCGCGGTGCTGTCCCGCAACCGGCCCGAGTATCTCGAGCTCTTCCTGGCCGCGGCCTGGATCGGAGCCGTCGTGGCCTGCCAGAACTGGCGCCTGGCCGCTCCGGAGCTCGCACACTGCCTCGATCTCGTCGAGCCCGCGCTCCTGGTGGCGTCCCCCGAGGAGTCCGCGCGGCTGGAGGGCCGGCGCGAGCCGCTGCTCGTGCTCGGAGACGCCTGGGAGCACGCGCTCCACGAGGCCGCGCCCCGCACCACGCCCGTGCCCGTCGACCCCGAGGCGCCGCTGCTCATTTTGTACACGAGCGGAACGACAGGCCTGCCGAAGGGCGCCGTGATCAGCCATCGGGCCGAGATCGTGCGCAACCTCGTGCAGCGCGCGGAGTTCGGCATCGCGGCCGACGACGCCTACGTCGCGTGGTCGCCCCTCTACCACATGGGCGGAGCGGAGTACTCCCTCGGAAACCTCCTGTCGGGCGGGCCCGTTCACGTGGTCGACGGCTTCGATGCCGAGCGGCTCGCCAGGCTCGTCGAGACCGAAGCGCTCGGCTGGCTCCTGCTGATGCCGGGCATGGTGGGGCGGTTCGCCGACCTGCTCGAGGCCCGCGGCACGCGCGCGAAGGGCGTGAAGCTGTGCGGGGTGATGGCCGACCTCGTCCCGCCCGCCGACATCGCCCGCATCACACGGCTGCTCGGCGCGCCCTACGCCAACACGTTCGGCGCCACGGAGACGGGCTGCCCGCCCTGCTCGTCCAGCCTCATCCCGGTGGGGGTGGCGCCCACCTCCCTGTCCAAGGAGCAGAGCCCGTACTGCGAGATCCGCCTGGTCGACGAAGACGGGAACGACGTGCCCAACGGGTCCCCGGGCGAGCTGTGGATGCGCGGGCCCACGCTGTTCAGCGGGTACTGGCGTGCCGACGCCGTGAACGCCGAGGTGTTCGCGGACGGGTGGTTCCACATGGGCGACGTGTTCGTGCGGAACCCCGACGGGTCGCTCGACTTCATGGATCGCAGGAAGTACCTCATCAAGTCGGGTGGCGAGAACATCTACCCGGCCGAGATCGAGCGGGTCCTGCTCGCGCATCCCGGGGTCGAGGAGGCCGCGGTGGTCCGCCGGCCCGACGACCGGTGGGGCGAGGTGCCGGTGGCCTTCGTGGCCCGCGCCGACGCGTCCGTCACGGCCGACATCCTCCTGGAAGCCTGCCGAGCGGGCCTCGCGGGGTACAAGAAGCCCAAGGACATCGTGTTCATCGAGTCCTCCGCCTTCCCGCGGAGCGCGTCGGGCAAGGTGCAGCGACACGAGCTCGAGAAGCGGCTCACCCAGGAGGCCCGATGAGTGTCACGACCTCGCTCTGCAGCTCCACTGCCGACGACATCCGGATCCGCGGTCGGAGCCTGCCGCACGAGCTGATGGGGAACGTCAGCTTCACCCAGATGATCTTCTTCCACCTCACCGGGTCCGACCCCACCCCCGCCCAGACCGCCCTGCTCGACGCCTCGCTCGTGGCCCTCATGGAGCACGGTCTCACGCCCACGGCCATCACGGCCCGGATGACGTACACGAGCGCGCCCGAGGCCATGCAGGGGGCCGTCGCGGCGGGCCTGTTGAGCGTCGGCAGCCTGTTCGTCGGCACGCTGGAGGGCTGTGCCGCGCTCCTCGTGCGCATCGTCGCCGCCGACGAGCCCGAGCGGACGGCGCGCCACATCGTGACGGAGGCTCGCGCCGCCCGTCGTCACGTCCCCGGGTTCGGCCATCCGGTCCACACACCGGTCGACCCACGAACCGTCACCCTGCTCCGCCTCGCCGAGCAGCACGGCGTCCGGGGCGCCCACTGCGACGCGCTCGAGCTGCTGGAGCGCACCATCGGCGAAGCGGCCGGGCGCGACCTGCCCGCGAATGTCACGGGCGCCATCGCGGCCGTCCTCACCGACGCCGGCCTGCCGCCGGAGATCCTGAGGGGGATCGCGCTGATCAGCCGCTGTGCCGGCCTCGTCGGGCACATCCGCGAAGAACAGCTCGCCCCCGCCATGCGCCAGCTCTGGCACGCCGCCGAGCAGGCCGTCCCGTACGTCTCTCCCGAGGAGGAGCCATGAGCCCCGAACCCCAGATTGCGATCAAGGGTCTGCACCACACGGCCTACCGGTGCCGCGACTCCGAGGAGACCCGCGCGTTCTACGAAGACTTCCTGGGTCTGCCGCTCACCGCCACCCTCGAGATCGGCGAGACGAAGACCGGGCGCCAGTGCCAGTACCTGCACACGTTCTACGCCATGGAGGACGGGAGCTTCCTCGCGTTCTTCGAAGCGCCGGAGATGCCGTACGAGTTCCACGACTGGCACGACTTCGACCTCCACATCGCGCTCGAGGTCGAGCACGACCACATGATGGCGATGCTCGAGAAGGGGCGCGCGCTCGGGCTCGAGACCCGAGGGGTGTCCGACCACCACTTCATCCACTCCATCTACTTCCGCGATCCCAACGGATATGTGGTGGAGCTGACCACGAAGCAGGACAACCACGATATCGTGACCGACCCGGCGCAGAACGGAGCCCGCGAGAAGCTCGCGGCCTGGCAGCGCGCGAAGTCCGCTTGATCCGAGTCATCGAACCACCCTCCGACACCAGGAGCCCACACATGAGCGACCTCCACCTCCACATGCTGCCCCCGAGCGTCAACAACATGACGGTGCGCGTGTTCTTGCGCGCGGCGGGACTCCCGCACGGCGAAGAGAACGCCTGGGGCAAGACGCGGTCCGAGGAGTTCCTGGCGAAGATCCCGGCACACCTCACGCCGGCCATCGAGACGGCCAGCCACCCGCGCGGCGCCATGTGGGAGAGCTGCGCGATCATGATGTACCTCGCGAACGTGCACGGCCTCGCGGGCCTGTACCCGACCGACCCGGGCCGCCGCGCCCTCGTCGACTCCGCGAACTTCTATCTCACGGGCTCGCTCTACCCACTGGTCGTGCGGGCGGTGTACCCCCGCCTCCAGTTCCCCTGCTACCCGGGCGAGGTCGCGGCCTCCGACGCGAGCGACGAGCTCAAGGCGCAGGCCCGCAACGACGCTGAAGCCGCGATCGCCGAGCCGCTCGAGGTCTTTCGCGCGTACTTCGTGCGCGACGGGTTCATCGGCGACGGAGACAGCCCGTCGATCGCCGACATCCGGCTGGCCTGCACCCTCGAGTTCCTCGCGCTCGCCGACGCTCCGCTGCCCGCCTGGGCCCAGGCCTACAAGGCGCGGGTCGAGAGCGCGCTCGGTGCCGCCTACTCTGAGCCCGCGGCCGACGTGCGCGGGTATGTCGCGCACGTCAGCGCGGCCTGAGCATCCCCCTCCGAGGTCGCATCCGGCGTGTGACGGGTGCGACCCCGCGTCCCCTGCGGTAGGCTGAGGTGTTTCCGGGAGCCCTTCCATGACCCTCCGCCCTGCCCCCACAGCGGGCCCCCGCTGACCGTGGACTGCACGCTCACGGGGTTCGTGCCCTACACGGCAGGGGAGTGCGTGGTGTGGTCCGATGGGCGAGACCTCGCCCGGGGGCCCGTGCTGCAGGAGCACTTCACGATCACCGTGCCCGACGCGCCCGGTCGGGTGGTGGTCGAGCACCGGGTCGATGGCGATGTCCGCCGTGCGCGCGTGGTCGATCTGAACGAGCCGCGCGTCGAGGTGTCGGCGATGACCCGCGGGAGCACGCTCCGCGCCCAGGCCTGGCGGCAGTCGTGGGAGCGCGGGCTCGGCGACCGCCTGGCGCTCATCGACTCCCTCCTGCCCGACCCCGTCGGCGAAGCCGTGCGCAGCATGTCGCAGTCGCTGCGGAACCAGGCCCGCTCGCAGCTGCTCCGGGCGCTGCGGGTGGCGATGCACACCCAGAGGTTCGCCTGGGAGTGGGACCAGCTCGACCCCGCCCTGAAGGCCCAGCTGTCCGCCCCCGTGCGCACGCTCATCGTCGTGGGCGTGTGGCGCTCCGCGCTCCGGGTCTCGGAGGTCGACCGTCCGCTGATCGAGCTCTGCGAGCCCGCGGCCGCCCGCCTGGAACAGCGTGCCTGCGGGCTCGCCACGCGCATCCTCAACGATGCGCTCGCCCCGCACGGCGTCGTCGTGCCCGACCCTCGCGAGAGGCCGCTCAGCGCGTGGCCCGTGGCGGTCCTGTTCGCGCTGCGGGCGACCACCGAGGTCGACGTGATGGTGCTCGCCTCGCTGTGCTCCGAGGTGGCGGTCGCCATCGACCGCGTGCTCGATGGGGTCGTCGCCACGGCGCTCGAGCGCGACGACCCGGAGGTCCTCCGCACCACTCTCGCCGGTCAGCTCGCGGCGCTCGAGCGCTCGCTCCAGGCCGACCTCGCGGAGGCGGCACCGCGCATCCCCGGCGGGTGGATCGCCATCGTCGCGCTGTGGGTGTCGTCGCTCTCGGGGCTCGGGTTCAACGAGGACATCGACCGGTCGACCGAGTCGTACACCGTGCCCTCTACATGAGCAGGTAGGCCACCAGCCCGAGCGCCAGCACGAGCGCCACGATGCCGAGCCCGGCGGCGATGACGACGTTGCGGTCGACCGGCTCGTCTTCGGTGTGCAGCGGGACCGCGAGGTCGGGCGTGTGCACGAGCGGCAGCTGGAGCCTCGCCAGCACCTCCTGCGCGCTCGCCGGCCGCCCATCGGGCTCGGCCGAGATGAGCGCGTCGATCACCGCGCGCAGGTTCGGGTCGAGGTCGTCGGGGTACGGCGTGTGGTCGCCCGTGCGCACGGCGTTCACGAGCGCCACGCGGTGGCTCGCGTTGAAGCACTTCTGGTGCGTCAGCAGCTCGAACAGGATGCAGCCCGCCGAGAACAGGTCGGCCCGCGCATCCACGGAGCTGGCGTCCATCAGCTGCTCGGGCGACATGTAGCGCAGCGTGCCGATCACCACGCCCTGCTGCGTGAGCTTCAGCGACTCCTTGTCGGTGCGCTTCACGACACCGAAGTCGGCGATCTTCGGGATGGAGAGCGGACCTTCGGTCATCAGGATGTTGGTGGGCTTCAGGTCGCGGTGCACGAGCCCCGCCGCGTGCGCGGCGCCGAGCCCGTGCAGGATGCCCGCGAACACCTTGAGCGCGTCGCTCCGGCTGGGAGCGTGCTGGTCGATGTAGGCGCGCATGTCGCCGCCATCGACGAGCTCCGAGACGAGCGCCAGGCGCCCCTCGTCTTCGATCAGCTCGTACGCGCGCACGATGTTCGGGTGGTCGAGCTGGCTCTGCTCGGTGTACTCGGCGCGCAGGCGCTTCCGGGCCGTGGGATCCGCGGCGTCGAGCAGCTTGACCGCGACGCGCTCCGTGGGGTCGTCGCGGTACGCGTCCCACACGGTCGCACGAGACCCCTGCCCGACAACCCGGGTGAGGGTGTAGTCGCCGACGCGATCTCCAGGCTCCATGGCGGGCAGCATAGGCGAAAACGCGGCGCGGGGCGCTGCGCAGGGAGCGTTACACTCAGTTTTCTCCGGGGGAGGCGGGCATGATGCTGTGGACGGTGGCCCTGTTCGCGTGTGGCGGGGGCGACGGCCCGCGGACGATTCGGCTCGAAGACGTGGGCACGTTCTGCATCGATCCCGCCGATGGCGCCTACGTCGTCGACTTCGACCAGTGCCTGTCGAGCTCGTGCGACACCCTCGTGAGCGCCGAGTGCACCGGTTCGCTCGACGGTGACGTGCTCACGCTCACGACCCTCGCGGTGATCGAGAGCTCGGAGGGCGAGTGCACGGCCGACTGTGGCGCGGTCGTCGCGGAGTGCACCGGCTGGACGGTCAGCGACACCGAGAACCTGGTGGTCGAGCTCGGCGACCAGACGTTCCCCTACCGGAACCTCGGCGCCTGCGAGTAGCGCCTACCGCTCGACCGTCCAGGTGACGAGCGGGTCTTCGAGCGCCTCCTGGTCTTCGGTGCCCGCCATGCCGGCCCTCCCGGCGAGGAACGCCGCGCTCGACCGCCGCACGAGGCGCGTGAACGTCGGCTCGTCCATGAAGCCCGGCCCGCACCCGTCGCCGGTCTCGAGCAGGCAGGCCACGGGCGAGAAGCTGTAGTGCCCGGCCGTGTCGATGATGCCGAACACCCGGGGCGTGACCGCGAGCGGCTGCCACAGGTCGCGCACCTGGCGCAGCACGGTCGTCTCGTCTTCCCGGCCGGTGAGCACCAGCACGGGCACGTCGACCGCGGAGGTTCCGTCCGTGATCGACGCTCCGTCCCACGGCGCCATCGCGACCACCGCCCACACCCTCGGGTCGCCGAGGTCGATCTGCGTGCCCGGCGCCGTGGGGTCGTTCACGACGGCTCCCGCGGCCGCGAACGCCGTGTAGCCCCCGTAGCTGTGGCCCGCGGCGGCATACCCCGCGCTCGGGTCGACACAGTCGGGGTATGCGGCGGCCAGCCCGTCGAACGCCGCGGCCATGTCGGCCGGTCTGCGCACCGTCACCGCGGGGAGCGCGTCGTAGTCGGTGTCGAACAGCCCGCTGCCCGGGTGATCGACCGCCACCACGACGAACCCGTGGGATGCCAGGTGCTCCACGAAGAACGGGCTCTGCCAGCGCACGCCCCCGAGGCCGTGGCTGAACACCACCACGGGGCGCGGCGCGTCGCAGGCCACGGCCATGCCCTCGGTCGCTCGGCCCTCGAGCAGCCCGTCGTACCGGGTTCCCGCGCCCTGCACCCCGTCGGACGGGTACCAGACCTGCGCCGTGAGCTCGAGCCCCTCGGGCCCCGGGAACGTGCGCTGCTCCGTGCCCACCGCCCACGGACCGGCCTCGGCGTAGTCCACCGGAGGCACGACCGGCTCGGTCTCCGCGCCCGAACACCCGACCAGCGCCAGCCCGAGCCAGGTCCGCATGCGACCCTCCCGGCTCACGCCGTGACCAGCGCCCAGATCAACGCGCCCGCGAACCACACGTGCACGAGGTACCCGGGCAGGGTGGCCACCAGGATCGAAGCCGGGATGCCACGCCCGAGCCTCGCGCCCATCAGGAACGGGTACGCCACGCGCGCCGCCACGTACACGCCGCCCGCGATCGTGGTGGGCAGCGAGCCCACGAACACCGCGTTCAGCCAGAGCAGCGTGAGGAACGTCGGCATCTGCTCCAGTGCGTTCAGCTGGATGCGGTCGGCGGCGAGCATCTCGCGGTCCTGCGAGAAATAGCGGTCGAACTTCTCGCCCCGGCTCGCGAAGTCCTTCGCGCGCGCGGACTTCACGCGGGCCACGTTGATGACGAAGCCGAAGTACACGAGGATGTAGGCGATCGTGACCCAGATGGGCCCGGCATGGTCGGCGATCTGCACGGTGGCGTCCTCCCGGCCGCCCCTATCCCCCTCCCGGCGTAGGCTCCCGCAATGCCACGTTTTCGTGATCTCGGACTCTCGGTCGGTGCGCTCCCCACCGGCCCGCTCAACGCCCTCACCGACGTGCCCGGCGTCCGGGTCGGCCACACCACCCTCGTGCAGGGGGACGGAGCGCTCCGTGTGGGCGAAGGGCCCGTGCGCACGGGGGTCACCGCGATCCACCCCCACGAAGGGTCCGTGTTCCGCGACACTGTGCCCGCGGCCATCCAGATCCTCAACGGGGCCGGGGAGATCACGGGGCGCTCCCAGATCGACGAGTACGGGCTGATGGAGTCGCCGCTCGTGCTCACGAACACGCTGTCCGTCGGGGTCGCGCACCGCGCCACCGTCGACTGGCTCGTGGCGACCGAGGGCATGGCCGACGACTTCGTGATCCCCGTGATCGCGGAGACCTACGACGGCTTCCTGAACGACATCGCCGGGCAGCACGTGCGCCCGGAGCACGTCCGTGCCGCGCTCGACTCGGCCAGCACGGGTCCGATCGCCGAAGGCAGCGTGGGCGGCGGCACCGGCATGGCCCTGTTCCAGCTCAAGGGCGGGATCGGCACGAGCTCGCGGGTGGTGGAGCTCGGCGGCGTGGCGCACACCGTCGGGGTGCTCGTGCAGGGGAACTACGGCCACCGGCACCAGCTCCGGGTCGATGGCGTGCCGGTGGGTCGGGTGATCGACGACCTCATGCCCATCCGGAACAGCCCCCAGGCCAAGGAGGGCTCGATCGTCGTCGTCATCGGGACCGACGTGCCGCTGTCGGACCGTCAGCTCGCCCGCCTCGCGCGGCGCGGCATGCTGGGCATCGGCCGCACGGGCTCGGCAGCGGGCCACGGGTCGGGCGATCTGCTGCTCGCGTTCTCGAACGCCCCGTCGGTACGGGTGCGCCGGCCGGGTCCGGCATGGAATCGCCGGGTGGACCCGTGGGTCGTCGCCCCCCGCCTGCACGACGCGTACATCGACCTCGTGTTCGAAGCCGTGGTGGAAGCGACCGAAGAGGCGATCCTCAACGCGATGGTCGCGGCCGACACGATGGTGGGGCGCGACGGGAACACGCTGTACGGGCTCCCGCACGACCGGCTGTGTGAGGTGATGTCGCGCCACGGTCGGTGACCCGCGGGCAGCCGGTGTAGCATGCCCTCCCTGCCTGGAGACGCCATGAGTGGAGCTGGAACCCCCGAATCGCCCTGGATGCTCACCACCCCGCTCGGAACGAGCGAGCTCGCGATGCACCTCGACCCCGTGAAGAACGTGCTGCACTGCCAGGTCGGGTCCACGTGGCTGCACTACCGGCCCGAGTCGCTCGACCACCTGCACGCCATGCTGGTGGCGCACGGCGACTGGATGGAGCTCGGGAACGCCGACGAAGGCAAGGAGCCGAAGCCGGGCACGGTCGAGGCGTGGGCCCGGTCGCCCGAGAACCCGGTCGGCGGCTTCTACGGGCTGCGCAAGGGCTACCGCGGGCGGTTCGCCAACTACGTCACGCCCGTGCTCGCCGAGCTCGGCAAGGTGGAGTTCGAGAAGCGCGGCCGGAGCACCTGGGTGCGCGCACGGTGAGCCTGCTGGCCGACGCCGCCGCGCGCGAACGGCTGGGCGGGAGGCTCGGCGGGCACGCGCTCGAGCCGGTGTCGTCCGTCGATCCGTCCGCGCAGGCCGTGCTCCTCGCGGATGCCGACGCGTGGGCCCGGGTCCGCGAGCTCCGCGATGCGGGCGTGGCCGTGCCGTGCGTCGTGCTCACCGACGGTCCGCCGCCCGCGGATCGGCCCGCCCTGGAGCCCGTCGTGCTGCTCCGGAGCGGGCAGGACCCCGAGCGTGCCCTCGATCGGCTGGGGGCCGAGCGGTCGGTCGGGGTGCTGCACCTCGAAGGCGGCGCGCTCGACCTCGACCGGGCCGTGTTCGACCGCAGCGACGGCAGGAGCGTGAAGCTCTCCGGGCAGGAGTGGCTGCTGCTGTCCTACCTGGCCGCGCGGTCCACCCGGGTCATCGAGCGCGAGGAGCTCCAGCTCCAGGTGTGGGACTACCGGCGCCCGGTGCCGTCGCGCGCGGTCGACATGGCCGTGTCGCGCCTCCGGAAGAAGATCGAGCCCGATCCCGCGCAGCCCGTGAGCCTCGTCACGATCCGGAACGCCGGGTACCGGCTCGCCGTCGCCGAGCGTGCGGAGTCCCCGCCGGGCTTCGTGGGGCGGGTACGCGAGCTCGGCGACGTCGCGCGCGCCCTGCTCGAGGGCGTGGTGACCGTCTCGGGTGCGCCTGGCGTGGGCAAGAGCCGCACCACGGCCATCGCGTGTGCGCGCTGCGGGAACGTCGTGCGGGTCGAGCTCGCGGGCGTCGACCGCGTCGAGCGAGCCGCCACCGCGCTGTCCGTCGCGCTCGGACTGCCCGTCCGCCCCGTGCAGGAGGCCCGCGCGGCGCTCGAGAGCGCGCTGGACGCCGTGCCTCCGCGATCGGTGGTGCTGTGGGACCACGCGGACGATGTGCCGGGGCTCGTGGGGCTGCTGGAGGACCTCGGTCGTCCGCTCCAGGCCGTGACGATCCGACGGGCACCGCCCGAAGCGCGGTCGGTCGTGGCGCTCGGGCCGCTCCCCCCGCACGAGGCCCGCGCGCTCCTCGTCCTGAACGCCGCCTCCCCTCCAGACCCCGAGGGGCTCGACGCGCTCGTCGACCTCGTGGACGGCCTGCCGCTCGCCATCGAGCTCGCGGCCGCCTGGATCCCGCGCCTCGGCGCCGGCCCGCTCGCGGCGGTCCTGTCGGGCGTGGGCGGGGCGCTCGCGGGGCTCGGTCCGGCGCTCACCAGCGCCATCGAAGCGAGCTGGATGCGCCTCGGGCCCGACGAGCAGGAGGCGTTGTCGCGCTTGTCCCGCTTTCGCGCCGCCTTCCCGCTCGATGATGGGCTCGAGGTCTCCGGGGCCTCGGGGGACACCTGGATGGCGCTGGTCGACGGTCACCTCGTCGTGCGCGACGGCGAACGGTTCCGCGTGCTCCACGCCGTCGCGGCGTTCGTGGCGCACCACCATGGTCCGTCCGACCTCGATGCGCGCTTCGTCGCCTGCATCGCCGCACGTGCCGAAGCCGGGGTGCGCGGGCTCGAAGGCGCGCGCGCCCGCGAGGCGTTCACGGCGCTGACCTCCCGCCTCACCGACCTGTGGACCGCCTGGGACCTCGCCCGGGCTGCCCGCGACCCCGACGCCGTGGCGACCCTCTGCCACGCGCTCGTCCGCATCCTCGGGGTGCGCGGAGGCACCGAAGGCGAGCGGCTGGCCGTCGTGGAGGCCGCGCTCCCCGTGGTGTCCGGCACCTCCGCGGAGCCGCTCGTCCGCCTGCTGCGTGCCGAGGTGTGGTCGCGGCCGCGGATCCGCGAAGCGCGCGACGAGTTCGAGTGGGTCGCGCGGCACGGAGACGGGGATCTGGCCGTGCGTGCCGAGCTCCACGCGGCTCGCCTCGTGAACTGGATCGACGGGAACGCGGCGGCACGCGCCCGCATCGCGCAGGTCCCGACCGACCGGGGCACCGTGACGACCCAGCTCCGCCGGCGCGTCCAGGAGCTCACGTACGCAGACGTGGGTGGAGTGCTGTCTCCCGAGGTGACCACGCCGGAGCTCGTGTCGATCGCGGACGAGCTGTACGCGATGGATGCCGTCGCCGAGGCCGTCTACGCGGGCCTGTTCGCAGGCGACCGGCTCCGCGTGATGCAGCCCGAGCGCGCCGGCCCGTTCCTCGAGCGCGTGCTCGGATGGGCCGACTCCATCGAGGATCCGCAGGGGCGCATCGACGTGCGCATCACGTACTCCAGCGTGCTCGGCGACAGCGGCGAGGAGGGCCGGGCCTTCCAGCTCCTCGGCGAAGCGGAGCGGCTCGTGCAGCTGTTCCAGCCCATGCGGGCCTTCCAGATCCGCGACCGCACCGGCGCGCTCCACATCCACGCCGGGCGCACCGACGAGGCCCGCGCGGCCTTCCTCGAGGTGCTGGCCTGGGCCCGCCGCACACGCAGCGTCGCGCCCGAGCACCACGCGCTGCTCGAGCTCATCTCCGTGGAGGTCGACGCGGGGCAGGTCCAGGCCGGGATCCAGCGGGCGCTCGACGCCGTGGAGGCCACGCAGGTCGGGGGAGCGACGCACATCGTCCACCAGGCGTGGCTGTGCGCGGCCCTCGCGCACTTCATGGCGAGCCAGCGGGCGGAGGCGGCGGCCTGGCTCGAGAAGGTCGACGCTGACGTGCTGTCGCGGGTCTCTCAGCTCCAGAGGCTGTCCCTGATGGGGGATCTCGACGCGCTCGACGCGATGGCCCGGTCCGAGGGGGGCCGTCGGGGTGCCGAGCTGAGCGGCATCTTCGACGCCGCCCGGCGTGGAGACGCCGCGTACCTGGCGGGCTGGCTGGCCAGTCCGAAGGCCACGCGGTTCGGGGTGGAGCTGCGCCTGCTCGTGCGCATCTGGCTGCACCGGGTCTCGCCGCGTAACGCCGCGTAACAACGGCTCGAAGTCCCGGCGGGCGCGGCCCATGGAGTCCCATCCCCTGGAGTCTCCATGCGCCTTCCGATCCTGCTCGCCCTCGCCCTGCTCGCCTGCAAGGGCGACGCTGCCGACACCGATGTCCCCGAAGCCGACACCGACACCGACGCCGATGCGGACACGGACACGGACGCAGACACGGACACGGACTCCGATGCGGACGCGGACACGGACTCCGATGCGGACACGGACTCCGATGCGGACACGGACTCCGATGCGGACACGGACTCCGATGCGGACACGGACGCCGATACCGACGCGGACACGGACGCCGATACCGACGCGGACACGGACACCGATGCCGATACGGACACGGACACCGACACGGGGATCGGTCCCACCGGTGACACCGGGGTGCTCGTGGTGGACCTCGATCTCGACGGGTACGCCGCAGACGTGGACTGCAACGACGCCGACCCGGACGTGAACCCCGGCTCACCGGAGCGCTGCAACGGCGTCGACGACGACTGCGACCTCCAGATCGACGAGCCGGACGCGGTGGATGCGCCCACCTGGTACGTCGATGCCGACGGGGACGGGTTCGGGACGGGCACCGGGGTCGTGCAGTGCAGCGCGCCCAGCGGGACCGTCGCGACGGGCGGCGACTGCGACGACACGCTCGCCACCATCCACCCCGCTGCGCGGGAGACGGCCTGCGACACCGTCGACGAGGACTGCGACGGCATCGCCGTTCCCGGTGACCGGTTCGTACCCGCCGACTACGCCACGATCCCCGCGGCCGTGTCTGCGGCCCTCGATGGCGAGACCATCTGCGTCGGCGACGGGGACTGGCCCGACCTGGTGGTCGTGAGCGGGAAGGACCTCACGATCCGGGGTAGCGGGTCGACGCGCCTGCACACGGGCAACGGGAACCGCGTCTACGCCGCGGGGACCGGGGAGCAGCGGCTCGAGAACGTCGTCCTGGACGGCTCGGGCGACGTTCCGCTCATCCAGGTGACCGGCAACGCCAGCCTCACGATGTGGCAGGTGCAGGTCGAGAACCCCGGATGCACGGGCTTCTGCAGCGGCCTCATCGCGTACCAGTACCCGAGCTCCACCCTCGTCGTGGAGGACCTGGTCGTGATGCCGGGGACCCACGACCTCACCGGCTCCTACGTCGAAGGCCTGTTCTTCGCGGACGCCGGGAGCGCGCTGACGCTCCGGAACGCCCGCTTCGTCGGGTCGACGTACCTGTTCGACGCTGGTGACTTCCTGGTGCGCGGCACGCCGGACCTCGACCTCGTGATGGAGGACGTGACCGTCGCGGACAACGTGCTCACCGTGACGTCCGGAGGCATGACCGTGCTCCAGTCCGGCCACGCCGTGATGACGGATGTGGAGCTCTCCGGGAACGCCGTCACGGCGCCCTCCGCGGCGTACCTGCTGCAGACGTACGTGTCGATGGACGCCACGCGCCTCCAGCTCCGCGGCAACACGGTGGGCTCGGACGGCCCGGCGGCCGTGTACGCGATGAGCGGCCTGGGAACGGTCCGGAACGGGGTCGTGCACGGCAACGCGCTCGTCGGGACGGGGCCCCAGCTCGGCACGGTGTACGTCGTGCCGTCCGGGAAGGGACCGGGAGGCCAGCTCAGCCTCGTGAACGTCGATCTCGTCGACAACACGGCGAGTCCTGGGGGCGCCCTGAACATCGGAGCCGGAGGCTCGGCGATGGCCACGAACACCAGCTTCGTCGGGGGGACCTCCCCCCAGATCCTCGCGGCGGGCACGTTCGGTGCGACGTTCTCCAATGCGTTCGACGCGACCTCGGTGATCGAGGACGGCGGCGGCACGCCCGTACCCTGGACGGGCCTCGCCGTGGACCCGATGTACGTGGACCGCGCCGCGGGCGACTTCCGCCTGCGCCCCGCGAGCCCGCTGGTGGACGCCGGGGATCCCGCGGTGCTGGACGCGGACGGCGGCCGCAGCGACATCGGGGCGAACGGCGGACCGGAGGGCGACTGGCTCTGACGGTCAGGGGAGCGCGAACATGCCGAGCTGGCGGTGGTCGAACGGGTGCCGCGTGTCGGCCCACAGCACGCCGTGACCTTCGGCCGACCACACCGTGTGCAGGCGCGTGCCGTCGAGCAGCGCGCCCACCTGGTTGTCGCACAGCACCTTCGTGAGGTCGACCGTGGCACGCGCAGGCGTTCCGGCGCGCGTGACCACCACGGTGACCACGAGCGGACCGCCTTCGCATGCATCCGGCGGGGGGAACGCCCAGCCCGTGTCGGTGGGCTCCAGCGCGCGGCCACGCGCGGAGAGGGCCACCGTGACGCCCTCCGGAGGGGTGTCGATCGCTGCGGGGCCCAGCGCGGCGAGGTCGACCGCGGCGGCGAGGTGCTTCGGACGGCCCGGGGGCTGGAGGTAGTGCGGCGGAACGTCGGACAGGACGGACGCCAGCTGATCGCCGAAGTCGAGCTTCGTGAGGAAGCCCTGCTCCTGCTTCCCGGCCTCCGCCACCCACACGGAGGTCTCGCCGACGAGCGGAGAGTCGCAGCACCCGAAGCTCGACTCCTCCCACACGAGCTTCGTGCCCGAGAAGCCGAGCACGCGGATGGGCAGGCTGTAGTGCACCACGGGGTCGGTCGGGGCGGGCGCGGGCCCCGTGAGGTCGTCGCCGAGCGCGATCACCACGGGGGCCGGGGCCTTCCAGGTGAGCGGCTCGGTGGAGGTGCCCGCAGGCAGCTTCGCGAGCACGGCCTTCGCGTCGGCGCCTTCGCGCACGTAGACCACGGTGGTGTCGCGCTGCTTGAGCGCCGTGCCGGGCACCACGTCTCCGCCGAGCTCGGCGCGCAGGCGGGGGAAGTGGTCGACGAGCTGGAGGTGCGAGCCGACGATCTGGACGTCGGCGGCCATGGCGGCGGCGAGGAGCAGCATGCGACCCCGTATCCCGACGGTCGCGCGCTCAGCGCAGCGCGAACGACACACCCGCCTGGAGCTCGCCCTGCAGGTAGAAGCCCGGCGTCTCGTCGACGATCGACCGGAGCAGGTGGCCGCGTGCGCCCACGTCGAGCCCGACGGCAGGCCCCACCGGCAGGCGCACATCGCCGCCGATCCACGCGCCCGGGACGAGCTGCGCGTACCGCTCGGTGACGTCCTGCACGCCGCCGTTCGCGCCCGGGCCCAGCCAGCGCACCTGCTGGAGCACGCCGAGGACCGCCAGCCCGCCCGACAGCGACACGTCGAGGTGGCGCAGCGGACGCACCCACGCGACCCCGAGACTCAAGCGCGCTCCGTGTGTGTGGACGTCTCCGGCCCAGTCCCCGCGGGCCCCGGTCGCGACGGAGAGCGCCACGAGCCCGTGCAGACGGGGCTCCAGCGCCGTTCGCACCGCGAGACCCCCGCCCAGCTGGAACGGGTTGCGACCCACGAACGGCGGCGCCACCGACCCGTAGACGTCGACGTGGGTCTTCCGGCGCGCCCACCCGCCCCGTGCGAGCGGGTCTCCCAGCGCGACGGCCGTGAGCTGGGCGTCCTCCACCCAGCGATCGCCGCCCCACACGAGGTCGAGCTCGCCCACCAGCACGTCGGTCTGCCGGATCTTCCGCACCACGTACCGCCCGGTCGGCAGCGCGATCCGTCGGGTCTCGCCGGCTGGCTTGTCGACGCGCGCCACGACCTGTCCGGACGCCACGGACACCACCGCGTACACCCCCTCGGCCTCCTCGGGCAGCACGACGCCCGCGGCTCGGGTGGGGATGCGCGTGAGGACCACCTGCCCGACTCCAGAGATGGCGTAGCTGTACTCGGGCCGCTGCACACCGGAGCTGCTGCGGGCCGTGCCCACGACCGTGGCCTCGAACGCGTGGCGGTACGCTTCGTCGAGCGTGATCACGCCGTCCTGGTCGGCATCTGCGCTGCCTCGCAGCCCGGAGAGCAGCGCACGGCTGAACACGCCGCCGCCGAACTCCGACGACTCGCGCGCGGCCGACAGCGGCCCGGTCGACGCGACGATGGCGACCCCGCTCGCGGTGAGCGAGTCGTCGAGGGTGACCTCGATCACGTCGGTGGGCGTGCCTCCGCGGGCCAGCGCGCCCGACTCGCAGGCATCCACGAACGCCACGCGGACCTGTGCCGCGCTGCTCTCGAGCCACCGCCGCACGTCCTCCAGCGGGAGCACGGTGCCGGCCAGGTGCAGCCCGTCGCGCCCGGCGTGGCCGGAGTAGTAGAAGACCAGCAGGCTGTCGTCGCCCTGCGCGGAAGCCTCGCGCACCTGGGCCTCGATCGTGCGCATGGCCTCACGCAGCGCGGGCGCGGTGGGGCCCTGGAGCACGGTGAGCCGGTCGCGCGGGAAGCCGCCCATGTCCTGGAACACCCGCGCCATGTCGCGCGCTTCGCCCTCGGCGTACGACAGCGTGGGCTCGTCGCCCATGCCGGTGTTCGCACCCACGAACAACCCGAGCCGGGTGGTGCCCGCGAGCGCGACGCCGAGGAGGGCCGCGATCACGGGTCCTCCAGCAGCATCACGGAGCGCTGGGAGACCCCCTTCAGCCCGGGCACCACGTCGAGCTCGGCCAGGGGCGCGCTCCAGGCCTCGACGAGCGCGGACTCGAAGTCGGCGGGGTCGACGCGCTCGGCCGCGAACACGAAGTACACGCGCTCGAGGCCTGGGTAGTCGTCGATCACGACGGCTCCCTGCGCGGGTCGACCCGCGGACACGGGCAGCGCGTCGGACCACACGGAGACGGTGCCGTCGTCCTGCACGTCGAACACGCTCACCACGCCGGACTCCGGCACCTGCACGGTGTACTGCAGGCGGTCGCCCGCGCGCGCCTTCACGAGCGCGCCCTGCACCTCCGGTTCTCCGAGCCGGATGCGCACGAGCTCGAGGTCGAGCGCACCGCGATACGTCGGGGTCTCGGGCGTCTGGGGGCGCAGCACGAACAGTGCGACCGCCGCGGCGAGCACGAGCGCGAGCCCGCCCAGCGACGCCCAGCGCGGGAATCCCGCGGGCTTCGGGGCCTCCACGGGGAGCACCAACGCCGGGAGCTCGCGCTCACGGGTGAGGTCGCGCTCGATGCGCGCGAAGCGCTCGGCCAGGTCGGGGTCGTCGGCGATCCGACCGCGCAGCATGGACTCCGCGGACTCGCCCAGCTCGCCGAGCGCCAGCAGCTCGAGGTCGAGGCGGGAGACGGGCTCAGACATCGGACACCTCGTCCGTCCGGAGGATGGCGCGAGCGCGCGCTTCGATGCGCTCGAGCGAACGTCTCAGCGAGCGCTCGCTGGTCTCGAAGTGCTCGGCCAGCTCGTGGATGCGCCAGCCCTCGACGTACCGGAGGCGCAGCAGCGCGGCGTCCTCGGCCGAGAAGTCCTCGAGCATGCGCGCCACGTCGACGCGCTCGCTGCCGGTGGCGGGAGTGGGCGCAGGGAGCCGCAGCCACACCTCGGGGTCGTCGATCCACGGCTTTCGGCGGCGCAGCAGGTCGAAGCACGCGTTCCGGGCGATGGTGTGCAGCCAGGCCAGCGGATGGCGGCCGTCGAAGCGGTCCTTCGCACGCCAGGCGCTCAAGAAGGCCTCCTGGAGGGCCTCGTCGGCGTCCGTCTCCCCGCACATCGCGCGGCACCGGGCGCGCACGGCGGGCCCGTAGCGTCGGTAGAGGTCCTGCAGCTCGTCGGCGTTCACGGCCCCTCGCAGGTCGACGTGATGCCCCCGAGCCCCTCGCCCGACCAGAGCACCCAGTCCTCGTCGTCCGTCCAGAACAACGCCGTCGCGTACAGGGAGGTCGGTGGCACCTCGAGCCGCTCCAGCGCGCCGTCGATCCGGCCGGAGGTCCAGGCGAGCTCCGACACGACGTCCACCCAACCGGCCTGCGGGGCCGCCGAGCCGTCCAGCATCAGCGCCGCCCCCGCCGCATCGAGATCGCCCTCCACCTGGAGCCATCCGAGCGGCGCCGAGGTGCCCCACACGCCGAGGTCGTCGTCGAGCGAGGCGTCTCCCGTCGGGGGGAACGCGCCCTGACGGTCGGTGAGCACCGGCAGCGCGAGCGCCCAGCGGTACGTGCCCGCATCGACGAACGGCGGCGGGGGCAGCGAGGGGAGCGGCAGCTCCGCCGACCCCAGCACCGCGATGCCGCCCTCCGGCGTGCCCGCGTCGATCCGCTCGCACGCCACCCGAAGCCCTTCCGAACCCACCCATCGAACCTCCCAGACGGGATCGTCGGGGAGGGGAGGGGACGCGATGCGCTGCTCGATCTCCCACGGGCCGAGCAGGGAGTCTCCACACCCCGACAGCCCGAGAATCGCGAGAATCACGCCTCTTCCGACCACCATCACCTCGGGAACCGCACGATACCCGGTGCACTCACGGGACGAAACGCACGCGCTCCGGATCCGGGGCGCATTTTCAGGGCGTCAGCGTGCGAGCAGCACGGAGCGGGGCGTCCAGGTGAGCGCGATGCGGCCTCCGAACGCCTGCACGAGCTCCCGACGGTCGGCGGCCCGGGTCATTGCGGGGAGCGTGAGCTGCTCGAGCGCGGGCAGGTCGTCGGCGCGGTGCATGAGCGCGTGCACGGCGTCGAGGCGGGCTCCCGGGAGGGTGAGGGTGCGCACGCGAGCGCCGGCACCGCCCTCCACCAGGCGCTGCACGAGGCCCGCCGAGGCCGTGCGACGGACGTGGAGCGCGCCCAGCACCGGAAGCGCGGTGATCGCCGCCGAGAACGCGGGACCGGGATCGTCGGGCACCTCGGCGAGCTCGAGGCTCTGGAGGGCGGGCAGGGAGGCGGACGCCAGATCGGTCCAGGCGGCACGCGCCACGGAGCCCAGCGCGAGCGACTCGAGCCGCGGTGCACGGATCGCACCGAGGTCGCGGGCCTTCTCGACGCGGAGCTCGCGGATGTCGCCCAGCGTGGCCCACACGGGCTCGAGGCCCTCGAATCCCACGCCCACCACGAGCTGTTCGATGGGACAGGGCGCCTGGCGGGCCTCCAGGATGCGCGCGGCGGCGGCCGGGGGCGCGAACATGCGGAGGGTGCGGGTGATCGCGCAGGCCGGGTACGCGAAGGGCTCGTGCTGCAGGCGGTCGGCGTGGCGCGGCCCGATCTCGAGCGTCTCGGCGAACGGCCCGAGCATCCACCCCTCCAGGGCCGCACCCGGAGTCAGGTATCGGGCGCCCCACACCGCGGCTTCGGTCTGCCCGGCGAGCGCGGCGGCGAGCACGCTCCCGCGCACGTCGCCCTCCTCCATGAGCCAGTCGGCGTAGATCGAGAGCGCGACCGGGTTGCGCGGGTGCCGTCGGAGCGCGCTCTCCAGGCCGGCATTGCGCGGCCAGTCCGTCGTCGGCGGGCCCCACGGCAACCGGACGGGCTCGGACGCCCTGGCATCGAGGGCGCTCCGGACCTGTCTCAGCCAGCGCCCGATGCTCACGGGTTCAACGTAGCCGGCCGCGTGCCGACCCTGGGGCCGGACACGCGCCGCGGACACCGATCAGTCGAGGCTGGCGGCCTGGGCGCCGGCGAGCAGGTCGCCGAGCGACGGGGCCAGGAGCTTCGCGCCGTCGGTGTGCATGTCGTCGAGCTGCCAGATGCTGCCCTTCGCGCCGAGCACGCCCTTGGCGTCCCACACGAGCTGCGTCATGCCGTAGCCGAACATCACCAGGCCCTTGGGGATCGTGCCCTCCGCCTGGAGGCTGCCGAACGTGCCCTCTTCGGGGTCGTTGTTCTCGGCCAGCCCGTACCCGTCGCACAGATCCTGGGTGGGCTGCCCGCCGAGGCCCGTGAGATCGAGCCGATCCATGCCCTCGTCGAGCGACGCGCAGAAGCGCACCAGCACGTCGGGAGCCTCGATCCCGAGGTCTTCGAGCTCGGCCTTCGTGTCCTCGAACTCGTCGTCTTCGGGCCCCACCAGCGTACGGCCGAACAGCCGCTTGAACTCGCCTTCCCACTTGCGTGCATCGGACATCGGACACCTCGCGCCTCAATGGCGTCACCGCCGTATCCCGCCGCTGTCACGGGGTCCGTAGCGAATTCCCGTGACCGGGAGCCTTCAGCGAGCTGGCTCGCTGACTCCTCCCTGAATTCCCAACAGAAATGTGCCCCGGATTTCGAGGGCCTCCGTTTCCCTGATCGAGACCCTGGAGGTCCCTTGCGGTTCATCGTCCTTCCTCTTGCCTTGCTGGGCTGCGCGCCCCACTCCGACGGCGACATGCCGCTTCGACGGCTCACGCCCACGGAGTACAACAACACGGTCCGCGATCTGTTCGGGTTCACCGGCGACGACTGGTACGACGACGCCCACCCGTTCGACGAGGAGCTCTTCGTCGCGCCCTGGCCGTTCGCGTTCGCGCCCGATCTCCCGATCGGCGGGTTCGAGGGCATGGCCGACGGGCAGGGCGTATCGCCCGTGCAGATCGAGCAGTACGAGCGGGCCGCGGGCCACTTCGCTTCGTACACGGCGCGCTCCCCGCGGTTCTGGACGTGTGAGCGGCCCCGGCAGCTCGACCCCGAGGCCCGACGGGACTGCGCCCGCACGAGTGTGCTGCGGTTCGCCCAGCGCGCCTGGCGCCGCCCGCTGACCGACGCGGAGCAGGAGCGCCTCGCGACCGCGTTCGACGGCTGGGACGCCGAGCACGGGACGGACGCCGCGGTGCAGCTCGCGACCCAGGCCCTGTTCCAGACCCCCGGGTTCCTGTACCTGCCGGAAGCGTCGGTCGATCCGGACGCCCCGGTCGCTGGCTACGAGATGGCGAGCCGGCTGTCGTACTTCCTGTGGGACTCGATGCCCGACACCGAGCTGTTCGAGGCCGCCGAGCGCAAGCACCTCCGGACGCGCGCCCAGGTGCGGCGGAACGGCGAGCGCCTGCTCGAAGACCCCCGTGCCCGCGAGATGGTGGCGCACTTCCACCGCCAGTGGCTCGATCTCGACGGGCTCCAGACGACCCGCATCGATCTCGAGACCTTCGCGCCGCGGTACGCACCGGCGCTGGCCGAGGCCCACCCGCTCGAGGCGATGGAGCTGTGGTCGGGCGCGCTGAACGGCCTGCGGGCGGCGCTCCTCGAGGAGGTCGACCTGTTCACGACGGCCACGGTGTTCGACGGCGAAGGGACGTTCGAGGCCCTGCTCACGAGCCCGCGCGGCTGGGTGGGGGTGGTGAACGAGGGACGGCCGCTCGCGGTGTCCACCGCCGCGATGTACGGCGCCAGCACGCCCGTGGACGGGCCCGAAGAGCGGATCGAGCTGTTCGACGGCAACTACGACTACGACATCCGGCTGCGGCCCGTCGAGCACCCGGCCGACCAGCGCGCGGGTGTGCTGACGCTCGGCGCCGTGCTCGCGACCCGCGCGCACCCGAAGGACCCGGCCACGCTGCACCGCGGGGTGTTCGCGATGAAGCGCCTGCTGTGCCAGGACCTCGGTCCACCTCCGGAAGGGGCCGCGCTCACGGCGCCTCCCGAGGGTCTGCCCGCGGATGCCACGAACCGCGAGCGGCTCGAGGCCCTGACCGGTCAGCCGGCCTGCACGGGCTGCCACCGCACGATCAACCCGCTGGGCTTCGCGTTCGAGTCGTTCGACTCGCTGGGCGGCTGGCGGACCCAGGACGGCACGCAGCCCGTCGACACCACCGGCGAGCTGCAGGTGCCGGGCGAAGCCCCCGTGGCGTTCGCATCGGCGACCGAGCTCGCGCGCCACCTGGCGGCCTCCGACCGCGTGAAGGACTGCTACGCCACGCAGTGGGCGCGGTACGCGATGGGCGATGCCGACATCGCGCTCGACGACCCGCGGTTCGCGGAGGCTCGCGACACGTTCCGCGAGTCCGGCGACATCCGCGGCCTGCTCCTCGATCTCGTCAGCTCGGATGCCTTCCGGCTCCGTGGGGGTGTCCGATGAACCGCCGTCACTTCCTGAAGGCGCTGGGACTGTCCGGCGCATCGCTCGCCCTGAAGCGCCCCGCGTGGTCGCTCGACGAAGCGCCGAAGCGCCTGATCGTCGTGTCCAGCACGCACGGAGCGGTGCTCGACGGCTGGAGGACCAATCCGGCCGGGCTCCCCGAGGGGTCGGCGTGGTCGCAGGACCTGATCGGAGCCGCCGAGAGCGCGTTCGGTCCGGCGCTCCGCCCGCTGTTCCCCCATCGCCACCGGCTGATCATCCCGGACGGCGTGTCGATGGTGAGCGCGGAGCTCGACTCGGCCGGCGAGCGCCACGCGAAGGGCTGGCTGCATGCCTGGACGGGCTCGTGGGTGGACTTCGAGCGCAACGCGCTGTCCGCCACGGCGCCGAGCCTCGACCAGCTCGTCGCCCAGCACGTGTCGCGGGCCGATCGCCTGTCTTCGCTGGAGCTGTCGGTGCTGCGCGGTCGTCCGGTGTGCCACGGAGGGCCGGGCCAGCAGCTCCCGCTGGAGGAGAGCCCGCAGCGGGCGTTCGACCGGATCTTCGGGGTGGGGACCTCCGGTGATCCCCGGGTGGACGGGCGCTCCAGCGTGCTGGACTACGTGATGGCCGAGCACGCGGCCCTGTCGCCGCACCTCGCTGCCGGCGACCGGCGCAAGCTGGACGCCCACTTCGACCTCGTCCGCCAGCTCGAGGTCCGCCTGTCGGGGCTCGCGGCAGCGGGGTGTGACGGACCCGTCCTGGCGCTGGCCGCAGACCATCGGTCCACCTTCCAGGCCCACGCGGAGCTCGTGACGGCGGCGTTCGCCTGCGACCTCACGCGCGTGGCGACGCTGTCCCTCGGCGACGTGGCGCCGGCGGAGTTCGGCTGGGGCGGCGTGGGGTCCGGCGATGCGCACAACGACTTCGCACACAGCGTCTACGACGACCCCACCGCCGCGCTCGCGATGACGGACTACCAGCGCTTCCAGGCCGAAGAGGTCGCGGCGCTCGTGCGGGCGCTCGAAGCCGTTCCGGAAGGCGACGGCACGCTCATGGACCACACCCTCATCGTGTGGGGGAACGAGCTCGGCGACGGCTGGCACGGCTACCAGCGCTACCTGCCGATCCTGATCGGCGGAGAGTGGTTCTTCCGCACCGGACGGGTGGTGCACTGGCCGTGGGACACGGTGCCGGTGTCGACCGTGACCCCGAACGGACCCAGCGCGGGGGCGGGAATCCCGCACCACCGCGTCCTCGTGAGCGCAGCACGCGCCATGGGGCTCGACGTGGACCACGTCGGGCTCGCCTCGATCGACGACGACAGCGGAGTCCCTGTGGACCTCCGCGGAACCTTGCAGGAGCTGTCATGATTGCCATTGTTCTCGGTCTGTTTGCTTGCTCGGACTCCGGCCTGTGGTCGGGCACCGGAGACAACCCCCCGTTGGAGGACACGTCGTCGTTCGACGGCGACGACACCGGCGACTTCGGAGGCTCCGGAGACTCGGGGGGCTTCGGAGACACCGGCGAAGGCGCGGAAGGCCCGTGGGTCGGGCAGTGGGGCGAGGTGCAGGACGGTGTGGAGGCCTACACGGGCTTCGTCGACTGGGACGGGACGACGGCCCGGTGCGAGGTCGAGTACGAGCTGACGGGCGGGTCCGACGTCCAGGGCTGTCCGTCGTGCACGGTCGCGCGGTCGTACACGTACGGGCCCGCGCAGGTCGTCACGAACGTGGGCGGACGCTGCGGTCAGCTCGGCTGGGACGGGCTCCAGGGCTCCACGCTCACCGTGGGGCACGCGCCGCCGGAGTCGCTGATGCGGCTCGACGGGGGCACCTGGCAGAGCGTCGGGTGGTCGGACGTGACGGGGACGACCTGGGGGTTCGAGATCGAGCTCAGCCCTTGAACCCGGCGGCCCGGTGGGAGCCGTCGCAGAACGGCTTGGTCGCGCTCTGCCCACACCGGCAGAGTGCGCACTTCGTGCCGCTGAACAGCACGGTCCCATCGGCCCCGACCACCTCGAAGTCGCCCGACAGGAACAGCGGACCGTCGGCCAGGGGCTTCACGGAGAGCGCGGCGTCTCCGGTGGCCTCGACGGTACGGACCTCTCCGCGCCCATCGTGCTGGAATCCCGCGTCTCGGTGGGCGTTGTCGCAGAACGGCTTGTTGGCGCTGTGCCCACACCGGCAGAGCGCGACCCGGCGCTCGTCGGACGCGCCCCCGTCGATCGCGATGCGCCCCCGTACCCAGAGCGGGCCGTCGGCGCGCACCCGGACGCGGTTCTGGGGATCGTGGGGCTCTTCGGGCCCGTCGTGGTGGGCGTAGGTGAGGGCACCGGTCGGGCAGCGCGACACGACGGACGCGATCGCGTCGGCACTGGCGGCATCCGGGCAGATCCACGGGCGCGCCTTGGGGTCGAACACGGCGGGGAGCCCACGCACGCACTCGGCAGCGTGGATGCAGCGGGTGCTGTCGAACGTGATGTCGATGCCGTCTCCGCTGTAGGTCTTCGTTCCCATCGGTCCTCCGGTTGCGGGCGAGCGGTGGCATGCTACCAGCCGGCACCCCGGGGAACGGAGGACGCATGCGGCATCACGGAGCGCCCCCGCTGACGGCGTGGATGGCAGTGGTCTCCGCGATCGGGTGCGGTGTGCTGGCGTCTTCCGGGGTGCGCGCCGCGGAGCCCGCCGACCTGCCGTCGGCCCTCGTGCTGTCGGGGTTCGGCGTGGAGTGGGAGAAGCGCCCGCACCGCGTGCGCGTGCTGGGCTTCGGCGCGCGCGCCGACGGGACGGGCGTTCCCGAGGGCACGCTGTGGACGGACGTCCAAGGCGGGACCTGGGCGGACGGCGCGACGGCACGGGACGTTCCGAAGCAGACGTTGCTGTACGCCGGGCTGGCCTCGTCGGCGCGCCGGCTGGTGTCCGGGACGACGACCGTGGAGGTGCGCGGCGACCGCAGGGAAGCGGGCGAGGGCGTGGCCACGGTGCGCGTCCCGCTGGAGACCCCGTCGGGAGCCCTGTGGTTGCGGGGGTTTCGCGTGGAGTCGGGCGAAGAGCACCCGGTGGGCTACACGCTCCACGCGCTCGGCGTGCAGCTCGGTGCGCTCCAGCCGGTGGAGGGCGGCGTGGAGTTCGAGGTGCGCGTGCAGCTCCATGCGTCGGGCGTGCCGGACCGTCTGCAGCAGCTGAAGGACTACGGGGCGCGGTTCGAGGTCGACTGGCTGGTGGTGCCGGCAGACGCGTCGCGGGTGCGCGTGCACACGCAGTCGAGTGACCGGAAGACGGGGGTGGGCCTGGCAGAAGGGGAAGACGGCGTGCCGGTGAGCCGGGTGGACTTCGACTGGGAGGTCGAAGCGGGCGACGTGGTGGCGGGCCTCACGGGCTTCCACGTCGACGTGGCGAACGAAGGCCCGGTGGATGGGCGGTACTGGCGGTCGCTCGACGTACAGCTCGTGACGTCCGCGTACGACCCGTACCGCGCGCGCTGGAGCGGTCAGCTCGACCTGCGGTTCGCGAACGGCGGGCCGATCACGCGACGGCTGGGCGTGCAGGTGGGCGCGGTCGTGACGACGCTCGCCCTCGATGCAGGCGAGCGCACCTGGACGGGCCGCTGGACGCCGGCGGTCCAGAAGCCCGGCCCGATGGAGGCACCGTATCCGTGAGTCCGGGCCGCGACGGTCCGTGAGTCGCGGTCCCGGAGGGACGGACCAGGTCCGCCGAAGGCCGCGACGGTCCGTGAGTCGCGGTCCCGGAGGGACGGACCAGGTCCGCCGAAGGCCGCGACGGTCCGTGAGCTGTCAGAGGCGCAGGGTGAGCTCGGCCATCAGGCTGCGGCCCTGCTGGGGCATGGTGCGGAACGGGAAGGTGTCGGACAGGGGCTGCCGGTAGTTCTGGTTGAACAGGTTGTACACGCCGACGGCGTAGTCGAAGCCCCGGTCGGGCACCGTACCGGACAGCACCACGTCGGACACCACGGCCCACCCGGTCTTGTCGTCGTTCACGAGGTCGATGCGGCGCGGGGCCTCGAGGTTCGTGCGGAACGCGACGCGGGCGGCGGGAGTCGCGATGGGCATGATGAACTTGGCGCCTGCGTTGTGGGCGGGCACGTTCGGCACGAGCTGGTTCGTCTGCGCGTAGCGGGAGTCGAGCAGGCTGTAGAAGCCCGACAGCATCCAGCCGCCGCGGAAGTCGCGCCGCAGCTCCACGTCGGCGCCGACGATGCGGATGTTCTCGCCGCTGTTGTCGTACGTGAGCACGTCGGGCTCGTCGGGAGCCTCGACGGTCTCGATGAGCTTCTGCGCGACGCTGTAGTGGCCGGAGATCAGGCCGGTCCACACCTCGTCGAACGCGTGGCTGTACTCGAGCTCGGTGGACCACACGGTCTCGGGCTCGATGTCGATGCCCTGGCTGTCGGGCCGGACCTGCACGCCCGGGATGTTGTAGTAGAGCTCGTACGTGGAGGGCGCCCGGAACGCGCGGCCGGCGAGCACCTTGATGACGTCGCCCTCGTCGGGCACGAGCACGAGCGCGAACCGGGGGGAGAGCGCGAGGCCACCGAACGTCGACCAGTAGTCGGCACGGGCGCCGGCCGTGATCCGGATCTCGGGGATGGGCACGATGTCGAGCACGGCGTAGCCGGCCGCGATCTGGTAGGGCTGCGACTCCTCGAGGTACGACTCCGCTTCGCCGTCTTCGTAGCGGTCTTCACCGTCGAGCGTGAGGCTCGGGGTGGCGTCGATGAGGGCGCCGGCCTGCACGCGGAACTTCTCCGACGGCTCCGCGATGATGCGGGCTTCGGCGCCGCCCGACAGCGCGACGTACTTCTCGACGCTCGTGTAGTCGCCGTACGGCAGGAACCCGTCGTACTGGTAGCGGTTGAAGTAGGCGCGGGTGAGCAGGCGCACCTTCTCGGAGAGCTTCGGCTCGTACCGGAGCTCGACCATGGAGCGATTGTCGACCCAGTAGTTCGTGTTCGGCGAGTTGAGGTCGGTGTCGTACACGCCGGTGGGGATGTGGATCTTGCGGAACGCGTGGTACCACTGCACGGTCGCGTCGCCGAGCCACACGCGGCCCGTGGTGGTCGCACCCTGGAAGCGATCGAAGCCCTTCACGGCGAGCTCGTCGTCGGGGCCCCGCGGATTCAGCAGCTCGTTGCGGCCCTGGGAGCCAGCGGCACTGACGCTGGCCCGGAACCCGACCTTGTCGCTCAGGTTGTAGTGCGCCTGCGCACGGGCCCGGTACACGTGGTTGTCGAACGTGCCGACCGAGAGCTCCGCGGACTCCGGCGTGTCCTGCGACTCGCCGATGAGGTTCACGACGCCCGACACGGCGCCCGTACCGTAGAGCACGGACCCCGGACCCCGCACGACCTCGATCCGCTCGACCCCACCGAGGTCGACGCGGCCGTCGTAGCTGATGAACGACTGGTAGAGGATGGGGTCGTTCAGGGTGGCGCCATCGGACAGGATGAGCAGGCGGTTCCCGAAGTCGTTCGCCTGGCCGAGGCCGCGGACGGCCGCGCTCCCGTAGATCGAGTCGTACGTGAGCGACATGCCGCGAACGCCGCGGAGCGCTTCGTAGATGGTGGGGTACCGGAACGCCTGGAGCTCGTCGCGGGAGATCAGGGTGACGGACGACGGCGCGAGGGCGACGGACTCTGCGCGCCGCGAGACCGCGGTGACCTCGTTGATCGGCACGAGCTCGATGTCGTCGATTGTGAGCTGACCGTCGGGGGGCACCTCGATCTCGCGCTCGACGGTCTCGAAGCCCCGCAGCGACACCTTCAGCTTGCGCACGCCTGCAGCGACGCCCTGCGCGACGGCGGGCGTGAACCCGACCTGCACGCCGTCGATCTCGACGGCTGCGCCGCGTTCCGTGGCGGCCACGGCGACGGATCCGGTGATCTGGAGGAGGTTCGCCTGGACGGTCGACGGCTTGTCGGTCTCGACGAGCAGGAGCGCAGGCTGGCTCCGGAACCCGTCTTTCTTGAAGTACACGATCTGCTGGCCGATCGGCACGTCGACCTCGCACGGCGTGGTGCACAGGATCTCGCCGTCTTCGGCGCCGAGGCGCACCTCGACGTCGCTCTCGCCGCTCACGGACACGCGACCCGTGATGCGCGAGAGCTGCCCGGCCACGTCGACCGTCTTGCCGAGCTGCTTCATGGACGCCTTCTCGGACGTGAACACGGTGTACCCGTCGCGCTCCATGATGAACGTGTAGTCGCCTGCGGGCAGCGCGATGGTGGCGGGCGTGGTGGCGACAGCACCGAGGCTCTTCTGGTTGACGTACACCGTGGCGCCGGGCGGGTCGGACGCGAGGTTCACGAGGATCACGTTGGGCTGGATGGCCTTCATGGAGTCCACCAGCGACGCATCGGCGGTGTCGCTCATGGACTTCGCGAGGGCGTACCAGCGGTAGGCCTCGGGGAACTTCCGCATGGAAGCGTAGGTGTGGCCGACGTTCCCCGCAGTGACGGCGTTCGGAGACAGCCGGTTGGACTGCATGAAGTGGATGAGGGCGGTCTCGTAGTCGAACTTGTCGTAGGCCTCCGCGCCGATCTGGAAGTGGACGTCGGCTTCGTCGGCGATGGACTGCGCGAGCGCGGGAGTGGCGCAGCACAGGAGGGCGAGCGTGAGCAGTGCGGAGGCGCGAGAGACCATGTGTGGGAGGCTCCAGGGGTGTCCACCGGGAGCTTCGTCGGGTTTGCCGGAAGACTGGGCACCGAGTGTGACCTCCGTCGAAAGAGGCCCACGTTTCCAAGGAAATCGCGAGATTTCAGATGCGTGGCACGTGGGGAGGTCTGCAATATCGGTGGAGCAACGGGCCGTACGGGGCATTTTACCCCATGTCTGCCATGTTCGTCATCGAACGGACATGAACCGGGAACCGTGGCGGATCCCCGGGTTCCGCGACCGGTCGGGGGGTATGCTCGGAGGATGGACGTGTGGTTCTACGAAGCGTTCGAGGAGGAGGCCGCAGCGCTGCGGTCGCTGCTGCCGCCCGGCATCGCGGCGGGGTTCTGCCGACACACCGTGCAGGAGTCCGGCCACGACGGGCCGCCCGCGACCCTGCTGTCCATCCGGACCCAGTCCCGCGTACCCGATGCGTGGTCGGGGCGCTACGGCGCGCTGCTCTCCAGGAGCACGGGGTACGACCACCTGCGGGGAATCGGGGGGACACCGGATCTCGGCTATCTGCCGAAGTACTGCGTGACCGCGGTGGCCGAGCACGCCTTGATGCTGGTGCTCGCGCTGCTCCGCCGGCTCCCGGTGCAGCTCGCACAGCTCCATCGGTTCGAGCGCGATGGGCTCACCGGGCGCGAGGCCCGCGGCCGCACGCTCGCGGTGATCGGGGTGGGGGAGATCGGCTCGGAGATCCTGAGCCTCGCGACGGCCGTGGGGATGCGCGGTGTCGGGGTCGACGTCGATCCATGGCGAGCGGGCGTGCCGTACGTGTCGGAGCGTGAGGCGCTGGAGTCGGCCGACGTCGTGGTGTGCGCGATGGACCTGCGGCCCGAGAACCGCGGCTGGCTGGGTCCCGAGCGGCTGGCGCTGCTGCGCCCGGGGGCCGTGTTCGTGAACGTGTCGCGGGGGGAGCTGTCTCCGACGGTCTTCCTGCTCGACGCCCTGGAGCGCGGGGTGCTCGCGGGCGTGGGGCTCGACGTGTACGACGAGGAGGCCGACCTCGCGCACGCCCTGCGGTCCGGAAGTGCGCCGACCACCGCTTCTGCGCGCGCGGCCCTCGTCCTGGCGCGCCGGCCGGACGCCCTGCTCACGCCTCACAACGCGTTCAACACGGTGGAGGCGGTGCATCGGAAGTCCGCGGACTCCGTGACGCAGGTGCAGTCGTGGCTGGCGGAGGGTCGGTTCGTGTGGCCCGTGCCCGGCCCGGGCAGCGCGAGGGCCGTCCGGGCCGAGTGAGCGCGCCGGATCCGGGTTACCAGGCAGACGTGCGACTCCTCTCGACCGGGCTGGTGCTGTTCACTCTCGGGGCCTGCAACCGCGGGCAGCCCGAGCAGAAGGCGGGGCCCACCGTGGTGCCGGGCACCGCACCGGTGTCCGACGCGGTCGCCCCGAGCATCGCGGGGCGCCTGCCGGTCGGGCTCCCCGAGCTGCCGTCGGCCCTGCCCGACCCCGAGCCCGCGCCGCGTCCGGCGGAGCCCTCCACGGGCTGCGACCCCTGCTCGCTGCTGCTCGAGCACGAGCTCGATGCGCTGAAGAACGGAAAGGCCTGCGAGCTGTGCGGGGCGTCCGACCCCACGGTGTGCGAGGGCTGGCCAGAGCCCGGCACGGTGCCGTGCGAGTCGTACGACTACCTGCGGAACTGTATCTATGCGCGGCTCGGCTACGACTTCAACACGGCGGAGGAATGGCGCGTGCGGTTCGAGCAGGAGCCCTGGTACTCGCCAGACCCCTCGTTCCGGTGGGAGCGCGTGAACGAGGTCCAGAAGCTGAACGCCAAGACCCTCAGAGAGCTCGTGAGCGCGCGTCGTTGCGCCCGCTGACCCCACCCCCGCTGTAGCGGCGCTGTAGGTGATCCGCTCCGCCACCGGCATAGTCTGCCGGTCGAAAGGAGTTGATTGCCATGTCGAATCAAGGTGCGGTTGCAGGTGTGGGTGTCGCCATCATGGCGGCGATCGGTGTCGGGGCCCTGGTGCTCGGTTTCGCAGGCGGCTGGATGATCCGCACGCCCGAGAAGCAGATCGTCGAGGTCGTTCGTCCCCCCACTGCCGAGGAGATCGCGGAGGCCGTCCCCCAGGAGGAGAAGGACGAGCTGGCACTGGCACAGATCAAGGTGGCCGAGCTCGAGCGCGAGGGTGCCGAGAAGGAGCGCAAGGTGGCGCAGCTCGAGGCGCGCATCGCACGCGGCGCCGAGGTGGGCGCGCAGCTCCGGGCCGAGCTCGAGAAGGTGAAGGCCGAGCTCGAGGAGACCAAGCTCGCGCTCGTCCAGGCCGAGGAGGAGAAGGAGCAGCTGCTCGTGGCCCTCAAGGAGACCACCCTGCAGCTCGAGGAGACCGAGGAGGAGCTCGCGCTCACGAAGGTCCAGCGCGACGACGCGCGGGAAGACGCGCTGTTCAACCGCTGGAAGGACTTCCTCGGCACGGCGCAGCTCGAGATCTGCGACAAGGGCAACCGCAAGCGGCTCGGCAACTGCCGGGAGTCCGTGACGGCGGCGCTCGGAACGCCCGAGCGGCGCGACAAGTTCGCGCACTGCATCCGCTCCGGTCAGGCGCAGCCGTCGGTCACCGAGCAGGTGAAGGGCGTCGATCTGCCCGAGTTCGCCGAGATGATGGACGAAGAGGTGAAGCAGGTGAAGGGCTGGTTCGTGGACTTCTGCGACCCGACCCTGCCGGAGCGCACCGACGTGCCGCTCGCCACGGGCCGTCTGCCGCAGACCGCCCCGGCCGCGCCTCCCGCGGCCCCCGAGACGCCCGTCGACGGGTGACCCTCAGGGGATCGCGCGCTCTCCCTCGACCGACACGACGCGGTCGAGCTCGGGGCACCACGCGCTGAGCCGGCGGCCGAGGTAACAGCCGGTGTCGACGCGGATGATCCGGCGCGACGCATAGCGACGCACGCGCTGGAGCGGCGAGTGGCCCGACACGTGGATGCGCGTGTCGGGCGCTTCCGTCGGTAGGGATCGCCGCCAGAGCGCGCGGCTGACGGTGTCGCGCAGCTCGGCGTCCATCGGGCCGGGCGCACGGAGCGTCGCGAGGTCTGCCGCGTCGACGAGTGCGTGCGTGGCGACCGCCCCTTCGACCTCGAACAGGAGGGGCAGCGCGCACAGCCACGCGAGGTCTTCTTCCGGAAGGACCCACGTGGACGGGTCGTGCGGGTCGACCCCCCAGCTCTGGAGGGTGGGCGTGCCCCCCTGGCCGAGCCACATGTACCGGGACAGCAGGCCGGCCTCTTCGTCGGTCAGCCAGTGCCGGCGGGAGCTGGCCTCGCGGTAGAGATCGCCCACCACGACCCATGGCGAGAACCCGATGCCCTCGAACGACCCGGGCTGGGCCGCCAGGAGGCAGCGGAGCATCATCTCCTCGTGGTTGCCGAGGATGGCGGCATGGGTGCCGAGCGCGGATCCCTCGCGGAACCGGGCCACCACACCGGCGCTGTCGGGGCCCCGGTCGACCAGATCGCCCACCGAGACGAAGCAGGGCGTGCCTCCCTCGCCGTCGGACACCGCGTGCAGCACCTCTTCGAGGTGGCGGAGCGCTCCGAGGCATCCGTGGATGTCCCCGATGAACCAGTGGTGACGCATCGGCGTAGTGTACATCCCGAACGACGGCGTACACTGCGGCCGTGCTCCCCCTCCTCACCATCATCGCGTACGGGCAGGAGAGGGCGTGCGACCCTGTCGCCACCGAGGTGCTCGAATCGCACCTCGCCACGGCGGAGCAGGCGCTCGCCGCCCTCGATGCCGCAACTGCCACCCAGGCGCTCGAGGCTTCCGCCGAAGCCGCGCGCTGCCTCGCCGTGCCCATCCAGAAGCCGCTGCTGGCCCGGATCGCGTGGGGTCGCGCGGAGCTCGCCGCGGCCGACATGGACGAAGAGGTCGCGTGGACGTGGATCCGCCTCGCGCAGGATGCCGGCGTGCCCGAGCCACCCGCCCGGCTGCCCGACACCCATCCGCTGCGCCGGGTGGTGGCCGATGCGCGCGACCCCCTCCCGCTGAGCGGGCCCACGGGGGTCGGGCTGCACACCCCGAAGAAGGGCACGCTGTACGCCGACGGCACGGCGCTCACGGCGCCCGAGCTCCGCGTGTCCACGCCGCACCTGCTCCAGGTGTTCGACAAGGAGGGTGCGCCGTACCTCGGCAGCTGGCAGATCGGCGCCGTGTTCCCGTCGGCGCTCCTCGTGCCGCTCGTGAGCGAGGGGAACCGCGCGCGCCCCTCCGTCGAGGCCGGAGACGAGCTGCCCCCGGCCAACTGGAAGCCCGCGAAGGACGGCACCGAGGAGTCGTACCGCGACTGGATCAAGAAGCACCCGAAGGGTCCGTGGCTGCAGGATGCGAAAGACGGCATCGACGACCTGCACTGGGCCACTGCCCTGAGCACGGGCACCGAGCTGGCCGTGAAGCAGTACGTGCACGACCATCCCGATGGCCTGCACGTCGACGACGCGGAGTTCTGGGTGGAAGACGCCCAGTACCGCAAGGTGGTCGAGAACCCGTCGCGCGAGGCCTGGGAGGGGTTCCTCGAGCTCTACCCGGAGGGCAGCTACACCGCGGAAGCGCACGTGCAGATCGAGCTGATCGACTGGGAAGCCGCGCGTCACGCGAACGATGCGGCGGCCTACCACCGGTTCCTCGAAGCCCACCCGAACAGCCGCAACCGCGCGCTCGCCGAGCGGCTCGAATCGGAGCGGAGCTTCGAAGAGGCCCGCGTGAGCGGCCTCGACAGCGCCCTGAAGAAGTTCGTGGAGCAGTGGCCCGAGTCCGAGCTGGCTCCCGAAGCCCGCGCGATCCTCGGTGAGGTCGAGTTCAACACGGCCACGCTCTCGGTCGTGGGCGAGGTGGAGCCCGCCGTGCTCGAGTCGGTCCGCGCGATCCTGCTCACCGAGCTCGAGCGGCGGAAGCTGCCTCTGGTCGCCGAGGGCGGCGACGCCACGAACGCCGGGCGCCTCACGGTCACGGTCGCGGTGGTGCCGAACGGTCAGGTCACCGACATCCGGGCCGATCTCGTGCTGGAGCACGGCACGCTGAAGCATCCGCTCAACGAGCTGCACATCGCGTCGAAGATGCTGCCCACCGACGACGCCGGGAAGCTCCTCGGAGACCTCCTGGTGACGAACCTTCGGGGGTTCGAGCGCTGGCGTCCCCCGGGCGCGGAGCCGCCGAAGCCCGAGCCGGTGGCCGAAGACGTGAAAGACCCCACGGATCCGCGCAACCGGAAGAAGCGCTGAGGCCCGCGGGGGCGTGATACGAGCCGGTCAGACGGACGCTGTCGACGCGTTGGCCATCAGCGATCAGACTTCGGCAATCAGCTGGGTAGCTCCATCATTCCAGTTGACCACGGACCACGGACTGCTGACCGCCGCGCAGCTCGACCGGCTCCTGGATCACACCCTCCCGAGGGCTCGCACAGGACGGACTGTGAGTTCCCGTGACCGGGAGCCTTCAGCGAGCTGGCTCGCTGACTCCTCCCTGAATCACAGGGTGAGGTCGACCGTGTAGGTGCCGCCGCCGCTGTTCGTGGCGGTACCCGTCACGGCGGTGGTGCCCTCTTCGCGCTGGGTGCCCGTCCCGTCCGGCACGATCACGCCGTCGAGGGTGAGCGCGAGCGTCACGACGCCGTCAAGGTCGCCACTGAGCAGGAAGTCGCCGGCGATCGAGCCCGTGAGGGTACCGTCGGGGATGTCTCGCAGCGAGAGGTCGAAGCTCGGCAGGGCCGCCGGGTCGGTGTCGTACGCGATCTGGATCGCGTCGAGCTCGTCGGTGTCGAACGTCTCGAGGTCGGCGTAGTCGGTGAGCGCGACGTTCAGCCGCATGCCCTTGTTGTCGGAGTTCCCCTGGTCGACCTGGCCGGTGACCACCATCGTGCCCGCGACGTCACCGGCATCGGACTGCTCGGGGATGTTGGCGGAGCTGGCGGCCGCGAATCCGGCGAAGCCCAGCGCCAGGGCGCGCTCGATGGCCCCCTCGAGACCCAGGGTGGCGGCCTCGGCCTCGGCATCGGAGTTGACGGCCCCGCCCTTGCAGGCGACGAGCAGCACGAGAGTGGCCGCGCTCAGCGGCGTCCGGACGGTCGGGGTCACGACTACTCCACCGGGACGCCGAAGGGGCGCCCCCGTTCGATGGTGAGGCCCGTCACGTTCGCCACCGACGGGTGGATCGGGCCGCTGAACAGCAGGGACAGGTCGATCGGCGGGCTGATGCCGTACAGGTCGTCGACGTCGGACTCGAGCGTCTCGGTGAGCGCGGGCCAGATGGGGCAGTGCTCGTCGTTGTCGCTCTCGATGACCACCACGCGCACGACCTCGAAGCCGATGTCGAGGAAGTGCACGAGCGCGCCGCTCTCGTTGGCGATGAACGGCACCGCGAGGCCGTCGTACTGCACGTCGTCCTGCTGGACCTCCTCCAGCGGCGCACACCCGAGCCACTGCGCGGTGTCGTCGTCGAGCAGGTGGACCTCGACCTCGAGGTTCGGCCCGTTCAGCCCGCCTTCCTGGCTGTCGAGCACGGCGATGCTGCTGACGAACGGGATGTCGTGCACGAAGAACTCGACCGGACCGATCGTCTCGCTGCTCTGCCCTCCGGCGTCGGTGACCGTGGCCGTGAGGGTGTGCATGCCGTCTTCGAGGTCGGTTCCCGGGATCGACGCCGTGATCGTGCATCCGCGCGCGCAGTCGTCGCCCGTGACCGTCATCGTGTCGCCGTCGTCGACGAAGAACTCGATGGACACGGGGTCGTTTCGGTCGTCTTCGACCGCGAACACCGCGTTCACGGTGGCGTAGCCAGCCAGCTCCGTCTCGGGGCCCGGCGAGCGGATGAGGAGCGTGGGCGCGACATCGGGGCCGGCACAGCCGACCAGGAGCGCGAGCGGGAGGAGGCGGTTCATGGCGTCACCATACGCTCACAACGAATCGAGGTGCACCCAGCTTCCATCCTGGAACACCCAGACCTCCTCGTTGTCGGCCTCTTCGCAGTCGACGAACACCCGCGTGCCCTCTTCGACGCCTTCGGTGGGCAGCTGGTCGACATGGTCGACCGGCGGCAGCCACTTGGCCTTCGTGAGCAGCTGGGTCTTGATGTCCTCTTCGTCGGCCAAGATGCCTCCACCCCGAGAATGTGGCCCCGTCGGGCTGCTCGGCAACCTACACGACTCCTTCACTGCGCGGGAGAGGCCGCGAGCTTCGGCACGAGCACGATCTCGGTACGGCGGTTCTCAGCCCGCCCCTCGCGGGTGTCGTTGGGCGCGGACGGATGGTGTTCGCCGTAGCCGACGGCCGCCACGTTGAGCGGATCGACCCCACCGTCGACCAGCAGGCGCACCACGGTGCTCGCGCGAAGCGCGGAGAGCGCCCAGTTGTCGGGGTACGCGGCACCCGCCGAGACCGGGACGTTGTCGGTGTGGCCTTCGACGCGCACCTCGCGGTCGCGGACCGTGGCCAGCACGCTGGCGACCTTGGCGAGGGCGTCCTTCCCAGCCTTCTTGACCTCGGTGGACCCGGAGTCGAACAGGATGGCGTTCGACATCGCGACGGTGAGCTTCCCGGAGAGCTCGGTGATCGTGATCTGCCCGGCGTCGATCTCGCCCTGCAGCTCGCCGACGAGCGCGTCGTACTCGGCCGTCTTGCGCTCGAGCTTCGCTTTCTCCTCGGCCAGACGGGCCGCTTCGGCCGCGAGCCGCTCCCGCTCCGCCGCCAGCGCCGCGGCACGCGCCTTGGCCGCGTCGGCTTCCGTACGGGCGTCTCCGGCCTTCTGCTGGAGCTCGGACACCAGGAGCTCGAGGTCGGCCTTGGCGGCCTTCTGCGCGCTGTTCATCGCGCCCAGCGACGCGAGCCGCTCGGACAGCTGCACGAGCTGGTCGGCCTGGGCCTTCGCCTGCGCATCCAGCCCGTTCGCGAGCTCGGTGAGGGAGGCGTTCGAGGCCTGCTCGTTCTCGAGGGTCTTCGACAGGCTCTCGATCTCGGACTTCAAGGCTCGAAGCTGGGCTTCGGACTCCCCGAGCTGGGACTCGAGGATGGTCGCGCGGTCGACTTCGGCGGTGTACTGCTTCTTCGGCACGCAGCCGAGGACGAGCGCGAGCAACAAGACCATGGGTACCTCCGGGGTGGCCGCTATCGCGTCGGGCGCGTTCGGGCTGGGAACCCGAGGTCCGAGCCGAGCCGTGGAAACAAAACGTCTTCGTTCGAGGGATTGGCGGAGCGTGGCGCACCTGTCAATGCCGAGCCGGAAGCTCATGAACGGCCAGGCAGTGGATCCCACCGCAGGGTCGAGTGGATCCTTCGTCGGGACCCGGTGTCATGGAGGTGGAAACACCGGGCTTCCCTCGATTTGGTCCCAGTGGAGAACCGTGGTCGGATCGCGGGAGGAGGTCAAGATGATCCGGATACTCTCTCTCTCTCTCTCTCTCTCTCTCTCCACTGAGTGCGTCGGCGCTCGCCGCTGATCCACCCGACCACTGTTCCATCGGCGATGCTCCCACGGCGTACCACACCTCGACCTGCAAGCTCGGCGGGGAAGAAGTGTGCACTATGAGCTCCGACGGCCACACCCTCACCTGTGACCTCGATGTGGGCGTCTGCGATGACGAGGGATACGCCTACATCGTCAATTTCACGGGTGTCTCCCAGATCAGTGCCTTCGGGGGGTGCGACATCAACTCCCAGCCCGAGTACTTCTGCTGCATCGTCGACGATCCGAGCGCTGAGGTGCTTCGCGTCGAGCTCCTTGGTACAGAACAGCGTGACGAGCCGCTCGCCTTCACCTGGCAGGGAACCTCGGGGCCGCGGTTCGATCTCAAACCGACGGGCGGCCAGAGCATGACCAGCTCGATCCGCGGACGCGGCGGCAACGACCTCATCTATGGCTCGTTCCACGCGACCAGCTACGCGGAGACCCTGTCTGGGGAGGTGGGCGCGGACGACATCTTTGGCAACGATGGTGGAGATCTCCTCTACGGCGGCTCGGGCGACGACTACCTGGTCGGAGGTGATGGCGACGACACCCTCTCCGGAGGGGCCCAGAACGACACGCTGATCGGCGGCGGTGGCGACGACATCCTCCGGGGAGATGGGAACAACGACACGATCTATGGCGACGATCCCGCCGATTCGACCAAGGTGGGGGCCGACGAGTTGTTCGGAGGAAACGGGGTGGACACTCTCTGGGGCGGCCCGATGAACGATGTGCTGAAGGGGGGGTCGGGCGGCGACTTCCTGCACGGCGAGCTCGGTAACGATGAGCTCTGGGGCGACCTCGACAACGACACATTGTGGGGCGACGAGACGGGCCAGTCGGGCACGGACACGCTGCGCGGAGGGCGTGGAGACGACATTCTGTACGGGGGCGGAGGGACGGACTGGCTCCACGGGGGCGAAGACGACGACGAGCTGTACGGCGAGGCCGGGAAGGACAAGCTGTTCGGGAGCCGGGGGAACGACATCATGGACGGCGGGCCCGAGAACGACGTGCTGTGCGACATCAATATGCCGAACCTCACGAGTATCGGCTGCCCCACTACCAACACCTGGATCGGAGGAGCGGGTAGCGGCGATATCGCTCACATGGCGATCTACGAGGCATCCTGTCCGGTCGCCAACATCGACTTCGACGGCGACTTCTCGGTCGAGGACGTGAGCCCGTCCGCGCCGGATTGGAATATCGTGATCGCCCCCACGGGTGTCGAGCACGACGGTGCGCAGCCCGCTGACTGCGCGACCCTCGACGCGATGGGCGTGAACTGATGCTGGGGGCCGCTGCTCTGCTGCTCGGATGCTCGGGTCCACCCACGCCCGAAGACACCGAAGTCCCGGAGGAGACCGGCGGCCCCCCCGCAGCCCGCCGCGAGTGGGTGGACGTGACGCCGTACCCGTGTGGCATCGACGCAGACGGCTGGGTGGTGTGCTGGTCGTCTGCGGGATGGGCCGAAGTCCAAGACACGGACCCGGCGTCCCTGTCGATCGTGCCCGACAGTCCGTTCCAGGTGCGGCGGGCCTCGGTGGACTTCGGCGCAGTGGCCCACGGTCAAAGCCTCGACGGCACCGCGACCCGGGTCTGGTCCTGCTACTCCCTCGCGGTCCAGGATCCGGAGTCGTCGATCTGGTGCATCGACCCCCCCGACCTCGACTGGGATGCCCTCGGGGTCGAGTGTGGCCTCGCCGATGGTGCCATCACGTGCTTCGGTGGAGGGAACTCGGCTCCGTTCCCGGAGCCCGAAGGGTGGAGCTACCGCCTGTTCCACGGGCCCTACTCGAACAGCTACGCCGGACTCACCACCGACAACCGCATCATCATCCGCGGGACCGTCGAGCTGGAGTTCGCGCTCCCCACGAGCATGACTGTCGAGACGCTGGCGTCGTTTCGTGGGGGCGCCTGCGTGCTCACCTCGGTCGGCGAGGTCGCGTGCTTCGGCGGCTCCATCACGCCGGCGTTCACCCATCCCCCGTACCGGATGCTCCAGGCCGGCGACCACGCCGTGTGCGCGGTGCGGGACGACTGGACGATCGAGTGCCAGGACGGGAGCACGTTCGACTTCGGCCCGATCCGCGCGCTGAGCGTGTACACCCACATCCAGTACGTCCCGATCGATCCGCCGGCGGATGGCTCGCCCCCCTGGGAGCCCCGGTACGCGCAGTCTACGGACCGGCCCCACATCTGTGTGGTGACCGAGGACAACGCGGTGCGCTGTGAGGGCTGGCGGTACGACTTCGACGACCTGCAGGCGCAGCTCCCGAAGGGCGACGCACCCTGACCCTGGCGTCAGTCGGGCCGGACGAACGCGGTGAAGTCTTCGGAGCCGCGCCCAGCCGCGATGGCGGCGTCGATCGACGCGGCGATGGCCGGGAGCACGTCGAGGGCTTCGGGACCCCCCGAGGCCTCGATCATCAGCCCGACGTCCTTGCGGGCCATGGTGAGCTCGAAGCCCACCGGGGCGGTCGCGCTCGCGAGGATGCGGCGCCCCATGCCGGCGGGTGTGGGCGCGAAGAGGTCGAACAGCGCGAGGGTGTCGTCGGGCGTGAGCCCGTTCGCCCGACCGAGCTTGAACAGGTCGCCCATGCCGGCCGTGAGCAGCACCAGCATGCCGTTCCCCGTCAGCTTGATCGCGGCGGCCTTGCCCGGCTCCTCGCCGAGCTCGAGCACGTGGCCGGTCATCGTGAGCAGGGCGGGCTTCAGCGCGGCGATCTCGGCCGCCGGACCGCACGCGAGCATGAGGCCCGTGCCCTCGCGGGAGTTCGCCGGACCCATGAACACCGGCGCGTGCAGGTACTTCACGCCCTTCGCCCGGAGCGCCGCATAGCGGGCCCGCACGCGATCCGGCAGGTTCGTGCTGTGGTCGAGCACGGGGGTGCCCGCGGACAGCGCGTCTCCGAAGGCTCCGATCACCTGCTCCACCGCGTCGTCGGCGGTGAGCACGAGGTGCACGCGGTCGGCCCCGCGCACGGCATCGGCGGGCGTCTCGGCCTGGATGGCGCCCTGCGCGACGACCGGCGCGCACTTGCTGGCGGTGCGGTTCCACACGCGCACCTCGTGACCCTTCGAGAGCGCGTTCTCGGCGAACCCGCGCCCGAGCAGACCCATCCCCAACACCGCGATCGTCGCCATCCGACACCTCCTGGTCGGGCTCCTTAACGGGCGCGGAGCGAGGCGACGGCGCGCTCGACCTCCGGGTGGACGCGCGACACGTCCAGCACGGCTTCCCGGAGGTGGGGGTACCGCGACAGGTCGAGGGTGTCGGAGACGTAGGCGCCGGGCGCGTGGATCTCGAGCCGCTGCAGACACGGCAGGTCGACCGCACGCACCGCCGCGAGCAGGGGTTCCACGCGGCCGGGGTCGAGCGGGCGTTCCCCACCGAGCACGAGCGTCCGCACGAACCGCGCGCTCGGGTGCCTGAGGACCTGTGCGGCGCAGGCGTCCGGGCGGAGGGCGTCCGGTTCGTCCGACGGGGACGGGGCGTACAGCGTGAGGGTGTCCCACCAGCCCCACCGCCACGTGACTTCTGCGACATCGTCGCGCCAGCCGAGCAGCCCGAGCTCGGGGGCGTGGTCCCGCAGCACCGCGGGGTCGGCCGGGCCCTGGAGCAGGCCGCGCGGGTGCCCCTGCTCGAGCAGCCAGTCCGCGAGCACCGCGAACGCGTCGTCCTCGTCGGGGTGTGCGGCGATCCGGGCCTCCAGCGTGGGCTCGCGCGGATCGAGGCCGTCGCGGAGCGCACGCAGGTCGACGAGCGTGTCGACGAGCACCGGGACCCGCGCCTTCTTCAGGGGCTCGTGGAAGAACGCGGCGACGCGCACCCCGGGGCCGTCGGCTTCGACCGGTGCGTCGAGCACCTCGAGCCAGCCCGCCTGGCGGGGCGAGCCGAAGCTCTGGCAGGACGCGAACCGCCGCAGCGTCATCACCCAGCCGTGCTTGGCGCTCCCGAACACGGTGTCGTCGAGCAGGGCGAGCACGGGCTCGTCGGCGGGCAGGCCGTACAGGGCGCGCACGTTGGCCTCCTTGTGCGCGGGGATGCTGGGCGCGAAGTACGCGTCGTCGTCCGCGCCGAACCGGTTGCGCACGACCGACAGGAGGGCGGCCGGCATCCACTCCGACGGGCGCCGGGTGCGGGTGGTCGCGTCGCGCACGAAGGCCGCGAACCGCTCGGCGTGCTCGGGCGTCCAGACCTGGAACGACAGGACCAGCCCGCCCACACGCAGGGTGTTGCCGTCCACCGCGACGTCCCCGGGCACCAGGTGGTCCCAGCGCACGGCGCGGGGGTTCTCGAGCAGCTCCTTCACGGACAGCCGGACGGTCGTGATCACCACGCCGTCCGAAGCGCCGCCGAACAGCGTGTCGTCGTAGAGCACGAGCAGCCGCTCGTCGTCGGGCACTGCGTGGGAAGCCCGCGCGTTGCGGGCCTTTCGCGCAGGGATGTCGTCTCCGACCCAAACGGCATCGAGCGGAGCCGCGAAGTGCTTCGCGACCCACGCGTCGAGCTCGGCGGGCCGGACGCTCATGCGCGGCGGGTCAGATCGAGACCGAGACCAGCACCGAGAACTCGTACGAGTTGCAGGTACCCGAGCCGTAGGCCCGGATCTCGAGGAACACGAGCTCCTCGAACAACGTGCCGTTGAACCACTCCACGCTTTCGTTGTCGGTGGAGCTGTTCGACACGTCGACCTGGGTCTGGAAGCTGTCGTACAGGAACACGTCGACATCGCCGTACTGGTCGATGAACGTGACGTCCGCGATGATGTCCCAGCCGCTCGGCACGTCGAACGCGTAGAAGTCGGACGTGCCCGTGCGCACGATGCCGACGCCGCTCTCGATCCCGGAGGGCGTGCCGAAGTACTCGGCCGCGCCGAAGCTGTGGTTCGGCGCGAAGCCGTCTTCGCCACAGTCGACGGTGTACGTGAGGTCGTACTGCAGGCACTGACCGGAGTACCGGTCGACGTTCACGTACAGGTTCGTGGGCGAGTACCCGAGGTTCGCGCCCTCGACCTCCTCGAACAGCGCGAACGACGACGTGCTGGTGTCGATCTGGGTGTTGGTGGCGTTGAACATCCGCAGGTCGAGGTCCTGCGCGGTGAACTCGATGGTCGCGGTGAGGACGTAGCCGGGGTTCACCGAGATCTTCCACCAGTCGTCGTCGAGGTCGACCACGAGGTCCTGGATGAAGTCACCGCTGGGGTTCCCGGGGAGCGTCACGGCCGTCGCGAAGCTGTCGTTCGGCTCGTACACGTCGTTGTCGCAGTCGGCGTCTGCATCGGAGTCGGCGTCTGCATCGGAGTCGGCGTCTGCGTCGGAGTCGGCGTCTGCATCGGAATCCGCGTCTGCATCGGAGTCGGCGTCTGCATCGGAGTCGGCGTCTGCATCGGAGTCCGCATCCGCGTCAGCGTCGGCATCCGCGTCTGCGTCGGCATCGGCATCTGCATCGGCATCCGCGTCGGCATCGGCGTCCGCGTCGGCATCGGCATCCGCGTCTGCGTCGGCATCCGCGTCGGCATCGGCATCCGAGTCGGCGTCAGCGTCCGCGTCAGCGTCCGCATCCGCGTCGGAGTCCGCATCGGCGTCGGCATCTGCGTCTGCGTCGGCGTCTGCGTCGGCATCGGCGTCGGTCTCGCGCGGCTCGAGGGGACCGTTGGTGTCGGTGTCGGCCGGCGGCTCGCCCAGCCCCGAGCCCTTGCATGCGACGAGTCCGCCCACGATCACGGTGAGCGCCCACAGCTTGTGCATCTCGCCTCCAGGTCGAACAGTCTAGGCGAAGTGCAGGCCGTCGTCTGGTCGTGTAGGGAGGGGAATGCGAGAAGTGCGTCCGCTCCTCGATCTGGCCTGGCCGGTCGTGCTCGGGAACCTGGGCCTCGTGGCGATGGGGGTCGTGGATCTGATGGTCGCGGGCACCCTCGGCGAGGATGCGCTCGCCGCCGTGGGGCTCGGGCACACCTACTCGTTCGCGCTGCTCATCTTCGGGCTCGGCGTCGCTTCCGGCATCGACCCCGAGGTGACGCGGGCCTACGGCGCGAACCAGCCGGTGGAGGCGGGCCGGACGGCCTTGCATGGCGCGGTGCTGCTCGGTGCCGTGGGCGCCGTGATCGCCGCGCTCCACTGTGTGGCGTCGCCGCTGCTCACCGCGCTCGGCCAGCCCGCGGACGCCGTGCCGGGCGCGGGGGTGTACTGCCAGGTGCTGTCGGTGGGGGTGCCTCCGTACCTCGGGTTCGTGCTCGTGCGTCAGCTGCTCCAGGGTGGCGGGAGCATGCGGCCGGCTGCCTGGGTCGTGCTCGGCGGGAACGTCGTGAACCTCCTCGCCGACCTCGTGCTCGTGCTGTGGCTCGACCAGGGCGTGGCGGGCGTGGGCTGGGCGACCGTGATCGTGCGGTGGTTCATGCTCGGCGGGCTCGTGTGGGTCGGCTGGCCGGTGCTGCGCGAGGCCTGGCCCGGGTGGACCCTGGAGCGGGCGCGGCTCGAGCGGCTCGTGCCGGTCGCGCTCCCCGTGGGATGGCAGCTCGGCTTCGAGGTGTGGGCGTTCAACGTGGCGACCCTGCTCGCGGGAACGCTCGGTACCACCGAGGTGGCCGCGCACATCGCCGCGCTCAGTGCCGCGTCCATGGCCTTCATGGTGCCCATGGGCCTCTCCGCGGCCGCCACCACGCGCGTCGGGAACCACCTGGGTGCGGGGCGCCCGTGGACGACCGCCGGCTGGACCGCCCTCGCGCTCGGCTCGCTGTCGATGACGCTCTCGGGGCTGCTGTTCGTGCTCGCACCGGCGCAGGTGGTGGGCGTGTACACGTCGGAAGCGCCGGTGATCGCGGTCGCGGCGTCGATCCTGCCGATCGCCGCGCTGTTCGGGTTCTTCGACGGGCTGCAGGTGGTGTCGATGGGCGTGCTGCGCGGGGTGGGCGACACCCGGTTCGCGGCGGGCATCGCGCTGTTCGCGCACTGGGCGGTCGGCATGCCGCTGTGCGTGCTCCTGATGGGTCCCTACGGGCTCACCGGCATCTGGCTCGGTCTCAGCGCAGCGCTCGCGATGGCCTCGCTGCTCGGCGTCGGCCGGGTCGCGCAGATGTCACGCCCGGGCGCGCCAGTCCTCCACGACCAGGCGTGACTCCACCAGGTCGTCGACGTGCGGCGACAGCTGCTCGGGCGTGAGCACGCCGTCCGGACCGATGAAGATCAGCGCGCTCTCCCCGCGCGCGTGCACGCGGTCGCCCACGAGGATGTGCTGCTCGAACCACATCAGCCGGCCCTCCACGGACACGACCCGCGTGTCGATCGCATACCGCTGGAGCGGCGCGAGCTCGCGGCGGTACACGATGCGCTGCTCGGCCACGACCGGCAGCAGCCGCTCCGCACGCCACCGCGTCCACGACCGGCTGCGCAGCACCCAGTCCGTGCGCCCGAGCTCGAGCACCTGGGCGTAGACGGCCTGGTTCATGTGCCGGTTCGGGTCGATCTCGTCGAGCCGCACCCGCCGGGTGATCCGCGAGATCCGGCGCCCGTCGGCACCCAGCAGCGCCCGCACGACCACGGGGGCCGTGCGCAGGAGGTAGCGGACCATCAGCGCCTGCGACGCACGACGACGAGCCCGAGCAGCAGCGCGAGCCCGCCGCCCATCCCGCCACTGTTCGACGCGCAGGTGCACGCACCGCCGTAGAACGCACCCTCGCCGCCCACGTCCGCGAAGTCGTCGCTGGGATCGAGCGGATCCGTGCCGCGATCGACCTCCTCCCCGTCGGGCACGCCGCCGCCATCGGTGTCGGGGTCGTTCGGGTCGGTGCCGTACACATCGACCTCGTCGCCATCCGAGAGCCCGTCGTCGTCGGAGTCGGGGTCGAGCGGATCGGTTCCGTACACGTCGACCTCTTCGCCGTCGAGCAGACCGTCGTCGTCGGTGTCGGGATCGTTCGGATCCGTGCCGAGCTCGGCCTCCTCGTCGTCGGTGAGCCCGTCGCCGTCGCTGTCGTTCGGCGGCATGTCGGGGTCGAGGGCGTCGATCGTGCCGTCTCCGTCGGAGTCCGGGCCGCCCGGGCCTCCCTCGTCGGAGTCGGACAGGCCGTCTCCGTCGGAGTCGGGATCGTTCGGATCCGTCTCGTCGTTCGCGGTTCCCGGGCGGTCACCGTCGAACCGGCCGTTCCCGTCGAGGTCTTCTTCACCGTCCGTCAGGCCGTCTCCGTCGGTGTCAGGGTCGTTCGGGTCGGTCGTCGTGGTGGGGTCGGCGTCGCCGACGAAGCCGGGGCCCGTACCGTCGAACGGCACGCCTCCATCAGACGTTCCGCCAGGCACCGGGTCGGTCACGCCGAGCTCGAGGCCGTCGGAGAGCCCGTCGCCGTCGCTGTCGAAGTCGAGCGGGTCGGTCTCGTCGCCGGTTCCGGGGATGCCGTCGGGGCCGGAGAGCTCGTCGCCGTCGGAGAGCCCGTCGTCGTCGCTGTCGGAGTCGAGCGGGTCGGTCTCGTCGCCCGAGCCCGGGATGCCATCGGCGCCGTCGCGCTCCTGGCCGTCCGTGAGCCCGTCGTCGTCGGTGTCGGGATCGGTCGGGTCGGTGCCGTTCGCCACCTCGTCGTCGTCGGAGACGCCGTCTCCGTCGGTGTCGACGAACAGGTCGGGGTCGAGGGCGTCGATCGTGCCGTCTCCGTCGCTGTCCGGACCCGCGGAACCCCCCTCCGCGGCGTCGCCGATGCCGTCGCCGTCGGTGTCGGGGTCGTTCGGATCGGTCTCGTCGTCCTGCGTGCCCGGGCGGTCGCCGTCCCACGCGCCGTCGCCGTCGAGGTCCTCTTCGCCGTCGGTCCACCCGTCGCCGTCGGAGTCGGGGTTCGCGGGATCGGTGGTGGTGGACGGGTCGCTGTCGGGGATCCAGTCGGGCCCGGTGCCGCTGTACGGGATGCCGTTCCCGTCGGACACCCCGCCGGGGACGCCCACCGTGACGCCGGACTCGAGGCCGTCGTTCAGCCCGTCGCCGTCGGTGTCGGGGTTTCTCGGGTCGGTCGTGCCCGCGACCTCGTCTCCGTCGGAGATCCCGTCGTCGTCGGTGTCGGCGTCGAGCGGGGAGGTCTCGTCGCCCGAGACGGGGCTGCCGTCGGGACCGATGAGCTCCTCGCCGTCGTCGAGCCCGTCGTCGTCGGTATCGGGGTCGTTCGGGTCGGTGCCGATGAAGTCCTCGACGGTGTCGGGGATCCCATCGCCGTCGGCGTCGGGCCCGAGGTCGGGGTCGAGGGCGTCGATCGTGCCGTCGCCGTCGCTGTCGGGACCGGCTGCGCCGCCCTCGATCAGGTCGTCGAGGCCGTCTCCGTCGGTGTCGACCGCGTTCGGGTCGGTCTCGTCGTCGACCAGACCGGGCTGATCGCCCGCCCATGCGCCGTCGCCGTCGAGGTCTTCGTCGCCGTCGAGCAGGCCGTCGCCGTCGGAGTCGGCGTCGAGCGGATCCGTGGTGGTGGACGGATCGGCGTCGGGCACGAACACCGCGGGGTCGGTGCCCGCGTACGGGCGTCCGTCGCCGTCGGTCACGCCGTCGGGGATGGGGGTGGTGACCGCGGACTCCGTGCCGTCCTGCACGCCGTCGGCGTCGGTGTCGGCATCGTTCGGGTCGGTCTCGTCGCCGGTTCCGGGGGTGCCATCGGGGCCGGACACCTCGTCTCCGTCGGAGATCCCGTCGTCATCGGAGTCGGCGTCGAGGGGGTCGGTCTCGTCGCCGGAGCCCGGGATGCCGTCGGCGCCGATGAGCTCCTGCGGGTCGGTGAGGCCGTCGTCGTCGGAGTCGGGGTCGTTCGGGTCGGTGCCGACGACGGCCTCCACCGGGTCGGAGAGCCCGTCGCCATCGGAGTCGGCGACCTGATCCGCGTCGAGCGCGTCGATGGTGCCGTCGCCATCGGTGTCCGGACCCGCGGAACCGCCCTCGGAGAAGTCGGAGGCCCCGTCGCCGTCGGTGTCGGCGACGTTCGGATCGGTCTCGTCGTCGGCCGTTCCGGGCTGGTCACCGGCCCAGGCCCCGTCGCCGTCGAGATCCTCGGCGCCGTCGGAGAGCCCGTCGTCGTCGGAGTCGGGATCGTTCGGATCGGTGGTGGTGGACGGGTCGGCGTCGGGCGTGAACACGGCGGTGTCGGTGCCCGCGTAGGGGATCGACAGGCGGTCGGAGACGCCTCCGGCCACCCCGGTCGTGACGCCGCGCTCCAGACCGTCGGAGAGCCCGTCTCCGTCGGTGTCGAAGCGGTTCGGGTCGGTCTCGTCGCCTGTGCCGGCGACGCCGTCGGGGCCCGCGAGCTCTGCGCCGTCGGACAGGCCGTCGTCGTCGGAGTCGGCGTCGAGGGGGTCGGTCTCGTCGCCCGTGCCGGGAATCCCGTCGGGTCCGAGCACCTCTTCGGCGTCGGTGAGCCCGTCGTCGTCGGAGTCGGGGTCGTACGGGTCGGTGCCCGCAGCGACCTCGTCGATGTCGTCGAGCACGTCGTTGTCGGAGTCGGGGTCGAGGGCGTCGATCAGCGTGTCGCCGTCGGAGTCGGGACCTCCCGCGCCGCCCTCGAAGGCGTCGTCGAGCGTGTCGTCGTCGGAGTCGGCGTCGTTCGGATCGGTCTCGTCGTTCGCGGACCCCGGCTGCACGTCGTAGTCGTAGGCGCCGTCGCCATCGAGATCCTCGGCGCCGTCGAGCAGGGTGTCGTCGTCGCTGTCGTCGTCGTTCGGATCGGTGGTGGTGGACGGGTCGGTGTCGGGCGTGAACACCGCGGTGTCGGTGCCCGCATACGGGATGCCGTTCCCATCGGAGACGCCCGCGGGGATGGGCGTGTCGACGCCGAGCTCGAGACCGTCGGACAGGCCGTCGGCGTCGGTGTCGAACACGACCGGGTCGGTCTCGTCGCCGCTGCCGGGGACGCCATCGGGCCCGTCCGTCTCGGCCCCGTCGGAGAGGCCGTCGTCATCGGAGTCGGCGTCGAGGGGGTCGGTGGGACCCGCGACCTCGACGTCGTCGGTGAGGCCGTCTCCGTCGGAGTCGGGATCGTTCGGGTCGGTGCCGTGGATGTTGGTCTCGTCGTCGTCCGACAGGCCGTCTCCGTCGGAGTCGTCGATCACGCCGTCGGGATCGAGCGCGTCGATGGTGTCGTCTCCGTCGGTGTCGGGGCCCGCCGATCCGCCCTCGACGAGGTCGTTGCGCCCATCGCCGTCGGTGTCCGCGAGGTTCGGGTCGGTCTCGTCGTCTGTGGTGCCGGGCTGGTCGCCGTCCCACACGCCGTCGGCGTCGAGGTCTTCGGCACCGTCGGTGAGGCCGTCCCCATCGGAGTCGGCCTCCCACGGGAGCGTGGTGGTGGCGCCGGCGTCGCCGTCGGGGACGAACTGCGTCGGGTCGGTGCCGACGAAGGGCACCCCATCGCCGTCGGACACCCCTCCGGGGAGGGGCACGCTGCGGCCGGCCTCGAGACCGTCGGCGAGCCCGTCGTTGTCGGAGTCGGGGTCGTTCGGGTCGGTCTCGTCGCCCGAAGCCGCCGTGCCGTCGGGGCCGGCGACCTCCTCCCCGTCGGAGAGGCCGTCGTCGTCGGAGTCGGCGTCGAGCGGGTCCGTGAGCGTTCCGTTCACCTCGCGCCCGTCGGTGAGGCCGTCTCCGTCGGAGTCGGGGTCGTTCGGGTCGGTGCCGTGGATGTCGGTCTCCTCGGCGTCGGTGAGGCCGTCTCCGTCGGTGTCTCCGTCGGCGCTGGTATCGAGGGCGTCGATGGTGCCGTCGGCGTCGGAGTCGGGACCGGCCGAGCCACCCTCGGCCTGGTCGTCGAGGCCGTCTCCATCGGTGTCCGGGAGGTTCGGGTCGGTCTCGTCGTTCGCGGTGCCGGGCCGGTCGCCGTCCCACACGCCGTCGAGGTCGAGATCCTCGGCGCCGTCGGTGAGACCGTCTCCGTCGGAGTCGTCGTCGAACGGGAGCGTGGTGGTGGCGCCGGCGTCGCCGTCGGGCACGAAGCTGGCGCTCGTGGTGTCGGTGCCCACGAACGGCACGCCGCTGTCGGACGTTCCGCCGGGGATGCCCGCAGTGCGTCCCACCTCGAGGCCGTCGGTGAGGCCGTCGGAGTCGGAGTCGGCGTCGTTCGGGTCGGTCTCGTCGTTCGTGCTCGGGGTGCCGTCGAGCCCGTAGACCTCTTCACCGTCGGACAGCCCGTCGTCGTCGGAGTCGGCGTCGAGGGGATCGGTGGCGGTGGCGTTCACCTCGTCGCCGTCGGAGAGGCCATCTCCGTCGGTGTCGGGATCGAACGGATCGGTGTTCGTGGTGGTGACCTCCTCCTGGTCGGTGAGCCCGTCGTTGTCGGAGTCCTCGTCCAGCGGGTCGAGCGCGTCGACCGTGCCGTCTCCGTCGGTGTCGGGACCGCCCGATCCGCCCTCGGCGTCGTCGTCGAGGCCGTCGCCGTCTGTGTCGGGGAGGTTCGGATCGGTCTCGTCGTTGGCCGTGCCTGGCCGGTCGCCGTCCCATCGACCGTCGAGATCGAGGTCTTCGGCGCCGTCGGAGAGGCCGTCTCCGTCGGAGTCGGGATCGTTCGGATCGGTGGTGGTGGCGCCTGAGTCGCCGTCGCCGGTGTACGGGACGTCGGTGCCCGCGAAGGGAACGCCGCCGATGGACACGCCGGGCGCGACGGGGTCGTCGTCGCCGACCTCGATGCCGTCGATCAGCCCGTCTGCGTCGGAGTCGTCGTCGAACGGGTCGGTCTCGTCGCCCGTGCCGGGGATGCCGTCGGCGCCGTCGAGCTCTTCGCCGTCGGTGAGGCCATCGTCGTCGGTGTCGGCATCGAGCGGATCGGTGAGGGTGGTGAGGTGCTCCTCGCCGTCGGACAGGCCGTCGTCGTCGGAGTCGTAGTCGAGGGGATCGGTGCCGGTGAACGCGACCTCGTAGAAGTCGGGGAGGCCGTCGCCGTCGAAGTCGGGACCGCTGCCCGGTGGGACCTCGAACCCGAACTCCCCATCGCTGTCGGGCTCATTGAGCACCACGGGACCGGACCCGTAGTTGGTGGTGGTGGTGTTCGCAGCGTTCGTGAAGGCGACACCGGCGAGCCCGTTGCTGGTGTCGACCGCACACGTGTTGCTGATGGTGGACAGGAGGACCTTGCCGCCCGCGCCGCCGCCTCCGGGGCCGTGGGTGTAGCCCGGACCGAGCACGGTGCCGCCGTTGCCGCCGAGGACCGACATCGCCCCCGACCCGGTGCAGTCGACGCCCTGGACCGCGTACACCACGATCGCGCCGCCTGCGCCGCCCCCGCCGGCGGCATCCGTCGCGGTGTCTGGCGCCATCACGTTGGCGGCGGTCTGCCCCCGCGAGCGGATGGAGCCGCTGATCGTGGCCTGTTGGGTGCGGATCCAGATGAGCCCGCCGCCCCGCCCGCCGCTGGTGACCGCATTGTTGTTCCCGTGGCCGGCGCCGCCGCCGCCGCCGAACGACGCGCGGTAGTGGAGCGAGTAGGACAGCGGCCGCCCGCCGAAGCCTCCGAGGTCTTCGGTGCCCACGGAGCCGGGCCAGGTGTTGCCGCCCTTGCCGCCCCGCCCGGCGTGACCGCCACCGCCGCCCGCCGCGTTGTGGCAGTTGCCGCCCCCGGCGCCGTTCGCGCGGTTCCCGCGCCCGTAGAAGCCCGTGTACATCGCCACGCCGAGCCCTTCGCCCTTCTGGCCCGCGTTCTGGGGCCCGCCGTAGTCGAGCGCGGTGCAGGTGTACACGTTGTCGCCGTTCGCGGCGATGCCTCCGCGGAACCCGTCTGCGTCGGCGTCGATGCGCCCATCCACCGTGAGCTGCCCCTGGGTGAGGAACGCGACGACGCCGCCCGTGCTCCCGTTCCAGGGCTGCGCGTCGAGCACGCCCGCCGCCGCGACGGTGAGGGTGGTGTACTCGGGCACGGCGACGATCTGCGCCTGGCCCGCGGTGATGCCGAACAGGAGTGCGGAGTCGAGCGTGACGCTGTTCGCGCCGACGGCCGTGATGCGGGCGAGCTCCCAGACGCCCGCGTTCGTGGGGTCGGCCGTGAGGTCGATCAGGGCGGCTGTGCCGTTGCCGGAGGCGGGCATGAGGCCCTGGGTGTGGTACACGAGGACGAGCGTGCCCACCGAGAAGCCCGTGGTGGTGGACACGGTGAGCGAGCTCGCACCGGCCGCGGCATTCGCGGTGACCGCCGCGTAGCGGTTCACGACGGTGGGCGCGGAGACGGTGAGCGCGGCGTCCTGCCCGTTCCCGAGGCCGTAGATGTCGGGCCCCGCGGACGCGGAGAAGGGGACGAGCAGGGCGAGGGCGGGGAGGAGTGAGCGCACGGGAGCCTCTTCGGGGCGGCCGGGGATCCGGCGGCCTCAGCGATGGTTGGCGACGGTGGGGGGCACGATGGACCCCGATGCCTGGAGATCGAGAGCGGCCGGGTGGTTGCGATAGTGCTCGCGAACCACCCGTGCCAGATGGGCTTTCCGCTCGGCAGTGACGGGCTGGCGACCCTCGCCGAGCACGCTGGCGAGCTGGTGGACGAGCGCCGCCTGGACGTCGGGGACCTTCGCGGCCCACGAGGCGAGCAGGGTGGCGTCGACGTGCGACGGCAGCGAGCCCAGGATGCCGACGTCGTTCTGGTCGTGCACGAGCAGGCCGGACGTGGTGCCGCGGTCGAGGGTGAGCACCTGGAACAGGTAGAGCGTGTGGTACGCGAGCTGCGCGTCGGCGTCGTCGGGCTCGAGGGTGCGGGCCTGAGCGCGGTTCGTGATGCGACCGTACGTCTCGATCACGTGCTCCCCGACCGAGCGGGCGAGCGCTTCGTCGGCATCGAAGTCTCCGGAGTGGAAGGCCTCGAGGTAGAAGTGCACGACGCCGCGATGGCGGTTCAGGGCGGGGATGAAGAAGTACCGATCGCCCTGTTCGCGGGCTTCGTCGAGCTGCGCTGGAGCGCTCGCGGCGAGCGCGGCCAGGAAGTCGGCGCGGTCGGGCTCGACCGGCACGGACGGGTTGAGGTCGGCCATCACCCGCCAGTACCCGCGGCCATCGCGCATCTCGGTCCAGCTGATGTGCATGTGCATCGACGGAGAGCGCGGATGCCGCGGGTGCACGATCGTGGAGAGGGCCGTGGCGGAGCCCAGCGCCTTGTCGGGCAGATCGTCGTAGTGCACGACCGACACGTTCACGGACGCGCGGTCGAAGGCTGCGGTATCGCCGAGCTCGAAGCGGGTTCCCCCGCCGTGACGCCCTTCGTCGCGCTCCCACTCGACCGCCGTGGGAACCCGGCCGTCGCCGTGGTGGCGGTCGATGTCGGCGAGCGTGGCGGACAGTCGGGCCTGGAGACCCTCGACGAGGGCCCGTGCTCGCGCGGCGGATCCGGACTTCGGGAACGTGCGCATGTCCGGAGCCTACACGACGCGGAGGGGATCGGCGTCGGTGCGCGCCACGTCGACCGGAATGCCGAGAAGGGCCGACAGTTTCGCGGCGTACCGGGGCAGGAACCCGCGCTCGGTGTTCGTGTGGTCGGTGAGCACGGTCGCGGTGCCGAGCGCCAGGAAGGCGAGCACGTCGTGGTGCCGCATCTCTCCTGTCAACAGCAGGTCGACGTCACGAAGCCGCTCGAACGCGCTCCCGCCCGCGCCCGGGCACACCGCGACGCGAGCGATGCGCTGGGCCGGGCTCCCCGCCACCCGGACCGCCGGGAGGTCGAGGAACCGCTTGAGGTCGTCGACGAGGTCGGCCAGGGGGCGGGGCTCGACGAGGGTGGCGAGCCTCCCGACCCCCGCGCCGGGCTCGGTGGGGTCGGGCTCGATGGGCCGAACGTCTGCGACCGCGCCGAAGCCCTCGAGCAGCCAGTCGTTCAGGCCGCCCACCACGCAGTCGAGCGCGGTGTGGGGGCTGTACACGTGCACCCCGGCCCGCGCGAGGTCGAGCAGGATGCGCCCTTGCGCCGTGCGCCGCGTGATCGACTTGAGCCCGCGGAACACGGGCGGATGGTAGGCGACCACCAGATCGTGCCCGCCCGACAGGGCCTCCTCGAGCACCGAGGGCGTGAGATCGATCGTCGCGATCGCGCGCTCCACGAGGCGGTCGCCCTCGAGGAGCAGCCCGGTGTTGTCCCAGGATGCCGAGAGGCGCAGCGGCGCGAGCGTCTCGAGGGCCGCGAGGGCCTGGGGGAGGGTGGGCATGGAGAGGCTCCGGGCGCGGGGGGTTGGGTGGGATCCGGGGGCTCGTGTATCCTCCGGGACCGGTCGGACGCGTACCCGACCGTGGGAGGTTTCGTGGGACATGGAGCACCGCGCGAGCTCGCGGGGGACGATCTGCCGCTCAAGGAGCTGTCGAACGAGGACGCCGAGCGTCTGGAGGCAGCCCTGCAGGTCTTCGAGCAGGGGGATCCGTCGTTCAAGTCGTCTCGCGAGGACGAGCGCCACCAGCAGATGTCGAAGGCGTGGAACGTGCGGACGGGCGAGATCGTCGAGGATCTCCGCCAGATCTCGAAGGTGATCGTCGCGTCGCACCAGGTCCTGCTCGACATGAGCCAGGACGGCGCGGGCGTCGGCGCCACGCCATGGATCGAAGAGGGCGGTCTCAAGTTCGAGCGCATGCACATCCGCTTGAAGAACGGTCCGGTGCACGCCGAGGTGGGGAGCCACACGGTCGCGACCGCGAAGAACATGAAGGCCGTCACGTACGACTGGCTCGAGAAAGCGGTCGTGGAGTGGCTGATCTACGTCGCTTCCAAGCGCTGAGGAGCGTCCGGGAAGGGGAGCGGGTCCCGGATCGTGTGATGCGCGAGGCCGAGACGTGGTGAAATTCCTGTTGCCGGGAGCCTTCAGCGAGCTGGCTCGCTGACTCCTCCCTGAATTCCCTTCGTCGGGCTCCTGTCGCGGGAGCCTTCCCCCATCCTGGAGGGCCGTGATGATCGATCCCGTCGCCGCCTTCCGTGATGGCGGACCCCTGATGCTCGCGATCCTGGGCGTGCTCAGCGTGCTCCAGCTGGCCGTGGTGGCGCTGTACGGCTCGCTGCTTCTCCGGCTCCGGCTGCCTTCCGCGATCTGGGTCGCGCTCGGGGCCGTGCCGCTCCTGCTGGGGCTGTTCGGCACGATCCAGGGCGTGGGGATGGCGATGGCCGCCGTCGCGAGCGTGTCGCCCGAGAACCTCGTCGAGGTGGCGTCCGCGGGAACGGCGATCTCGCTGTACACCACGATCGCGGGGGCGCTGTCGAGCGAGCTGCTGTTCGTGTCCTTCTCGATGGGCACCGGGCTCGGCCTCCTCAGCCGTCCCGGAAAGGAGGCCCGGTTCACCTGGGCGAACACGGTCGTCGCGGTGCTCGTGCTGCTCGTCGTCACGCCCGTCGCGCTGTGGTTCGTCGGGCCGATCGCCGGGTTCGCGTTCTCGGGTGCGATGGGCGGCATGGTGCTGGGTTCGCTGCGCTTCCCCGTCGAGGAGGCCCGCGACCGCGCGCGTGCGGCGAACGGGCGCGCTGCGACGGCCCTGTACGGCGTGCTCGCTCTGGGGTGTGCGGCGCTCGCGTCCGGAGCGCTGGCGATGTCGCGGTACTACGAGGTCCAGGCGTACGCGTCGCGCGAGATGATGCGCGTGCTGCTGGAGGACGCCGCGTTCTCGGGGCCCATGGTGTTCGGCGGCACGGCTGGGCTCGCGGTCGTGCTGCTGGTGACGCTGCCGTTCGTCGTGGGCCCCGGGATGCGCGAGCTCGACGGGCGCGGTGCGGTCACCGCGGTGGTGGCCTCGATCACCCTGCTCCCGACCGTGGGGCTGGGCGGTGCGGCCGCCTGGCAGCTGTCGACCCTCACGGCGCGAGCGCGTCCGGCGGCGGAGGTCCGCGCGGAGGCCCTCGGGGGCATCGGGCTGAAGGTGCCGTCCGCGAGCGGAGAGCTGGTGCGCGCCCGCCTGATCGCGATGCCCACGCTCACGTTCGCGGGCACCCGCCGCCTGCTCGACGATCAGCCGGTGTCGTCCCCGACCGCCGTGTCGGCCGGCCTCCTGGCGATCGAGGCTCCCGAAGACCTCCCGCTCACCGAGCTCGCGCCGTGGGTCACCGCTGCCGGCGAGCGCGTGTGCCTCGAGGTGCGCACACCGGAGCTGCGCTGCCTGTTCCTGAGTGCCGCGAGCGCGGGTCCGGATGCCCGCGACCCCGATCCGGCGGGCTTCGGTGGGGGCTCGCGGCTGGTGCGCCCGCACACGCGCGTCCAGCACCGGCCCGATGGCTGGGTGATGCACTTCGAAGACCCCGCGACGGAAGCTTCCCGCACGCGCCACCGCCTGGGCGTGCCCGAGCTGAAGGCCGCCCTCGCGGAGATCCGTGCGGAGCGCGCCGAAGACGGGGTGCAGGTGTGGTTCCCGCCCGAGGCGAAGGTGTCGGACTACGTCGCGCTGATCGAAGGGATCTCGGAGCCCGCGCCCATGGAGGGAGAAGACGCCCTCACGCCGTTCGTGGTGTGGCGCACGGATGCGCTGGAGCCTCTGCCCGAGCAGGTGGAGGAGCCCGCCGTCGAAGGGGAGGGCGAAGGGGAGGGTGACAGCACGTACCTGGCCGTGGTGTGGCGCACCGTGCACGAGCACGACAAGCAGATCGACTACTGCTACCAGCGGGAGGCCGCGAAGCGCCCCGATCTCGCGGGCGAGGTCGACATCCAGCTCTCCGTGGGGCCCGACGGCAGCGTGATCACGGCCGACGTGGGGCGCTCGACGCTCGGCAACGTCACGGTCGAGAGCTGCCTGGCGAGCCGGTTCCGCCGGATGCAGTTCGAGCGTCCCGACTCGGGCAAGGTGGAGGTCGTGCGGCTGCCCTTCGTCTTTCCGAGGTAGTCTGCGGGCCTTGGAGGTCCCGTGATCCTGCTCGCCCTCGTGGCTCAAGCCGCCGAGTACAACCAGCTCCGTGCTCCGTCGGCGGAAGCCAGCAGCTTCCTGCAGAGCAACTGGAACAAGTACACCGAGAACTACCACGCGAACTACCTGCTCGATGGCGACCCGAAGACCGCCTGGGTCGAGGGAGCGCGCGGGAACGGGCTCGGCGAGTGGATCTCGTGGTCGGTGAGCCCGGTCGCGAAGGCCGACAAGGTGAAGGTCCGCATCCGCAACGGCTACCAGAAGTCCGACGCGCTGCTCACCGCGAACGCCGCGCCGTCCGAGCTCTCGGTGGTGTGGCTCGCGGGCTCCACGGTCGTGATGGAGCAGAAGTGGAAGGTCGACCGGAAGATGGGCTGGCAGGAGATCGTGCTGGATCCCCCGGTCGACCGTCCGTTCGACGGGGTGCGCCTGAACGTGCTGGGGGTCCACGAGGGCCGCACGTATGCCGACCTCTGCATCAGCGACGCCGAGGTGTGGGTGCAGTCGAGCACGCCGTTCAGCGCGCCGGTCGAGAACGCGAAGCACGCGGCCCTGAAGTCGTGGATCGCGGAGCGCCAGGCGACGGCCGACTACTTCGCGTCGCAGCCGAAGGCGTACCCGTTCGCGGCCACGTCGTTCGTCACGGCCTCGAGCGAGGTGCCTGCAGGCGAGCGGGCGGCGGTCCTCGCACGGATGGCGAAGCGCGAGACGGAGCGCAAGCAGATGGGCGTCGTGGCGCCGGCCTGGTGGCGGTTCGAGGTGAAGGACCGGATCCAGCCTCCCGATGGGCTCGATGCGCTCCAGCCCGAGATCCTGAGGTGGTTCTCGCCCGACCGCACGTACTTCGAGGCCGAGGGCGCGTGGCGGTCGACGAAGAAGAACGTGTCGGAGTGGCACCTCGAGCACCGCGAGGCGAACGCACACCTGGTGAAGCGCGCCGACGGCACGGTGCAGGCGGCCACGTACGGCATCTTCGACACGTACGAGGAGCGCGGCACCTACACGTTCGACCGGCAGTACCACCTGGAGTTCGACGAGAAGGAGCGTCTGGTCTCGATCTTCGGCACGTGGGACTCCGAGGGCGACGGCTGCGACAACACGCACTACGCGACGGTGTGGGACGTCACGCGCGACAGCGAAGGCCGCGTGAAGGAGATCGTCGAGGTGGAGCAGGCCGACTGCATCGGGTCGTGGGACGACGATGGCGGCAACTCCACGAGCGTCCAGCGCCGGCGCTACGCTCCCGCGGGCTCCTGACGGTCAGGGGCGCCACAGCCGCTGGGGCGCTGGCGGATCCGTGGCGATCTGGTCGGGGTCTTCGGTGCTCGGCCGCCACAGCACCTCGTTCCGCGGGTCGGACGCGGGCGTGGGCCTGCGCGCGGGAGCGGTGACGCGCTCGCGGTTCGGCGTGGTGGGGGTCGACGTGTTCCGCTCGTGCGTGGGGGCGTGCGTCGGTGTGCGCTTGTCGGTCATGGACTCCTCCGGCAGGTGGAAGGGCGCCGGAGGAGGTCGAGCCCGTCTCCAGGATCATCCCCGATGGGATCGGGCATCGCGACCCCGATGACGACTTGTGACGCGGCGGACGACCGCGCTCGACCTGCGTTAGGATCTCTGCATGTGGCTCGTCCTGTCCGCTCCGTGCCTCGCTGCTCCGCCTCCCGAGGTGCGCGTCGAGCTCGACGGTGCGGCGCTGTACGGCAGCACCACGCTGCACGTGGAGGTGAACGGGCACGACACCGAGTTCGACTTCACCGACCAGGTGCACCTCGATCCGGAGGTCCACCGCGACTCGGCTCAGCTCTCGCTTCGGCTGCGGGCCGTTTCCGCGAGCACGACGCTCGATCGCGTGGCGTCCCTGTGGCTCGTGCTCGCAGAGGAGGGCGCGGAGCACGCGTCCCTCACGTCGTGGATCGGCATCCTCGAGCCGGGGAGGGCGCGCCTGGCGGGGTTTCCGGTGGAGGGCGTGCCGTCCACCCTGGCGCTGTCGGGCGATGGCGACGTGGTGGCGTGGGCCGACGCGGCGTTCGTGCACGTGGTGCCCATCGTGGCGCCGCCGCGGCCGAAGCTCGTCTACGAGCGCGATGTCGACCCTCCGCTGTTCGACGTGGAGCCTCTGCTCCTCGACGACCTCGATCTCACGGACTGGTCGTTCGGCGGGCCCGATGTGTCGCTCGAGCTGTTCGACATGATCGACCTCGTCACCCCGATCGTCGAGGACATCGACGAGCCGGACGACGAACCGCCCACACCGCGCACCGAAGGGGCCCAGCGGCTCGGAACCGATGGCGTGAAGCTGCGCGCTCCGCCGGGTGGGGGCGGCACGGTGGCGGCCCTGTCGCAGCACGGGCAGGAGCTGGCGATCGCGCGGGGGCCCCGCGTCGCGGTGTGGTCGGTGGCGTCGCAGGAAGCCCGGTGGGAGGGCTCGCTGGAGGCGGACGTGACGGACCTCCGGTTCCCGGGGTCGGAGGACGGCAGCGAGGTCCGCGCGACCCTGTCGACGGGCGCGGTGGTGTGGATCGGCGCGAACGGGCCGGTGGAGAAGGGCGCGAAGCTCTGACGGCTACGGGAAGGTCGGGAACAGCGGCTCGAACACGTTCACCACACCGCCTCGCGCCTCGCGGGGGATGCCGGCGAGGCGCCGCACGACGATCTGCGCGGTGTCGCGGGACGTTCCGGAGGCCACGAGCACCTCGTGCACGACCAGCGGGAGGAGCACCGGCCCCTGGGCCTCGCGCCAGCCCTGCTCCGTGAACGCGCCCATCCGGGCGAGCTCGCAGGTGGACCACACGTCCGCGCGGTCGGTGGAGGCGAGCGTGACGCCGCACAGCTCGCGGACGGTGGGGTGGTCGAGCAGGGGGTCCAGAGAGCGCGGGTCCCGAGCGCCCGAAGGGTCCCCCGCGGCCACCTGGAGCAGGGCGTCCTGGACGGGGGGCTCGAACGTGCAGGCGTCGGCGAGATCGGAGGCGGTGAGCTCGGCCACCCGCTCGTCCGGCACGGACTCCAGCGCGCCGAGCACCACGGAGAGGGCTGCGGAGTCGCAGGGACCGCCAGCCATCGATGCGAGCACCCACCACATGGGGGAGACCTAACCCGCGGAGAGCCCGAGCCTCCGCCCGAGCTCGGAGCTGAAGCGGGATGCGGGGTCGACCGCGTGCTTGACGGCCTTCCACCGGTCGAGCCGGGGGTACATCGCCTCGAACGTGGGACGCTGGAGGAAGGCGTCCTTCCCGAGGTAGACCCGGCCGTCCATGGCGAGCACGTGGCGGTCGAGCTCCCGCAGCACCCCTTCGAGGCCCGGCCGGATGGGGAAGTCGATCGCGAACGTGTAGCCCTCGAACGGGAACGAGAGGGACGTCTCGTCGCGCTCGGGACCGAACCGCTTCAGGACGTTGAGGAACGGCGCCTGACCGCTGTTCGCGACGAGCGAGAGCAGCGTGCGGATGTTCGCGCGGCCGTTCTCCATCGGGATGACGAACTGGTACTGCGTGAAGCCGCGCCGGCCGTAGCCGCGGTTCCACTGCCCGATGAAGTCGAGCGGGTAGAAGAACTTCTCGTAGTGGGCGTACGCGGCGCCGTGGGCCTGCACCTGCTCGAGCACGACGTTGAGCGCGCGGATGGTGGCGGTGTTCAGGGCCCTCCCGGGCAGCTCGAAGGGGAGCACGAGCGGCGAAGGTGGGGTGACGGACAGCGGGCTGGCGCGCAGGGAGGCCGGGAGGTCGGCGAGCGTGGCGTGGTCGCCGACCGTGAGCACACCGCGACCGAGACGCGAGCCGGTGGCCAGCGAGTCGACCCAGGCGACCGAGTACGGGAGGTGGTGGTGGGCGTCGATCGCGTCGAGCATGGCGTCGAGGTCGGGCACCGCGAGGGCGGTCTGCCGGAAGTAGGTGGTCTCGACGCGCCGAAGACGGATCGTGGCCTCCACGATGACGCCGAGCAGGCCCATCCCGCCGAAGCTGGCCCAGTACAGTTCGGCGTTCTCGGTGGGGCTCGCGTTCACCACCTCGCCGCTCGCGAGCGCGATGCGCATCGACTCCGTGCATCGTGAGAAACACCCGTCTGCATGGTGCGCTTTGCCATGCACGTCGTTCGCGATGCACCCGCCCACGGTGACGAACTTCGTGCCCGGGGTCACCGCGGGCAGGAATCCGCGGGGCCCGAAGTCGCGCAAGATCTGCGCGAGGCTGGTGCCGGCCTCGCACGTCAGGGTGCCGGTGTCGGGGTCGAACGACCGGTAGCGATCGAGGCCCGTGCAGTCGAGCACGACGCCGTGGCCGTCGAGCGCGGCGTCGCCGTAGCTCCGGCCCAGTCCGCGCGCGATGTGGGTTCCGCTCGGGGCTCCCAGCGTGGCGGCCACCTGCGCGACCGTGCCGGGCTGCGCGACCTCACACGGGACGACGGGGTATCGCCCCCAACCGGACAGGGCGGTCGGCATGAAGGACTCCGTTCCTACGTGGGAGGAACACAGTAGTTCGTCACGACGCTCGATGTGGCGCGGCCCTGCGCATCGAGCGTGACGTACACGAGCCGGCTGTAGTCGTCGTCGGGGATGTTGCCCTTCTCGTCGAGGTCGGACATCGTGCCTCCGAGCGCCTGGACGAGCTGCGGCACCGTGTTCGAGTGCGCGGCCACCACCGTGACCGTTCCCGGCTTCGCTTCACGGAGGGCCGCCAGCCAGCCCGCCTCGTCGCCGGCCTCGATCACCTGCGGGGTGACCGCCAGCGCTTCGGCGGTCGGGGCCAGCGTGGCCTGCGTACGCTGGTACTGGCTCGTGAGGACCCGCTGCGGATGGGTCGGCATCAGCAGCTGCTTCAGGCACTGCGCCCGTTGCGTGCCGGCTTCGGTGAGCGGCGGATCCGGGGTGCCATCCTGCGCCTTCTCGGCGTGCCGCACCAACAGCACGACCGCAGCCTCCTCCACGGGCGGAGGCCCGGGCTCCGGAGCGGGCGGGGGATTCGAGCAGGCGAGCGCGGCGAGCAGGACCAAGGCGGGCTCCAGGATGGTTCGGTGCGAAAGGACCAACGAAAACGGGCCAGAGCGCGGATGCGCTGCTGACCCGTTTCGAGCGACGTTCGCGATGTGGACCGCGTGGGCGGCCCACACCAGCGAGCATCAGGGGGTGACGGTGACGCTGATGTCGTAGGCCGAGCACACGTCGATGTACGTCGTCACGAGCTGGGCCACGATGGTCATCGCGGCGCCGCTGCCGTTCGTGTACGTCACGGACTCGTTGTCCGTGATGCTCGTGCCGCTGCCGAGCGTGTTGCCGGCGTCGTCGAGCACGCGCAGGTCGAGGTCGCCATCCGCGTGGAGGAAGGTGAGGTCGACCGTGGCGGTGGAGCCGTCGGCCAGCGAGAACGTGTAGAAGTCGGCGTCCTGCACGTGGACCATGCGCGCCGTGAGCGGGGTGCCGGGCGTGATGGTGACCGCGGTGGCCGCCGTGTCGTTCGGCTCCGAGTCGTCCTCTGCCGGGCAGGTGCCCGTGCAGGCGGCGTCGTCGAGGCAGTCGTAGTCTTCGCAGTCTTCGGCACCGTCGAGGTCGTTGTCGGTGGTGTCGTCGCAGATCTCGTCGGGAACGACGCCGAGGGTGTACGCGATGTCGTAGTTGTTGCAGGTGCCCGTTCCGAAGCCGCGCACGTAGGCGGTGACGGTGGCGGTGGCGCCGGTGTCGTTCACCCACACGAGCTGCTCGTTGTCGACCGTGCCGCCCGAGCCGTCGAGGAAGGCCCCGGTTGCGTCGTAGAGCGTCGCGTCGATGTCACCGTCGGCGTGCGTGAACGTGATGTCGACGGTGACGGACTGGCCGTCCGGCACGTCGATGTTCCAGTAGTCGGGATCCTGGTTGTGGACCATCAGGCCGGTGAGCGGGCCGGTGAGGGCGATCGCGCTGGCCTGGTCGTCGTTGTCCTCGTTCGCGTCTTCGGCGGGGCAGGTGCCGGCGCACGCCGCATCGGTGATGCAGTCGTAGTCGTCGCAGTCGTCGGAGTTGTCGAAGTCGTTGTCGATGAGGTCGTCACAGACCTCCGGCACCGGCGTGCCGACGGTGGCGGTGTAGTCGTACAGCGTGCACGTGCCCGAGGTGGTGTACCGGGAGACGCGGATCGCGACATCCTGGCTGGCGCCGCTATCGTTGAGCCAGAACACGTTCTCGGTTCCGGCGCCGAACAGCGAGCTGTCCTGCGAGGTGCCGGCCTCGTCGTAGACGTAGAGGTCGAGGTCGTCCTGGGCGAACGTGATGGTGGCGTCGACGTAGCTGCCGTCGGGAACGGTGACGGTCCAGTAGTCGTCGGGGCTCACGTCGGTGACGGCGAGATCCGTGCCGGAGATCGAGGCGATCGCAGTGGCCTGGTCGTCGTTGGGCTCGGCCGCGTCTTCCGCGCAGGTGTCGGTGTCGGTGTCGGTGTCGGTGTCGGCATCCGTGTCGGTGTCGGCATCCGTATCGGTGTCGGCATCCGTATCGGTGTCGGTGTCGGCATCCGTGTCGGTGTCGGTATCGGTGTCGGTGTCGGTCTCGGTGGAAGGATCGTCGTCCTTCTTGCATCCGGAGATCGCCAGGGCGGCCATGAGTACGAGGCACGTGGTGCGCATTTGTTGCTCCTCCAAGGGCCCACTGTTCTATCGCATTTTTCTGGACCTTGCGCGCCGTGTTTGACGAAGTGCCCTTCATGCACCCCGCGCTCTGCACGATCTCCAGCGTTCTACAATGTCAATGGTGATTCACCACGTCCGGTGGGCCCCGTCCGTGGTCGGGCCGTCGTCGCGGATCCGGCGACGGTCGGCCTCCATGGATTCCGGCCGGGAACGCGTGTCGGCTGCGCGCACCCCGGGTTCGCCCCGCGGATCCCTCGCCACCCGGGAGCGGTCGGTTACCTCCCGGGCGCGAGGTGTGCGTGTCCATCGCTCTGACCCTGCTGGCCGTGGCGTCTGCGGCCGACGAACCCCACCTGTGGGTCCGGGGCTACACCGCCGTCGCTGCGCAGCCCGTCGGGCTCATCGCCGATGTCGCGGTCGAGGCACGCACGCCGGTGCTGCGGTACGGCGGGGCCGTCTCCAACGACACGTTCGCGGGGGCTGGGGTCCGCGTCGCGGCCTCGCCCGCACACCTCGATCTCGCGGCCCGCGCCACGTTCAAGCCGCTCGACATCCTCCCGATCACCGTCGAGGGCGTGTACACCGCCTACTGGGAGTCGCCCTGGGGGGTGATCCCACGCGACCAGGTGGCGGGCCAGCGCACGGCCGACCGCCAGCCCGCCTACGACGCCGACGAGGACTTCGCCGCGCACGCGCTCGCGGTGAGCATCAGCCCCACGCTGCAGCTCAAGGTCGGTCCGATCGCGGCCTTCACGAACGTCACGCCCACCTGGATCCGGGTGCGCGGCGCCGGCGACCCCGATCCCTGGCTGTTCGAGCCCTACCGCGGCATGGTGATCGCGCCCGACGACCGCATCGTCGATCACCTGTCCGCCGTGCTGTTCGACCCGTTCGACGGCGACGGCACGCCGATCGTCCGCATCGGTCCCATGCTACGCGGCCGCGCGGGCCACCAGACCGGCGATGTCACGCTCATGACGGGCGGTATCCTCCAGCTGCGCCCCGGCCGGAACCCCCACGACGCCGACCTCACCCTGCTCGTCGCGCCGTACCTGCGAGACCCCGACTTCGCCGTTGGAGCCCCCTACATCGCTGCGCTCGTGAGCGTGGCCCGTGTCGTGCCCTTCAAGAAGGTGATCGGTGACTGAGACCCGCGAGCCCCACACCCTGATCGTCGGAGCCGGCGCGTCCGGCGCGGTGATCGCCGCCCGACTCACCGAGCGGTCCGATCTCGACGTGCTGCTCGTCGAGGCCGGTCCCGACTACCTGCCCGAGGCGCTGCCTCCCGACCTCGCGAACGGCCGCTACAACTCCATGAGCCGGCACGACTGGGGCTTCCAGCACCGGCCCACGCCTCGCATGCCACGCATCCCGCTGCCGCGCGGACGGGTCGTGGGCGGGAGCTCGGCCGTGAACACCTGCATCGCGCTGCGCGGCGAGCCGCTCGACTTCGACGAGTGGGGTCTCGACGGCTGGAGCTGGGAGGAGTGCCTGCCCGCCTTCAAGCGGCTCGAGCGCGACCTCGACTTCCCGGAGTCCGAGTGGCACGGGTCCGACGGCCCGTTGCCCGTCCGCCGGCACCCGCGGCACGAGCTCTCCCAGTGGCAGGCCGCGTTCCTGGATGCGGGCGCCCACCTCGGTCTGCCCGCGATGCCCGACACGAACGTGCCCGGAGCCACGGGCGTCGGCATCCACGCGATGAACAAGATCGACGGGCGACGCATCTCCGCGGCCGAAGCCTGGCTCACGCCGGAGGTCCGCGCGCGCCCGAACCTCCGCATCCAGGCCGACACCCTCGTGCGCGAGCTGGTCTTCCACCGCGACCGCGTGGTGGGCGTGGACGTCGAGCGGAACGGCGTGGTCGAGCGCATCCACGCGAAGCGCGTGCTGCTGTGTGCCGGTGCCGTGAGCACCCCGATGGTCCTGATGCGGTCCGGGCTCGGTCCCGCCGCCGATCTCCGCCGCATCGGCGTGCGGGTCGTGCGCGATCTGCCGGATGTGGGGCGGCTCATCGACCACCCGGGTTCCGGCATGTTCTTCGTGCCGCGGCGGTCGCTCGAGCACAGCATGGAGGGCGGCATCATCCAGACCGTCATCCTCACGAAGCTGGGAGACGGCCCCTACACGAACGACATCCAGCTCCAGGCCGGCTCGTTCATCCCCACCAAGGTGCACAACTTCCCGGGCGTCATGCTCATGGTGTCGCTCCAGAAGCCCGACAGCGTGGGCCGGCTCACCCTGCGGTCCGCGGATCCGCACGAGGGGCCGGTGGTCGACAGCGCGCTGTACACGCACCCGAAGGACATGGAGCTCGCGAGCCGCGGTCTCGACCTGCTGCGCGAGCTCGCTGCCACCCCCGCGATGCGGCCGCTGGCGCGGTGCTTCTACCCCACGCGCGTCGTCGCCCGCAGCCGCCGGCTCCGCAAGCGCTACCTGAGCGTGGCGGCCGACTCCGGCTACCACCCGTCGTGCACGGTCGCGATGGGCCGGGTGACCGATGCACGGGGCCGGATCGAAGGCATCGAGGGCCTGCGCATCTGCGACGCGAGCCTGTTCCCGACGGTGCCGTCGAGCAACATCCACGTGCCCACGCTGATGGTCGGCGAGCGGTTCGGGGAGTGGCTGCGCGAAGACCTCGACTGAACCGACCCTGCGAGCCCTCGGGACTCACCAGGAGCAGTTGTTCAGCCGCTCCTGGCACGTGATCGTGAGCAGCTCGCCGTCGCGGATGGTGACGGATCCGAACCCCATGCTGCCGGACGGGAATGTCGCCGACACCCGGTACGTGCCCGCCGGGATGGACCCGGGCGAGTGCCGCACGTTGTCGGACCCGGTCAGCACGACCGGAACGCCGCCCGCCACGCGGAAGTCCCCGTTCCCCGCGGCGGGGACCGGCGTGGGCGTCGGGGTGGGGGACGGCTTGTCCTTGTCCTTGTCCTTCCCCTTGCTCTTGCCCTTCCCCGGCTTCGGCGACGGGCGCGGATCGGGCTCCGGGCCCACTAGAGGGACGTCGGGCTCCGTCGGCGGGGTCGTCGGCTCCGGGACCGGATCGGGGACCTGAGGCTCGGGATCGACCTTCGGCACCTCGGGCGGCGAGGGCACGGACGGCGGTGTCGGCTCCGAGGGCTGGACCGGTGCGCCTGTGAGGTAGAAGGCGCCGCCCAGCGCCCCTGCTCCTGCGATGAGCCCGACCCCCAGCAGGATGAGGACCACCGCGATCGCCCCGACGAACACGGGCCCGCGGCGCCCCGACCCCGGGATCGACACGGGCCCGACGGGTCGCGGCTCGAGCTCCACCGTCGCGGCACCCGTGATGTCGGGGCCGCCGTCGTCGGCGAAGTAGGTGTCGGAGCTCGGAGGACCCTCGTGGCCGGAGCCCGAGGTAGGCCCCCCGGATGCCGGGTCCCCCGATCGCGGCCCCGGACCCGACGACGCTCCTCCGGACGTGGACAGCCCGAGCGTCACGACCGATGGCGCCAGCTCGGTGAGCTGTTCCAGCAGGGGCTCGGGCCACTCCCCGCTCCGCGTCGCGGCGTGCTCGAGCGACTCGTCGCCCGCGCGCCACAGCTCCCAGAGGGCCTCGGGCGTGGGTGGACGGTGCTCGTGCTCCGACAGCGCCGCATCGATCGCGCGGACCATGCGCTCCGGCGCGTCGGGCCGGAGGTCGGTGAGCGGGGGATACGTGCGCGACACCACCTTCTGGAAGATCTCGTAGTGCGTGTCGCCCTCGAACGCGCGCCGACCCGACACCAGCTCGTACAGGATGGCGCCCAGCGCGAACACGTCGGCTCGCGCATCGACGTCCTTCGCGCTCTGGATCTGCTCGGGCGCCATGTACTGGGGCGTTCCCATCGTCGTGCCCGTGCGCGTCTTCGCCTTGCCGGTGTCGTCGTCGAGCATCTTCACGAGCCCGAAGTCCGCGACCTTCGGCACCACCTGGCCCCGCTTCACCGACAGGAGGATGTTCGCGGGCTTCAGGTCGCGGTGCACCACCCCTTCCGCGTGGGCCGCAGCCACGCCCGCGAGGATGCCCGGCACGAGCTGCTCCACGAGCTCGATGGGGAGCTGGGTCGCGGCGAGCACGTCGTCGAGGCTCGGCCCGCGCACGAGCTCCATCACGAGCCCGGGAGAGCCCTGGATGTCGATCACGTCGGTGACCTCCACCACGTTCCGGTGCTTCAGGCGGGCCTGCACCTGGCCTTCCAGTAGCAGGCGCTCGCGGATCCCGCGTCCCGGGAGCGAGATGACCTTCAGCACGTGGTCGCTCGACAGACGCGTGTGGCGCACGTGGTAGACGGAGGCCATGCCCCCGTGCCCCAGCACCCCCACGATGGAGTAGCGGTCGACGATCGCGCCGGGCTCCAGCTCCATGCCTACGGCGCCCCCACGTCGTCGCACTCGATCTCGAGCCGGTAGCCGCCGCAGGTCCCGCTCACCACGAGGAAGTGCTGCTCTCCCGGGCTCGCCACGAACGTCGCGCGCGACACGTGCCCGGGCATCCCGTCGGGGGTCGCCAGCGGGAGGCCGATCGTACAGGTGTCGCGCTCGCACACCGGGCCGTCGTTCACGATCAGCACGGCGTGATCGTCGGCGTCGATGCGAGCGAACGGGTTCAGCTCGCCCTCCAGCTCCAGGCGCACGCGCACGGTGGTGGGCACGTCGACCTCGAGCTCGTGCAGCTGCTCGAACTTCGTGACCTGGAGCAGGCTGTCGGCGTACAGCGGGTGCAGGCAGTTCGTGACGTCCATCACGTCGGTCGGCTCCGCGTCGACCACCTGGCAGTCGTCCGCGAACGGGGTCTCGAGACGGCACGCGCCCCACGGCTGCCCTTCGGAGAGACCCCCGAGCGTGCCGCACCAGACGGTGTTGCAGGCCACCGGGGTCGCGTTCACCAGCGGCCCGACCTTCGGATCGCGGTCGTTGCAGTCCTGCACCAGCGGCACGGCGTCGTCGTCGGCATCCAGCCGATCCTGGTCGCGCTCCTCGGAGATCCACACGCACGCCGACGCGAGGCACGCGAGCCACAGAGTCCCGAGGGCCCGCAGGGACGGTCCGCGAGTCCCGAGTGCCCGCAGGGACGGTACGTGAGTCACCACCGTCCCGCCAGGGCCACACCGGACGTGCGGTCGTCGAGCATCGGCGCGAGCCCGATCCAGCCGGCCTCCTTGCGGGCACGGCGGTTCAGGTCGAGCTGGTACGTGCCGATGCCCACCGCCACCGCGTACATCCCGAGGCCCAGCACGAGGCCCTGGCTGCGGATCTGGCTGGTGCGCGGACCCGTCGTGTTCGCCGCGCTGGCCACGAAGGCCCCCAGGATCGTGAGCGTCGGCACGACCACGGAGGGGGTGCGCGGCACGGAGAGCCCCTGCGCCACGAGCCGTTTGCGGGATCGGATCGCCTGGTTGTGAAGCAGGATCGACGACGCCATCATGGTTCCCAGCCCCAGCGTGGTGAGCGTGGTGGCCCCCGTGGCCTGGAGCGAGACGGTCACCTTGCCCTGCTCGTCGATCGGCAGCTCGCGGCTGGCGAACGCGCCAGCGAGGAACACCGCGGGCGTCGACAGCGCGAGGAGCTGCGCGAAACGCGCCGTCTTCAGGTGCGCGAGATCGCGCTTCGCGAGGTCGTACACGGGCTCCGGACCCCGCGGACCGGTGGTCGGAGGGGCCGTGGGCTCGGCGGCGAGTGCGGAGAGCAGGAGGAGGATCGACATCGTTTCCCTACCGGGTTTGTACACCGTACCTGGCTGCCGTAGGCTCCCATCATGATCCTGGTCTGGTTCAGCGCGGCTCTCGGGGCCTGTGGCGACGACGCCCTGACGAACGCCGCGTTCCAGGAGAGCCTCGACGGCGCGTGGTCGATGCTGCTCGAAGGCGACGACGACGCGTTCCGCGCCGAGGTGTACGAAGCCGAGAAGGCGATCGCGTGCCTCCAGGCCCCCGTCACCGTGGTGGATGCGGCGCGCTTCCACCGAAACCGCGCGCTGGCGTCGTCGCTGTCGGGCGATCCCAAGGGGGCGCTCGCTTCCGCGGCCGCGTCGTTCCGGCTCGCGCCCGAGCAGGCCCCGCTGTGGGCGCAGGAGAACACCGCCTACTCCCAGCTGCTCGACCAGGCGCCCGATCCCGGTCCCGTCGACGAGTTCGCGACGTCCCTCGCGGCGCGCGTGTACACCGACGGCTCGCCCGTGCCCGCCCGCCAGACCGGCCAGCCGGTGCTCGTGCAGGTCTTCTCGCCGGAGGGCCCGCCGGTGGGGGGTGCATGGATCGATGCCCGCTCGCCCATGCCCGACTGGGTGGCGTTCCCCACGGTGTCGTGCGCCGACGACGTCGCGATCGAGTCGCTCGTGCAGGACGTGGAGGCCGCCGAAGCCGCGTTCGCCGCGCTCGATGTCGACGGCTTCGAAGCCGCGCTCCAGCGCATCGCCAGCGGTCTCCCGTGCGTCGATCAGGCCCTCCGGCCCACCCAGGCCGCCGCGATCCACCGCCTCGAGGGCCTGCGCCTGTACACGAGCGGGTCCCGGCTCGGCGCGCTCCGGTCCTTCCAGGAGGCGCAGCTGCTCGACCCCGCGTTCGTCCCGCCCGAGGCGCTCACCCGCGAGGGAAGCACGCTGGGAGACCTGTGGACACGGGCCGGATCCGTGGGCTCCCCACCCTGGCAGCCCGTCGACGTGCCCGAAGGCGTGGTGCTCCGCATCGACGGCATCGCGTCGTCGGCCCGCCCGGCCACCCTCCCGGGGATCGTCCAGCTCCTCACGCCCACCGGCCGACACCTGTGGACGCGCTACGTGCCCGCCGAAGCCCCGCTGCCCGACCTCGCCGGGCTCGGCCTCGCCGCCGGGGAAGACGCCGAGTCGCAGCTCCCGCCCGCGCTCGCCCTCTACCGCCAGGACGAGCGCAAGCGCTCGCGCTCCAACCTCCGGCGCGGCCTGCAGATGGGCGGTGCGGCGCTGCTCGTCGGATCGGGCCTCATGTACGGGCTCAATGCGCGGCACGTCGCCGACTACCGCGATCCCACCGAGCCTCCCGAGGGCCTGGCGAGCGCGCGCATCGCCGCGAACCGGGCCGCCACCGCGAGCGCGGGCCTGCTCGTGCTCGGGAGCGTCAGCATCGGCGCGAGCTTCGTCTTCTGACGCCTACCGCGTGTAGTCCTCGAAGAAGTCCAGGATCTCCGTGTTCGCATCGAGCGCGTCGTTCCAGTCGCTGAACAGCGGGATCGGGTTCGCGCCCGGCCACAGGTGCCCGCCACCCTGGATGGTGCACAGCGTGGCCTCCGGACCGCCACAGCTCCACGTCTCGCACGTCACCTCACCGTCCTCGAACGTCACCACGGGCTCGGTGTCGCACCCGTTCACCTGGCGTGCCCACCGGTCCACGCCGGCCGGCGCAGACGGGCTCGGGAACGACCCGCCGTACGGCACGATGAAGTCCGCCGTACCGTGCAGGTGGAGCAGCGGCATGTCGGGACCGGGGTTGCACAGCACGTTCGCGTCGAGCCCGGCCACCGGCGCGATCGCGGCGAACCGTCCGGGGAGCTGGCACCCGAGCGTGTACGAGAAGTAGCCGCCCATCGACAGCCCCGTGGCGTACGTCCGGTCCGGGTCGACGCACACCTCCGCGGCCAGCGCGTCGAGGAGCGCGTCCACGAAGCCCACGTCGCTCGTCCACGGCGTCACGTCCCACGTGCTGTTCAGGCCGTTCGGGTGGACCGCGATCATCCCGCGGTCGTTCGCGGCCTCGTCGAAGTGGGTGTACGAGCGCTGCAGCCCTGCGTTCATGAGCAGGCCGTGGAAGTTCAGGGCGGTCGGCAGCGCCTCGGTCCCGTCGTACGTGGCGGGGAGGTCGACCAGCGCGGTGCGCGTGCGTCCTCCGTGCTGCACCTCGAGCGTGAAGTGGAGGTCGTGCGCCCCGAGGCTGCAGGCCGGGGCGGGCTCGGGCTCGGGCTCCGGTGGGGTCGGCTCCGTCGGGTCGGGCTCGGCGTTCGGTTCCGGATCGGCCGTGGAGTCGGGCGTCTCCGAGATCGGGGGTGCGGACGGGTCCGCTCCGTCGGGCTCGAGCGAGTGGGATGGCGCAACGGTCGTGCAAGCAAGCAAGAGGGTGAACAAAACGACCTCCTCGGGCCCTGGTCACCCGTCGCGACCCTGGAGGCGCCTAAGAAGCGCTGAAGAGATCTTCCCGGTCGGCCGCGGCGTGCTTTCATCGGGCCTGGAGGAGATCCGTGCGTTCCATCACCGCTCTGCTGTTCGTGGTCCTGTTCTCGCTCGGCTGCATGGGGGCCTTCAACTCGGTCACCGGGCTCGACATCGATCTGCAGTTCGGCGAAGACGCCGTGCACCCGGCCGACTTCCCGGCCACCGCACCGGCGGGCGGCACCCCGGCGATGTCGATGAGCATGACGGCCTCGGGAGACGGCCTGAACCTGCCCGAGGGCGTGGAGGTCGACCTCTCGCCCGATCAGCAGTACCGCATGGAGATCGTCGTGTACGAGGTCTCCGTGTCCGACGCGGCGGCCCGGCGCGACACGGCCGTCCAGCAGGCGGTGGCGGCGGGCTACACGCAGAGCGCCGACGACGGCACGTCCATCCTCCTCCAGAAGGACGGCACGCTGTTCCTCGTCATCGACCCGGAGGATCAGGACGAGGGCTCGCTGTCCCTCATGCGCCTCGTGCCCGTGGAGCCCGACGCCGACTGATCGCCCTACGGGGTGGGGCGGCGGGCCTCGAGCGCGCGCGCGGCGTCTTCCACCGACATCAGGTGCTCCAGGCTGGTGGCCTCGAGCAGCTCGACGGGCCGGGGACGCAGGTCGCGCCAGCGGTGAGCCAGCTCGCGGACGCGTGTGAGGGCGTCGGGGTCGTGGGCGAGCACCGCGGCCCGCACGTCGGCCCACTCGGCCTGGAACTCGGCTTCGGTGCCTGGGGGCCCCGCAGGGACGGGCGCTTCGGCGGTCGGTTCCGCGGAGGGACCGGGCGGGACGGGCGCTTCGGGACGGGTGGGCGCGACGGGACGCGCGTCGACCGGCTCGGTGGAGGGGACCGGTGGAGGACGCAGCCACACCGCGGCGAGCACGCCCAGGAGGAGCACGGCGACACCGAGGGTCAGGACGAGGGCACGCGAGCGCATGGGGTGGTCTATCGTCTCGGGCGGAGGCACGGGATGGTTGCGTGGACGGCCTGGATCTTCGACCTCGACGGCACGCTCACGGTGCCGATGCACGACTTCGCCGGGCTCAAGGCCGAGCTCGGGCTCCCCGCGGATCGCGACGTGCTGGCGGGCATCGCCACGCGTCCTGAGGCCGAGCGGGACGGTCTGCGTGCGGCCGTTCGGGCGTGGGAGCGCGAGCACATCGCAGAAGCCCGCGCCGCGGAGGGGGCCGCCGAGCTCCTCGCCTCTCTCGGTGCCCGGGGGTGCCGCCTGGGCGTGCTGACACGCAACACCCGGTCCACCGCGCTCGACACGCTCGAGCGGATCGGGCTCGGGAGGGTGTTCACGCCCGACGACGTGCTCGGTCGCGACAGTGCCCCGCCGAAGCCCCATCCGGGCGGGGTCCTCGCGCTGGTCGGGCGCTGGGGAGCGTCGCCGGGCCACACGGTGATGGTCGGCGACTGGGTGCACGATCTCGAGGCCGGGCGGTCGGCGGGCGCAGCGGCGGTGTGGATCGATCACCACGGGTCCGGGCGGTTCGCCGCTCAGGCCGACCGGGTCGTCCGCTCCCTGCGCGAGCTGATGTAGCCGGGTTCAGCCGAGGGGCGCGTACAGGTCGACCGGGTTGCCATCCGGATCCGCGAGCTGCGCGTACCGCTGGCCCCAGAACGCGTCCCACGGGGCCTTCACGCCCCTGTGCCCGGCGCCCGTCAGCGTGGCGTACACCGCATCCACCTCGTCGGGACCGGCACATCGGAACGCGAGGCCCATGCGGTGCCCGCCCGACGGGGGCTCCCACTCGCTGAAGCTGCGCACCACCTCGACGGTGTCGAGCATCAGGCGGATGCCGCCCGCGAGGGTCGTCTCGACGTGGGGCTCGCGCTCCGCGCCGTCGGGGAACTCGAGACCCAGGGCGCGGTAGAACGCGAGGCTCGCGGACATGTCGGACACGACCATCCCGAAGGCGTCGAGGGTCGGAGTGGGCATTCGATCTCCAGGCCCGCCCCGACCGCATCGTCGATCGGGGTGGAGGGTGGGGGTGCGGGGTGGGTATGGTACGCCGTCGGGGGGACCGTTGCGTTTCATCTGGTGTGTGTTGGTCAGCGGCTGTATCTGGATCGGTGAGGGAGACCAGACGGGTCGTGAGCTCGCGATCTGTACGGAGTCTCCGGGCGATCCCGACTGTGAGGGCGTCGAGCCCCCGGTCCCCACGCCGCCAGTCACGGTGAGCTGCTTCACCGACGGCGACGGCGACGGGTACGGCGCGGGAGATGCGATCCCCACCGAGGGCGCCTGCGGGTCGGGCCTCTCGTCCAACAGCGACGACTGCGACGACGCCGACGGCAACGTGAGCCCGGCGGCCGTCGAGACGTGCGGGAACGACATCGACGAAGACTGCGACGACGTCGTCGGGGCTTCCGTCACGGCCTACACCGACGCCGACGGCGACGGGTTCGGCGTGGGTGCCCCGATCGTGGCCTGTGGGCTCTCTCCGGGCCTCGCGGCGCTGGCGGGCGACTGCGACGACACGTCCGCGGCGATCAACCCCACGGCCACCGAGGGCGTGGCAGACGGGGTGGATCAGGACTGTGACGGCTTCGAGGCCTGTCCCGTCGACCTCGACGGCGATGGGGTCGCGACCACCGCCATCACGGCCCCCGGCGCGCTCGACTGCCCCGAGATCGTCGGTCCGGAGGACTGCGCCGACGCCGACCCCACCACCTACCCCGGAGCCGCGGAGGTGATCGGCGACGGGGTGGATCAGGACTGCGACGGCGCCGAGACGTGCTTCGCCGACGACGACGACGACGGATTCGGCGACGCTGGCAGCCCGTACGTGTCCACCACCGCGGGCCTCGACTGCGACGCCGAGCTCGGGCGGGCCTCCGTGGGGGGCGACTGCAACGACGACGACGCGTCGATCCACCCCGACGCGGAGGAGGTGTGCGACGACGCCATCGACCACGACTGCTCGGGCGACCCGGGCGGCGGGTCCTGGTACATCGACGCCGACGGCGATGGCTGGGGCGACGACGCCACGCTCGACACGAGCTGCGAGTCGCCCGGCTCGTCCTACGTGGCCGACGGGGGCGACTGCAACGACGGCGACATGGCGATTCACCCGACGGCGACGGAGGATCCGGTCGACGGGGTCGATCAGGACTGCAACGGCACGGAGCTGTGCTACGCCGACCTCGACGAAGACGGCGTAGGCGCGGGGCCGGTGCAGGGAACGCTCACCTGCGACGGCCCGTTCGAGAGCAACGTCGCGGGCGACTGCGACGATCAGTGCGACGCGTGCCTGCCGGGCGGGGTCGAGGTGTGCGACGGGCTCGACAACGACTGCTCGGGCTCCGCCGACGACGGCGCAATCGACCCCGTCACGTGGTACCTCGACAGCGATCTCGACGGCTACGGGGTCGACGACCCGAACACGAACGTCGAGTCGTGCACGGCGCCGTCGGGGTTCGCCGCGCTCGCGGGCGACTGCAGCGCCATGATGTCCACGATCAATCCGGGCGCGACGGAGATCTGCGGCGACTCGATCGACCAGAACTGCGACGGAGACGACGCCGGAGCCAGCTACTGGGAGGATCTCGACGGCGATGGGTTCGGTGCGGGCACCCCGGAGATCACGTGCACCCCGGCCACGAACCAGGTGGCGAACGGTACCGACTGCGACGACACGAAGCCGGAAGCCTTCCCGGGCAACCCGGTGCTCGTGGTGGGCGACGGCATCGACAACGACTGCAGCGGAGCGGAGGAGTGCTACCCGGATGCCGACGGCGACGGGTTCGCCGCCGACACTGCGCCGATCGTGGCGGGCCCGACGGCCACGTCCTGCGGCGCCCTCGCGACCCAGCGGGGCGACTGCGGGCCCACCAACGCGATGGTGAATCCCCTCGCCACGGAGACGGCCGGCAACGCGATCGACGAGAACTGCGACGGCATGCGGCTCTGCTACGTCGACGACGACGGCGACATGCACGGGTCCACGGCCGATGCTCCCGAGACGGTCGCGGTGTGCGCCAACGGGCACGCCGTGATGGCCGACGACTGCGACGACAGCAATGCGTCCGTGTACATGGGGGCCTCGGAGGTCCCGGGCAACACGATCGACGAGAACTGTGACAACCAGTACCTGTGCTACGTCGACAGCGACCTCGATGGCTACACCGGAGGGGCCACGCAGACCGTCGCGGCTGCGTGCACGTCGCTGCTCCTGGGCGACTGCCTCGACTCGAACGCCACGGTGTTCCCCGGCGCCACCGAGCTGTGCGACGGGCTCGACAACGACTGCAACCTGGTGCTCCCGTCCACCGAGCAGGACTCCGACTCCGATCGCTGGCTCGCGTGCACCAACTACGTGGGCACCGCGCCGAACCTCGACGGGGGCGGAGACTGTGCGCCCACCGACCCCACGCGGAACCCCGGGGTCTCCGAGGTGGTCGGGAACGACATCGACGAAGACTGCGACCTGGCCTTCGACTGCTACCAGGATGGCGACGACGACGGCCAGGGCAGCGGCACCGTCGTGCCCGCGGCCACGGGATGCTCGACGGCTCCGCTGGTCGCCGCGAACGCGAACGACTGCGACGACAGCGACTCCCTCGTGTTCCTCGGCGCCATGGAGCGGTGCAACGGCATCGACGACAGCTGCGACGGCGACATCCCGACGAACGAGATCGACGGCGACACCGACGGCTTCGTCACCTGCGGGAACTGGGTCGGGGGCACGGGGATGTCGGGCGGCGACTGCAACGACGCGAACCCGACCACCTACCCGGGTGCGCCAGAGGCCTGCGACAACGTCGACTCCAACTGCAACGGGTCGAGCGACGAAGCGGGTGTGGTGAGCGTGGGCTTCGAGATCTTCACCGACCTCGCCGACGCCATCGACAACGCGCCACACGCCCTCCCGATCCGGGTGTGCGGCGTGGTGGGCGGGCACGACCTCGCAGCGCCTGGCGTCGGCGACCTCGACATCCTGGGCGTCACGGTCGCGGGAATCCGCCCCTTGCTGAACTCGGTCGACGCGACCGACTCGATGCTGACCTTCGACGGCACCGTGTCGCTGGGGAACCTCGACATCAATGGCCGCAACCACCTTCGGCCCGTGAACGGCGGGTGCATCCACGGCTCGTCGGGAGCCACGCTGTTCCTCGACGACGTGAACATGCAGAACTGCCGGGCGACCGGGGGAGGGGGGGCGATCTACATCCAGGGCGGTTTCGTCGGGATGAGCGGCGGGTCGATCGTCGACGCGATCTCCCAGGAGAACGGCGGCGGAATCCTGTGTGAGAACCAGGCCGCCGTGTTGATCGTCGATGCCGAGCTGTCGGACAACAACGGTGGGTCGAACGGCGGTGCGATCTACGCCGACGACTGCGATGTCGCGCTCGACACCGTCGTCCTGCTGTCCAACTCGACCTCCGGGCGCGGCGGTGGTGTCCGCATGGTGGGCGGTGGCGATCTCGATGCGTCGAACGTCGAGATCCAGAACAACCAGGCGAGCATCGCCGGTGGCGGCATCGCCTTCGGGGGCGGGAGCCACACCCTCGATGGGTGCAACTTCACCCAGAACAACTCCCCCACCAGCGGCGCGGCGATCGAGACGCGCCAGTCCGCGTCGGTGCTGATCACGGGCAGCACGGTGTCGGGTCACACGAGCACGGGCGGGGCGATGCTGGTCACCGCCAACTCGTCCGTCGACATCCGCCAGTCACTCGTGTTCGGGAACGTCGCTGGTGCGGAGGTGAGCGGGATCAATGCTGGCCTGTTCTCCGGCAACACCAACTGGAACGCCTCGCCGAACAACACCACGGACGTGATCCTGTCGCTGGGCCCGAACTACAACCAGCCGGGCTCACAGCCCGGCTTCAGCTGCAACCAGAGCATGTGTCAGTAGGGGCCGTAGGGCGCGCTACTGCACCTTGCAGATGTTCATCACGTCGACGCACTTCAGCGACACCGTCTTCCCGGCGGTGATCCGCACGGTCGATCCGCCGTCGACGCCGTCCACGACGATCGAGTAGGTACCCTCGGGCACGTCCTGGCTCGAGCGGTACGACTGGCCGGTGACGGACGAGCGGAGCTCGACGCGTGTGGCGTCGGTGAACGTGAAGCGCCCGCCCGTGGGCTGTGGTGGAGGCACGGGCACCGGAGGGGGCGCAGGGACCGGAACGGGCGCGGGATCGGGTGCGGGCGTGGGCGCGGGTGTCGGCTTGGGCACCGGCGTCGGCTTGGGGACCGGAGTGGGCTTCGGCACCGGCTTCGCGATGGGCTCCGGTACGGGTTCCGGGACCGGATCGGGCTCGGGGACCGGCTCGGGATCGGGCTCGGGGACCGGATCAGGCTCGGGCACGGGGTCGGGAGTGGCCACGGGCACGGGGGTCGGCGCGACCGTGGGCTCCGGATCGGCCGTCTCCGTCGCGCCCGGCACGAACACAGCCGCGAGCACCACGATGCCGACGCCCGCCACGAAGATGCCGCCGCCCATCACCAGCAGGCCGAACATCGCGAACATGCGCCCGCCGGAGCCCGCTGCGACGGGCTCTTCTTCGGGCTCCACCTCGGGAGCCACGTCGGTGTCGAAGTCTTCGGGCCCCACCGTGACCGCGCTGTTCATCGAGGTCTCGGCCGTCTTCGGAGCGATCGAGCTCGTGGCGGGATCGAGGCTTCCCGTGCGTTCGTCGGTGGGAGGACGCGAGCGCACCCCGCTCACCCACGGGATCTGGCTGATCTCGTCAGGCGGACGCACTCCGCGCGTCATGCTGCGCGCGACATCCGCCGCAGGGGTCGCGAGACCCAGCACGGTGTCGTGCACCCGACCCATCGGGCGCGGTGGAGCGAGCTCGCCGGCACCCGACCGCGCGATCGACTCGGGGGGCGTTCCGTCGAGCACCTCGATGATCGCGGCACAGTCGGGCAGGCGTGCGTTCGGATCGACCAGGATCAGCCCGTCGATGCACGCGGCCACGGCGTCCGGCACGTCGGGGTTGAGCTCCTGGATCGGCGTGTACTTCCCCTGCGCGACGTTCGCGAACAGCATCAGCATGTCGGCGCCGTCGAACGGCGTGTTCCCGCACATCAACTCGTACAGGATGCAGCCGAGGCTGTAGAGATCCGCGCGCCGATCGACCGTGGACGCGTCGCGAATCTGCTCGGGCGCCATGTAGGCGGGCGTTCCCATCGTCATGCCCGTGCGCGTGCGCTTGAAGTCGGACGAGTCGAGCTTCGCGAGCCCGAAGTCGGTGACCTTCGGCTCCACACCGTCGTCGGTGACCGCCAGCATCACGTTGCCGGGCTTCAGGTCGCGGTGGATCAACCCCTTGCTGTGCGCGTGCCCCACACCGCTCACGACGCCCCGGAACAGGGTGAGCGCCTCGTCGAGGGTGGGGCGGTAGCGCGTCAGCCACTCGTCCATCGCGGGACCGTCGATGTACTCCATCAGCAGGCCGGGAGACCCGCCGAGGTCGAGCACGTCGCTCACCGACACCACGTTCGAGTGCCGCAGGGTGGCCTGGACGCGCCCCTCCATCACCAGGCGGTCGCGGACCTCCTGCTTCATGATGGTGAGCACCTTCAGCGCGTGCGACGTTCCGAGCGTCTGGTGCTCGACGCGGTACACGACGGCCATGCCGCCTTCACCGAGCTTCTCGACGATGCGGTAGCGATCGACTTCGTACCCGGTCGGCAGCAGCACTCAGAACTTCCCGGACAGCACGAACGAGGTGGTTCCGAGCCCCACGCCTGCGACGCCGGCCACACCGGATGCGATCACGAGCGTGTTCGTGAGCGACCGCTTGCTGCGCGACTCCGCCACCGAAGTGCTGTTCGCCCAGCCGCCGTGCGTGACCGCGCCGCCCGCGTACAGGCCCCCCGCGACCGCGAGGCAGGCGCCCGCTCCGACCAGCAGGGGAACGTTCGGCCCGCCGCCACCGGCCTTCGCGGGGCCTCCGTTCCCGGCCTTCTCGTACTCGGGCAGGGGAGCGCCCGGCGTGAGCAGGGTGGTCTCGATGACCGCACCCCGCCCGTCGAACAACTGGAAGATCGCGGGCAGAGCGGTCTTCCGGTTCAGAGAGCCCGACCCGTCGAGCTTGATCGACCCCACCTTCGGGCGCGGCACGAGCTCGGTGGTACCGGCGTCGGGATCGACCTCCGCGTACGTCGCGAGCAGCGGGTTCCCCTCGGGCACGAGGTCGGTCGGGAACGTGTACGCCGGCTCGATCGCGCGCGCGGCCGCGAAGCTCCGCGCTGCGTCGGGGCTGTTGCGCTCCAGGAACAACGCGAGCCCGGACACGCGGTGGAACTCCGCGGCGGTGGTTCGCGAGATGGGCTCGTTCAGGCACTCGAGGTGGCGCTTCGCTTCGGTGTGCGAGGCCTGGAACGACTCCACCTCGAGCTTGCCGAACGCGAGCCCTGCGGACTCCAGGGCTCCGAGCAGATCGGCGTTCCGCGACGCCCGCTCGCACTCCGCGCGGCCGATCGAGGGCAGCACGAGCGCGATCACGAACAGGAAGCGGTAGACCATCGGGTTCCTCACCGGGAGACGGTACCCGAGTCGGGCCGGTCCTGCGAGGGCTCGATCCCACTCCGGCGGGTTAGGCGGGCGCATGGGTGTCGACCTGGTCCTGTCGAGTGGCTTCCTCGCGTTCGCCGCTCAGGCAGGTGTGCTGCGCGCTGTCGAGGAGTGTGGGATCGAGGTCGATGCCGTGTGTGGCACGTCGTCTGGAGCGCTCGCCGGCTCGCTGTGGGTCGCCGGGATGCCCGCGGAGGAGATCTTCACCCGGCTCACGGCTTCGGCGCCGCTTCGGCGCGTGCGCCCGTCCGCCACTCCATGGCGGGGTCTGCTGTCCATGGCGCCCGTGATCCGGGAGCTCGAGGCCGACCTCCCCGCCGCGTTCTCGGACCTCGGTCGCCCCTTCGCCGTGGGCGTGATCGACCCGTCGCGCACGCCACGCCTGCTCTCCGGCGGCCCGCTTCCCCGTGCGGTCGCGGCGTCGTGCGCCATCCCGGGCCTGTTCGGCGCGGTCGAGATCGACGGGCAGCGCTTCGCCGATGGTGGTGTGGTCGACCGGCTCGGCCTGGGCGCGTGGAGAGCGCTTCGACCCCACTCGGAGGTCGTCGTACACGTGGTGGATCGCTCCTCGGGTGGTGAAGAGGCCGACCTCGAGGGCCTGCGCGTCATCCGCAGCCCGAGGTCGGGCGCGCAGCTGTGGTCGCTCGGAGATGCGCGCGCCCGGTACGAGCGCGCGCGGGCGGAGGCCACCTCGGTGCTGCGGGGCCTCTGACCCGGACTACCAGATCACGGCCGCCGTGAGCGCGAGCCCCGACAGGACCGTACCGAACGCCCCGCCCAGCACGATTCCGGCGAACCACCACCCGTACTCGCGCGTCAGGGAGACCTCGGCGAGGCCCGCCTCCAGCGCGGGCGCCGGCATGGTGGGCGCGATCGCGACGGGGTGTGCGGGGGCCTGGACACGTGCCTCGACGTGGTGCGGGGTGGCCGCCCGGGGGTCACGAGCGTCGTCGACGTTCAGCGTGACCGGACCGCGCTGGATGACGGCGTGCTGGGACGGCAGTGGACGGGCGGCGGGCCGCTCGACCTGCACCTGGCGATGCTCGGGCTTGCGCGCGTGGATCACGTGGCGCTGCGGTGCGGCCATGGGCGTCGCCGTGGAGCGGTTCGCGGCCTGCGGGCTCTGGGGGGACGGACGCCCCGTGACGCCCGCGCGGCGACGCAGGACCGTGATCACGCGCCGCACGTCGGGGTGGGTGGGGACCGCATCGTCGAGGAAGCTGCGCCGCTCGACCTGGAGCGTGGGCAGGTCGTCGTCGGCGCGGGCTGGCGCGCGTGGGGACGGCGCCGCGGTGCGCGGGGACGGTCGACGATCCGGGCCGCGGGATGGCTCCGTGACGTCCTCCACCTCCGTGTCGACTTCGGTGGCGAGCTCGTCGGGCTCGAGCCAGAAGCTGACCTTCTCGTGGGAGGTTCGCGTCCAGGCGCCGCCGTGGTGAGCGGGAGTCCGCAGGTGATCCCGCGGTTCGTTGGAGAGAGTGCGCATAGAAGTCCCACAGAGGTGAGGCGGGGTATTATATGCGCCGGGGTTGGCGTTCTGTCCAGCAAAACGCGATAGTTCGTCGCCATGGACCCAGTCACACTCGGCATCCTCGGCGGAATCGCCGTCGTCCTGATCCTGTTGCTCCTCACCGTCTGGGTGGTGCGCGCGTGGATCCGCACGCTCAAGCTCATGATGAAGCTCGCGTTCTACGGCTTCGTCACGCTCGTGATCGTCGGCGCGGTGGCGGCGGGGGCCGCCTGGTTCCTCTACGGAGACCAGATCCGGTTGATGCTCGCCGGGTGAGCCCGTGCTGCTCACGCTAGTCGCCGCGCTCGCCGCCGACGGAACGCTGTCCGGTCAGGTGGTGGACACCGACGGCATCCCGGTGCCCGCAGCCGAGGTCGCGCTCGATGGTCCCGGGCCTTCGGCTCGCATCCAGGTCGGCGCAGACGGGCGATTCTCGCTCTCCCTCCCCGAGGGCGACTGGGACCTGCGCGTGTCGCGCCCCGGGTTCGTGTCCGCGACGTACCCTGTGCACGTCGACCCCGGCGGGTCGCTGCAGACCGCCTTCGTGCTCGCGCCCCTCCACGTCGAGCAGATCGTCGTGCAGGCCGAGAACCGTCCGTGGCGCGACGTGGAGCGCGGGGTGCGCCAGGCCGATCCGTCCACGGTCACGGGGCTGTACGAGCTCACCCGTCGGGATCTCGAGTCCACGCCGGGCTCGCTCGAGGACATCACGCGGGCCGCACACGCGCTGCCGGGCGTCGTGTCCGACGGCGACCTGTTCGCGGGCTTCCACGTGCGTGGAGGCGAGCAGCAGGACGTCGTGTTCCTGCTCGACCGCGTGCCGCTCGAGAACCCGTTCCACCTGGCCGGGTTCAACAGCCTGTTCAACCCCGACATGGTCCGATCCGTGCGATTCTTCGCCGGAGCCGCACCGGCAGACGTGCCGAGCGCCACCAGCGCGGTGGTCGACGTGGCGAGCTGGGACGGCACCCGGGCGTGCGCGGACGACGACCCCATGTGCGGAGGTCTCGACGGGTCCGTCGATCTCAGCGCGTCGAGCGCGCGGGGCTTCCTCACCGGGCCCCTCGACCGTCGCGAGCGCTGGACGTTCGCGCTCGCCGCGCGTCGCACGTACATGGAGGGCTACTTCGCCGTGCTGAAGGCCGCGAACGTGCTCGACCGCGCGTTCGTCGCCCCCGAGTTCAGCGAGCTCTCCGGTCGGCTCGCGTTCCATCCCGGGTCGCGCCACCGGTTCCTGCTCTCCGCGGTCCAGGCCGGCGATCGGCTCGGTCTGATCGACTCCGAAGACGACTCCGCGATCGACTTCGACGGCGCGTTCGAGCTCCGTACGTCCCTCGGGCTCGTCAGCCTCGACCACCGCTACCGATCGCCCGGCCTCACGGTCCAGACCACTGCGGCCTACACGCGGGACCGCGCCTTCTCGAACCGCGAGCTCGAGCGCGACACGCTCCAGCGAACCACCCGCCTCCAGCGGCTGTTCCTGCGATCCGACGCCATCGTCCCGTTCGGTCCCGACGCCACCCTGAAGCTCGGCGCGGACGCGTCGCGGTTCGCGGTCGACAGCACGGGCTCGATCCAGGACCAGCGGGCCTTCCCGCGGTGGACGCAGGCCGGAATCGGTGCGTTCGGCTTCCAGGTGGCGGACGTCACGAACGATCCCGACCCGTGGGCGGAAGCCAACGCCTACGTCCAGACCGAGGTGGGCGCGGCCTTCGGCAAGCCCCCGCCCGGCGGGCTCATCGTGCCGGGCATCAAGGCCCGCGCGGGCCTTCGGGTCACGTACTCCGGGCTCGCTGGCGACGTGCTCGCCAGCCCGCGTGCGGGCCTGTCGCTCCCGCTGCCCTCGGGAACCGTACCGAAGGTCTCGGTCGGCCTGTACCAGCGGGTGCTCCGCGACCCGTTCCAGCTCGCGCCCGGCTACGGCAACCCCGATCTCACGGCCGAGCGCGCGCGGCACGTCGTGGTGGGCGTCGATCAGGGGTTCCCGCTCCCGGGCACCGGTCGGGGCGGGCTCGTTCGGGTCGAGGTCTACGACATCGCGCTCACCGACCTCGTCGTGAACCCCGACACCGAAGCGGCCGTCCAGGCGGGGCTCCCGTTCCAGAACGTCGGGAGCGGACACTCCCGTGGGCTCGACGTGATGGTGGCCGCGCGCGGAGGCCGCGCGAACGCGGAGCTCGTGTACGGCCTGCTCGACACCCGGCGCACCAACCCGCTGAACACGGTCTTCCCGCAGGATCTCGCGCCTCCGCAGGACCAGCGCCACACCTTCTCCGTCGCGGGCGACTACGCACCCGTCGAGCGCTGGCGGTTCACGGGCCGGTACACGTTCCACTCGGGCCGCCCGCTGTCCGAGGTCGGCCTGTTGTCGGCCGAGTGGGAGTCCATCCAGCTCACCTGCCTCAACTGCGCCCGCATCGGTCCGACGCACAGCATCGACGTGCGCGCCGAGTGGCGGAAGGCCTTCGAGCACTACCGGCTCACGTTCTACGCGGAGGTGCTGAACGTCGGGAACATCCCGTCCCGCTTCCTGCCCATCCACGACGTGATCGACGGCGAGGTCACCACGAGCTGGCTGAACCACCTGCCCATGCGGCCGTTCCTCGGTCTGCGCGCCGACTTCTGATTCACGGCGGATTCACACGGCGTCCGCGCGCCTTCGATGTCCGGAGACGACCTTCTCCCTGCAACCTGGAGGTCGTCTTGCATCGTGGAGTCCGCCGAACCGCTGCCGCAGTCGCTGCCGCCGAGCTCGTCCCCGTCCCGCTCCTGGACACCTGGCTCCAGAACCGCGCCCGCCGCTGGCTCGTGCGGTCCGTGGCCGCCGAGCGGGCCCTCGAGCTCACCGACGACGAGGTGAGCGCGCTCGCCGACGCGCCCATCGAGCCGCTGCGACGGGTCGCGCTGTGGCCCGTGAAGGCGGTCCTGAAGAAGGTGTTCTTCGTCTACGGCGCGGTCGCCATGGTGCGGGAAGCGCACGAGGTCGCGAAGCTGCCCGACCGCGTGGGCCCCTTGCCGCCCGAAGGTGCGTGAGAACCCTTCAGGGGTGGAGGTGGAGTTGGGTCGATTCCTCGGAGTGCTGCTGGGCGCGCTGTTCCCGCCCGCGGGCGTGTGGTGGGTCGCGGGGTTCCGGGCGTCGTTCTGGATCAACCTCGTGCTCACGCTGCTGTTCTACGTACCCGGGCAGGTGCACGCACTCTGGGTCGTGGCGCACACCCGGAGCGACGGGCGCGCCGCGAAGGACGGCACGAAGACCTTCCTCGCGCTCCTGCTCGGCCTGTTCCTGCCGCCGCTGGGCGTGTGGTGGAAGTGCGGGCTGTTCTCGCTCGCGTTCTGGCTGAACGTCGTGCTCACCGCGCTGTTCTGGATTCCCGGGTCGCTTCACGCGCTGTGGGTCATCACCGACGAGTGAGGCTCACCAGGCGAGCGCCTCGGGAACGTCGTCGAACAGCTGCCGGAGCTTCGGGAACCACTCGCGCTGACGCCGCATCTCGTGGAAGACGGTCAGGTGCGCGAGCTTCCGGACCGACGCACCCAGCGGCTCGACATCCCCACCGTCCGCCCGGACCTCAGCGGCCTCCTCGAGGCGGTGGCGGAACGTCGTGAACGCCTCGCGACGCCCTTCGGTGAGCGTCTCCCGGTCGTTCAGGTGGAGCACGTCGATGGTGAGCTCGGCGCGAGCCTTGCCGAGCGCATCGAGGTCCAGCCGCGGGAGGTAGAGGAACGTGGAGTCGAGGTCGAGCTCGAGGAAGTCGAGTGGGTCGACCTCGCGCGGGTGCAGCAGCGCAGGCGCGCCGACGGGTTCGATCAGGGGCTCGGTCGGCTGGACCTCCGTGACTCCCGCTCCCACCACGATCCCGTATCGATTGGACTTTGGACCGTTGCAGGGCCCACACGCGAACACGTAGTTCGTGAACACGAACACGAGGTCGGGCCGCCAGTCCTTCGGGTGCACGTGCTCGATCTCGTCGGCCATGCTGTCTTCGCAGTACACGCAGCGCCGGAGCCCGGGACTCTGGGCGGACAGGAGCTCGCGCACGTCGGCGAACAGCTTCTTGCTGCTGGACTTCGACTTCCACGCCTTCTTCGCGGCCGCGACCCGCTCCGGGAACGTCGCCAGCGAGTCGATTCGATCCTGCTTGCGCTTCAGCCCGCTCCGAACGCTGGCTGTCGCGGATCCGGAGACGCGCAGCATCTACCGCGCCTGCTCGTCGGCGGGGAACAGCGTCTGTAGCGACGCGTACTCGAGCTCCTCCTCCGCGCTCAGCAGGCTGCGGCGCTGCTTGCGGTTCAGCTCGGCCAGGCGCTTCTGCTTCTCGCGCCCCTTCGTCGAGCGCGCCACGCCGGGGAGCTGGAAGGCCTCGGACTCGAGCGCCTGGTGCAGGTTCCCGTACAGGATGCGGTCGAGCTGCTCTCCGGTGATCTGGACGAGCTGATCTCCGGACTCCCCTGGAGACCGCAGGCGCCAGATCGTGCCGTCCACGGCGGCGCGACAGACCAGCGGGCTGTGCGTCGTGACCAGGAACGTGACGCGGGGGAAGGCGGACAGGAACCACTCGCCGATCTTCGCCTGCCAGCTCGGATGCAGGTGCGCGTCGACCTCGTCGATCAGCACGATGCCCTCGTGGGCCACCACCCAGCGCCCGTCGACCTCCGTGAACATGTCGGCCTCCCCGAAGTGGAGCGACATCTGCCGGATGAGCTCGAAGGTCATCGAGAGGACGGAGCGGTAGCCGTCGGCGAGCTGCTGGATGGGCAACTCCTTGCCTTCGGCGTCGGCGAACAGGATGAGGTCGGACATCACCCGGAGCAGGCGCACCCCGTGGGGAAGCCCGGACTCGTTGACGAATCGCGTGAGGCCCGCCAGGAGCCCCCCGTCTCGGCGGCCTTCCAGCTCCTTCACGTGCAGATCGGAGATCCAGGTGAGGGCAGACGACAGCGCGGCGTCCTCGCCGAACGCGGACAGGTGCCGCGCAGCGAGCGGGTAGGCGCGCTCCATCTCGGAGTAGTCCCGCCCACCAGTGAAGCGGCGGTATGGTCCGTAGGAGGCACAGAACACGCGCTTGGGCGAGTGGCGGTGAGCGGTCACTCCGCCCGACAGCAGCTCGAGGAAGCGCGCGTCGGGCTCGGGTGTCACGTGGGCACTGGATCTCCAGCGCGCCGCGAGTCTCGGGTTGAACGCCGGGTCGCGGGACGGTCCGACATCTTCACGAGCCCCCTGCCAGGACGCCAGGTCGAGCCGGAGGCTCCCGGACTGGCCATCGGTGAACACCAGCGCGATGGCGCGAATCAGCGTGGTCTTCCCCACGCCGTTGTCGCCGAGCACCACGTGCCAGCGCTTGCTCGGGTCGTCGGGGAGCTCCATGACGACGTCGTCGAGCACCTTCACGTTCTCGATGTGCACCCGCCGCAGCATTCGGCTCACTCCTCGATCCCCTGCGCTGTATCCGGGATCGCCCCGGCCGTCCGTCCGTCGGGAGCGTCAGAACTCCATCTGCAGCCGGGTCGCGAACAGGAACGCGGACGTGTTCGCCCGCGCGTGGTGGTCGGCGCCGAAGTGCGTCACCGTGCCGATGCTGTCGAGCGACACCTGCGGGACCGGCTTCCACGTGAGCTGACCCAGAACATCGAGCCCGTACAGACCGCCCTCCGCGGGCAGGAAGGCCCCCGTGGCCCCCGTCAGCACGACCGTCTCGGACACCGGGACCGTGGCCCGCACCTGCCCGGTCGCCATGCCGCGCCCGAGGTTCGACCGGTCGTACGTGCCGCCGTCGATGTTGTACGGGTCGTCGATGCCCTGGTCGGTCGGGCCCTGGACCGTCAGGCGGCCCGTGTAGCCCCAGTACCCGTGGAACCCGAGCTGCGACATCGGAGTGACGAATGCGTGCCCCATCGAGCCCGCCGGGATGCCGCCACCCGTCGCGTACACGACGAGCGCGGCCAGCTCCGACGCGCCGATCGCGAGCTTGCCCTCCACGCGGCCCGCGACACCGAGCGATCTGAGTGCGGTGTCCGCGTTCGCGTCGTCCCCGACGAGCGCGCTCCCCAGCACCGACGCCGACAGCGTGAAGTCGCCGAACGTCGGCGCGATGCGCGCACCCGGCACCACCAGCAGCTGGTCGGTCGACACGGCCGCGTTCGTGGCCCCCACGAGCGATACCACGGACACGCCCGCGATGCCCCGGTCGAGGTCGGCCAGGAGGAGCGCCACGTCGTCGTCCGGGGAGGTCGGGTCGGCGCCCTGGAACACCAGCCCACCCGCGATTCGCCCGTGCCAGTCGCCCTCGTCGCTCTCCACGGAGACCGCGAGCGGATTGAAGTCCCAGCTCGCGCTGAACAGCGTGTCGCCGAACCGGTCGGACAGCGGCAGCAGACCCACGTGGACCCAGGCCTTCCCGAACCGCACCGCCGCGTCGGCGTAGCGGGCCCGGAACGCGAACGCGTTGTCGACCTGGTTCGCTTCGAGCTGCAGCATGCCCTTCACGCGGTCGTCGATCTCCATCCAGGTGGTCGGTCGCAGGCGGATGCGCTCTCCGAGCACCTGTACGTTCCCGTCGGCCGACTGCTCCGCGAACAGGTTGAGGCGGAACTGACCGCCGAAGCGGAAGTCGCTCGACGGGGCGCCCTGGGCATGGGCCAGGGACGCGAACAGCAGGATCATCGGGCGGACTCCGGAGGTGCGGGCGAAATACCACACGCTTTCGTGCGAGCACCAGCGCCGGATCACCCCTTCCGTTCGACGCCCTCCAGCCACCTCGCGTGGTCGAAGGCCAGCGGCGGAAGCGCAGTGATCGACGCCCACTGCAGCCGCTTCGCGTCGTGCCCGGCCACCAGCGTACAGGCCGCGAGATGCGCGGGGAGATCGAGTCGGAACCCGTGGCTCACGGTCCAGCGCTCGGCCGAGTCGCGGGAATCGCGACCCCCACCGGAAGAACGCCCGAGCGGCACGAGCGCGTCGGCCATCCACGTCACGTCGAGCCCGGTCTCCGCGGCCAGGACTCGGAGGGCGGCTGTGCGGAACGTCTCGCGTCCGGGCGTCCACGCCGCATCGCGAGCCGCATGGGTGAGCACGAAGCCCCCGGGCAGCGCCCATCGCCCGGCCTCCGCGTCGACCTCGACCCGTCGCTGCACGAGGAGCACCTCGCGCCCCTCCCGCACGCACACCACGTCGACACAGGGGTTCTCGCCCGCGAACCACAGCGAGCCCGGCGCGCTCTCCCGCTTCCCGTCGAGGTGCTCGAGCAGCCCGGCAGCATCCCGGAAGGCCTGCGCGGGCCAGCGTTCCGCGGCGATCCCGCTCGCGCCCGGGACCCCCGCCAGGAAAGCGCGCGGCAGCCGGAGGTTCGTCGCCACGCGGATCTCGTCGTGCACGATGTTCCCGCCATCCACGAAGCACGCGAAGCCCTCGCGATCCGCGACGAGCGCGTACAGCCCGGCTGCCTTCTCGTACAGCGTGCGCCCGACCCGGCAGAACGCGGTCACGCGGTCGAGCTCGTCAGGCGGCGAAGCGTCGACCACCGCGCCGATCACGCGCACCCCGTACCGTCGCGCGGCCTCGTGCAGCACGCCTTCCACACCGTGCACCGTGCCGCCGGTCACAAGCGTGGCATCCCGGGAGACCAGCCCCGCGACGAACCCGTCCAGCACGGCTCGGATGCGGTCCTGGTCCGCGGTGGACAGGCGCGCCCAGCTGTGCCTCCAGGCGCCTGCGACCGACACCCACGGGCCCGCCGAGCGCACGTCCGCGGACTCGATCAGGGGGATCCCCAGCGCCTCGATGGCCCGCTCCAGCGCTTTGGCATCCGCGGCTCTCGCCGCAGCGATACGGCTCGCTACCTCCGCCGTGAAGTGCACCGGCTCGGGAGCCCGCAGCGGCACCGCGAAGTCGGCGCCCATCCGCGCGTCCGCCTCCTTCCGCGCGGCCAGCACGGCCTCTTCCGTGCGCTGCACCACCGAGCGGTCCGACAGCCCCGAGAGCGCGGCAGCACGGGCCTGATCGCGGGTGTCGGCCCGGTAGATCCCGTACCCGTCGGTCCCGAGCACGAGGGGAACGCCGGCATGCGCGTACCGGGCGAGCGGCACCTGGAGCGCATCGCCCACGTTGTTGAGCGCGAAGTTCGACTCCAGGTTGAACTCGACGATCACGCCCGCCTCGGCGAGGTGCGCGAGCGTCGCGTCGTCCACGCCGTACAGGCCGTGCCCGATGCGCAGCCCGACCCCGGCGTCCGCGACCGCCTCGACCGCCAGCCGCACGTTCTCGGGGAACATCGGGTTCTCGCCGGCGTGCACGCGGATCGTGAAGTCGGGCCGGTGGGCACGGGCGAACTGCACGACCGCCGCCAGGTTCGGCAGGAAGTCGCGCGTCGAGCTCGTCTCGTGACCCATGAAGTCCACGCCCACGATCACCGGGCTCCCGGCGTACGCCTCGAGCCGGCGCACCATGTCGAGGTCCCACTCCAGGTCGTCGTGGCGGCTCAGAGCGGCCAGGAAGCGCAGATCGACGCCCGTGCGGTCCCGCAGGCCCGGGAGGATCGCGTGGGCCTCGGCCAGCACGTCGGCTTCGAGGATGTCGAACAGCGACAGCTCCGCGTACTCCACGCCCATCGCCGCGTAGTCGTCGGCGATCTGCGCACACAGGGCCGAGAACGCCGGGCGGTGCTTCGTGATCGGCCGCCGGAGCGCGTACACGCGGTCCATGTCCTTGTGGGTGCACTGCGCGTCGACCGGCAGCGCCAGGCTCTCGGCGAGCGCGTGGCGCACGGCGTCGGGAGCGTCCGCGAGCGGGAGATCCGAAGACGCCGTGATTCCGGCCAGCTCCAGCAGGTCCGCCGGGAACACCACGCCCGTGTCGGCCCCGATGCGCACGAGGTCCGCGCCGCCCACGCACCCGGCGAAGTGCGTGTGCAGGTCGGTGCGGGGCGCCCATGGCGCGGCGTCGACGGTGGGGTGCGGCTGCCCCCGGTCCGCGAGGAACCGCAGCTCCAGCGCGGTGAGCGGCGTGTCCACGACCCAGGCCCCGGCGGCGTCGACGTGGCCGAGGCGAACGGCTCCGAGGTGCGCTTCGGGCCCGTGTGGACCGGGTCCGATGCGGACATGGCGCTGCAGGGCCGCGGTGAGCGGGGACAGCGGCTCGCGCGTCTCGAAGCCGCCATCCGCGCGGAGCCAGGACAACCCGGCGGGATCGAGCAGCAGGCGGGCAGGGGACGGGGACGGCATCTGACGCGCATCCTAGCGTCACCGGGATCCGAGCGGTCCGACTTCACGCCCGTTCGACACACGGGTGCAGCGACCCTGGGATACGGTGGGCGGGTCGAGGTCCGAATGCTCGTTTCGCTGGTTCTCTCGCTGCTCGCCTGCAAGTCTCCGATGGGAGACTCCGACACCGATCCCGGGCTCGTCGACACCGACGACGGGCGCGTGATTCCCCCGGTCACCGCGAGCCGATCGTCCGTGCTCGGCCACGCCGAGGAGTGCCAGCAGGCCCTCGGTCCCATCCCCGGGTTCGACTGCATCGCCGAGACCGTGCCGATGCCCATCACGCTCGACGGGGCGCCGGCCACGTTCGATCCCGGCGAGTGCGACAAGCCGTCGCTGCTCGAGGGCAGCTGCAATCGCTGGACGCGCGTGGGTCGCAAGACGGGCACGTGGATGAACGGCGATCCGCGTCCCGAGGTCACCTTCATCTTCACGTGCCGCAGCTACGACTACGAAGAGCCCCACGCCGACGGCGGGCTCTACCACGATGTCGCGATGATCGGGCACAACGCCGAGACCGGCGCGACGTGCTTCTTCCAGAGCTTCCCCGAGGCGCGCCAGCGGTACTTCCCGAGCCCGCTCACGGCCGGCGGCACCCCCGACTACGGCACGCGCGACGCCCGGATGGTGTGGGACCGTCCCGGCGACACCGCGAGCATCGCGTGCCACCGCTGCCACGGGTCGGATCCGTGGATCCACAGCCCCTGGATCGACCAACTCGAAGACCCCGCGAACCCCGGGCAGCCGTTCGTGCCGCCCACGGGCTCGAACAACACGCCGTACCACGTGGTCGGCACGGAGTTCGCCCGGTGGCGCCTCACGCAGATCGCCCCCGAAGGCAACGCTTGCCTCGCCTGCCACCGCATGCACCCCGGTCCCGACGCCGAGAGCTTCATCCAGTACTCGGTGGGGGGCGACATCGGCATGCCGCTCACGGGCACCAGCACGACCTGGCCGGCCTCCCACTGGATGCCGCCCGAAGACGGCAGCACCCCCGAAGACTTCGCCGCGCTGTGGCAGCCCCACGTCGACCAGCTCCTGGAGTGCACCCGCACCCCGAACGCGGCGGTCTGCAACCGGCAGCCGGTGCCCGAGGGCGAGCGGTACATCGATCCGGAAGCGCCCCCGCGCGACACCGGGTTCGAGCCGAACGTCGCCGATACCGCGCTCGAGTGCGCCGTCCCCGATGGCGACCTCGGCTCGGCGCTCGGGAGCTCGCTGGCCTCCGGAGACACCTGCGGGGCCGGGCACGACTACGTGCGCTCTTGCGGGGAGTTCGGCACGGCGGGCGAAGATCGCGGCTACCGGTGGAGCGCGCCGCACGACGGCACGTTCGTGTTCGACACGCTCGGCTCGAGCTTCGACACCACGCTGTCCGCGCGGGAGGACTGCGCGGTCGGCGACGGCGAGCTCGCCTGCAACGACGACGTGAACACGGGCCAGCTGACGCAGAGCCGCATCCAGCTCGCGCTCCAGACGGGTCAGACGATCGTGCTGGTCGTCGACACGTACGACTCCGACTGCGGCGAGTTCGTGCTGAACATCACGGAGCCGTGAGCGTGCGTCCGTGGGCCATATGCGCCAGGAATCGCTACAGCCCCGCGAGCCCCGCGCACCATGGGTCGTCGACGCCGACCCGCTCCACATGGGACGTGCCGCCGCCCGCCGTCTCGTAGCGCTCGCAGGCCATCGTCAAGGTCCCCTCCATGACCCCGCTGAACCGATGGTGGGTCTCGTCGCTGACGGCCTCGCCGTCCAAGGTGATGCGGAGTTCCTGTTGCCGGGAGCCTTCAGCGAGCTGGCTCGCTGACTCCTCCCTGAATTCGCCCTCGAGGATCTCGACTCGAGCGTGCATCGGATTCCCGGAGTAGCGCTGCTCCAAGAGTCGCGCGTCGAAGGTGGTGGGGGTCGTCCAGTCGAGGGTGAGCCCATCGGGCGAGGTCAGCTGTTCGAGCTCGACGGAGGCCACGTGGACACCCACCGCAGCCGCGTCGTCGAAGGTCGCGGCCCCCGCTCGCAGTGCGACGCGCGGTTCAGCGTCCGCGCTCTCCGTGAACCGGAGGGATGCCGACCAGTTGTCCATCACGAGCGGGAATCCGCTCGGGGCTTCATCGAGGCGCACCTCGCCGGCGGACACGAGATGGGTCTTCCCGGGGGGCCCACCCCCGCACCCGACACTCCCGACCATCCCTGAGAGCAGCGCGAATCTCACCGACATCCCGGCCCCCTGAACGACGAGGATAGCCCCGACTGCGATGCGTCGTCCGCCGAATCACGGAGCCGTGAGCGGGAGCTCCATCCGGAACCGCGTGCCCACGCCGGGCGTGCTCTCGACGGTGAGCGAGCCGCCGAGCGCCTCGCACAGCCTTCGGCTGATCGCGAGCCCCAGCCCGGTGCCCTGACCCACACCCGCTTCGCCCTGCTCGAACGGCTCGAACACGCGCGCCACCTCGTGGGGCTGCATGCCGACGCCGTCGTCCTCGACATCCACGAACAGGGCCTTGCCCTCGCCACGCGCGCGCAGCGTGACCGTGCCGCCTCCCGCGAACTTGCACGCGTTCGACAGCAGGTTCAGCAGCACCTGGCGCACGCGGAGGCGGTCGGTGCGGGTCGCGAGCGGACCCGAGATCTCCCGCACGAGCGTCGCGCCGTGCTGCTCGGCGATGGGGCGCACCTCGTCGAGCAGGGTGCCTGCGAGCGCGTCGAAGTCCACGGGCTCGGGACGGAGGTCGACCTTGCCGGACTCGATCTTCGCGAGGTCCAGCAGGCCGTCGACCAGGCTCAGCAGGTGCCGGCTCGCGCCCGAGATGCGCTGCAGGTCGCCGATCTCCGCGGGCTCGGCGTCTTCCAGCAGCAGCTCGGTGTACCCGATCACGACGTTGAGGGGGGTGCGCAGCTCGTGGCTCATGTGCGCCAGGAACTCGTTCTTCGCGGCCTGGGCGAGCTCCGAGCGCACCGAGGCCGCGCGCCACGCGACCTCGTACGACCACAGGAACCCGACGACGATGATGAGCACGCCCGACATCACGAGGGTGTGCGTGGCGAGGTACGCCGGACCGCTCGGCTCCAGCGGGAACTGCACACCCATCTTGTCGGCGAGCACGAGCCCGGCGACCTGGGAGACCGAGATGCCCGCGAACGGCACGGCGAGGCGGGAGCCTCCGAGCACCATCCCGATCACGGGGAACAGCACGAAGGTGTGGGCGGCGGGCGACAGCGGCCCGTACCCGACCCACGCCACGGCCGACACGGCCGCGAGGTTCACGGACAGGAACCACACCGCGGCCGGCGTGATGGAGCGGAACGCGTACAGGAGCGCCGGGGTGACGCCCACACCGAGCCCGCCGAGCAGCAGGATGCCAGCGAGCGCGTTCGGACCGCGGATCGCGGTGGAGATGGACGCCGCGAGCAGGTGGACCGGGCACAGGAAGGCGGTGAGCCACACGACGTTGCGGGCGCGACGTGCAGTCTCGTCCATTCGCTCGCGCAGAGGGGGCGGGAGGACGCGCTCGAGCAGCCGGGACAGCGCCAGGACCATGGCCGGATTCTACCGGCTCGCGGGCCAGCGGATCCTGCTCGCCCTCTACAGCACGACGGAGACGGAGCCGCATCCTCCACGACCCGCGTCCCAGCGGACCGTGAGCGACCCGGCGCCCCGCACCACCCAGCGCGCGGCCTTCCGGACGCCGTCTCCCAGCGGGAGGTCCGGATACACCGGGTGAGCCGCGGACGACGCCTGCTGTGCGCCCCAGCCGTCGAGCCAGCCGAGGTCGTGGGATCGCGTGCCGTCGACGAGCTCGCCCCCCTCGAGAGTGGCGGTGAGCGGAGGGGCCGTGCCGTGCTTGCGTGCGAGCGCGAGCGAGGAGGTCGACAGGTAGCCGACGTTCTCGAACACCACCTCCACCACGGCCACGTCGCCGTCGCGATGCACGCGGGGGAGGGCGCGCACGCGGGGGAGGGCGCGACGCATGCGGTCTGCGACGGTGTACCCGCGCTCGCACTCCGCGGGGAGCTCGGACAGCGGGGGGTTCCGGACGGTCTCCATGTAGTGGAGCCCGCCGATCTCGACCGTGCCGAGCTGGGGGTGCTCGAACGTCCGCCACGGCACGACCGTGGTGCCGTCGACGGTCGCGAAGTGGTCGAGCATGTGGCCGAGCAGGCCGACGTCGGGCTTGCGGAAGAACTTCGCGGGGTCGGCCACCTCGAGCCCGGCGTACCCGTACGGGTTCCACAGCTCGAGCGTGTACCCGGGCACGCCGAACGTGGACGCCATCGTGTCGGACCACACGCCCACGATGGGCTTCTTCGCGTCGTACGAGAAGTCGGGCACGGTGCGCTTCACGGAGTAGCCCGTGCCCTGCACGGACGTCTCGGCCAGGCGCTCCATGAGCTCGATGTCGCCGTCGGACAGCGGGCTCGGATCCCGGTACGGCTGCGTGAGGATGCAGCCGGTGTACGTGTGGTTCGACAGCCCGGCGCCCACGCGCGGACGCGCACGGAACGCTTCCACCACTGCGCGGCTCTCGGGCTCCGAGAGCGGATACTCGCCGGAGTCCATGCCGAACATCTCGAACGGAGCCCAGTGGCTCGGGAAGTTCCGGTTGAGGTCGAGCCCGTTCTTCAGCCGCGCCGACTCCCAGCGCACGCCGTCCCACTCGAGCATCTCGCCCTCGGTGCACACGACCCAGGCGTCCTCGGGGGAGTCGTCGAGCGTGCGGTGGCGCATGCGCGCAGGGTTGAGGTGGTCGAAGATCCACGGACCCGTCGGGCTCTTCCACCGCATCCAGAGCACCCGCCCGTCTCCGTCGACGTCGCAGGGGTCGAGCCCCACGCGAGGCCGGCCATCGCGGGGTGGACGCAGGGTCGACCTGAGGAACGGCGCCCCCTCCCGGAGGGCCTGGTACCCATCAGGGCTCATGCACGGCACGATGTACGCCGTGTGCTCGGAGAACCAGGCCTGCAGCACGGGATCGCCGTCGCGGAGGGCCTCCGCCCACTTCGAGAGCGTGTACAGGCAGGCCATCACGCCCGTCCACTCGGCGGCGTGCGTGCCGCCGTCGAGCCAGAACCCGGGACGGTCGGTGGGTGACCCCTTCCGGTGGCCCACGGTGACCAGATGGATCGGCAGCCCCTCCCGCGAGGTCCCGATGATCTCGAGATCGACCCAGTCGGGCAGGCTCTCCGCCAGGCTCGAGACGAAGCGCTCGAGGTCGGGGAAGTCGAGGTAGGCGTCACCGCGGTAGGGCACGAACGGCATGGGGTCCTCCGGGAGGTGCAGATATCCCCCTGGCCGCCGGAGTGAACCCGAGCGCGCCCCGGGATACGGGCTCGTGTGGAGGACGCCATGTCCCGACCCCGGGCCGTGCTCGTCGGGGTGCTCGTCCAGGATCGCGACCCCGCGGAGCTCGAAGCCTCCCTCGACGAGCTCGGTCGACTCTGCGACACCCTCGGTCTGCGCGTGGTGGGGCGCATCACGCAGCGCCGCTCGGGCACGGGCTCGGCCAACGTGCTCGGCGACGGCAAGCTGCAGGAGCTCGGCGAGTGGACCGGCGTGTTCGGCGAGGAGCCACGTGCCGACGTGGTGGTGGTCGACCACGAGCTCACCCCGAGCCAGCTCCGCAACCTGCAGACGTCCACGGGCGCCGAGGTGCTCGACCGGAACGGCGTGATCATCGAGATCTTCTCGGGCCGCGCGCAGACGCGGGAAGCCCGCCTGCAGGTGGAGCTCGCCCGGCTGGCGTACCTCGCGCCGCGGCTGCGCGAGCTGGGCGGGCCTTCCGAGCGCCAGGCGGGCCGGGGAGCCGGCGAGACGGCCCTCGCGCTCGACAAGCGCCGCATCCGCGACCGGATGGCCGAGCTCCGGCGCGAGCTCGCCGACATCGAGGAGAACCGTGGCGTGCGCCGGGAGCGCCGCAGCGACGCCCGCCAGGTGGCCCTCGTGGGCTACACGAACGCGGGCAAGTCGAGCCTGATGCGCGCGCTCACGGGGGCCGAGCCGTACGTCGCCGACCAGCTGTTCGCGACGCTCGACACCACCGTGCGCCGCCTGCACCCGGAGGTCACGCCCGCCATCCTGGTCACCGACACCGTCGGCTTCATCCAGGATCTCCCGCACAGCCTGGTCGCGTCCTTCCGGTCCACGCTCGATGCCGCCATGGACGCCGGCCTCCTGCTCCACGTGGTCGACGCCAGCGACGCCGGATGGCGCCAGCAGGAGCGCGTCACTGCCGAGGTGCTGTCCGAGATCGGCGCAGACGACCTCCCACGGGTGCTGGTGTTCAACAAGTGCGACCTGCTCGGTCCCGCCGAGGAGCAGGCCCTCCAGAGCGAGCGCCCCGACGCGTGGTTCACGGCCGCCCATGCGCCCGACCGCGTCGCCGACCTGCACGCGCGCATCGTCGCGAGCTTCCAGGCCGACGACGCCGAGTTCGAGCTGTTCGTGCCGTGGAGCCGGTCGAGCCTCGTCGGGCGCGTCCACAACGAGGCGTTCGTGGTGTCGGAGGCCTACGAGGACGACGGCGTGCGGTACGTCCTGCGCGCGCCGGCCGCCGCGGCGGCGAAGCTCCAGGAAGCCGTCACGGGCTGATGTCGCTCTCGTCGAGGCGCTGCCGGTCGCGCGACAGGGCCCCGAAGCGGTCCTCCAGCGCGACGCGCACGGCGTTCGCCTTCTCGAGGAAGGCCGGCTCCAGGGGCTGCTCGCGGTCGATCCGCGCGTACAGCTCGTCGAACACCTCGATGTGCTCGGGCTCGAGCCCGTCCGGGACGGTCTCCACGGGCGCTGTGCGCCGCAGGGAGGGCTCCACGGCGGTGAGCGCCGCCTTCGGGTCTCCCTGGCCGAGCCAGCGGAACACGCGCTCGATCAGCGACTGCGGGTCGCGCAGCATGCGGTCGTAGCTCGACACGTTCACGGGGTACCGGCGGATGGCGATGTCGCGGAGCAGGTCGTGGTACTCCATCCACCACTCGACCGCCGGAGGGAGCCGTGAGCGCGTGCGCTTCGCGGCCTCGAGGCGCTTCTCGCCGTTCTCCTGCCCGGCCAGCCAGGTGTCCTCCAGCGCGTACAGGCCCTCGAGCGAGGCGCCGTACGTCCGCCAGTCGCGCATCGTGACGATGGCGTGCTGGATGTAGGAGAACTCCGTGCGCACGACGCCCGGGATGAACACCTTCACGGCGTGCCCGCGCACGGCGTCGGGGTGCAGCCACTCCTGGGTCACGGGATCCGGGTTGGTGGCGTAGAACACGCCCTGTCGGAACACGGACTCGTAGAACCCCTTCGGATTCGCGCGCTCGATGCTCTGCTTCCAGACGGTGCTGAAGTCCTCGCCGATCACGGGGATGCCGCCCGCCACGAGCACCTGCATCCACATCGACGTGCCCGAGCGCTTCGTTCCGGTCACGAGGATCATGCCGTTCGCCTCCCGTGCTGCATCCGCTTGCCGCCGCAGCCCGCCCCCAATATCGTCCGCCGACCTCAGGAGACGACATGACCGCTCGCGACACCGCACGCCGCTTCATCCCCGCCGCTCAGGCCCTCACGCTCGTGACGACGGCCGCTTGCGGCTCCGACCCGGCCATCGGCAACTGGGTGGGCACCAGCTGGACGTACGAGGGCGACACCATCGCGCTCCCGTACACGTACACGTACACCTATGGCTCGTACACGTACACGAGCGAGATCACGCACAAGCTCTCGATCACCGAAGAGTTCACGGGCAGCTTCGACCTCTCGTTCACCCACACGGCGAACGGCGCGAGCGAGTCGTCCAGCGACACCAACTCGCTCACGGCGATCAAGATCGCGAAGGGCCAGTGGGACCTGTCGATCCCGTCGTACTACACGCTCGAGCTCACCTGCATCGCCACCGGCGACACGATGAACTGCACGGGCATCGACGAGGACGACGCCTCGTACGACCTCGACTACGTCCGCGAGCTCTGAGCGGGCTTTCCCGGATTCGAACCCTCGTGCCGAATCCGGCCCCTGGTTTCGTTCGAATCCGACCAGCGTAGCGCGCGTTCCCGGGTCACCTTGCGTGTGGAGGGACCCATGACCGCGCTGCTGCTCCTGTTCGCCTGCACCCCCGAGCCCGAGCCCGAGCCCGAGCCACCGCCCACGCCGCAGGTCGTGCTGGCAGACCTCCAGCTCCCCTCGGACCCGTGGAGCCCCATCCGCGTGGACGTTCGCGGGGGCGTGCCCCCGATCGCGCCGTCGATGACGGTGGAGGGGCCGACCGGACCCGTGGATCTCGAGGTCCGGTGGGATGGGACGGTGCTGGTCGGTACGCCAGTCGACGCGTTCGAGCCCGGAGAGAACACGCTCGTCGAGGTGGTGGGCGTCGACCTCGACGAGCCGTTCGACATCCTCCCGTATGGCATGGACCCCGGGTTCGCGGGCCTCGAGGTGGGCGACGCGTTCACCCTCGACCTCGAGAGCGGAGCGTTCACCGAGCCGCCGGGCATCGGTCCGCTGGTGCTCCAGCAGCTCGACCATGCGTTCGTGCTCGAGATCACGGACGTGCGGGACGGAGAGGCGGACTACCGGGTGATCGTGGTGGAGGACGACCGCGCGTGCTCCGGGCACTCCGGGACCGCCACGGTGGACGCGTACGGACGGCTCGACTGGGCCGACCCCGACCTCGCGTTCCCGCTGCTGGGGTCCACCACGCGCCTCTACGACGCCTCGCTCAGGCTCGGGATCCTCGACGACACCCTCGGGGGCGTGCGGATCGCGGGGGTGCTCGACACCGCGCCGCTCGGGCCGGGCCTCATCGGGGGCGACGCGCACGCGTTCTGTGAGCTCGCCGCCACCTTCGGCATCGCGTGCCTGCCGTGCCCGGACACCGGCGAGGAGACGTGCACGGCCATCGAGTACACGGGCGGGCGAGGGGTCGCGTTCGACATCCCGTGGGAGCCCGGCGCGACCATGTCCGCCTGCGTCATCGACCCCGACCCGCAGGGCCCGGTGTTCGACATCCCGCCGATCGACTGCGAGCCCGTGTCGTGCAGCACCCACGGGCCGTCCGCGGCCTGGGGACTGGTTCCGCTCGTGCTGGCCGTGCTCCGCAGGCGTCGATCGCGCTGATCGCCCGTCAGCCCGGGGTGGCTCGCACGGGAGGCTCGCCCGCCGAGATCTCCCAGCCGAGCTTCTCGGGCAGCTCGCGCCCCACGGTGAGCGGCGCCCGACCCTTCACGTCGACCTCGACCTCCGCGACCTCGCGGAACAGGGCGGTGCGCCGGTCGAACAGGGGACGCAGCGTCGCGGCCCCGATGGGCGCGTAGGCGTCCAGGTGGCGGTGCTTGCGCACGTCTTCCTTCATCTCGGCTTCGATGGCGTTCACGGCCTCGGTGAGGGACTGCGCGAGGTGCACGATCTGGAAGTGCTCGCGGATCCACGCGCGCAGCACGGGGTCTTCGAGGGTGGTGGGCCCGAGCGCGACGAGGGGACGCGTGCGCTCGGCGAGGGCCCGCTCGAGGAACAGCTGCTCCGCGCCGTGCAGGCTCTCGTGCGCGCCATCGAGCAGGAGCCCCTCGACCGTGCGGCCGAGGTGGTGCCCGACCTTGTGGGGCAGGAGGAGCAGCGGCACACCCGTGATCATGGACGCCACGCGGGCCGTCTGGAGCGGACGACAGCCCGGGAACCCCACGAGCGCCACGGGGCGGTCGAGGGTGACGAGGGGCTTGTAGCTGTAGTAGTCGGACACGGCAGCTCCCGAGCGATCGCCCTATGCAGGTGGACGGAGGTTTGCCCGCACGCTTCCGGACCTCGCGGTATCCTGTGTAAGGAACCGGGCTCTGCGACGATGGTCGGGTGTTCACGGAGGGCGGCATGCGCGCTTGGAAGATGACGGCAGGTCTCGCGGTGGTGGCGCTCGTCGCGGCGGTGCTCGCGCCGCGGTTGTTCCCGCAGGTCGCGCCGGTCGAGGCTCCCCTGGTGGTCGAGCCCGTGGTGACGGTCGGTGAGATCGCGCCGGTCCGCAGCGTTCCGGTGCCCGTGGTGCGTCAGATCCCGATCACGCCCGTGCCCGTCCTCCCGGCGGTCCCCCGGGTTCCGGAGGTCCCCGCGATCCCCGCGCGGCGCGACGTCACGAGCACCGGGATCCCCGAGCTCTCCACACCGATCGTGCCGACTCCGCCGGATCCGAAGCTCGACGACGTGTGGATGGACATGGTCGACTGCGGCATGGGCTGATGCCCGAGGTCGGCATCGTCTGGCCGCGCAGCGGAGACGTGCGGAACGCGCTGCAGCCCCTGCTCGACGCGGGTGAGGTGCGTGCGCTCCAGCTCACCGTGGAGCACGCGTTCCGCGGCGAGCTCGGGCCCGGATTCACGGAACCCCTGGATCGGGCCGCTGCAGCGGGCCTGTTGGTGGGGCACGCCGTGTACGGGTCGCCGTACACGACGCCACGCGACCGCATGACCGTCGACTGGCTGGCCCGCACGCGCCGGGTGCTGGAGCGGTGGCCGGTCCGGTGGCTCACCGACCATGTCGGGTGCTGCCGGGTGCCCGGGTGGAACGCCGCTCCCGTGCCGCTGCCGGGCTCACGCGCGCTCGTCGCCACGGTGCGGGCGCACCTCGACTGGGTGGGGAGCGAGCTCGGGGTGCCCGTGGGGCTCGAGAACCTCGCGCTGGCGGTCTCTCGGGACGACGTCCTGCTCCAGCCCGACCTCGTCGACGCGATGCTCCGGCCTTCGGGCGGCGTGCTGCTGCTCGATCTCCACAACCTGTGGTGCCAGGCCGTGAACTTCGACCTCGATCCCGTGGCGCTGCTCGAGCGGTGGCCGCTCGACCTCGTGCGGCAGGTGCACGTGGCGGGAGGGTCGTGGATGGACCATCCCGCTGGGCGTTTCCGGAGGGACACCCACGACGGGGCCGTGCCGGACGCCGTGTTCGCGCTCGTGCCCGAAGCGGTCGCGCGGTGCCCGGCTCTCGAGGTGATCGTGCTGGAGCGCCTGCGCGGGACGGTCGAGGATCCGGACGACCTGCGGGCGGAGGTCCATCGGCTGAAGGACGCCGTGGCATCGGTCCCCGAGGCACGGGACCGGGATCCGGGTCACGAGGTCGGCCCCGCCGCGTGGCGGACCGAGGATCCGTCCGTGCAGGACGGGCTGTTCGCGGCCCTCCGCGGCAACGACCGCACTGCCGCCGAGCGGCTCGCGCCCGGGTGGTGGCAGGACGACCGCGCGTGGGCGGTCGGGCGCGACATCCTCGAGCGGTGGGGGCACCCCGTTCCGACGTGACCCTGAGCTCAGAGTGCCGATGCGCACAGCCCGGCGCTGAGCCAGACCGGCCGCATGGGGTACTGCCGGGCGTCGTACCAGGTCTCGGTCCACGCGAGCCCGCGGGCCTGGACCTGGAGCCCCACGTGCTTCGTGAGCCCCAGCCGTGCGCCGACCGAGGCCACCGGGGTGGCGTGCCACTGCGCGCGTGCAGGGTCGGGCAGGATCGCGCCCCACGAGTCCCGGCGCGGGCGGGGCTCGTCGGCGGTGTGCGTGAAGCCGGCGCCGAGGCCGAGATCGAAGGCCAGATCCCGAGGGCCGAGCGCGAACCGCAGCGGGGTGAGCACGATCTGGCTGGCGAGCAGCGAAGTGACCCGTGTGGACGGGCGTTGCGGGACGGGACCCACGAGCAGGCCCACGTCCATCGGCGCCAGATCGGGGTCGCTCTCGTCGACGGCGACCCCCGTGAACGCGCGCACCTCGCCTTGCGCCGTCCCCCGCGGCCCGAGCACCCCCAGGTCGGCATCGAGCCGCAGTCCGAGGGCCTTCCACGGCCGCGCGGTCGCCGAGCCGCCGATCAGCGCCTCGTGGGACCCGGACGTACGGCCCGGGTGCGCGGTCGCATGAGAGGCGAGCTCGAGGTGCCCCGCGTCCAGGGGGCCAGCAGCGAGGGCGAGGCCGGTGAACCACATGCCTCAGGCATACCCCGGCCATCGCCGGCCGACGGGGGTGTCCCCGAAGGAACCGTACTCCCGAGGCGTACGGTCAGGCGCCGCCCGACGGACGGAGCAGCTCGATCTTCTCGAGACCGAAGTGCTGCTTCACGTGGGCCTGGAACATCTTCACGGAGTTCTCGTCGAGCCGACCCTGCGCGCCGACGTACAGCCGCACGAGCTCGGTGGTGGCGTCGACGGGCTGCTCCACGAGCGCCACGGCGGTCTCGGTGCGTCGCGCCCGGAAGTGGTCGGCCGACACGGACTCGAGCCACGCGATCACCTCGGCGATCGTGGCCTTGTCGCCCTTCGCGACGAGCTCGAGGTCGGACTCGGGGAAGGACTTCGGATCCTCCTTCACCTCGGCCTTCACGTGCCCGATGTGGGCGCGGTCCTTTGTTTCGTGGCTCGGGGTGTAGACCTCCTTCGTCGACAGGCTGGTCTCCCACTCCGGCTTCATCAGCACGGTGACGGGGGCGACGCACGAGCGCGTGTAGTCGTGGATGTCGTACTTCAGCATCTCGTGCACGTCCTTCCACACGGTCTGGGGCGTGCTCGACAGCTTCGTGGACAGGGAGGTGGCCTGGTCCTGTGCGGCCTCCTTGTCCTTCATGATGCCCTCGTACCCGGTCTTCAGGCGGTTGTACGCCTCGGCGGCCGGCCCGCGGTCGACCTCGAGGCCCTTCACCTTGCGCTCGGCGGTCGCCACGGCGTCCTGGCGCTTGAGCACCTCGCCCGTCCACTCGGAGATCACGCCGCCGAGCTCGCCGAGCTGCCCCCGCACGCTCTCCGCGGTGGCGGTGGCGCCCGTGGACATGAGCCCGTCGAGCTGGGCCTGGAGCTCGTCGCGACGGGCCTTCGTGCGCTCCAGCTGCGTCTGCGCCTCGGTCAGGCTCGCCTTCGCGGTCTCGAGGTCGCGCTGGGCGGCACCGAGCTCCGCGTCGATGCCCTTCAGGGTCTCCTCGGCCTTCACCACGTCGGGCCACAGGGTCTCCGCACGCGCCTTGGAGTCGGCTTCGATGCCGCGCTGCGTCTTCAGGTTCGCGGTGAGCTCGTGGAACTCGGGGTTGGGCTCCTCGACCTGCCCGGAGATGAAGTCCTTCTCGGTGGGCGTGACCTTGTCGTCTTCTTCGCACTTCTGCGTGCCGACCTCGACCTTCACGTCGAGCTTCGGGAGCCGGGTGACGAGCGCGGTGTCCGGGATGTTCGCGAGACCCGCGGTGACGCCTTCCCGCACGGTCTCCGCGCGGTCCTTGGGCCCGGAGACCCGCAGCAGCACGGACATCTTGCCCTCGGGCTCGAGCTTCGCCGCGATCTCGCGGGACTTGTCGAGGTGCTCGCGCTTCCCGGCCACCTCGTACGCACGGGCGTACAGCACGGCCGCAGCACCGAGCTTCTTGAAGCGGGCGTTCGACGACGCGCGGTTCGCGAGATCGTCGCCCCACTTCTCGAGGATCGACTGCTCGAGCGCCGCGATGTCGCCCTGACGGTCGGGCTCGTACTTCACGACGATGCGGAGCGTGGCGAGCGACTCCGCGAACTGTTTCTTCGCGAGCTCGGCCTTCGCGGCGTCGATGTAGTGCTTGCGGAGGTCGGTGAAGGCGGCTTCGAGGTGGGCGCTGTCGGGGAACAGCTTCTGGGTGCGCACCGCGAGATCGTAGGCGTCGTCGAACATGTTGGCCGACCACAGCTTCTGGTAGCGGGCCGCCATCTCCTCCTGCGCCTTCTTCTTGAGCTCGAACACCTCGGGGCGATCCGCGTCGTACTTCGTGGCGGTCGCGAGCTTCTCCATGGCGACCTCGAAGTCGCCGATCGCGAGCGCGTCACGCGCGCCTTCGATCTGCTGCTCCACGATGGCGTTCGCGGCACGCTCGCGCGCGAGGCGGGCTTCCGGCTCCTCGGGCTTCTTCTTCGCGGCCGAGTCGTAGGCGGTGTACGCGGCGACCCAGTCTCCGGCGCCCTCCATGCGGGCCCCCTTGCTCATCGCCGAGCTGTAGGCGCAGCCGGTCGCGAGCAGGAGAAGGGCGGCGAGCACGAGCGGTCTGTGGGCGGACATGTTCCCTCCGGCGCCCGCTGATATGCGAATCCGGGCGGGAAGGGTAGGATCCACGTCATGAGCCGCCTGACCGAACCCATCTGATCCGCGCCTGACCGCGCCCCGCGTCCGCACGCACGAAGCGTAGCGGACCGGTCGCGTGCGCCTGCAGCACGGAACGTCACGGCTCCACCTCCCGCCCGGTCGGGAGGCCGGGCTCCCTCGAAGCCCTGGAGCTCCCATGGATGACGTCCGTCCCGCGTCCGGACCGCCGCTCGGCGTGTTCGCCGCGTTCGTGTTGTTGCTCGCCCCCGCTGTCGACGAGCTGTGCTCGGCCGGCCCGACCGTCGGGGCGCCCGATCTGAGGTCGGACCTCGACCTGTCGGTCACCGGGCTGTTCGCGTTCGGCACGCTGATCCCCGTGATCGCGTCCATCGTGCTGGAGCCCGCCGTGCTGTGGCTCGCGGACGGTCCGTGGCGCCGCACCATCCTGCTCGCGAGCGCCGCGGCGTGGTCGCTCGGATACCTCACCTGCGCGGCCGCTCCCGGACCCTGGGTGCTCGCAGCGGGCCTGTCCGCCACGTTCATCGCGGGAGGCATCGCGCTGGGGGTCGCGCGCGCGAGCCTGGTGGCCGCCAGCCCCGACGTGGAGCAGGCCCTCGCACGCTGGACGCTCGCGGCCTCGGTGGGCGACCTGGCGGGTCCGCTGGCGCTCGCTGGCATCGCGTGGCTCGGCGGGGGCTGGCGCGCCGGCATGGTGGGCTGCGGGCTCTCGGTGGGGCTGTGGGGGCTCGCGGTGCTGCGCGCTCCGGTGGGCCACGCGGAGGAGGACGAGGACGGAGAGGGCGCGTCGCTGTGGGATGCGCTCCAGGACCGCGTCCTGCTGGCCTGGCTGTCGGCCGTGGCGCTGTGCACGCTGCTCGACGAGATCTTCGTCGCCGGCATCGCGCTGTACGGCACCGAGGTGCTGGGCACGAGCCTCGCCGGCGCGGGCCTGCTCGTCGCGTGCGAGATGGCGGGTGGAGTGCTCGGCCTCGCGGTGTTCGAGCGCGTCGGCGCGCCCGCCCGCGCGCTGGTCCCGGCCTGCGGGCTCGCGCTGGCGGGCCTGGTGGGGTTCGTCCTCGCTCCCGACCCCGTGGTGGCGGGGCTCTGCCTGTTCGTGTGCGGGATGGGCGAGGGGCTGTGCTACCCGCTCACGCTCGCGGCTGCGCATCGCGCCCGACCCGGCCACCCGGGGCAGGTGGAGGCGCTGTCCGAGGCGTTCCTGCCGGTCGAGCTCGTCTTCCCGATCGGGTTCGGCCTGCTGGCGGACCGGTTCGGGCTCGGCGTCGCGCTGCTCGGGCTCGGCCTGCAGCCGGTCGGGATCGCGCTCGTCGCCCTCGCGGCACGCCGGCGGCGCGTGGAGTAGGCTGCTCGGATGATCCCCGTCGTGCTCGCCGCCACCGCCTCCGCGCAGTCCCTCCGGTTCGCCGCCATCGGCGACTTCGGCGACGACGACGACGATTCGCGCGCTGTGGCCGCGCTCGTTCGCGGGTGGGACCCAGAGCTCATCGTGACGGTGGGCGACAACGACTACAGCGACGGCGCCTACCAGGGCTCGAACGAGGGGCTCGAGCTCGGCGTCGGGCAGTACTACGCGGACTGGATCGGCGACTACTCCGGTGCGTACGGGGCGGGCGCGACCGAGAACGCGTTCTGGCCCACGCCCGGCGACCACGACTGGGGCGACACCTGCGACGATCCCGGCGGGCTCGACGACTACCTCGCGTACTTCGACCTCCCCGACGGCCCGGGCGAGGGGCGCTACTACGACTTCCGGCGCGGTCCCGTGCACTTCTTCGCGCTCCACAGCGTCGAGGACTGCGAGCCCGACGGCGCCACCGCCGACTCCGCGCAGGCGCGCTGGGTGCGCGACGCGGCCGCCGCTTCGGATGCCCCGTTCAAGGTGGCGTTCTTCCACCATCCGCCGTGGTCGTCCGGGGAGTACGCCACGGATGGCGAGCACATGCAGTGGCCGTGGGCCGACTGGGGCTTCCAGCTCGTGCTGGCGGGCCACGAGCACGACTACGAGCGCGTGTGGACCGAAGGGATCACGTCCCTCGTCATCGGGCTCGGCGGGGTCGACATCCGCGGCTTCGAGTGCCCGGTGGCGGGCAGCCAGGTGCGGTTCGACGACGACTACGGCGCGTTGCTCGTGGAGGCCACGGACACCGAGCTCGACGTGTCGTTCCACACGGTGGGCGGGGTCGAGGTCGACCGGTTCACCATCGCGGTCGACGGGTCGCCGTCGAACACCCGGGAAGGGGTGGAAGCCGAGGAGTGCGCGCGCGGCTGTGGCTGTCGGAACGCCCCCGTGGGCGGGCTGTTCGGCGTGCTCGCGCTCGCGGGGCTCGGCGGGCTCGCGGTGTTCCGGCGATCAGCCGCGTAGGCGCTCGAGCGCGTGGCGGTGCTCTTCGCGCATGCGCTCCTCCGGAACGTCGAGCAGGCCGCCGAGCCGTCCGATCAGGTAGCCCTCGAACCGATCCAGCCGTCCGTCGGCCCACGCCACCTGCCAGAGCAGCCCGACGAGGGCCGCACGCTCGTCTTCGTCGAAGCTCGTCCGGAGCTCCTCGGTGAGCACGCGCAGGTCCGTGACTGCGTGGAGACGGGCCTGTGCACGGGCGATCAGCGCTTCGCCCTTCACGATCGACTGCGCCATCTCCTTCGAGAACAGGTCGATCAGGAGCAGCACCTCGGGCTCCGAGAACTCGCCGTCGATGTGCGCCAGCTCGAGCAGCAGGGCGCACAGCGCGATGAGCGCGGACTCGGTGGGCTCGAGGAGGTCGCGGATCTCCATGTCGGGAGGGTACATCGGTCCGGGATGACATAGGGACGTCGCAAGGAGGCGGGCATGAAGCGCTACCGGGTGGACGGCATGACGTGCGGAGGCTGCGTGCGCTCCGTCGAGCGGGTGGTCCGCGCCCTCGACGAGGGGCTCGTGGTGGAGGTACAGCTCGAGCCCGGAGAGGTCCGCGTCGACGGGCCGCACACGCCCGAGGCCGTGAAGCAGGCCGTCGAGAAGGCCGGGTTCGGGTTCGGCGGCGAGATCGCAGCGCCCGCGTAGGTTGTCTGCACCTCGGTGTCGATCTGGGTGAGCATCGTTCGTCCGGTGTGCACACCGAGGAGAGATCCATGCAGTACGTCGTCCTGATCTACGAGAGCGAAGCCGAGCGAGCCAAGATGACCCCCGCGGAGTTGCAGACCGACTTCCAGGGGTACTTCGCGTTCAATGCCGCGGCGCGAGCCGAGGGTGCGCTCCTCGGGGGCGAGCCGCTGCGCGACACGTCCACCGCGACCAGCCTGCGCGTGCGGAACCAGGGAGGCGAGGTGCTGACGCAGTTCGACATGCCGGGCGTGGGCCGCATGGCCATCGCGAAGGACAGCACGGGCGGGGTGTTCGGGCTGATCACCCCGTCGGAGGCGTAGCGCAGGAGGGGTGTCAGCGCTGGCGCCGGCGCATCCCCAGGAATCCGGCCAGCGCGAGCATCCAGGCCAGCGGGCGTGGGGTGCTCGCGCATCCGCAGCCGGTGCGTCGCTGGACCGGCGTCTCGCCGAGCGGGTCGGTGTCCGTCGGCACATCGGTGTCGGGCGGAGGCGGGTCGGTGTCGACTCCCGTGTCGAGCTCCGCGTCGCACGCGTCTCCGATGCCGTCCCCATCGGTGTCGTCCTGCCCCGGATTCGCGATCGCAGGGCAGTTGTCGCACGGGTCGCCGATGCCGTCTCCGTCGCTGTCCTGGCCGATCGACAGGACATCGACGCACAGGTCGCACGCGTCTCCGATGCCGTCTCCGTCGCTGTCCTCCTGGTTGGGGTTCGCGACCAGCAGGCAGTTGTCGCAGACGTCACCGACCTCGTCGCTGTCGCCGTCTTCCTGGAGCGGGTTGTTCCGGGTGCTGCAGTTGTCGAAGTCCGCGCAGATCCCGTCGTTGTCGGCGTCGTTCGGGTTCTCGTTCAGGCAGTCGTCTTCGCAGTCGGGGATGTTGTCGCCGTCCGCATCGAGCGTGTCGTCGGCATTCGGGCAGATGTCGCCGTCGAACAGGCACACCCCGTCGTTGTCGAAGTCGTTGTCGGAGTCGTTCGGGCACGGGTCGTCGCACCCGAGCAGCCCGTCTCCGTCGGGATCCGCATCGTCCGCGAGGTCGGGGCACGTGTCGCAGGCGTCTCCGAACCCGTCTCCGTCGGCGTCGGCCTGGTCGGGATTCGCGGTGATCAGGCAGTTGTCGCAGAGGTCGCCCCGGCCGTCGCCGTCGATGTCGGTCGCGCCCCCCGGACCGTCGCAGAAGTCGCAGGCGTCTCCGAGCCCGTCGCCGTCGGTGTCGGTCTGGTCGTCTGCCACGGAGGGGCAGCGGTCGCAGGTGTCGCCGAACCCGTCTCCGTCGGCATCCGGGCTCGTCCCCGGACCGACGCAGGTGTCGCAGGCATCCCCGATGCCATCGCCATCGGAGTCGAGCTGCGCGGGGTCGGGCACGGCCGGACAGACGTCGCAGGGGTCGCCCACCCCGTCTCCGTCGGCGTCGATGGGGGATCCCGGTGCGAGATCGCAGGTGTCGCAGGCGTCTCCGATGCCGTCTCCGTCGGTGTCGGTCTGGTCGTCGACCACGGCCGGGCACACGTCGCAGGGGTCGCCGAACCCGTCGCCGTCGGTGTCGACCGGAGAGCCGGGCGCGAAGTCGCACGTGTCGCACGCGTCGCCGACCCCGTCGCCGTCGGTGTCGGTCTGATCGTCGGCGATCGTCGGGCACACGTCGGAGCAGTTGTCGACCCCGTCGCTGTCGGGATCCGCCGTGTCGGTGCACGGGTCGCACGCGTTACCGGCTCCATCTCCGTCGGAGTCGGCCTGGCCGGGGTTCGGGTCGACCGGGCAGTTGTCGCACACGTCTCCGATCCCGTCTCCGTCTCCGTCGGCCTGCGTGGGGTCCGGGTCGTCGGGGCAGTCGTCGCACAGGTCGCCGAGACCGTCCCCGTCGCGATCGACCTGGAGCGGGTTGGACGTGGTGGGACAGACGTCGCAGGCGTCGCCGAAACCGTCCGCATCGGTGTCGGTGTTCGTGGGGTCCGACAGACCGGGGCAGGTGTCGATGCAGTCGGCCACGCCGTCAGCGTCGACATCGAGGTCGGGGAGACCCGGGCACGCGTCGACGTCGTCGCAGACGCCGTCTCCATCGGCGTCACCGCCGTTGGGGCACGGATCGCACGCGTCTCCGAGGCCATCTCCATCGGTGTCGGTCTGGAGGGGGTCGGGGTCGTCGGGACAGGCGTCGCACGCGTCGCCCACGCCGTCGGCGTCGCCGTCGACGTTCGAGAGGCTCGGGTCGGTCGGACACAGGTCGCAGGCACCGCGGAACCCGTCTCCGTCGGGGTCGGCCGCGGGGAAGGTGGGGTCGAGGTCGCAGTCGTCCTCGAGGTCTGCGATGCGGCCGTCGTCATCGGCGTCGTCACCGAGGATCAGGTAGAACTCCTCGACCCGCACTTCTCCGGTGTTGCTCGAACCGGAGCCCGTGAACGCCACCCGGACGGGTGTCGTGCCGAACTTCGCGTTGAGGTCGACGACCTCGGTCATCACGGGCGTGGCGGGCTTCCCGGACTGTGTGCTGAACCAGACCGTGAGCTCGTGGGTGTTCGCGTCGTAGTCGACCCAGGTGTACCGGGTGTTCCGCACGTCGGTGGTGTACGTCTGGAGGGCGGAGAGCACGCGGCCGTCGTCGTCGATGCCGAGGTGTCGGTTGGAACGGGTCGCCGCTGCCGCTGTCGACGGTGTCGAGCTCGATCGCGATGGAGGAGGGGAAGGCGTTCTCGTAGCCGAGCCCGCGCTGGCTGCCGTCGCCGATCTCACTGGTCCCCGCCGTGTGGAACACCGCCGTCAGCCCGCCCGGGTACGTGTTCTGGTTCTGGTGGCTGCCCCCGCCGCCCCCGCCGCCCCCGCCCGGCGGAGGCCCGAACACCGGGAAGCCGCCGCCGCCGCCGCTGTAGCCGTCGTTGTTGATGTCGCTGCGGAACCGCATCCGGAAGGAGGTGGACGGACCGAGCACGAAGGTCTGGGGGAGGTGGGCCGCACCGCGACGGTTGTTGCTCTGGGACTTGAGCCGGATCTCGTCGGACTGGCACGCGGCGTCGCTCACGAGCACCCAGCCGGGGCCGGGACACAGGTTGCTGGACGTGTACGGCCCGATCTCGAGGGACTGTGCCCGGGCGAGCCCGCTCAGCAGGAGGAGCAACGACATGGCCGTTCCTGTTCGAGTGTTCCTGCTCACGATGCCTCAATTCGACGCCGGGAGACACTACGCGCGACTTTCTCCTGGCCGGTTCCCGCCTCGATGTGAACGATGAACAGATTTTGAACAAACGCCCATCGCCGAGAGTCGTCGACAGGGGTTGAATCTCGCGACGCCTTGCGCTAGGAGGTCGACACGACTGAACAAGGTTTGAAGCACCTGGCCCGAGGTGGGAAATGGTGGAAGCGCACTACAAGATGGCGGCCGTCGTTCGGCTCACCGGCATCCCTGCGAATACCCTCCGCACCTGGGAACGCCGGTACAACATCGCCGCGCCCGAACGCTCTCCCGGTGGCGCCCGGCTGTACCGCGAAGACGACATCACGCGGCTCCAGCTGATCAGCGCGCTGCTCGACTGTGGGGAGTCGATCGGGGCTCTCGCGGATCTCCCGGTCGACGACCTCCGCGCGCGCCTCTCGGTGCACCGACGCACGCCCGACGCCACCACCGCGCGCCCCGACCACGTCACGCTCGCGGTGCTCGGCCAGGGACTCGCGGCCCAGCTCCGCGCCGCACCCGGCCTGCGCCTGGAGATCTCCGTCCCGTTCGACGGAGGCGGGGTCGACGAGTTCATCGAAGCGCCCGTCCGGGTCGACGTGCTGCTGCTCAAGCTGCAGGCGCTCGGAAGCGCGCCGGTGTCGGCGTTCCACCAGCTGATGGACGCCAGCGCCGCGCGGCTCGGGGTCGTCGTGTACGACTACGCCCCACAGTCCGTCATCTGGCGCCTGGCCGACGCGGGTGCCCGGCTCGTGCAGGGTCCGACGCGTGTGGCCGGGCTCGTGCAGCTCATCCAGGACCACCTCGACCTCGACGTGGTCCGTCAGCGACTCCGCCCGTTCCCCGGTCCGCCGCCCGATCAGGAGCGGCCCGAGCGCTACTTCAGCGCGGCGCAGCTGGGCTGGTTGCGCGAGGCCCGCAACGGCATCCCGTTTGAGTGCCCGAACCACCTCGCGTCGCTGATCGAAGCCCTCAACGGGTTCGAGGACTACTCGGTGCACTGCGAGAACCGCGACGAAGACGACGCCGATCTCCACGCCACGCTCGCGCTCGGCGCTGCACAGGCGCGCGCGAGCCTCGAGCTCCTGCTCCAGAGCGTGATCGAGGCGGACGACCTCCGTCTTCCCGACGCTTGAACGCTGCATCGCACGCTGGCCGTGGCGCGCGGGTATCGATAGGTCTGCTGGATGTCCACGCCGCCCACCCCCGAAGAGCTCCGCAGCGCGCTGAAAGCGCTCGTGGTGGAGGCCTGCGCGCTCGACCTCGACCCCGGCTTCATCGAAGACGGCGAGCAGCTGATCGCCGGTCGTCTCGACCTCAACAGCCTCGATGCCATCGAGATCGCCGCAGCGGTCGACTACGCGTACCAGGTACGGATCGAAGACGTGCGGGGCGCTCGTGCGGTGATGCGCAGCATCGACTCCCTGGCCGACCACATCGCCACCGAGAGGGGTTGGGTCCAGTGACCGACGGGCGCCCACGCCCCGTCCACGTGCTGGGGTGGGGCGCCACCACCGCGCTGGGGGTCGGCTGCAGTGCCGGCGTCGAAGCGCTGCGTGCCGGCACGCGCCCGGTGGCGACGGCCTGTCGGTCTCCGCACCTCGCTCCCACGCCCGGCGAGCCGCTGCTGGTGTTCGAGGCTCCGGTGGAGGGGGCCGATCTCCACGGGCGTGCGCGCTTCGTGGTCGACTCCGCCACCGACGAAGCGCTCGGCATGGCGCCCCCGTCGCGCGGCACGATCGGGGTGTTCGCCGGAACGACCGGGGGGTTCTTCGTGGATGGCGAGCACGTCGTGCTGGAGGCCCGCCGCACCGACCCCACCGCGTGGCCCCCGTTCGTCCAGCGCGGTGCAGGCGAGCTCGCGGCGCACGTGGCTGCGCGGCTCGGCGCCACGGGCCCGATCGCCACGTACAGCACGGCGTGCACCTCCAGCGCGGTCGCGCTCGCATCCGCCGCCCGGCACCTCCGATCCGGGACCTGTGAGCGCGCGGTAGTGGTCGGGTACGACCTCCTGTCCAGCCTGACGCTGCACGGGTTCCGCAGCCTGCTCCTCGTCGACTCCGCCCCGTGTCGTCCGTTCGACCTCGAGCGCGCCGGCCTCCAGCTCGGGGAGGGCTGCGGGGTGGTGGTGCTCGGCACGGATGCCGAGGGCCCGTACCGCGTCGAGGGCTCCGCGAACGTGCTCGCGGCCGGGCACCTCACGAGCTCCGCCACCGACGGGTCCACGGCGGAGGCCGTCATGGCCGGCGCGCTCGCGTCGTCCGGTCGCAGCCCTGAAGAGGTCGTGACGCTCAAGGCGCACGGCACCGGCACGCGCGACAACGACCTCGCGGAAGGCGCGGGCATCCGGCGCCTGTTCGGCACCCCGCCCCCGTTCTCGAGCCTCAAGGGCGCCATCGGCCACACCCTCGGTGCCGCGGGAGCGGTGGAGATGGCGCTCTGGCTCGCCGCGCTGCAGGCCGGATTCGTGCCCGCGTCGGCGGGCTTCTCCGCGCTCGACCCCGAGATCGGCGTGTCCCCGCAGCGCTCGCTCGTGCCCGCCCCGCGCGGAACGCACCTGTTCAACGCGTTCGGCTTCGGGGGCAGCTGCATCGCCCAGGTGGTGTGCGATGCGTGAAGTGGGCATCCTCGGAGCGAGCACGGTCGGCGTGCCGGTCGATGCCGAGGCCTACCGCGAGCGGTTCGCGAACCGCTTCCGTCGCGTCGGCACCTATGTCGAGGCCGCGCAGCTCGGGGCCGCCGGCGTGCTCGACGCCCACCCGGGCCTGCCCCGCGATCTGGCCGTGTTCATCGGCACCGGGCTCGCCAACCTCGACACCATCGTGCCGCTCATCGAAGCCATCTTCCACCCGCGGGCGCCGCGCTGCAGCCCGCTGGCGTTCGCGCGCAGTGTCGGGAACGCCGCCGCGTTCTACGTCGCGCAGGCCTTCGAGCTCGAGGGTCCGAACGTCACGGTGTCGCAGGAGGAGATCTCGTTCGAGGCCGCCCTCCTGGATGCGTGGCTCGCCGTGCGGTCCGGAGAGGTCGAGCACGCGCTGGTCGGCGGGCTCGACGTGCTGGTCGACGGGGATGGCGCACAGCGCGTGCGCATGGGCGCCGAAGGGGTGCCGGGCACCGTGGCGGCTGGCGCGGCCTTCCTCCTGTTGGGCGCGGGCGGTCCGTGGGTGCTCGACGAGGTCCGTATCGGCGCGTTCGACCCGCTCGACGGGGTGCATCCCGAGGCCACCGTGCTCCGGGGCTGGCGTGCGGGCGGGCTCGAGGTCGACGGGCCTCCCGTGGAGCACCGTCTGTTCGGCACCGCGAGCGGGGTGCGCTTCTGCGAGGCCCTGAACGACGAGCGGTTCGCGCGCATCACCCACGTGCAGCGCCACCGGGAGGGCCCGTGGGCCCGCATATCCGCGAGGCGCCGATGAGCCGGGTGTGTGTGCTGGAGTGGTCGCTGTCGGGCCAGAGCCGCGAGGTCACCGACACCTTCCTGGCGCCGCTGATCGACGCGGGCCACGAGGTGGTCCGGGTGCAGCTCGACCTCGAGGTCACCTACCCGTTCCCGTGGAGCCCCGTGCAGTTCTTCGGGATCTTCCCGGAGACCGTGCTCGAGCGTCCCCCCGCCGCACGCCCCATCGCGCTTCCCGAGGGCGACTTCGACCTCGTCGTGGCGAGCGGTCAGATCTGGTACCTCCGGCCCTGCATGCCCTGGCAGGCGTTCCTCGCGAGCGACCAGTCCGAGTGGCTGCGGGGGCGGCGTGTGCTCACGCTCACCACGTGCCGCAACATGTGGGTGAACGGCTGGCGACGGTGGGTGCAGCGCCTCCAGGAGCGCGGTGCCGTCGTCACCGACCGCGTCACGGTCACGCACTCCGGTCCGGTGTTCGCGAGCTTCTTCAGCACGCTCGCCTGGAGCGTCACCGGCGACCGCCATGCCGTGAAGGCCCTGCCGAAGGTCGAGATCGACGGCGACACCCTCGCTCGGGTGCGCCAGCACGGGTCCGTTCTGGCTTCGAGGCTCGCAGAGGGCCGTGAGGGCGTGCTGCTCGAAGGGGAGGACACCGCGCCCGTCAGCCCCGCGCACGCGTTCGGCGAGCTCACCGTGGGCGCCACGCTGTTCCCGATCCTCGCGAGCGTCTACGCCGCGCTGTCGTCGCCGGGAACCCTGTTGCGCGCGTTCTTCGCGCTGTTCCAGATGGGGTTCGTGATCTCGCTCGTGCTCGTGCTGGTGTTCCCCTTCCTCGCGATCCACGCGCTGTTCCGGGCGCGGATCGACGCCTGGGTGAACTCCATGTCCCGGCTGCCCGTGGGCACGCGTTAAGCGTCGCAGATGTCGGACGCCTTCATCACCCACACCGCCAGCATGTTGCCGGGTCCTCCCGTGGGGAACGACGCCATGGAGGCCATCCTCGGGGTCCTCGAGGAGGGTCGGGGGAAGCTTCGCCAGCGAGTCCTGAACAACAACGGCATCCGGGCACGCCACTACGCGCTCGATCCCGTCACCGGCGAGCCGACGCACACGCTCGCCCAGCTCCAGGCGGAGGCCATCCGCACGCTGCTCGACCGCGCCGGGCTCGATGTGGAGGCGATCGACCTCCTCGTCTGTGGGTGCTCCATCCCCGACGTGATCGCCCCGGGCATCGCCTCCCTCGTGCACGGGGAGCTCGGCGGGCGGCCCATCGAGGTCGCGAGCACCGCGGGGATCTGTGGGGCGAGCATCGCGGCGTTGAAGTACGGATCGATGGCCGTGCGTACCGGCGAGTCCCGATGTGCCGTCGTGGGGGCCGCCGAGCGGCTCTCCGTCCAGCTCCGCGCGCGGCACTTCGGTGCGGAGCTCCGCGCCCGGCGCAGCGACGAAGACGATCCGCACGTCGCGCTCGGCGCCGAGTTCCTCCGGTGGATGCTCTCGGATGGTGCCGGAGCCGTCCTGATTCGCGATCGGCCCTCCGAGACCGGGCTCTCCTTCAAGGTGGAGTGGGTGCAGAGCGTGTCGTTCGCCCACGACCTCCCCACCTGCATGTACATGGGCGGAGAGCGGCTGGAGGATGGCAGCCTCCGGAGCTGGCGCGACTGCGACGACCTGGGAGACGCCGTTCGCCAGGGCTACTTCAACCTCCAGCAGGACGTGCGCCTCCTCGCCGAGAACATCATCCCCGTGTCTACCGGGCGAACCATCGCCCGCATCCGGGAAGACCGCCAGCTCACGCCCGAGATGGTCGACTGGGTGCTCCCGCACTTCAGCTCGAACCTCTTCCGGGACCGCGCCTTCGAGGCCTTCGCAGAAGCGGGGTTCGAGGTGCCCGATGAGCGCGTGCGCAGCAACCTCGTGGAGCGCGGCAACATGGGGTCGGCGTCGATCTTCGTGATGCTCGACGATCTGGTCGCGAGCGGGGAGCTGGAGCCCGGCCACGGCGTGCTGCTGGTGGTTCCCGAGAGCGGTCGGTTCAACACGGGCTACGCGCTCCTCCGCGCCGTCGGGAGCTGACCGTGCGGGACTCCGACGTTCCGCAGGATCCCGGTGCCGTGTACGAAGGCCAGCTGCGCCGCGTGACGTGGGCGGTCGGGGAAGACGGCGCCTACCGGGGGGTGCCGAGCACCGGGTGGGAGGCCGAGATCGGCGCCACGGCCGTGTCGATCGACCGGAACAACGAGCGCATCCACGAAGCGTGGGAGGCCGTGAGGGCCGGCCGGCAGTCGCCGCTCGCGTACCACATGGCCGTTGCCCTGCTGGACGTGGGCACGCTGGCCACCGAGGTGCGCAGCTGGGGCTGGCGCGTGCGCCGACACCTCGATCCGCGCGTGTGGGCCGGGCTCTCCGCATCCTGGCGCCAGGCCTACGCCGACGTCATGGGCCTCGACGTGCACCGCCTCGACGAGCTCCCCGACACGCCCGAGCTGTTCGCGGGGGGGCTCGCGGAACCGCCCGGCTCCGAGGGCCGATGAAGGCGCACGAGGTCCTCCCGGCCGCCGCACCGCTCGCCGGCTTCGACCACCTGCACGCCGCGCACTGCGAGAGCGGCGTGTCGACCGCCCTGTTCCGCGAGGTCGGGCTCGACCTGTCGGAGCCCCTCGTGTTCGGCATCGGCAGCGGCCTGTTCTTCGTGCACCTCTCGTTCCTGCGCATCATGGGGCACCCGCTCACGAGCTTCCGGTCCATGCCGGGTGGCATCTTCTCGAAGGCCGCCCGTCGGCTCGGCGTGCAGACCCAGCGCGAGACGTACCGCCGTCCCGAGGCCGCCATGCGCCGGCTCGACGCGCTGCTCGACGAGGGCGCACGGGTCGGGCTGCAGGTGAACATCTTCTGGCTGCCGTACATCCCGAAGGCCATGCGCGTGCACTTCAACGGGCACAACCTCATCGCGCTCGAGCGGCGCGGAGACCGGTACCTCGTCAGCGACCCCATCATGGAGGACCTGTTCGAGTGTCCGGCCGACGCGCTGGAGCGCGCGCGGTTCTCGGGCGGCCCGCGCTTCCTGTCGCGGGGCCTGATGTACCGCGTGCTCGGGCGCCAGAGCGAGCCACCCCTCGAAGAGGCCGTGCTGGCGGGGCTGCGCGAGACCTGCGACCGGATGGTCCGCATCCCGCGGGTCGTTCCGTACTTCGCGGTGCAGGGCGTGCGGCACCTCGGGCGTCGCATGCCGCGCTGGCCCGAGTGGTACGGCGATCGGCGGGCGGCCGAGTGGCTCGCGGGCATCGTGCGCATGCAGGAGGAGATCGGGACCGGCGGGGCCGGGTTCCGGTACCTGTTCGCAGCGTTCCTCCAGGAGGCCGCGCGCTCTCCGGGGGGCGCGGCCGCCGGTCCGTTCTCGGAGCGCATGACCGCCATCGGCGATCGGTGGCGCGCGTTCGCGCTGCAGGCGAGCCGGCTGGCGCGGGGTCGCGAGAGCATCGGGTGGGAAGCGCTCGGCGCGCAGGTGCTCGAGCTGGCCGACGCCGAGGAAGCCCTGTTCACCGACCTCGATGCCGCGCTGCGGGGCATGCCGCAGCTGGTGGACTCACGGGCCGTCCCTGCGGGCCCTCGGGACTCACGGGACTCACGGGCCGTCCCTGAGAGCCCTCGGGACTCCGGGGCGCCGGTATGATCGAGATCGAGGGGCTGGTCGCGCGGTACGGGCGGGCCGTGGCCGTCGACGGCCTGTCGCTGCACATCCCGGAAGGGAGCTTCTTCGGGCTTCTCGGGCCGAACGGAGCCGGGAAGACCACCGCCATCTCGTGCCTCGCCGGCCTGCACCCGCCGTCGAGCGGGCGCATCCGGGTGGGAGGGTTCGACCCCGTGCGCCAGCGCCGCGAGGTGCTCGACGTGCTCGGTGTGGTGCCGCAGACCATCGCGCTGTACGGCCGGCTGTCGGTGGTCGAGAACCTCCGCGTGTTCGGCGGTCTGCACGGTCTGCACGGGAAGCGCCTGTCGGAGCGGGTGGAGTGGGGGCTCGAGCTCTCACAGCTCACGGCGCACCGCACGAAACGGGTCGAAGCCCTGTCGGGAGGCATGCAGCGCCGGCTGAATCTCGCGGTCGGGCTGCTGCACGAGCCGCGCGTGGCCGTGTGCGACGAGCCGACGGCCGGCGTCGACCCGCAGTCCCGCAACCACATCTTCGCCACGCTCCGCGAGCTGCACCAGCAGGGCCTGACGGTCGTGTACACCACGCACTACCTCGAAGAGGTCGAGGCGCTGTGCGACCGCATCGCGATCGTGGATCGGGGCCATGTGGTGCGGTCCGGTCCGCTGGCCGAGCTGCTCCAGGGGCGTGGCACCAAGCGCATCGAGCTGCTCCACCCGACCGACCGCGCGCGCGTCGTCGAAGCCCTGGAGGCCGCGGGCATCGAGGTCGGCGAGACGCGAGGTCGAACGCTCGAAGACCTCATGCTCGAGCTCACGGGGAGCGCGCTCCGCGAATGACCGCCTCCCCGCCGCCACCCTGGGGTCTCGCCGGGCTCCGCACGCTGGGCTGGATGGCCCGCAAGGAGCTGCTCCGGTTCGTCGCGGATCCGGCGGGTGCCGTGCTCACGTTCCTGGTCCCCATCCTGCTCGCGGTGCTCATGAGCAGCGTGTTCGCGCCGCGGGACTTCGTCGATCCGCTGCCCCTCGTGGTCGCCGCGGTGGAGCCCGGTCCCCACGTCCGCACGCTGATCGACCGTCTCGACGCGAACCCCGCCGTGATCGTGCGGCGCGCGAGCCCCGACGACGCGCGGGCGCAGGTGTTCTCGGGGGAGGCCGCGGCCGCGCTCATCCTGCCGGGCGACGCCGAGCGGGCCCTGCAGCCCCTGTCGCTGTTCGCGGGCGACCCGGTGCCGGTCGAGGTGCTACTCGACCCGTCGCGCGCCACGGAGGTCGACATCCTCGAAGGGCTCGTGACCCGCGAGGTGATGCAGCAGCTGTCCGCCGAGCTCGCGACCGACGAGGGGCGCACGCACCTGTTCCGGCAGATCGGCCTGCTCACGGCGACCTCCCCGGGCCTGTCCGCCGCGGCGAAGGCGCGCTGGGCGGCCTTCTCGGCGGCCGGGGTCGATCTGGCCACGGCCGATGCGGGCGGATCCGGCACGACCGCGTCCGGCGCCAGGGGCTCGCCCCTCGACCTCCAGCGGCGCACGCTCGACGTGTTCAACCCGAAGGCGCGCTGGAACGCCTACGCGCACTACTTCGCGGGCATGCTCACGATGTCGCTGCTGTTCCTGGCCGCCACCGCCGCGCTGAACCTCGTGCAGGAGCGCGAGGAGGGCGCGCTGGCACGGGTCCGGATGTCGGGCGCACACCCGGTGCTGGCGCTCGTCGGAGGGGCCATGGGCACGATGTTCGTGGCGCTGGTCACCGCGTGTGCGGTGTTCGCGTCCGGGGTCGCCGTGTTCGACATCCCCGTCGGCAGCGTGCCTGGACTGCTCGCGATGCTGCTGTCGCTGAGCGCGCTCGTGGGCGGGTTCTCGCTGTTGCTCGCGTCGGTCGGCCAGACCGCGCGGCAGATCTCCATCATGGGGCCGTTCGTGATCCTCGTGATGGGCTTCCTCGGTGGGAGTGCCGTTCCTACCTTCATCATGCCGGACTATGTACGCACGCTCTCGATCTTCCTGCCCACCACCTGGGCCAACGAGGGGCTGGCGGCGGCCACCTGGCGCGGCGCGCCCACGCTCGTGTGCTTCGAGTGGGCCTCCGGTGTGCTGGCGTTCTCGCTCGTGTTCGGCTTGATCGGCGCGCTGTCGTTCCGGTGGAGCCGATGATCCTGCTGGCTGCGGTCGGATGTGGGCTCGCCCCCCAGAAACCCCCGCCCCCGCCGCAGTGTTTCGGGGGCACCGGCGCTTGCGTGGCGTGCCATGCGTCGGTTCCGGACGCTCCGGCGATGTCCGACCCGTGGCGGAACCTGCACGCCGACCGGTCGGGCACGCTCGGCTTCCTGTCCGATGCCGAGATCGACGCCTGGGCGCGCACCGACAACCGTCCCGCCGACGCCTGGGGCCTGGAGCTGCGCTTCGACGCCGAGGGCTGGGATCTCCGCGTCGACGGGACCCGTACGGGCTGGCGGGCCTACGAGTCCGTGCCGTTTCCGGGGTACTTCCCGACCAACGGGGAGATCGGCGAGACCGTGGTGCGCGAGCAGAACGGCGTCATCGAGCACATCCGCGTCCGCCGCGCGCTCGACCCCACGAGCCCGGTGCGGATGGCCCCCCGCATCCTCGAGGTCCAGTACCTGAAGCGCGGTGCGACCCTCGAGGCCGCAGGGCTCATCGCCGATTCCGACGGGTCCCTACGACCCCAGACCGAGCGCGAGCTCGCCGGCTGTGTCCCGTGCCACGCCCTCGCGCCGGACGGGGTCTTCTCGCCACAGCGCCGGGTCCGCTGGGGCCGCGGAGACGGGGCGGTCGCGGCACCAGACCCCATCGGGCCCGACGGGGAAGGAGTGCTGGCGTCCTGGGTGCGCGCAGCGGGCGGCGGGGACGACTGGGGCGCGAACCCCGAGGCCCGGGCCAAGTTCACCGGCGACGGCAGCGCGCTGTCGTTCGAGCAGCTGAAGGCCGACATCCGCGTGCTGACGCTGCCCTCGCCCCAGCGCGCCCGCGACCTGAACCGGGTGGCGCACACCCTGGTCGACGAGCAGTCGTACCTGCGCGGGCGGGAGCTCGTGTGGGGCCTCGGCCTGTAGAATGGTTCTCGCGCTCGATCGGGAGCGACGAGCGGCGGGAGGCTCGCGATGAAGCTCGAACGAGGGCTGGCGCTCTGCGCCCCGCTGCTGCTGGGGGGATGCTCGAGCGCGGAGGTCCGATACCAGGCGTGGGACTTCGACCGGGAGTGCTTCACCCGCGAGGTCGAGATGCGACCCGTGCGGTACGGGTATCAACCCCCAGACAGCGAGTGCATCGACGTCATCTGGGAGGGCACCCGGGCCGACGGAACCTGCATCCGCATCCTGAGCTGCCTGTCCGACTACCCCACCGACGACCCGTGGATCGGGAAGCAAGGCGATCCGTGGGCCTGCGACGGCACGGACTTCCTGTTCGGGGACGTGTGCCCCCCGTAGCGCTCACACGAAGCGGACGGTGTCGTCGTCCCAGGCGGCCACCTCGATCTCGTACCCGCTGGGATCGGCGACGTACCACGACGTGGAGTGCGGCCACCGCGTGACGCCCCCGTACAGCAGCTCCGGCTGCTCGGACCGAACGCGCTGCTCCCACGCGGCTCGGTCGGCGATGCGGAACGACAGGTGATTCACCCCGTGTACGTGGGCGATCTTCGGGCGCACGCTCTCGAACGACGCGTGCTCGTAGCAGCACAGCATCGCGTCGCCGCCGCGCAGGATGGCCCACGGTGCGCCGTCGTACACGCCGCGCTCGACGACCTCGAAGTCGAACAGGCGTCCGTAGAACGCGATGGTCTCGGCGAGGTCGCGCACCGTCAGGTTCAGGTGGTCCAGGTGTTTCACGAGCATGGTCCCTCCTCGGGTTCCGTGGGCTTCGAACCTCCCTTCACCTCGGTGCGACGGCTTGTCGTCCAAACTGTCCGTATGTTGGAATCCGGCCAACCGGAGGACCCGTGGCGCACGAACCTGCCGATGCATCCCAGAACCTCGCGCAGAACCTCCGCTACCTGCGGACGCGACGCGGGCTCACCCAGGCCCGGCTCGCCGCGCTGTGCGACCTGCCCCGGTCCACGCTCGCGAACCTCGAGTCGAGCGCCGGGAACCCCACGCTGGCCGTGCTGTGCCAGCTCGCGTCCGCCCTCCGGATCAGCGTCGAGGAGCTGATCGGGGCTCCGCGGGGCCAGGCGCGGGTCGTCCCGTCCGCCGAGCTCCCGGTCGAGCAGCGCGGCTCCGGCGGGCGCTCGTCGGTCCGGAAGCTCCTGCCCGACCCGGTCCCGGGCATGGAGATCGACCGGATGGCGCTGGCGCCGGGCCACGCCTTCAAGGGGGTCCCGCACCGGCCGGGCACGCGGGAGTGGTACTACGGCGAAGCGGGCGTCGTCCGTATCGTCTCGGCCGGTCAGGTCCTCGAGGTCGGCCCGGGGGACGTCGCCTCGTTCAACGCCGACCAGCCCCACAGCTATCGGAACGTCGGGGAGGTCGACGCCATCGGGTTCAGCGTCGTGGCGCTCGCGCCGCTGTAGCCCTACGGGGTCGGCGGGAGCGGGCCCTTCGTGCCCTTCGGCACCAGCGAGGCCCACGGCAGCGCGACGATCTGCTCGCCCCGCTTCACCAACGCCACGTCGGGCGGGGCTTCCACGCGCTCGCCCTGCGGCTCGGCGAGAGCGTCGGCGATCTCCATCCACGCGGGCAGGGCGGCACGTCCGCCGGTCTCCTTGTCGCCGAGCGTCTGCGTGCCGTCGGTGCCGACCCACACCGCGATGACGTGGTGCGCGGTGAACCCGACGAACCACGCGTCGACGAAGCCGTTCGTGGTGCCGGTCTTCCCGCCGCGGTCGAGCCCCTTCACGTACGCGCGCCGCGCGGTGCCCGACAGCACGACCTCCCGCATCATGTCGACCACCTGGTACGCCACTTCGGGGTCGAGCACGCGGGGCCGCGGCCCACCCGGCAGGGTGACGGCGTCGGAGCCGAGCGTGAGCACCTGGCCGGCGCGGGCGGACGGGCCGTGCTCGACAGTGCGGACCTCTCGCATCCAGACGGCTTCGGTCGGCACGCCACCGCGCACCAGCGCCACGTACCCGAGGGCCTGATCGAGGGGGGTGACCTCGCTGGAGCCGAGCGCGACGGTGGGATCCTGGCGCAGGGGCGTGCGGACCCCGAGATCGCGGGCCAGCTCGGTGACCCGCGACACACCCGCCTGGAGCGTGAGGCGCACGGCGATGGTGTTGATGCTGCGGGCCAGGGCGGACCGGAGGGTCATCGAGCCCGAGAAGCCGCCGCCGTAGTTCTTCGGCGTCCACATCTTGCCGTTGCCGCCAGGCAGGCTGATCGGAGCGTCGGTGACGGTGTCGACCTGGGTGAGCCCGTCGCGGATGGCCGCCGCGTACACGTACGGCTTGAAGCTGCTACCGGGCTGGCGGCGCGCCTGGGTGGCGCGATCGAACCCCTCGAGCGTGACGTGGCTGCCCCCGCTCACCGCGACCACCTCGCCGGTGGCGGCATGCACGACGATGGCGGCGGCCTGGGCCCAGGGCTCGACGGACAGCGAGACCACCGCTGGGTCGTCGGTGCGGCACACCCGGACGAGCGCGTTCGGCACGAGCGTGGCGCGCAGCGGACGGGGCCCGAGGTCGGTCGTGACGGGCTGATCCGGGTTCGACAGCGTGTACGTGGCGTCGCCGGCCTGCACGGTGACGACCTTGCCCGTGGCCGTGGCACGGGCCGCGAAGCAGGGCTTGGTGGACGCCGCGGGGGGTGTGGCGGACGTTCCGATGACGCCGAGAGCCCCCTGGCGCTCGAGGTGGGCTTCGGTGGCGCGCTGGACGGCGTGCATCGCGACCTGCTGGATGTCCTGCCGGAGCGGGGTCTGCACCGTGAACCCCCGCTTGAAGGGCATCTCGACGCCGAACGTGCGGCGGATCTCCCGGCGGACCTCGGTGAGGTACGCGGCATTGACGGGCGCGCCGGGCGACTCGCGCGGCGGCACCTGGACGGGGGCGTCGTAGAAGGGCTCGGCTTCCTCCTGGGTGAGGTAGCCGGCGCGGATCATGCGCCCGAGCACGAGGCTGCGGCGCTGCTTGCTGACCTCGGGCCACACGCGCGGCGAGTAGCGCGACGGGGCCGGCACGAGGCCCGCGATGAGGGCGGCCTGGCCGACATCGAGCTCGGCGGCGGGGATGTCGAAGTAGTCCTGCGCGGCGGACTCGACGCCGTAGTTCCCGGACCCGAGCGCGATGTAGTTGATGTACAGCTCGAGGATGCGCTCCTTGCCGAGGTCGCGCTCCAGACGCCACGCCAGCACGGCCTCCTTCATCTTGCGCTCGTACGTGCGCTCGCTGCCGAGCAGGAGGTTCTTCACGAGCTGCTGGGTGAGCGTGGAGGCGCCGGACTTCGTACGCCCGGCGACGAGGTTGCCGACCAGCGCGCGCCCGATGCTGAGCGCGTCGACCCCGCGGTGCTGGAAGAACCGGGCGTCCTCCGCGGCCACGAACGCCTGCCACACATGGTCGGGCAGCGAGTCGAGCTCGACCCACTCGCGTCGCTCGACGTGGAACTGGTCGATCTCGGTGCCCGCGGAGTCGAGGACGGTCACGCTGGTCAACGGGACCCAGTCGCGGTACTCGGAGAGGTCGCTGGGGAGCCCGTCGAGGATGTTGCGCGAGAACCACACGTACCCCGCGCCCGCGCCGATCAGGCCGATCACGAGCAGGATGGCGAGGGTGCGCCACGCCACGCGGAACGCGGCTCTGGCGAGTGTTCTCTTCTTCTCCGGCTGCTCGGAGCCCACGACGGCCACCTCGACGCCAGCGCCCGGGATGGAGCTCCCGCCGCTCGTGCGGGTGCAGGTATCACTCCCGGTCGTCGAGCGTTCCTCGCGACTGGCGGATCACACGGGGCTCGTGCTCGGGCTCGTCGAGCTCGGGCTCGCAGACCTGCCCGGCGTGGTGCCCCAGATCGCAGAGGTGCCCGTGGCGCCGGGCCTGCGCGACGCCGACACGCGCCGGTCCTCGCGGTGGCTCGTCGATCTCCGCGTCGCGGGGAGCAAGCCGCTGGGGCTCGAAGGGCGGGTGTGCAGCGAGAGCGGCCTGTGCACCGACCTCGACGCGACCGGCGGGACGGTGGCGGACCCCACGCCTGCGGTGTCCGAGGTCCTCCGGCAGATCGGAGATGCCATCGAGCGGCGCCCGTCCGACGAAGCGGTCGCTTCCTGGGCGCGCGTGGGCTCGAAGGATCCGTACGCCGTGCTGCTCGCGGGTCGCTCGGCGGCCGTCGTGTACGGGCTGCGCGAGCCCCCGCCTCCCGAGAAGGTCGGCGACCGCGTGGCGGATCCGGTGGCACGGGCCTTCTACCTCGACCCCGGCATGCCGCTCGCGGGCTGGATGGTGGGGCGCACGACGGAAGACCCCGACCACGCCATCGTCGCGTTCCGCCGGGCGAGCCTGTCGCGCCCGGAGAGCCTGGTGCTCGAGGCCGATCTCGGCACGGCGCAGCGCTACCCGCGCCTCTCCCAGCCGCTCTGGGCCGACCTCCAGCGCCGCGCGCCCTTCGATCGGCGCTTCCTGGTGCAGATCGCGCGCAACCACCTCGAGCTCGGCAGCCCCCGCGACGCGTCGTACGTGCTCGACACGCTGGGCCCCGGCGCCGGCAGCTTCCCGTCGGTGGCCCGGCTGCGCGTCGCCATCGCGGAGGCCACGGGGAACGTCGACGACGAGACGCTCCTGCAGCGGTGGCGCGAGGCCGACCCGTCGGATCCCGAGCCCGTGCGGCGCCTGGTCCGCAAGCGGGTGCGACTCACGCAGTACGCCGAGGCGCGCGACCTCGTGCCGGATCTGGCGAGCCGCGGGGCCGCCGACGAAGCGCAGCAGATCGACCTCGCGCTGCTGAACGCGCTGGGCCGTCAGGCCGAAGCCGCGAAGCTCGCCGACACCCGCGGCCTGCCGGAGCTCGCCGCCGCGCTGCGGGCTCGCCCGGCCGAGTCCGACACGACCCTCCCGCGCCGTCTGCCCCGCCTCACGGCGTCGGTGCCGGCTCCGGCTCCGGATCCGAAGCGGCGGTAGTCCCCACGGCAGCTCCGGGCAGTACGGTGGACCGCTCGCATCCGCAGCTCTCGGACGCATCGAAGCACACGGCCTCCCCGTCGGTGAGCGCCACACCGCGCTCCACGCGCAGGGAGCCGTCGGTTCCGCACAGCCAGCCGGGCTCCAGCACGAAGACGGCCGTGAGCCGGGCGGGGTCGTCGGACGCCGTGACGGACGGGTCGGGCCAGCCCGGGGCGACCGACATGGAGGGGGTGCACTTCTTTCGGTAGGGCGCGACGTTCTCGCGGTGCCAGAGCACGGAGCCCCGCCACGCGGACTCCTGGCGCCGCGCGCGGTCGACGGCATCCTGGATGGCGGCGGATCGGGCGACGTTCCTGAGTGGCGCGAGGGTGGGGGCGTCGCGCACGCTCTCCAGGCGGTCGGCCAGCGAAGAGGCCTGCACGACCCGCTCGCGCCACGCGTCGAGGAAGAACCCGGAGCGCGCCGCGATGCCGTCGGACGCGGGGTCGCACGTGCGTGGAGCCGCCCAGGCGTGGTGGGCGAGTCCCGTCGCCACGAGGAGCGCGCGGCCGTCTTCCAGGGTGGACTGGAGGCCGACGAGCCACGCCTCCTCTTCGGCGGGAGTCGGCGCTTCGGTCGCGAGCGCGAGGGACGCGAGGAGCATCACGGGTCAGCGCCGCCGACGGGCCAGGAGCCCTGCGAGACCGACGAGGAGCAGCCCGCCGCCCGGCGCGGTGGTTCCGCACGAGCAGAGGAGCTCCTCGCGCTCGAACCCGGTGTCGGTGTCGGCCGGGGTGTCGGTGTCGGTGTCGGCGTCGGCATCCGTGTCGGCATCGGCATCCGAGTCGGCGTCGGTGTCGGCGTCGGCGTCGGCATCCGCGTCGGAGTCGGCGTCGGCGTCGGAGTCCGCATCGGCGTCGGCGTCGGCATCGGTGTCGGTGTCGCTCGGACCGCCGCCGCCCGTGACCTGGATGTCGTCGACGTAGACGAGGTTTCCGTAGCCCGACACGTTGATGAACGCGATCTGGACGCGCTCTCCGACGAAGGACGACAGATCGACCGTCTCGGTGCGCCACTGGTTGGATGCGGGCACGAACGGAGCGGCGAGCGCAGGCGCGGTGGCCAGCGTGGTGCCGGACTTGTCGTACAGCGAGTAGAACGTCTCGGAGCAGTCGTCGGACACGGCCACGATGAGCTGATCGATCAGCGTGGCGTCGTACGGCGCATACGCGACGTCGAAGGTGAGCGCGGGCGACGTGGCGTTCGTGAGGTCGACGAACTCCGAGATCACCCAGTCCTCTTCGCCGCGGAAGTCACTGTCGTAGTTGTTCATCAGCATGCTGGCGGAGCCGGCGCTGGCGGCGGTGGTCGTGCGCTCCCAGCTCGCGACGCCGTCGAAGTCGACGGGCACCCACCGCGTGGGCGGGAACACCGTGCTCTCGAAGCCCTGGGACAGGGGGTAGACCGCGGCGTCGTCGAACGCCTGGATCGTGACGACCGCGCTGTCGTTGGACGCGTTCCCGTCGGTGCCGCCGTTCGGCGCGTTGGTGCGCACCTCGAACGTGTGTGCGCCCGGCGTGGTGGACACGGGGTTCAGCGTGACGGGCGTTGTGTTGTTCGTGGTGAGGTTGCCGGACCAGCTGCCCGCGGACGCGAGACCCCCGTTGTCGAACCGGTACTGGAAGCCCACCGAGGTGAGCGCGCTCGTGCCGCGGTTCTGGAGCGTGACCTCGGGCGTGAACGTGGTGCACGTGAACGTGAAGTCGGCCGGGCTCACGATCTCGCGGATGCTCGCGTCGAGCGGGCCGGACGCCACGTTCGGGTCGAACCCGCCCATCGTGGTGGTGCTCGGCTGACCCGGGGCGAGCCAGTCCTGGAGGCGGTTCGAAGACCCGACGCCGTTCGAGAAGCTCGCGGAGAGCTTGCCGTACGTGTCTTGTGCGGCACACGTGCCGGCGCCGCCGTACAGCTGGCCCACCACGAGCCCGCTGTTGATGTCGAACAGCGCGGAGCCCGAGCTTCCGCCTTCGGTCGCGCCATCGTCCCAGGCGTCGACGTACCAGCCGAATGCGACGTTCGCGTTGCTGATGCTCGTGACCGGGCTGTACTCGAAGCTGATCTTCTTGATGTCGCCCGACGGGTGGTGGATGCCGACCACTCCGGACGGCGTGGCGCCCGTGGCGTCCCAGCCCGCGAAGTACGCGTTGAACGACGCCGGCACGTTGCTGTTCAGCTCGAGCAGCGCGAAGTCGGAGTCGAACCCACTGGCGCGGAGCACGGAGCCCGTGAGCTCGTCGTACGGCGGGCTGGTGCCCGGCGTGGCGCACGTCGAGGACTCCCAGTTGAAGCGGTAGGCCCAGAACGAGGGGTCGCCGCCGAGGCAGTGGTTCGCGGTGAGGATGTACGGCGTGCCGTCCTGCGCGGTGTTGTTGAGCAGCGTGCCCGTGCAGAACCCGCTCCCGTTGACCGTGAGCATGGCGACCGCGCGGATCTGGTCGTCCCAGCCGGTCGCGCAGGCTGCGTTGTCGTTGCACGTCTCGGAGTCGAGGAAGCTCTTGGCCTCCGCTTCGAACTCGTCGGTGGTGCGGTAGCCGTGGGTGACGGCGGACAGGTGGATCTCGCCCGGGAACGCCGCGTCGGCCGGCTCCCAGTACTCGACGATCACCTCGTCGCCCGGGATCTCGCCGGTGCCGAGCTTGTCGGATGGACCGCCGTTCGCGTCGGTGAACGCGCCCTTCACGACGCCGTCGGGCGTGTGGAGCCAGACGCGCCCGCCCGGAGGCAGGTCGAACCGGTCGAACTGGAGGTGCAGCGTCTTCGCGCCCGGCGAACGGACCGCCTGGCGCCACACCATCGAGCCGTCGTGCAGGTGCGTCCACGTGCCGTCGGAGCGGCTGTCGAAGTCGACCTCGCGCAGCGCGCCGAAGCGCCACGGCAGGTCTTTCCGGCCGGCGTTCCGGGCGTCTTCCTCGACATAGGGCGTGAGGTCGAGGTCGGGCAGGCGGTGTCGCGGCGCGGCGTCGTGCAGCGCGGCGCGCCACATCGGGTCGAGGCTGGGAGGCACGCCCCCGATGCCCTGTTGGGCGGATGCCGTGGGGGTGAGCAAGCCGAGCACGGTGAGCAGCATGGAGACCTCGCGGGCACACCATAGCCAACCCCCTGTAGTCCACCAGGGTTTCTTGGACAGTCGGCGGGTTGAATTCATGCCGCTTCGAGCGGCGTAGGAGGTCTTGTCCGGACGGCGAACCGTACCGGTGCAGCGAGCGGATCGAGTCCGGCCGCCGAGGGGTCATGCCGCTCTCGCGACCGAGAGATGTTGCCGGGCCTGGACGGGGGTCCGGTTCCCGTGCTTCGCGACGAGCCAGCCGTGGTTGTAGCGCTCCTTGAGTGCCGCGAGCGGTGCGCACGTCCTCGGCCGTGTCGAATGTCTCGAGCCACAGGCACCGCTCCTTGACCGTCTTCACGAAGCGTTCGGCGACTCCATTGCATTCGGGCTCGGCCACGAAGGACGGACTCGAACGCATCCGCAGGAAACGAAGGCTCCTCCTGGTAGTCCCGGCTCATGAACTGGCTGCCGTGGTCGTGGCGAACGGTCAGGCCCGCTGCCGCGCCTTGCTCGAAGCCACCGAACTGTTCTCGAACGTCCTGCCGAATCACCTCGAGGGCTTCGTGGCGGGTCCCGACCTTCGCCGCGTGCAAGCCGATGCACTCGCTCGTGCAGTGGTCGATCGCGAGGAATACGGTGACCAGCCCGTGCTTGCGGGGTCCAGACCGCCGTCGCGTCCGTTCCCCACATCTCGTTCGGCTGGTCGGTCGTGACGCGGCCGTCGTGGGCGCGGTTTCCACGTTGGCGCGTCGGGAAGTACGGCGCCTGAAGGCCGTGGTCCCGCATCAACCGGCGAACCCGGTCCTTGGACGTTCGCGTTCCCCGAAACCGCAGCCGGGCCCACACCCTTCCTGTACCCCTG
>JAWKRP010000007.1:0-317251 GCA_041389565.1 Myxococcota bacterium
GACATCACCTTGGCGTACCCGCCCGCGCCATCGCCCGATTCCTTCACCGAGACCTCGAGGAACCGCGCACCCATCGACTGCACCTGCTCGCGGACCGCAGCGCGGGTGTCGAACGCGTACACCTCGGCGCCCATGCTGCGAGCGGCGCCGATCGCGGCGAGGCCCGCCACACCGGCCCCGATCACGAGCACCCGCGCCGGGCGCGTCTTGCCGGCGGCCGTGATCTGGCCTCCCATGAAGCGCGGGAGCACCGTGGCGGCCTCGATCACCGCCCGGTAGCCCGCGATGTTCGCCATCGACGACAGCACGTCCATCTTCTGTGCGCGGCTGATGCGGGGGATGCGGTCGAGCGAGATGGCCGAGATCCGCGCCTTCGCCAGGCGCTCGACGAGGTCGGGGTTCTGGAGCGCCCACAGGAGCGCGACGAGCACCGTGCCCTCCTTCATGAGCGCGATCTCGTCGTCGTTCGGCTCGCGCACCTTGGCGACGAGGTCGGCCTCCGCGTACAGCGCGCCCACCTCGGCCACCACCTGCGCGCCCTCGGCTTCGTACAGGGCGTCCGCGAATCCGGCCCCCACACCGGCTCCGGCCTCGACCGACACCTCGAAGCCGAGCTTCAGCAGCCGCCCCACGGTATCGGGAGTCGCGGCGACCCGTCGCTCTCCGGGAAACGTCTCACGGGGGATGGCGACGCGCATCGGGGTCCTCCAGCGGGCCCGCTGTGTATAACGCCCACAGGAGTCGCAGATGGAGCCGTTCACCTTTGCAGGCTTTCGCGTGGCACTTCGGCCGCTCACGATGGACGACCTCGACGCCATCATGGAGTGGATCAACGATCCGGAGGTCACCAAGAACTTCGCCGGGATGTCCGCCCAGATCACGCGCGAGCAGGAAGCCGCGTTCCTCGAGGGGGTGTTCGCGAGCGACACCGACCGCCTGTACGCGGTGATCGACACGGAGGGCCGGTACCTCGGGAACGCCGGCATCCACAAGATCTACTGGCCGGCGAAGAACGGCCGCCTGGGGCTCGTGCTCGGTGCGAAGCAGGCCCGCGGGCGCGGCTACGGGCAGGAGGCGATGAAGCTCCTCGCCGCACGGGGCTTCCTCGACCTCGGGCTGCACAAGCTCTGGCTCGTGCACTACTCGACGAATGCGCGCATGGCGCACATCGCCACCAAGCTCGGCTTCGTCCCGGAAGGCCGGCTCCGCGAGGAGTACTTCCACGGCGGCGAGTACCACGACATGGTCCGCTACGGCCTGCTCGAGCAGGACTTCGCGGCCCTCGCGCCCGCGTGGGGTACCATCGGGGCGTGATCACCGGCATCGTTCGAGGCATGGTCCATCCCGAAGCCGGCCCGATCGTCCCCGTCATCCTGCGACAGGGCGAGACGGTCGAGGAGACCACTGCCTTCGAGGCCCACGGGTACGCGATGGTCGACACCGGCGCCGACCTCTCGGGCATCGACGAAGACCTCGCCATCCGCCTCAAGCTCGCGCCCGCCGGCACCCTGCAGCTCACGCGCCCCGGCCCCGCACCCGACTTCACGGCCGGGTGCTTCGACGGCGAGATCGCGTTCCCCACCACCCGGTTCGCGCCCATCCGCGGCAGGCTCGTGGGCTATCAGGACCTCGACACGCGGTTCGACAGCATCCGCATCGTCGCGATCATCGGCCGGGACGTGCTCGCCGGCTGTCAGCTCGTGATCCACGGCGGTCGACGCGAGGTCGAGCTGCAGCGCCTCACCTGACAGTCAGATCAGGTCGTCGGGGTCGATCCACACGGTGGCGGTGCCGAACGCGGTCTCGAGCTCCGTCGTGCGCCACTCGCCCGGCTGCCCGCCGAGGCTCAGGCGCTGCGCGAGCTTCGTGCGGCCGATGATCGGGCCCGCCTCCGAGGCGCGGAACGGCGCGTCGGCCCGGACGTTGGGAGGCCCGCTCCACAGGTGGCCCGACCCGCCGCAGCTGCAGCCGCCCGTGCCCCACCCGATGAGGGGCGGATCCTCCACGTCGTCGGCGTGCACCCACCCGTCGACCGGCCACCCATCGGCGACCAGGCGGACGTGGAGGTGCCCGCGGGCCTCCTCGACCACCGTGGCGGACAGGCTCTCGGGCGTCGACTCCTGCGTGCGGGCGAACGGCTCGCCGAGCGGGCCATCGAGCACCTCGACCGCGCTCAGCACGCGAACCGTGCGCAGGCCTTCGCCCCGCTCCCACGGCTCCGGAGCGTCGTCGGAATACCAGAACTGGTCGAGCGCCGTGGACGGTGCCCAGGCATCCACCGCGATCGCCTCGTTCTCGACGGTGATGCGCGTCTGATCGCCCGTGTTCTCGTGGATCTCGAGGGGGACGCCAGCCGGGATCCGCACGCCGGACACCCAGGTGTGGACCACCGGCACGGTCTGGAGGTCGGCCCGATCGAGCCACACCACGAGCTGCCAGCTCCGGGTGTCGACCATCACGCCCATCTCGTCGTTCGCGTCGACCACGACGTGCTGGTTGTGCTTCGCGCTCTCCCAGGGCTCGCCGTACAGGAGCTCGCCGCCGGGCAGGATCGCGCCACGCGCGGTGTCCGCGACCCAGGTGCGCTCGGCGAATGCGTCCTTCGGGGCGTCCACCAGGAAGGCCGACATGTCGTCCGGATCGTCCGAAGGCAGCGCCAGCGGGCCGCTCTCCGGAGCACAGGCCGCGAGACACAGGGGCAGGACGATGAAGCGCATGGGGAACCTCCGCGATTCGTTGGGACCGCGACGCTCCGTCGCGGTTCGTCAACCAACGGTCAGGAGTGACTTGCCGTGCGTCCGTGCCCATACTGTGGGCGGAGGCTCCATGCTCACGACCACGCTCGCCGGGCTCGCGCTGCTCATGCTGCTCGTCTCGGTGCCCCTGGCCGCACAGGTCGTCCCGCCGAACCGGCTGTACGGATTCCGCACACCGCGCACCGTGAAGGACGAGCGCGTGTGGTACCCCACCAACAAGGTCGCCGGGCGCAACGGGCTCGTGTTCTCCATCGCCCTGTTCGTGTCCGCGGTGCTCTCCGGGCTCGGGGTGCTGGGCGTCTCGCTCGTGCCGGCCCTCGCGCTGCTGTTCGTGGTGGGGCTCGTCAGCACGTTCGTGAGCGCGTCGAACATCGTGAACGCGGTCGACAAGGGCGGTCCGCTCATCGACTACCGGTCGAGCTTCGAGAAATCGAAGTCGCGCGACAGCCAGAAAGACCGCGAGGCGCTGATGAAGAAGCTCCGCAAGGAGTGAGTGAAGCTCCTCTGTAGTGGAGCTGGGTCAAAACACACACCACATCGGCAGCTCCCCCCTCCAGGAGATTCCGGTGAAGCATGTCGTCACGCTCGTCCTCGCCCTCTCGGTTGCAGGATGCGGTGCAAAGAAGATCCAGTCGAACCTCGACACCTGCAATGCGGAGCTCGGTGCCTGCCAGGCCGCCCTGGCCGAAGCGAAGAAGGCGCCCACCACGACGCCGTTCGTCGACGACCGCCTCGACGCCTACCGCCAGCTCGCGAAGCAGTTCAAGGACGCCTTCGGCGCCGACGACATCACGATCGTCCTGCGCGAAGGCCGCATGGTGGTGCAGCTCCCGAACCAGGTGCTGTTCGACTCCGGCAAGGTCGTGCTGAAGGACTCGGGCAAGGAGACGCTCGACAAGGTCGCGGGGATCCTCGAGAACAACACGTCGCGCCGCTTCCTCATCGCCGGGCACACCGACGACGTCGCCGTGAAGGCCGGAGCCCGCTTCGAGGACAACTGGGAGCTGTCGGCCCTGCGAGCCACGACGGCTGCGAAGTACCTCCAGTCGAAGGGCGTTCCGCCGACCCAGATCGGCGCAGCCGGCTTCGGCCAGTACCTGCCTGCCGTCGCCAACGACACCGACGCGAACAAGGCGAAGAACCGCCGGCTCGAGGTGATCGTGTTCCCGACGATCGACGAGATGCCCAAGTTCCCCGCGAAGCTCTGAGCCCGCGGGATTTCCAGCCGCCGCGGGTGGATCCACCCGCGCGGCGATCGTAGGTCTGCAGACCACTCAGGAGTGCTCCATGTCCATCGAAGTCGGTCAGTCCCTCCCCCACGGCGAGCTCCACGAGGGCAACCCGGGCAACAAGGTCGATCCCGCCGAGGCATTCGCGAAGGGTCGCCACGTCGTGTTCGCGGTGCCCGGTGCGTTCACGCCCGGCTGCAGCAAGACCCACCTGCCCGGCTACATCGAGGGGTACGCCACCTTCAAGGCCAAGGGCATCGACAGCGTCGCGTGCATCGCCGTGAACGACGCGTTCGTGATGGATGCGTGGGGCAAGGCCCAGGGTGCCGACGGCAAGGTCCGCATGCTGGCCGACCCCCAGGGTGCGTTCACGAAAGCCCTCGGGCTCGGCGTCGATGCCGCGGCACTCGGCGGTCTGCGCTCCAAGCGGTACTCGATGGTGATCGAGAACGGCAAGGTCGCGCAGCTCAACGTGGAGCCCGACGGGTTCGGCCTGTCCTGCAGCCTCGCTCCCGCGCTCGCCGACACCCTGTAGGGCTCACGGGCAGTCGACGGGAACGACCTCGTACGCGATCGAGATGTCGCCCCCGTCGGCCTGCACGCGGATCCGATCGGCCGCGCTCCACCCGGGTGCGCCGAACCGGATGGCCGACACCGACCCGAACCCACCGGGCAGCGCCACGGTGTCGACCGTCACGGGGTCGGCCCCGTCGAGCGAGACCTGCACCGTGAGCGCCGGGAGGTCGATGACGTCGGACTGGATCGACCAGCCCACCTCGTCCACGCTCACCCCGTAGGCCTCGAGCATCGCCCGCGGCACGGGGCCGGGCGGCGGCCAGGCCGTCCACTGGCGCCCCTCTTCGGCCTCCTCGACGAGCGAGATGCACGAGTAGGCGTCGGTCGAGCCGAACCCGAAGGCCTGCACGCGGTTCGAGAGGATCCACCGACGGTGTCCGAGGGTGTCCTCGTTGCCCGGGTCGACCAGGAAGCCCGGTGCAGCGAGCACCAGCGGACCGCTCGCCAGGAGGGACGACTCCGCGGCGTCGGCGCGCGCTTCGGTCCAGCAGGCCCAGTCGGACGGGGGCTCGTGCGACAGGGCGTCGTTCGCGTGCAGCAGCAGCGCGCACTCCTGGGCGGCCACGGACGCCGCAGGATCGAGCGGCACCGGCTCGAGCCCCACCATCACGCGCGCGAGATCGAACAGGTCACTCGCCCGCTCGACCCCGTCGGCCGTTCCGGGATCGCACGTGTCGGAATCCCCGCTCCACACGACCTCGGTGCGATCCAGGGCCGTGAAGGCCTCGCACACCGACGTGGCGTCGACCGTCGGGGGCGGCGTCGGCCCACAGGCGAGCAGCAGCGTGATCATGCCCGCGCGATCTTCAGGATGTCGCCGAGCACGCCGGCCGCAGTGACCTCCGCGCCCGCACCCGGACCGCGCACGACCAGCGGGTTGTCGGCGTACCGGGCCGTGGTGAACACGAGGATGTTGTCGGGACCCGTGAGTGACCCGATGGCCGACGAGGCCGGCACCTCCGCGAGCGCGACCCGCACGCCGTCGTCGTCGATGCGGGCGACGTAGCGAAGCACGGCGTGGCGCTCGCGGGCCTCGCTGACCCGGGCGGCCAGCTCGGGGCCGAACTCGGCCATCGCGATGTCGAGACCGCGCTCGAGGCCCGGGACCAGCGGCTCCAGGGCGATGTCGTCGAGCTCGAGCCGGCGGCCCATGGCGCGCGCGACGATGAGGGCCTTGCGTGCCACGTCGCGTCCCGAGAGGTCCTCCCGCGGGTCGGGCTCGGTGAACCCGCGCTCCTTCGCGGCGTGCACGGCCTCCGACAGCGGCACGTCGCCGTCGAGCTGGCTCGTGAGGAACCCGAGGGTGCCGGAGAAGCAGCCCTCGACCCGGCGCAGCGAGTCGCCCGTGGCCACGAGCTCCTTGAGGGTGTGGAGGACCGGGAGCCCCGCGCCGAAGGTCGTCTCGTAGCCGTACCGCGTGCCGGCCGCATCGCGGGCGTCCACCAGCTCTCGGTACGACGCGAGCGGGCCGGAGAGCGGGACCTTGTTCGCGGTGACCACGTGGAACCCCGCCTCCAGCGCGGCCTTGTGGAGCGGCTGGGTGGGCGCGGCCGTGACGTCGACCACGATCGTGTCGGTGAACCGGCGCTCGGCGAGCCGCGCGATGAGCTCGGCGTCGGCGGGACGCGGCTCGCCGGCCGCCAGCCGCGCCGCGACCTCGGACGGTGCGATGCCGTCTTCGTCGAGCACGTACGTCCGCGAGTTCGCGACGAGGGACACCCGGAGCTCGACGTCCGGGAAGCTGGCCCGCGCGGCTTCGAGCATGTCGAGCAGCGTGCGCCCGACGAGCCCGGCCCCGAACACCGCGAGGTGCACGATGCGGGTGAGCCCGAACTCCGTGTGCACGGCGCGCACGGCCCGCGCGACCTGGTCCGTCCGGACGGCCACCGAGATCGACAGCTCGCTCGCCGCCTGCGCGATGGCGAGCACGTTGACGTGCAGCCGCCCCAGCGCGTTGAACAGGCGACCCGACACGCCGGGCGTGCCGGCCATGCCCTGCCCGATGATGGAGAGCACGCTGACCGGCCCGTCCTGACGGATGCCTTCGAGCAGGCCCGCATCGATCTCCAGCGCGAACACGTCGGTGAGCGCGGCGTGCAGCACGGGCGCATCCGCCGCGCGTACGACGAGCGACACGCTCTGCTCGCTGCTCGCCTGGCTGATCATCATGACGTTCACGCCCACCCGCTCGGTGGCGTCGAAGATCCGGCGCGCCATGCCGACCAGCCCGGCCATGCCGCGCCCTTCGACCGTGAGCAGCGCGAGGTCGTCGACCGAGGTGACGGTCTTCACGCCGAACGGCACGTCGGAGGTCTCGTTCCCGATGACCGTTCCCGGGAGCTCGGGCGCGAACGTGCTCCGGATGCGGATCGGGATGCCCGCGGGCATCGCCGGCACCATGGTCTTCGGGTGGATGACCTTGGCGCCGAAGTACGACATCTCCGCCGCCTCGCGGTAGCTCACGGCACGCAGGCTCCGCGCTTCCCGGACCCGGCGCGGGTCGGCCGTCAGGATGCCGTCCACGTCGGTCCAGATGACGATCTCCTCGGCATCGAGCACGGCGCCCAGCAGGGCCGCGCTGTAGTCGGACCCGCTGCGCCCGAGGACCGTGGTGAGGCCCGTCGCGGTGGACCCGAGAAAGCCCGTGACCACGGGGACCTCTCCCCTCGCGACCGGCTCGAGCAGGGCAGCGCGGGCCAGCGTGCGGGTGGTGTCGAGATCGACCCGGGCCTCCTCGAACGTCGCGTCGGTGCGCACCAGATCCCTCGCGTCGACGGGCCCGGATCGCAGCCCGACCGCGCGGAGGTGCGCGCTGGCGATGCCGACCGCGAGGCGCTCTCCGAACGACGCCAGCAGGGCGCGGCTGCGGGGCGTCTGCTCGCGGAGCAGGAAGACCCCGTGCAGCAGCCCGGCCAGCTCGGCGAGGAGCGCGCGGGTGGCGACCTGGCTCCCGGCGTCCTCCGTGGCGCCGAGCGCCAGCGACTCGATGTGTGCGAGCTCGCCCTGGGCCTGCGCCCACCGACCCTGTTCGGCGGCACGACCGGCGGCGAGCAGGCGATCCGTGGTGTCGGCCATCGCGGAGACCACGACCACCTTGGGCCGCGCGTCGGCCGCGACCAGGGCGGCCATGCGCTCGAGGCGCTCGCGGGACCCCACACTGGTCCCACCGAACTTCATGACGATCACGGGCACTCCTCCGGTCGGCCTTCCTCTACTCCGTCCGCAGGGCGCTCCGCACGCCCGCGAGCGCGTCTCGGACCTGCTCCACGTCGCCTTCGTGCGGCACGAGCCGACCGAGCCGGTCCTGCACGACCTCCGCGAACGGCTCGGTGCAGACGAGCTCGAAGCCCGGCTCGCCCTCCACGGACATGAGCACACCGGCACGGTCGGGGCGGAACGACACCTGATCGCGGGCATCGTGGAGGATGACGCTCGCGGAGGTCCATCGGGAGGTGAGGTGGAGCACGCTGCCCCGCAGGGTGAGCGTGACCGAGGGTTCCTGGGACCCGATCCCCACGCCCTGAGCGGCGACCGCAGCCGCCGGGCCCGCGAGGATCGACGCGGCCAGGAACACCAGGAAGGTGGCGGCGACCACCGCCATGGCGTCGGTGACGAGGACGAGCGCGAGGATCGGCGCGAAGCCCACGAACACCGCGACGAGCGCCCACAGCACCGAGAACATCACGTCGAGGTGCGCGCGGCGGGGGGCACACGACACCTCGAAGCCGTCGAGCCGGTTTTCCGTGGGGCACACCACCCCCGGGAAGTCCCGCAGGGCCTTCACGGCCTCCAGCACCTCGTCGGGCGCCCCACACCGGAGCTGCGGGCCCTCCTGGGTCACGATCTCCACCCAGCCCCCCTCCACCGCCCAGTTCGCGACCCCCACGACGCGAACGCCGTCCAGCAGGGCGCCTCCGGGCTCGATCACCAGGTTCCCCCCGACGCGGCCGAACCGGGCGGCCACCGCATCCGCGAACGCCCCCGTCGCGACGAACCCGAGCGCGACGAGCCCGAGCCAGACGAGCGGCGCCTCCATCATCACCGGCAGGCTCAGCGCGCTGATCATCCAGAACGGGAGGTTGGCCACCATGAGGAGGGTGAGCGCGGCCATCCGTCCCACGGGGGTCGAGAGGTGGAGGACGCGCACTACCGGGCGTCCTGGAGGTCGCGGAGCCCGTCGGGCACGTCACTCGCCGACCCGGGCGCCCGCGGCAGGCTGCGGAGGCGCACCGCGATGCGATCGAGCGTCGGGCGGTCGCCCACCAGGTGCACGGTGTCTTCCGTCCCCCGGAGCACGAGCCGACTCCACGGTCCCGCGGCCTCGACGTCCACCTGCCGGAGCGGTTCCTCGAGCACGACCCGCTTCCCGTCCACGACCACCACCCGTCCGACGAGCTCGACGCGGTGGAACAGGAAGCGGGGCGCCACCAGGAACACCCCCGCCGCGGCGGCCGTGAACGAGGCCATCGCCGCGACGGCCGTGAACCCGATGGCCTCGTCGCCGCCCATCCAACACACGCCCGGCACGCTCCATCCGAGCGACCCGGCCGCCGCCACCGACCAGATGCGTGCCGCGTAGTCGGCCGGGTCGAGCCACTCGACCGAGAACCCGTCGGCGCGGTCGGCGAACGTGGGCTCGACGGGCACGACCTGCTCGCGGGTCCCGAACGCGATGGACAGGACCGACACGAGCGCGACGAGGATCGGCCCGACGAGCACGATGAGGAGGGCTTCCCGAGGGTCGCTCACCCCGATGCCGAGGACGACGAAGCCCGCCGCGATGGCGCCCAGGAAGGCCGGAGCTGCGAGGGCCCAGGGGCCCAGGGTCCTCATTCGTTCGCCTCGATCGCCTCCGCGCTGGGAGCGCCGGAGAGCCGCGCCTGACGGAACACGCGAATCATCCAAGCATAAGCGAGCCCGAGCGGGACCGCACCGACCGCGAGCACCCCGACGGTGCCCACCAGCACGTTGTCGGGGGCCGCGGCGTCGTGGAGCGTGAGCTCGTCCATCAGGATCCATGGGAACTGGGCGTGGCCCCAGCCAGCCACGAGCAGCACGACCTGGATCGGCGCGAGGATGCGAGCGACCCGCGTGCGCCGGGTGATCAGCGCGCCCACGAGCGCCACGCCACAGGCGCCGACCACCGCCTGCATCGTCCAGGCGATGGGGCCGCCCACGAGGGACGCCCGCAGGTGGGGAGCGCCCGTGCCGGACACCGCGAACGTGACCCACGCCAGGACGAACACCGCGGCGCTGGCGCCGAGCGCGCGGAGCCGGAAGTCCTCGCGGAGCGCGTCGTCCTCGACGTCGTCGGCGAGGTAGACCGCCGCCAGCAGCGCGAACAGGGCGAGGGTGAAGAACCCCACGGCGAGCGGGAACGGGGCGAGCCAGGGCGCGAAGAACCCGCTGGTGTACACCCCGTCGGTGGTGCGCACGGCCCCCGAAGCGACCGCACCCACGGAGATGCCCAGCATCACGGGCGTGAACACGCTCGCACCGGCGAACACCCGCGACCAGCGGGCCTGAACGGCATCCTTCCGGCTGTCGTAGGTGCGGAACACGAACGCGCTCCCCCGGAGCACGACCCCGACGAGCATGAGCGTGAGTGGCCAGTGCAGCGCGGTGCCGATGCGCGCGAATGCGACCGGGAAGCACACGAACAGCAGCACGATCACGAGGATGAGCCAGACGTGGTTGGCCTCCCAGATCGGGCCGATGGCGCGGGCGATCACCCGACGCTGTGCGGCCGCGCGGGGCCCGGTCGCGAGCAGATCCCAGACCCCGCCCCCGAAGTCGGCGCCCCCCGTGAGCACGTACAGCACGAGGGCCGCGAAGAGCACGGCAGCGACGGCGATCTCAGGGCCCATGGGCGTGCTCGGGGCTGTGGACGTCGAACTGCCGGAACAGGAGGGCTGCGCAGACCACGCCCAGCACGAGGTAGAGGAGCGCGAACAGCGCGAAGGGCGCGGCCAGACCGGGCATGGGGGTGACGGCGTCGGACGTGCGCATGACGCCCTGGATGACCCACGGCTGCCGACCGACCTCGGTGGCCGTCCACCCGGCTTCGATGCCGAGGATGCCCCAGGGCCCCGCGAACATGCACCAGGCGAGGAACGCGGGGTGGTCGGGCAGGCCGCGACGCCGAACGGCGAGCACCACCGCGAGACCCATGGTGAGCGCCATCACCCCCATCGACGCCAGCATGAGCTGGTACGCCAGGTGCGTGACGTTCACGGGCGGACGCAGGTCGGGCTCGACCTCGCGCAGGCCTTCCACCGGATGGAACGGGTCGCTGAAGGCCAGCACGGACAGGAGGTACGGGATCTCGAGCGCGTAGTGCTGCTCGCCGGCCTCCTCGTCGGACCAGCCTCCGATGGAGAAGGGCGCCCCTTCGGGGTGCGACTCCCACAGGCCCTCGAGCGCCGCGAGCTTCACGGGCTGGTTGTGGGCCACGGCCTCTCCCACGAAGTGCCCGGTGAGCGGCTGCGCGACCGTGGACAGCCCGCCGACGACGAGCGCCAGGAGGATCGCCCGCCGGTGGAACGGCTCGCCCGGCGTGCGGCGCAGTAGCCAGGCGTGCACGCCCAGCACGGCGAAGGCGGTGGCCAGGATGGCCGCGACGGACATGTGGAGGGTCTGGCCGAACGCGCTGGGGTTCAGCATGGCCTCGAGCGGTCGCACGATCGCGACGGACCCGTCTGGACCGAGCTCGAAGCCGGTGGGCGTGTTCATCCACGCGTTCGCGCACACCACGAAGATGCCGGACATGAGGCCGCTGACGAACACCCCGAGCCCCGCCAGCCAGTGGACGACGGGCTTCACGTGCTCCCAGCCGTACAGGTACACGCCGAGGAAGATGGCCTCGAAGAAGAACGCGAACCCCTCGAGCGAGAACGGCAGGCCGATGATCGGGCCCGCCACCTCCATGAAGCCGGGCCAGAGCAGCCCGAGCTCGAACGAGAGGGCCGTGCCCGACACGGCGCCGACGGCGAACAGGATGGCGGTGCCCTTGCTCCACGCCTTCGCGAGCTTCAGCCAGGTGGCGTCGCCCGTGCGGAGCCACAGACCCTCGGCGATCACCATGAACAGCGGCATCCCGATGCCGAGCGTCGCGAAGATCATGTGGAAGCCGAGCGACAGCGCCATCTGCGAGCGGGCGGCGAGCAGGTCGGTCATCCGGAGCTCCTGAGCGTTCCGTATGCCGGTACGTCCAGGAGAGATCGCGTCCTATCGTTGCAGGCGCGCGGACTGCCCGTGAGCGGATAGGAGCGTGCATGGCCGAAGCGCACGACGACGAGCCCCTGATCGACGAGGACGTGCCGGTCCGGCCGCTGTGGCAGCGCGCCCTGCTGGAGTGGATGCTGCCCCTGGTCGGGATCGTGGTGCTCTGGCAGGCCGTGGGCTGGGTCCGGGCTCCAGCGCTTCCCGACGAAGCCCCGCCGTTCCACCTCGAGAGCCCCGACGGCACGTCGATCTCGCTCGCCGACTACCGGGGGCGCACGGTCGTGTTGAACTTCTGGGCGACGTGGTGCGGGCCGTGCATGGTGGAGGCCCCGAGCTTCGCCACGTTCGCGCAGAACAACCCGGACGTCACGGTCATCGGGATGGCCGCCGATCACGACCCCGCGAAGGTGCGGAAGACCGCGAAAGACCTCGGGCTGACGTACCCGATGGCGATGGCCGACCGCGCGACCCTCGCTGCGTACGGGGTCGACACGTTCCCGACCACCGTGATCGTCGGTCCGGATGGCACGATCCGCACCGCCCACACGGGAATCCTGTTCCGCCCGCAGATCTGGCTGCTCACCGAGCTGACGGGCGGCTGACGCGTGCTAAGTTCGCGCCCTTCCGCAGGGGTGCACGCATGTCCGACCACGTCCTGGCGATCGACCAGGGAACCACCGGCTCCACCGCGCTGATCATCGACCGCGACGTGAACGTCGTGGCGTCCGTGAACGTCGAGTTCCCGAACCACTACCCGCAGCCCGGGCACGTGGAGCACGACGTGAACGAGATCTGGGCGTCGATCCGCACCGCCGTGACGGGCGCGCTCGAGCAGGCCGGCGTGAAGGGCTCGCAGCTCGCGGCCATCGGCGTGACGAACCAGCGCGAGACGAGCCTGTTCTGGGACCGGAAGACCGGCGAGCCCGTCCACCGTGCGCTGGTCTGGCAAGACCGCCGCACCGCCGACTTCTGCCGCGAGCTGAAGGAGGCGGGGCACGAAGCGCTGTTCAAGGCGCGCACGGGCCTCGTGCTCGACCCGTACTTCTCGGGTACCAAGGCGCGGTGGGTGCTCGACCACGTCGACGGTGCGCGGGCCCGCGCGGGAGGCGGGAACCTGCAGTTCGGCACGATCGACACGTGGACCGCCTGGAAGCTCACCGGAGGCGCGAGCGGCGGAGTGCACGTGACCGACCCGTCGAACGCGAGCCGCACGCTGTTCATGGACCTGAAGTCGCTCGACTGGGACGACGAGCTGCTCGAGATCCTCGGGGTGCCGCGGGCCGTGCTGCCCCGGATCGGCGACAGCAGCGAGGTGTTCGGAACCACGAAGAACGTGGGCTTCCTTCCGGACGGCATCCCGGTGGCGGGGATCATCGGCGACCAGCAGGGCGCGCTGTTCGGGCAGGCCTGCTTCCAGCCCGGCATGGCGAAGAGCACGTACGGCACGGGCGCGTTCATCCTCCTGAACACGGGCGACCAGCCGAAGGTCAGCGACACCGGCATGCTCACGACCGTCGGCTGGCGCGTGAACGGTGATGTGGCGTACGCGCTCGAGGGCAGCGCGTTCATCGCGGGGGCCGCCGTGCAGTGGCTGCGTGACGGGCTCGGGCTCATCGCGAACAGCGCAGAGGTCGAGGCGCTCGCCATGAGCGTGCCCGACTCCGGTGGGGTCACGTTCGTTCCCGCGCTCGCGGGGCTCGGGGCGCCGCACTGGCGTCCGGAGGCGCGCGGCATCATCACCGGGATCACGCGCGGAACCACGAAGGCCCACCTCGCCCGGGCCGCGCTCGACGGCATCGTGCTGCAGATCGACGAGATCCTCCGCGCCATGGCGGGCGATCTGGGCGAGCCCCTCAAGGAGCTCCGTGTCGACGGGGGTGCTGCGCGCAACGACCTGCTGATGCAGCGCCAGGCGGACCTGCTGGGCGTGCCGTGCGTGCGTCCCGCCGTGCTCGAGACCACCGGGCTCGGGTCCGGGCTGCTCGCCGGGCTCGCGGTCGGCGTGTGGGGCAGCACCGACGACGTCGTGCGGGCCTGGTCCGAGGAGCGCCGGTTCTCGCCGTACGGGAACCCGAAGGAGATGGCGGAGACCCGGGCGCGCTGGGCCGCTGCAATCGAGCGCGCATGAAGTACGACGTGGAGTGGCTGCGCGGGGTTCCCCGGTGGGAGGCGATCCTGTTCTGGGGGCACCGGCAGAAGACGGCCGGCACCCCCGACCGGTCGTGCTGCTCCCAGTGGTTCCCGGCGGGCTTCACGGTCGACGGCGTGCACTACTCGACTGCCGAGCACTGGATGATGGCCGGCAAGGCCCGGCTGTTCGGCGACGACGAGACGCTCGCGGCCATCCTCCGTGCGCCGGACCCGGCCTCCGCGAAGCAGCTCGGGCGCCGGGTGCGCGACTTCGACGCCGGGCGCTGGCGGGCCCATGCGTACGGGCACGTCCGCGACGGCAACGTCCAGAAGTTCCGCCAGAACCCGCGTCTCCGGGAGTGGCTCCGCGGAACGGCCGGAAAGGTGCTCGTGGAAGCCAGCCCCTCCGACCCGATCTGGGGTATCGGTCTGTCCGCAGACGACCCCCGATGCGCCGACGTCGCGACGTGGCAGGGCACCAACTGGCTCGGCTTCGCGATCATGGAGGCGCGCGACCTCCTGGAGACCGCATGAGCATCCACATCCATCCCGAGCCCTACGACGTCGTCGTGATCGGCACCGGTCCCGGCGGAGAGGGCGCGGCCATGCGGGCCGCGAAGGGCGGCAAGCGCGTCGCGGTCGTCGACTCGCGCGACGAGGTGGGCGGGAGCTGTACGCACTCGGGCACGATCCCGAGCAAGGCGCTGCGCCACTCGGTCGGCCAGCTCCTCATGGTGCGGCAGTCGAACCTGTTCGGGAACGCGCTCCAGGGGCTCTCGGTCACCTTCCCCAGGCTGCTCGACGCCGCTGGGTCCGTGATCGACAAGCAGACGACCATGCGCCGCGACTTCTACCTCCGGAACCGCGTCGAGGTCGTGCACGGCACCGCCCACTTCCTCGACCGCCACACGATCGAGGTCGACAGTGCGTCGGGCGGGCTCACCCGCCACCTGCGCGGCGAGCACATCGTGATCGCCACCGGGAGCAGCCCGTACCACCCGCCGGATGTCGACTTCTCGCACCCGCGGGTGTGCGACAGCGACAGCATCCTGAGCCTCGAGCAGACCCCCCACACCATCGCCATCTTCGGCGCGGGCGTGATCGGGTGCGAGTACGCGAGCATCTTCCGCAACATGGGCGTGAAGGTGCAGCTCATCAACGGCCGGGGGCAGCTGCTGTCCTTCCTCGACGACGAGATCGTCGACGCGCTCGCGTACCACCTGCGCGACAGCGGGGTCACCATCCGGCACAACGAGACGTACGAGTCGGTCGTGCCGGCCGACGACCACGTCGTGCTGAACCTGAAGTCCGGGAAGCGCGTTCGCGCCGACGTTCTGCTGTGGGCCCAGGGTCGGTCCGGGAACACGAAGGAGCTCGAGCTCGAGGCCATCGGGTTGAAGGCCAACGAGCGCGGTCAGCTCGATGTCGACGAGCACTTCCGCACGGCGCAGCCCCACATCTACGCCGTGGGCGACGTGATCGGGTACCCGAGCCTCGCGAGCGCCTCGTACGACCAGGGGCGCTTCGCGGCCGGTCACCTGCTGAACGGCACGAACGACGAGCGCCTGAAGGCCGACATCCCCACGGGCATCTACACCGACCCCGAGATCTCGAGCGTCGGGCGCACGGAGCGCGAGCTCACGGCCGACAACGTGCCGTACGAGGTCGGGCACAGCCTGTTCCGCCACCTCGCGCGCGCCCAGATCACCGGCCAGCGTGTGGGCATGCTGAAGCTGCTGTTCCATCGCGAGACGCTGCAGATCCTCGGCATCCACTGCTTCGGCTACCAGGCCGCCGAGATCGTGCACATCGGGCAGGCGATCATGGCTCAGCCGGGCGAGGCGAACTCGATGATGTACTTCGTGAACACGACGTTCAACTACCCCACCATGGCCGAGGCCTACCGCGTCGCCGCGCTGAACGGGCTGAACCGCCTCTGCTGACTCACGTTCACAGCAGGCGGGCGCGCTGGCACTCCGCGATGGCGAACCGCATCGCGCGCTCGAGGTGCTTCTCCGCGCTCGCGTCGCGGCCGGGGTCGAGCATCCGCTGACCGACGGCGAGCACCATCGACGGGATGGAGCCCGCGAGCGTGACGCCGAGCATCAGCCCGATCAGGCCGCCCGGCCCCCACAGCCACGTTCCGGCGATCGCCATCAGGCACGCGCACAGGGCCGCCGCCACGAGCACCTGGAGCGCGAGCTCGCTCACCCCCGACGACGCGAGCAGCTCGATGTCGTACGTGCCGTCGTCGAGGGCCGTCAGGATGGCCTCGCGCACGAGCCTGCCCTCGTCGCGTGCGATCACCACGGGCCCGTCGGGGTCGGACACCAGCCACTGCCGACCGTCCGGCATCAGGCGCACGATCTCCGCGAACACCTGTCCCGGGGGGCCATCGAGCTCGAGCCTCATTCGAGGATCTCGAACTCGACGCGCCGGTTGGCCGCGCGACCGGACTCCGTGTCGTTGCCCTGCACTGGCCGCTGCGCGCCGTAGCCCCGCGCCACGAGCTTCTCCGGCGCGACCCCGCGCGTGATGAGCGCCTTGCGGACGCTCTCGGCGCGGCGCTGGGACAGGGTGAGGTTGTAGGCGAGGTCGCCGAGGCTGTCGCTGTGCCCTTGGACCTCGACCCGGATGATCTCGGGGTTCGACACGAGGGTGTTCGCGACCTCGTCGAGGAGGGGGTCGGCCTCGGCGCGCAGGGTGGCGGCGTTGAAGTCGAACAGCACGACATCGCGGATCACGACCTCCCGCGAACCGACACGCTCCACCCGGCTCTTCGTGAGCTCGAGGGCCACGGAGGCCTGCCCTTCCGGGGGAATCACGGCATCCGCGCGCCCGGCGGCCAGCCCCGGCGCGCTCGCCACGACCTGCCAGATCCCGGGAGACACGACGAAGCGCTCCTTCCCGTCGGTCCCGACGTTCATCGGCATCCAGTCCTCGGGACCGATGAGCGACACCACCGCGTCGACCGGCCGCCCGTCGGTGTCGCGCACCACGACCTCCAGCCGGCCCGGCAGCGCGCGCAGCGTGGCGTAGCGCACCTGGCTGCCCTCCACGACCTCGACCTGCACGGAGGCGGGCGCGTGGTGCGGAGCCTTCACCGACACCGCGAGCTCGCCGGGAACGAGGTTCTGGACGAGCAGGACCCCTCCGGGCGGCGTGGTCCCCCGTGCCTGGCCGTCGATGGAGACCTCCGCACCCGACACCGGCCGGCCGCCCTGGTCGACCACGCGCAGCACGACGTCCGCCAGGCCCGCCTGGCTCGGACGGATCACGGCGTCGACCACCTGGAGCCCGTCGGACTCGTCGGTGACGAGCACCGGCACCTGGGTGAGCCCGAGCGTCGGGCTGATCGCGAGCGCCTGCCACTCGCCGGGCTCGAGCGCGAACAGCCGCTCGCCGCGCTCGTTCACGGGCGACGGGGCGATGGACCGCGCGCCGAGCAGCCGGACGACGCCATCCGGCACGGGCCGGCCGAGGTGATCGCGCACGCGCACCTTCACGGTGCCCGGACCCCAGTCGAGCTCGACATCGCGGTCGACGTCGCCTTCGAGGAGCTGCACGGTCTGCGACCACGGCTGGAAGTACGGCGACTCGACCTCGAGCACCCGCCGCCCGACCGACAGCTCCTCGGCGCGCAGGGTTCCCGCGCTGGTCTTGCCGAGCGGGATGCTGTCGAGGAACACCGCTGCACCGTCGACGGGAGCGCCTTCGGGGTCGGTGACCGCGAGCCCGAGGTTCGCGAGGCCGCCTTCGGGCGCGTTCAGCACGACGGTGATGTCGTGGAGGATGCGGGAATCCTCCGAGACCACGAGCTGGCGCTGCTGGATGCCGTACGTGGGCGACGTGACGAGCACGCTCCACTCGCCGGGCTCGACGTGGAAGTACGCGCTTCCCGACGCCCCGAGGTCGGCGGCGGGCAGCCGCTCGGGACCCGCGAAGCGCGCCTGTGCGTCGGAGATCACGCCCGACGGGGTGCGGGCGGTGACCCGCACGGTGCCGGCCTCCCACGGCAGCGTGACGACCTCTTCCTGGAGGCCGTCGACGAGCACGACCGGCACGGGCTCCACGTCGCGGTGGTGGTCGGAACGCACGGTGAGCTGGCGCTGCCCGGCGTTCAGTCCGTCGAGGGCGAGCACCCCTCCGGTGGACGTGGTGCCGAAGTCCTTCCCGTCGAGCGCGATGGTGGCGTCGCCCACCGGAATGCCTGCGGGGTCGACCACGCGCACCTCGAGCCGGGCCTGCCCGCCTTCCGACGGCTGGAGCACCACGACGATCTCGAGGACCTCCCAGCTGTCTTCCGGGACCACCACCTCGCGCTGCTGGAACCCGTACTGCATCGAGCTGACCAGGAGCTGCCACGTGCCGGGCCCGAGCACCTCGGTGCGCTCTCCACGAACGCCGAGCGGCATCGGGGCCAGCCGACGCGGTCCTGCGAAGCGCACCACGGCATCCGGCACGGGCGCGCCGTCTCCGTTGCGCGCCGACACCTTGATCGTGCCGGGCACACGGGCCATCGGCGTCTCGACCTCCAGACGGCCCGACGTGAGCGCGACGGCCTGGTCGACCGCTGTGTACGTGGGGTGCTGGATGGACAGCACATGGTCGCCGGGCGCGAGGGATGCGATCTCGATCGTGCCGTCCTCCCCGGTGGTCCCGATGGGCAGGCCGTCGAGCAGGACCGTCGCGCCCGGGACCGGCGAGCCCTCGGCATCGCGCACGGTGTGCACGAGCACGGCGTCTCCGGACGCCGGCAGCAGCACGACCTCGAGCGGATCGGGCGCGACGCCGGGGAGGATCGTGATCTGGCGCGTCTGCGTGCCGTAGCCGTCGAGCTCGAACGACAGGCCCCAGTCGCCCGGCAGCAGCTCGAGCACCCCCTGGCGCGCCCCCACCGACGCACCGTCGGCGCCCTTCGCGGTGATCGCGGGCTCCAGGGGCTCGCCCGACGGGGTGGCCACGCGGATCGGGACGGGCACGGCCTTCGGAACGAGGTCGACGCGCACCGCGCCCCCGCCCTTCGGCAGATCGACGGCAGCGGACGCGAATCCGGGCGCTTCGACGACGACGCCGGACCGCCAGTCGGAGAGCGGGAACGACGCGCGACCGTCGCCAGAGGTGCGCGCGATCTCGGACCCCGCGGACGTCACGACGGCACCGGGGAGCGGCCGGCCGGCGCCCGTGACCGAGAGCGTCCACTGGACGGCCGTTGGGTCGGGCGTGTCGACGATCTGCAGGTCGGGCTCGGCCCGATCGCTCCATGCGAGCCCGAGGAAGCCGCGCGCCACGGCCGTGCCGATCCCGAGCGACAGACCGGTTCCGGCACCGGCCTTCCAGCGCACGCGCTTCGAGAGCGGCCCGCCCGCAGACACGAGCAGCTCGGAGAACAGGTCGGCTTCGGGCACCTCGGGCCGCTCCACGATCGCGCCCGCCGCGACGCTCCACGCCCCACGGAGCTCGAGGTCGGCCTCGTACCGACCGGGACGGATGCCGACCGCCGCTCCGAAGTCGACGGACGGCCCGCCGATGGTCTGCGTGGGCACGAAGTCGCCGAACGTCGGGAACTCGTCGGACCGACGCGCCGAGCCTCCGAGGTTCACGTTCGCCTCGACGGGACCGAGCGGAACGCGGGCCGCCGCCATGAGACCGCCCGACACCCCGGGGCTCGAGACGCCTGCGTTCGCGCCGCCCAGCGGGATGCCGACCCAGGGGGTCACCGCGACCGCGGGGCCGTCGTCGGACGGCACCACCCGGATGGGGGCCTCGAGCCGCAGGGAGCCGAGCGCGACGGTTCCGGCCGGGAACACCCCCCACAGCGACGCAGTGGCCCCGAAGCCCACCCGGTCGATGGGCGCCCAGGCCGCGGACGCGTTCAGCCCCGACGCGAACGACAGGATGGGCGAGCTCGTGCCCGCCGCGTTGGAGAGCTCGAGCAGGCCGCCAGCTCCCTCCCCGAGCCCCGAGAAGCGGAGCTCCCCGCGCCGCAGGCCGTCGGCGGACCACAGGCTCACCGGGCCGCGAGCCGCGAGCGGAGGCGCATCGGGACCGGTGGCGTCGAAGCGGATCGGCTGCCCGCCGCCCTCCTGGGCCAGTGCCGTGGACAGGGGGGCGAGCACACACGCCACCACCCACGACCGAGGCCACCGGTGACGGGCCCGACGCCTACGCTCTGGCGACGCTACGAGCGGCTCCTGCACGACTCTCCTGCTGGCCGCACGGTACTCCGCATCGGCACGGACTGTCATCCGTCGCGTGGTGTCGAACACCCGCCGCGCCTGCTACATTCGCGCGCGGAGGGCGGTTGCTCCAGGCCGGCGAGGAAATCGACATCTGGGTCATCGAGAAGCCGCTTGGAAGCGGTGGAATGGGCTCGGTATACCGATGTCACAACCGCTCCGCGAAGCGCATCCTCGCCGCCGTCAAGGTGCTCGAAGGCGCCGTGCGTTCGAGCCCCGACGCCCAGGCACGCTTCATCCGCGAGGCGGAGATCCTCTTCCAGCTCGACCACCCGAACATCGTGAAGGTGCGCAACGTGCGCACCGACATGGATCCGCCGTACCTCGAGATGGAGTTCGTGGAGGGCGAGTCGCTGGAGCACACCTTCCTGAAGGGCGGGCTGCCCCTCGCGCAGGTGATCGACCTCATGGAGCAGGCGGCGGGCGCCCTTGCCTACCTGCACGCGAAGGGAATCCGGCACCGCGACATCAAGCCGGCGAACCTCCTGGTCGACCGCCACGGCACCCTGAAGCTCGTGGACTTCGGGCTCGCGATGGAGGCCGACACCACGCGGATCACGCAGAGCGGCATGGCGTTCGGCACCGTGTCGTACGCGCCCCCCGAGTGGATCGCGCCCGAGACCCTCGACCCCGAGCTGTGGGACATCTACGCGCTCGGCGTGGTGTTCCACGAGCTGCTCACGGGGGAGATGGCGTTCCCCACGAGCGGCCAGGGCAGCGCCCGCCAGCAGGCGATGCAGGTGATCGTCGGCAAGCAGAAGCACCCGCCGCTCGACCCCGGCGACCGCTTCCCCACCGCCGTGCGCGAGATCATCCAGATCGCCACGCACCCCGACGCCACGCGGCGCCTCTCTTCGGCACGGGAGCTGTGGCAGCGGCTCCGAGACCTCGGCGACGACGGCCGCCACGCGGGGGTCACGCTCTCTCCCACCGATCTCGACTTCGATGCGTTCGCGCCGGAGCCTTCCCGTCCGCCACTGCCGGATCCGCGCCCGACCACCTGGTCGTCGCCCGACGAGCTGGAGTCGGCCCAGGCACCGGTGCCCGCCGCACCCTCGCTCCGAGGTCCGATGATCGCGTTCGCGCTCGGCGCGCTGGGACTGTTCGCGGCGATGGGGCTGCTCGGCGTCGCGCTCGCCGTGCTGCTGTCCCCCGAGACCGCCACACCCCCCGTGGCTGCGCGTGCCGTCGAGGTGCTCGTGCTCGGGGTGCCCGACGAGCTCGAGGTGCACGTGCGCATCGGGGACCGCACCGGCGTGTCGGTCGGGCCGTCCACCGTGATCGAGGCTGTCCCCGTGGGGGCCGCCGAGGTCGCATGGGTGATCGGCCGCGAGTGCCCGCTGCTCGAGTGCCCCGGCTCCGCGTGCCCGGCGTGGTGTGCGTCCGGCACCCAGCCCGTCGACGTGATGCAGGGCGACGGGTCGCAGACCGTGCGGCTCAGCCTCACCCCGCCGGCATCCCGGGCCGTGGTCCTGTCCACCTCCCTCGGGTCGTTCACCACGGCGACGCTCGGCGGGCGAGCCGGAATGGTGGTCGACGGAGCGCTCCGGTTCGACGTTCCGCCCGGCAAGCACGAGATGATCGCGACCACGGGCACCTGTCCGCCCGATGCCACCGGGTGTTCCGACACCGGCACCTGCGTGCCGGGCTGCGCGTCCACGCGGCGCACGCTGGAGATCGCGCTCGGCACCGATCCGTACGAAGCCCCGCTGGGTCTCGAGATCGCCGCGGCGAAGCCCGCACCGGGGCCCGCTCCCGGCGGCACGCCGTCGCCCACGCCCACCCCCGATCCCCGTCCCGATCCGGCTCCGTCCGGCTCCGGGAAGACCACCGCGCCCATCACGTTCGCGAAGTTCTCGAAGTTCCTCGAAGACAACCCCGACTACCAGAAGGGCGGGAAGCGCGCTGGCAGCGAGTCGATCTACCTGGCGGGCTGGAGCGGCACGCAGCCACCCGCGGGCCAGGCCGACGCGCCGGTCACGAACATCAACGCGCTCGCTGCAGCCACGTACTGCAAGTGGTCCCGGCGATCCCTCCCGCACACCGGAGACGCGCCCCGCGCGCCCGATCCCCACATGGAATTCCGCATCGGCGAGGACGGCAAGTTCGTCGTCCTGACCGAAGACGGTTCGCCAATTCCAGAAAACGACCCTAAGAAGGCGAACAGCTTTGCCACCTTCCGTTGCACCAGGTGACGGGAGCGAGATCAGGAGCCCCATGGAGTTGGACAGCTGGTCGGGACACGTGCTCGTCGTTCACGAGAACGACACCGAGCGCGCGCAGATCACGAGCACGCTCACGGACTACGGCTGGCGTGTGTCCGAGGCGGCCGACGGTGCGACGGGGCTCCGGATCCTCGAGGACACGCTCCCGCACGTGATCGTCTGTGACGTGGATCTGCCCGATCTCGGCGGCCAGGCGATCCTCCGTCGGGTGCGCGAGATCGACGACGACGTGCCGGTGGTCGTGCTGGGCGAGGTCGACGACCTCAGCGCCGCGCTCCAGGCCCTGCGTGACGGCGCGTTCGACTACGTGTCGCGTCCCGGGAACACCTCGCTCGACTCCCTGGTCGCCGCCACCGAGCGGGCCGCGAACCACTTCCGGAAGATCGCCGACACGCGCGCGGCGGCAGAGCGCCAACAGGCCCGTCTGCGCGGGCTCGAAGAGACGAGCCGGGCCTTGCGCGCCGACCTCGCCGCCACCGAGATGGCGCTGCAGCAGGCCCGCGAGCAGGCGCTCGAGGCCGACCGCGCGAAGTCCGCGTTCCTCGCGAACATGAGCCACGAGCTGCGCACGCCGCTGAACGCGATCCTCGGGTACGCCGAGCTGCTCCGCGAGGATGTCGACGGGCACCCGGAGATCGTGCGCGACCTCGACCGCATCCGGAACGCCGGCTCCCACCTGCTCGGCCTGATCTCCGACGTGCTCGAGCTCGCCCGCATCGAAGCCGGGAAAGCCGAGGTCTACTACGAGTCCACGCCGCTCCAGCCGCTCATCGAGACGGCCCTCGAGAGCATCGCGACCACCGCCGACCGCCGCGGGAACCAGGTGGTGCTCGGCGACCTCCCCGCGATCGACATCGTCACCGATGTCGCGAAGCTCGACACCGTGCTCGGCCGCATCCTGCAGAACGCCGCGAAGTTCACGGAGTCTGGCGAGATCCGGGTCGACGTCTCGGTCGACGCCGCCGGTCTGCACATCCACGTGAGCGACACGGGCATCGGCATGAGCGCCGAGCAGACCCGCACGATCTTCCGCGAGTTCTCCCAGGGCGACGCGTCCACCACCCGGAAGTACGGCGGCACGGGCCTCGGGCTCACCATCGCCCTGAAGCTCACCCGGCTGCTCGGCGGCGACATCCAGGTGGAGAGCCAGCTCAAGCAGGGCTCGCGGTTCACGATCACGCTGCCCTCCGCTCCGCCCACGTGGCATGGCGTCACGCCGGCCGAGCTCGAATCCGAGCCCGTAGCACCGGCTCCGCAGCCCGCCACCGTGCTCGTGATCGACGGCGACAGCACGCTCCGCCGCCAGATGGCGAGCTACCTCACGCGCGCCGGATACCGCGTCATCGCGAGCGCCTCCGGGGTCGAGGGGCAGCGGCTGGCCCGCACGCACCGGCCCGATGTCGTCACGCTCGACGTGGTGCTGCCCGACGTGGATGGCTGGAACCTGCTCATGGCGTTCAAGCGCGACCCCGAGCTGCGCGACATCCCCGTGGTGCTCGTCACCGTCGCCGACGACCGCACGCGCGGGCTGGCGGTGGGTGCGGCCGACTTCCTGCCGAAGCCGATCCGTCGCGACGCGCTCGTCGCCGTCATGCGCCGCGTGAAGCCCGCCCGCGAAGGCGGCCCCATCCTCATCGTGGAAGACGACGAAGCCACGCGCGACGTGACGAGCCGCATGCTGTTCGCCGAGGGCTGGAACACCGCGTCGGTCGAGAACGGCCGGCTCGCGCTCGAGTGGTTGGAGCAGAACGGGCCTCCGTCGCTGATCCTGCTCGACCTGATGATGCCCGAGGTCGACGGGTTCCACGTGATCACCGAGCTCCAGTGCCGCGACGAGTGGCGCAACGTGCCGGTGGTCGTGTTCACCGCGATGGACGTGCCCCCGGCCCGCATGGCGTTCCTCGAGCAGCACGTCGAGACGGTCATCCGCAAGGGCGGGTACGGCCAGGACCGCATGCTCGACGAGGTCCGCGCGCTCATCGTCAAGAGCCTCGGGTAACCGTGGCTCCGGGAGATCTGCTCCTCTACGTCGACAGCGTCACGAACGGCCTGTCGACGCTCGTCGCGTGGCTGACCCTCGGTCTGCTCGGTGTGCTGTGCGTGTTCCGCTCGATGCAGAACCCCCGCATCGCCGACCTGCGCGTCACCGGTGCCGCGCTGCTGCTGTGGGTGATCACCGACTTCCTCGGCGTGTTCACGGGGTACTTCACCGGGTTCCTCGACGGCGTGCTCGGCGCCATCGGGCTGTACATGTCGTTCGATGCGATCTCGGTCGACGTGGGCCGCATGATCGGCTCGGTGCTGCTGTTCGGGGGCGGCTACGGCATCGTGCAGTCCCTGCTCTCCGTGGCGGGCGGCGTCCCGAGCGCGGCGGGCCCCGCACCTGCGACGAAGGCGTCCAAACCCGCGAAGGGCGGCATCCCTGCGGCGGTTCCGGGCGGCCCTCCCGGTGCGCCCGGCGCTCCTCCCGGGGTGCCCGGGCCCCCCGGTCCTCCCAAGGCCTGAGCGCTACACCCGAGCGGCCCGCTCGAGCTGGCCGAACACCCAGAGCAGGTAGCGGAAGGGCTGCTCCGCTTCGCTCGGCGTGAAGCGGGCATCGACGTGAACGGGCTCGCCGGGACGGACCCGGAACCGCTTCGGGTGCTTGGAGACCACGCGGTCGAGGGCCTCGGCGGACACCGGGCTGGAGGGGTGCAGCTCGAGCTCGACCCGCACCTTCATCCAGTGGCAGCGCTGGATGCCGAGCTCGCGGCACCGGAGGCGGGTCTGCAGGAGGCCGGCGAGGTTGCGGGCCTCGATGGGGAGGTCGCCCACGAGGAGCTCGAGATCGTCGAGCAGGTGCTCGATGGCGCCGACGCTGGTGGCGTTCGAGAGCCGGGAGTACCACGCGAGCCGCTCGCGCATGTCGGGCACGAGGGAGTCCGGCAGGAACGCGTCCACCCCGACCTCGACCTCGGGCTCGATCTGCTCGCGCGACACCTCGCCCCGCGCGACGTGCACGGCTTCCTCGAGCAGCTCGACCCACACGTCGTACCCGACCTGGTCGATGTTCCCGGACTGCGCGGACCCGAGGAGGTTGCCGCCGCCGCGCAGCTCGAGGTCGGCGCTCGCCACCTGGAACCCCGCGCCGAGCTCGGTGTTCTCGACGAGCACACGCAGGCGCTTCTTGGCTTCGGAGGTCATCTCCTCGGGCGTGAGCAGCAGGCAGCGCGCCCGGACGTGCGAGCGCCCGACACGACCGCGGAGCTGGTAGAGCTGGGCGAGACCGAACAGGTCGGCGCGGTGGATGAGCATCGTGTTGACGTTCGGGAGGTCGACGCCGGTCTCGACGATGGCCGTGCACACGAGCACGTCGATCTCGCGCTTGATGAACCGGATCAGCACGTCTTCGAGCTGCGTGTCGTCCATCTGGCCGTGCGCGACGTCGAACCGGGCCTCCGGCACCCAGGCTTCGAGCCGGCTGCGGAACCGCTGGATGGTCTCGACCCGGTTGTGGATGACGAACGCCTGCCCGCCGCGCTCGATCTCCGTGATCAGCGCGTCCCGCACGCGGCTCTCGGACAGGCGGGAGATGCTCGTGGCCACGGACAGGCGGTCGGCGGGAGGCGTGGCCATGACCGACATCTCGCGGAGCCCGCCCAGGGCCTGCTGGAGCGTGCGCGGGATGGGGGTGGCGCTCATCGACAGCATGTCGACGGCGTTCCGGAGCTTCTTCAGGCGGTCTTTCTGGCGCACGCCGAACCGGTGCTCCTCGTCGACGATGACCATGCCGAGGTTGCCGTACCGCACGTCCTTCCCGAGCAGCTTGGTCGTGCCGACCACGATGTCGACGGAACCGTTCGCGAGCCCGGCCACGACGTCGGCCTCCTCTTCGGACGTGTTGAACCGCGACAGCATGCGCACCTCGACCGGGAGGCCCGCGAATCGCTCGGTCCACGTGTTGAAGTGCTGGTAGGCGAGCACGGTGGTGGGGCACAGCACGACGACCTGCTTGCCGCCTTCGACCACGCGCATCGCGGCACGCAGGGCGACCTCCGTCTTTCCGAACCCCACGTCGCCGCACAGCAGGCGGTCCATCGGGAACGGACGATCGAGGTCGTCGTGCACCGCTTCGATGGCCTTGAGCTGGTCGACCGTCTCGTCGTACGGGAAGCGCGACTCGAGCTGGCGGTACAGCGGACCGGGGGCCGCGTACGGGTGGCGGGTGGCGAGCTCGCGGCGGGCGTACAGGCGGAGCAGGTCCTGCGCCATCTTGAGCAGGGAGTCGCGCACCTTCCCCTTGCGCCGGAGCCAGGTGGCGCCGCCCAGCCGGTCGAGCTTGACGACCGCGTTGCTGTTCGCGGGCGTGTAGCGCGACAGCTGGTCGAGGCGGGTGACGGGCAGGAACATGGTGTCGCCGCCGCGGTACTCGAGCCCCACGAAGTCCTGGAGCACGCCGCCGATGGGCACGCGCTTCATGCCGCGGTACAGCCCGACCCCGTGCAGCCGGTGCACGACGTGGTCGTCGACCTTGAGCTGCGAGATGTCGGTGACCTCGGTCTCGAACAGCGCGTGGATGCGGTCGAGCCGGGTGCGCTTCGCGCGGGACGCGCCTCCCAGCAGCACGTGCGCCGGGATGAACGCCCAGCCGCTCTCCGGCGCGACGAACCCCCGCGGGAGGTCGCCCACGACGAGCGAGATGCGACCCCGCTCGATGGACAGGGCCTGGGTGGCGCCCACGGTGGAGATGCCGTGCGGACCGAGCAGCTCCTCGAGCGAGTCGCCGCGCGCGGCACTGTCGACGACGAGCGCCACGCGACAGTCGCGGTCGACCAGCTTCAGGAGCTTGCCGGCGACCGGGCCGAGCTCGGTACCGCGAACGCCGAACCCGTCGGCCGTGGCGACCTCGAACCGGGCGGCCTCGTCCGCGGCGATCTGCCAGACCTTCTGTGCCTGATCGAGCCGCTGCTCGAGGTGGTCGAGCGCGTCGAAGCGGTCGGACGGCGGGACGAGCGGGCGTTCCTCCTCTTCGAGGGCTTCCCAGCGCGAGCTGGCGGTGCGCAGGAACTCCCGTGCGGCCGCCAGCACGTCGCCGGGCTCGTACACGACGGCCCGAAGGGCGGACAGGGCCTCGAGGGGTGCGACCGTCGGCACGAGCGCGGGCAGCCAGTCTTCGAGCGCACTGAACCGGATGCCCGCGCGGAGCTCCTCGACGACGCGACGCTTCAGGCGGATGCCGCGCTGTTGCTCGGTGACGTACCGGCCGAGCTCGGCCTGCAGGCGCTCGAGGGCTTCGTCATCGATGCGCTCCTCCCGGGCCGGGAGCAGCACGACCCTGCGCCGGGACCCGCTGGGACGGCCGGTCTCGGGGTCGAGCGCGCGAATCCCCTCGATCTCGTCGTCGAAGAAGTCGATGCGGACCGCGGCGGGCATCGCGCTCGGCCAGACGTCCAGCACGTCGCCCCGGACCGCGAACGATCCGGCCATCTCGGCGGCCTGGGTCGACAGGTACCCGGCATCGGAGAGCCACTGCACGAGCGCGTCGCGGTCGAGCGTGTCGCCCGTCGACACGGTGCGGGTGCCCTTCACGAGCACGGGCTCCACGGGCACCCGCTGCAGCAGGGCCCGTGCGGCCGCGACGACCACGACCGGACCCCCCACCGACACCCGTCGGAGCGCGCGGATCCGCTGCTGCGCGCGCGTACGCTCCGGCGAGAACCCGTCGTACGGGCGCCCATCGTCGGCGAGGAAGCGCTCCACGACCTCCGGACGCGGATGGAAGAACTGCACGGCCCGCGCGATCTGATCCGCGCGATCGGGCTCGTCGACGACGATGAGCCAGCGGCCGTCCGGATCGAGGCGGGAGACGAGGAACGCGACGGAGTCGAGCGGGAGCCCGGCCCAGCCCTTCCCTTCGAGCTCCCTCGCGTTGTCGAGGTAGCCACGCATGAGCGGGGCCCCCTAACCAGTCCCCGGCCTCGGGGGATGCCCCCGGACTACCCGTTCGCGGCGCTCCGGAGACTCTCCAGCTCGGCGGCGAGCAACCGGTGCACGAGCACGGCGCCCTCGAGCGATCGCTTCCAGCCTGGCGCCGCGAGCGCCGCGGCGTAGTCGAGCCCGGGCTCGCCATGGAGCAGGTACCGCGCCTGATCGACGGCCGGGATCGCCTCGTGGAGGTAGCCGGTGGCGTCGAGCACGTGGGACTCGATCTGTTCCTGGATCGTCGCGTTCTTGCCGGGATCCTGATGACGCGTCGCCTGGGACCGGAGCCCCGCGAGCTCGTCGGCGAGCGCGAGGGCAGCGTGCAGGTCTCCCTGGGCTGCGGTGACCTGGAGCCCCGCATCCTCGAGCTGCGCGTGGATTCGCTCCTGCCGTGCGTCGCCGTCGAGTGCATCGAGACTCTCGGCGATGCGCTTCCAGTCGTCGTCGGTGCGGGGAGCGGGAGCCGGGATCTCCGCAGCGTCGGGGTCTGCAGGGGCCACAGCGGGCCCTTCGCCGGCCTCGGCCTTCTGGGCACGGCGCTCGGCCCGACGGTCTTCCAGGTAGCGCACGCGGTCGTGGTACATCAGGAGCAGCGCGATCTGCAGGACCCAGGCGTACACGCCCCAGAGCATCTCGCCCGCTGCGAACGACCCGAAGCTCATGTTCCGCGGGTCGATGAAGTACGCCATCGCCTTGTCGACGCCGTCGATGCCGCTCACCAGCGCGAAGTGCAGGAGCATGGTGAACACGGTCATCGCGAGGAAGAGCTTGAACAGCCGCTGGCGCATGCCCCAGGTGAGCTGGCCGGACTCCTTGAGCGCGGCGGCCTCGGGCTTCAGCACGGCGATGCTGTCGGCGAACGCGAGCTGCAGCATGTAGAAGATGCCGGGGATGATGACCTGCATGCCCACAGTGACGGCTTGCACGCGGGTGCCGTGCGGACCGGCCACATCGAGCGTGCGCGGGCCGAGCTGCGCGAAGATCGACCCGGCGTCGAGGGGCTGCCCGGTGCGCACGCGCTCTGCGGCGAGCGTGGTGGCGACCACGAGCGCGGCACCCCCCAGGGTCATCCACACCATCTGCCACGCCATGTAGATGAATGTGAGCAGGATGAGCTGGAGGTTCGCCTGCATCCCGGCGCTGAAGAACGACAGCGACGCGGCCAGCAGCACGGACGGCATCAGGAACAATGACGGGAACCACGACAGGCGCGTGGCCTTCGTGCGCTTCATGAACTGGACGACCGTGTACAGGCCGAGGAACACGGACGCGACCGTGAAGATCTGAGCCAGCGTGGCGCGGCTCGCTGGATCCATCGTGGCGGCGTCTTCCGCGAAGTCGAGCACCCACTGGCCGACGCCGGCCATCACGATGCCGTACACGAGCACGACCGGAACGCCCACGGACGCCGTGCGTGCGACGAGGGGGAGCGCGTGCGCGACGGCCTGGAGCGGCCCCATCTGGTTCGCCCACCCGCGGCGACGCTGCTCCCAACCCTTCGCGGACGGCTGCGCCTCCACCATGAAGCGCATGAGCCCGATGATGTTCGCCACCGGGATCAGCACGAAGAACACGGCGTCGCTCGCGGGCCGCCCGATGTCGTTCAGGCGCCACGCGGTGAACGGGAGCTTGAGGAGCTGGAGCACGACGACGATGGCGACGACGGCCTGCAGCGGGAGGCCCGGACCGTCGGGAGTGCTCGCCTGGTTGGCGAGCGCGGCGAGCTGACCCCCGAAGAGCAGGATCCACACCCCGAAGAACGCGCCGCGTCCGAGCCGCCTGTCCATCACTTCTGAAGTCCTCCGTCAACGGATGTGCGCGCGGACGCAGGGGGAGCGTGCGACCGGCGCGCATCAGAGGGTACGGCCAGTAACCGGTCGTATTCCAGTTGCGCCCGGATACCGCCAATTGGTGGATTCCCCGCCTGGCACGCGCATCCGGACAACCAGGTGGTGATCCCCGGGTCGGAACGCGCTAACCTCCCGGTGACGAGCAAAGCGGTCGATGCTGGAGCGAGAACTCGAGAGAGCACGAAAGCCCCCCACCCTCATGGAGGGGCGGTACGTCATTTCCGGAATCCTCGGAAAGGGCGGCAACGCCGGGGTGTATCAAGCGTGGGACACCAAGCTGAAGTGCTGGCGTGCCATCAAGGTGCTGTCGCACGAGTTCATCCGAGACGACCAGATCCGCGCGCGCTTCGCGCAGGAAGCCGCCACGATGGCGCGGCTCGATCACCGCAACCTGGTGCAGGTCTACGACATCTCCGACGACCCGTTCACGCCGCACATCGTGATGGAGCTGTGCAGCGGGGGCTCGATCATCCAGTGGATGAAGGTGCATGGCGCGGTGCCGCCGCGGCTCGCGCTGCAGGTCATCGAGTCCACGGCGCTCGCGGTGGGCGTCGCGCACGAAGACAACATCACGCACCGCGACATCAAGCCGCAGAACATCCTGATCGACCACAAGGGCATCATCAAGCTCACCGACTTCGGCATCGCCCGCGACGAGGACAACTCGCTGACGATGGCCGGCGCCACGATGGGAACGTACGCGTTCATGGCGCCCGAGCAGCGGCACGACTCCACGCAGGTCGACTGGCGGGCCGACATCTACTCGCTCGGCGCCACCCTGTTCACGCTCGTGAAGGTGAAGACCACCACGGAGCTCTTCGTGGCCGAGCGCGGCGACGAGCTCCTGGCAGACCTCCCCGATCCCATCGTCGACATCATCCTCGGCTGCTGCGCGTACAAGCCGAAAGACCGCTACCAGTCCATCGCCGAGTGTGTGGCCGCCATCGTCGCCGCGCGCGAGAAGCTCCCGCCCGACCCCAAGCATCCGCCGCTCAGCGCGCTCGCCGAGCCGCTCCCGCCAGGCCCGCCCACCGAGGTGAAGGACTACGACAAGCTCGGCGACCTGCTGAAGTCCCTCGCGCTCAACGACGACTCGCCCACGTTCGTCGATCGGTCCCGTCCGGCCTCGGAGTTCGAGAACACCACACTCGCCGGCGCCTCGCGTCCCGACTCGAAGGTGCTCCCGTACTACATGTCGATGCCGGAGCGGCCGCGCGAGCCCACGGATCCCACCGCCCGTCCGAGCTACCTCGACGAGGATCCCGAAGACGTCGAGCCACAGCGCCGCGTGCACCGCACCATCGGGAGCGACGGCACGGTCGAGGTCACGCCCGTCCCGCCGCCCGGCGCCGGTACGCCCGCTCCCGTCTCCGCGGGCGAGCGCGACTCCGAAGGCACCATCCCCGAAGAGGTCGTCGAGATCGTCGAGGTGGAGCCCGGGGTGATGGACGACCCGCGCATCATGCTCGGCATCGCGGCCTCCCTCGCGCTCGTGCTCGTCGCGTTCTTCGGGCTGGTGTGGAGCGGCAGCGTCAACCTCGCGGCCGCGCAGAAGCAGTCGCTCGAGGCCGAGAAGGCCCTCATCGAGGCCATCGAGGGCTCCGCCCCGGTCATCCAGCAGATCGGTGCATCGGGCGGCGACGCGTCGTCCCTCCAGGAGACGTACTTCAAGGTGAAAGACGCCCAGCCGGGCCAGCGCGCCGCACTCGCGCTGTCGTACGCCGACGACCTCAAGAACGAGTCAGAGGGGCGTAAGTTGTCGGGCGTGGCGGTCGGGTTGGTCGAGCAGGTCGACCTCGATGCCCAGAAGTACAGGAAAGCCCGAGACAACTGGCGAGAGACCTCCGGCAGCCTCACGGGCAACATCGCGATCACGGTCGGCCTCGGAACGGCCCCACCGTAGTCGGTGGCGGAATCTTGGGTTACCGTGCGCCCTGACACGCCCATTGCGTGTGGAGGAGACAATAATGAAGCTTCACAAGCTCGCCATCCTGGGACTTCCCCTGGCGCTCTTCGGCTGCCCGACCGACGACGGTGAGGACACCGACACCGACCTGCCGTCCGAGACCGACACCGATGTCGACACCGACGAGACCGACACCGACACCGAGCCGCCTCCGGCGCTCGAGGTCAGCGTCGAGCTGGTCGACGGCTCGCCCGACTCGATGGTCATCACCATCACCAACGGCGACGAGAGCTACAACTTCGGCTACGGCCAGACGGCGGTCCAGGCGGCCGGCGGCTCGGGCTGGTTCGGCGAGGACTGCTACCTCGGCACCGGCTCCTACCAGCTCTGCCACCCGGTCGGCATGACCGGCGCCACGCTCACCTACGTCGCGGCCCCCGGCGATGTGGTCGAGGGCTCCACGATGCTGCTCAGCGTCGACACCCCCGCGTCCTCCACCCCCGCCCTCACCTACATCCTGATCGGTGAGACCAGCGGCGAGTGCTGGGTCTGGGGCGACGACATCACGTACTACGCGGCGTTCCCCGGCGGTCCGTGCACCGAGTACACCGCTCCGATGTGATCCCGCGCGGCCCTTCGGGGCCGCATCGCCACCCGGCCCCGGTCGGGATGGCCCGAGAGCGCTCGCGAACTTCGCGGGCGCTTTCTTTTTGGGGAACCCCGGAGACGGTCACGCGTGTACGTCGACATGCCACACCCCGACCCGGTGGAGCCCGTGCCCGACCCGTCCGCCGACCGCGCTGCGCTCCTGCGCACCTACGGTCCCGGGGTGTGGGCGCTCTGTACGCGCCTGGCCGAACACCCCGAAGACGCCTACCAGGACGTGTGGGCGCGGATCTTCGCGGCCATCGACCGCTTCGACCCCGCGGGGCCGGCCTCCCTGAAGACCTGGCTGCACACCCTGGTGCACCGCCGGCTGATCGATCTGCACCGCCGCCGGACCACGCGAGGCGACGTCATCCCGCTGCCCGACCTCGCGTCGGAGGGGCCCGACCCCGAGCGTGCGCTCGTGCGATCCCGGCGCAAGCGGGCCCTCGACCGCGCGCTGCAGCACCTGCCCGAAGACCAGCGACGCATCGTGCTGCTCCACCACATCGCGGGCCACCCGCTCGAAGCCATCGCGGAGATGGAGGGAATCGCGGTCGGCACCGTGAAGTCGCGCCTCCACCGGGGCCGCGCGAAGCTCGCCGAGCTGCTCGAGGAGGAACGATGAGCGGAACCGAGGATCTGTCTCGCCTCCTCTCGGGAGACGTCACTCCGGAGGAGCGCAGCACGCTCGAGGCCCGCCTCGCGTCCGACCCCGCGCTCCGGCGCCAGCTCGACGCCCTGCGAGACCTCGTGAGTGACCTGGAGGCCCTGCCGGAGGCTGCACCGCCCGATCTCGACGCCAGCGTGCTCGCCCGGACGGAAGTGCCCGCCGCGCCCTCCCGCGGCTCGCGGGCCACGGTGTGGATGCTCGCCGGGCTCGCTGCGGCCGCGCTGATCGCGGTGGCCCTCCGCCCGACGCCCGGTGTGGCGCAGCTCCTCGAGGGGTCCGAGCGCGTCGAGGGGCACGTGAGCCTGCTCGCCGGGCTCGTTCCGGTGGAGGTCGACGGGGTCGCGGTGATCACCGTGGAACCCGCGGGGCGGGTCGAGCGTGAATGGGGGGCGGAGGATCCAATGCCGAAGACCGCCATCCTTTCCGCCCTCGCGGGCGCCGCCGTGACCGTCGCCGTGTACGAGGGCCGCGCCATCGTCCAGTCCCCCACGGGAGGCGACACCGTGACGCTCGCGGCCGGCGAGTCCCACACGGTCGGGCCCCGACGGGTCGTGCGGACCGTGGCGGGCGGTGCCCCCATCCGCTCCGCAGGCGACGACGAGGCCGCTCACCTCCAGGCGCTCGAGGACGAGAACGCCGCGCTGCGGGAAGAGCTCCGTGCCGCACGGTTCGAAGGGGCCGTGGCACGGGGGCAGCTCGAAGCACACCAGGGCGCGCCGATCCCATGGCCCGACGACATCGCGGAGCCGTTCCGTCCAGATGCGTTCGAAGCCGGGCTGCGCAAGGCCCTCGAAGCCCACCCGGGAACCGAGCTCGTCTCGCTCGACTGCGGGGAGTTCCCGTGTGTCGCGATCCTCACGGGTCCCGCGGGCCACGACGGCTGGCAGGACGATCTGCAGAAGGTCCCGAAGGCCTTCGTGGACGCCGAGTTCCCCGACACCCCCATCGGCATGCAGATGATGCTCGCGGCACGCGACGACGGCGCGGAGCTGCAGGGGGCCGTCGGCTTCTCCGTGATGCCGGAGGCCGACGGCTCGACCGACCCCGCGGTGGAGACGCGCAGCGGGTACCGCACCCGCGAGCTGCTCGACGGGTTCATCGACCGCTGACGCGATAGGGGCCGCCCGTCGGAGGTGGTCCCGTGCTCCTGTGGTGTCTCGTCCTGCTGGGCTGCAAGGACGCCGACGAGGAGGTCACGTGCGACACCTGCGCCGAGGCGGGTGAGATCTGCGTCCAGCACGTCGACGCGATGCCCCCCTGGGTGCGCTGTGCGCCCGTTCCCACCGAGTGTGGCGAGGCCCTCGACTGCGCGGACAACACCTGTCTGCTCGACGCCTACGCGCTGTGCGAGCCCGGCTACGAGGGCAGCACGTGCTCCACCGAAGTGCGGCCCGAGCTGACCTGTTACGCAGAGTCCCCATGATCGCCCTGCTCTCCATCGCCTTCGCCACCGAAGGGGCCGTCCCACCGGTCGCCGTACAGGCCGTGTTCGCGACCGTCCCCGAGAAGAACGCCCGCCTCAAGGCCATCCGGTACGCCATGCGCAAGCAGCCCACCCTGATCGGCGGGCGCGACTGGGGCCGTGTGGTGTGCTTCGAGTTCCGCGGCGAGCGCGATACCGCCGTCCTCGAGCGTGCGCTCGCGAAGGTGAAGCTCGAAGCCGAGCTGCGCGAGGCCGAGTCCTGCCAGGTGCCCCCCCAGGAGGCGTTCCTGCCGCCCGACCCCGTCGCGCGCCGCTTGGTGCGGTTCCCGGAGCCTCCCACCGCCGAGACCCTCCGGAGCGAGGTCGCGGCCCTCGTCGACCTCGACCTCGGCCTGTCGGCCATCCGCATCCAGGACGGCGTGGTCGACCGCGTGTGCCTGGAGTTCGAGCGCGCCCCCGATGACGAGGCCGTGCAGTTCGCCCTCTCCGCGCTCACCTTCGACACGAGTCCGCTGGAGACCGTCGACGACTGCGTGCTCGCGCTCCAGCCCACCACACCCCCCGAGGGCGGGTGAACCGCGCCGCCGGGGTCCTCCTCGCGATCCTCGTCGCTGGGAGCATCGCCGTCTTCACGCTCCCGCTCGGGGGCCCCCCCACCCAGGCCGCGCCCTCCGGCCCGAGCGCGCTCCCGGGCGTGGACGCCGACACCCTGGCGCCGGCGGTCGCCGAAGGCCTCCAGCGAGAGGTCGGGCGCCGCATGGAGCACGGCCACGTGCCGCGCACGCGCCACCTGCAGCCCGACGGCCGGCCCACGTACACGAACCGACTGGTGCACAGCGCCAGTCCCTACCTCCAGCAGCACGCCCACAACCCCGTGAACTGGTTCCCGTGGGGCGACGAGGCGTTCGCGCTCGCGAAGCAGCTGAACCGGCCGGTGTTCCTGTCGGTCGGCTACGCCACGTGCCACTGGTGCCACGTGATGGAGGAGGAGTCGTTCGAAGACCCCGAGATCGCGGCCTTCCTGAACGCCCACTTCATCGCGATCAAGGTCGACCGCGAAGCGCGTCCCGACGTCGACCGCGTCTACATGAGCGCCGTGCAGGCCGTGAACCGGAGCGGCGGCTGGCCGATGAGCGTGTGGCTCGAGCCCGACCGGAAGCCGTTCTTCGCGGCCACCTACCTCCCTGCCCGCGACGGCGACCGGGGCAGCCGCCGGGGGTTCCTCAGCGTGCTCCAGGACATCGCGACGACGTGGCGCGAGCGGCCCGACGAGCTCCACGCCACCGCCGCCACGCTGACCGCAGCCGTGCAGGAGAACCTGAAGCCCGGCCCCGACAGCGGCGTGCCCGGTCCGGAGGCCTTCGCAGCCGTCGTCACCTGGGCGAAGGACCGCTACGACGCCGAGCACGGCGGTACGGTCGGGCGGCCGAAGTTCCCGAGCGACCTCCCGGTGCGCGTCCTGTTGTCGGCCGGTGCGAAGGGAGACGCCGAAGCGCTCTCCATGGCCCGGAACACCCTCGACCACATGTCGAACGGCGGGCTGTACGACCACGTCGGCGGGGGGTTCCACAGGTACACGGTCGACGGGGCCTGGCAGGTGCCGCACTTCGAGAAGATGCTGTACGACAACGCCCTGCTGGCGCGGCTGTACGGCGAGGCCTTCCAGCTCACGGGCGACCTCCGGTACGCACGCATCCTCGAAGAGACACTCACCTTCCTCCAGCGCGATCTCGGCGTGCGCGACGGGGGCTTCGCGAGCGCGCTCGACGCCGACAGCCTCGGTCCCACGGGAGAACGCGAGGAGGGTCGCTACTACACGTGGACCCCCGACGAGCTCGCGGTGCTGGGCGACGACGCGCCCGGATTCCAGCAGGCGTACGGCGTCACGGCGGCCGGCGACCTCGAGGGCCGGAGCATCCTGCACCTGTCGGAGACCCCCACGCTCGAGGCCCGCAGCCAGTGGACCCGCGCGCGCCTGGCCCTCCAGCTCGAGCGACGAAAGCGGCCGGCACCACTGCGGGACGAGAAGGTGATCACCGCGTGGAACGGGCTCGCCATCGACGCGTTCGCGTACTCGGGCTGGCTGCTCGGGCGCGACGACTGGGTCGACGAGGCGCGCCACACCGCCGAGGTGCTGCTCGGCGAGCGGACGGACGGGCGCCTGACCCGCCTCGCGGGCGCTCCACCCGAGGGCAGTGCATTCCTCGAGGACTACGCCTTCCTGATCCGGGGGCTGCTGACCCTGTTCGAGGTGACGGGAGAGGTGCGGTGGCTCGAAGAGGCCCGTGCGCTCGAAGCGATCGCACGCGAGCACCACGGCAGCCCGACCGGCGCGTGGTTCCAGACCGCCGACGACCACGAGGCCCTGCTCGTGCGCGAGGTGCCGAGCTACGACCAGGCCGTGCCGTCCGCGAACACCGTGATGCTCGAAGACGAGCTCCGGCTCGCCGCCCTCACGGGAGACGACGGCTACCGCGCGATGGCCGACCGGATCGCCGGAGGCCTCGACATCCAGCGCGTGCCCGGCGCCTTCCCGGTGGCCGTGCTCGCGCTGGACGGCCGGCACGAGCCGCTGGAGGAGGTCGTGCTGGTTCGCGCGCCCGACCAGCGGATGTCCGACCTGAAGGCGGCCCTGAAGCGCGCCCATCCGTCGTGGCGCGTGGTGATCCAGACCACCGGAGACGACCCCGAGCTCGCGCGCCTCGCGCCCCCCGCGGCCGGGAAGATCGCGCTCGACGGTCTGCCCACCGCGTACGTCTGTCGGGGCGGGGTGTGCGACCGTCCCACCACCGATCCGGCCGTGCTGGCCGAGCTCGTCACGCGCAGGGCTCGCTGAGGCCCCGAGCGGACGGGAGCTATCCGGGGTCGCCCTGCGGCTCGGGCACGAACCACGCGAGGATGGCGGCCGTCAGGATGGCGCCCGTGCCGCCGACGAGCGCGTTCCCCAGGAAGCCGGTGTTCGTCCACACGAAGCCCGCGACCCACGACCCGATGGCGAACCCGACCTGGCTCGTCGCCAGCCAGATGGCCATGAGCGAGCCGCGGTGCTCGGAGTCGACCAGCGACGTGACCCACGCGTTCAGAGGCGAGATGCGCACGCCCACCTGGGCCATCGTGAAGATGAACAGCGCGAGGATGGCCTCGTACGACGGCATGAACGGCGTGGCGATCATGCAGACCCCGAGCAGCGCCGAGCTCGCGAGCACGAGGGGCTTGCGGCCCACACGGTCGGACGCGTAGCCCGCCGTGGCGCCCATCACGGCGTTCGCGACGCCACCGACCCCGAACAGCAGCGCGATGCCCGTCTCGTCGACCTCGAAGGTGCGCTCGATCCACAGCGGCTGGTACACGATGAAGGCCGCCACCGACAGCATCATGCTCGCGCCGGCGACGTTCACGGCCACGAGATCTCCCCGCGACAGCACGTACCGGTAGCCCTCGATGGCCTCTGCGAGCCCGAACCGACCGTCGCGGGCGGCCGTTCGCGACTCAGCGAGCGCGAACCAGCACAGCGCCGACACCGCGAGCATCAGGCCACCGAACGCCACGAACGGCATGCGGTACCCGAACCAGCCCGCCAGCAGCGTGCCCAGCGGGATCCCGACGACCTGGCCGAGCGCGAAGCCGGACGTCACGATGCCCATGGCCTGGCCCCGCTTCTCGTACGGCACGACGTCGCCGATGTACGCGACGGCCGCGCCCCCCAGGAAGCCCGACGCGGTTCCGGCGAGGAACCGGAGCGCCACGAGCAGCTCGAAGGTGGTGGCGAGCCCGTGCAGGAGGAGCGCGACGCCCATCCACAGCGTGCCGAACCGGAGGATGGTGCGGCGCCCGAGCCGGTCGCTCACCGGGCCCGACAGGAACGCGAACCCCCCGACCGCGATGGCATACGCAGTGACGAGCACCCCGAGACGGTCCTCGGGCACGCTCAGGTCTTCGGCGATCCGCGGGAGGATCGGGCTCACGATGAGGAACTGCGCCGACGTCGTGAACAGGACGAGCGCGAGCGACGCCAGGACCAGCGGGTAGTAGCGGAGGGGGGCAGGCTCGCTCACGCACGGCCCGTAACCGACGCGTTGCGGCGGGGCCGGGCGCGTGCGACGTTCCTGTCATGCGGATCGCGCACACCATCGATGCCACCGAAGCCGAGGGGCCCGGGCGCCGGTTCGCCCTGTGGACGCAGGGGTGCACGCTGCGCTGCAAGGGCTGCTGCAACCCGGAGCTGTTCGAGGCCACGGGAGGAACCGAGCGGTCGATCGACAGCCTGCTGGCCGAGATCGCGGCCGTCGAGGGCATCGAGGGCGTCAGCATCCTGGGGGGCGAGCCGGTCCAGCAGGCCGACCTCGTCGAGCTGTGCGCGGGCGTCCGTGCGCTCGGGCTCACCGTGATGCTGTACTCCGGCTACCGCCGCGCGGAGATCGAGGAGCGCGCGCCCGGCCTGCTGGCGCACGTCGATCTGCTGGTCGACGGGCGGTTCGAGGCCACCCGCCTCGACCACGTGCGCCGGTGGGTGGGCAGCACGAACCAGGAGATCCACTTCCTCACGGAGGCCTACGGTCCGGAAGACCCCCGATTCCACGAGGCGAACACGGTGGAGCTCCGCTGGGGGCCCGACGGGCTCGTGGTGAACGGCTGGCCGGCCGCGGCCCGGAAGGTGGCCCGATGAACGTCGCGCGGTCCGAAGGGCAGCTGCTCACGCTCGCGCGCGCCCTCGTCGACGGCACGCACCCCGCGGTGATCGCGCCGCTCCTGGGCGACGCGCAGCCCCTGGCCCCTGCGATCGGCCCCACGGCGATGGGCGTTCTGCAGGACACCCTCGCGAAGGGCACGGTGCTCACGCTCGTCCGGAACAGCGGGTGGCGCGTGCAGAGGCGGCCGCGTGGCGGAGAGCTCGTCGAGGGGCGGCTCTGGGAGCGCCACCCGGCTCCGGCGCTGCGCTTCAGCAAGTGGTCGTACCAGGTGCTCCGCATGCTCGTGACGAACGCGCTCGTCACGGAGTGCAAGGCGCCCCGGGCCCCTTCCGCGCCCGGCGACGGCGACCGCATCCTCGCCCTGCTCGTGGCGCGCACGCTGGTGACGCTGGGCTACGAGAACGCGCTCGCGGCGGTGGAGCACGAGCCGCTCGTGCAGCTCGCGTTCCCGTGGTGGGTGCAGCCCGTCGAGGTCGACTGGGTCGGCTTCCTGCGCGAGCGCACGTGGATGATCGAGGGTCTGCACGACCTCATCGCGCAGGCGTGGATCGACGCCGAGCGCGAGAAGCTCGGAACCCGCAGCCCGGGTCGGCTCCTCGCGGGCTCGACGCGCCAGGCGGCCGTGCTGCACGGCTATCTCGATGCGATCACCGCGCTCGGCCGTCCCGACCTCGCCGACGTGCTGATGACGGTCGGAGAGGTCCTGGTCCCCGACCCGTTCGCGCCGGTCCTCTCCATCGTGCACCGCGACCTCGACCCGACGGCGTCGCTGCGGGAGCGCACCGAGGCGACGCGGGCCTCGGGTCCGCTGCTGGATGCCCTGCTGCGCGTGCAGCAGCTCGTGGCGCACGACCGCACGGTCCGGTTCTTCGACGACGACTACGAAGCGACCCAGGAGCGACTCAAGCGGTGGGAGCAGTTCAACCGGGTCCGGTCCGGCACCGACGACGGGTCCGACGCGCGGATCGCGGCCATTCGGCGCGCCCGGGAACAGCTGCACGCGTGATGCCGGGTTAGGTCGGGAGGAACACCCGACGCCCTCGTGGAGTGCCCGATGTCCCGCTGCTACCGCATCTCCGTCAGCGAATCCCTGCGTCGCCACGTCGACGTGGAAGACGGGATCGAGACCCACCTCGAGCTGCTCGACATCCTGCCGCCGGAGCAGATGCGCGAGCTCGTGTCCGACCAGCTCGCGGGCCTCGGCTACACGTCCGAAGACGACAAGACGTGGACGAAGACGCTCGACAACGGCGTGACGATCACGGTCGACCTCGAGGAAGGCACCGTGCACATCGGCCTCGCTGCGGAGGAAGACCTGGATCTCGAGCTGAAGCGGTCCACCTCGGCCGTCGAGGAGACGCGGGAGCGCACCGAGCGCAGCCTCCGCGAGAAGACCCGTGCCGACCTCGAGCGCGAGGCCGACGCCGCGACCGAAGCGCTTCGCGTCGAGGTCACGCGGAGGCTCGAGGAGTCGCTCGAGAACCTGCGGCGCGAGCTCGACACCGCGGTGAACCGCGCCACGGGCGAGGCCCTGAAGATCAAGGCGGGCCAGCTCGGCGAGGTGCAGGAGATCTCGGAAGACCCCGAGACCGGCGCGGTCACGATCCGGGTCAAGGTCTGACATGGCGCAGCGAATCCCGGAATCCGAGCTCGCCACCGAGCTCACGGCGTTCCAGGCCGTCGAGCTGGCCTACCCGGGCGAGCTGACGCGCACGTACGACGCTCTCCGCCGCCGCCTGCCCGTGCTGGTGGAGTGCGACAAGGAGCTCGTGCCGTACTTCTACCGGAGCCTGCGCGACCGGCTGAAGCGCGACGACGTGCGCTGCGTGTACCTCGACGGGCGGCCGTCCGCCGATGGTCAGGGGCCGCAAGGCCTCATGCCGAACCTGCTCACCCAGATCCGCGACAGCGTGCGGAGCGCGGTCGACGACAAGGTGGTGGTGCTGCCCCACCTCGACATCCTGACGACCAGCACGGGCGGGCTCACCACCGAAGCGCGCGAGGTCATCGGGCTGCTGTACGAGAACCCCAACCTGCTGTGGGTGGGCTTCAAGGATCCGAGCTTCGCGGTGCCGCGCGTGATCGAGACGCTGTTCCCGCACCACGAGTGCATCAGCGGCGTGGAGCGGGGGCGGCTGTCGAAGCTCGTCACGCAGCGCGAGGCCCGGAAGTTCGGGCACGGCCTGCCGCTCTACCAGCTCTACAAGTACGTGAGCGGCACCAACGCGGTGCGCCTGCGCCGCCTGCTCGCGAGCGTCGAGGGCGAAGACTACCCGGGCGACTCCGGGCCGGCGTTCCAGCAGCTCCGGAGCGGCACGCTGTCCGGCGATCTGTCCGTGCCCGAGCTGTCGCTGAACGACGACATCGGCGGCTACGCGAAGGTGAAGGAGCGGCTCGAGAAGGAGATCCTCGACATCCTCGCCTACAAGGAGACGCTGTCGACCGAAGACGAGATCTCGCGCATCGAGTCGCTCGTGCCGCGCGGCATGATCTTCTGGGGCCCGCCGGGAACCGGGAAGACCCTGTTCGCGAAGGCCATGGCGTCGAGCCTCGGCGCCGCGGTGATCATCGTCAGCGGGCCCGAGCTGAAGAGCAAGTGGCACGGCGAGTCCGAGCAGAACATCCGACGCGTGTTCGTGCGCGCCCGCCAGTCCGCGCCGTCGATCATCGTGTTCGACGAGCTCGACTCCATCGCGTCCGCCCGTGGCAGCGACACCGGAGACGGCGGCGTCGGGCACTCGATGGTGAACCAGCTCCTCACGGAGCTCGACGGCTTCCGGTCGAACGAGATGGTGTTCGTGGTCGGCACCACGAACTTCCCGGAGAGCCTCGACCCCGCGCTCCTGCGGCCCGGTCGGTTCGAGTTCAAGCTCCACATCCCGTTCCCCGGCGCCGACGACCGCAAGGCGATCCTGAAGATCTACGACGCGAAGTTCGGGCTGCAGATGTCCGACGGTGCGCTCGACTACGCGGTGAAGCGCACGGGCGGGCTCGTCGAGGGCTCGATGAGCCGGTACACGGGCGACCACCTCGAGGCCCTCTGCCGAGCCCTCGCCCGGCGTCGCATCCGGGAGCGCCTGTCCGGACCGACCGAGCCAGCCGACATCGACGCCGCGCTCGAAGCCTTCATGGACCGCCCCGAGCTCACGGCCACCGAGGAGCGCGTGGTCGCGACCCACGAGTCCGGGCACGCCGTTGTGGCGCTGCACTGCAAGAACCTCCCGCCGATCGACCGCATCAGCATCCGCGGGGATCTCGGGGGCGCGCTCGGGTACGTGTCGTACACCGACAGCCGGAACCAGTACGTGCAGACGCGCGGCGAGCTGCTCGACCGGATCTGCGTGCTGTTCGGAGGGCGCGAGGCCGAAGACCTCCTGCTCGAAGACCTCTCGTTCGGCTCCGCACACGACCTCGAGCAGGCCACCGGAATCGCGCGCTGGCTCGTCGAAGGCCTCGCGATGGGCTCGGATTCACTGGGTGTTCGCATGTTCGAGACGCGGCAGGCCCTGTCCGACGCTGCGCTCGCCGACCTCGAGAGCAAGGTGCAGATCCTGCTCACCGAGCAGCGTGCCCGGTGCCGCGCGATCCTCGAAGAGAACCTCGACATGGTGCGCGGGCTGACCGAGTTGCTTCTGGACCGCAAGGTGCTAGACCGGGCCGCCTTCGCCCATCTCGCGCCGTGATGTGAGGCCCGAAGAGACCATGCGTCCCGATGTCCTGTTCCTCCAGCCGGTCTACCCGACCGAGATGCAGCACTTCACCCGGGGTCTGAGCGAAGCGGGCGCCCGGGTGTGGGGCGTGGGCGACTCCAACCGCCGGTCGCTGCCCGACAGCGTCACCCCCCACCTCGCTGGCTACCTGCAGGTGCCGAGCCTGATGGGCGACGAGCGCGACATCATCCGGCGCATCGAGCACTGGCTCGGCGGGCGTCGACCCGACTTCGTCGAGGCCGCGTGGGAGCCCGTCACCCTCCTGGCCGCGAAGCTCCGCGAGCGCTGGGGCCTGCCCGGGATGTCCGTCGACACCGTGCTCGGGTTCCGCGACAAGAAGGTGATGCACGAGCGCATCCACGAGGCCGGGCTGCGAACCGCGCGGTCGGTGCGGGTCAACAGCGAGCCGGCGGCCTGGGAGGCCGCGAAGGAGCTCGGCTATCCGCTCGTCATCAAGCCGACGTCCGGCGCTGGCGGGCAAGACACCTTCATCTGCGCCGACGCCGAGGAGCTCGCGGTGGCCCTGGGCCGCACGCGGCACGTGTCGGAGGTCGTGATCGAGGAGTTCGTCACGGGCGAGGAGTACACGTTCGAGGCGCTCACGGTGAACGGGAAGCCCCTGTTCCACTCCGTGTGCCGCTACCTTCCGAACGTGCTCGACGCCCGCCAGAACGAGTGGATCAGCCCGATCATCTTCTGCATCCGCAACCTCGAGGATCCGCACCTCGCCGACGGCATGCGCCTCGGCCACCGGGCGCTCGACGCGCTCGGTATGGGCAGCGGCATCAGCCACATGGAGTGGTTCCGCCAGTCCGACGGTACCGCGGTGTTCGGCGAGATGGCGTGCCGTCCGCCCGGCGCCGCCATGATGGACCTCATGAACTACGCCCGCGACGTCGACCTCTTCCGGGCCTGGGGCCGCGCGGTCATCGGCCGGTCGCCCGAGCTCCCCACCGAGCGTCCGTACAACGCGGCGATCGTCTTCAAGCGGGCCCAGGGCCAGGGGCGCATCCGCGCCATCCACGGGCTCGACGCGTTCGTGGCGCGCTACCGCCCGCACATCGCACGGGTCGACCTCCTGCCGCTCGGCGCGAACCGCCGCAACTGGAAGGCCACGTTCATGGGCGACGGCAACATCGTCGTTCGCCATCGGGATCAGGCCGCCTGCCTCGAGCTCGCTCAGGAAGCCGCGACCCAGATCCACATGTTCGCCGGCTGAACCTCGGCGGGCCGTCGGGACTCACGGACCGTCCCTGCGGGCCCTCGGGACTCACGGACCGTCCCTCCGGGCCTTCGGGACTCGGCTCATTCCTGCGGTTCGTAGCAGCACTCGTACGGGCCCAGCCGCACGCACACGTCGGCCCCCATCTCGGGCTCGGCAGGGGCCTGCCGACGGAGCTGGGGAGCGACGAGAGCGGCCAGCAGTGCCGCCCCGCAGAGGCCCAGGGTGATCATCCAACCTTCCGGCTTCGGTCGCTGCATCCGACACCTCCGTATTCAACGTGCCCTGGAATCGGGCCGTCCTCCACCCCCTCGACAAACCCTGACATGGGGTCCGTCGTCCTGCCGTATGCTGGCGCCCATGCTCGCCCTCCTCCTCCTGTCGCAGTCGGCCCGCGCCGAGTGCTCGCCCGCCGACCTCGACCCCGCGCTCGACCGTGCCGAGACCGCCTACATCGAAGCGGATCGCGGAACCCTGGTGCAGGCGCTGAAGGCCGCCCGCGCGGCCACCGCCTGCGCATCTCCGAGCTCGGTGCAGGCCGCGAGATTGCTGCGCGGAGACGCCCTCGTGGCCGCGCTCGACAACGACTGGCCCACCGCAGAGGAGGATCTGCGCGCATCGGTCGCCGCCATGCCCCTCCTCGAGATGCCGCCTATGTTGGTGCGCGACCAGCGCCTGCATCTCGCCTGGCAGCGCGCCCAGGAGACCCCGATCCAGTGGTCGCTCGCGTCGCCCGCCCTCGTGAACGGCACGATGACGCCCCTGCGCCCCGACACCATCGTGCTGGGCGCGAAGCGCAGGAAGAGCGCGAAGGGCCCCGTGCGCATGGTCGGTCTGGGGCTCGGCATCGTGGCGGCCGGCATGTACGGCGCCGCGTGGGGCACCCGGTTCCAGTACGACCAGGCGGTGGAAGACGGCCGGAATGCGGAGGCCCGCACCCACCACCGGAACACGAACGCGCTCTCCATCGGCTCGACCGCTGCGGCAGGCGTGGGCCTGGGGATGCTCGGGGTGTCGTTCGCGCTCTGAGCGCGCCTACTGCACCACGTGCCAGTCGAAGCCCGGGCTCACCGTGAAGGTGCGGCTGCCGAGGGTGTACTCGCCCGTCGGCAGCAGACCCACGAACACGCCGTCGGACTGGAGCTTCGCGGATGCGTTCTCGATGGCGAGCTTCATGTCGGGAGCGAACGGCACGGCTGTGGGTGTGAGCGCCGCATCCGTTGCGGTGGGCTCGGCCCACACCATCACGAGCCCCGTGGACTGCTCGAGGATCTTCAGGTCGGCGTGGGCCCGGTCGTACCCCTCGCCATCGGCGCGAACGCGCAGCAGGCGCTGGGCCGCCAGCAGGAGGTCTCCGCGCATGCGCGCCGCCTGCGAGGCCGTCTGGTGGATCGGACCCGACAACCCGCTCGGGTGGGCCTTCACGAGCTCGGTGTAGCGCCGCTCGACCGCACGCCACTCGCCCTCACGCACGGACTGGACGAGCGACTCCGCGATGCGATCGGCTTCGGGATCCGCGGCCTGGGCCACGGTGAGCAGGACGGTCCACCACACGAACGGACGTTACCACGGCATCCCGATCCGGGTTAGGCGGCAGCATGGCCGAACTCATCCTGAAGCTCGAAATCGACCCCGTCACCGGGAAGAAGAACGTCCTCATCGACTACGGGTCCGACGCCGACGCGCTCCCCATGGAGCACGAAGAGGATCACCGACAGCTGGTCGACCGCCTGATCGAGGGGGGGGCCCTGAAGGCCGCCGACCTCGGGCGGATCATCATCCGGCGCGATGGCGACGACATGGTCGAGGAAGCCGACGCCGAGCGGTCCCCGGTCGACGAGCGCACGGCGGTCGGAACCGGAGACTCGCACATGGTCGCTGCGGGCGTTCCCGTCGGATGAGCGCGCTGCGGTTCCCCTCGGACGCCGCGCTGGTGGCCGTCCTCGCTGCCCGCATCGTCCCCGATGCCGTGACGGGCGAGTCCGTTCGGTGGGGGCGCGACGAAGACGGCCTGTGGCTCGTGCCCTCCGGTCGCCTCGATGCAGCCACGCGCAGCGCACTGGCCGAGCGGGGCGTCGATCTGGGCGACGCCGACGGAGACGACGAGACGGCGAGCTGCTGGGCCGAGGTGCTGCGTCCGGCACGCGTTCCGGAGCCCGAAGAGGCCGATCCCGCCCTGTTCCTCGCCCCCGCTCGCGACCTCGTGGGGCTCGGCGGCGAGCTGCTCCGGCTCGGGTGCGACCGCCAGCGCTGGGCCACGTCCGACGACACCGCGTTGCTGCTGACCCAGGATCCGCCCTGGTACACGGTGCTGCGCGCGCTCGATCCGGCAGACCCCGTGAGGGTCTTCATCCAGGCCGTGCCGCGCGTGTGGGTCGAGGTCGGGTACCGGCACCCGCTGGCCGAAGCGCTGCGTCCGCCCGACGGCGAGCTGCTGCTGATCCCCGGAGAGGGTCGGTGGATCCGGGCCGCTGATGGCCCATGGACCGCCCTGTACGACCGTCTCGATCTGGTGCTCCCCGAAGCACCCCGCACGCTCGTGCCCGACGCCGATCCCCCCCGCCTGCCCGTGCCCCTGCGGCTGGTCGACAGCGGGCGGACCCAGGCGCCGTCCCTGTGGGTGCTGCGCGGCGACGCCCGGTCGCGGATCGATCGGATGCTCGCGAGCCTCCCCGACGACGTGGTGGGGCGCCTCCTGTTCGCGGCCACGGCCGACGAGCCGCCCGTGGTCGTCCTCCGGGCACGCCCGTCTCCGCTGGGCCCGCCGCCGCTCGAGGTCCCGGGAGAGCGGTACGCACCGCTCCTCGAGCTGCCGAACCTCTATCGGCCCGACGACACCACGCTGGAGCCGCCGCTCCGCCGCGACAAGGTGCGCGAGATCCTGGCGCCCGAGCCCTTCGAGGTCGCGTGGCTGGCCCGCTCCGAGAACGGATTCACGGTCGAGCGTATCGCGGAGGAGGCGTTCCGCCCCCTGTCGGAGTGGGTGGAGTACGTCGCGCACCGCGCCGGGGCTCCGCTCGCGGCGTGGGTCGAGTCCGCCACATTCGAGTTCGACGACTGGGTCGACCTCGGCGTCGAGTGGGCGACGCAGCCGGAAGAGCGCAAGGAGCGCACGCGGGCGCGGTCCCGCACGCGTCCGATCGCCGAAGACGCCGAGGTCGAGTACGAAGCCGCAGAGCCCGTCGCACGCCCGCGGAAGCAGGCGCGGTCCCGTCCGAAGCCCGTCGCGATCGTGTCCGGAGCGCAGGAGAACGCCGTCGCTGCCGAGCTCGCGGAGGTCGAGCGCCGGTTCCTCGATCTCGAGGTCCCTCCCGACGCCCCGGAGCGCCTGCCGCTGTGGCGCCACATGGCGACGCTCACCCGCCAGCTCGGCCGCAGCCGCGACGCGAGCCTGTGCTGGGCCCATGCGGTGTGGGACGCCCCGGTCGACCGTCGCGAAGAGCTCGCCTCGGCCTGGGCCAGCGAAGAGCTCGGCGCCGTCGGCCTCGAGGTCGACGATCTCCGCGCCGGGGTGCTGACGAGCCCCGACACCGAGCGCCTGTACGCCGCGGCCGCGTGCCTCGTCGCCGGCGACCTCGGTCCGGATGCCGAGCTCGCCGCCGCGTTCGAGGAGCACGACGAGAGCCTCGACGTGCGCACCGCCTGGTTCGCCCGTCGCGCGCTCGCCGGAGACGATGAGCTCGCCATCGCCCAGGCCCGCGACCGCACACTCGGCCGCATCCGCGGGGGCTTGTCGCTCGAGCGCGACACCCCCGTGTTCCTCCGCATGATCGACGCCGCGGCGATCGAGACGATCAGCGCGCACCTCCAGGCGCAGCTGGAGCACTTCCAGCGCACGAAGCGGAACCGCAACGTCATCGAAGCCGATCCGAAGCTCACGCTCGCGTACGTGAACCTGATCTTCGCCTGGGGATTCGCCGCCATCGGCGACCGCATCCGTGCGCGCGAGCTCGCGACGCAGATCGACATCCTCGACCGCGCCGACCCCGTCCACAACGCGCTCGTCGAGGCGTACCTCGCCCGCATCGAGCAGGCGCTCGAGGGTGTCCCGCGCGAGGCTCCGCTCCCTCCCGCTGCTGCGGCCCTGTTCAACGGGCTCGGTGCTCTGGAGCGCTACAAGATCGACCGCCTGCGGCAGATGTCCGGGATCCTCGAGACCCAGGAGCACCTCGACCCGTTCACGGCGTTCAACATGGGCTACGACGACCCGCGCGGTCCCGAGTTCGCGGGGCTCCGCGAGATCTCCGACCCCGACGTGCTGCGTCCGCGCCTCGCCGCGCTGCTCGACGCGGCCGGGTCTGCCGCCGAGCCCCGCGACCGCGTTCGGCTCATCGACGGCGTGCTCGACTTCCTACCGCTGCTCACGCCGGCCGACGCCCTCCCCCTCCTCGAGTCCGCGATCGCGCAGTTCGGTCCGCTCGACGCCCTCGACCGCGCGCGTCTCCTCGAAGACGCGCTGCTCGTCTCCGGGCAGCTGGGGCGCGCCGACCTCGTCCGTACGCTCGTCGTGCAGATGCAGGATGCCCTGCAGGAGCTCACGGCCGAGCACCTCGCGCAGTCGGGCGAGTCGCTCGCCAAGGGGCTGCGCAGCCTGCGTCGCGTCGGCCTGCAGGAAGAGGCCGCGAGCCTGCTCCAGGGGGTGATCGAGCGCGCCAGCGGGCGCGACGTCGAGAGCCTGATGGCCCGGGTCGCCGTGGCGGGCGGGCTCTCCGGGGTCGGTCAGGAAGAAGCCGCGATCCCCCTGCTCGACGAGGGGCTCACCGCGCTCGACGGCGAGTTCAAGACCTTCGCCAGCCGGCTCAAGCTCACGCGCACCCTCGCGATCGCGCTGTCGAGCTCGCCGCGCGCCATCGCGCTGGAGCGCCTGCCGCGCCTCGCCGCGCACCTCTCGCAGGTGTCCGACGCGTTCAACACGAACAGCCACTTCTGCCTGTCGGTGCTGAACTTCGCGGAGTCCGTGGTGCTTGGCTACGCCGACGCCAACCTCGCGCTCGGGCCCACCGCCCGCCGCTGGCTCGACGACGCCGAGTACCTCGTCCGGCGCCGCATCCACGCAGAGAGCTGAGCACGCCTGCGGGCCCTCGGGGCCCGTTCCAACGTTCCCGGCCCCCCACTCGTCGTACTGTCGTCATCGGACGGCGGGAGGGCGGAATGGCGGAGGTCGAAGAGCTGCAGCGGGAGGTGCGGGCGCTGCGCAGCGAGATGGAGCGGGAACGGCGCCGCACGCGGTTCGTGGCGCTGGCGGCCATGGTCGTGGTGCTCGCAGGCGCGAGCCTCCCGCCGACCGATCTCCTGCGCGCGAAGCGGCTCGAGATCGGCGAGGGCACACCGGGCATCGTGCTCACCCACGGTCCAGACGGCCCGTCCATCACGCTCTCGAACGGCGACGACCGCACGACACGCCTGACGCTCGCGGGCCTGGAGCTCAGCACGGTCGTGGCGCAGCCGTCCTCGAAGCCCACCCTGACCGATCCCGGGCTCGGCGAGTCCCCGCCGCCCGAGGTGGGGCGCCCGGTCACGGTGGACGTGGGCAAGGACGTGTACGTGTCCCACCTCGAGGTGGTGTGCTCGACGGGCTTCCGCAGCCGCGCGACGTTCCACGAAGGGCGCGCGGTGCTTCAGCTCCCGCCGGATCACAGCAACTGCACCGCGCTGTTCGGGGGGGGCACCACCGCCATGCGGCAGTCCGTGATGCCCGGCGACCAGCTCCAGTGCAAGCCCAGGGGGAACGGCGGCACGCTCGCCTGCACGAAGGTGTCCCCGCCGTAGCCCCGGAACCGCCCTCTGGGCTCAGCGGCCCCGGTAGAAGGCCTCGAGGTCGGCGCGCAGGGCACGGGCGCTCTCCTCGTGGATGTACATCATGTGTCCGGCCGGGTAGCAGCGGCTCGTGATCGCGGCGCGACGCTCGGGCTCCACCTGGAGCTGCGCCAGCGTGTACTCGGCCGCGGACCACGGGGTCGCGAGATCGTACAGGCCGCTCGCGGCGAACACCCGGAGCGACGGGTTGTGGTTGAGGGCCTCGCGGAGCGCCTTCGTCAGGTCGAGGTACGCGTTCTCGCAGTCGTCGAAGCGCCACGGCCACACGTCGCGGTTCAGGATCTCGTAGCGATGCTCGTGATCGGTGTAGCCGAGCTCGTGGTGCAGGTGGTCGTGCAGCGCCGACGTGTACGCGCCCATGAGCGCCGAGAGCGACGGGTCGTTCTCGAGCCCCTCCCCTGCCGCATCCTTCTCCCGCCCGCGGAACCGCCCGTCCAGACGGCCCACGGTCGCGCGCTCCTCGCGCAGCAGCTCACGGCAGAATCGACGCAGATCGACCTTCAGGTCGCTCCGCAGCACGTACTCCTTCGACAGGCCCAGGAAGCGCGCGACCCCCTCCGCGATGGCGTCCCGCTCGGACGCCGACAGCCGGTCGCCGCGCATCAACGCCGGCGCGTACGTGTCGATCGCGAACCGCTCGGCCTCTTCGTACAGCGTCCACACGGAGTCCGCGACGATCTGCTCGTGGTAGTGGGCGATGGCGGCGGCGGTCGGCAGGAGCATGACGTACGGAAGCCAGTTCCCCTCCTGGAACAGGAGGGTGTCGAATTTCAGCGCCAGCGAGACCAGCACGAGCCCGTTGAAGCTCATGCCCTTCTCCTGCAGGTGCTCGGCGAGCCCGGCTGCACGTGTGGTGCCGTAGCTCTCGCCCGCCAGGTACTTCGGCGACGCCCACCGACCATGCTCCGACACCCACCGGCGGATGAACTCCCCGACACTCTCGATGTCGGCCTTCACCCCGTGGTACTCGCTCCCCTTTCCCTCCGCCGGCCGCGAGAAGCCCGTGGACGTGGGGTCGATGAACACCACATCGGACGTCGTGAGCAGGGTGTGCGGGTTCGGCTCGGCGATGGCCGGGTACGCGGGCATCGAGCCCACGTCACCCACCACCCGCTTCGGGCCGAGGAAGCCCATGTGCAGCCACACCGAAGCGCTGCCCGGCCCGCCGTTGAACGCGAACGTCACCGGGCGCGTGCGGTCGGCCCCCTTCGCGACGTACGCCACGTAGAACAGGTCGACGGGCGGCTTCTCGTCGAGCTTCACCCGGAACGTGCCCGCCGTGGCGGTGTATTCGAGCCTCACCCCGTCGAGCTCGAGCACGTGCTCGGTCGTGACGGCGCGGTCTTCGTGCTTGGCATCGGGCGTCGCTGCTCCAGGGATCAGCTTGCTCAGCTCGGCTGCAGTGCTGACGACGACGACGCTCTCGGACTTCTTCTCGGGCACGGCCCCTCCGCGGTGTGCGCCGCACCTAACCGTGCGCAGCTTGGGGAGAGGAGGCACACATGATCGTCACGTGCAGCGCGTGCGGACAGAAGAACCGCGTCAGTCCCGGAAAGCTCCCGGAGACCGGGAAGTGCGGCAAGTGCGGTACGGCCATCGGCTCCGTGAGCGCGCCCATCGACGCCGACACCGCGACCTTCGAGGCTGTTGTGGCCAGCAGCCCCCTGCCCGTGCTCGTGGACTTCTGGGCCCCGTGGTGCGGTCCGTGCCTGCGCGCCGCTCCAGAGGTCGCGCGGGCCGCGGAGCGGCTGAAGGGTCGCGCGCTGGTCCTGAAGGTCGACACCCAGGCCCATCCCGAGGTCGCACAGCGCATGGGCATCCAGGGGATCCCGTATTTCGCGGTGTTCCGCGGAGGCCGCAAGACGGCCGATCAGACCGGCCTGGTCGACGCGAACCGACTGGTCGCGCTCGTCGGCTGACGGCCGAGACCTTCCGAGCCGCGCTCAGAACAGGTTGGCGAGATCGATGTAGATCGACGGACTGTAGCCTTCAACGGCCGAGAATCCGCTGTCGACGCGGATGATGAAGTTGTCGTCGAAGGCCAGTCGCAGCCCTCCCCCGAAGTCGGGGATCGGCTTGCCGAGCTCGTCGAGCGAGCTCCAGTCGGTCGCCACGAGCATCCAGTCGGTGAACCCGAGCAGCGTGAGGTCGACGCCGACCCCGAACGGCTCGATGTGCAGGAACCGCCAGCGCAGCTCCTCCTGGAACAGGGTCTTCACGCGCCCGAGGTACCGGCGCTGGCGCACGCCACGACCCGAGTTCAGGCCACCGCCGAAGTTGTAGATCTGGCTGCCCCCCATCTCGGCCATCTCGCGGATCGGCACGTCGCCCACGATGCCGTCGAACGCGAGGCGGGTGGCGGACACGAGCCGGCCCTCGGACACCAGCGGGATGTAGCCACGCGCGGTCGTGTTGAACCCGAAGTAGTCGAAGTCGCTGCCGATGTACCGCGTCGACCCGCGCACGCTCCCCTCGACCCAGTACCCGGTCGTGGGGGCCGACTCGAAGTCGCGGGTGTCGGCCATCACGCCCACCTGGAGGACCGGCAGGAAGCCCTGCTCCTGGTCCAGACGCGAGCTGATCAGGTTGCCGGGATCGGAGTCGACCCCGTTCTTGAAGTCGCCCGGCAGGTGGTAGATCACCCGGGCGGTCGTCATGAGCTCGGTCTTCAGGCGCCCTTCGGCGTTCGGATTCAGCTTCCAGCGACCGTTCAGGAACAGGTTCGGGCGGATGTACGACGACAGGTAGTACCGCCGCACGAACGTCTCCCGGGCTTCGCCGTCGAGCCCGAGCGCGTCGGCGCGCGCCTCCGCGACGGCCGGATCACACGTGACGTCCGGACCGAACCCGCAGAAGTTGTTCGTCTTCGTGATGTCGAGGTTCAGACGCGTCGTGAACCGCAGCCGACCGTTCAGCAGCTTCAGCGCGTCGATGTCGAGCCGGTGCCCGTGCACGCCACGCGTGGTCGCGAAGATGATGAGCGTGACGCCCACCTTGTACGGCGACGTCTTGCCGTTGTACCGGTACATCGAGCCGACCACACCGAGCCCGAGACCCTCGTCGGTGTTGTAGTTCACGGCCGGGATGCCGCCGAACCCGAAGCCCGTTCGCTTCCACGAGGGCTCCTTCGCGCCGTCGTCGGGGAGCTCGGGAGCGTCGGCGACCGGGTCTTCCGGAGGGACCCCTTCCTGCGCGAGAGCGAGGCCCATCAGGAGCGTCCACACGGCCAGCATTCCACCTCCGGAGCCCGGACAGTAGAGCACGGACGCAGGCCGCATCAAGCCCGTTGCTACGACGCCTTCCCGGGCAGCGCGGCATGCACGGCGCACGGTGCGCTCCGCAGGGGTTCCGCACGGACGTACACGTCGTTCGGCACGGTGATCCGCCACTGATCGTGGGTGGACTTCCACGCCCAGCCCCCCCGGCCGCGTGCGCTCTCGTTCCACCGCACGAACAGCGCCTCCCGGGCGCCGCGCGCGTCCTGCTCCGTCGCGAACGGCCCGTGGAGACGGGCCTCCAGGCCGGTCACCCGGAACCACCACCCCGCCCCGTCCATCCACGGCTCCTCGACCACGAGCTGATAGTCCCGCATCGGCACCTCCCGATACTGAACATACGTTCATGGCGTGCCAGATTCTGGCCTCGCCGAGAGTCCACCTCTTCGCCCCACTCTCGTCGATCGAGCCCACCCGGTGTCCGATCACTCCAACGGCTGGCTCCAGTCCAGTCGGCTCGGCGCCTCCGAGAGCTCCGGGTCGGGGTCGCGGCGGCGGTCCAGACGCTCGAGGTCGAGCGCGGCTCCGGCGGGCCGCAGGAACACCCGCAGGTAGACGTCCGGAGCGGCCGACGCGTGCACGGTGGTGACCTCGTACTGCACCTCCTCGGGCGCCATACCGTCGAGCGAACGCACGGCCTCGAGCACCCGGTCGTGCACGTCGGTGAGGGAGGTGCCGGAGGCGAGCGTGGCCGAGAGCGACAGCACGCAGGGGTACTCCGAGCAGTCCACGTCGGTGAGGCCGAGATCGAGGCGTTCGGCGAGCGCCTCGCCCGTCCGCCACGCCGCCGGCTCGCGGAAGCGGTCCGGGAGGTCTGGAGGAAACGGAGGGCTCGCACCCTCCACGAGCGCGAGCACCGCCCAGTGCCAGGCGATGGCTTCGCGCAGCCTCTCGTCGTCGCCCGCGAGGATCGCGCGCAACCGCTCGTGCTCAGGGCCACAGGGGTGGGGATGGACCGGAGCCGACGGACCTCGCGGTGGCACCAGCTCCGGAACGTCCCCGTCGGCGAGCCCCCTCGCCACGCGGAAGCGCACCCGCGCCTCGACCTCGTCGACGGGCTCGGCACGATCGGCGTCCGTCCAGGCAGCGAACGCGTGCAGGCGGCCCCCGTGAGCGGCGATCCGCTGGAAGACCCTCTCGGAACGGGGCGGACGCGCCAGGTCGATCGCCACCGCGAACGGACCGGAGTGGAGCGGGCCTCCCGCCGCTGGGCCCTCGAGATGGAGGATGCACGGGTACTCCTCGCAGTCGACCTCGACGAGTCGCAGCGGTATGTCCGGCCGACGCGCGACCTCGCGGTCCACGGCACTCCGCGCCCCCGCCTCCACCGCTTCCGCGTCGTGCTCGCCGGCCTCCGGAGGACCGAGGGGCATCCCCGCGACCCGCGACGACTGGCCGGATGCCAGGCGGAGCTCGGCGTCCAGCGCCCCCAGGTCGACGTCCGCCCGATCTCCCGCCTGCTCGCGGAGCCGGACGAGGCTCGCCGCACAGTCCTCCCCGGGCGCCGCGGCGTGCACCTCCACCCGGGGACCCTCGACCACGGGCCGCACGGACGCTGGTAGGGGGTTCCGCGACCACCAGGCTCCGAGCACCAGGAGCACGGCGACCCCGCCCAGAGCCCACCCCCGGCGGCTCACCCCGGCGACCGGTCCACGATCCGCTCCATCAGACCGGCCCCGTACACGTCGTACAGCCCGAGCTCCGGCAGGTGCACGTACCCGATGTGGCACCGGCACACGTCGTTCGTGCACGCCCGCCGCTGGAGCATCGCCGACAGCTCGCCCTCGTAGAGGTTGCCGAGCGGCGCGTCGATGAAGTGGCACCGCCGGACCGTGCCGTCGCCGTCCACCGTGAAGTGCGTCTCGCCGGCCAGGCAGTGGCGCCCGAGCGACGGGTACACCTGGTTGTCGGGGAAGCGCGGGTCGATCGCCGTGATCCGCTCACGGTGCTCCGGGCTGTAGTAGTCGGCCTGGCGCTTGTACGCGTTCACCCAGACCTGCGTGCCCTCCGGGAGCTCGGCGCGCAGGGCCTCGATGGCAGGGAGGTGCTCCACGAGCCCGACCACACCGACCGAGTGGCGCACGCCCATCGCGTCGAGCCGGCCGGACTGCCGCACGAACCGCTCGCGGGTGCACTGCGACGGGTGCCAGGTCGTCCACAGGGCGAGCGTGCGGAGGTCGGCGTGAGCGAGCCAGTCGAGGTTCATCGACAGATTCGTCTGCGCGGCCACCCGCTGCACGGACGGCGCGTGCGAGAGCGCCACCATCGCGTCGCGGTACCAGCTCCGGACCAGCGCTTCCCCCCACGGGGTGAACAGGATCGACAGCGGCGCGCCCTTCCACGCCAGCGCCCAGTCGACGAAGCGCGCGAGCCCCTCCTGGTCGGCCCGCAGGACCTCCGGTTCCTCCCACGCCTTCGCGAACGGGCAGTAGTCGCAGGCGTAGTTGCAGCTCGACAGCGGGCCCCGGTAGTACAGCGTGAGCATCAGCGCTGCTCCCACTCCGCCATCCGCGCGGTCACGGCGTCGGAGTACAGCCACGGCGCGATCGCGTCGGACCACGCGAGCCCTTCGGGGGTCAGCACGATGCGGTCGCCGAAGCTCGCGAGATCGCCCAGCTGCTCGAGCTGCGGCAGGTGCTCCAGCACGTCGGCGCCGAACTGGGCCGTGTACCAGGCGCGATCCAGACCATCGACCTGGAGCAGGCCCTGCAGCACGTGCCGCCGACGCTTCTCGTCGACGTCGACCCGGGTTCCCCACCGGATGCGCAGGTGGTCGTCGTCGGACCGGTCGAGCCAGCCGTCGAGCTCGTCGAGCACCGCGGACGGGCCGACCGCGAACCGCGTGGAGTAGTGCACGTCGCGCGTGTAGCTGCGGGCTCCGGGACCGAGCCCGATCATCCCGTCGGCCTCGCACCGGTAGTCGGTGCGCTCGACCGGGGCCCACGGCGCGCGGAACATGCGCATCGAGACCTGCTCGTAGCCCGCGAGTTGCAGCAGCTCGGCCCCCTGGCGGTACAGCGCCAGCCGCTGGTCGTCCCACGTGCGGTCGCGCCGGCCGAGACCCGTAAGCGGACGCACGTACAGCGGGTACAGGTAGATCTCCTCCGGGCGCCACTCCAGCGCGCACTCGAGGCTGTACCGCCACGACTCGGGCGTCTGGTGGCGCAGGCCGTAGATCAGGTCGAGGTTCAGCGTGGGGATGCGGGCATCGCGGAGCGCCTGGAGGGCCGTCTGCACGGTCATGTCGCGCTGGGTGCGCCCCACACCGCGCGCTTCGGCCTCGACGAACGACTGGATGCCGATGCTCGCGCGCGTGGTTCCCCGGCGCGCCAGCAGGTCGGCCTTCTCGGGCGTGACCGTCTCGGGCGAGCACTCGACGGACATCGGCAGATCGGCGGGCGCGCCCATCGTGTGGTGCAGCACGTCGAACACCCGCTCGAGACCCGCCGGCTCGAGCCATGTGGGGGTGCCGCCGCCGATCGCACCGACCGCGAAGCGCGCATCGGGCAGCGCGGCCCGAATGGCCTCGGCCTGCCGAACGAGCCCGCGAAGATAGGCCTCTTCACGCTCGCGCCCGCCCTGCGCGGTGGTGAACAGGTTGCAGAACGCGCAGCGCTGGAAGCAGAACGGCACGTGCGCGTACAGGAACAGCGCGCTCCGGTCTTCTCGCTCCCACACGCCAGGCACCGTGAGCTCGGGCTCGAACGCGCGATACGCGGTCTTGTGGGGGTAGCTGTACGCATACCCCTGGTAGGGCTGGCCGCCGAACAGCCGCTCCGCAGTGCTCACGGCATCTCCTGCGCGCCGATCGAGGCCAGATCGACGACCACCGTGGCGCCATCACGCCACACCTCGTAGCGCCGGGACTCTCCGATCGGACCGACCATCTCCGCTCCCGCGGCCTCTCCGCTCAGGTCGGCGAGCGACCGCCCGTCGACCGACAGCACGATGTCGCCCGCGATCAGGGCGCCCGCAGCCGGACCCTGCGGGTGCACCGCCACCACGGCCACGCCGCCGTCACAGGCCTCGAACCGCACGCCCAGCATGGGCCGATCTCGAGGCTCGGGCGCGGGCTCGACCGGGCGCGGCGCCACCATCTCGAGCACCTGCGATCCACGACGGCGCTGCTGCACCCGACGCCGGGCATCCTCCCGATAGCCCCGCACGGCCGGGTGCAGCGCGTGCAGGAGCTCCGTGGCGGCCGGCCCCCACGAGTCCTCGTAGCCGCGACCCCAGGTTCCGGCGGCGCGCTCGGTGTCGCGCTCTTCATACTGCTCGAGCCCCACCCAAAGCTGGCCGAACACGAAACGCAGGGTCTGCGACATCTGGCACGGGATGGGCTCGCCGGGCTGCGCGAGCTCACCGACCGTCCAGTAGCGCTCGTACGACCCGAAGCCCGGCCAGGCGGCCTCGTCGAACGGGCTGGAGGGGTCGGCGGGCACCGTGCCGGGCACGATCGGCAGGGTGACGCCCGCCGCGAGCACGCGCGCGAGCCCCGCATCGACGGACACCACGCGGTCTTCCAGCGTGAACCCGTGCCCCTGGAGCACGATGCTGCAGAAGTCGCGGGTGAGCTCGGCGAACAGTTCGAGAGGGTCCATCGGAGGGGTCTATCCGCCCAGCCGGAACTGCGCGTACGGCACGGTCCACACGGCCGGATGCCCCACGCGATGCCCGGTGTGGCCGCCCTCTCCGTACAGGGTTCCGTGATCGGACATCACGAGGGCGAGCGCGTCTCCCCGCTCCGCGAACGCTGCGAGCAACGGCGCCAGAGCGCCATCGACGTAGCGCAGGGCGGCTCGGTGGGACTCGAGATCGTCGGCGAGCTTTCCGGGCACGTAGAACCGGTTCGGCTGGTGCATCGCGCTGATGTTCACGAACAGGAACACCGGGCGGTCCGGGAAGTCCGCCAGGCGCTCGAGAGCCCGTGCCACCTGGTTCTCGGCGCTGTGCGGGTCGGTGACGCCGAGCGACACGTCCCAGTGCGCTTCGTCGAAGCGGCCGGGCAGCTCGGACCCGAGGGGCGTCTGGAGGTTGAAGAACCCCGTGCCCCCGATACAGATCGTGCGAAACCCCCGCGCAGACAGGCCTCGCACGATGTCCGGCCCCTCCAGCACCATCGTGCCGGGCCCGATGGTCTCGCTGCCCGGGAACGCCAGCGCGAACAGCCGCTCGTGGGGTCCGGGGGCCACGGGGGTCGGGAGGAACCCCGCGAAGAACGCGGTGTGGGCGGCGTAGGTGAACGACCCCGGGGTGTGGCGCTCCTCCCAGCCTCCCGGCCCGAGGTGCGGGCCGAGCACGGGCAGCTCACCGGCCTCGAACGCGGCCTGGGCCACGTCGAAGCGCAGGGTGTCGAGCGTCACGAACAGGAGGTCGCGTGGCACGGAGCCCGGCAGCTACTCGCTGACCGAGCAGTAGATGTACTCGCGGTCTCGATCCTGGCTCCCGATCGTCGACATGGGCAGCGCTGCCTGGAGCTTGGCGCAGATCTCCGCGGACAGGTAGTTCCGATCGAGGTTCAGCGACTTCAGGTGCGCGAGCTTGGGAGCGTGGTCGAGCAGCACCTGCGCCCCCTCGTCGGTCATCGTGCCCATCGACAGGTCGAGGTGCTCCAGCTGCTTCACGAGCGGCCCCTGCACGACGGCTCGGCACAGGTCGTTCTGGTGCTCGGAGTTCATCAGGCCGAGCCACCGGACGTTGGCGAGGCCCGCCGTGTTCTTCAGGATCCCGGCCGCTTCCGCCTCGCCGCACTCCCCGCCGTAGTTCTCGGTGCCGAACCACACCTCGAGCCGCTCCAGTGCCGGGAGCGACGCCTTCGCGAGCTGCTGCGCGGGCTCCTTGGGCAGACCGCCGGTCTCGAGCTTCAGCGAGCGGAGCTTCGGCGCGTTCGGCACCCCCAGACCAATCGATCCGCCCGTGAGCGTGAGCTCTTCGAGGTCGGGCAGGACGGTCCAGCACTTCGCGAACGAGCCCACCTCGGTCCACGAGATCTCCGTCTCGTCGGGGTACTCGAAGTCCCCCACGTGCAGCGTGCGCAGGCCCTTTCGGATGCCGTGCTTCACGAGGCTCGCGAGCGAGTCGGAGTAGTAGTTCTCGCCTTCGTTGTCGGCGAGACCGAGCGACAGCGACTCGAGGAACTTCGCCGACGGATGCCGGAGCACGGTGCCGAGCATCTTCGGGAAGTCGGGCTCCTCCAGATCCCAGTCGACCCAGATCTTCGCGTGCTTCCAGAACCCCTTGTCCCACTCGATCTCGCTCGCGGCCTCCCAGGGGCCCTCGGGCCGGAACTCGGAGAGCCAGGCACGGGCGTTCTTCTCGAGCAGCTCGGCCTCGCGCTTCTTCAGAGCCTTGTCGTCGGGCTTCTCGACGAGCGCGAGCTGAACGGCCACGAGGTCGCCCCGGGGATCCTCCTGCCCCTGGAGCCAGTCGGCGTACACCGCCCACACCTGCGGATCCTCCCGGTTCGCGAGGATGGCGGCTTCGAGCTCCGGGTTCTCGCCCTGCTTGGCGGCCGGTGCCTGCGCGGCGACCTCGGCGTACCCCTTCTTCATCTTCGACGCCGTGAGCTTGTCGGCCTCGGCCTGCGCCTTCGCGGGGCTGTCGTACACCTTGGTGCTGGTCTGGCCGTCGGTGCCGAGGCGACCGTAGCGAACCGTGTACGTGTTGCCTTCGACCGCGATCTCCCAGAACTTGTTCGACTTGCCGTCGCTGAACTCGAGCCGTCGCATCGGACCTCCGTGGGGGGCGCGACTATACTCCAGCGATGTCGATTCTCGCGCTGTGGACCGTCCCCGCCTTCGCCTGCGACGCGTGGGGCCCCGTCACTGCGCTCCGAGAGCTGGATCATCCGAACCTCGACGAGTCGTCCGGTCTCGCGGCGAGCCGCCAGACCCCCGGGGCGCTGTGGACGCACGACGACTCCGGCGACGCGGTGTTGTTCCGGTTCTCCCTCGATGGAACCGTCACCGAGCACCCGTTCCCGAGCGCCGACAACAAGGACTGGGAAGACCTCGCGATCGCCCCGTGCGAAGGCCGCGGAGACTGCCTGTACGTCGGCGACATCGGCGCCGAGCGCGGCACGCCGGGCGAGATCACGGTGTATGTCGGCCGGGAGCCCGACGGAGACGGCCCCATCGTGCTGAAGGACCGCTGGGAGCTCACGTGGCCCGGCACCCCGCGCGATGGCGAGACCCTCCTCGTGAGCCCGTGCACCCTCGATGCCTGGATCGTCACCCGCGGCGCAACCACCGAGGTGTTCCGCATCCCGGCCGGTCGTGGGCGAAAGCCCCTGCCCCTCGAAGCCGTGGCGACGCTCCAGGTCGACGAGCCCATCACGAGCGGCGACTTCTCGCCCGACGGCACGGCGCTCGTGCTCCGGTCGGATCGCACGATCTGGCGCTACCCGTTCGACCCCGCGGCTCCGGATGCCCACTGGTCGACGGCCCCGGAGCGCCTGTTCGACCTCGTACAGCCCGGCGAGGCCATCGCGTGGGACGTCGACGGGGATCTCCTGTTCACCGACGAGGGTCGGCCCACGCCCGTCGGGCGGATCGCGTGCGAAGACCCCGTGGTGCCCGAGGTGTGCGCGGGCCCGACGGGATGCGGCTGCGCGACCGGGCGAATGGGGGCCCTCCCCCGATCATCCGCCGTGCTGGCGCTCAGTCCGTGTCTTTGGTGGGTGCGTCGGCGACGGGGGTTCCCGCCGAGAGCGGCGTGACGTCGACCGCCGTGCGGTCTTTCGGGAACCGCACGAAGTCGGCCGGCACCGGGCGAGGCGCGACGGGGCGCGGGCGGTGATCCTCGCTCCAGTCGCGGGGCTCGGTGCCCGGCACGAGCACGGGCGGCGCGAACGTCTGGCGCGTGTCGAACGACGGGATGAGCCGCGTGGTCCCGACGCCCAGGCACGATCCGGCGAACCCCACGACCAGCACGGCCGCGAGCAGCCAGGCGAGCGTGGTGCGCTCCATGCCCAGCATGATCGCCGGCATCCACGTGGGCTGCCATGCCGTGTACATCGGCGGGCCCTGCACGGTTCCGGCCTGGGGCGCGGGCGTTCCCGTCCACGGCCCGATGTACATGGGCGCGGGCGTTCCGGTGAACGGGCCCTGCTGAGGGGCGCCGGGTGCGGTGGGATAGGGCTGCCAGGGCGGCGGGGCCCCTGGGGTCCACGAGGGGTGGCCGGGGAACGGCGGCGGACCGCCCGGACCGCCGTTCGTGTTCCACGACGCGCCCCACGGCGGGGCGTAGCTCATGGGTGGCAGCTGCTGGGCCTGAGGGGCCGCCTCGCTCATGCGCAGCGGCGTCGCCCCGCCCGTGGGCCCGGTGCGGTTCTGCACGTGGGGGGACGTCTTCTGGGCCGCGGCGGCGCTCGCGCGCTCGGAGGCGGGGGGCTGCGTGGCCTCGGGCTCGACCGGCGGCGCAGGCTCGGCGTAGCGGGCCGACGGCGCAGCGGGCGGAGGACCGGGACGGACGGCGCGGGGGACTCCACCGGCACCCGTGCCATCGAGCAGCGCAGGTGGCGCGATCTCGGGGTCGCGCCGGGGCGGCGGCTCCGCGGTGCGACCGGGCCGGGAGGGCGGCGGACGCGTCTCGATTCGCGTGGCGGGCAGCGGGCGGAGCGGCGCGGACTCGGGACGGCTCGACCGCAGCACCGACGCCGTGGGCGTGAGCGGCGCTCGCACGGCCCGCGGGGGCGGCGGCGTGACGGACAGCAGGCCCTCGGGGGCCCGGGGCACGACCTGACGCAACACCGGAGGCTCCGTGCCGGGCGGGTGCACACGCTCGCCCGCGAACAGCCGCATGATCGCGGTGGGCACGTGGGCGTCTCCAGCGGCTCGTGCGTCGGGATCGTCGGGCGGCCCGGCCGACCAGTCCTCGGTGGTGGGCTCGGAGTCCTGCGACATCGCCACGTTCTCGGACGGGAAGATCACCAGGACGACGCCGCACGACGGGCACTTCAGCTTTGCGCCCCGGTCGCCCAGTCGGTCTGCAGGAACGGTGAGCTGCGAGGCGCAGCTGTCGCAGACGATCTCCATCGGCCTCAGCGTACCACCGCTCAGAGTCGGATCAGGACGGGTTCGTCGGGCAGCAACACCGCGCCGTCGTCCAGCCGGACGCGGAACGCCACGCCCCACTCCTCTCGGCGAGGATCCCGCCACGTGCGTTCGGGGAGGAGCGTCGGGCCGGATCCGACCGAAACCACGCTCCCGGCGAGCTCCGAGCCGTCGGCACGCACGACCGTGAGGGGATCGCCCTGGGCCACTCCGCCCGACGAGAAGCCCTGTGGAGGGGCCCACGCGATCACCTCGTCCGTCGACGTGCGCCGGACCTGGATCACGGGCTCACCGCGGCGCACCACCTCACCTGCGCGGCGGTGCACGGCGCTGACCTGACCATCGAGAACGCTCCTCAGATCGAGGGCTGCGATGCGCGCATCGAGGGCGTCGAGCCGCTTGGCCGCCGCCACCACGCTCCAAGCGTTGGAGTCGTCCTCCTCCAGGGGGCCTTCGCGGCTCAGGTCTGCGATCAGCTCGCGCCGACGGGCCTCCAGCTCGTCGACCTCCGTGCGGGAGGCCGCCCCTTCATCGAGCAGGCGCCGCACCCGGTCGAGCCGCGCATCCACCGCGGCGAGCTCCGCGCGCTTCTCGATCCGGCGCGAGCGATCCCGCGCGGCCTTGAGCTCGGACGCGAGATCGTCGGGCGACGGACCCGCGAGGGCGAGCAGCTCGGCCGCCAGCACCTCCCGGGCCGTCTGCAGCGGCGCCGGATCGATGTGGACGACGACCTGCCCCGCGCCCACGGGATCGTGCAGGTCGACCTCCACCGACGCGATCCGGCCCTCCTCGAGCGCGCTCACCTCCACGACCACCGAGCGGCCGAGCCCCAGCACCGCGGGGTCGGCCGGTGCGCGCACACTGCTCCACGCCACGGCCACCCCGACGCCCACGAGCCACAACAGGCCGCCGAGGCGGCGCCGCGTCGTCAGGCGCATCAGCCCTCCCCGACGCGTGCGTACGGCAGCAGCGCGACCGCCGACACGGACTCGAGGTCGGACAGATCCTTCACCAGGCCCTGGCTCGCTTCGTCGGTGCGGACGTCGATGTCGTACACGAGCTCTTCGGGCGCGCCCGGGCCGCCCTTCCGCGCACCCGACAGCCGGAAGTGACTGCTGTGACGGCGCAATACGGCCGCCACCGCCTCACGCTGCGCATCGTCGCCCGCGAACCGGAAGCGCAGCACGCCTTCCGCCACCGAGCGCGACCCGAAGGCCGTCCACTCGAGAAGGAACGACACGGCCACCATCACGGCAGTGACCATCGCGGAGAACGCGAGCTGGCCGGCCCCGGAGGCCATGCCCACCGCGACGGCCACGAACAGGTAGACGGTGTCGCGGGCGTCTTTCACCGGCGTGCGGAACCGGACCACCGCGAGCGCGGCCGCGAGACCGAACGCACGCGTGAGGCTGTCGCCGACGACCCCCATGATCACGGTGACGACCATCGACAGCATGACGATCGACTGCACGAAGTTCTGGCTGTAGGACAGCGCGCCGTGGGTGCGGGTGTACGACCAGCCCACGGCCGCCGCACACAGCCCGCTGACGAGCAGCTGAAGCAGCACGAGGTCGAGCGGGGCCTGCGCCGATGCGCCGCCCGCGAGCAGACCTCCGATCATCCACGTCTCCATCTACGCTCCGAGCGCCCAGGGCGCGTCGCCCAGCAGTTCCGCGCCCTGAGCATACTTGGAGCACGACGTGCGTTCGAGGCCGAGCGCTTCCGTCACCTGCTGCATCCACAGCGGGAACGCGCCGTTGAACTTCATCTCGACCACCACGGGGTTCGTGAGGTCGACGTAGCGCCACTCCTGAGGAAGGGGCCGCTCGGAGCCCAGCGGAGACTGCACTTCGAGCTGGGTGTCGAACGTGAGCCGGCTCCCGTCTCCCCAGGGAGACACCCAGGCCTCGCGCATGTACCGCACCCAGAGCCGCGGCTGCGCGTCGATCTTCTCGGCGAGCGCGCGGAACCGGGGGGCCTCCGGGGCCCCTTCGGGCAGCGGAGCGCCTTCGGCGAGCGCCCGCGCGACCTCGTACGGCACGACATCACGGATCTTCGCGATGCTCTTGCCGATCCGCAGCTTCACCTCGGCGAAGTACACGTCGGCGTCGTGATCGTAGTAGCGGAGCCGCAGCTTGAAGCGCTCGCGCACGCCCTCCCACGTCTGCCGGGCGAGCATCCAGTCCCAGCGGTCGAGGTAGAGGCTCGTGACGCGGTAGCTGCCGTCATCGCCGAACGCATCGCGCTCCATCCACATCGCCGCGCGGTGCGAGATCGCAGCCGCGACGTCGGTGTCGACGACGTACTTGAACTCGTAGCGTGCCTCCGTCACCCGTTGGGCTCGCCGGGCGTGGGAGTGGCGTCGATCTCGAAGCCCCCGTCGATGAAGGCCCACGACTGGTCGCTCTCCATCGCGGGGTACTGCAGCTCGTCGATCAGCGGGAAGTCTTCGGACGCGGGCCCGATGAGCTGCAGGGTCTCGCCGAGCCGCGACAGCTTGAAGGTGGTGTGCACCTCGGTGGCCGTGCTCGGGTCGCCGTCGACGAACACCACCAGGAATCCACCGGCCGCGATCTCCGTACCGGCCGGGAACGACGACTTCTGGGGCTCGGCGGGGTCGTCGGTGATCGTGAATGTCGACAGGTCCACGATCTCGTCGCCGTCGTTGTACAGCTCGAGCCAGTCGGGGAACGCGCCGGACTCGTCTTGCAGGCCCGTCTGGTTGCTCGCGACCAGCTCGTTGATCCGCACGTCGGGCGCGACCCAGCCATCCGGCCCCCCGTCTTTGCAGCCGACCAGAGCGAGCGCGAACATGCCCAGGCCAGCGGAGGCCATCCGGTTCCTGCGTCCCGAGGGCCCGCAGGGACGATCCCTGAGTCCCGAGGGCCCGTAGGGACGGTGCGTGAGTCCCGAGGGCCCGTGGGGACGGTGCGTGAATCGAGCCATGGAGCTGTCACCCGTTCGTCACAAGTCGGGGGGACTATAGCTGGCGGGTCAGCAACCCGCCTCGGTACACACGAAGCTGACGGCCGCTCCGAACGGGTACGCAGTGCCGTTCCCGACGGTGTACACGTCATCCGGGAGGTTCGACGCGAACGTGCCGTCGGTCACTGTCACGGTGCCCTCGCTGATCCTCACCCCGCCTCCGGACACCGTGTCGACCGTGCCGTTGTCGGTGATCAGGCCCGACAGGAGGAGCGCGGAGCCCGCGTTCACGTAGGAGCCCGCGCCCCGGAGCGAGCCGTTGCCCGTGAGGTTGCCCGCGAACGACAGCGTCGCGCCGGAGTTGGCGTACAGCCCCCCGCCGAACTCCGTGCCCACGTTCCCGGACACCGTGCCCGTCACCGTCACGTCGGCGTCGGCCCCCTCCGCGTACACGCCTCCCCCGCGCACGCCGGCCGTGTTCGTCTCGACCGTCACGTCCGGGAGCGCCAGCTCGCCCAGCGACACCACGCCACCGCCCGTGTCGCTCGCGGTGTTCAGCGCGATCCGCACGCCCGAGACCGACGAGCTGCCCGTAGCGGACGCGTACAGACCGCCCGCCAGCGCAGACGTGTTGCCCACGATCTCGAAGCCCGGGCCGGCCACCGAAGAGTCGCGCACGTACAGCCCGCCCGCGCGGTCCGTCGCGAGGTTGTCGAGCACCAGGAAGGTGTCGACGGACACCGCCGCCTCGGACGCGTACACCCCGCCCCCCGACTCCGTCGCCGTGTTCTCGCTCACCACCACGGTGTCGAGGTCGACCGGACCGCGCAGGTACAGGCCCCCTCCCGTGACCGCCGTGTTCCCGTCGACGTCGACGTTCACGAGCGTCGCGCCCTCGAACGTGGCGATCCCGCCTCCGAATGCACCCGCCACGTTGTCCGCGACCGACGTGAACCCGTCGATCGTGGCCGTGCGCAGGTACAGCCCGCCTCCGTCGCTCCCGGCCGTGTTCCCCCGAACGTCGAGCACGTTGGCCGTCACCGTGGTCGACGCGTTCACGAACGCGCCCCCGCCGTGCTCCACCGCGGAGTTGCCCACGATCTCGACGCCCGTGACGGCCAGATCCACGGATGCCACCGCGTACAGCCCACCGCCGTAGTGCCCGGCCTCGTTCCCGGTCACGTCGAGCGCGTCGAGCTCGACCACCCCCGCCACGTAGATCCCGCCGCCATCCTCCGCGGAGTTCTGGTCGATCGTGCACCCATCGACCACCGCGCCGTCCTGCGCGCGGATCCCGCCGCCCGACTGCGCCGCGTTGCCCGACAGCACCGTGTCCACGCACAGCACCGAGCCGCCCTGCACGTACAGCCCGCCGCCGTCCTCCGCCGTGTTCCCGGCGATCGTCACGTCCTCGAGCACCGCAGAGCCGGCGCCCAGGACGACGCCTCCGCCGAACTCCGCGACCGCGTTGCCCTCGATCCGCACGTCCAGCAGGGTGATCTGCGTCGCATCCCACGCGTTCAGCCCGCCCCCGCTGGCGTCGCTGCCACCCGCCATGCTCCCGACGCCGCCGGTCAGCTCGAGGTGCTCGAGCGCGACCACCCCCGTCGCGATCACTGCGGAGCCCACACCGGCCGCGTCGATCACCACACCGACATCGGAGCCCCGGACCGTCGCGTCCGCCACCGTCACCGGCCCGTGCGTCCCGGGACACGCCAACACCACGTCGCCCGCCGACGCGAGCGCGAGGGTCGCGGCGAGGTCGTCGCCGGCCGGACCGTCGATCACGTGGCTCGCGGCCACGTCGGACGCATCGCCGTCGCAGTCGTTGTCGAGGCCGTCGCAGCGCTCGGGGGCACCCGGGAACACGAGCGGGTCGCTGTCGTTGCAGTCGACCCCCGCGGCCACACCGTCTCCGTCGTCGTCGATCACGGGGGCGTCGGTGTCGGGAGGGTCGCCCTTGCAGGCGAGCAGGAGCAGGGACACGAGGGGGACGAGGTGGCGCATCGGATCTCCGTACGCACGGTACTCCCCGGGGCGTTAATCCGCCGCCATGTTCGACTGTGAAGGACCGGCGCTGGTCGGAATGGTGCATCTCCTCCCCCTTCCCGGCGCGCCGCGCTGGACGGGGGATCTGGACGGGATGCTCGCGGCGGCGTCGCGGGACGCCGAGCGGCTGCTCGAAGGCGGCTGCGATGCCCTGCTCGTCGAGAACATGGGCGACAACCCCTGGCTGAAGGGGCGGGTCGACCCGTGGACCGTCGCGGCGATGACGCGCGCCGTGGAGCGCGTGGTCGCGCTGGGCGTGCCGACCGGCGTACAGGTGCTGGCCGGCGCGAACCTCGAGGCGCTCGGCATCGCGGCGGTCACCGGCGCTTCGTTCGTGCGCGTCGAGGGGTTCGCGTACGCCCATGTCGCCGACGAGGGCTGGATCGACGCGTGTGCGGGCGAGCTGCTCCGCGCGCGGGCGATGCTCGGTGCCGACGTGGCGGTGTGGGCCGACGTGCAGAAGAAGCACAGCGCGCACGCGGTCACGGGCGACCTCACGCTCGAGGATCTCGCGCACGGCACGGCGTTCGCGGGCGCCGACGTGCTGATCGCGACAGGCACGTCCACGGGCGTGGCGACCGACCCCGCGCACGTCGCTGCGATGAAGACTGCCGGGGTGCCGGTGGCCGTGGGGTCCGGCGTGACGCCGGAGAATGCGGGGCAGCTCGGGTTCGCCGACGCGCTGATCGTCGGGAGCTGGCTGAAGGAGGACGGCGACTGGCGCCGTCCGGTCGATACCGAGCGCGTGGCGCGGCTCCGGAACGCGATGCGGGCGGCTGTGCGGTAGCTCGGACGGGCGAGACGCGAACCGCGAGACGCGAGACGCGAGACGCGAGACGCGAGACGCGAGACGCGAACCGCGAACCGCGAACCGCGAACCGCGAACCGCGAACCGCGAACGCGAACGCGAATCGCGAACGCGAATCGCGAACCGCGAACCGCGAACCGCGAACCGCGAACCGCGAACCGCGAGGCGCGAGACGCGAGTTCGTCAGTCGCCTTCGCGATTCGCGTTTCGCCAGTCGCCAGTCGCCAGTCGCCAGTCGCCAGTCGCCAGTCGCCAGTCGCCAGTCGCCTTCGCGATTCGCGATTCGCCTTCGCCTTCGCCTTCGCCTTCGCGATTCGCCAGTCGCCGCCGCGTCCCCCAGCGACTGCGGCCCGGGAATCGGCTCCCGCGTTCCGCGTGACGGAGCCGAGTTCCCGGCCCTCCGTCACTGGAGGACGCTGCCAATGCACGAGTTCGATTTCGAAGGTCTCGACGTCTACCGCCTCGCCGTCACCGTGGCGCGCTGGATGCGCACCACCCGGTGGCCGGCCAACGCCAGCCACCTGCGAGACCAGGCCATCCGCTCGGCCGACTCGGTGGTGCTGAACATCGCCGAGGGCATGTCCCGAGGGGGCCGGCCGGGCACGAACCACCTCCGCATCGCGAAGGGCTCCGCGGGCGAGGCGTTCGCGGCGCTCGATGTGGCGGACTTCCCCGGCTGCGCAGACCGGCGGGCGGAGCTGCGGCGCATCGGCGCGATGGTCACGAAATTGCGGGCCCCGTGACTCCGGTCGCGCGGTCCTGCACGTCGAAGTGGTCCACCACCGCGTCCATGAACACCCGCACGCGGAGCGGGAGCAGTGTGCGGCGCGCGACGATCAGCCGGACGGCCGCGGTGATGCCGACCACGCCCGGGAGCACCCGCACCAGCCGGCCCTCCGCGAACGCCGACCCGCTGTTCAGGTCGGACAGCAGGGCGATTCCCTGCCCCTGCAGCGCGGCTTCCCGCAGCAGCGCGGCGTCGTTCGTCACGAAGCGCCCGTCGACCTTGAACCGACCGCCAGCGACGAGGGGCCACCACACCCGCGGGCGCCCGGACCCGCTGTGCCCGCGGAGGAGGTCGTGGTCGGCGAGATCCTCCACGCGCTCGGGCATTCCGCGCGCCGCCAGGTAGGCAGGGGAAGCGACCAGGCTCACCCCACCGGCCGTCAGGGTGCGCGTCACGAGCTCGGGGTCGCGCGGATCGCCCGCCCAGATGGCCGCATCGAAGCCCTCGGAGCGCAGGTCGACCAGGCGCACGTTCGCCACCACCTCCACCGACAGCCGGGGATGCTCGGCCTGCAGGTGCCGCACGACCGACGCCATCGGCACGGTGAGCAGCGGGAGCACGGACACCCGCACCGTGCCGACCACCGCGTGGGCATCGGCCCGGAGGTCGGCCTCGATCGCCGACCAGTCCTCGAGCAGGGGCTTGATGCGCTCGTACAGCCGCTGGCCCGCGGCCGTCGTGGTCACACGCCGGGTGGTGCGGTGGAGCAGGGCCACGCCGAGGTCGGCTTCGAGCCGCGCCAGGTGACGCGACACCGTGGGCCGCGGCAGCCCGAGGCGCGCGCTGGCCGCCGTGATCGTGCCGAGCTCGACGGCCGCGACGAACGCTTCGTAGTGCGGACCCGCGGACAACATCGGACCTCCAGACCTCCTACTCGTAACAGATTCGGCACGAGTGCTGTCCATCGCCGGCCCTACTCGCACCAGATCCGGTCAGGTACATGCACCCCACCTCGCTGGAGTTCCCCATGTTCCGCTCGATCCTCGTCCTTCCGCTCCTCGCCGCCTGCACGCCGGAGGACTCCGAGACGCACACTCCGGTGCTGCCCGAGGCGTCGGTGTGCGAGGACTCCACCTGCATCCAGGCCGGCGACCATGGGTTCGATGGCCCCGACGGCTCGCGGCGCGTGCTCGCGTGGATGCCCGAGGAGACGGCCGGCGCGCCCGTCCTGTTCGTGTTCCACCACCTGGGGGGCTCGCCCGACGAGCTGTTGTCGTGGATGCCCCTCGATCGGGCCGTGGAGGACGGCTTCATCGTGGTGGCGCCCGAGTCGCGGGGTCTGTTCGGCACGGAGTGGGCGGTGACCGGCGCTCCGAGCGCGAACGCCGACGTGAAGCTGTTCGACGCCCTGCTCGACAGCCTCGTGGACGTGCAGGCCGCCGACCCCGACCGCGTGTACGCCACGGGCTTCAGCGCGGGCGGGCTGTTCACGAGCTACCTCACGATGCACCGCGCAGACCGACTCGCCGCGACCGCACCGTGGTCTGGCGGCGCGCCGCAGGGCTCGTACGTGACGCCCGCCACCGAGCTCCCCGTGATGCTGAGCTGGGGCGGATCGTCCGACTGGTACGGTGGGTTCGACTTCGAGGACGCCACCCTGAACATGGCGAGCGAGCTCGTCGCGGACGGACACGTCGTCGAGGCCTGTGACCACGGGCTCGGACACTGGCTGCCCAACGACGCCACCCAGCGCACGCGGGAGTTCTTCGCGACCCACGCGAGCACCGGTGAGGTCGCGGACTTCGCGGCCTGTGACCGCATGGAGCCCTGATGCGTGCCCTGTTCCTGGTGCTCGTGGCCTGCGCGGGGGATCCCGCGACCCTCCCGGTCGAGCCGCTGCTCTCGGACTACGTGCTGTCCGACGCGGTCGACTACCCCGAAGGGATGGCGTTCCGTGCGGACGAGCGCGCGTTCTACGTCGGCAGTCTCGGGCACGGGGGGATCACGCGCGTCGACGCCGACGGCACGGAGACGCTCGTGTTCGCACCCGACGAGGACGGCTGGGCGACCCTCGGACTGAAGATCCACCCCGACACGGGCGACGTGCTCGCGTGTGCGGTACGCGATCCGTCCACGCCCGACGCGGTCTCCGAGCTCTGGGTGCTCGATCCGGCCACCGCGGCCGTGCAGGCCTTCCCGTTGGCGGGCGCACCCGCGAACTGCAACGACGTGGTGGCGGTCGGCGACCAGGTGTACCTGACGGACCGCGAAGCGCCCCGCCTCCATCGGGTCGATCTCGCGACGGGTACGGCGTCGGTGTTCCTGGAGCATGCCGAGCTCACCCCGCAGATTATCGGGAACAACGGGATCGTGCACGCGGACGGCGCGCTGCTCGTGGGTCAGTACGCGCCGGCGCGCCTGCTCCGCGTGCCGCTCGACGCGCCGGAGACCGTCGAAGAGGTCGTGCTCACGGGGGATTCCATCGGGTCCCTGCCGAATGGCGCCGACGGCATCACGTGGCAGGACGACACCCTCGTGATCGCGGCGAACCGGCGGCTTGCGCGGCTCACGAGCGACGATGGCTGGCAGACGGCCACGGTCGCGGCCACCGACCTCGACGTGGGCGTCGCTGCGGTGACGGTCGCCGAAGACCGGCGGTACGGCCTGAAGGGCGAGGTGGTCGCGTTCGTGCTCGGAACCCCGACGGACCGGCCGTTCCGCATCCTGGAGCTGCCCGCCCCCTGAAGTGTGCGAGAATCCGCCGATGGACGCCGCACATCCCCAGCCGAGCACCTCGGTCATCCGGGTCCGGACGCCCGAGGTCGGCATGATCGTTCTCGACGACACCCGCCAGGAGGTCGTGCTCCCCCTGTTCGACGGCACGGGACCGCTCCCGGCCCGCATCTCCCGTCGGTTCGCGTTCGCCTACGACGGAATGACCGCCATTCGAGTCGAGCTGACTGCAGGCCCCGGAACGCGCCGCGACGAGGTGGTGATCCTCGGAGTCCTCGAGCTCACCGGGCTGCCGCCACGGGAGCGCGGAGCCCCCGTCGAGGTGCGCCTGCACAGGTCCGAGACCCGCATCGAGGCCGAGCTCGTGGACGTGGGGTCCGGGCGGTCCGAGCGGCTCGTAGTCGACGCGGTGCTGCTCGAGTAGCCGCTACTCGGCCGGGGCGTGATTCACCAGCCGGTCAGACGGACGCTGTCGACGCGCTGGCCATCAGCGGTCAGACGTCAGTAATCAGCTTGGTAGCTCCATCATTCCAGCTGACCACTGACCGCGGACTGCTGACCGCCGCGCAGCTCGACCGGCTCGTGGATCACACCCTCGGCCGGAGGGGCCCGCTTCACGATGATGAGCCCGGTCGCACCGGTTTCAGCGGACCCACCGCGCGCCTCCTGCAGCTCGCGGATCGTGACGCGGCGCCCGATCCGCGCCTCCGAGGTCCGACTCAGCCCATCGATCAGCAGGCGCGGCGTGTTCGGCGGCGGGGGCTCGGCGAACCACCACGAGCGTGTGGACTCCCACCACGACTCGAGGCTCGCGAGCAGGCTCTGCTCGGCCTGGGGAGGCTCGGCCGGAGCCGCCCGGCCCGCGCTCCACGCAGGCGTGCCCACGAACAGGCCCACGACGACGACCCCGATCAGCGTGCACCGCGAGGTTCGCACGCTCCACAGGGCCCGGCCCGCCGCGCCGACCTTCACCCGCCCGCAGGGTCGGCACGCCGCGAGGCCCACGCGATGGCCTCCTGTCGGGTGAAGCCCTCGAGATCGGTGACGTCGATGTCGCAGGAATCGCAGTGTCGAACCCGGCCCGAGCCCATCGACGCCCACGACTCGCTACACCGGAACCCGAGCTCGGCCTGGTCCATCACCACCTTCGCCCGCCGATCCTACCTCAGCCGAGCCGGACCTCGATCGCGACCACCGCATCGAGGGGCGTCGGCCCGTAGGCATGCGGGAACAGCGCGCCACCACGGCTCTCCTCCCACCGGAGGTCCGGGATGCGTGCCGGATCCAGGGACACGATCACGAGGTCGCGCTGGCCGGCGAAGTGGAGCGCGAGCGTCTGCTGCAGCTGGTGGGCCGCGGACAGGTGCAGGAACCCGTCGGACACGTCGATGGGCGCCCACGGCACGGCGTCGACCCGCGATTCCCACTGTGCAGCCGTGAGGATCTTGAACACGGGACCGTCCCCGTTCGGACCGCTGACGCTCATCTCCCCTCCCCCTTGCGAGACACTGAACGCACGTTTACCATGATCCCGTCCCGGGATGCCCGTGCGAAAGTTCCTCCACGTCGACATGGATGCCTTCTACGCGTCCGTCGAGCAGCGCGACGACCCCACCCTCCGCGGTCGGCCGGTCGCCGTGGGCGGAGACCCCGAGGGGCGCGGGGTCGTGGCGGCGGCGAGCTACGAGGCCCGCCGGTACGGGGTGCACAGCGCGATGCCGGCTGGTCAGGCCCTCCGGCTGTGCCCCGATCTGATCTTCGTGCGCGGCAGCTTCGCGAAGTACCGCGCGGCGAGCCAGCACATGCACGCGATCTTCGCCGACTACACCGACCAGATCGAAGCGCTCTCCCTCGACGAGGCCTACCTCGACGTCACGGAGAACCACGCGGGGCTCGAGTTCGCGAGCCAGGTGGCGGTCGAGATCCGTCGGCGCATCTGGGACGAGCTCGAGCTCACGGCCTCGGCCGGGGTCGCGCCCGTGAAGTTCGCAGCCAAGATCGCGAGCGATCACCGCAAGCCGAACGGCCTCACCGTCATCCCTCCCGAGCAGCTCCTGGCGTTCCTGCACCCCCTGCCCGTCCGCAAGCTGCCCGGCGTGGGCCCGTCCACCGAGGGCCGCATCCGCGCGCTCGGCATCCACACCATCGGCGACCTCGCGCGGCGCGATCTGCGCGAGCTGGAGCGCCGGCTCGGCAGCCGCGGGTCCTGGCTGTGGAACATGGCCCACGGCGAGGATCCCCGGCGTGTCGTGGCGTCCCGCATCCGCAAGAGCCGCGGCAGCGAGCGCACGTTCGACACCGACGTCACCGACGCCGCCCGCCTGCTCGACTTCCTCGCCGAGCAGATCCGCTCGTTGTGCGAAGGCCTCCAGCGCGCGAGCGAGAAGGCCCGCACGGTCACCCTGAAGATCCGCTACGCCGACTTCACCACCGTCACCCGCGCGGCCACGCTGCCCCGCGCCACCGACGCGGTGGAGGACGTCCTCCCCGAGGTCCACCGCCTCCTCGCCCGCACCGACGCGGGCACCACGCCCGTGCGCCTCGCAGGCGTCACCTTCTCCAACTTCACGAGCGCCGCAGAAGGGGCCGAGGAGCAGCTCGACCTCCCGTTCCGTCCCGAGTGGCTCATCGCGTCCTGACGGAGTCGCGCTTCGGCATTATGGGGAGCCGCATGACCCAAGCGGCCCCCGAGCCCGGCTTCATCCGCGTCGACTGCCCGTCGTGCCGGAACCCCGACGTGTGGTTCCGCTGCGACGAATGCGGCAAGTCCGACCACTTCACACTCACCGACGGCGTCGTGCGCTGCACCTGCGGTGCGAAGTACGACCGTGGGAACTGCACGTGTGGGCAGGTCGTTCCGGCCGAGAACCTCCGGTTCGTGGCGTTCGACGCGGGGCCGATGGCCCTCGCCGACCTCGAGGTGGCATGGGGACGCGTCGCGGCGCTGGGCGCCGTCGTGGTCGGGCTCGTCGTGCTGGGGGTGTACTGGTGGATGGGGTGAGCATGGAGACGTCGACGCTGGATCTGTCGTTCGAGGCGCTGCAGAAGGAGTCTGCGGGGCTCCGCGAGCGCATCAACCGCTTCCGCACGGCCCTGTCGGCGTACTTCGTCGACAAGGCCCACATCATCGATCTGATGACCGTGTGTGCCGTGGCCCAGGAGCCCCTGCTGCTCGTGGGTCCGCCGGGCACGGCCAAGTCCGACCTGATCCTCAAGTTCCGCGACGCCCTCGGGATCCGGTCCGAAGACACCTTCGAGTACATGCTCACGCGGTTCACCGAGCCGTCCGAGGTGTTCGGCCCGATCGACATCAAGCAGCTGCGCGAGGGCAAGTACCTCCGCCGGGCCAGCGGGAAGCTGCCGACGGCCAGCCTGGTGTTCCTCGACGAGATCTTCAAGGCGAACTCGGCCATCCTGAACGCCCTGCTCACCGTCATCAACGAGCGGAAGTTCTACCAGGACGGCCAGCCCGTGCCGGTCCGCCTGAAGATCCTGTTCGCCGCCACGAACGACCTGCCCGAGCAGGCCGAGCTCGCCGCGCTGAAAGACCGCTTCTGCCTCAAGATCTCGTGTCGCTCGGTCCAGGAGCGCCACTTCGTCGAGCTCGTCGACGCTGGCCTGCGCGCGCAGACCCAGCGCGACCTCAACCAGCGCCCGTGGACCGAGGGGCACGCGTCCCTCGACGACCTGCTCAAGGCCCACCGCTACCTCACGCTCCAGATGTCCGCCACGCACACCGAGCGCGACGGCCAGACCCAGACCGACCGCCACCGGTTCTTCCCCGACGAGCTGCTGGCGGAGTTCCGGCGCGTGCTGAAGACGCTCGTGCGCGAAGACCGCGTGTTCATCTCCGACCGCAAGGTGGTCAAGCTCTACAAGCTGCTCCGCGCCCACGCCTGGATCACGCACGGAGGCCGGGTGGAGCGCGCGGATCTGCGTCTCCTCTCCTACCTCGGAGAGACGCGCGAAGAGGTCGACCTGCTCGAGGAGAAGGTGCCGCGCCTCCTGGGCCTCGCATGAGCACCGGTCCGTCCGCCGGCGGGCCTCGCGAGATCCGCGACCCCGACGCCGCGCGCGACTGGCTCGCGGCCGGGCTGTCTCTGATACGGGTCGGGCGGTTCGGACCAGAAGCGGTCGCGGAGGTCACGCCATGGATCCGTGCCGCCGCGTCCGACTCTCCCGCCCTCCCCCCACCTGGGGTGATCGGCGATCTCGGCCGCCTGCTCACGGCCTCCGCAACGCGCGTCCGGCACGACCCCTCGGGGCCGCTCGGTCGCATCCTGAGATCGTACGAAGACCAGGTCGTCGGCCGTATCGCGGTCGATCCCCTGCGCGAGCCCGCCTCCGACGCCATCCGCGGGCTGCCTGCGCGCCTCCGTCCCGTCGCCATCGCGTTGTTCGTGGAGCAGGTGCTCGAGCGCGTGGGGTTCTCGGTGCCGGTCGCGATCGATCCGGGTGCCCTCCGCGACCTCGACCGGAAGACGGGCGAGGAGTGGGTCGTGCGAGGGTCGGCCGCGCTCCGCGGAGATGCCGCCGACGACCTCCAGGACGCCTACCAGGACCTCGTCGCGTGCTTCCAGCGCACCGGGCGCCCCATCGCACCGGGCGACATCGCCACCCTCGAGCAGCTCGAGCTCCTCGAGATGCGCAGCGAGCGGCTCGCCCTGCGTCAGGTCGTGGATGCGTCCGCCGGGCTGTGCCGCGGGCTGCCGAAGCGGATGAAGCCGTCCCGCCGCCGCGCCGGGCACGTCTCCACGCGCCTCGAGGACGAGAGCGCCTACCCGGTCGGGGGGTTCAGCTCGATCAGCACGAGCGGCGCGATGGAGAACCTCGTCACGAGCGAGCTCGCGCTCATGGAAGACGGCCCGGAGATCGACCTGTTCGACGTCCGGTACGCCGAGAGCGAGCTGCTGTACTACACGCGCGACGAGACCGCGTTCGTGCGCGACCGTCGGCGCATCACGATCGCCCTCGACGTGTCGGTGGATCACCTGCGGTACCGCGACCCCGGGCTGCCCTACCAGCGCACGGTGCTCGTCCTCGGGCTCGTGCGCGGGATGATCGAGCAGCTGTCGACCTGGCTGAACCGCCAGGAGCTCTACATCCGCGTGGTGTTGCCGCCCGGCGTGCTGAAGGCCGAGTCACGGGTGCTCCAGCTCGCCACCGCGGAGTGGCGCGAGATGGGCCTCGTCACACTCGAGACGCTCGAGAGCGACGCCTTGGTGGGGATGCTCGAAGCCGACGCGCGGAATGCGCCCACCGACGTGGTGTGGATCGGCGCGGAGCCCGCGATCCTCCCCGACCTCCCGCACACCTGGCAGGCGTCGTTCGCAGCCAGCCCGGTCCCGGCGGTGATCGGGCCGTTCCGCACGCCGTACGCGCTACCCGACGAGCCGTGGGCCGCGTGGCGCGAGGCGGCACGCAAGATCCTGTCCGACCTCGTGTGACCGTGGTAGTGTCCCCTCGATTTCAGTGGTTCCGCGGACGGAGCCGCGGAATTCCATCGTGCCGCGGGGCGTGCCGCGGAGTTCAACCGTTCAGCGGGCCGTGCCGCGGAATGTCGAGGTGAGCATGGAAGAGGAAGTCCCCCAGGCACTCAAGACGGCTGCGATCCTCCAGATCGTGTCCGGGCTCGTGAACTGGTTCTTCATGGCCGGTCTCTCGTGGTGTGTCGTGGGAACGATGTGCAGCATGCTCACGTTCTTCATCGGCGGCCTGGGCGGCCTCTGCGGGCTGTTCTCGTTCCTGCTGATCCCGATCGGCTGGGTCGAGGTGGGCGTGGGCGTCTACGGCCTCATGAACCCGAAGGAAGCCGCTCCGTTCATGAAGTACGTCACCTACCTCGAGATGGCGTCCGTGCTGCTCGGCGGCATCCCCGCCGCGATCATCGGGTTCGTCGTCACGTCGATGCTCGGCAAGGACGAGGTCGTCGCGTACCTCGAGGGGTAGTCACGGGATGGGTCCGGTCCCGGCGCCATCGATGCGTAGGATGGCGCGGGCCGGAACCCTCCAGCTCGCGTGTGGTGTGGTCGACGCCTGGTTCTACGGAGCCGTGGCGTGGGCCCTCTGTGGCAACGTGTGCGGCGCGATCACCGAGAGCGCCGGCAACGTCGGAGGCCTGTGCGGGTGGGCCGCCTGCGCCCTCGTCCCGCTGGGATGGCTCGAGATCGCCGTGGGCCTGCACACCTGGCGCACGGGCGATCTGACGTGGAGCCGGCGTCTGGCCGTGCTGGAGGTGCTCGCCATCGGGATCGGGGGCGTGCCCTCCGCGGTGGTGGGCGCGACCGTGTGGGTCACGACACGCGGGTGGCCACGACCAGCCGGGCCCGCGTGAACGGGCCTTCGGCGGCGAGCGGGCGAACCTCGACCCGGAACCCCGCATCCTCGAGCCGACGCGCGGCCTCGGGCAGCAGGAAGTTCAGGTAGTACATGACGAACGGCGGCTTCAAGAACCGGTTCCGCACCTTCATCACGAGGTTGAACACGCGGTAGACGAGCGCCGTGCGGTGGAACAGGCCCGGCTGCTCCGACGTCACGAACACGAACCGGCCTCCCGGACGCAGCGCCCGATGGATGCCAGCGAGCAGACGCGGCTGCTCGTAGACCCGGAAGTGCCCGAAGGCCCCGAACGACACGGCCAGATCGAACTCCTGGTCGTACGCGAGCTCGAGCGCGTCGCCCTGGTGGAACTCCACGCCCGGGACATCGCGTCGCGCGACGCCCAGCATGCCCTCCGACCAGTCGACCCCCACGACGCGACCCGGGAGCACGCGTCGCAGCATCGACGCGCCTGCTCCGGTGCCGCAGCACACGTCGAGGCCGTCGCCCGTGGAGCCCGCGAGCGCGCCCTCCACCGCCTCGAGGATCGCGTCGGGCGTGCGGAACGGCGTGTGGTCGAACTTGCTCGCGAGGAGATCGTAGCCCTCGCGCGTCGACGACAGCGCCTGGCGCATCAACTCCCCGAACGACGGCCCTTCTGGATGGAACATCGGACTCCGCTAACGCGACGGGGATGGGCGGGGCGATGGCTCTCGCGCGCGAGATCGTGTAGAACTGCCCGCGGAGACCTCATGACCCTGCTTTCGATTCTCCTGTTCGCGTGCACCAAGGCCCCCGAGAACCCGCTCGAGATGCTCGACGTGAGCTGCAAGCGCGGCGATCCGGAAGCCTGCTTCAAGCTCGGCACGAAGGAGCTCAACGCTCCCCAGCCCGACTACGCCGACGCCCGGAAGCTCTTCTCCAATGGCTGCGCCGTGCACCACGCGCCGTCCTGCAACGCGCTCGGCACGCTCGTGCGCGACGCCCGCGGCGGCCCGAAAGACATGGTGCGCGCCCGCGACCTGTTCCAGACCTCCTGTGAGAACGGCCTGAACGTGGGTTGCGTGCACTTCGCCGACGTGCTCGCGTCGAACCGCGACGTCGAGGGGAACCTCGAGAAGGCCGTCGAGCTGTACACGAAGGCCTGCGAAGACGAGAGCAGCATCCCGAAGGCGTGCACGAGCCTCGGCGAGATGACGCTCGTGGGCGACGGCATCGAGAAGAAAGACGAAGAGCGGGCCGAAGCCCTGTTCGACAAGGCCTGCAAGGCCGAGTACGCCCCGGCGTGCGTGCAGCAGGCCGGCGTGCTGCTCGAGAAGCGCGGCAACCGCGCCGACACCGAGGCCAACCTCCAGACGGCCACCGAGCTGTACGACAAGGCCTGCACGATCGATGCGAACTTCGGCTGCTTCGAGCTCGCCGTGCTGCACCACGAGAAGAAGGCGCCCGACGCCACGATGGAGCAGGCCGGGCACTACTACGAGCGCGTCTGCTCGATGGACCACAGCCGCGGCTGCTTCGAGCTCGCCGAGCTGATGGCCGCCGAAGAGGTCCCGTCGCGTCCGGGCCAGAAGGAAGCCCTCTACACGCGGGCCTGCGAGTCGGGGAACTCCGAGGCCTGCGCGCTCCGGTAGCGCACCTCGCGCTCGATCACACCCGCAGCGACGCCTCGGTCGCGCGCCCCGCGAACGGAACGAGCGCCGGACGCACCTCCGCGGCCAGGTAGGCGCGCACCTGCTCGGGCGCGCGTCCGACGAAGCTCCGCGGGTCGAGGAGGGCGTCCAGGTCGGCGTGGATGGGCGCGAAGGTGGCGTCTGCCCGCACCCGGTCGAGTAGATCGTTGTCGCGCCCGTGCTGCTTGACCTCCGCCGCCGCAGCGAGGCTGTGCACCCGGATCGCCTCGTGCACCTCCTGTCGATCGGCCCCGCGCTGGACCATCGCCATCAGGAGGTTCTCGGTCGCCATGAACGGGAGCTCCGAGGCCACCCGGCGCGCGATGATCGCGGGGTACACGACGAGCCCGGACGTCACGTTCACCAGGGTCTCGAGCACCCCGTCGGCTGCGAGGAAGGCTTCGGCGAGCGTGATGCGACGGTTCGCGGAGTCGTCGAGCGTGCGCTCCATCCACTGCACGGCCGCCGTGTGCGCGCTGTTCGCCGGCAGCGTCATGAGGTGGCGGGCCAGCGCGCAGATCCGCTCGGACCGCATGGGGTTCCGCTTGTAGGCCATCGCGGACGACCCGATCTGCTTGGCCCCGAAGGGCTCCTCGACCTCCTTGAGGTTCGCCAGCAGCCGAAGATCCGTCGCCAGCTTGTGAGCGCTCACGCCCAGCGAGCCCAGCGCCGACACCACCTCGTGGTCGACCTTTCGCGGGTAGGTCTGCCCCGTCACGCCGTACGACCGCTCGAACCCGAAGGCCCGCGCCACCGCGGTGTCGAGCGCCTCCACCTTCGCGTGGTCGCCGTCGAACAGGGCCAGGTAGCTCGCCTGTGTGCCGGTCGTGCCCTTGGTGCCGCGGAACCGGAGCCCGTTCCGCACGGACTGCAGCCGCTCGAGGTCGATCAGGAGGTCTTGCATCCACAAGCAGGCCCGCTTCCCCACCGTGGTGAGCTGCGCGGGCTGGTAGTGCGTGAAGCCGAGCGTCGGGAGGTCGGCGTGGGCCTCCGCGAAGCGAGCCAGGTTCTCGATCGCCCCGGCCAGCTTGGGCAGGATCAGGTCGAGCGCGTCGCGGAGCACGAGCAGGTCGGTGTTGCAGCCCACGAAGCAGCTCGTGGCCCCGAGGTGCACGATCGGGCGCGCGAGAGGCGCGACATCCCCCAGCGCGTGCACGTGTGCCATCACGTCGTGCCGCAGCTCCTTCTCGTACCGACGGGCGGCGTCGTAGTCGATGTCGTCGAGGTGCGCGCGGAGGTCGTCGAGCTGCTCCGGACGGATGGGGAGCCCGAGCGCGGCCTCGGCCTCCGCGAGCGCCAGCCACAGCCGACGCCACGTGCGGAACTTGTGGTCGTCGGAGAACAGGTGCGCCATCTCGGCGCTCGCGTACCGCTCGACGAGCGGGGTCGTGTAGGTGTCGGTCACGGGGTCCTCCGGGCCCCCTGACTAACGCAGGGATACGACACGCCCATGTTCGACAGCCCCGACCCCTGGACCCCGTTCTCCACCTGGTTCGCGGAGGCCTCGCGCACCGAGCCCCGCGTGCCCGACGCGATGCAGATCGCCACGGCGGGCTCCGACGGGCGCCCCAGCGTGCGCACCGTGCTGCTGAAGGACCATGGGCCCGACGGCATCGTGTTCTACACGAACCTCGGCAGCCGGAAGGCCCGCCAGCTCGGAGAGAATCCGTGGTGTGGCTTCGTGCTGCACTTCAAGTCGCTCGAGCGCCAGATCCTCGGAGAAGGCCCGGTGGAGCCGGTGTCTCCGGACGAGGCCGACGAATACCACGCGTCCCGAGGGCGCGGCAGCCAGATCGGCGCGTGGGCGAGCCGTCAGAGCGAAGCGGTCGACAGCCGGGCCACCCTCGATGCCCGCGTGGTCGAGGTCACCGAGCGGTTCGCGGGCGTCGAGGTGCCGCGCCCGCCGTTCTGGAGCGGGTTCCGCATCCGGCCCGTGCGCGTCGAGCTCTGGCAGGGCCGCGAAGACCGCCTGCACGACCGGCTGGTGTACGAGCGGGAGCACGTCGGCGCGCCCTGGGTGCAGCACCGCCTGTTCCCGTGAGCGCTCAGAACCGGTAGCCCACTCCGACCTCGGAGAGCGTGCCGAACCCGGCCTGCAGCACGAGCCCGTTCCCGAAGGTCTTCCGGCCCCAGAAGCTCGCCACGAACGACACGTCCCACGTCGCACACGACTGCGGGCTGTCGTTCTCCGAGCAGGCCGGATCGACACCGGCCCAGGGCGCCAGCCCGACGGTCGCACCCGTCACGAGAGGGGCCTTCGGCGTCCACGCCAGCTCGCCCTGGAGGAAGGCCTGCGGCACGATGCCCCACCGCACGCTCTCCTTCGGATCCTCCCACTGCATCACGATGGGGAGGTCGCGCTGGATGTGCACCCCGCGCACCCCTCCGCCGAACCGGATGGTGGCCACCTCCGTGCTGGGGATGATCGCGAGGCCGCCGAGCTCGGTGACCCCGCTGAACCCGTTTCCGCGCACGTCGGCGCCGAACGCGAACCGACCCGTCCAGCAGAACCCCTCTTCGCGCTCGCACACCACCGACACCTGCGCGCCCACGGCGGCGGCCTCGGACGGCGTGTCGACGAGCAGTGCCCCACCGACCACCACGCCCGCGGACGCCGAAGCCAGCAGGGCCGAGATCACTGCGCGAGCCTCTGCAGCTCGTCGTAGCCGGGCAGCTGCGAGAGGTCGGGCACGACCACGATCTCGATGCGGCGGTTCTGCGCCTTGTTCTCCTTCGTGTCGTTCGCGACCACGGGACGGAACTCGCCGAAGCTCGCCCCCGAGATCCGGTCGGCCGCCATGCCGTTCTTGAGCATGTGGTCGACGACGTTCAGCGCACGGGCGCTCGCGAGCGTCCAGTTGCTCGGGAACTGCGCGGTGGCGATGGGATCGTTGTCGGTGTGGCCTTCCACCTGGAACTCGCGGTCGGGGATGCTCGCGAGGATCTCGGTGACCGACGTGAGCGCCGCCTTGCCGTCGGGCGACAGCGTGGCCGACCCCGACGCGAACAGCACGTCGGTCGCCATCGCGACGACCATCCGTCCGTCCTTGATCTTCACCTGGAGCGTGCCGGCGTCGATCAGCGACTTGAACCGCGCCAGGAGGTCCTGGAAGTCCTTCAGGCGGGCGTCGGCAGCCGCCTTGCGGGCCTGGAGCTCCGCGAGCGCGGCCTTCATCTGCTCGATCTCGCCGGCCAGCGCGCCCTTGTCCTTCACCATCGCAGCGTTCTTCTGCCGCATTTCCTCGTTCTTCGCGAGCTCCTCCGCGAGCAGCTTCTCCTTGCCGGCGAGGCTCTCCTGGAGGCGCTTCTGCTCCGCGCCGAGCGTCGCGATCTCGCCGCGCAGGCTCGCGATGGTGCCGTCGCGTTCCTCGATCTGGGCCGTGAGGTCGGCCTTCGTGGTGGCGAGCAGGCTCTCCAGCTCGTCGTACTTCTTCTTCGGAACGCAGCCCAGCATCAGGGCGGCCATCAACACGACCATGAGTCCTCCGGTGCCGCGAACCTACTACAGTCGGTCGACGAGCTGCGGGCACACCACGAACGGGTTCGCCTTCCCGAGCCGGTCGCGGATCTGCAGTGTGCGCTCGATCTCGCGCTCGTCCGGGGGGTCGAGCGTAGACCACGCCTTCAGCACGTCGCGGTACGCAGGCTCCACGTCGTACCCGTACCGCATGCCGAAGTAGAGGATCGACCGGGCCGCGTTGCCCTTGTGCGCTGCGCGCGGCTCGAACACCCGAGCTCCCGACGCGTCGTCGCCGAGCTTGCTGCCGCCCTCCTGCCACACCACGTCGACCACGTTCCCGTACGGGCTGTTGCCGCGCCGCGAGTTCGCGTCGGCATCGACCGGGTACAGGTGGTGCACGTCGCAGCGGGCGGGCTCGGTGTCGGCGCCGAGCGACTGGGGCCACGTGTGCTCGGTGTTCATGTCGGTCGGATCGGGCTCGGTGTTCCCGACCGGCGTGGTGCGACCCGTGTACACGCACTCCACGGAGCCGTTCATCTTGTCGAGCGTGACGAACATCCACTCGCGCTCGTTCGGGTAGCTCACACACGAGTGGCCGGCCGTGAGCTCGTTCAGGCGCTGGCGCAGCGCGTCGCCGGACAGCCCGAGCGTCGGCTCCCAGAACCCCTCCGCGTCGCACGCCGCGCAGTCGAGCGCGCCGTCTCCATCCGCGTCGACCTCTTCGGCGGGCACCACCCCGTCACAGTCGTTGTCACGGCCATCGCACCGCTCGGCCTCCGGAACGCACGCGTCGGCGTCGGTGTCGACGTCGGCATCGGCTTCGGAGACCGGCGGGGACGAGGGGTTCGAGCACCCCACGAACAGGAGGAGCATCCAGGAGCAGCGCATTGCGCCATACTGCCACGCTCCCACGGAAGCCGCCCATGACCCCATCGGACCCCTCGCTGAAGTCCAAGCTCCTCGCTGCACTGCGCGCCGCCCTCCACGCCCAGCTGGACGCCCTCACGTCCATGGTGGGCGCGTCGCGCGACGAAGCGACCAACGCGGAGAGCCGCCCCGAGAACAAGTACGACACCCGGGCCCTCGAGGCCTCGTACCTGGCCGCCGGTCAGGGCGAGCGCCTGGCCGACCTCAAGCAGCTCGTCGCATGGCTCGACGCCCTCGACGACCGTCCCGCGACGACCGCGCGCCTCGGGTCCTTCGTCACGGTCGACGACGGAGAGGCCGAGGTCTGGATGCTCCTCGCACCCCAGGGCGGGCACGAGCTCGAGCACGGGGGTGCCCGCGTCCAGCTCGTGGGCACGGCCTCCCCGCTGGGTCAGGCGCTCGTCGGCGCCGAGCCCGGCGACACCGTCACGTTCGACGCTCCCTCCGGCGAACGCGAGCTGGACGTGATTGGCGTCGCCTGACCTCGTGCTACGATGGCGGTGCATCATGTGCACCTCCTCGCAAATGATGGCCGCTCTGTTCGCCCTCTCGTGTCTGTCCCTCCTCACTCCGGCCTACGCCCAGAGTGAGAAGACCGTCGTGAAAGCGGCCCGACTCATCGGCCCCGATCAAGACCCCGAGAAGATCCGCCACGGCTTCGAGATGCTCTCGGTCGAGATCCGCGACAAGCCCGACCTCGCTTCGCCAGCGGGCCTGTGGCTGCGTGCCGACGCCGCCGCGCTGCTCGCGGTGTCCGACGGGCGCGGGCTCCCGAGCGCCCTCGTCGCGCTGGAGTCGTACGAGCGGTCCGTGCAGATGCGGAAGTCCGAGCGCGACCTCCTCGTGTTCGCGCGCCTGGAGTCGTGGCTGCACGACCGCGCGCAGACGTACGAAGACGCCACCACCCACGAGGGCGAGCTCGCCGCGCTCGAGGCCGCGCAGCTCTACCTGCGCGCCGACGACATCCGCATCAGCCTCGACGAGTCGCGTCCCGTGGAGCGCGCGCGGCGCTACATGCTCGCCGTCTCCGCGGCCCTCAAGGCCGGCGAGGTGCGGGCCGCGCGCAAGCTGTTCGAAGAGCTCGACGCCATGGGCGGATTCATCGAAGACCTCGCGATCTCGGTCGCCCGCACGGTCGAAGAGGAGGAGAGCCCGCACCAGGCCTTCCTGTTCCTGCTGGCGCTGCAGGAGTCCCACCCGCGGCACCGCAAGCTGCTGGGCGCCTTCACCGACCTCTGCATGCAGAACGGATGGAACCGCGAGGCCCGTCAGGCGCTCGAGAAGTCCCTGCAGTTCTACGGCGACACCTACGAAGATCAGATGCTGCTCGCGGGCTACTGGGACGCCCTCGGGGAGAACGCCACGGCCGCACGGCACTACGAGGCCGCGCTCGTTCACGCCCCCCGCGGCTACGACGCCAACTGGCTGCTCGCCACGCTGCTCCAGCGCGTCGCCGACGGCGAGCCCGACCCCGAGAAGGCACGGCTCCACCGCGAGCGGGCCGTGCGGTCCCTCAAGCTCATCCTCGAGTCGAACCCCGACGCGAAGGACGCCCGGAACGCCCTCGAGAGCATCCAGGCGGCGCTCGACGGCACCGACCCCGAAGACCCCGAGGCCGACGGCACGGCCGCACCCTGAACCGTTCCGCGGACGGCGGAATCGTCAGGACCGGCGCCCCCGCGCCCGCTCGGCCACCCCCCGCACGTCTTCCAGGAGGCGGCGGTAGGACTGGAGCAGCGCGGCATCGATGCCGCCTTCCGCGACGCACCCGTCTTCGCCCTCGCGGTGCTGGCAGTCGCGGTACCGGCACTGCAGCTGCCTCATGCCGGGGAAGTAGTCGCGCACGTTGTCGACCGTGAGCCCGCCGGGCGTGAAGGTGCGGATCCCGGGCGAATCGGCCAGCTCACCGCCCGAAGCGAGCGTGAACAGGCGGCTGCCCGTGGTGGTGTGCTGCCCGGTACCCCAGTACTCCGACAGGTCGCCCACCGCGCCCACGTCCTCGCCCGGGAGCAGCGCGCCGATCAGGCTCGTCTTGCCGACCCCGCTGTGCCCGACCAGCGCCCAGGTACCGGACTGCTCCGCGAGGAAGCCCCGGACGGCGTCGAGCCCGAAGCGCAGCAGCGCGGACGTCCGCAGGAACCGCACCCCGAGCGACTCGCGCAGCGCGATCTCGGCCTCCACCTCGGGAGGCACGCCCTGATCGACCTTGTTGAGGCACACCGCGACGCGGAGCCCGGACCGCGCGGCCGCCACGGCGTACCGGTCGATCAGGCCCGCGCGGAACGGCGGTTCCTGACCCGCGACCACGACGAGCAGCCCCTCGAGGTTCGCTGCGAGCACCTGCTCCTGGCCCCGGTGATCGACCCGGATCAGCGCGGTGTCGCGCGGCTCGACGGACACGAGCTTTCCGCCGCTGCCCGGCACCTCCACCCAGCGCACGCGGTCGCCGACCACCGCGCGCAGACCGGCCAGGAAGCACACCCGCTCACCGCCCGCACCGCCGACGTCGGCGACCCGCACGCGCCGTCCGCGGATCTCCACCACCCGGCCAGCCGACCCGGCCCTGTCGTCCTTGCGTCCCACGCCCGACTTCTACCGCGGTACGCTCGGGCATGCGCCGCGACATGCTCGAAATCGATGCCAGCTGGCAGAACCGCGTCTGGGACCACCAGCTCGAGCTGCAGGATGTGGAGTCCATGCGGCTGCTCCTGTCCGGCGGTTCGGTGGTCGACTGGCAGCGCCTGGCCATGCGCGATCTCGAGGAGGTCGACCGCTTCCTCGGTCTGCACAGCCTCGACATGGGGCTCGCAGAGCACCGCGACCGCCTGCGCTTCGTGTTCAACGAGGCCGTCAGCTACCTCGAGGAGCACCTGAAGCTGCACTTCCCCACCGAGCTGCGGAACCCCGACGACGTGCGCGAGGTGTTCCTGTGGGCGTCGCAGTTCGGCGGGTTCCGCCGCACGCAGATCCTGTCGTGCGTGGTGCTCAAGCTGATGCACGTCATCCAGCACCTCGCGGCGGCCGATCTCCGCCACCGCACCCCCATCTCCGAAGCGGAGGTGCTGGCGCTCGCCCACCGACGCATCCTGGCGTCCGCGGATGCCATGCAGGACGACGGTGTGGCCGTGCTCTCGTTCACCGGGAACCGCAAGTCCCGCAGCTCGGTGATCACCAAGCTGCTCGCGAAGAAGGAGAACGTGGCCGCCACGGTGTTCGACAAGCTGCGCTACCGCTGCATCGTCGAGAGCCCGGAGCACCTCGCGCCCGCGCTCGCGTGGATGACGCGCCACATGTTCCCGTTCAACTACGTCATCCCGGGAGAGAGCCACAACAACCTCCTCGATCCCAGCGCGCTGATCGAAGGTCTGCGCGCCGACAGCATCGAGCAGACGCAAGACCTCCGCGAGCACCCCGAGCTCGCCGCCGCGACGAAGAACGAGTTCTCGGGCGCCAGCTACCGGATGATCAACTTCATCGTCGACTATCCCGTGCCTCTCCCGGCCTCGCGCCACAGCTTCGACATCGAGTACGGCCACACGGTGTTCGTGAACGTCGAGTTCCAGGTGATCGACGAAGCCACCGCACGGAACAACGAGCGCGGCGAGAACGCACACGCGCTCTACAAGTCCCGCCAGCAGCAGGTCGTCGCGCAGCGCCTCAAGCGGGGCGGCCGCAGAGCCGAGTGATCGCGTCGACCTCGCGCTCCACGCCCGGCAGGTAGCCGCTCCCGAACAACGCCACGTGGACCAGCAGGAAGTACACCCGCCAGAACGGCAGCCAGGCCTCCACGTCCGGCGGGACCGGCGCGACCGCGCGATACGCCGACCAGAACGCCGGCGGGAAGCCTCCGAACAGCGTCATCATCGCGAGATCGACCGAGCGCTCGCCCCTCCAGCAGCTCGGGTCGATCAGTGCGGCCCCCGCGCGGCTCATGTGCACGTTCCCGCTCCACAGGTCTCCGTGCACCCACACGGGGCCCTCGAGCGGCGGGCGCGCCGCGTGCACCAGGCGCTCCAGCCGACCGCGGAGACCGCCGAGCCCCGAGCACTGCGCCATCACCGGAGCGAGCCGGGCCTCCCACCACACCTCCGCCATCGGACCGGTGCGCGCAGGCAGCCCGATCGGCCCGATGAACACGGGGTGCTCGAGCCCATAGCCCTCGACGCGCCCCGTGTGCAGGCGCGCGAGCTGGTCCGCCAGCCCCGGCCAGTCCGGTGGGCCCGGCTCGAGCCACTCGAGCACGAGCCCCTCAGCGTCGACGTGCCGCACGCCGGGCACCCGACAGCCCGCTGCGGCGAGCGTCTGCAGTCCGCGGGCCTCGCTCGCGAACAGCCCGTCCGGAGCGCCTGCCCGCGTCTTCACGACCCACGGACCGAAGCGTTCCACCGTCGAGATGTCGCCGCCTTCGAGCCGCTCCCCCGTCCCCGCGACAAGCCCCGCGCGCGCGAGCACCTCGCGGGCGGTCACGCCTCGATCCGGTCCAGCCAGGCCGACACGGCCTCCACGAGCATCGCGTGGTTCGTGTCGAACCCATCCGGACCGCCGTAGTACGGGTCGGGCACGTCGCCCCCTCCGACCGGCTCGAGCATCAGGTGCAGCTTGTCGACGTACGCCGCCGGGCACCGCTTCCGGAGGTCGGCGAGGTTCTGCCGGTCCATCGCGAGGATCAGGTCGAACGCCTCGAAGTCGGACGGCCGAACCTGGCGTGCACGCCCATCGAACGACGCGTCGTGCCGCGCCAGCACCTCGCGCGTGCGGGGGTCGGCGCGCTCCCCTTCGTGGTAGGCGGCCGTGCCCGCGCTGTCGATCTCGAGCGAGAGCCCGCGCCCGGCGGCCAGCTTGCGAGCGATGCCCTCGGCCATCGGGCTGCGACAGATGTTGCCCAGACACACGAACAGCACGGAACGCACACCACCTCCTGCATTGCGGTGCCCCCGAGGATAGACCAACGATCCATCCCGAGGAGGGCTCCGTGGGCCTGTTGAACACGCTGAAGAACGCGCTCGGCCTCAGCACCCCGGTCGTACCTCGCGATCCCGAGCCGCTGCAGATGAGCGCCGAGGCCAGCGCGCGCTTGTCCCAGCTCCCCGCCGGGCACGGCATCCACGTGTCCACGCGTCGCGCCGAGCGCGGCCGCATCGTCGTCGTGGAGGAGGGCGAAGCGCAGGGCCCGTCCGCGCCGGGCTTCGAGCGCACCACCATCGGCGATCGCGACCTCGAGCGCATGCGCGGTCTCGTGCTCGATTACCGCGACGGCGGCTGGCACGTGTCCACCCACCTCGACCTGCGGGCGAAGGAGACGCCGAACCCGAACGGCCGGCTCTACCTCTGCAATCGGTGGCTCGCCGAAGGGCGCCCGCTGTTCTTCGGGGGCGAGAGAGAGGGCCTGCCCGACCTCCCCGCGCTGCTGCTCGGCATCCGCGGTGTCCGAACGGTGCTCCTGCGCGACAACACCATCACGGTCGAGCGCGAGCCGTCCGCCGACTGGGATGCCATCGATTCCGGCGTGAACGTCGCGCTGCGCACCTACTTCCTGTCCACGGGCCATCGCATCACGGGCGAAGAGGTCGACCGCACGGGCCTGATGGCCGAGGTGCAGGCCGTGCTCGAGCAGCGCATCCTGCCCGGCATCCACAGCGATGGCGGCGATCTCGAGCTCGTGTCGATCGACGACGGCGTGGTGTTCGTGAAGATGCAGGGCGCCTGTCGCTCCTGCCCCGCGAGCACCGCCACGCTCAAGCTCGGCGTGGAGCGCACGCTGAAGGAAGCCTTCCCCGGGAAGATCGTGGGCGTCGAGCAGATCTGAGTCATCCTGCGGTATGCAGCTCGTCACTGGCGGCGCCGGGTTCCTCGGCTCCCATCTCGTCGACGCCCTCGTGCGGATGGGCAAGCGCGTGCGCGTGCTCGACGCCCTGATCGCGCGGCCGGGGGAAGACGGGGCCCGCCAGCGCGACCGGGTCGCGAAGTTCGGGCGCGCGGTCGACTTCGTGGAGGGCGACGTGCGCGACCCGCTCGTCGTCCAGCGCGCGATGGTGGGCGTGAAGCGCGTGTTCCACCTCGGGCACTTCACGGGCTCGCGGATGTCGATGCCGAACGCCGCGGCGTGCCTGGAGACGAACGTGCTCGGCACGCAGGTCGTGCTCGACGCGATGGATGCCGCGCGCGTGCCGTCCCTCGTGCTGTGCTCGCACGGGTGTGTGTACGGAGAGGTCCGCCAGCGCGGGGCTCGCGAGGGAGACGCCCCCAGCGCGTCCACCCCGTTCGCGGCGTCCATGGTGGCGGCCGAAGCGCTGGCGACCGCCTGGCAGACCACCAGCCGGGGCGCCGTGTCGATCGTGCGGCCGTTCACCACGTACGGGCCGCGCATGCGCCCCGGATCGTCCGTGCGCGCCTTCCTCGAGGCCGCCGACTCCGGGCGCGACGCCATCCTGTTCGGCCAGGACACCTCCCGCGACTACGTGTTCGCCAGCGATGTCGTGCGGGTGCTCGTCGAAGCACGTCGGGTGCGGTCCGAGCGCGGCCCGGCCATCTTCAACGCCGCGAGCGGCCGGCCCGTGGGCATCCTCGAGCTCGTGCGCGAGATGGAGGTGATCACGGGGAGCCCCATCCGCACGGCGTTCGCGGCGCGTCCGCCCGGAGATCTCCGGGGCTCGTGGGGCGATCCGGCGCACACGAGCGACAAGCTCGGCGTACGCGCGCGAACCACGCTCCCCGAGGGGCTCGCCACCACCCTCCGCTGGCTCCGCAAGCGGCCGGCAGACCCGCGGGCCTGACCTACTGCTTGTCCTTCGAGATCTCCTTCTTCCACGCCCCGGAACGGTAGGCGTAGACCGCGGATTCCTCCTGGACGTAGCAGCACTCTCCCTCGTTCGCGATGTCGGGGAGGTCGCTCAGGGCCTTCACGGGATCGCGCCAGTCCATCTGGCCGTACATCTCGGTCTTCTGATCTTCGTGCGCCATGCGGTCCTCGGCCGGAGACCCTCCCTGGATCCCACACGCGGCCCGGTGTGTCCACCACCATCCACACCGCTCCGTGCAGGCGCGTTCCTGCGGGGATCGCCCCCGGGCCCGACGGCAGTGCGCCCGCCCATAGTCCACGGGTCTCCGGACGCTTCGTCCCCTTCCTGGCCACCGGGCCAGTTTTCCGGCCCAATATCGAGCGTCCATCCGTGGTTTTTCGCCGACCCAGAACTTGAACGGCATGTTACAGGGGCCCCTGTCGTCTTCCCCCGAGGACCATGGGACAGCGCATCCAGACCCTCCCTTCCACCCCACTCGGCTGGTTGATCCCCGGATCCTCGCCGATCGCAGTGGGTCGTCAGGCCGTGATCGACGCGCTCCACGCGCTCGGAACGCCCGCCGCCATCGTGTCGCTCGACGGAGAGATCGGCGTCAGCACCGACGGGCAGGTCCTGCTCGGCGCCCGCAGCGCTCCGGACGGCGCGCTGCCCCTGCTCGCGTGGGTCCCGGCGCTCCCCCCCGACCAGCTCGGCGACCCCACGTTCCGGTCCGCCTACGGCGTGCGCGCGAACTACGTGGGCGGCGCGATGGCCAACGGCATCGCGAGCGAGGATCTCGTGATCGCCATGGCGAAGGCCGGCCTGCTCGCCTTCTTCGGCGCGGCGGGCCTCCCCACGCCCCGCATCACGGCCGCGATCGACCGCATCCAGCGCGAGGTCGGGCACCTGCCGTACGGCTTCAACCTGATCCACAGCCCGCACGAGCCCTGGCAGGAGCAGGAGACCGTCGACCTGTACCTCTCGCGCGGCGTGCGCAACGTGTCGGCCGCCGCGTTCCTCGGGCTCACCCCGCAGATCGTGCAGTTCCGGGTGTCGGGCATCCACACCGGTCCCGACGGGCGCATCGTCGTGCCGAACCGCGTGGTGGCGAAGATCAGCCGCGAGGAGGTCGCCGAGAAGTTCCTCCGTCCCGCGCCCGAGAAGATGCTGCGCGCGCTCGTGGAGCAGGGGCGGATCACGGCCCGCGAAGCCGAGCTCGCCGCGCAGGTGCCCATGGCCGACGACCTCACGGCCGAAGCCGACTCCGGCGGGCACACCGACAACCAGCCCATGCCCGTGCTCCTCCCCCTCATCCTGGGCCTGCGCGACCGCATCTGCGCGGAGCAGCGCTACGATCGGCCCGTGCGGGTGGGCGCGGCCGGCGGCATCTGCACGCCCGCCTCGGCAGCGGCGGCCTTCGCGCTGGGCGCGGCCTACGTGCTCACCGGCACCGTGAACCAGGCGTGCCTCGAGTCCGGCACGTCGCCCATGGTGAAGGCCATGCTGGCCGACGCTGGAACTGCGGATGTCGGCATGGCGCCCGCGTCCGACATGTTCGAGGCCGGCGTCGAGGTGCAGGTGCTCAAGCGCGGCACGCTGTTCGCGATGCGCGGGGCCCAGCTCTACGAGCTCTACCGCAACCACGCGTCCCTCGAGTCCATCGATCCGGCCACGCTCGCGAAGCTCGAGAAGTCCGTGTTCCGCAAGCCCGTGAGCGAGGTGTGGGCCGGGTGCGAGCAGTTCTTCGCGGAGCGAGACCCCAAGCAGCTCGAGCGCGCCTCGACCGACCCGAAGCACAAGATGGCCCTCGTGTTCCGCTGGTACCTCGGTCTGTCGAGCCACTGGGCCATCGGCGGCGAGGAAGACCGCAAGCTCGACACCCAGATCTGGTGTGGTCCCGGGATCGGCGCGTTCAACGCCTGGACGCGCGGAACGTTCCTCGCCGACCCCGCCGAGCGTCGCGTGGTGACCGTCGCCGCGAACATCCTTGCGGGCGCCGCCGCCATCACCCGCAGCAACACCCTTCTGAACCAGGGCGTGGATGCCGGCCCCGAGAGCCGCACCTGGCGCCCCCGCCCCCTCGACCCAGGATCCGTCCGATGAGCCATCGTCACCCCCCCATCGCGATCGTCGGGATGGCGAGCCTGTTCCCGAAGGCTCCGTCGCTCGCGGACTACTGGCGCAACATCCTCGATGCCGCCGACTGCATCTCCGACGTGCCGGAAGACCACTCCTGGAAGGCCGAGGAGCACTTCTCGGACGACCCGAACGCGAAGGACAAGACCTGGTGCACCCGGGGCGGGTTCCTCGACAAGTACCCGTTCGACCCGGTCGAGTTCGGCATCCCCCCGAACATGCTCGAGTCGATCGACACGACGCAGCTGCTGTCCCTCATCGTCGCCCGCCAGGCCCTGATCGATGCGGGTCTCGACCCCGCGAAGGACGACTGGGACCGCGAGAAGGTCGCCTGCATCCTCGGCGTCACCGGCACGCAGGAGATGGCGGTCACGCTCGGAGCCCGCCTGTTCGGGCCCGTGTGGCGCAAGGCCCTCGAGCGCTGCGGTGTGGACGGGCGCGTCGCCGACGCCGTCGTGGAGGACATCGGCGCGCACCTCCCCACGTGGACGGAGCAGAGCTTCCCCGGTCTGCTCGGCAACGTGGTTACCGGCCGGATCTCGAACCGCTTCGACCTCGGCGGCACGAACGCGGTGGTCGACGCCGCGTGCGCGAGCTCGCTGGCCGCCATGCAGTACGCGCTGTCGGAGCTCACGTCGTACCGCAGCGATGTCGTGCTCACGGGCGGGGCCGACTGCCTGAACGACACGTTCATGTTCCAGTGCTTCACGCGCACGCCGGCCTTCACGAAGCAGGGCGAGGCCAAGCCGTTCGACGCGAACAGCGACGGCATCCTCATCGGCGAGGGCATCGCGATGGTGGCCTGCAAGCGCCTCGAAGACGCCGAGCGCGATGGCGACCGCATCTACGCGGTCATCAAGGGGCTCGGGAGCTCCTCCGACGGCCGCTTCAAGAGCATCTACGCCCCGAACCCGGCGGGTCAGGCGAAGTGCCTGCGCCGCGCGTACGAGATGGCCGACGTGTCGCCCGCGACCGTGGAGCTCGTCGAGGCCCACGGCACCGGCACGAAAGCCGGCGACATGGCCGAGATCACCGGCCTGAAGACGGTGTACGGAGAGGCCGTCCGCGACGACCGCTGGGTGCAGATCGGCAGCGTGAAGTCGCAGATCGGGCACACCAAGAGCACCGCCGGAGCCGCAGGGCTCGTGAAGGCCGTGCTCGCGCTGCACCACCGCGTGCTCCCGCCCACCGCCAAGGTCGCCGAGCCGAACCCGAAGATGGGCTTCGAGGACTCGCCGTTCTTCATGAGCCCGCACGCCCGCCCGTGGGTGCGCGCGAAAGACCATCCGCGCCGCGCCGGCGTGAGCGCGTTCGGCTTCGGGGGCACGAACTACCACTGCGTGCTCGAGGAGTACGGCGACGACACCGTGTTCCGGTCCCTGGAGCCCGCGCGCGGCGAGCTGTTCGTGCTCGAGGCGAACGACGCCGCCGGGCTGAAGTCCGCGCTCACCGCGCTCGCCGCCGCCGCCGAGACGGCCGCCACCCCCGCCCACCTCGCGCGCGACACCCAGGAGCGGTTCACTGGCCGCGGTCAGCACGTGCTCGCCTTCGCGTGCGCGTCCGAAGACTTCGCCGACACCGTGAACGCCGCGTTCGCGCAGCTCGGGCGCGGTCCGGGCAGCCGCGGCGACGTGCACTACGGCGTCACCACGCGCCCGGCGGGCAAGCTCGGGTTCGTGTTCCCGGGCCAGGGCTCCCAGTACGTCGACATGGGCCGCGACCTCGCCATCCGGTGGCCCATCGTGCGAGCTGCCCTCGACGACGCCGACGAGCACTTCCGGGTGAACGGGCGCAGCGCGCTGTCCCGCGTCACGTTCCCGCCTCCCTACGGCGACAGCGAGGCCGACGAGGCCCGTCTGCGCGCCACCGAGTGGGCACAGCCGGCCATCGGCGCCTTCTCGAAAGGCCTGCTCGACCTGCTGTCGGGCTTCGGGCTCCGTCCGGATGCCGTGGCCGGGCACTCGTACGGTGAGCTGGTCGCCCTGCACGCCGCTGGGGTGTACGACGCCGACGCGCTGCTCGCGGCCTCCCGGGTGCGCGGTGAGGCCATGTCGGCCGGCGACCGCGACCGCGGCACGATGGCGGCGGTGTCCGGGCCCCTCGAAGACATCGCTCGCGTGCTGAAGCGCGTGCCGGGCGTCGTGCTCGCGAACCGGAACCACCCCGAGCAGGGCGTGATCTCCGGGAGCCGCGCCGATGTGGAGCGCGCCATCGCCGAGCTCGGCAAGGCGGAGCTCCCCGCGAAGGCCATCCCGGTCAGCGCGGCGTTCCACAGCACGCTCGTGGCCGACGCCGTGAAGCCCTACGGAGACGCGCTGTCCGGGCTGTCGTTCTCCGCACCGCGCATCCCCGTCTACAGCAATGCCACCGCGCAGCCCTACCCGTCCGATGCGAAGACCGTCCGGCGCATGCTCGCCGAGCAGATCGCGCAGCCCGTCGACTGGGTGGGCATCGTCCAGAACATGGTCGACGCGGGCGTGCGGGTGTTCGTCGAGGTCGGTCCGAAGGGCGTGCTCTCGACGCTCGTGCGCAAGACGCTCGCCGGGCGCGACGACATCACGGTGATCTCGCTCGACCGCCACCGCCACCGGGTCGACGGCGACCTGCAGCTCAAGGGCGCGCTCGCGCAGCTCCTGGCCGCGGGCGTCCGGGTCGACCTGCGCCCCCTGCTCGAGCAGGCCCTCCCCCCGCTCCCGCCGAGCGGGAAGAGCAAGGCCACGCTCGGCCTGAACGGCGCGAACCACAAGTTCGAGTCCACGAAGAACCCGCCCGTCACCGACGCCATCCGCGCCGCGCGCGAGATCGCCACCCGGGCCCAGACCGCTCCTCCCGTACCGATCGCCGCAGCGCCCCAGGCCGCGGCCGCTCCGACGCGGGCACCCGAACCGAAGACCCCGACGCGCGCGGTCCCCGCACGCAACGGAACGCCGGCAGCCCCGGCCACGAGGAAGACCGCCATGTCCGACGACCTCACCGCACTGCTCGAGTCCACGCGCACCACCCTGCTCGCCTTCCAGAGCACCCAGGAGCGCACGGCCCAGGTGCACGGCGACTTCCTGAAGGCGCACGCCGAGGCGAACGCCAGCTTCCACACGCTGTTCCAGACGCACGCGCGCCTCGTCGAGCTCGCGGCGACCGGCCAGTCGTCCATCCCCGTCGCGGTCGCGAGCCCCCGGCCCTCGGTGAGCGCCGCGCTCCAGCCGGCTCCCGTCGCTCCGGCCCCGGCTCCGGTTCCTGCCGTCCGTCCGGCCACGCCGGCCGTCATGCCGCCCAGCGGCGACACGTCGGGCATCACGGGCATGATGTCCACCGAAGCGGCCGCGCTCGTGGGCTCGTTCCTCGGTCAGGGCACGAAGACCCCCGCCACGCAGCGCCTCCCCGGCCTCGCGGGCGCGGTGTCCGTCGCCGACGACATGCCGCCGCTGCTCGATGCACGCACGCGCCCCATCGCCGACCGCTCGGCCGCACCGGCCCGCCCCGCGCCTGTCGCTGCACGTCCGGCGCCTGCGGCACGTCCGGCGCCTGCGCCCGCTCCCGTGCCCGTCGCGGCACGTCCGGCCGCAGCGTCCGGCTCCGCGGCCATCGAAGCCGCCATGTTCGACGCCGTGGCCGAGAAGACCGGCTACCCCCGCGACATGCTCGAGCTCGGCATGGACCTCGAAGCCGACCTCGGCATCGACTCCATCAAGCGCGTCGAGATCCTGTCGGCCGTGCAGGACAAGGTCCCCGGGCTCCCCGAGCTCGACAACGACCGCCTGTCCGCGCTCCGCACGCTCCAGGAGGTCACCGCGTACCTCGCCGAGACCGCCGGTGCGGGGGCTCCGGCCCCGAGCGCCCCGGCTCTGCGTGCCGCCGCTCCGGCCCCCGCTCCTGCGCCCCGCGCCGCTGCGGCCGGTGGGAACGCCGCCATCGAAGCCGCGATGTTCGACGCCGTGGCCGAGAAGACCGGCTACCCCCGCGACATGCTCGAGCTCGGCATGGACCTCGAGGCCGACCTCGGCATCGACTCCATCAAGCGCGTCGAGATCCTGTCGGCCGTGCAGGACAAGGTCCCCGGGCTCCCCGAGCTCGACAACGACCGCCTGTCCGCGCTCCGCACGCTCCAGGAGGTCACCGCCTACCTCGCCGAGACCGCCGGCGTGTCGGCCGCCCCGGTGTCGGCCGCCCCGGCGAGCGCCACGCCCGCGAAGCCCGGCCACAACGGCTCCGCTGCGCACTCGGGCGGCGACGAGGTCATCGAGGCCGCGATGTTCGACGCCGTGGCCGAGAAGACCGGCTACCCCCGCGACATGCTCGAGCTCGGCATGGACCTCGAGGCCGACCTCGGCATCGACTCCATCAAGCGCGTCGAGATCCTGTCGGCCGTGCAGGACAAGGTCCCCGGGCTCCCCGAGCTCGACAACGACCGTCTGTCCGCGCTCCGCACGCTCCAGGAGGTCACCGCCTACCTGGCCGAGACCGCCGGGTTCGCGCCCGGTGCCGTCCGCTCGACGCAACCCCCTGCCATGGTGCGACTTCAACCCGGCGTAGCCCTGCTGCGCAAGGAAGTGCGCCTCGTCCCGTGTGGGCCCGGCATCCCCGCGCCTCCCGCCGGGCGCATCGCCGTCACGGCCGACCGCCTCGGCAAGGCTCCGAAGCTCGTCGAGGCCCTCGTCGCGCGCGGGGTCGACGCGTTCGTCGTCGATCCCGACTGGTCGCGTGAGCTCGTGCTGCCCGAGGTCTCCGGGGTGATCCACCTCGCTGCCGTGGGCGCGAAGGGCGACGCGCTGCTCGAGCGCGTGCGCGGGGCGTTCCTGGTCGCGAAGGCCGTCGGCCCCGTGCCGTTCTTCGCCACGGTGAGCGCCATGGGCGGCGACTTCGGGCTCAAGAAGTGCAAGGAGCCCGTCCAGGGCGGCCTCGCCGGGCTCCCGAAGACCCTGTCCCAGGAGTGGGACGGTCGCTTCCTCGCGCTCGACATCGACCCGACCGCCGCCATCGACCGCGTCGCGGACGCCCTGGTCGACGACCACGGCGCCCTCGAGATCGGCGTGCAGCGGTCCGGCATCTACCACCTGCACAACGCGGTCGCGCGCATGCCCGGCTCCGACCACGGCGCTCCGTGCGCGCGCGGCGAGCTCGTCGTCGTGTCGGGCGGTGCCCGTGGGGTCACGGCCGCCGTGGTGCTCGAGATGGCCCGTCGCTACCGGCCCGACTTCCTGTTGCTCGGCCGCTCCGACGTGGCGCCCACCGACCCCGTGTGGGCGGTCGGAGTGCCCGACGACGCGCTCCAGGGCGCGTGGATCGCCGACGCGAAGAAGCGCGGCATCAAGCCCACGCCCCGCGAGATGAACGCCGCTCTCGGCGCGGTCACCGCCGCACGGGAGGTCCGGGAGAACCTGGCGGCCATCCGCGCGGCGGGCTCGAAGGTGACGTACACCAGCGCCGACATCCGCGATCCGGAGTCCGTCGAGGCCGCGGTCGCCGCGCTCGGAAAGCCGGTCGTGGGCATCCTGCACGGGGCCGGTGTGCTCGCCGACAAGCGCGTGCTCGACAAGACGCCCGACCAGTTCGACTTCGTGTTCAGCACCAAGGTCGACGGGCTCGACGCGCTCCTGTCGTGCACCGACCACCACCTGCGCTTCGCGGTGCTGTTCGCGAGCGTGGCCGGTCGGTACGGCAACATCGGCCAGTGCGACTACTCCATGGCGAACGAGGTCCTCACGCACACGGGCCTCCAGCTCGCCCAGCGCGGCGTGCGCGTGAAGTCGTTCGACTGGGGGCCCTGGGAGGCCGGCATGGTCACGCCCGCGCTGCGCAAGCAGTTCGAGCAGCGCGGCCTCACCGTGATCCCGCTCGATCAGGGCGCGTCCTTCTGCTGCGACGAGCTCGAGACGGGCGGCGACGCGGTCGAGGTGGTGGTCGAGGGTCCACGCCCGGCCACCGGCTCCATCCAGCGCACGATCACGGTCGCGGAGCACCCCTACCTGTCCGACCACGCCATCGACGGAACGCCCGTCGTGCCGGTCGCGATGGTGCTGGAGTGGTTCGCCGACGCCGCGCGCCAGACGTACCCGTCCATGCACGTGTGCGCGGTCGAAGACCTCCAGGTGCTCAAGGGAATCCAGCTCGACGGCGGGCGTGCCGCGCTGTCGCTGTCCTGGAAGCCCGCCGACGCGGTGCCCGGCGAGCTCGCCCTCGCGATGGAGCTGTCCTCCCCGGACCGCCCGCACTACCGGGCGGTCGTGCGCCTCGCCTTCGAAGCGCCCGTCACCACGCGGTTCCCGGGCAGCAACGGCCTCGGCAAGCAGCCGTTCACGGCCGAGCCCTACGGTCGCTGGCTGTTCCACGGTCCCGCCTTCCACGGCATCGACGAGGTCGTCGGGTACTCCGACCACGGCATCGTCGCGTGGCTCAAGTCCAGCAAGCCCGAAGCGCTCGGTCTCGGCGGCGTCGAGTGGACCACCGACCCGCTCACGGTCGACAGCGCGCTCCAGCTCATGCTCCTGTGGGTCGGCGAGACCCAGGGCGCCCGCGCCCTGCCGTGCAGCATCAAGTCGTTCCGCCAGTTCAAGGCGTTCAACGGCCGGGTGGCCTGCCACCTCGAGATGACGCGCGCGAACCCGAGCAGCGGCCGCTTCCAGGCCACGTTCGTCGACGAGGCCGGCGACATCGTCGCGCAGCTCGACGCGGGCGAGTACGCCGCCCGCCGATAGGAAAGCGGGAGCGCGACGGATTACGTCCGCGTCATGCGCTCCCTGCTGCTGCTCGTCGTGCTCCTGTCAGGCTGCCACGGCCGGTTCCGCCGGTCGGTCGACAGCCTGTCCGAGGTGCGTCTCGCACCGGACACCCGGGTGGAGCCGGACGTCGACCTCGGCCGCATCTACACGGCGGACCCGGGGGTCGGCGGCATGATGGCCGACTCCTACAACCTGTCGCAGATGCTGCGTGAGAACCGGATGTCGGCCATCGTCACCGAGAAGCTCGACCCCGACCAGGTCAGCAGCGCGTTCGCCTTCGGCATCCGCGAGCGCCTCGGTGACGGGCCGCCGTTCGCGGCGGTGGACCAGGCGGACGCCCGGATCGAGCTGAACGTCGTGGACTGGGGGCTGTCGGCGGGCGGGTACCCGTTCCCGGCGATGTTCACGTACAAGGTGCGCGCTCGCGGCGTGCGGTCCGACGGCACGCGGTTCTACCGCGCCACGTTCCGATGCACGGGAGACGCCGGAGAGGCCCGGTGGATCGACGCGTTCGGTTTCGGCACCGCGAATGCACGCGGTCTGGAGACGCTCCCGGCGGAGGTCGTGCAGGAGACCTTCGACAAGGCCGCGTTCCAGTGTGGCCATCAGTTCGCGGAGAAGCTGCGGTACCACGCGGGACTCTGACCGCCCCACACGCTATCTGCGGTCGCCGATTCGCGGAGCCCGCGGAGGCCGGAGGTCGCGATGCTGAAGCTGTTCGAACTGTTCACCCTGGGTCTGCTGCAGTTCTGCGTGGTGCGCGAAGGCGAGATGAAGATCATCGAGCGCCGCGGGAAGTTCCAGCGGGTCGCGGCACCGGGCGTGTCGTGGCTGTTCGCGATGTGGGGCTACGGCGACATGATCGGCCGGTTCAACATCAGCAAGGTGATCCAGACGGAGTCCGGCCCGCGCCTCGTCGTGCAGCGGAACGTAGAGACCATCTCGACCCGGATGCAGGTCGACGACTACCCGAAGGAGTCGATCATCACGCGCGACAACGCGACCGTGTACATCGATGCCGTCGTCTACTACAAGGTCGGCGACCCCGCGAAGGCCGTCTACCAGGTCGAGGACTACGTGGCCGCCCTCCAGAAGCTCGTGCAGTCGGCCCTCCGCGACGAGTGCGGCAAGTACGAGCTCGACGAGCTGCTCACGAGCCGCGACCAGATCAACAACGCCCTGCGCAACTCGCTCGACGAAGCGACCGACCCGTGGGGCATCAAGGTCGACCGCGTCGAGCTCAAGGACATCGACCTCGCGGAGTTCGGGAAGATCCTCGCCGAGCAGCGCGCGACCGAGACCCGTCGCCGCACCGCCATCACCGAGGCCGAAGGCGAGAAGCGCGCGCAGATCCTCCGTGCCGAGGGGCTCAACGAGTCCACGGTCCTCGAAGCCGAAGCCCGCAAGACCTCCACCGTGCTCCAGGCCGAAGCCGAGAGCCGCGCCCAGCTCCTGCGCGCCGAAGCCGAAGCATCCGCGCTCGTGATGCAGCGCGAAGCGGAGGCCAAGGGGTTCGAGATGCTCAAGTCCGTGTTCGCGGACGGCTCGGGCTCGTCGCAGCAGCTGCTCGAGGTGCTGCGGGTGCTGAAGGCCTCGGAGATCAGCGGCCAGCTCGCGAACGGCCAGGCCACGAAGCTGTTCCTGCCGGCCGACATCGGCACGCTGTTCGGGCTCGCCGACCGCCTCTCGAAGTAGCTCCCGGTCCCGAGCCCAATCAGCGGAGGGTGCAGGGCCCGAGATCGGCGTCGGGACACGCGCAGGACTTCTCGAGGGATGCGGCCAGCAGCTCACGGCGCTCGCCCGCCACGCGGTACAGGAACGCGCCGTCGACCGTGTGGGGGCCCTCGAGCGTGACGCTGTAGCAGGCGGTCTCGGCCTGCACGAGGAAGTTCTGGAGCCGCACGCGAACCGTGTCGCGCAGCGCGGCTTCCACGCGCTCACCCTCCGCGAAGCCCGCGCAGGGGTGCAGGCCGGCCTTGGCCTGCTCGACGGCGGCCTCCAGCACGGTGTGTGCGCGCTTGCCTTCGCGACCGAGCAGCACCACGAGGGTTCCGAGGGCCACCACGGTGCACGTGACGGCGATTCCGCCCGCCATCCAGGCAACCGTCGTAGAGCGCTTCTCGGGTCCGGACATCGGTGGAACCGTAGCATCCGGAGAGGGCCCTCGCGCGCGGGCGGGAGCTTCCTGGCCGCCCGGCCAGTGGTGACCCCGTGATGAGCCCGATATGACGGGCCTCTTGGAGGTCCTGTGGACTTTGCGATCGTCGCCCTCGACTGCATCCTGCCCGGCTCGCCCGACGCCGAACACTGGATGCGGGCGACCGAGTCCGCCATCCGTCCCGTGCCCGGGAACCGCTGGCCGCGCCGCTCTCTCGAGCACGCCACCCCCGGAACGCCCGACCGCACGGTGAGCCGGCTCGGCGCCTGGCTCGACGACCGCGACGGTCTCGTCCCGTGGACCGAGCGCGTGCTCCAGAACGTGCTCGACGCGAGCCGGGTGAGCCCGCGCCGCACGCACCTCGTGCTCGCCAACCTGTCGCTGCCGTCCACCGCCGCCGTGCGCGACCTCGACCTCTCCGACCTCTCCCCCCTGCCCGCTCTTCTCCAGGGCAACGCGCAGCCCCGCCACTCCAGCGCCCCCGCCGAGCATGCGGCCCGGTTCTTCGGGCTCCAGAGCGCCGTGGCCCTCGATGCGGCCTGTGCATCCGGGCTCTACGCGGTGCGCCTCGCCTGCGATGCCCTCGCCAGCGGGCGCTGCGACTCCGCCATCGCGGCCGGCGTCCAGGCCTGCGACCCCTCGTACCTCCTGATCGGGTTCTCCCAGCTCCTCGCGCTGTCGCCCTCCGGAACCCCGCGCCCCCTCGACCGCGACGCGAACGGGCTCGTGGTCGGCGAAGGGGCCGCGGCCGTCGTACTGAAGCGCCTGCCCGACGCCCTGAACGCCGGCGACACCATCCACGCCGTGCTCCGCGGCGGAGGGCTCGGGAACGACGGCCGCAAGGGCAACCTCCTGTCGCCCGACACCCGCGGTCAGCTCCGCGCGATGCGGGCGGCCTGGACGTCCGCGGGGCTCGACCCCCGTGAGCTCGGCTACGTGGAGTGCCACGCCACCGGCACGAAGCTCGGCGACGCCACCGAGGTACGCTCGCTGCGCGCGCTGCTCGAAGAGGCGGGTCCGGTCGAGCACCCCGTGGCGCTCGCTTCCGCGAAGGCCCTGATCGGCCACACGATCACGGTCGCCGGTCTGGCCGGGCTGCTCCGCGCGGTCGGTGGGGTGCGGGAGGGCCGGATCCCGAAGGGTCCCGAGGCGCCGCTCCAGGTGCTCGAGGAGTCGACGCATCTCCGCAGCTCCCCTGGAGAGGCCTGGCCCAGCGGGGTCCCGCGCCGGGCAGCGGTCAGCGCGTTCGGCTTCGGCGGCACGAACGCCCACCTCATCGTGGATGCCCCGCCTGCACGGCCCTCTGCGCCGCGTCCGGCCGCTCCCCCTCCCGTCGCGCAGACCGAGGGGAGGTTCGGCATCCGGGCGGGTCTGCGCCGCATCCTCCAGCGCGACCGTCCCACCGAGCACGCTCCCGCGCCCCCCGCCGAGCCGCGCCAGCTGCCGGCGCCCGTGCCTCCGGCCCAGCTCGTCGAGTCGCCGAAGCTCGCAGTCGTCGGAGTGGCCGGCCAGGTCGGGTCCTGGCGCGCAGAGGCCCTGTTCGAGGCCCTCGCCGCCGGGCGGAACCTGCGGGACGCCCGCGGGAGGGTCGCCATCGACGAGGTGGTCGTCGATCCCCGCCGCTGGCGCATCCCGCCCCTCGAGCTCGCCGACCTGCTCCCCCAGCAGCTCCTGGCGCTCGAGCTCGGCGCCGACGCGCTGGAGTCCGCCGGGCTGTCCGGGCAGGCCACCGGCTGCGTGATGGGCATGGCCCTCGATCCGCGCGTCTGCGAGCAGGTGGTCCGCTGGTCGGCCGATGCGATCGACCGCGCACCCGCCCTCGACGCACAGCGCGTGCAGGGCCAGCTCCCGAACTTCGTGGCGAACCGCCTCTCCGCCCAGCTCGACCTCGAGGGGCCGTCATACACCCTGAGCGCGGGCGCGGCGTCGGGGCTCGTCGCGCTCGACCATGCCGCGCGGCTGCTCGCGAACGACGCCGTCGATGCGGTGGTCGTGGGTGCGGTGGACGCCGCGGGGCCCGTGCAGGGCGCGATCGCGCTGGTGGTCCGCCGACTCGACGACACCGACGCAGCCGACCGGCTCGCGGTCCTCGATCTGGAGCCGAAGTCGAGCGGGATGCCCGGCGAGGATGTCGGCGTGCTCACGGGCCTGCTCGCCTGGCTCACGTCCTGGGCGCGCGCCGAAGACGGTTCCGTCGCGGCGGAGGGGCCCGCAGGCCCCGTGTCCGTGGGGCTGTCCGCATGCCGACCCGTGGTTCGTTCGCTCCAGCCGCGCGACCGCGTGCTCGCGGTGTCGAACCGCCGGTACGCGCCGGAGCACACCGACTTCTACGGGGCGGGGCGGCCCACGCGCGTCCTCACCGGTGCGGCCCAGGACTCCGTGCAGCCTGGCTGGTCCAGCTGGCTCGGGCTTCCCGTCGCGGCCGCGCTCTCCGCGGTCGAGCCGTCCATCGGCCCCGTGCCCGCTGTGCCGATGTCCGCCGACCTGCTCCACGAGCTCGACGCCATGGGGCAGCTCGCGGGGTCCCTCGCGCGGTCCAACGACGCCCTGGCCGACGCCCACGCGGTCTTTCTGCGCAGCCAGGCCGAGGCCGCCCGGCAGATCGCGCGCATCGGCGACGCCCTCGCCCAGGTCGAGCCTGGCGCCCTGCCCGCCATCCCGCCCGTCCTCACGGGGCCACCGCCGCGGTCCTACGACCTCGCCGCGCTGAAGCGCCACGCCTCCGGCAAGCTCTCCGAGGTGTTCGGGCCGACGTTCGCGCACATGGACGCCTACGAGCCGCGCACCCGCATGCCGGAACCCCCGATGCTGCTGTGCTCGCGCGTGCTCACGGTCGAAGGCGAGCCCGGCACGCTGGGTCCGTCGCGCATCGTCACCGAGTACGACCTGCCGACCGACGCGAGCTGGTCGCACCACGACGGCAAGCCCAATGCGTGCGTCATCGTGGAGTCCGGCCAGGCCGACCTGTTCCTCGTGTCGTTCCTCGGCATCGAGGCCCACTGCAAGGGCGAGCGCGTGTACCGCCTGCTCGACTGCGACCTGACCTTCCACGGCGAGCGTCCCGAGGTCGGCGAGACCCTGCACCACGACATCCGGATCAAGCGATTCGCCCGTCTGGGTGGGACGATCCTGTTCTACTTCGAGTACGACTGCACCTCGAACACCGACGGTCGCGCCGTGCTCACGATGCGCAACGGCGTCGCCGGGTTCTTCACGCCCGAGGAGCTCGCCACGCCCCAGGGCGTCGACCCGCGCGCGCCCGCACTCGCGGAACGTCCCGCCCCCGTGCGCCCGCTCCGCGACACGACCGTCGCTCGCCTCGACGAGCGGGGTGTGCAGGACATCGTCGACGGCCGATACGTCGCCGCGTTTGGTCCGGGCTTCGCGGACGCCGACGGCAGCCGGCTCACGCTTCCCGACTCCGAGTGGCGCCTCGTGCATCGCATCGAGGAGCTGCGGACCTCCGGAGGCCCCTACGGGCTCGGCCTCGCGCGGTTCGAGCAGGTGCTGCGCGACGACGACTGGTTCAACCCCTGCCACTTCAAGGGCGACCCGTGCATGCCGGGCACCCTCATGATGGAGGGCTGCCTCCAGGCCGTGCAGACGTGGCTCATCGGTGCCGGCGTGCCCGCGACGCATCGCGACCATCGGTTCGAGCCGTTGCCAGAGCTGCCGGTCGAGCTGCGGTGCCGCGGACAGGTCGTGCCCGGGCACACCAGCCTCGTGTACGAGGCCCGCATCAAGGAAGCGCGCCTGGACGGCACGCCGTACGCCATCGCCGACGTGCTGCTGTCGGTCGACGGGACCCCCGTGGTCCTCGCGAAGAACGTCGGCGTCACTGTCGGTCTACGGGCCGGAGCCTCCGTGTCCGCGCCCGTGGTCGACGTCCGGCGCATCTACGAGTACTCGATCGGCGACGCCGAGCGCGCGTTCGGTCCGCGTTACGCCGACTTCGCCGACCTGTCGCCCCGGTGCGCCCGCATGCCGGGCCCGCCGCTGCTCCAGATGACCCGCGTGATGCACGCGGAGCGGCCGTTCGAGGTCCTGAAGGACGAGGTCGTGGTCATCGACTACGACATCCCGCCGAACGCCTGGTACTTCGAGCCCACGCCCGGCACGTCGATGCCGTTCGCGATCCTGCTCGAGACCGCGCTGCAGCCGTGCGGCTGGCTCACCGCATGGCAGGCCGCGGGCATCAAGGACGGCCGCGACCTCTACTTCCGCAACCTCGGCGGGAAGGCCACGCAGTACGTCGAGGTGTGGCCCGACACCGGGACGCTCACGACCGAGACGAAGCAGACCGTCGTGGCCGAGTCGGCCGGGCTGCTCATCCACCACTTCGATCTCACGGTGAAGGCCGGCGAGACGCTCGTGTACACGTGCACCACGAGCTTCGGGTACTTCACGGCGAGCGCGCTCGACGGTCAGAAGGGGCTCGGCCTGCGCGACGAGGACCGCAGGGCCGCCGCCCGGGCGAACGGCTCGGGCCGCACGGTCGATCTGCGGAACCACCCGTCGATGCCGCGCGACGACTGGCGCAACCTCGACGAGGTGTCCGTGATCGACGAGACCGGGGGCAAGGCCGGCCTCGGGTTCTACGAGGGCGTGAAGCACATCGACCCGACCGAGTGGTTCTTCACGGCGCACTTCTTCCTCGACCCCGTGATGCCGGGCTCCCTGGGCCTCGAGGCCGCGCTGCAGCTCGCGCGCTTCGTGCTCGAGGACCGGACCGGCCGGAAGGCGCGCACGACGCCGATCCGCCTGAACACCCCGCACACGTGGAAGTACCGCGGTCAGATCCGGCGTCCCGTGAAGAGGATGACCCTCGAGCTCGAGGTCACCTCGCTGACCGACGACGAGATCGTGTTCGACGCCGTGCTGCGCGGGGACGGGCTGCCGATCTACGAGCTGATCGACTTCGGCATCACCGTCGCGGAGCCCCGCGCGCTGCCCGGCCCCGCGCCGCTGCCCGCCCGGGGGCCCCACGTGGCGGCCCTCCTCGACACCTTCGACGTGGACGGCTCGACCGGCACCGGCCGGCTGCGACTCGACCCCGCGCGCTTCCCCTGGCTCGCGGACCACTGCCCGACCGTGACCGCACCAGCGCTCCCGATGGCGTTCGCCGCTGAGATCGCGGCCGAGGCGGCCCTCCAGCTCCGCCCGGACGCCGTGGTCGTCGGGGTTCCCGTGCTCGAGGCCGAGAAGTGGATCCACACCGGGAATGGCCCGATCGACCTGCTCGTCGTGGCGGTCGCCGAAGGGGACCACGTCGCCGTGAGCCTGGCGGTGCACGTCGACAACCCCCGGTTCCCGAAGCTGTCGGGTCCGAAGGTGCACATGAAGGCCGTGGTAGCGCTCGGCCACACGTGGCCGGCTGCACCCGACATCCCCGGAACGCTCGCTGGCGCCGAGCCCGTCGCGATGTCGATCGACGCGTACTACGGCGGCGGGCTGACCTTCCACGGGCCGAGCCTGCAGGGGATGACCGACCTCGGCATCCGCAGTCCGAAGGGCGCCATCGCGACGTTCCACACGAAGCCCGACGCCGCGCTCAACGGTCCGGGCGCCCCGTTCGTGCTCGACCCGCTCCTGCTCGACACGGCGACCCACCCGATGGTGTCGGGCGAGCCGGAGCTGTGGTCGTCCGAGGTGGGTCCCGGGCACCTCGCCTACCCCGTGAAGGCCGAGGGCATGCGGTTCTACGGGCCTCGCCCCCAGGGCCCGGTCACCTGTCGCCTCGACCTCGTGCACGCCGATGGACGCACGCTCACCTTCGACGTGGCGCTCGTGGGGTCTGCGGGCACGTGGTGCACGTTCCGGTGGACCGAAGCGCTCGTGCCGGGCGGCCCGGTGCTCGGGCACGACACCCCGACGCGCAAGGCGTTCGTGTGGGACGGGCAGGCCGTGCCGCAGGTGTCGATCGGAGCCCGCTCCGGCGAGCGTTTCCGCGTGACGGCCGCAGATCTCGTCGAGCCGATCGAAGGCACGCTCGTGGGGCTGTGCTGCACGGCCGCCGAGCAGGCCGCGTGGCGCGAGGCGACCGACAAGCGCGCCTGGGAGCTGGGCCGGTTCGCCGCGAAGGGCGCGGTGCGGGCCTGGCTGCAGGACCGCCTGCGGGACGTCCACCCGCGCGACCTCGATCTGCTCGACCTCCGCGAGGACCAGTACATCGTGGTCGGGTGCCCGGTGCTCACGGCCCAGGAGCTCATCGATCACCTGGGACCGACGCGCTTCCACCTGGAGGTGCGCGTGCAGGGCGAGGTGGCCGAGGCCTGGCTCACCCCGACGGGCTGGCCGACGTAGCCCAGGCCGCGAATCGATGCGGAGGCCAGGGGTTCATGCGCAGCTGGACCCGCGCTCTTCGCATTCCATCGATGCGGTGATCGAGGGAGGCCTTCGAGCCGGGCCCGCTCGACCCGGCGGGCCCCCGCACGTGCCAGGCTCCGTCGCGCACGATCAGGGCCTCCGGGAGCACCGAGGCCGCCCCGTCCGCGCTCAGGAACCTCACGGGCCGGTAGGAGAACAGCGCCCGACGGCACGTCGTCAGAACGCCCGTCTCCACGGGTGCTTCGGGCACCGGAACCTCCGTCTGGACGATCTCGAGCAGGACCCGCAGCTCGGTCTCGACCGCGTTCGGCAGCGCCCCGAGCAGCTTGGCGATCAGGGCATCGCGCGCATCGGGGTGCTCGCTGGGTGCGACGCGCATCGCGAGGGCCAGGCGGGTGATCTCCTCCACGTCGAGCGACACGGGGGACGGGCGACTCTCGGGGTCGAGCCAGAAGCCTCCGCCGCGCCCGCCCATCCCGCCGATCGTGAACCCCCGGGCACGAAGCGCTTCGACATCACGGTAGACCGTGCGGACCGACGTTCCCGTGGCACGCGCCAGCTCGAGCGCCGACACCCGGCCGGTGGCGCCGATGCGCCAGGGCCTGCGGGGCACGGAGATCCACGGGCGGCGCGAGTGGATACGCAGGGTGGACAGGATGAGATCGCAGCGGTCGTTCGGTGACATGGACAGAGCGTAGCTGGACGGCCGGACAGAATTTGGTCCTCGGGATCGCGGGGTCGAATTTCCTGACGCTGAGCATTCGTTGCCATGGGATGGCAGCGAATGCTGAGCGTCCCGGCGGAGGGGGTACCGATCTCGCACGTGCCAGGGGTCGCGCGTCCGGGTCGAACGTTGTCTGCCCGCGGCCGCGGCTCTCGGCGTCGTGGTCGCGGTCGCGGTCGCGGTCGCTTCCAAGACAGGCCTCTCTGCCGACGCTTGCAGCGGCCCCACGGTCGAGCAGACAGCGCCCTGCCTGGGCGGGTCGAGCAGACAGCGTCCTCGCAGCGCGGGTCGAGCAGACGGCGTCCTCGCAGCGCGGGTCGAGCAGACGGCGTCCTCGCAGCGCGGGTCGAGCAGACGGGACCTGTCGATTCGCCAGCGCCAGCCACCCTGACTCCGGGCTTCGCCCTCCGCCTCGCTTCGCTCGTTGGCATCCCTCGCGTAGACACGAGAGTCCCACAGACCCCGCACCTGCGGCGACCCTGCTGGGACCGACTCTTTCCGCGGGGTCCGTCGGACTCCCTGCGCCTCGATGCGGAGCGTCGAACGCTCGCCAGACGAGGCCTTCGCCGGGACGTCGGGAGACCACGTCGAAGACCCGACGCGGACGCCGTCCCAACGACCTCCTCGTCTCCACCGACGCGGACGCGGTCCTCACCGACACGCTCGTCTCTGCCGACGCGGACGCAGCTCCATCGACATCGTTCAGCGAGGCCGCAGGCGTCGAGTACGGTCCCGGCGACCTCGCAAACGACCCGGTCGAACCGTGCTCGATGCAGGCCGCAGCGGTCTACAGGACCGCAAGTGGAGGACGAAGTCCGGAACGCGCAGCGCGCTTGCGCGCGGAGTAACCGGAGCTTGTTGGCCCCTTCGGACGGCCCGAGGGTCGAGGCTCTGTCGCCCGCCCTCGTTGCGGGGACCGACGTGGACGCCGTCCTCGCTGACACGCTCGTCTCTGTGCATTCGCCGACATCCGGTGGCAGCGAATGCCGAGCGTCTCGACTCGTCTCGGGTGACGCGTGGGCCCCGGCCCTCTGCGCTCTTCTGCGTCCTCCGCGTTCGAATCCGGCGTTGCCCCCAGGACGTCGATGGGGCCGTCGAGACGCTCGCCGCCAGCGGATGTCCGTGAATGCCCAGGCTCCGACGGGCCCATTCAGCGTCCGCGCGGCTGCTCCGGCGCGCGCGGCCACCAGATCCACGCCGCCGACGCCGCGATGATCAGGTAGTCGACCCCCACCACGTACAGCCGGTAGGGCTCGAGCGGCGTGAACAGCAGGAAGGACACGACGAAGGCGAGGCTCGCGAACAGCCAGCGCAGATCGACCATCGTGGCGCCCACGAACAGGAGCAGCGCGATCATCACCTGGGTCGCCGCGAGGTTGCTCCGGTAGTCGAGCGACCCCAGCACGACGCCCACGGTGAGCAGCAGGTCGCCGATGACGCCCGCGAGCAGGAGGAGCGCCGTTCGGCGGTTGATGGCGCTCGACAGCCACGTGCGGCGGCCGAGGTAGATGGCGGCGGCCACGAGCAGGGTCCAGAAGGTCGAGACCCCCACCTGCACGCCCTGCGACCACGCTGCCGTGAGCATCGGCGTGGTCGCCCACAGCACGCCGAACCCCACGATCACGGCCAGGCGCTGCGCCGCACCACGTCGCGGGTCGCGCTGGCGGGCGATGCGCTCGAGCAGACCGCGCTCGGACGCCCTCTGCTCCCGCACGCTCTCCATCTGCGCGCGCAGAGCCTCCGGGACCTCCGCCAGCGCCGCCAGCAGGACCTCCGCCGCGCGGTCGTCGCCCTGGTCGAGCTCCCAGCCGGCCATCAGGAGGAGCGTGCGATCGAGCCCGTCCCGCGCGGCCTCGTTCGCCGGCCAGGCCTCGATCGCCTCGAGCAGACCGAAGCGGATGGCGCCGAACAGGTCGTAGGCCCGCACCCGGTCGGCGTCCGCCGAGCCCAGGAGCGCTTCGAGCTGGTGCAGTCGGTCGAGGGCCTGCTGGGCCAGCCGCGCCGACCCGCGGTGCTCGAGGAACGCCCGGATGCGCCGCCGGAAGGCCTCGGCAGACTCGAGCCGGGCGTCGGGCTCCGCGTGCATGGCGTCGGTCACGAGCTCGCACAGCTCGGTCGGCGAGCCGGGCGCGAAGGACGGCGCGAACCCGGGGATGGCGTCGAGGATCTCGCGCACGCCGAGCCCCCGGTGCGGCGGACGCCCCTCGAGGATGCGGAACAGCACGGCACCCAGCAGGTACACGTCGGTGCGCGCAGACACGAGCCGACCGTCGCCCAGGGCCATCTCGGGCGCCATGTAGCGGGGCGTGCCCACGATGCGACGCTGGGTCGCGGCAGCCGGGAAGCGCGAGTCGCCGTCGCGCACGGACACCGCGACGCCCCAGTCCACGACGTAGACCTGGCCGAACCCGCCCACCATGACGTTCTCGGGCTTGAGGTCGCGATGCACGACGCCCTGGGAGTGCGCGAAGTGCACCGCGTTGCACACAGCCTCGAGCACGCCGAGGTTCCACCCGAGCGGGTCGGACACGCCGAAGCTGGCCTCGAGCTGCGCGGGGTCGTCCATCACGTCGGACCACGGCGTTCCGTCGACGCGCTGCATGACGATGTGCGGGATGCCGTCCCGGTCGGTGACGATGTCGTGGATGGGCAGGATGCCGGGATGCTCGAGGGCCCCCGTGATCCGGGCCTCCAGCACGAGCTGGGCCGCCGACCCCTCCCGACCGCCGCGCGCGGACTTCACCGCGACCGCCCGCTGCAGCACGCGCTGCTCGGCCTCCCGCACGACGGCCATCCCGCCGGTGCCGAGCACCCTGCCGAGGGAGAGCGCGGTGTCGAGCTGCTGCGCGGACTGGGATCCGGGCGACACGAACCCGGCGGGCGCCTCGCCCTCGACGCGGATCGTGTCGTTCGGATCGAGGTCTTCGGGGATCATCGTGTGCGACGGATCGGCGCTCATCTCACCTGGATGTCGAAGCGCTCGATGTAGCGCGCGAAGCGCCGACGTATCCGGTCGGCGTCGAGCCCGTACATGTCTCCGTCGTACTTGTGCTGCCCGCGCGCATCCCCGCGCTTCGTACTCAGGTAGTCCTCGACCGCCACGGGGTCGCAGCGCCGGAGACCGAACTTGTCGGTGATGCCGTCGAGCACGGCCTGCTCGTCCTTCACGAGCACCGGCAGGTTCACGTCGTAGAACCTGTCGTCTCCGACGCGGTCGCGCACGGCCATCGCACGGTCGACCCCGACCGCGAAGCGCTGCTCGATGTGGCGCCCCACGTCGTGCGGGTCGAACGAGCCGTACATCGTGCGCCACTGCATCGAGATCAGGCTGCAGTACGAGGCGATCGACTTGTACGGGTCGCGGTGGGTCCACGCGATGCAGGCATCCGGGAAGACGGCGAGCAGCGCATCGAGGAACCACAGGTGCTCGGGGCACTTCAGCACGAGGTGGTCGGCCGGACGCTGGCGCAGCAGCAGCTGGAGCAGCTGGCGGTACTCCCGGTACGCGTACGTCATGTCGGTCTGCATGAGGTGATCGCCGTACGCGACCGCCCCCGCGCCCAGATCCCAGTTCATCACCGCGAACGACGGGCAGAACAGCGGCCAGCACTCCTCCGGCGTGGTGCTCTTGATCTCGTGCACGGCCTTCATCTCGGGGCTCGCGACGTAGGCGACCGCGAGCATCTGCTCGGTCGTGCGCAGCCGCTGCTGGGCGTCGGCCACGGGGTCGTCGAGCTCGGGCGTGGGGCGCGTGAGCTCCCAGAACTGCAGCGCGCGCCGGTCGGGATCGAGCGACAGGAGGTTCTGGAGCACCGTGGTGCCCGTGCGCGGGAACCCGACCACGAAGATCGGGCGCTCGATGCGCTCGGTCGCGAGGGAGGGGTCGTCCTTCAGGAGCTGCTGGAGCTTCAGGCGTGTGGTCGCGGCCTCCACGTACGCCTGCCGCGCGATGACGCGTCCGAGCGGGCTCAGCATCGCGCCGTTCGACGCCTCCACGATGCGGCCGAGGGGCCCGCGGAACGTGGGGTCGCCGAAGTCCTGGAGCCCCGTGCGCTTCTGGGCAGCGGCCAGGATCTCCTCGCGGTCGAGCACGGCGGGGGCGAGCCCGACGGTCTCGGCCGCGCGCGCGACCCAGTTCGCCGCGCGAAACGCGAGGTTGTAGTCGGTCCTGGCGACGGTGACCTGCTTCACGGTGGCTCCTGGACCCCTCTTAACCGCCGCACATTCCGGTCCGATTACACACGCTGTCCGGTCGCTCCCGGCCTCCGCAGCGCGGCCAGGGCTTCCGGCACGGGCTCGATCTCCTCTCCCTGATCCGCGATCAAGCGAGACAGGAACCACGCGATGACCCGCAGCTCGTGCCCGCTGGCCCCGTAGCTCTCGAACCGCAGGGGCTCGGCGCCGTGCTTCCGGTGTACGACCAACACACCGCGCACCGCCTCCGCCGACGCCAGCGCGGAGAGGGGCAGCTCCCAGAACCTGCCGTCGGGGTCGCTGTACTGGAAGGTGTGCAGCGTCACGCGCAGCACGGGATCACGCCGCCAGCGCTGGAACATCCGGGCCAGGAATCCGCTCAGCGCGACTGCGAGCGCCAGCCCGCCACCCCCCAGCATCAGCGGCCCGACGTCGAGGCCTCCCCCCGCGAGGGACACCAGCGCGCCCATCGACACCATCGTCAGCACGGCGAGGACGAGCACGGACACGAACACCGCAGCCCCCACCTGCACCATCGCGATCTCGAACGACCCGCGACGCGGCAGACGCGCGCGGAACCCGTGCATGTCGGGGAGCACCCAGCGGGGCAGTGTGGGGTCGTCGGAGCTCATGCGAATGCCTCCTGCTCGCGATAACCTGCACCGACACGGACTCCCCAGAGGCTCCATGAACCGGCTCCTGTGCATCGCCCTCCTCGTGGGCTGCAATACGGACAGCGCGAACGACGCCGACACCGAGACGGATGCCGATACCGACACCGACACCGACACGGATGCCGACGCCGACACCGACACGGATGCCGACGCAGACGCCGATGCGGATTCCGACACCGACGTGTGCTCGCAGCCCCTCCAGTGCACCGTGGGCGTGGGCTTCTCGTCGTACACCGAGCTCGCCCCGACCGACCCCGTCGAGCTGTTCCACGGTCAGCAGGGCGGCTGGCACGTCGACACCGCGGTCCATGTCGACAACACGTCCCAGGTGGTCCGCATCCTCCCCAAGGTGTTCGTGGAGTCGACGGGCGAGCAGCTCGCGGGGGCCGGCGGCCTGCTCGACACGTACAACCAGGCGCTCGTGCCGGTCGGGCAGTGCTCGGGCGAAGCCTGGCAGATGCGCGCGATCCTCGACGAGATCGACGTCGACCTCGACACCATCTGCAGCCTCGAGGGCCTCGAGCTGCGCATCGAGATCGATGTGACCGACGACCAGCTCGTCACCACCACGTGCACGGGAACCGGCGTCGCCGCGCTGCATCCCGACGACGTGAGCTACTGCGGCGCGCTCCCGTGATGCTGTGGTCGCTGCTGCTGGGGTGCCCGGCCGAGCCCGACCCGGTTCGCGTGCCCACGCCCGTGCCCGCCCCGCTGCTCGGCGACACCGGTCTCCCCGCGCCCGTCGAGCCGCCTCCGCCCCGCGCCACGATCGACGTGGAGCCCATCGAGCTGTGCCCCGACATCGGGCGTGACGCCCGCTACTTCGACCCCCACCTCATCGGCGAGACCCCGCCGGAAGGCCCGCGGCTCTGGGCCGCTTCGGGGCTCGTGATCGACGACTTCGACGGGAACGGCGCGCTCGACATCATCGCTCCGGGAGACGCCACGCCGGCGTTCTGGCAGCGAGGTGCCGACGGCTGGCGCGACCGCGGCGCGCTGGTGTTCCCCGACCTCGACGCGTCGCACGCCGTCGGCGGGTCTGCAGCCGACTACGACGGCGACGGCGACCCCGATCTGTTCATCACCCGGTACGGTCAGCCCTCGCTGCTGCTCCGGAACGACGGCACCGGATTCACCGACGTCACGGCGTCCGCCCAGATCCCCCTCGTCGCCCGGCGCACCACGTCGTCGAGCTGGGGCGACTTCGACGGCGACGGCTGGCTCGACCTGTTCGTCGGCAGCTACGGCGCGGCCCCCCCGAGTGCGTGGGACAGCGACATGGGGCCCGGCGACCCGAGCCTGCTGCTCCGCAACCGCGGCGACGGCACGTTCGAAGACGTGTCCCACCGCATCCCCCAGTCCGTGCACGACGCGTACACGTTCATGAGCGCCTGGTACGACGTCGACGCCGACGGATTCCCCGAGCTGTTCGTCGTCAACGACTTCGGCTGGGTGCGCCCCTCCGTGATGTTCTGGAACCGCGGGGGCGAGCTGCAGCTCGACGACGGAACCGCCCTGTTCCACCCGGGCTTCGCGGGCATGGGCCTCGCGGTGGCCGACCTGAACGGCGATCTCGCGCCCGACTTCGCGCAGACCAGCTACCAGGCGATCTCCCTGCTCCTCACGCAGCAGACGCCCTTCGCCACCGAAGGCACCGCCTGGATCGAGTTCTCCCAGGCCATGGGGCTCGCGGCCGATCCCACCGACAACCAGATCTTCGGGTGGGGCGCCCAGTTCGGCGACATCGACAACGACGCCGACGACGACCTCGTGCTCGGGTTCGGCAAGTGGGACGAGTACCAGAACCAGGAGTTCCAGTACGACGGCCTCTGGCTGCTCGAAGACACCCAGTTCCTCGCGCGGGGCGACTGGGCCCGATTCCGCGTCGCCGACCGCCGCTCCACGCGGGGCGTGCTGCTGGTCGACCTCGACCGCGACGGCTGGCTCGACATCACCAAGCGCATGCTCGACGCCCCGCTCACCGTGCACATGTCGCGGTGCTCGTCCACGCGGCACTGGTCCGAGATCACGCTCGTCGACCCCACCTCTCCGAACGCCCGCGCCATCGGCGCCCGCGTCACGGTCAGCGCCGGCCCGCACGTCGTGACGCGCTGGGTGACGGCCGGGAGCACCTCCATGTTCAGCAGCGGCCCGCCCGAACTGCACTTCGGTCTGGGCGAGGAGCTCTTGATCGACCGCATCGACGTGGTGTGGCCCGACGGCGACATGCTCGAGATCGACCGGGAGATCGCCGCCGACCGCAGGATCCGGATCACCCGGCAGGCGCCGTGAGGATCACTCGCAGGCACGTGCTCGCCACCACGGCCGCGGTGGCGGCAGCCGGCACGCTCGGCGTCGGAGCTACCGGGGTGCGGTGGTGGAACCGCGCGCCCGGAGAAGGGCTCGTGGTGCTGGCCCCCGACGAGCACGCCTTCATCCAGGCCGTCGCGGAGGCCTGGATGCCGCGCGGCGGCACGCCCGAGCTGTCGGGCGCGGATGCCGGTGTGGGCGACTTCCTCGACGAGACGCTCCAGGCCGTGAACCCGCTGAACCAGAAGCTCCTCAAGCTCCTGATGCAGGTGCTCGACGACTCCACGCTCCCCACCCACCTGTCCGCGTTCCGGAACCTCGGTCTGAAGCAGCGCCAGAACGTCCTGCGCGGCTGGCTCCAGCACGACAGCTTCCTCGTCCGCTCGGCCGTCACCGGGCTCGTGCTCCTGATGTCGGTCGGGTGGACCACCCATCCCGAGGTCGCCGAGGTGCTGCGCCCGTCCATGCGGTGCGGATACGGGCGCTGACATGGAGCTCCGCGACCACACTGCCGCCACCGGCACCACGAGCCTGGCCGCCGACGTCGTGATCGTCGGCACCGGTCCGGGGGGCGCGACTGCAGCCTGGGTGCTCGCGGAGGCCGGCCTGAAGGTCGTGCTGCTCGAAGAAGGCCCGGCACGCCCGCGGTTCCGGCCCAACCTGTCGGCCGTGAACCGCCACCACATGCAGGAGGGCGGAGCCATGGTCGCGCAGGGCAACCAGCTCATGCCCGTCGCGGCCGGGCGCGGGGTGGGCGGCGGGAGCCTCGTGAACTCCGCGCTCTGCTTCCGCACGCCCGACTCCGTGCTGAGCCGCTGGACCGAGCTGCTGCACGACGACCGGTACGGTCCGGCGGCCATGCATCCGGTGTACGACGAGATCGGCGAGCGCATCCAGCTCGGCATCACGCCGCCCGACATCGCGGGCGAGAACAACCTGATGATCTGCCGCGGCATCGAGAAGCTCGGGCTCCGCGGGGGTCTCGCGCCCCGGAACACGCCGCGCTGCACGGGCTGCGGGTTCTGCAACTTCGGATGTCCGGTGGGCGGCAAGGCCAGCATGGACACCAACTTCATCCCCATGGCGATGGCTCGTGGGGCCATCGTGCAGGCCGACACGAAGGTCGACCGCATCCTCGTGGAGTTCGACCGCGCTGCGGGGGTGTCGGGCGTCGTGCGGGATCCCGACACCCGCGAAGAGGTCGGTCGGATCGAGGTCCGCGCAGACCGCGTGCTGATCTGCGCCGGCGGGGTCGGCACGCCACGCCTGCTCCATCACGCGGGGCTCGCGGGTCGGCTCGGTCCGGCGGTGGGTCGCGGGCTGCACATCCACCCCGGCAACGTCGTGATGGCCGAGTGCGACTTCGACGTGCACATGTGGACCGGAGCCACGCAGGGCGCGTACTTCGAGTCCGACGACCTGCCCGGCGTGCTGCCCCACACCGCCACGCTGCCGCCGAGCGCGCTGCTCGTGCTGCTCGGGCACGTGGGGCACCGCGGGAAGCGCGACCTCGAGCGCATGCGCCGCATCGGCGGGTGCATCGTGATGGTGTCGGACAAGGGAGAGGGCACGGTGCGCGCACACTCCGACGGCACCGCGAACCTCGCGTACACCTTCGCCGACGAAGACCTCCAGCGCATCAAGGACGGCATGGTGCTGGCCGCGCGCGTGCTGCTCGCGGGCGGCGCGCACACGCTGTTCGCGCCGGTCCACGGGCTCGGCCGCCACACCACGGTCGAGAGCTTCGCGGCCGCGCTCGCCTCCCGCACGCTCACCGACTTCTCGATGTACGCGAGCCACCCGATGAGCTCGTGCCGCATGGGTCTCGACCCCCAGACCTCCGTGATCGGGGTCGACGGGCAGGCGCACCGGCTCCCGGGCCTGTACATCAGCGACAGCTCGATCTTCCCCACGTCGCTCGGCGTGAACCCCCAGTACACGACGATGACGATGTCCACCGTCATCGCCCGCCACCTCGTCGCCTGACCGGAGTCCCCGTGCTCGCCCTCCTCTCCCTCGCTTCGGCCGCCGATGTGCGCGAGCCGCTCACCGCGCTCGTCTCCCCGCTCCTCGAGGAAGACCGCATCGGCGTGCTCGTGGTCGCCGTCATCGCGGACGGAGAGGTGCGCACGCTCACGTTCGGCGCCCGCTCGGAAGGGGTCGACAAGAACACCGGCTTCGAGATCGGCAGTGTCAGCAAGGCCTTCACGGGGCTCCTGCTCGCGGAGGCCGTGCGGCGCGGCGAGGTCGCGCTCACCGACCCCGTGTCGAAGCACGTCTCGAGCCCCATCCCCACCTGGGAGGGCACGGAGATCACGCTCCTCGATCTGGCCACGCACACGAGCGGCCTGCCCCGGCTCCCGGCCGACTTCGCGCCCACCGATCCCCGCGATCCGTACGCCCACCTCACGTGGACGCAGGTGGAGCAGTCGCTCGCGAAGACCGTGCTCGACGCGAAGCCCGGCGAGTCGTACCTCTACAGCAACCTCGGCGCCGCGCTGCTCGGCCATGCGCTCGAGCAGGCTGGCGGGAAGCCGTACGCCGAGCTGCTCGCGGAGCGGGTCGTCGATCCGCTGCACCTCGAGTCCACGGACGTCGACGGGGTGGCCGTTCTCCAGGGGCACGACGCCGACGGGGTCGCCGTGCCGGCCTGGTCGCTCGGGCCGTACGCGCCAGCAGGCGGCATCCACTCCACCGCCCGCGACCTCACGCGCGTCGCGGCCGCTCTCCTGAAGCCGGAGGGCGACATCGGCACGTCCATCGCGCTCGCGACGCAGTCGCACCGGAGCCTCGGAGACCAGGGGTCGCTCGGGCTGTTCTGGCACCGCACGCCCGAGGGGGCCGTCTGGCACAACGGCCAGACAGGCGGATTCCACGCGCTCGTGGCCGCGGCCCCCGCACGGAACATCGCCGTGGTCGCGCTGGGCGACACGGCCACCGACTTCGTCGACCGCGTGGGGTTCGCGGCGCTGGAGCTCGCGGCAGGCCAGTCGCCGGCGCGCCTCCCGGTCCGCCGCACGCGGGAGGTGTCCGCCACCGACGCGAAGCCGCTCGCGGGCCGCTACGGCCCGGCCGAGGTGGTGTTCGAGGCCGATGCGCTGTGGCTCGCCCTCCCCGATCAGCCCCGGCGCAGGCTGTGGCCCGCCGCCGACTGCGCGGACTGCTGGTTCCTCCGCGACGTTCCGGCCCAGCTCACGTTCGACGGCAACCGCCTGGTCCTCGAGCAGGAGGGAGCGCGCCGACAGGAGTGGCGTCGGCGGAACTGACCTCCGACCGCAGCCACGCGCGATCCCGTTGGCTATGCTACCGCGCATGAAGACCTCCCTCCCCCTCCCCTTCGCCCGCCTCGCCCTCCCCCTCGCTCTCCTCGCTCCCGGCTGCGCGTGGGTCCCGAAGAGCGCCCTCGACTTCGAGGAGCCCGAGCCTCCCGAGCTCGATCCGATGCTCGTCGACGTCACGCAGACCACCGACGGGTGCAGTCCGGAGCTCGAGCTCACCTTCGAGCTCGATGCCGGGTTCGCGGGGGAGACCCTCATGGTCACGCTCTCCGAGGGCAACGCCCAGCTCGCCCAGATCGAAGCCGTGGCCGAGGCCAGCAGCGGAATCGCCGTGCTCACCGTCACGCTCGACGACTTCGCGCTCACGGAGCCCCAGCCCGGCGCACGCGACCTCACCGTGCGCGTCCGCCACGGCTCGCAAGACGCCACGTTCACGGTCTCGCCCGAGCTCACCGTCGAAGACTGGTACCCCGACGCCGACGACGACGGCGCCGCTTCGGGCACCCCCGTGTACGGCTGCGAGCCGCTGGGAGAGCCCGAACAGCCCATTACGCCCGACTGCGACGACTCCGATCCGAACCAGGTGCCCGGCGGCACGGAGATCTGCGACGGTCTCGACAACGACTGCTCGGGAGCGCCCGACGCCGACGAGGCCGACATCGACGGCGACACCTGGCTGCTGTGCGTGCGGCCCGGCGCGCCCACGAACGACGTCGACTGCAACGACGACGACCCCGCGGTCAACCCCGGCGCCCTCGAGGTCGCCGGGAACGACGAGGACGAGAACTGCGATGGCCTGATCGAGTGCTTCGTCGACAGCGACGAAGATTCCTTCGGCGACGTCAACTCGGCGCCGCAGGTCGCCGCGTCGTGCACCGAGTTGGGGTTCTCGCAGAGCCAGGACGACTGCAACGACGCCGAGGCCACCATCAACCCCGGCGCCCTCGATACGGTGGCAGACGGCATCGACCAGGACTGCGACGGCTTCGATGCCTGCTACCAGGATGCCGACGGAGACGGCGTGGGCTCGATGACGATCGTCCCGGGCAGCGCGTTCTGCGTCGATCCGTTCGAGTCCAACCGATCCGACGACTGCGACGACGCCGACGGGGAGCGCGCTCCAGACCGCACCGAGATCGTCTCCAGCGGCATCGACGAGGACTGCGACGGCATGGAGTCCTGCTACGAGGACATGGATGGCGACGGCTACGGGTCGTCCATGATCCTCGAGAACGCCACCGAGCAGGTCAGCTGCATCGACGGTGGGGTGTCCCCCTCGTCCGACGACTGCGACGACAACAGCGTCTCCATCAAGCCGGGTGCGCCCGAAGGCGTGGCCGACGGCATCGATCAGGACTGCGACGGCGTGGAGTCCTGCTACGAAGACGTCGACCTCGACGGCTTCGGGAGCGCGGTGTTCGTGCCGTCGACCGACTGGACGTGCACGGTGCCGGGGGTGAGCGCCCAGACCGGCGACTGCGCCGACGACGAGCCAACCGTGGCACCGGGGCACACCGAAGACTGCGACGGGATCGCGAACGACTGTGACGCCCCGGACTGGCCGACGGTTCCCGACGCGGAGCTCGACCTGGATGGCGACACCTTCGTCGCGTGTGCGCCCTGGAGCGGGTCTCCGTCCCTCCTCGGGGGCGACTGCGACGACGACGACGGGGCCCGGTACCCGTTCGCCATCGAGCTGTGTGACGGGATCGACAACGACTGCGCCGGCGGGGTCGACGACGACGCCGTTCCGCTGCTCGCGCTCGGTCCCGCGTCCCCCATCGCCACCGAGGATCCGTCGGCAGCCTTCGTAGCCGGCGTCGACACCGTGAACGTGTGCGGCACTGCGGGCAGCTCCGACGACGCCTACGTGGTGGTCGGCGACATCGACCTCGTCGGGCTCGGCACGCTGCCCACCCTGCAGGGCTCGTACGAGTTCAGCGGCACCCACCAGATCGACGACCTCCGCTTCCTCGGTGGCATCGGCTCGACGGCGGGGCTGATGACCGTCGGCGGCGCGATCACGGTGGACTCCGGCTCCACGGTCGGCCTGAACGACGTGGTGGTGGCCTGCACCGGCAACTTCACGATCGAGGCGGGTGGCGGCATCTACACCGAGGGCGACCTCACGGGGTCGAACCTCACGGTCACAGGGTGTAGCAGCTCCGGGAGCGGCGGCGGCATCTACGCCGGCGGCGGGTCGCTCACGCTCACCGGAACCAGTCTGGTCTCGCTGAACGACGCCGTGGGGAACGGCGGGGGCGTGTTCGCAGCGTTCGGCGCGACGGCCGATCTCTCGGCGGAGATCGACGGCAACACCGCGAACGGGAACGGCGGGGGGCTCTACCTCGAGGCGAACGCATACACCGTGAGCGATGCCGTGGTGACGAACAACTCCGCGAACAACGGCGCGGGCGTTTGGCTCGGAGGCACGGGCGCGCCGCTGGGGCTCCGAACGATACTGGACACCACCGTGTCCGACAACACCGCAGTGATGGACGGGGGAGGCCTGTACCTCGCTGGCACCCACTTCACCCTGACCGAGGTGTCGCTCGTGGACAACAGTGCGGGCGGTTCCGGCGGTGGGCTGCTCGTGAGCGGGGGCGCGAGCCGATCCGACCTGCTGTACGCCGAGGGCAACGACGCGTCGCGGGGCTGCACGATGGAGACCCGGAGCGCGTTCACGGCCGCAGACTCCCAGTTCACCGCGAATGGCTCGAGCAGCTGCGTCGGGAACCTGTTCGTGCAGACCAACCGGCTGACCCTCCACGGCTCGCGATGGAGCAACAACGGCGGCTCGGGGGGGAGCATCGCGCGCATCGACCAACAGGGCTCCACCCTGTGCGACAGCTGCACGTTCGACAACGACAACGACGGTCCGCAGGTGACGTACTGGGATCCGGGCCCCCCGATCACGTTCGAACAGCCGAACGTCCTGACCGGCGTCGTGACGAACTGGGAGTGCAACCCCGCCAGCCCTCCGGGAACGCTGGGCGAGGTGTGCGTGCCGACGAACTGACGCCTACTGGATGGCGTAGATGAACGTGGCGCGATCGGTGCCCGACGGCCCGTTCACGTCGACGGAGAGCGTCCAGGCGCCGCCCATGTGGAACTTGAAGCCCGCAGCCGTGTAGACCCCGCCCACGTGCGTACACGGGCCGTCGGGCACACAGTCGCCGGGCTCGAGCTTCGGCTGCGTCATCATCCCGTGGTCGTGCTGGGGCATGCGGGCGTCGAGCACCACGGTGGCGGTCTCGAGCGGCTCCCCATCGGCGCGCACCGTGGCTTCGAGCGAGAACAGGTCGTTCACGGCGGGCTTCTCGGGGATCATGCGCACCGAGACCTCGTACATCCCCCCCTGAGTCGTGCGCAGCGAACCCCAGCCGGGCGCCGACACGGGCACGTCGTCGACATCCCGAGGGGTCTCGCCGCATCCGGGGAGAGCGAGCAGACCGAGCCAGGCTGCGAACGCGATCACCGGACGCTCACTCGGTGGTGGTGACGCACGGGATGTCGGTCTCGAAGACCTGGAAGTCTTGCGGGTTGAGCGTGGGACGCTCGCACACGAGGTCTGCGAAACACCCGACCTGATCGGGGCAGATGAGCGGATCGGACGCGTACGTGAGGCACGGCACGTCGACGTCGGACTCGACCACCATCACCAGCCGGAGCTCCTGGAACTGGGTCTCGAGCTCCGTGTCGGTGAACGATGCAGGATCGATGTCGGAGAAGCTGTCGACGTACGGCCATGCGACGCCGAACAGCACCTCGATGGGCGCGGGCGGCGTGCCGTTGCAGAACGGGAACCCGAGGTCGGGCGGGGTGGAGCCCTCGGGCACCGCCACGTTCCAGCCCCAGCTGGCCACGTCGATCTCGGTGGCGTTCACGCCGACCCAGCCGACCCAGCGATCCGGGCTGCCCGGCTGCTGCAGGGACTCCTGGATGCTGTCGACCACGCGGCCCTGCTGGAACGCCTCGTCGAGCGTGGCGAGCACCTCGATGTCGGCCGTGATCGGCTCGTCGCCGGGATCCTCGATGTTCGAGCCCTGGCGCCACTGCTCGCACACCAGGCTCGCGAGCCCGGACGGAAGCGGGTTGTTCCGGACGATCAGGAACTCCTTGCCGCCCGCCTGCACGACCTCGTACTCGTCGGACGAGATCTCGCCATCTTCGGCGAAGAACCCGAAGTCTTGCGGACACTGCGCGCCGTTCCGACCGGCCCCGCCCGACGCCGCGTACGTGTCGTCGCAGTCGCGGGAGTTCTGCACCCAGCGCGGGGTGACGCCCGGCGCCACGAAGTCGCACGTGGGCTGCTCGGACCCGGTGGGATCGATGCACTCCGCCGGCGTGTACTCGCCCGGTGCGATCAGGCTGCCATCGCCCAGACCGTCGCCATCACAGTCCTTCCAGTGCGGCGTGGACTCGAACCGGCCCGGGAAGGGGTCGCCCGTCCAGTTGGACGCGCACGCGACCGCGAACGGGATCAGGAACAGGCTGATGTGGGCTCTCTGGAAGGGCACCCAAACCTCCTTCGACCCGCACAGCCTAGACGAATCCGGGCCGGATGTCGCGAACGAAAACGGGAAGAGTCCCCGAGCGGGGTCGTCCCGGTTACTGTGACCGGCCACCTGGAGGCATGCATGGGTATCGAGTCCGACTGGATCTGGTTCGACGGAGAGATGATCCCGTACGATCAGGCCCAGGTCCACGTGCTGTCCCACACGCTCCACTACGGCCTGGGCGCGTTCGAGGGCATCCGCGCGTACACCCAGCCCGATGGTCGCCCGGGCGTCTGGCGTCTGCGCGAGCACCTCGTCCGCTTCTGCGATTCCATGCGCATGGCGCGACTCCCCCTGCCCTACTCGGTCGACGATCTGGTGGGTCCGTGCCTCGACGTGCTCGACCGGAACGGGTTCAACGAGGCGTACATCCGTCCCCTCGCCTTCCTCGGCTCGGGCCGCATGGGCCTCGGTGCCCGCGACAACCCCCTGCACGTCGTGGTCGCGGCCTGGAAGTGGGGCGCGTACCTCGGCGACGACGGCATGACGAAGGGCGTGCGCCTGAAGACCAGCAGCTTCTCGCGCAACCACCCGAACGCGGCGATGTCCCGCGCGAAGATCGTCGGGCACTACGTGAACTCGATCATGGCGCGCTACGAAGCGAACGACGACGGGTACGACGAAGCGCTGATGCTCGACTTCCACGGCATGGTCGCGGAAGGCACGGGCGAGAACGTGTTCGTGATCAAAGACGGCATCGTGAAGACGCCGCCGGTCACGAACATCCTGCCGGGCATCACGCGTCGGTCGGTCATCGAGATCCTCGAGGCCCGCGGGTTCGAGGTGCGCGAGCAGCTGTTCGGCCGCGACGCGTTCTACGTGGCCGACGAGGCGTTCATGTGCGGCACGGCCGCCGAGGTCACGCCCATCCACAGCCTCGACCGCCGGGTCGTCGGCGACGGCGTGCCGGGCCCGATCACGAAGATGGTCCAGAAGACCTACCTCGACGGCGTGCGCGGGCTCGTCCCCGAGCTCCAGGAACACATCACGGTCCGTCCCTCCTGAGGTCGGGACTCGCGGTCCGTCCCTCCTGAGGTCGGGACTCGCGGTCCGTCCCTCCTGAGGTCGGGACTCACCGTCCGTCCCTCGTGAGGTCGGGACTCAAGGTCCGGTGAGCACCTGTACGCGCCCCTGGAGCACTGCGGGCAGGCGGGAGCCGACGGTCTCGCGGATCTCCCGGGGCGAGTAGCGCTGGCTGAAGTGCGTCAGCAGGATCGCCTCGTTCTCGAACAGGTCGGCGCGCTCGAGGATGTCGTCGAGGTGCACGTGCCCGGACCGCCGCGTCCACTCCCGCGACACGCGGTCGTCGATGAAGGTGGTCTCCAGGATCAGCCGCCGGGCGGTGCGTACGACGGACTCCCGCTCCACCACGTCGATCGTGGTGTCGCCACAGAACACGAGCTCGACGAGGGGGTCGGACACATGGATCTCGATGCCCGCCCGCTTCGCGGCCCCGATCTCCTCGCCCGGACGGCCGGCCCACTCGGGCTTCAGCCGCTCCCGGGCCTCCTCGATGGCGTACCCGCAGGTCGGAACGCGGTGGATGCTGCGGAACACCCGCGCCGTACGGGTCTTCCCCAGGGGGATGCGGTCGCCGGGGGCCACGGGCACGACCTCGCACGCGAGCTCGCTGTGGTCGAGCCGGCGCCAGGCGTCCATCAGCGCGCCGAAGTGCGTCGCGTACTCGCGCGGGATCAGGTAGCGAGGCGGCTTCTGCTTGCGCATCTCGCGGGTGCCGACGTGGTGCACCACCCCGCCGAGGTGATCCGCGTGACCGTGCGTGAAGAGAACCGTGCCCCAGCGCGTCGCAGAGTCCGGACACTTCCCGATGTCGAAGCACAGCTTCCAGGACGGAACCTCGATGCACGTCTCCACACCCGCGATGCTCACGGCATGAATCGTCAGTCCTGCGAGGTCTACCGTTGGCATCCGTCCGCTCCGGCGACACTCTTACTCGTGGAGGCCCCATGACGGCAGTGGTGCTGTTCGGATTCGCAGCGCTCCCGGCCCTCGCCGGACCCATCGTCGTGCCCGAGTACGACCCGTCCCGCTCGTTCGCGCCGCTCGTCGAGGCCGTGTCTCCCGCAGTGGTCGCGGTGAAGGCCGAGAGCCTCGATCCCGAGGACGCCACGTTCGGGGTGTCCACGGTCCGGCACAGCGAGGGCAGCGGGTTCATCGTGAGCGCCGACGGGCGGGTGCTCACGAACGCCCACGTGCTCCGCGACATCACGAAGCTGTCGATCCTCCTGTCCGACGGGCGCGAGGTCGACGCGGCCGTGCTCGGCTCCGACCGCGACGCCGACATCGCGGTGCTCAAGCTCGAGGGTGACGGTCCGTGGCCCTGGCTGGCGCTCGGCGACAGCGATCGGGTGCGCACCGGGGATCGCGTGCTGGCGCTCGGGAACCCGCTCGGTCTCGGAACCAGCGCGACGGCGGGCATCGTGAGCGCGAAGGGGCGCGTGCTGAACCTCGACAAGTGGTACCGGTCCGACGACTTCATCCAGACGGATGCCGCGATCAACCAGGGGAACTCGGGCGGTCCGCTGTTCGACCTCGACGGGCGCGTCATCGGCATGAACACGGCCGTCATCTACGGCGTGAACACGATCGGGTTCGCCATCCCGAGCAACCTGCTGGGGCTCGTCACGCCCGATCTCGCGGAGAACGGCCGCATCGTGCGGGGTTTCCTCGGCATCCACGCCACGCAGCTCACGGTCGAGGAGAGCCGCGACCTCGGGCTCGAGGGGGGTGCGATCGTGCGCACCATCCTGCCGAACACCCCGGCGGCCAGCTCCGACATCCGCGTGGGAGACGCGGTGGTGAAGCTCGACGACAGCCCGATCTCCAGCGGGCGCGATCTGATCGCGGCGATCGGGAACCGGAGGCCCGGAGAGACCGTGCGGCTCGAGGTGATCCGCGGGGGCGAGCGCAAGCGCATCAAGTTCACGCTCGCCGAGAAGCCGGCGTCCGAGGATGCCCTGCCGCTCGGGCTCCAGCTCGGGTCGCTCACGAGCCGTACGGCCACCGAGACCGGGATCGCGAAGGGGGTCGTGATCGAGCGGGTCGCGTTCGGATCCCCCGCCCGCGACCGCCTGCTGCCTGGCGACATCATCACGGAGATCGACGGCGAGGTCGTGTCCACGCCCGACGAAGCGGCCGAGCGCATCACCCGGAACAGCACGAAGCCGGTGCGCTTCGACCTCGTGCGGGGCGATGCCGTGAAGCAGGTGCTCGTTCCGCGCCGATGACGGCCGGTTATACGGGCCGCTCGCGGGGTGGCCGATGTACCAAGACTTCCTGATCCTCGGTGGCGCGGGCCTGGTCGGCCTGCAGGTCTGTCGCCGCATCATGAACGACCTCGAGCCGCGGCGGATCGTCGTGGCCTCGCTGTTCGAGCACGAGTCCCGGGCCGCGGTCGCGGCACTCCACCGCGAGTTCGGGAACGCGGCTGCGTTCGTGCCGTCGTGGGGCAACCTGTTCGTGCCGAGCGACCTCGCGCACACCTCGCGCGGGCAGATCCTGTCCGACCGCGCGCTCCGCCGGCGCCTGCTCGACACGCTGTACGGCGACTTCGACTCCGCCTACGACCAGAACCAGCTCGTGCAGCTCATCAAGGAGCACCGGCCCGAGGTGGTCGTCGACTGCGTGAACACGGCCACCGGGCTGTCGTACCAGAACGTGTTCGACGGGGCCGCGAAGCTGCTCGACTGGCTCGGCGACGACGGGTTCGCGAGCGAGGGCAGCGACGACCTCGAGGCCTTCCTGCTCTCGCAGTCCGTGCCGCAGCTCATCCGTCACGTGCGCTTCGTGCATCGCGCCACCACGGAGTACCGCACGCGGGTCTACCTGAAGATCGGCACGACGGGCACGGGCGGGATGGGCCTGAACATCCCGTACACGCACAGCGAGGACAAGCCGAGCCGCGTGCTGCTCGCGAAGACCGAAGCGGGGTTCGGCCACACCGGTCTGCTGTTCCTGCTCGCGCGCACGCCCAACGCGCCGATCGTGAAGGAGGTCAAGCCGGCCGCCATGATCGGCTACCGGGCCGTGAAAACGGTCTCCGTCACCGACAAGCACGGGAACAACAAGCTGTTCGCGCCCCGCGCCGAGACGCTCGACACGGCCCTCGCGCTCCGCGAGCCGGAGACCGACTACGAGCGGCGCGGCGACCTCGTCGTCAGCGTGGTCGACACCGGCGAGAACGGGGTGTTCACGCGGGGCGAGTTCGCCGCGATCACCGCGCTCGGCCAGATGGAGTACATCACGCCCGAGGAGATCGCGCGCGTCGTGGCCCTCGAGATCCGCGGGGCGAACACGGGGCAGGACGTCATCTCGTCCCTCGACTCCGCGGTCCTGAATCCGTCCTACAAGGCCGGGCTCGTTCGTGCTGCGGCGATGAACGACCTCATGGTGGCCGAGTCGGAAGCCGAGCTGCCGTCCGTGGCGCTCGGCAGGCTCGGTCCGCCCGAGCTGTCGAAGCTCCTGTTCGAGGCCCAGCTCCTGAAGGAGTGCTTCGGCTCGATCTCGGGGGTGATCGGGAAAGACGGCCCGAAGCGCACGCCCGCCGAGGTGAGCGAGACGCTCACGGCGCACCTGGAGACGAGCACGGTGCGCTTCACGGCGCCGTCGATCGGCATCCCCATACTGCTGCCCGACGGGAAGACGCTGCTGCGCGGCCCCCGGATCAACGTGCCCGAGCTGACGGGCCACCGGTCGGAGATCGCGCTCGGTGGCGACGCTTCGGATGCGTGGGCGAAGAAGGGCTGGATCGACCTGCGGGCCGCGAACTGCTCGGTGTGGCTGGAGCGGCTGGCGAAGATGCTGGCGGCGCGCGCGGAGCTGCGGACCGAGGGCTCGGCGGCGGCGAGCATCAAGACGTACATCGGGAACGCGTTCGAGATCGGCGAGGTGGTCGCCTGGATCTTCAACAACGAGATGGGCGGGCACCGGATCAAGTAGGTTCTTGGCGTTCTTCCGTGGCGAGGTCGTCCCCGGGTGTCCCTCGTCGTCCCGATGTGGCCACAGCAGTGGCCACAACTCTCGAACCCTTGAGAGGCGCTCTGGTCCCGCGCGTCCACGAACACCACCGGCCCCGTCGAGGGGCAATAGGGACCTGACAGGCGGAGCACGGGATGAAGCCAACAGTCGACCAGTACCACGAGCTGTACTCGGAGATGAAGGAGTTGGACCTGAGTCAGGGATCCCTGACGCTCCTCCACCGCGACCTCGCGGAGTTCGTCGCGGGCCCGACATCATACGACCTCCTGCTGCTTCGCGAGCGCGGCCGGAACGCGGGAAACGTTAGGGGGTCGTTGAGTTTCTCGACGGTCAGGTAGCGGCCACTTCCGAATTGGAGGGGCTGTCGGATCTCGGACTGCTGCGGACGGACAGGTAGGATGGAGAAGAGGCAGGCGACGCGGCTCGCGCTGGAGGCACTGAAGGCTCGATCTATTCGAAACGGACTGCAGCTCGTTCTTCTGGAGAAATTCACGGAAGAACGGACGTGTGGCTGGGTGTTCGCCTACGAGAGCGCACGCTACATGGAAACTCGGCAGCGGCAGCACCGCCTACTGGGAAACGGACCCCTCTACGTCAGAAAAGACACGGGTGAAGCGGTTTTTCTTGGGACCCACGGACCTCGTGGGCGCGTCGTAGCGGAGTACGAGTCCTGGGGGGATGTGCCATGAGCCTCCGCCACTCGGGTCGCCTCGCTCAAAGGCCCGTGAGGCGTCCACTCCTACGCAGAATGTCGGATGTCGAACTTTGTGGGCTCGACGCGCGGCCAGTTGTCCAGGTCCACGACATCCCGGCGATCACGGAAGCGTGATTCCTGGAGATTCCAACGGGCGATTGCGCAACAGGCTGCCGTCCTGAATGCTTCGAAGGTTCCATGGGAGGAGCCATGGTCGCGCTCTTTCTGGCCGGGTTTGCGAGAGCCGGAGACCCAGGTGGCGTCACCGAACCACTCGCGGGCCGCCCGGTGGACGTCGACCTGGCCGGCTGGACCTCCGCAGCCGATCTCATGTTCGTCGGCCAGCCCCAGTGCGTCGCTCGCACGGCTCCGAGTGATCCGGACGACGAATCGGCTGGTCGGGTTCCGGTAGGCACGACCTGTACGTTCGAGCCGGAGGGCATGGATGAGCAGCGTCAATTGCTTCTGCCGGCGACGGCAATTAATTCTGCCGGTTGCGAAGGCCTGAGGGCCGACGACAACTACCGGCGCGGCGACGACGACGACCGCCTCCCGGTGCGGACCGAGCGCCTCCAGAGCGTCCAGCAGCACCCGTCGCGCCACGACGTAGAGCTCATCCACGCCACACCTCGGCGTTGTCGGCCATCCAGGTCAACAGGGCTTCCGCTTCAGCCGGACCTCGCCCCGGTCCCGACAGCAGGTCAGCCACGACCTGGGGCAGCGACGAGAATCGCATCCCGTCGTCGACCCAGGCGCCCTCGAACGGGTAGTCGTCGTCGGGGACCAGGAGCAGCACGTTGGCCCCGGCATCGGCTGGGCGCAGGTCGACGCCAGCGGCGAACAGCTCGGGGTCGTCGACGTAGATGCTGACGACCCGCGGGGCGGTGATCGGCGCCCGGCGAGACGCCGCCAGGCTCCCGGTCACGGCGTAGCGGGCCCCCGCCCTGCGGAGCTTGTCCTGCAGCGCCGTGAGGCCGCGGGCCGCGATCCAGGACGAGCTCGTCGTGCGATCGCCCAGTGGAGCATCTTCGGACCACCGCTCGAGGAGTCGGCGCAGGTCGACGGCGGCGACCTTGCCGGTCTGGGACCGGATGACCGCCGCCTGTTCGTCCAGCATCGCCAGCAGCTTGGAGACGTACCCGGGGGTCGTGCCTGCCGCGGTCGCGGTCTCGCGTACCCCGAAGGGTGGCCGACCGGAGCAGAGCGCACGAACGACGCGAGCCGCCTTGGAGCCACGGAGCGTCACGCGCGACGCCTCAGGCCACGGGTCCTTGTCGGCACCGCTCGTCTCGATGAACAGGCCAGGCTCCGACAACGAGATCCGGGCCCCGCCGGTGAGGTCCAGGACGTTGATGCCCTGGCCCACCAGAATCTCCCTGGTCGACCTCGACATCCACGGCGCGACCGCGAGTGTGGGGCGGCCGTTCGTCAGCTGCTGGGCGCGAGTCGTCAGATCCTGCGCTCGTCGGGGATCGAGCCGCCCCTGGACCTCGGCGACGAGGACGGCCTCGCGCCCGTCCGGCGCGACGACACGGAGAACACCGTCGACGGTGATGTCGGACTGACGGAGCTCAGTAGCCCAGAGCTCCGCCGTCCAGCCGTCCGGCAGGCGTTGCCGCAGGGCTTCCACCGCCTTCCGCAGGATGGTGTTCTCTGAAAGCAAGTCGTTTCCAGATCCAGGAAACATCTTATCTGGAGTGAACATCTGACACAAGAGCTCGTTCTCCAGAATGCTTGTGTTTCCCACGCCTGGAAACAGGCTCACTCGAGAGAACGTCGGCGCGAATCCCGAGACGACTCTCCGCGAACAGAAGCCGCAGCACCTGGGACACATGCCCGCCATGCTGGCCCAGCACGACTGCGACCTCGGACCAGGGAGGGTCGAGGCCCGCGACGACGCCCATCTCGCAGTGGCGACCGACCTCGACGGACCCCTGTTTCGTGCAGAAGTCGAAGCGTTCCGAAGCACCACCAGCTCGTCTCCGACCTCCGCTTCCATCCGTCGTTCGACCTCGGGACCCGATCCCGGGGGGGTGTACTGCGACGGGCCCAAGCGGCGACGGTCGGAGGTCGGTCGAGGCAAACCGGGCCCAAATGACGACCAGTAGCCGGGTGGCGACGCCATGGGTGCGGCGGGTCAGAGCCGCAAGCGGACCCTACAGGCGGATGGGAGCGTCGTACCGCGCGCGGTACTCCCGAGCGACGCCATCGAGTACTGCTCTCGCCCGGTCATCCTGGCGACCGGCTCCCGCCGCGTGCAGGAGCACGAGCTCGGACCGCGTCCACGGGGCCACCAGGTCGGACACCGGCGGCTTCGTGGTGGAGCGGCAAGAGGGATTCGAACGCCGACTCCCACTCTGGAAGCGCGCGAATGTCGAGCCTGCCCACCGGATCCGGCTCGCGCAGGGGCGGAGTCTCACCGAACCGGTCCACGTAGACCTCGCGGAGCACGGTCTCGGGGTTCGCGACATCACCCGGAGCCGGAGCCACGGACACTGGCGCCCTCCGAGCCGCGTCGACGGCACGCTCTCCGCGGAACACGAGCCAGGCAGCGGTGCGCACCGCATCCACGGGCGACAGGTGGCCCTGGAGGGTCTTCGCCAGCTCCCAGCAGGCCTCGAACACCCGAACGTTGAGGAGGATGAGCTGCTCCTGCGTCGCTTCGCGCCCGATGGCACGCAGCCGCTCGGGGTCTCCGCCGGCCTCGGACATGACCTCCCACACGGTGTGTACGAGCCGTCGTCCAGCACGCGCCGCTCGCACCCGCCCGCGAGCGACACCCGATCTCGTGGCTACCCACGCACGGTCGTGGCGAGGAGGAACCCGCCCAGACGGAACGGCTACGACATGACGCTTCGAACGAGCTTTGTCAGCGGCTCGCGAATCGTTGGCACACGGCTGGCAAAGGCGGCCCGCGCCCACGCTGGAGGCGCATCATGCGACGCCCTGTACTCCCCACCTTCGCCGCCCTGGCGGGTCTGCTCCTCGCGCCCCGAGTGGCCGCAGAGGAACCACGCACGAGTCCCACCGATCAGGTGTCGGCTCCCCCGCTCGAAGCGCCCGCGGAGGTGCGTGTACGCGGTGGGGAAGGACTCACCGTCACCTCGAGTGACGGTCGGCACCGCATCGGGCTGCGAACCCGGTTCGTGCCCCGGATCGACGTAGCCTGGACGGACGCGGGCGAACCTCCGCGAACGCGCGTCTCCATCTCGACGGCACGCGTGTGGATCCGGGGACACGTGTTCGCTCCCGAGCTGCAGTACGTCCTGCAGCTCGCGGTCGCGGGACGCGACTTCCGTGACGGCGCGACCTCTCCCCTCTTCGACGCCTTCGTCGACTGGAAGCTGCACCGCGACGTGAGCGTCAAGGTCGGGCAGTTCTTCGTGCCGTTCGACCGCTTGCGAACGGTGCGGGAGTTCGCGCTCCAGATGACCGACCGGCCGCGACCGGTCCTGGAGCTCACCCTGGACCGCGACGTCGGCATGACCCTCTACTCCGACCACCTGGGAGCGGACCGATCGCCACTGGCGTACCGGCTGGGCGTGTTCGGAGGCGGGGGCACGAACCGCGTCGCGTACCGACCCGCCGGAGTGCTGGTCGTCGGACGGGTGGAGCTGCGGCCGCTCGGAGAGATCGACGACGACAGCGAGGGCGATCTCCAGAACCGCGCCCGTCCCGGGCTCGCGCTCGGCGGAGGACTCGCGGGAAACGTGAACACGGACCGGCTGCGCAGCACGACCGGGCCCTCGTTCGAGGGGGGTACGGTGGACTATTTGCACGGTGCCGCCGACCTCACCTTCAAGTGGCGCGGGTTCGCGCTGCAGGGCGAGTACCTCTACAAGGACGCGCTCGAGGACCGCATCGCGTTCACCGACGACGACGGCGCGAACGTGGAGGAGTGGGGTCGCTCCGGCCATGGGTGGGTCGTGCAGGCGTCCTACCATCTCGAGCCCGGAATCGAGGTGGTCGGGCGGACCTCCCGGCTGTACGCGCTCCCCGATACCGACCCCGCGTTCGCGGCCGAGCTCGCGGGCAAGCGTAGTGAGGTCGGCGCCGGGTTGAACTGGTACCGCAACGGCCATCGATTCAAGGTCCAGACCACATGGATCGCCCTGTTCGGGCACGACCTCGCCAACGCCAGCCACACCGTGTCGACACAGGTCGATGCCATGTTCTGACACGCGGTCCGATGCTGCACCCTCTCTCGCGGATGCCGCGATATGTCGTGGAATTCCGCGATCCCTCGCGGCAGTCTCGGCGCCAGGCACGGAGAGACCTCGGTTCTCCGGCGGTTCGGACGGTGGCATCCGGCTTGCTGATGCAGCGAGACCATGAGCACAGCACACCCCTTCCCCGATGGGTCGCACCTACAGCCGCGCCGGCACCTCACCTTCTCCTCGAACGGATGGACCCCCGTGACGAACCACCAAGACCCAGCCAGCCAGCCCGACCCGCGGTGGCAGGCGTCTCCCTGGACCCAGGTCCTGCTGTCGACGTGGCGACAGGTCTCCGAGCACCTCGACATCGGGGCGTGCTGCGACGAGCTGTGGCCGCGGCTCACCGAGCATCTCCCCATCACCCGGCTGTGGGTGCGCCGCCTAGACCTCGCGCAGGCCTGGTGGGAGACCGTGGCCGTCGCGCCATGGGGTCGCGATCTCGGCGACGTTCCCACCCGGCACCCCGTCGATCCGGCCGAAGTCGCCGACCTGCTGGCGTGGGCGCGGCGCAGTGGATTCGAGCCTCCACCGAAGCGGCACGCGGCGCGCCTGGTCCCGCGCCGCGGCGACAATGTGGTGCTCGCTGCGGGTCTCGTGGACGGGGATCAGGTGGTCGGCCTCGTCGCGGTCGAGGGAGCCCCGACACTCGGGGCCCATGTCGACCTGCTGGAGCTTTGTCAGCGAACCGCTCGTGGTAGCGCTCCGGAACGACCATCGGGTCCACGAGCTCGCCCAGCTACGCGAGGCCGTGGAGGCCGAGAACCGCGCGCTCCTGTCCCGATTGGCCCGCGACGCGATCTCCGGAGCCGTGGTGGGGGCCAACGCCGGGCTGCGCGACGTGATGGCGCGCGTCCACAGGGTGAGCCAGACCGAGGCTCCGGTGCTCCTCCTCGGCGCCACCGGTACCGGGAAGGAGCTCATCGCCCGCGAGATCCACGGCCGTTCCGCCCGTGCGCGCGGCCCGTTCCTCAAGGTGAACTGCGGGGCGATCCCCGCGGAGCTCGTGGACAGCGAGCTGTTCGGTCACGACAAGGGCAGCTTCACCGGGGCGTTCGCCGACCGGCGTGGGTGGTTCGAGCGCGCCGATGGCGGGACGCTGTTCCTCGACGAGATCGGGGAGCTGCCCCCTGCGGCACAGGTCCGCCTGCTGCGCGTGCTGCAGGATGGGAGCTTCGAGCGGGTGGGAGGACAGCGTCCGCTGCACGCCGATGTACGGATCGTCGCCGCGACCCACCGGGACCTGCGCGAGATGGTCGCTGACGGCCGGTTCCGAGAGGACCTGTGGTACCGGATCGGCGTGTTCCCGATCCGGCTGCCACCGCTTCGCGAGCGCATGGCCGATCTGCCCGCCCTCGCGGCGCACTTCGCAGCGAGCTCCGGCCTTCGACTGCACGGTCGGGAGCTCTCGGTCGGCCCGGACGACCTCCGCCTCCTGTCCGCGTACACGTGGCCCGGCAATGTGCGAGAGCTGGGAGCCGTCGTCGAGCGGGCAGCGATCCTCGGTGACGGCCACCGGCTCGACGTCCGCACCGCCCTCGGTGTGCAGGCGGACGCCGCGCCCGTCGGGCATCCGCCGGGTCGCACGCAACCCCGCGCGCCGACCCCGGCGACCCTGGAGGACGTGACCCGGGCGGCCATCGAGGAGGCGCTCCGACAGAGCGCAGGCAAGCTCGAAGGACGTGGGGGCGCCGCCGAGCGCCTGGACCTGAAGCCCTCGACCCTGCGGTCACGCATGAAGAGCCTCGGCATCGACTGGCGGGCATTCCGTCCGGGCGGCGGAGAGTGGCCGTGACCGGGGCCGCGCTCCTGACCCTGGCCGTCATCGTCGGCGCACTGCTGGGGATGATGGCCAACGTCACCTCTCCGGACCTCATTCTCCTCGCGGGCGTCGTCGTGCTCGCCGCCGCGGGAGTGCTGACGCCCGCCGAGGCGTTCGCAGGGTTCTCGAACACCGGGATGCTCACGGTCGCAGCGTTGTTCGTCGTCGCAGCCGGGCTCAGGGAGACCGGAGCGGTCCACGCAGCCACGGGTCCGCTCTTCGGGAGGCCCGGCCCGCGACATGCACTGGACCCCTCGGCATGGACGCACTAGGACGGCCACTCCACGGTCCGGAGGGGTCACACGTGCTTCCGTTGCTCATCGCTGCCTTCGCGGACGACGGCATCACTCTCACAGACCGTTGTGGGGACGACGACATCCCCGCGTGTGAGGCGTTGCTCGTGCGGGACCTCCAGATCATCGGAGCCTGGCTCGAGCAGGGCGAGCAGCCACCCCTGTGGCGCACACTTGCGGCCCACACCCACAAGACCCAGCTCGTCGTGCTCCGGTACGAGGCAGGCGACCTCCAACTCGACCGCGAGCGTGTGCTCGCCCAATGCGTTGTCACCTTGGCACCCGCATGCCGGCGTTACGTTCCCCACCCACTCCTACCAATCCAGGTCGAGGGTCCCAGGTCGGCGACCAGGTCGCTGGAGGGCAGGATCGAGAGCTGGCTCCACGAGCCACGCGCTGGAATCGAGGTGTGGCTGGTCGAGAATCGAGAGGGTCGGGGCCTCCCCGACACCTTCGAGAAGCTGGCAGCGACGAGACGGGCCGTGGCCCGGACCACGACGGATGCGGCCGGTCGTTTCCGCTTCGACGATGTCGAGGTCGATGGGGACTGGGGTCTGTGGGCGATCGACGAGCGCGAGAACGGTGGGGTCGCACGCATCGACATCACCGAAGAGGCCATCATTCCTATTCAACCTCATAAATACGGCGCCAGGAGAGTCGCCGTGTTGGCGGCTGATGGCTCCCCCGCCACGGAGGGGTGGCTATCCTTCCCGAACCTCCTGCTCCCTGTCGACGGATCGCCACGCTGGGTGCCGCTCAAGTACGGCGAGATGGCATGGGACCTCCAGTTGTTCGGCTGGGGGCCCGCTGGCCGAACCACGCCGATCCGGGGCAAGGCCGAAGAACTGCCTCTTCGCACGCTGACCCTGCCCGACGGGCCCCCCGCGTTCTGTTCGGTGCACTACGCATCGGGTGACACCTACGGGCTCTACGATGGCCCCTGCATCGGAATCCCGTGGACCGACACCGAGAGTCTCCGCGACGCTCGATGGACGCCTGACGGCAATGGATTCACCGTCACCTTGAAGAACGACTTCCTCCTCCTCGTCGACGAGCGCACCCCTCTGATCGCCTATCGACTCACGGATGCCCAGGGAGCTGCTGTCGAAGTCACTCCGCTCGGCATCCCCACGGGAACCTATCAGGTTGCGGGATGGCTGGAGCCCGGACCGGATCGACCAGCGCAACTCGTCAACGCGAAGGTGACCCTCCCCGAGGGTCGCCACCGGGTACTGCTCGACGCCGTCGAACGAACAGACGCGCAAGTGGCGCGAATCGTCGACAGCGAAGGCTACCCTGTCCCCGGGACGGGCGTGTGGGCGCGGTCCGACATGCTCTCTCGGCGCGTTCACGGTGCACCCGACATCGGGGAGACCACCATCCGATCCGACTTCGACGGTTGGCTGGCCATCCCCCCGTTCGCCGACGGACATCGCGAGACCGCAGAGATCCAGGCCGAGCTCGTGCTCGGAAAGCCGTCGCAGTACCGCACCCTCGCTCCAGGCGAGACGCTCGGTCTTCCGAAACCCGTTCCCGATCGTCCCTGGCCCGCCGAGCCGCCCGACCCCTCTCCATCAACCGAGTGGGTCCATCGGAGCCGCTTTCCGTCGCGCTTCCGCTACGGCGATGCCACGCACCGGTCGAAGACCGGCATCGTCATCCAGGTGCTCGATGATGTCGTGCTCGCCTACCTGCAGGTGGATGGAGACCACCTTGTCGGGCTCACTCCGCGCGACAGCCGCATGTACGTTCCGCGAGCCCCTTGACCCCCGGCGTCGCAGTCACCACGGTGCACGAAGTCGCAACATCCAGATCCACCCCGGCCAGACCCGTGGGTGCGTCAGAAGAGTGTCGCCACACCCGCGGCGTAGCTCACGTCGACCTGCATGTCCGGCCTGGTGCCGTCGAGCCGTCGGATTCGGTAGTTCTGTTCGCGAAGGTCGAACGTGGGCCCGATGCGGAGTCGCCCCTTCAGCTGGAAGAGGTACACCATCGGGTACCCCCCACCCCACCCCACCGACGGGTACTGGCCTCCGAGACTGCACGTACAGGTCCTGACGTGACCTGGATGCTCCGGCCTGATGGAATCCTGATGCGCCCGGGTGGCGAACGGACCACGGCCTGATGCCCATCGGAGGAGGATGGAGCTGGAGGTCACGTGGTCCACCTCATCGAGCAGTCTGCCTTCCGCGAGCTGCTGTTCTTCTCCATCGTCTTCACCACCGCCGTGATGGCATCGATGTTCACAGCGACGCTTCAGCGGTGGACCGCTCCCCGGCGGAGATCGGGGCGCGATGACCGGACGTAGGACCACCGACTGGACGCAGAGGGCCCTCGCCGGTGCGCTGTTCGGGGTCTTCATGTGCCTCGTCGTGTGGCTGGTGACGCGGTACTCCGCCGCAGCGGTACCGGAGCGCCCGCCTCCCACCGGACTCCCGGTGGCAGGTCAGGAGGACCAGGTCGACGGGTCGCGGAACCGGTAGCCCACCCCGGTCTCCGTGAGGATGTACGAGGGCCGCGAGGGGTCGTCTTCGAGCTTGCGCCGCAGTTGCGCGATGAAGACCCGCACGTAGTGGATGTGCCGGATGTACGCCTGACCCCAGACCTCCTGGAGGATCTGCTGGTGCGTCAACACCCTGCCCGCGTGTCGCGCGAGCGTCGTGAGCAGTCGATACTCCGTCCGGGTGAGGTCGACCGGGGTTCCACGCAGGACCGCCTGGCGGCGCACGAGATCGAGGACCAGATCGCCGATCTCGTAGACGGGGCCCTCCTCGGCGGACCCCCGCAGCGCGACATGCCGGAGGGCCACGCGGACGCGGGCCAGGAGCTCCTCGGCCCCGAACGGCTTCGTGAGGTAGTCATCGGCACCTCGATCCAGCGCGCGGACCTTGTCGACCTCCAGGCCGCGTGCCGACACCACGATGATCGGGACCTGGGACCACTCGCGCACCCGGGTCACCACATCGAGCCCGTCTTCGTCGGGAAGCCCGAGATCGAGCACGACCACATCGGGGTTGCGCGTCGCGATCTCGCGCACCGCTTCTGTGGCGCTCGCCGCCTGGAGGACGACGAAGCCGTGACTCGTGAGGAGCGCGTGCAGGAACACGCCATGGGCGCGAGCTCGTCAGAGCACCTCCTGGCCCCTATGCGGGGACGGGGACACCGTACCGGGCGCGGTACTCCCGAGCGACGCCATCGAGTACTGCTCTCGCCCGGTCATCCTGGCGACCGGCTCCCGCCGCGTGCAGGAGCACGAGCTCGGACCGCGTCCACGCGGCCACCAGGTCGGACACCGGCACCCCGGCTTCGTGGTGGAGCGGCAAGAGGGATTCGAACGCCGACTCCCACTCTGGAAGCGCACGAATGTCGAGCCTGCCCACCGGGTCCGGCTCGCGCAGGGGCGGAGTCTCACCGAACCGGTCCACGTAGACCTCGCGGAGCACGGTCTCGGGGTTCGCGACATCACCCGGAGCGGGAGCCACGGACGCTGGCGACCTCTGGGCCGCGTCGACGGCACCCTCTCCGCGGAACACGAGCCAGGCAGCGGTGCGCACCGCATCCACGGGCGACAGGTGGCCCTGAAGGGTGTTCGCCAGCTCCCAGCAGGCCTCGAACACCCGGACGTTGAGGAGGATGAGCTGCTCCTGCGTCGCTTCGCGCCCGATGGCACGCAGCCGCTCCGGATCTCCGCCCGCCTCGGACATGACCTCCCACACGAGCGGCCTCATCATGCAACCCTCCCCGCGATGAACCGCGTCGCCCGTCCTCAGTTCGAGGACCGGGGCCAGTCCGTCTCCTCACACTCCGGGTAGAGCACGTCCGCACCGTCGCCCCATGCCCAACAGCCGGACCCCACCGCCGGGCGCAGCACATAGGTCATCACGCCCTGGCGCCAGTAGAGCTGCTCGATGCAGGTCTCGCCGTCCTGCGGCGCACTGCAGGTCCCGCCCCACCCGAGGCGTCCACCGTCGGGACCCAGCGTGTGGCAGACCTCGTCGCCTCCCCGACACCCCTCCGAGTCGATGCCCAACCGCGGCTCGATCGCCCCGAAACGCCAGCCCGATGCCGTCCCGCCCGTGACTTCGATGTCCAGGCCACCGGTCTGGTCGTCCAGGACGACCCGCTCCGGACCGAGCACCGTGGGCAGGTCGACGCTCACCGGATCGCTGGCGCACGAGGAGACGGGGATCAGGGCGAAGAGCCAGGAGAGGGGTCGCATGTCTGCTGATAGCGCCGGCGCATCGGAACGGCACGACGAGGCAACCGGTGCCGACCCCCCAACAGGGCGGCACGCCACCCGCGTAGCTGAAGCACGCCGGTCTTCGGTGCAATGATGCGTTTCGAACGCTCCAGGAAGCTGCACAACCTCCATGAGGGACGAAGACTCGGGCGCGACGCTCCACCGGGAGGCCGTGATCTACCTCCCCGGCGCGTACGACCACGATCTGGACGACTCGCTGCGGGACGCCTCGATACGCGTGGCGTCGCGAATCGCAGGAGCCCTGGATCAGCACGCCGGCACGCGCGAGGTCACCTTCCGCAAGGCCGAGCAGAGGCCCGTGCGCTACGGCGAGCGCCAACAGGCCGAGCTCCAGACCCTCGAGCGCGTAGCCCCCGATTCACGGGTCGAAGCCACGCTCCACGTGTTCGTGCTCGATCACCTGGGAGAAGCGCGCCGACGACAGGTGCAGCGCACCCACCTCCAGCGGCTGGTCGCGCTCCTGTTCCTGCTGGTCGGCAATGCCCACCTCCCGCTCCGCGTGCTGTTCCACCAGCGCGGAATCGACATCCGCACCCGCCAGATCGTCCTGCTCACCGTCCTCGTCGGTTCGGTGTCGGGGTACGTGCTCCTCACGGCGGCCACCCTCATCGTCGGTGCCGCCGGGTTCTTCGCCGAGGCCACCCAGCTCCCGGACGTCATCGCGTGGGTTCCCGCTCGAGCGGTGCTCACGTGGCTGACGTACATCGCGAACCGGTGCGCGGTCCCCGCCACCACCCTGCTGGCCGTCGCCGCCCTGCTCCCCTCCTGGATCCAGGCCCGCGCGTACGAGGCCATCACGAGCCTGCTGTGCGCCATCGAGTACTCGGTCGCCGATACGGGACGCAGCCAGGCGCTCCACCACGTGCCCGCCCTCCTCGAGACCCTGAAGAACCGCGGCGAGCGCTACGACCGAATCCACGTCGTCGGGTACAGCTTCGGTGCCTGGGTGGCGGTGGAGTCGCTGTTCACCCGGTCGGAGGACCCGCCACCGGCGTGCGCCGAGGTCCACTCCCTGACGACCATCGGATTGCCGCTCCAGGTGCTCACCACGCTGTGGCCCGACATCCTGGGCGGCCGTCGTGCCCCGCGGCCGGGCCTGCACTGGCACAACGCATCGATCCTCGACGACCCATTGGGCACCGCCGACCTGACGGCCGAGGTGGACGGCATCCCCATGGGCGACACCATCGGCGGGGCGCAGTGGGGCGTGGAGCGAAGTGTCGGGGCGCTGGGCAGCCTGTGCCTGCTCGGACTGCCGCTCCACCAGCTCTACTGGGACGCCCACACCTCGGACTCCAACAGCTGCTACCACCCCCTCGTCCGCAGGATCTTCCTCGACTCCCCCCTGATGGACTAGCGACGGCTCCGTCGGCTGAGCAGGCCCCAGGGGAGCAGCACGCCGATCCCGAGCGACCCGAGGGGGGCACTGTCGCACCCACAGCCCCGGTCGGCCTCCGATCGGTCCGTCTCCGCGGGCCCGTCCGTCTCCGCCGGTGCGTCCGTCTCCGCCGGTGCGTCCGTCTCTGCCGGTGCGTCCGTCTCTGGTGGGTCTGTCTCGACGGGTGTGTCCGTCTCCGTTCGCGGCACGTCGGTCTCCGGCACGTCGGTCTCCGGCACGTCGGTCTCCGGCACACCGGTCTCGCCCGTCGCGCCGGTCTCGCCCGTCGCGTCGGTGTCTGTGGGCACGCCGGTCTCGCCCGTCGCCCCCGTGTCGACGACGCTCTGGTGGTCGCAGGTGTCGGCGATGCAGCTGTCGATCGTGGACGGGTCGGCGTCGTCGCAGTCGGTGTCGACCGTGCAGCAATCGGGGAGGTCGGCCCAGGAGCACGTGCCCCCGAGACCCGAGCAGGTGCCGACGGTGCAGGCGTTCCCCTCGTCGCAGTCGGTGTCGACGTTGCAGCAGCCCGGGACCGCAGTCGTCTCGCAGCCGCCGGGCTCGACGCACGCGCTGGTGGTGCACGCGTCGCCATCGTCGGGACACTGGACGGGCTGGAACGGCGGACACGACGCAGAGCCGTTGCAGGTGGAGGCCAGGGTACAGCCCGTCGCCGCGTGGCACTCCGTCCCGCTCGGCAACCGCAGGTCGGCGGACGGGCAGCTGGCCGAGACCCCCGTGCACGTCTCCGCCTGGTCGCACCCGCCCGCGACGGCGGGACGGCACGCGAACGACGCGTCCCGGAACTGGCAGTCGACGGCGCAGCAACTGCCGGCACTGCCGTTCACGAGCGTCCCCTCGTCACAGGCCTCGCCCGCGTCGAGCGCACCGTTCCCGCAGGTGGCGCTGCAGAAGGAGATCCCGTCTCCGAACCAGCCGGGCGGGCACGTGCACTGGAAGGAGCCCACCGTGTTGGCGCACGTGGCCCCTGGCACGCACACGGGCTGGGCCGCCATGCACTCGTCGACGTCCACGCACGTCTGGCCGTCGAAGCGGTAGCCCGCAGGGCAGCCACACTCGGAATCCGGCGGTTCGGCGGTGCACGTCCCGGTGGCGCACGTGTAGCAGGTCTGGTTGCAGGCGGTCGCACAACACACACCGGACGAACAGTGGTTCGAGCTGCAGTCGGAGTCGACCCCGCAGGTGGAGCCATCCGGCCTCGGCCCGACGTTCACGAAGCCCGTCACCCACGCGACATGGTCGTCGGCGTCTGCCAGCCCGTCCTGGTCTGCGGCCACGGCCCAGAGCTCGAACTGGCCGTACCAGGGGGCCGGCGGAGCGGTCCACTGCACGGTCCACTCGAACGGCACGCTGGTGTCGGGGGTGGAGTGCGCGACGTGGGTGGCGTCCAGCAGGACCACCTCGGAGCCGCCCTGGAACGACCCAGCCCCCGCGGCGAACCAGAACCCGGCGATGGGGTTCGGGTCGGTGACGTGGATCTGGATGGAGACCGTCTCGTTCGGCGACGGGTTCGGGTTCGAGAACAGGTACCCGATCGCGGTAGACCCGCTGATCGCCGACCCGCGGCAGTCGAGACAGCGGGTGCCCTCCGCGCCCGGCGTCGAGCCGTCGGAGCTCGCCAGGGCCCCGCCCGACATCCATGCAGTGAGGAACGCGAACATCCGGACTCCAAGCCGCCGCATCGTACCACCGACCGCGAGATCGACGCGCGGACGCCGGTTCACGACACCCAGCGTCTCTGCGACACGAGGGCCGGCACGAAGAACGGCAGCCCCATCGACCCGACGCACGCGCCGAGCGCCAGCTTCTCGCCGGGCGAGGTCCCCAGCTCCACCACCGGCACCCCTCGGTCGACCTCGAGCCCGGCCTGCTGCCAGCTCGACAGGACGGGGCCCGGAAGCCCGAAGGTCGCGCGCATGCCCGACCCGTCGCCGAGCTCCGCGAGCCCCGGCGCACCGTCGAGGACGCGCACCACCCCGACCGCGACCACCCGACGCTCGCGGAGGAGCGGCACGTACCAGTCGTCGTCGAGCCCCATCGCGAAGCCCGGATCCGCACCGGACAGCGGGATCCGCACGTACTGCGCGTGCGATTCGGCCAGCGCATCGATGGAGAGCTCGACCCTCTCGCCCGCCATCAGCCCCTGCAGCGCCGAGAACAGCGCCATGACGCTCACCACGATCCCCACGAGCACCCAGCGGCCGGGGCCGTCCTTCCACCACGTCAGGTCGGGCTGGGGCTGTGCCGGGGACTCGCGGTGCAGGATCGCGAGCGGCGGGAGCAGCACGGCGAGGCCCAGCGCGAGGAGGAAGACGGCGTTCACCTCCGGGTACCACGCATCGAGCCAGACCAGCTGGAGCTCGGTGAGCCAGCGCCACGGCCCCGTGTGGGTCCACCACGACACGCCGACCGCCACGGCCACGAGCGCGGTCGATGCCCAGAGGTGCGAACGGGGGACGCGGTCCATCACAGCCATGGCGGAACGATACGACGCGCGGGGACCATGCTCCGCCCCGTGAGCGTTCGACGTAGGATGGAGGCGACATGTTCCTCGTTCTGACCGCGGCCCTGGCCGCACCGACCAATTCCATGGTTCCGCGGGCGGTGCCGCGGAATTGGTCCGAAGCCGCGTGTGCGCTCGACCTCGAAGCGGCGCGAGGCCTCGCGCAGACCGACCTGCAGCGCGGCATCACCGAGGTCGTCGCGCCCCACGGGCGGCCGTACGACTACGGGAGTCTGGTGCCGCTGTTCTCGAAGATCGACGAAGGGGCCTCGGAGCTCGAGCTCCAGGTGCTGAGCACGGCTCTCGAGTCGTGGGCGGGCACCGAAGGCGAGCCCATCAACGACCAGCTCCCGGACGACCCGATGCTGCGGGCCCGGCTCGCGTTCACACCGCCGAAGTCGCGCGTGACGCTGCCGATGGTCCAGACCGACACCGGTGCGTGGAAGGTGAAGGTCGCCGTGAACGGCCGCGATGCGTGGTTCGGCCTGGATACCGGCGCATCGATGAACACGGTGTCGAAGTCGTTCGTCGAGAAGTCGGCGCTCCTCGGCACCCTCGAGTTCGACAACCACAACCAGGCCGGTGCCGCGACGTTCGGCGCGGTGCAGCTCGGCATCGAGGGGCTGGAGACCGAAGAGCGCGTGATGATCGTGCTGAAGGACAAGGCGCTCGCACGGCACGGAGTCGACGGACTGCTCGGCTGGCCGTTCTTCGCCGGGATGCGCGTCACCTTCGACGGTGCGGGCGGTCAGCTGATCCTCGAGCCTCCGGGCGACGAGGCTCCGAACGCGACGTGGAGCTTCGGCATGCTCCTGGTGCGGGGCACGGTGGAGGGGGCCGACGCGCTCCTGTGGCTCGACACCGGCGGCTCTGGCGCCCTCTACGCGTCGGCTCGCCAGCGGGGGGTGCCGATCCCGCAGGGCGAGGTGTACGAACGCCCCATGGCCGGCCTGTCCGGGCGGATGAAGATGCAGGTCGAAGACCTCGAGACCCCGCTCGTCATCGGGCTTCCCGGCGGCGAGTACCGCATGCAGCCGCCGAAGCTCGTCGAGCACGCCGATCGGTCGCACTGGTGCGTCGACGCACGCGTGGGAGGGCGTGCCGCAGAGGGCGCGCAGCTCGTGGTGGACGGTGTGGCCGGCTTCGTGGGGCTCACGGCCGGCGAGCCGTGAGGCGCGACACCCCTCACCCCACGAGGGCCAGCAGCCGTTCACGACGCGCCGCGTCGGCCCCCGGATTCCGGGCGACGCCTCACCCGGCTCGCCGTGCTCACGTCGACCCGTTCGACGTGAGCGCCTCGATCGGCCGGAAGACGCCCCGGAACCCGACGGACGGGTCTCTCCCGGAGGGCCCGAGCCGGACGCGGCTGTCGGTTCGGCAGAAGCGCGGCCCGACATCCCAGGCGCCGCCCCGCACCACCCGCAGTGAGGGGGCCTCGTCCTCGAGGCGGGGGATCACCACCCGCCCCCCGACCAGCCCCGTCGGCGGGACGTACGCGTCGAGGCACCAGTCCTGGGTGTTCCCGCCGAGCCCCCGCACGCCCGTCGGCCCCGCGTCGACGGCATAGCTGTCGACAGGCGTGGGACCGAAATCCCCGTGGGCGCGACCCCGCGCGCTCGCCAGCATCCGGCACCAGGCGGGGTCCAGCTCGTCCCCCCAGGGGTACGTGCGGCCGTCGACGCCTCGCGCGGCCTTCTCCCACTCGAGCTCGACCGGCAGCCGCAGCGGACGACCCGTGCGCTCCGCGTTCCAGGCGAGGTACGCGCGCGCTCCGTTCCAGTCGGCCAGCACCACCGGGAACTCCGGATCCCAGGAGTCGCCGTCCGCGTCGGGGCGGAGCGAGAACCGCCCGTCGTCGAACCCGTAGATCATCGCGCCGAGCTCCCCCTCGTGCCCGCCCCGCTCGCGGGGGGCGTGCATCAGCGCCTCGTCGACCCGCCCCTGCCGCGCGAGGTCGTCGAGGAAGCGCAGGTACTGTGTGTTCGTCACGGGGAAGCGGTCGATCACGAAGCCTTCGCACCACGCGCGAGCGAGCGTCGGCTGAGTGGCATCCATCCCACCCATCCGGAACCAGCCTCCAGGGACGTAGACCTCGTGGCGCGCGAGATACCCCCGCGGAGGCAGCCACACCGGCCGGGGCGCCCTCTCACCGGGCGGCACGCCGTCCCAGTGGCCCTGACGCGTGACCTCGACCGGGTACAGCACCTCCTCGCACTCCGGGTGCGCGAGCTTGCAGACGTAGCTCCCCATGGGCACGCTCACGGCGTGCAGCGGGGTGGCTCCGAGCGAACGCTCGAACACCTCCACCAGCCGACGGTTCCGCTCGACGTACCGATACAGGAGGACCTCCGCGCCCGGTGGCTCGGTCACCAGCGTGAGGGCCCCGTCGCCGCGCAGGTACCCGCTGACGTCGCGGCGGAGCGGGTGCGTCACCGCGAGCGCCTGGCAGTGCATCTCGAGGAGGGTGCGCGCTTCGGCCACCCCCGCGTGGTCGCGTGCCTGCTCGGCGGTCGCGTGACGGGACCGGTAGCGCTCGACCAGGCGCACGTGGGCTTCGGGGAGGTCGGGCAGGAACGCGAGCGCGGACTTGAGCGTCTCGTCGACCTCGACCTCGAGGCGCCGACTCTCGAGGTCGGCGCGGTCGGCCTCGCCGGCCTTCGCCCATCCCGGCGCCTTCGCCGACTCCGGATGCCAGGTCTCGACCCCGTCCAGCAGCGCGACCGACGCTGCGCGGAGCGCCATCGCCTGCTCCCTCAGCACCTTCGCGTCGGCCTCGATGGCCCGGGCGCGATCCACCAGCGCGAGGGCCTGCGTGCGTCGCCGGCTGCCGTCCAACCACGCCTCCACGCAGTCTGCGAGGGCGGACACGCTGGGGAAGCGGCGGTCGGGCTCCGGAGCCATCGCCCGCTCGCACGCCTCCACGAGCTCTTCGGGGAGCGGCGGCCCGCGCAGGTCCGCGTGGGAGACCCGCACGGCCTCGCCTGCCTGCACCCGCCGCAGCATCTGGGCGACCGAGCCCGAGAGCGGGGGGCGGCCCGTGAGGATCTCGTACAGCATGCCCCCCAGGGCGTACACGTCGGAGCGCTCGTCGACGCGATCGATCTCGCCCCGTGCCTGCTCGGGCGCCATGTACGCCGGCGTTCCCGCGACCTGCCCCGCGCGCGTGGCATGATCCGCAGACCGCCCCGTCCGCACCCGGTCGAGATCCCCGAGATCGGACACGAGGTCGGCCCGACCCACGATCTTCGCGAGCCCCCAGTCCAGCACGTAGACCTCGCCGTGGCGGCCCACCATCGTGTTCTCGGGCTTCAGATCGCGGTGCAGCACGCCGCGCTCGTGTGCGAACGACACGGCCTGGCAGACCGCGTGGAACGCGACCACGAGGCGATGGAGCGTCCAGCCCGTCGCGCCGAGCCCCCACTGGCCGTCCGAGGCTCCGTGGACCTCCTGGATGACCTCGGCGAGCGTCCGCCCCTTCACCTCCCGCATCGTGAACCAGATGCGTCCGTCGGGCAGGATCCCGAGGTCGTGCACCGGAACGATGTTCGGATGCTGGAGCTGGGCGGTGGCCTGGGCCTCCTCCACGAACCGGGCCAGCGCCGAAGGCCGGTGCTGGTGCGCCGCGTGGAGGATCTTCATGGCGAGCACCCGGTTGAGCTCCCGGTCGCGCACCCGGCGGACCTCGCCCATCCCCCCCTGACCCAGCGGCCCGAGGTCGTCGTACCGCCGGCTGAACCGCTCGATCTCGTCGGCCGAGGGCGCCGTCCGGGCGCCGACCGCGGGCTCGGCCCCGAGATCGACGCTCACGAAGCCCTCGGTGAGCAGGGCGGTGGGCGCCTGCGACTCCGCCTGGGCGGCCCACAGATCGCGGAGGTCGTCCGCGACGTTCGCAGCCAGGCGGTGCTTCTGGATCAGGGCTTCGAGGTCGGTGTCCATCGGTCCTCTCGTGGCGCTCTATTCGTCCGCCTCGGGACGGTACGTGAGTCGGTCGCCCAGCAGACGCCCGGTCGCGAGCCCGAGCGAGTAGCGCGCGCGTCCGACCCACACCGGTGCATCCTCGCCGTCCGCTCTCCCGACGCGCACCCCCGACCACGGCCGGACCGCGTGGCGGAGCGCGAGCTCGGCGCAGGCCAGCAGGGACTCCCGAGGGGACGCGTCGCCGAACACGATGGACTCCGCGATCGCGGGGAGCTCCGAAGGCGCCCAGCCCTCCACGATCGCGGCCAGATCCGGAGACTCCGGGTGCAGTCCGTCGTCCGCGACGCGCACGGCCACCTGCTCGTTCGCATACCGCCCCGGATCCAGCGCACCCGGCGCGGCGTCGGACACCTCCATCCGCGCGATGCCCGCGCGCCGCAGCGCGGTGAGCAGGTCGATGTGCGCGACGCGCAGCCCGTCGACCCACGCCGGTGCCCGACCGTCCAGCGAACCGCCGGGCTCCGCCACCAGACGCCCCTCCCAGGGCTCCAGGGCCGCTCGGGCGTACAGCTCGACGGCCGCGAAGAAGAACGCCGGCTCGATCCGCACGGCCCGGTTCGACCCCTGGCTCCACACCTGGAGGCCCGCCTGCGTGGCGTCGAGCAGCCAACCGTCGCGCCTCCACGGCATGACGGACGGCAACGGAGGCAGCGCACGCTTCTCGCGGCGGAGCGCAGCCGCGGCGAAGGGCGCCAGCTCACCCGGGGTGACGGCATTCAAGAAGCCCATCAGCCCCGGGGAATCGGGCGTGTGGAGCCGGATGCCCGCATCCGACGCGTCGATCGAGACCACCTCGGCCGGGCCGAGCGGATGGGTGTGGGCACCGAGCGTCAGAGCAGCCCCCCGACGCCGACGGGACGCGTCATCGCGACCCCGGCTCGAGCAGGACCTCGACGGCATCGTCCGGCACGGCGCCACGAACCGCGACCACCTGACCGTCGGCATTCCGGTACAGCCCGAAGTCGTTCATCTCGCGCAGGTACTCCGGCACCCCGTCGAGGCTGAAGCCGTCCGGGCCCTCGGGGATCGTGCCCGACTGACCGGGCTCGAACTCCTTGAACGCCTTGATCAGATCGACGTCGGCCCGCACCGTTCCCGACGCGGGCATCCCGTCGACGACGGAGTCGATCTCGTCGAGCCCGTAGTCCTGGTACCGGATGTCGAGACCCGACGCCTGGTCGGCGTTCGTCGAGATCACGCGCGCGCCCTCGAAGTCCTCGGTGTACTCCATCTTCGCGTCGATCATGATCCGGGCGTCGGGGTACGCCGCCATGATCTCGTCGTACGTCGTCGACCGCATCACGATGCTGGGGTCGTTGAAGTAGTCCTGGCGCTCGCGGAGCCGCTCGAGGCCCACCACACCTTCCGGGCTGTCGACCACGAACAGCGCCTGGTCGGCATCCGTCCCGGCCGCCCGGTGCGTGTCGTACGGGTTGAAGTACGTCGGGGACTCGTGCGGGGTCATCGGTGTCGGAACGTCTTTCGGCTCGAAGCGGTAGATCACCTGGTCCCCGCGCACGAACCCGATCTCGTCGCCCGTCTCCGGGTGGATCAGCGGGTAGGTGTTCGCGGACGGCGCGCCGAGCGGGGCCCGCCCGTCTCCGAGGTCGACATCGTGGGTGTCGAGCACCGACTGGAGCTTCGCGGCATCCTCGAAGTGGTCGAGGAGATACCCGCCCATCGCTTCGTCGCCCCCCTCCATGATGACCCGCTCGGCCCGCGTCTGGAGCTCGTCGAGATCGGGCTCGGGCAGCGCGTTCTGCACCTCGTCGGCGAGCTTCGGCCCACCGCTCGGATCGAGCGCCGCCTGGATCTCGGGGGTGAGCTCGATCTCCGGACCCACCTCTGCGGCCGGCCCCGTGTCCGCGGGCCCCTGCACGGTTCCGGACTCCTCGACCGCCACAGCGGCCGCCTGCTGCTGGTCGACCTCCGACAGCTCGGTCTCCCCGATCGCTTCGGCCGCCTGCGCGGGACGCCCGGCGTCGAGCTCCGCCTGCGCCCGGCCCATCGCCTGGATGTCGGCGAGCGTCATCCCGTCGAGATCGGCCGGCGAGACGCCGCTCGCTTCGAGGTCGTCCATGAACCGCGCCGTGCGCGACGCATCGAGCGTGAGCATCCCCGTCTTCACGCCCGTCTGGATGAGCGCGTCGCGCAGCGATGCTGGAACGGAGCCGAGGGCGTCGCCGCCGAGCTCCGAGGCCATGTCCTCGAACGACTGCTCCCAGAAGTCCGAGCTCCCCGCGTTCTCCACCACCGAGCCCAGGACCCCGCTGCTCACGGTGTCGGCGGTGGTGTTGAGCAGGACGCTCGGGAGCTGCCCCCGCACGAAGTCGCCCACCCCATCGCGGAGCGCGGCGCCCGTCACGTCGTCGGTGGACCGGATCACGCCCGGCATCCACCGCGCACCCGCATCCTGGATGAGGTCGCCGAACTTGCCGCCGAGGTAGCCGGTGCCCGCGTCGACCGCGCCCATCGCGAGGTCGGTCGCTCCCGCCTCTCCGGTCATGTCGTACCGATCGCCGCCCATCACCTCCTGGGTGATCATCTTGGTGCCGGTGCCGATCGCGGCCGTGATCGCCGCAGCGAGCGCCGGAGACCCGAGCCCTCCCGTGAACACGGTGGCCAGCACACCCGCACCGATGGACGCGCCGGTCGTCACGGCGTCGGTGATCGTGTTCTGGGCGTCGATCATCGCCTGGAAGTCGTGGTCGAACGCCTGCGAGCGGACCTCGTGGTCGGACAGCTCCTGCTCCGTGACCTCGCCATCGAGGATCGCCTCGTAGTGCGAGCCCTTCTGGATCTGGTGGGAGGCCACGGCCGTCTCGTCGGTGTCCGAGAAGAACGCCGACAGGCCGCCTCCGCCCTCTCCGTCTTCGCCCATCTTCTCGTCGGCCCGCCCGTCCATCAGGAGGCTCGCCGTCATGCGGCCGTCGGCGGTCGCGCGCTCGATCTCCGCGGACGAGGGACCCTCCGGCACGACCCCGTCGTACAGGCTCGCCGCGGGATCGTGGTGCCCCAGCATGGCGTCCATCTGGGCCTGGTACTCGTCGCCGTCCATGTCGCCCGCCATCGCCTCGGCCGTGCGGGTGTAGAGCGCGAGCGCCGCCTCGTCCTCGGGCGTCTCGGGCTCGATGCCCTCCTGCGCCAGCACGTAGCCCCGGCGGATGGCGAGGGTCTCGTCGGTGGACTTCCGGTCTGCCGCGAGGTCGAGCAGGTCTTCGTTCGTGCCGAGGCCCGTCGTGGCGGCATCGACGAGGGTGTCGGTCGACACGGCGCCCGTCCGGATGGCCTCCATCAGCGCCTCGCGCTCCGTGGCGTTCAGCGTCGAGTAGGTGGAGATGAACAGGTCGGACTGCACGAAGGCGAGCCGATCCTCGTCGTTCATGTCCATCACGGCGCCCAGGATCTGGGCCTCGTTGTCGCCGAAGAACCCGTCTCCGTCGCGGATGCGCGACTCCGACATGGCGCGTACGTCGTTGTCGCGGAACGACTCCACCACGGCGCGCTCCTCGGGGTCGAGGGTGGTGAGCGCTGCCTGGATGTGGGGATCGTCCCACAGGGCCTGCCGCTCGGCCGCGGGGACCGACGCGAACGCCTCTTCGACGCCGCGCTCGTCGTCGTTCCACCGGCCCATCGCGTCGATGACCGTCTGCTTCGCGACCTCCGACGCGCTGAAGCCCATCTGCTCCATGTACATGCGCGTCTGGTCGGCACTGACGTCACCGCGCAGCTGACCCAGGAACGAGTCCTCCACCAGGCTCCCGTCGGGGTTCCGGCGGGGCGCGAGCACCTCGTTCACATGACCGAGCTCGCCGAGCCGGCCTTCCAGCTCTGCGCGGCGTTCCTCGGTGAGGCCGTCGGCGGCGAGCGCTTCGCGGATCTGGGTCTCCTCGCGCCGCAGCCGTGCGGTGTCCGCGATGATGCCCGGCAGCGCGTCGTCGTCGGTACCGGCACCCTTCGTGGCCTGCTCCATCCGGGCGCGCAGCGCGGCCGACTCGGAGCTCGCGATCATGTCGAACCGCGCCCGCTGCACCGGATCCATGAAGTCGAGCAGGTCGGGCTGGTCCTGCAGGAGCCGTCGGCGGTCGTCGAGGGACAGCGACGCGAAGGCCGCCATCGCGGTGCCCTCGTCGTCGTCCATCAGGTTGTCGCACTGGCGGATCCGGTCGGCGACGGCGGCGGTGGCCTCTTCCGGGAACAGCTTGATACGCGCCGCCATGTAGTCGTCGTCGGACATCGACTCGCGAAGCGTGTCGAGCACCGAGCGGTCGACCGTGCCGTCGGGACCCGCCACGAGCTCGGCGAGCTCCTCGGGCGTGGCCTGGGCGAGCAGGTTCGACATCGTCTCGCCGGTCTCGAAGTGCTCGAGCTTGTCGCGGAGGTCCATCCCCGCGAGCACGCTCGCCATCATCTCGTTCTGGTCGACCCCTCCGAACTGCCCCACCACGTCGCTCTCGAGCGACCGCCCCGTCTGCTCTTCGTAGTAGGCGCGGATCGCCCGCATCTGGTCGGGAGTACGGCCCGCGAGCAGCTCGCGCGCGGCGTCGGCGTCGGCGAGGTCGAACACCCCCACGCCCATCGCATCGTCGAGCTGGGCGAACGTGTCGACGGCCAGCTGGCGGTCGGCCTCCCTTCGTGCAGCTTCCTCGGCCGCGCGCGCTTCGTCGCTGGCAGGCACGGCTCCGTCCGAGCCGTCGGGAGGTGCCGGAGGACCGACGAGCGTGGGCGAGACCCCGTACCCGTCGATGCCGTCGAGCCAGGACGCCTCGTCGAGGTCGGGCGCGGCATCGACGTCCAGCCGCGCCTGGTCCTGGTCACCCGCCACCATCTGCGGGGCCGCCGGAGTCGGGCCCACAGCGGGAGCCGGGCTCGTCTCCTGGGGCTTCTTCTTGGACACACCGGACATGAGGGTCTCCGACGGGGAGGATGCCGAACTCTACCTCGATCGGGGTCAGATGCCGATGGGCGGAAACTCACACCGTCCGTCAGAGCTCGTCGATTACCTCGCGAACCGCCTGCCGGAAGCGCTCGGGATCGTCGACCATCATGTAGTGGCCGCCCCCGTCGATCTGCGTGAGCGCGGCACGGTCCATGCGGTCGACCATCTGCGCGCCGAGCTCCGTCGGGGTGGTCCCATCGAGCTCCCCCGTGATCACGGCCGTCGGCACGTCGATCCCCTCGAGCTCCGGACGCAGATCCTCCCGCCCCGGCTCCGCCACGATGTGCGACGAGATGCGGTTCTCCCGCAGCTGCGCGTCGATCAGGTCGTAGTGCGAGCCGACCACCGCACCCAGCAGGCCCCCGACCTCGATGGACGGCCACGGCTCCAGCCGGTCCTCGATCTGGCCCAGGAACGCCCACAGCGCCTCCCGCTCGGGCGTGTCCCACACGGGCTCCAGCGTAGGGTGGGCCTCGCAGAACTCCACGATCTCGACCCACAGCCCGTCGGAGTCGCCGAGCGCGATGCGGTCCGCCGCCACGCGGCACGCGAAGTCCCGGCGCACCGGTACGTAGAGGGCGTCCGGTCCGTGCAGGATGGCCGGAGCGGCCGCGACCCAGCCGTCCACGCGTCCCGGGTGCTCGAGGAGGTACGACGCGGAGCTGTACGTGCCGAAGCTGTGGCCGAGCAGCACCAGTCGCTCCGGGTCGTAGCGCCGCTCCAGCACGCTCACGACGGCGTCGAGGTCCGCGATCAGGTGGTCCATCGACTGGTCTTCCTCGCCATAGTCCCCGTACGCGTTCCCGGTGCCCCGTCGGTCGTACCAGGCGACGGCGGCGTCCTGCTCGAGGGTGTCGCGGAACGGGTGGAACCCCACCGCACGCTCCGCGATCCCCGGCCCGCTCGGCCCACCCGACTCGACGAGGAGGAGCGTCCCGGACTCCAGGTTCCCGTGCACCTCGACCGGGAGCACGGCCCTGTCGTGCACCACGTCGAAGTGGTCGTGCACCTCCCCCGGACGACACGCGCACAGCGCAGCGAGACCCAGAATCCACGCCGTACCCGCGGGCCTCACAGGGTCACCCCGAGCTGAATCCCCACATCCACGCTGGTTCCGTAGAACGTCGGGAACCGGACGGCGGCCTGCGGGCGGACGAACCAGGCCTCCGCCCAGTGGCTCCGCGAGAGCCGGTGTCCGAGGTCCACGCCCAGCGCCACGAGAGCCCACACGTCGCCCGCCACGCGGGGTCCACGCACGTCGCCGTCGTCCACCCGGTAGGTCGGAGACGCCCAGACGCCCTGCTCGACGCCGATGTGCGCGAAGGCCCCGAGAGACGCCCCTCCCGGCGACCACCGCACGCTCGGACCGAGGCGCTCCACGAACGCCACCCGGTTCCGGGGGTGCCAGAACACGTCCGACTCGCCCTCGAGCCACAGCGCGACCGGACCCGTCGATGCGGCACGCACACCGCCTCGCACGGCAACGCCCGGGTGCACGACGAAGTCGCCGTGGTAGCCGAGCGCCAGCTCGGTGGGTGCAGACGCCATGGCCGCTGCGGGCGCGACGAGCGCGAGCGCGCAGGAGAGTCGGTGCATCGGGGCTCCAGTCCGCATGAGACACCGACGGCGACCGACGGCGTCACTCCGGTGCGGGTCCCCGCGTGAGGAACGTCAGGCCCTCGTAGCCGAGCTCGCCGAGCCGGAACGTGCGCAGCGGCTCCCCCGTGCGGGAGAACACCCGGATGGACGGGCGCTGGTCGGAGGTGACGAAGATCCCGTCCTCGTCCACGTACAGCCCGCTCGGTCGCTCGAACGTCAGGAACGGCTCGGTCGTGTCTCCGGTGACCGTCCGTACCCCGTCGCCCCGCCAGCTGGTGAGCCACGTGGTGCCGTCGGACACCTGGACGACCCGGGGGCTCGGCACCTCCAGCCAGGGCGCGACGGCTCCGGAGTCGGGGTCGACGCGGACCACCGCATCCGCTTCGAAGGCCGGCACCACGAGCTGGCCGTCCACCAGCAGCAGCCCGGCGTCGGGCCCGTCGATGCCGGACGCGACCGTGCCGCGCAGAGAGCCGTCCCGCTCGAACGCCACGACGGCATCGGCCGCGTAGTCGCCGACGTAGAAGGCCTCCTCGCCGATCACGAGCCCCGTGGGCTTGTCGAGGCCCACCAGGAAGGGCTGGAACACCCCGTCCTCCAGCCGCAGCACGGCACCGCGCTCCTCCGCGACCGCGTACACGGCACCGTCCGGCCCGAACCGGATGGCCTGCGCGCCCTCCACGCCGGGGAACGACCGGAGCAGGTCGCCGGTCTCGGGATCGAGGAGCAGCACCTCTCCCGAGGCGTATGCGCTCACCCAGAGCGGGTCGGGCTCGCCGGGAACCACGGGCGTGGGGCTCGGTGTCGGGGTGTGGGAGCATGCCAGGGCGAACAGCAGGGTCATCGGGCCTCCTGCAACGCCATACGGGCCCGTTCAGGGCGCGACTATCGGATCCGTGCGCGCACGCGGGAGGGCGGCCCGCCGAAGTGGCGACGGAAGCGCTCCGTGAAGTGCGCATGGCTCGAGTAGCCCAGGGACAACGCGAGCTCCGTGAGATCCTGACCTCGCCGCACCCGCTCGAGCGCGATGCCCATGCGGATGGATTCCTGGGTCTGGAACAGGGTCGTGCCGGTCTGGAGCCGGAACCGCCGGGCGAGCTGGAACCGCGTCATTCCCACCGCGGCAGCCCGCTCGTCCTGTGTGGCCCGGCTCCCGGGGTCGAGCGTCAGGTCGTTCAGCACGTGCGCCACCGCTGGGTCCTCGCGGGCGGCCACGGGAGGGGCGTCCCGCAGGAGGTGCTCGGCCAGCGCGAAGCCGGCCTCCACGAAGGCATCCTCCGGGAGCCCCGCCGCCACGCGCGCCATGCGGTGCAGCGCCACCAACGGGCCCGGCGGCAGCGGCAGGCTGCGCACGTCCGGGGATCCGCCGACGACTCCATGGAGCTCCTCCCACACCGACGGGTGCAGCCGCAGGTACACCCCGCGCCGCGGACAGGGCACCGGACGCGTGGCGAACGGCACGCCCCGCCGCACGAACACGCCCCGACCGGGATGTGTGCGGAGGCGTCCGCTCCCGTGCTCGAGGGCGTACCCCCCTTCCGTCAGCACGTTGATCACGGTGTCTTCGGCCACCTCCGTCTGCGCACCCACGAGATGGCTCCAGTAGTGGCCCACGCTGATCGGGAGGGTCCACCGGGACGCGAGGTGCCCGGTGCCCGGTGGGCTCGTCAGGCGCTGACGAGCGCTCAGAACGACCACCCGAGGTTCAGGTTGAGGATCGGGATCGCGCCCACCGTGGCCGAGGCCCCCCCGCCGCCCGTCACGTACGAGCCGCCCACACCGAGCTGACCTTCGAACGTCAGCCCGAACCGCGCTGCGATCTTGTAGCCCAGGAACGGCCCTCCCGTGACCCCCACCGCACTCACGAGGTCGCCAGCCACCTCCGTCGCCGCCGCGACGAGCTGCAGGTCCGCACCCACCTGCATCCCGTGGTCGAAGCTGCCCAGCGGGTAGAAGCGGAACGTGGGGCCGAGCGTCCCGACCGGGAGGCCCGAGCTCGCTCCGAGCCCCACGATGGCGCCGAGCCCGACGCGGTCGGCCAGCCGGAACTCCCCCGTCACCTCGACGATGGGGAGGACCAGCTGGAGCGGCGAGTTCGTGATCGACACGGCATGGTCGTACGGCTCCTTCTCCTGAGCGTGGGCGGACGGGGACAGAAGCGTGAGCAGGATCATTCGGCCTCCGAGCCCGCGAGGGTACCTCAGGAGGTGGTCCCAAGGTCGGCTCACGAGGCGGGAAGCGAGGTCGGCCCGTGCGGGGATGCGTCACATCGTCGCAGTGGGTGCGGATCGACGCGCGGGCTTCTACGATTCGGTGGGGCGCGAGATCGCGACGGAGGCGACGATGGTGATTCAGGCGGCACTGCTCCTGGCGGGGTGTCGAAACCCGGTGAAGGCGCTCGAGGTCGGGGAGGCGGCACGCGTCGAGCGCGCGGCGCTCCTGTCCGTGTCGGGGTCCGGTCCGGACGACGTCTGGGTGGTCGGAGCCCGGCCCGATGCCCTGTCCGAAGCCACCGTGCTCCGGCACCGCGGTGGCGCGTGGGAACCCGTGTCCACGGGGGTTCCACACGATCTGTGGTGGGTGCACGCCGGTGACGACGGCACGGCCTGGCTCGGCGGCGCGGGCGCCACGGTGCTCGAGTACGACGGGTCGGCGTTCGTGCGCCACGTCACGCCCGGATTCGCGGGTCAGACCGTCTATGGCGTATGGGCGCAGAGCCCGAGCGACGTGTGGGCGGTGGGTGGCTTCGCCGGCCGCGAGGGCTTCGCCTGGCACTACGACGGCTCCGAATGGGCCACGGTCGCGCTCCCCGACGACCTCCCCCGCACGCGAGACGGCGAGATCCCCCCGCTCCTGAAGGTCTGGGGGCGCACCTCCGACGACGTCTGGCTGGTCGGCGGCCTCGGAACCATCCTGCACTACGACGGCACCGCGCTCGTCCGGGTCGAGAGCGGCACCACCGAGCAGCTCTTCACGGTCCACGGCGACGCCGACACCGTGGTCGTGGTCGGCGGGGGCGCCAGCGGCATCCTGCTCCGCAACGACGGCGACGGCTTCGTCGACGACACCCCACCGTCCGCCAACCTGCTCCAGGGTCTGCACGTCGACCGCGACGGCGTCGTGTGGACGGCCGGGGAGCGAGGCCGCCTGTTCGGGCGCCACAAGTCGACGTGGGCCGAGGTGGAGCTCGACGTCGAAGCGCCGCAGTCGTACCACGCCCTGTGGACCGACGGCGAAGGCGACCTCTGGGCCGTCGGCGGCACCGTGCTGTCCCCCGCCCTCGACGCGGGCATCGCGATCTCGTCCGTGTCGGTGGACCTGTTCGAGCCCGAGGTCGTGGAGCCCCCCACGCCCACCTGTCCGGCCGCACACGTCGACCCCACACCCGACCGCACCATCGCGCGCCGCTGGAACGAGCAGCTGCTCGGCGCCATCCGCCGCGACATCCCCAACCCGCCCGTGCACGCGCGGAACCTGCTGCATGTGTCCATGGCGATGTACGACGCCTGGGCGGCCTACCAGGACGTCGCGCACCCGGTCGAGATGATCGAGGGCCCCTTCCTCGACGCCACCCCCGAAGACCGCGACATCGCCATCAGCTACGCCGCGTATCGCGTGCTCGCCCACCGCTACGAGCACGCGCAGAACGCCGCCGTCTCGCTCGACTGCTTCGACGGCTTCATGGACGTGCTCGGCTTCGACCCCTCAGACACGCACACCGACGGAGACGACCCGATCGCGGTGGGCAACCGCATCGGGCAGGGCATCGTCGCGCGCTTCCTCGACGACGGCTGCAACGAGGCCAACGGCTACGCCGACACCACGGGCTGGCAGCCCACCAACCCCGTGCTCGTCGTCGATCGCCCGGGCACCCCCGTGGACGACCCCGACGTCTGGCAGCAGCTCAACCTCGCCCTCGCGGAGACCCAGAACGGCATCGTCCTCGAAGACACGGTGCAGCCCTACATCGGCCCGCACTGGCGGAACGCCGAGACGTTCGCGGCGGTCCCCGACCCCACCACCGGCCTCTACGGCGGCGACCCGGGTCCGTACCCCACGGTCGACGACCCCGAGATGGTCGACTGGGTCGTCCAGGTCATCCGCCGCACGTCGGAGCTCGACTTCGAAGACGGCGTCACGATCGACATCAGCCCCGGCGGCCTGGGCGGTAACCCGCTCGGCACGAACGACGGCACGGGGCACGCCCTCAACCCGGCCACCGGCCAGCCCTACACACCCGTGCTCGTGCCCCGCGGCGACTTCGCGCGCGTGGTGGCCGAGATGTGGGCCGACGGTCCCACCTCGGAGACGCCGCCCGGCCACTGGGTCAAGATCTCGAACGAGGTGTCCGACGCGCTCGAGGCGGCCGATCGGATCCCGTTCGCCGAGGGCGAGCCCGTCGATCGGCTCGCGTGGGACGTGGGGATCTACCTCACGGTCACCGGCGCCACGCACGATGCCGCCATCGCGGCGTGGGAGCTCAAGCGCGACTCGCTCGGGCCGCGTCCGATCACGCTCGTCCGCTGGATGGCGCAGAACGGGCAGCGCTCCGAGCCCGAGGCGCCGGACTACCATCCGCAGGGCCTGCCGCTCGTCCCGGGGGTCATCGAGCGCATCACGGAAGCCTCGTCGGCGCCCGGTGAGCGCCACTTCGACCTGCGCTGGCACGTCGGAGAGCTCGCGGTGTGGAGCTGGCCCGGCGAGCCCGGCGACCGCGCGAACCAGCACACGTCGTTCCGGTGGATGCGGGCCCTCGACTGGATCCCGTACCAGCGCCGCACCTTCGTCACGCCTGCGTTCCCCGGCTTCGTGTCGGGCCACAGCACCTTCAGCCGCGCAGCCGCCGAAGCGCTCACCGCCTACACCGGGAGCCCGTGGTTCCCCGGGGGTCTGGGCCAGTTCTGCGCGCCGCAGGACGGCTACCTCGTGTTCGAGAACGGCCCCTCGGTCGACACCTGCCTGCAGTGGGGCACGTACTACGACGCCGCCGACCAGGCGGGCCAGTCGCGCCTCTACGGCGGCATCCACATCTGGCCGGACGACACGCGAGGCCGGGTGATCGGGAGCCACATCGGGCTCGAGGCCGCGGACCGCGCGCGCACGCTGGTGAAAGGGCTCTGAGGGCAGGGCGTCGTGGGCGCCTGGCTCGCCGAAGCACCGCGCGCCGCGTACGTCGCGCTCATGCACCCGTTCTCGTACCACCCGGTCGACCCCGGCGCGGTCTACGAGCAGTGGGGCAGCGACACCCGCGTGCGCACCGGCCGGTCGCTCCCGAAAGACGCCCAGACCGCCACCGAGCTGTACGCCGACGTGTTCGACAGCGCGATGTCCCGCGCCGAGCGCGACGCCCTGCTCGCGAGCGCCACCCAGACCTGGAGCTGGCGCGACGTCCAGGCCGGCCTGCTCTCCGTCGGCGAGCGAAAGGTCCGCCTCGCGTCCCAGGAGGTCACCACGGAGGTCCACGGCGACCTCGCGACCGTCCGCATCCACGACGTCTGGCGCAACCAGGGGTTCGACCGCGAGGAGATCCTGCTCGCCTTCGATCTGCCCGACAGTGCCGCCATCACGGGGCTGTGGATGGGTCCCGACCCCGATGTGGCCGAGGCGTTCGCCTACATCGTCGCGCCGCGCGGCGCGGCCCAGGAGGTGTACGAGTCCGAGGTCCAACGCCGTGTCGACCCCGCCCTCCTCGAGTCCGTCGGTCCGCGCCAGTACCGGCTCCGCGCCTTCCCCGTCGAGCCCCGCGACTCCAGCTACGACTCGCTCTACCACTTCGGGGACGAGGGTCCCGACCTCCACGTGTGGATGGAGCTCGTGGTGCCCGTGGTGGACGGCGTCGTCGCCACGCCTGTGCTCGACGAGGCCCGGAACGCCTTCTGGGACGGGTCGGAGGCGAGGACCGTCGACGGCTGGACCGTCGCGTCCGACACCTGGGTCTCCCCCGTCGCCGCCGCCGCCTCCACCCCCCGACAGCCCCACGAGGCCGTCGTCAGCGGCTTCCGGGTGACCGCCGAGCCCGCGAGGGCGACCCCGAAGCCCCTGGGACGCGTGGACGTGGTCATCGACGGCAGCGCCTCGATGCGCTTTCACCGCGAGGACCTCGCTGCCGCCCTGCGCGCACTGGACGGAGAGGAGGCCCGCATCTGGTGCGTCCGGGAGGGGTCGCTCCAGGTGTGCGACGACTTCGACCCCGCCACCGCCGTGTTCTGGGGACACGCCTCCGTCGCCGAGCAGATCGCCTACCAGCCGTGGACGCGGGACGCCCTCGTCGTCCTCACCGACCCGGGCTCGTACGAGCTCGTCGGCGATCTGAACGATCGGCTCACCCGCGACGACCTCCCGCCGCTGTGGCTGGTCCACCTCGGCGGCTTCCCGTCCGCCTACCCCGACTGGACCCTCGACCGCATCACCCAGTCGGGAGGCGGCATCGCGGCCAGCGTGGACGAGCTCCGCGAGCGGATGGCCGACCCCACGCTCGTGGACGGGTGGCGATTCACCGTCGAGCCCGCCGGAGAGGCACCGTCCACGGCTTCCTCGCCCTTCGACGCCATCGCCGCACGCGCGGCGATCCGCTCCCTCGCGAGAGAGCAGCAGGGCGCCGACCTCCGCCACCTCGACGCCCTCCACGCGCTGGCCGTCGAGAACCACGTCGTCTCGCCCTGGTCGTCGATGATCGTGCTCGTCGACCAGGCCCAGAAGGACCGCCTGAAGGAGGCTTCCGAAGCCGACGACCGCTTCGAGCGCGAGGGCATCGATCAAGAGGGGTTCACCGACGTCTCCGCCACGCCCGAGCCGGGCACCTGGCTGCTCCTGGTGCTCGGCGGCGGGCTCCTGGCCGGGACCGCCCGCCGTCAGCAGGACGGGGCCTGAACGATCATGCGCGGAGCACGGTCGCGTACCGACGGAACAGGTGGAACACCGCCAGCGGTAGCGCGAGGCCCACCTTGAACAGCCCGATCGGAGCGGCCGAGACGGGACGTTCGTGAGCGAGGTCCTCGAGCCTCGACAGCGTCCACGGCCAGTCGCCGTACGCCGCGAGCCAGTCCTCGGGCAGGCCGGCCCGCCCCACCCGGGTCCCCACGATGGCCCCCACGATGGCAGCCACCGTGTCGGTGTCTCCCCCGAGCCGGACGGCGGTCTCGACGGCCGCTTCGAAGTCCGTGGCGTGCGTGAGCACGACCGCGACGACGGCCGGGACGGTGTGCAGGACGAAGCCGGAGGGCTCGGGGGTGAGCTCGGACGGGACCCGACCCTCCGCCAGGCCCACGAGGACGGGCTCCACCGCCTCGGCGACCGCGCCACGCGCAAGCGCCCGAACATCCGCGGCCGTCGGTGCGCGCTCCACCGCCACGGCCGCGAGACCAGCCACGAGGCGCGCTCCCTCCTCGGCGCGCGCGTCGACGTGGGTGATCCGCGTCATCCGCGGCACGACCGCATCGAGCCACGCGTCGCTCTGGTTCCATGCCCCCAGGATCGGGGCGCGCATCGCAGGACCGTTGCCCGCGCTCGCGACTCCGGAGCGCTGGAATCCGAGGAGGTTCCAGAGGCAGGCCCGGGCGGTGCCCAGCCCGATTCCCACGGGCAGCTGGAGGAACCACCACCGCAGCTCCGACCGGAACGCGGCCTCGAACCCGTCACCGCCCTCGGGGTCGCGGATCAGGCACTGCAGCACCATGCGCGTGTGTTCGGTGTCGTCGGACGCGTAGCCCGTACCCCAGGGGGTGAAGCCCTGGACGAGCCGGTCGGGCGCGAGCTTCGCCACCTGCCTGGCGTCCGTCGCGTCAGGGCACATACGGCTCCTGACGGTACAGCGGCACCGCCTTCTTCCACATCCCATTCGACCGCAGCGACACGATGCTGCCCGAAACGCCCATCCCGGCCCCGACGATCGCCATGCCCACACCCGAGCCGTAGTCGTCGCTGGACGACGCCGACAGCGCTCCGAGCACGATCACGGATGCGCCCGTGATCGTGATGATGCGCCCGACCAGACCGGTCTTCTTGGCCCGACGCGCCTGGTCTCGGGAGCCGGCGTCGGCGATCAGGTAGGGGCGCGCACGGGTGAGCGGCGCGCGCTGCCCGTCGATCAGTACGTGGTTCCCCTCGAGCTGCAGAGCGGGGAGCGCGGGAGCGGGATCGGCGGCGAGCGCCGCCATCATCAGCAGGACCATCGGGCCTCCACCCGCCACCATGCCCCATCCGGACGCCAGCGTCGAACCGTCGTCGCGACGCTCGGACCGGACTCGCGATCGTAGCGCGAAGAGACCGTCCAGCACGGGCGGATCCGTGCGACACTCCGTCGGTGGCCACCCTCGACCGCCAGCACGAAGCCGCTCTCCAGCGCACCCAGCGGGCGCTGCGATGGATCATCTGGCCGAGCTACGGCTTCATCCTCGGCGGCGCGACGCTGTTCCTCGCGCTCGGCATCAGCGCGCGCCCCGACCTCACGGTGGTGTTCCACGGGGTCGGGCTCGCGGTCACCATCGCGGCCCACGTGCTCACGGAGCGCCGCCGCGTCCGGCTCGCGTCCGACCTGCTGATCGGCCTGTTCTTCATCGTCTACGCCGCGGCTGCCGGCCTCTCCGGAGGTACCACCAGTCCGTACATGGGCGGGTTCCTGCTCGTCATCGTGGGTGCCGGCGTGCTCCGGGGGCGCCGCGCCGGGCTCGTCGCCACCACCCTGTCGGTGGGGGTGGCCGCCGTGTTCGCCGCCGCCGACGCCACGTCCGTGCTCCCGGCGTCCCTCATGCCGCTCACCGCGTCGTTCAACCTGGTGGCGTGGAGCCTGGTGTTCAGCATGACCGGCGTGCTCCTGAGCCTCACGCACGGCGAGCTCCAGAGCGCCCTGGCCCGCGCGGAGACCACCGAGATCGCACTCCAGGGCGCGCTCGACGAGCTGCACCAGACGTCCGTGAGCAAGGAGTCCGTGGAGAGCGTGCTGCTCGGGCTCGGCGACGCCGTGATCGTGCTCGACGCCGACGAGCGCGTGCGCGAGGTGAATCCCCGCGCGGCCGACCTGCTCCAGCGCGACGCCACCGAGCTCGTGGGGCTCCCCTTCTCCGACCTGCTCCAGCGCGACCGCGACACCGCGGGCATCGCGGTCCTCACCACTGCGGCCGGCCCGCGTCACGTGTCGATGTCGCGCGCTCCCATCCGGGGGCTGCGCGGCCAGGTCGACGGCGTGGTGGTGGTCGCCCACGACCTCGAGGCCCGGGTGGCGGCCGAAGAGCGCATCCGGGCCGCGGCCGTCGAAGCGGAAGACGCCAGCCGGGCGAAGAGCGCCTTCCTCGCCACCATGAGCCACGAGCTCCGCACTCCGCTGAACGCGATCATCGGGTACGCGGAGTTCGTCCAGGAAGAGCTCGAAGGTGCCGAGCTCGCCGACGATGTCGGGCGCATCGAGCGCGCCGGACGCGAGCTGCTCTCGCTCATCAACGACGTGCTCGACCTCTCCAAGATCGAGGCCGGCAAGGTCGAGCTCGAGCTGAAGGAGGTGCACGTGCCCTCCCTGATCGACGACGTCGCGAAGCAGATCGCTCCGCTCATCGCCAGCAACGAAAACCGCCTCGACGTGCGGGTGGCACCGGCCATCGGTCCCACCACCACCGATCCCACGCGCCTGCGGCAGATCCTGCGGAACCTCCTGTCCAATGCCGCGAAGTTCACCGATCACGGCGTCGTGGCGCTGGAGGTCGACCTCCACGAGGGTGCGCTCGCGTTCGCGGTGTCCGACACCGGCATGGGCATGAGCCCCGAGCAGCTCCAGCGCGTGTGGGAGCCGTTCACACAGGCCGAGTCGTCCACCCATCGACGATTCGGCGGCACCGGGCTGGGCCTCCCCATCACCCGCCACCTGTGCGAGCTCCTCGGGGGTTCGATCGAAGTGCAGTCGTCGCCCGGCAATGGCACCCGGTTCACGGCACGGCTCCCGCACGCCCCGTGAGGGCGGGCTCGCCTGTGGTACGGTCGCGTCCCTGAGAAACAGCCACGCGGGGGGCGTGTATGACCGACAAGAAAGGCGGGATCTTCCATTCGATCGCACACTTCGGGCGGGAGCTGCTCGAGGCGGCCGTCGATGTCGTCGAAGCGATCGAAGGGCTGCTGCCCGACGACGAAGAGCGCAAGCGCGACCAGTTCGACTACGACTTCATCGCGCCCGTCGCCATGTACCACGGGCTGCCCGAGCAGGATCTGCCGGCGCTCCCGTGGCTGTACATGGTGGGTCGCATCGGCGTCGAGATCCACCGCAACCAGCAGGCCGTTCGCGGCGAGGAAGCCGAGTGCGACCACGACATCGTGCGCATCGCGAAGCGGGCGGCACGGGGCGAGAAGTTCGACATCGACGAGGCCGTGCACAAAGCCGTGCGCCGTGTCGGGAAGAACCGCGAGGTGGAGTGGCTGAAAGACCTCCTCGCCATCGTCCGCAACCGCCAGGGGCCCTCGAAGGCCCCCGAGGATCTCGGGGCCTACGCCGACCTGTTCGCGCGCCTCCCCGTGCCCGTGACCGCCGCGGCCTTCAGGGAGGATGCCGCGTTCGCGGAGCGCCGGCTGGCGGGTCCGAACCCCACGAGCCTCCAGCAGATCCGCGCGCTCCCCGCGAACCTCCCGCTCACGGAGGCTCAGTTCGAGGCCGTCGTGCCGGGCGATTCGCTGGTCGACGCGCTGGCGGCCGGCCGGGTGTTCCTGCTCGACTTCGGCGGTCGCCAGGCCGTCATCCCGGGCACCCACCCGAACCACCAGAAGTTCGTGTACGAGAGCATGGCGCTGTTCGTCGTGCACGACGGGGAGCTCGTGCCGGTCGTCATCCAGAGCGGGCAGGACCCAGCGCAGCATCCGCTCGTGTTCCCGGGCGACGGCGCGGCCTGGGACATCGCGAAGACCACCGTCGACTCCGCCGACGCCAACTTCCACGAGCTGGTCGTGCACCTCGGGCGCACGCACCTGCTGATCGAGCCCTTCGTGGTCGTGACGCGGCGCCGCCTGCCCCGGAAGCACCCCCTGCGCCGCCTGCTCGACCCCCACTTCGAGGGCACCCTGTTCATCAACTGGGCCGCGGGCGAGTTCCTGATCGCGCCCAAGAACGTCGTCGACGAGCTGCTCGCGGGCACCATCGACGCCGACCGCACGGCAGGCATCCGGCTCACGGCCGAGCGGTCGTTCGCCGACTCGTACCTGAAGGTGTGGCTGGCCGCTCAGGGCCTCGACGACCCCGAGGTGCTGCCGCACTACCCGTTCCGCGACGACGCGCTGCAGGTGTGGGCCGCCATCGAAGCCTGGATCACGGAGTACGTCGACATCCACTGGCCCGACGACGGCGCGCTCATCGCCGACGGCCCCCTGCAGGAGTGGGCCCGCGAGCTGGCCGCGTTCGACGGCGGGCGGGTGGCCGGCTTCGGAGATGGCCCGGGGAACACCATCGTCGAGCGGTCGTACCTCGTCGGGGCCCTCACCAACGTCGTGTTCACGGCCTCCGCCATGCACGCCGCCGTGAACTTCCCGCAGCGCACCGTCATGAGCTACCCGCCCGCGATGCCGCTCGCCGGCTACCGTGCCGCGCCCGCCCCCGGCGCCGCGCCCACCGAAGACGACTGGCTGAACACGCTGCCCCCGCTCGATCAGGCGCTGGTGCAGGTCAACGTGCTCACGCTGCTCGGCGGCGTGTACTACACCCGGCTCGGGCACTACAAGAACAACGCGTTCACCGACCCGCAGGAGGCCGCGGCCGCCCAGCGGTTCCGCGAAGCCCTCGACCGCATCGAGACGGGCATCCTGCAGGCGAACCGGCAGGGTCTTCGCGCCCGGTTCCCCTACACCCACCTCCAGCCGTCGATGATCCCGCAGAGCATCAACATCTAGCGGCGAAACCGACGGTAATCGTCCGCGCCGCCATGGCCGCATAGCTCCTCCCCGAGCTCATCGGAGGTTCCCATGGCGCGCGCTCTGCAGGTCGGTCTCGTCTTCACCCTCATCGGCTGCTCGGATCCCGAGCCCGTCCAGGCGCCCGTCGATGGCCCCGCCTGTGCGTTCGACCTCCCGCGGGTCGGGCCTGGCGTCGATCCCGCCGCGACCGTGTCCCTCGCGGTGTCGGCGGGGGGCTACGACGACGAGGTCGTCCTCGAGTGGACCAGCCGGTGCGAAGACGGTGCTTGGGTCGAGACGCATGGCAGCATCGCGCTGCTCGGCGCTCCGTTCGAGCTCGGGCACCGCGACGGCGGGCAGTGGGGGGACTACTGGGCGGTCTCGGCAGGGAACCCGGACGAGGTGTACTCCGACAACCGGTGGAACGGGTTCGCGGTCGAGCTCCTCCTCCGCGCCGACAGTGGGGGCGCTCCCGTCGTCGAGCTCACGATCTGGGCCGAGGAACAACCGGTCATCCTCGTCGCTCCCGCTCCGGCCGGGCTGCTGGAGCCGCTGGACCGGAACTGACGCCGCGACGGTCCGGGAGCCGCACGGGTTCCGGGATCCGCCTCGCTCCGACGGCGACTCTGAGTTAGCCGCAGCGCACCTTGGGGATGTCCGTGGAGCTCTCACCGACGGCCGCGTTCCGGCTGTTGATCGCCTCGATGCTCATGCTGTCCGTGTACTTCACGGTCGACGTCGAGCTGCGCCGGTACGCCCTGCAGGGCGACGCCACGGGGCTCGCGCTCGAAGACGGCGCCACCGTGCAGATCGAGCAGCCCATCGACGGCGACGAGCTCGCCATGCGTCTCGGCGACGCCGCGTTCACCCTGCGCCTGCTCGGCGTGAAGGCCTTCGACGTCACCAACGAGCCCGGCCTCGGGAACCCCGGCCAGCGCGCGGTGGACCAGCTCGCCCGCCTGAACGGCAGGTCCGGCACCGTGCGGTCCGACGGCACCACGCTCGACCGCAACGACCGCCTCATCGCCGCCCTCGACGTCGACGGCGAGGATGTCGGAGCCGCGCTCGTGCGTGAAGGCTGGGCGGTGGTCTACACCAAGTACCCCTTCCCCGACCTCGACGCGTACCTCGCCCTCGAGGCCGAAGCGCGGGCCGAGCACCGCGGCCTGTGGTCGAGCCCGAAGGCCACCGAGCGCGCCCAGCTGATGCGCGCCTCCTGGGAGGCCGACGAATGATCCGGCTCCTGATCACCCTGTTCTCGCGGGTCCGGCGCACGAGCGGCCAGGCCGTGCTGCGCGTGGTCCTGCTCAGCGCCACCCTGCTGTACTTCGCGACCAGCGGGTTCATGTACTTCGAGCTCGACGGGCAGCCCGATCTCGCGTGGTCCGACGCGCTGTGGTGGTCGCTCGTGACGATGACCACCGTGGGCTACGGCGACCTGTTCCCGAAGACCTTCGGCGGTCGCTACCTCATCGCCATCCCGACCATGGTGTTCGGGATCAGCATCCTCGGCTACCTCCTCTCGATGGTGGCCGCGTTCTTGATCGAACAGCGCAACCGGGAGCTCAAGGGCATGGCGACCATCACCCTCTCCGAACACCTGCTCATCATCCACTTCCCCGGCGTTCCGCGGCTGATCGAGATCTGCGAGCAGTTCCGGTCCGACAACCGCACGGCCGGCAAGAGCCTGGTGCTCGTCGACGCCGACCTCGAGGAGCTCCCCGGCGAGCTCGCGGAGCGGGGCTTCAAGTTCGTGCGCGGCAACCCCATCCTCGAGGAGACCCTGCGGAACGCCTCGGCCGACACGGCCTCGCAGGCGATCATCCTCGCGAAGGACCCGCACCAGCGGTCCACCGACAACGCCAGCCTCGCGGTCACCCTCACGCTCGAGCACCTGTGGCCCGACCTCCACACGGTCGCCGAGTGCGTCGACCCCGCGAACGTCACGCTGCTGGAGCGCTGCGGCTGCGACTCGGTCGTCTGCATGGACGAGCTGGCGTCCCAACTCCTCGTGCAGGAGGCCCTCGATCCGGGCGTGAAGGCGCTCGTGCACGAGATCACGAGTAATACGTACGGCCAGGAGTTCTACGTCGTGCCGCCGCCCGGCCCGACGTGGGAGGCGTGCCGCAAGGCGCTGGAGGACGTGGGCGCGCTGCCGCTCGGGCTCCGGCGGGGGAAGCGGATGATGATCAACCCGCCGCGGACGGAGGTGGTGCAAGTGGGCGACATGGCGGTGTGCATCGCACCCGACCGCCCCATCCTGCCGTCCCCCTGATCACAACAGCCCGTTCCCGTGCCCGTGCCCATGCCCGTGCCCGAACGCCTGCCGACGGGTACGATCGGACACAGTGGCTGACCTGAAGGGCCCGGAGTCCATCGCCGATGCTGACCGCGCTCCTCTTCGCTCTCGTGGGTTGCGCCCGACCCGCTCCGGATCCGGCTTCTCCGGCCCAGGAGCGAATCGTCGAGCCCATGCGGCGTTGGTTCGGCAGCAGCCCGGGGGCTCTCGCCGGACTGCAGATCGCAGTTGGCGCATTCGGCGAGGGGGGGACGACACGCCTCGCCGTGTCCGCCCCGAGCACTCTGGTGGACGCGTTCGAGCCCGTCGTGCCCGGACGCGTCTACGTGCTGTCGGCATCGGCGCCCTCCGGCGACCTGGAGACGGTGGCGCCGTCGATCGTCGGCCCCGATGTCGGATTCGGGAAGTTCTGCGTGTCCGATCTGCAGGACCTGAACGGCGACTCCATCAGCGAGCTCGGCGTGTGCGGAACGTCGGACTCGTTCGTGGTTCCGGGTCCGATCAGCACGCCCACCAGTGTCGGCAGTGCGCTGGCCCGCTTCGAACGCGCGCCCTCGGGGGCCACGTTTCCGTTCGTCCTGGAAGCGATGGTCGCAGGTCCTCACCCCGGAACCATCGTGGTGGCGGCCTCGGGAGTGCTCGCCACCGTCGAGGCTCCGGTGGGCGGCACCTATCGGGCGCCGCCGGGGGCTGGCATGTCCGCGGTCTTCGACCCGACGGACTCCGCCGACTTCCGCGGCAGCGGAGGCGTGGTCGTGCTCGAGGGGCGCTCCAGTCCCACCTACGCGTTCACCGCCATCCATCCGTACGAGAACGTCGGGGGCATCGGTGTGTTCGATGGGTGGCCGGCGTCAGGGGATTGGTCTTCAGCGGCTCGCTGGCGCGCCGGGGCTCCCCACTTCTCGGTCTTCGGCGTCGAACGAGGAGATGTCGACGATGATGGTGTGGAGGACGTCCTGGTGCGGAATCACACCTACAACTCCGTCTCCGTCCTGACCGATCCCCGTGCTGGAGGGGCGCTCGACACCGCACCCATGCAGCTCGATGGCGCCCCCGTGGACGAAGTCGAGGAGTTTGGAGGGTACCTGTCGCGCCACTGGTTCGGCTCGGGGGTGGCCGTCGGCGACCTCGACCACGACGGAGTGAACGACGTCGTCGTGGGAATGCCGGGAAATCACTACTTCGACGCCCCTCCGGGCGCGTTCGTCGTCTTCCTGGGTCCGCTCGAGGCACGCGAATACACGCTGGAAGACGCCGACTTGATCGGCCACGACAGCGACACCCCCAACGACGAGTTCGGAGCGGTTCCGGTCATCGCCGACATCGATGGCGACGGGTGGAACGAGCTCGTGGTCGGTTCTCCGTATGCGAACGCTCCGGATGCCGTGGATGCAGGAACCGTCACCGTCTACGACGACCTCTTCGGCCCCCCGCCCTCGCGGTAGCTGCTGGACTGCTGCACGACCGCGCTTCTGATCAGAACCAGCTCTCCCATCCCAGCGCCGCCTTCGCCCCGTGCAGCGTCACCGTCACGCGCGGCGACACCCCCGTGAACGGCTGGATCTGGTGAAGCCGGTAGCTCGAGAACACCACCAGGTCGCCCGGACCCGACCGCACCTCGACCGGCTCCCCGCGCACCCGCTCCGGCTGACCGTAGCGAACGTCCCACAGCTTCAGGCCGCCCCCATCGACGGCCGGCTGCAGGCACAACACCAGCGACAGCGCCGGGGGACGGCTGCTCCGCTGACCGGGCGTCAGCCCCTCGTGGTCGAAGTGCACGCAGCCCCCGTCCGCCGCACACACCCCGCCCGCCGGGAAGATGTGCACCCCCGCCCCACCCCAGCGGGGCCGCGGATGGACCGGGGCACCCGTCACGGTCGCCAGGGCCTCGCGCATCGCCACCTGCAGTCCCGGGACCGCCGCCTCCACCTCCGCGTTCCCCTGGTCCACCGTCTGGAAGTACTGCGTGGCCAGGTTCGTCTCGAGGTGCGCGTACCAGGCGCGACCCAGGCAGAACTGCTTCCCGTCGAAGTCCGGGACCCAGCTCGACCGTGCCGTGTGCACCCCTCCCGCAGCGGTCTGCGCGCGCTCCGGAGCCCACCAGCCCGGCAGATGCACGACCGCAGCCTCGTCGAGGGCCGCCAGCACGGACCCGGGCGCCGCACGGGCCGCGTCGGGCTCGATCACGGCGGCGTGCGGCACGACCTCAGAGCACCGGGCCGAGGTGGTGGTACGTCGCGCTCCCGAGCAAGGTCTCGCTCACCCCGCGCCCGCCAGCACCCGGGCGCACCATCACGACATCCGACGTGACCGACTCGAAGTCGAGCGCGCCGAGCAGCCGAACGAGGTGCTCCAGCAGGTCGAACGCGACTCCGTCCTCGTCCTCGACGTCACAGTGCTCTGCGATCATGCGCGCCGACCGGCCGCCCTCCTCCGCGAGCACCAGCACCGTCACGAACCCGTAGTGCCCCTCGTCCCGGTAGGGCTGGCGCGCTTCGTCCTCGGCGTCTTCCGCCGTGCCCTCGAGCCAGGCCCAGTAGGTCTCCATCGCCTCTTCGGGGTCGTCGAGGTGCTCCCAGGAGGCGTACTGCAGGTGCGGACCGTGCTGCAGCAGCAGATCCGCGAACGCGTCGTACCAGGCGTTCTTGTCGGTGGGCGCCATCCAGTCGCCCGCCGCACGCACGGCTTCGATGAGCTCGCCCGTCAGCGAGCCCGTGAGCGCGAGCGGATACAGCACCTGGACCGCGAACAGGACCTGCGGAGCGGGCATCTCAGCCGTAGCCACCGCTGCGCGACCGACCCCAGCTGCCCGAGCTCTTCGACTGCGAGCCCGACAGGCTCGTGCGCCCGCCCGTGCGGGACACGCTCATCTGCCCGAACCCGGCCGGCTTCGCGGACTTCCCGAAGGTGGTCGCGCGCCGGGTGGGCGAGTACGACGAGTGCACGTAGCTCGACGGACGGTAGCCATAGCGGGGCGAGCCCCACCCGTAGTGCGACCACAGGAGCCAGTGCGAGCCGTAGCCGCCGTAGTGGTGGTGGTGCGTGTAGTGGTGCGTCGTGTGGTACACGTCGCTCGATTCGGTGGTCGCGGTGGTCTCGGCGGGCGGCAGCTCGGGGCCGTACGCGTCGGCCACCTCACCCTCGGGCACGGCCTGGAAGCTGTCGAGCGGCACGAGCTGCACGTCGATTCCGGCTTCCTTCCACTCCACGACCGTGGCGTTCAGGTCGTCGAGCTCGTGGTCGGCCGCCTTCGGGCGCACCATCACGATGCTCTTCACGCCGAGCTTCTTCAGCGCGTCGGCCGACGGCACGTACGCGACGTAGCGGTTGTCGAAGTCGGTCTCGGCGAACGCGTTCAGCCGGTTGCTGTCGAGCACGAACGCCGGGGCGGCCTTCGCAGACCGCGTGGGCGCGAGCTCCTCGAAGGTGCTCAGGCGATCGAGGGCCGCCGCGAGCGTGAGGTGGGCAGGCACGGTTCCGCGGGGGTGCGGCCAGTTGTCGAACAGGAACACGGGATCGAAGCGGTTCGCGAGCCCGGCGGCGAACGCCACGGACTCCGGCCCCGGCAGGTCGACCAGCACGGCCTTCCCGGCAGGGGCCCCCTCGAACAGCGTCGACAGGCCGCGGCCCGCGAGCTCGGCGTTCTCCATCGCGGGCGTGTGGATCGGACGGATCACGCTCGCGAGGTCGGTCGTGGCGGCCGTCGCCTGGCGCACCGAGTCGAACAGCACCGTGCGCGCGAACGGCCGGTTGTCGGGGTTCGTGGGCGTCAGCTTCGCCGCGAGGTCCTTCATCACGGCCGGATCCACCGGATCCCCGGCACCGGGGCCCATGTCGAGCTTCTTGCCGTCGGCACCGAAGTCCCACCCGCTCTCCTTCTGGAGCGCGAGCGACTCGGCGGCTTCCGGACCGGCGGGCTCGGACGTGGAGCACGCCGTCTGCGACGCGAGCGTGGCGGCGGCCGTGAGACCGGCGAGGCCGAGCAGCGCGCTGCGACGCGACACCCCCGGGCTCTCCGACGGGTCGTTCTGCGACCACCACCGGGCCGCCACGAGCTCCGGCTCGTCGACCGATTGCACCTTCCGGAATTCCGACATTCCCCCTCCCGACCGCGGGAGCTTAGTCCAGACTCCGCGCTCCGACCAACCGGCCATCGACGAGCGCTGGGACCGAGAGCGCGCTGTAGTCCGTGTGCCCGTGCTGCAGGCGCGCGTAGCACCCGTGTGGCACGCCCGCGATGCCGAACACGCCCCAGTTCACGTCGCGCCCGTCGCGCTCGATGCGGGGCGTGAACCGACGCTGCGCGATCCACCGCCCGGGCACCGCCATGCGGAGCGCGAGCTCCCACTCCTCCTGCGTGCAGTGCAGGCCGATCACCACCTCGTCGCCTTCGCACCCGTAGTCGCTCTTCAGCACCCACAGGTCGCGCTCGGCGAGCAGCTGCTCCGGGTGCATCGCCTCCATGCGCACCGACTCCGGGATGTACCGCACGATGTCCGCCCGCGACGCCTCCGAGAACAGGTCCATCCGCTCCCACAGGAACGCCAGCACCCGCTTGTTCTGCGGGATGACCGCGCCGAACGGGTTCACGATGGCCAGCCGCCCCTGCATCTCCGCCTTCAGCACCAGGTGCAGCTCCCGGGCGAGCGGCGCGCTGTCCTCGAACGGCTCGGCGTCCTGCCAGACCGGGATCCGCTCCGTCCACCAGTCCGTCTTGTAGTGCCGCAGCAGCAGCGAGATCGGCGCTCCCGCGAGCGTCGGCTGGCCCGTGGCGTCCGACCCGAGGTTGAACGGAGACCCCAGCACCACCTCGAACCCCACCGCCTCCGCCCAGCGCTGGAACAGCAGCACCGCCCCCAGATCCTCGGCCATCTCCGTCGGGTACAGCAGACCGGCCCGCTTCGGCAGGCCCTCGGGCAGCCCGCTAGCCACCTTCGCGAACAGCGCCTGCATCGCGGGACCGATGGTCGCGTTCGGGTCGTACAGACCGGCGTGATCGGGGAGCACCACCCGGTTCAGCGCGATGGCCTCGGGGTGGCCCGTGGGCGTGTCGCAGTTCAGCTCGCACACCGCGAGCCCCCCGTCCTCGAGCTCGAACACGTCGGCGCGCGCGTAGCCGTGCCAGTAGGGCGCGGACGCGTTCCACACGAGCTCCTGGACCGGGGTGAGGTTCAGGAAGCCCCGCAGCTCCGGCTGGGTGTGGAACAGCTCCACCGCCTCCTGGTGGAGCCGGAAGGTCGCCGCGGCCGCGTCGTGGAGGGACCGGAGGCGCTCCGGCGACAGGACGATGGGCGTGGGGTCACAGCGGGCTTCGCCGTCGATCCAGGGGTCGTTCAGCAGGCCCGTCCCGATCAGCGCTTCCGCGAAGGCGTGGTCGCTCATGGGCGCACGCTCCGGGCGAAGTCGGGGTCGAACACCCCGTCGACCCGCAGGCTGTACCGGAACCACGGATCCGCGGCGACGCCGTGCCAGTCGTGGTCGTTGAACCAGTACACCCGGCTCGGCGCCTCGTGGCGGGCTCCGGTCTGCTCGTCCCACAGGAACAGCCGCTTCGGACGGCCCGGACACAGGGTGATGAACGTGTCGATATGCGTCTGGCGGGCCGGATCTCCGTCGCGGTGGACCGTGCCGTCGTCGCCCGGCATCAGCCCGAGCAGCTTCACGGTGCCGCGCTGCGCGAACGGCAGCTGCTCCAGGAACGCCACCGTGCGCGGGAAGTACAGCATCGCCTCGCGGGTGAATGGCGCGGGCTCGGCCTTGTCGGCCCACCGGCCCGTGGTGTGGGTGAGGTCGAGGTACACCTTCCACGGGAAGTACACGTCGTGCGCGAGCTCGAGCCAGCGCATCTGCGCGAGGGTGAGTGGCACGTCGCCGTCTTCGCCGAACACGTGCCCGTCGCGCTCGTCGATGGGGTTCTCGGGGTCACCGAGGCTGGCGAACAGGAGGAACTGGGTGTCGTCGAGGCTCGCGATCACCTCGCCGTAGTCGGGCCGTTCGTCGGTCGTGCCGGGCGGCGAGATGCCGAGCGAGCGGTGGCTCCCTCCGGTGTACCGGGTGGGCAGGCGCGCGAGCGCGTAGGTGATCTCGATGTGCAGGGCGTCGAGCGTCGCGTCGTCGGCGAGCGCGCCGAGGTCCACGAACGGTCGGCCATCGATGCCGGCGAGCGCCATGCGTCCTCCCGCGGACGGGCATAACCGATGGGACCCCGGGCTCCCCGACACGCGGGGGCTTTCACCACGACCGGACGTCAGGAAGCGTGTCACCCGCCGTAACGGGCCGACCTGCCCGACGCCATCGGCTGGAAGGGGCACGCAAAGACGCAAAGACGCAAAGACGGACTTCCGGTACGTGTCCAGACGGTCGGGACCCGATGCATCTCACTTTGCGCCTTGGCGCCTTTGCGTGAGCCCTTTCGCCCTGGCCACTCACCCAACGATCGACTCGCCGCCCGCCCGGAGCCTCGCTCGACGACGCCGGGGTAGGATGCAGAGAGGCTACGAAATGCTCGCGCTCACACTGCTGCTGCTCGATTCCTTCGCCGGGAGCCCGGACTTCATGACCGGCCCTCCGGGTGAGCAGTCGTTGGAAGACCTCTACCAGCGGGCCTACCTCGTCGTGGTGGCGAGAAATGTGGGACGCAACGGCGGTGAGCTCTGCCTGGGCGATCCCTGTCAGAGGATGCAGATGAGGTGGAACGAGCTCTCCGTGGTCGAAGTGCTCAAAGGCAGCAGCGAACCCACCTCGGTGAAGTTCAACAAGATGGGCCTCAGGGCCATCAAGGGACAGGACGCAATCTTCTTCCTCACCGACGGGGAGGGAGGGCTGCACTTCATGATCGACCCCGGCCAGTTCTCCGTGCTGCGCTCGGACCTCTGGGGGAACCTGATCACCGATGACGGCATGTACCTGGGAATGGACGGCCCCTCTCTCCTCCCGCTACCGGAGCTCGCCGGCGCAATCCGGGCCACACCGGGCGCCGCGCCCCGCGCGCTCGCGCCGTCCGAGGTCCCTGCAACTCGGGACTTCGAGGCAGCCAAAGCACTCGCAGGTCCCCCACCGGCCCAGCTGTCGATTCCGGGTCCAGCTCGCTATGACGCTGCATTGACGGTGGTGCGGTCGCTCGCAGCACACCCGTAGATGCAACGCACCGAAATCAATCGTTCCGCGGACGGTGCCGCGGAAATCGAGCAGGCCTGGGCCCTCGTGGAGTCCGGCCGACCCCTGCTGATCACCGCCGGAGCCGGGCTCGGCGTCGACTCCGGTCTGCCCGACTTCCGCGGCACGGGCGGGCTCTGGCGCGACGGTCGCTCGCTCGAGAACCGCGCCCGACCCACGTGGTTCGACGACGACCCCGCCGAGGCCTGGGCGTTCTACACCGCCCGGCGCGAGGCCTACCTGGCGACCGAGCCCCACGCCGGCTTCGCGACCCTCGCCCGGTGGGCGTCCGGCGACGCCTTCGTCTTCACGTCCAATGTCGACGGGCACTTCCAGCGGGCAGGCGTCGATCCCGACCGCATCGTCGAGATCCACGGCTCCATTCATCGCCACCAGTGCGCCACGCCGTGCTCGCGCGCCACCTGGCCCGCGTCCACCCCCATCGACGGCCTCCCGCGATGCCCGACCTGCGGAGGCCTCGCGCGACCGAACGTCTGCATGTTCGTGGACAAGCGGTGGATCGCCATCCCCAGCGTGCTCCAGGGACGCCGCTACGACCGCTGGCTCGGCGACCGCGCGGCCGACCTCGTGGTCCTCGAGCTCGGCGCCGGCACGACCGTCTCCAACGTCCGCGACGAAGGAGAACGCCTGCAGGCCCTCGGCGCCACGCTCATCCGCGTGAACCCCACGGAGGCGGACGGTCCGGACGGCACGCTGTCCATCCCGACCACCGCCCTCGCCTTCCTCAGTGCCAGCGCAGGCAGCGCTGGGGCGCCTCGTCCATGAGCGCCCCGTTCCGGCGGGCCATCCAGTAGGCCAGCAGGTAGTCGTGGCCCGGGTAGGTCTGGCGCGGGTTCCCCTCGTGCACCCAGGTCCACGGCGCGCTGTGCCACTGGAAGTACTCGGCCGGGCGGTCGTCGACGTCGAGCGCCGTGCTCGACAGCCCGTCACAGTCGGGGTCTTCGTCGTAGTTGGGCGAGTTCGTGAGGTCCACATTGCGGTCGATGCGCGGGGGCTCGCGGAACAGCGAGGTCTGGAAGGCCGCTTCGTCCGCGATGCTCTGCGGCGCTCCCGGGTTCCCCGCGACATAGGCGAAGTCGAAGAACGGGTTCTTGTGGTCGTGCACGTCGTCCCACACCTGGCTCCACACGCGCGTGCGGATGGCGTCGCGGCGGGCCGCGTCGTACTCGAGCCGCATCCACACCTGCAGCGGGATGACCGCCAGGTTGTACCCGAAGTACCGCTCGCCGCACTCCCGGTGGTTCACGTACATCGACGCGTAGTCGATCCAGTCGTCCACGTTGCCGTACAGGTCGGCGTTGTTCTCGTAGAAGTCGATCAGCTCGGCCCGCTCGGCAGCCCACTCCGGTCGATCCTCCGTCACGTGGATGGCCGACAGGAGCATCGCTGGCACCATCATCGCGGAGCTCGTGCGCGGGATGTCCGGGATCCAGTTCGGCACCAGCGGCGACTGGCGGAAGAAGGCCGACGGGTTCGGGAGGAACTCCTGCCCACCGTCGATCGTGCCGGAGTTGTCGAGGTCGGACAGGTCGATGGTCGCGGTGATGGCGCCCGGCGTGGTCGCGGTGCCCGCCTCCGGGATGAAGAACCGGATGTCCATCTGCATCGGCGGCAGGCTCACGCCGTTCACCTCGAACCGCACCGGCATCGACCGCGCGCGCTTCAGCTCCATCGCGATGGTCACGAGGTCCTCGCGGATCTGGTGGCGGACCGGCGCGTCCACCTCGGTCAGCGCGTCGTGCGCCTCGAGCAGCCCGAGCAGCGGACCCATGTACATGTCGCGGCTCGGCTCGCCGATGTAGTCCCAGCTCGACCCGTTCCAGGGCACGTTGCAGAACCGGTCGAACTGCGCGCAGTCCCAGTTCGTCCACGCGCGGATGTCGGGGTCTCCCGCCGGGACCGCGTGGGTCGCCAGCATGCCCGGGTCCCCCGACACGTTCAGCAGCAGGTGGAAGTAGTCCACGAGCCCCACCACGTTGCGCCGGGCGCGCTCCGAGCCCGTCTCCTGCAGCCGGAGCGCTTCGGCGGTCAGGTAGATGCCCGTGTGGAGCGCGGTGTCGCCGATGTAGATGCTCTCCACGTCCTGGAGCGCGGCCGTCTCGTACCGCACGCTCACGATGCCGTCGTGGAACAGGGACTCAGTGTCCTTCCGGATCCACCGCTCGAACGTGCGGGCGCGGTCGTGCAGCGAGTCCTCGTCGTCGAGCCCCACCCAGCTCCCGGACCCGAGGTCGTACAGCTCGCACGCCTGGCCGTTCGAGGTCTGGCCCGCGTAGCACTCGTCGCTGCAGGCCTGAGGCGCGCAGGTGCCGCGCACGCATCCCTCGCCGGCCCCGCAGGTCTGGGGCTCCCAGCGCGTCCCGAGCGGCGTGCTCACACACGCGATGCCCGCGTTCCACGCGCTGCACGTCCCCTCGCCCAGCGTGCAGGCGTCCTCGCCCAGCGGCACGTCCGAGTCGTCCGGGAGGACCGGCGGAGCGGGGTCGTCGGGGTCACCGGGGTTCACGGGCACCGTCGGGGGCGCGTCCGGAGCGGTGGGGTCGGCAGAATCCCCCGTGTTCACGGGGACCGCAGCGGTCTGGCAGGCGAGCAAGGCAAGGGCGAGCATGAAAACCTCCGCGCGCCCACTACGGCACGCGACGGTCCGAGGTGCCTGAAACGACCTGAAGCGTGCGTCCTCACCGGGAAGCCTCGGAGACGCGGGAGACGTCGGCCGGTCAGAATGTCAGGCGCCAGGCGTCAGGCGTCAGGCGTCAAGCCATCAGTCGTCAGCCGTCAGCCGGGCACGCGTGAAGACGGCAAGAAGGAATCCGCAGGCTGAAGGCGCGGCATGACGCGCCTCCGACCGAGATCGGGATTGTGTGCGGACCGCCGAACGCCGACCGCCGACCGCCGACCGCCGACCGCCGACCGACCGGTGATGACCCCATCCATTCAGGGGAACGGCGTGGTGTCCTGGTCGCACACCGTGAACGTCACGGGCGTGGTTCCTTGCGGCAGCCCCACCGCGTGGACCACGTCCATCGGCGCGCCGCACCCCAGCCCGTACACGAGCACCTCGATCTGGCCGGACTCCTCGCCGACCGCCCGCAGCTCGGTGCCACAGCTCGACGGAGCGCCCAGCACGAGCCGCTCGGCATTCCAGTCGAACGTCGTGGGCCAGATGTTGTCGCAGATCTGGATGGCGCCGAGCTCCTGGGCCGTGTCGAACACCACCGGGAACGTGAGCCCGGTGAAGTCGAAGCACCCCGTGCCCACCACGCCCACATCGGTGTGAGTCACCGCCGTCGCGGAGGCCGACAGCACGCACGGATCGGGGTCGGTGTCCGTGTCGGCATCGGTGTCCGTGTCCGCATCGGTGTCCGTGTCCGCGTCCGCATCGGTGTCGGTGTCGGTGTCGGTGTCGGTATCGGTGTCCGTGTCCGTGTCGGTATCGGTGTCCGTATCCGCATCGGTGTCGGGGTCCGGGCTCGAGCCGGTGCAGGCCGCCAGGGCCAGGAAGACGAACAGGCGCATGGGTCCCTCCATACTCCGAGCATACGGTCGCCCACGCTCGTCCGCCTGTCGGTTCTGCTCAATTCGTGGGTCGCTTCTGCGTCGACATGTGCAGAAACGAACGACATCGCCCCGTCAGCGCTTCGGACCGCCCTTCTTCCGCTGCCGGAGGTCCCACAGGTACAGCCGCTCCACCTTCTCGCGGGCCCACGGCGTGCGGCGCAGGAACTTCAGGCTCGACGCCACGCTGGGGTCGTTCTGGAAGCACCGGATGTCGATCTTCTCCGCGAGGGCCGGGAACCCGTGTCGAGCCACGAGCTCCTCCAGGATCGTCTTCAGCGTGATGCCGTGGAGCGGGTTCCTGGGCTGTTCTTCGGACATGGCACGCCTCGGCGGCCGTCCGTATCCCGCCATCCTCGCTCCGGCCCTCCTCGGAGGGCCTCGTGGACCTCCGCGGTGCAATCTCGCGTATCGACAGGTGTAGCGGCCCCTTCCGGCGGTCTCGGCGGCCCCTTCCGGTGGTCTCAGAGGGAAACCGAACCACTGGAGATCGATGCTTGTTCCTTTTCATTTCGCGTCCCCGACTGTGGAGCACCCTCCGGTCCAGCCCAGACGCTAGGATGCCCCGGTGATCCCCCACCCCGCCCCGTCGCTCGTCGGCCGTTCCGAGGAGCAACGCACGCTCCTGGAGGCCGTCCGCGGCGGCTCCGTGCGGCTCGCCGTCGTCGGACCCGGGGGCAGCGGCAAGTCCCGCCTCGTCGCCGAGACCCTGCCCGGCGCCCTGCTCTGCACCGTCGGGAGCTGTCGGGACCGCGCCGATCTGCTCGAAGCCCTCGGAAACGCCCTCGGCGTGCCCCTCATCGGCGACGACGACGCGGAGCGCCTCGGCCAGCTGCTCCTCCGGGACGGTCGGGTCGTGGTGCTCGACGGCACCGAGCGCGTGCAGGCCGCGGTGCTCGACGTGTGCGCCACCTGGCCCCCCGCCGTCCCCTGCGTGACGACCACGCGGATCCGCCCGCCCGGATGGGCGATCCTCGACCTCGGCCCGCTCGGTCTACCCGCCGCCGACACCCTCGAGGCCGTGCTCGCCTCGCCGGCGGGGGCCCTGTTCGTGCAGCGCGGGCGCCAGGCACGCGCCGGCTGGACGCCCCAGGACGCCGAGGGGCCTGTGATCGCCGAGGTCCTGCGCCGGCTCGACGGGCTGCCGCTCGCCCTCGAGCTGGCCGCCGCCCGCCTCCGGTCGCTCGGCACCCGGCAGCTCCGTGACCACCTCGACGAGCGGTTCGGGCTCCTCAAGAACCACGAGACGAGCCTGCGCGCCGTGCTCGAGTCCAGCCTCGCCCTGCTCGACCCGCCCGACCGCGCCCTGCTCGCCCAGCTCGCCGGGTTCCACGGCGGGTTCGACCTCGCCGCGGTCGAGGCGATGGACGGCGTGTCCGGACCTATCGACGCGATCGACCGCATCGACGCGCTCGTGGCGCACTCCCTCGTCCGGTCGTGGGAGCTCCCGAGGCTGCCCGGAAAGCGGTGGTACGGCCTGTACGACTCCGTTCGCGAGCTCGTCGCGCCCGACGCCCCCGCGCACGGCCCCTGGCTCGCGGCCTACGGCCTGCAGCTCGCGCGCGAGGCCTACGGCCCGGACCCCCTACCCGCGTGCGAGACGCTCGCCGTGTACGCACCCGACCTGCGCCAGACCTTCGAAGCCGCCGTCACCACCGCGGACTCCGAGACCGCAGGCCGCGCCGCGCTCGCGCTCGACGCCCTCTACAAGGCCCGCGGGCCCGGGAGCGCCCGCGGTCCGGTGCTGAGCCGCGCACGCGCACTCGGGGGCGAGCACCACGACGAGCTCACACTGGCCGGGATGGACGCCCGGGTCTTCCCGCCCGATCCCACCGAGCTGGCGCGCATCGCGGCCGACGGTCCCGCCCGGATCCGGGCCTGGGCGCTCAGGAACCTCGCCCGCGAGCACGCGTCGTCCGGCGCCACGGGCCAGGCCTGGGACGAAGCGAATGCAGCGGTCGCGCTCGAGCCCGGCGAGCCCCGCAACCGTGTCGCGCTGGCCGAGGTGTACGCGGCACGGGGGGAGCGCGTGGAGGCCGTTCGGGCGTACCACCAGGCCCTGGCCGCCGCGGAGGCCAGTGGCGCACGGCGCGACGAAGCCTCGGTGCTGGGGTTCCTGGCGATGTCCGAGCACGACCTCGGCAACGGCGAGGAAGCCCGTGCGCTGGGCACCCGCGCGATCGAGAGGCTCGATGCCCTCGACGAGCCCCGCCGGGCCGCGGTCCTCGCGCAGCTCCTCGGAGAGGTCGCGCTCGACATGGGCGACCTCGCGGAGGCCGACCGCGCGTTCGGCGCCGCACAGGCACGGCTCGAAGCGGTCGGTGAAGCGCGCTGGCAGAGCTACTGCATCGCCGGACGCGCGCTCGTGAAGGCCCTGCAGGGCGATCCGGGCGCGGCACGGGCCGGCTTCCGGCAGGCGCTCATCGAGGCCCGCATGCACGACAGTCTGCGCCAGCAGGGCGTGATCGCGTGTTGGGCCGCCACGGCCGCCGCACGGAATGGCCGCGTGGCAGACGCCGAGGCCCTGCTCGCCGAGGTCACCGACGATGCTCCGAAGCTCCGCCAGGGGCGCCAGATCGCCGCCATCGCGATCGACGTCGCCCGCGCGGCAGAGCTCCGGGAACGCGACCCGGCCGGGGCCGCCGCGCTGGAGTCCGGCGCGCGGGCCCGGCTCGACGGTCTGGATCGGTCGCTGTGGAGCTCCGAGGTCCGCGTGGTCGCGCGCTGGGTCGACCAGGCCGTCGCCGGGCTCGAGGGCCGCACCGTCGATCTACGGCTCGGTCCGGAGCTCGCGTGGTTCGAGGTCCCCACCGGCTCGCGGCGCTCGCTCGTGAAGCACCACGCGAACCGGCGTGTGCTGGCCTGCCTGGTGGACGCCCACCGCGCAGCGCCTGGCGCCGCGGTGACGGTCGCCGAGCTGCTGAAGGCCGGCTGGCCCGACGAGCTCGTACTCCCCGACGCCGGGGCCGCCCGCGTGTACACCGCGCTGTCGACCCTGCGCCGCTGGGGCCTCCGCGCCGTGCTCGAGAAGGCCGAGACGGGCTACCGGATCCGCGCGGACGCGGTGGTCGAGCCCTGAGAGTGTGATTTCGCACACCAAAGTGTGCGAGATCCCACATCACGCCTTCGGCACGCGCAGCACCAGGGTCGGGCACGGCGCCCACCGCACCACCTTCTCCGCGACGCTCCCGAGCAGCAGGTGCCCGAAGCCCGTACGGCCGTGCGTGGCGACCATGAGCAGGTCGTACCCGCTCGCGAGCTCGCACAGCGCTTCGGCAGGTTCGTAGCCGTACTTCGTGACGGCCGTGCCGCGGATCGCATCGGGCAGGCCCGCCACGAGGTCGCCCACGCGCTTCTGGTGGTCGGCGCGCAGCGACTGCGCTTCCTTCTCGAGCATCGCGCGCACGGCGGGGTCGCGCACGAGCGCTTCGGCGTACGGCACCCCGTCGACGTACCCGATGTCGAGGGTCGCCCCGAGCCGCGTCGCGAACTCCACCGCCTTCGCGACCACCGCGTCGGCGCCCGCACCATCCATCAGATCGATCCCGACCAGAGCTCGCATCGCTCACCTCCGTGCGAGGTGGTACAGCAACGCCCGTGCCAGCTCTCAGTCGGACGACCAGCTCCCGGCGTCGACCGCCCACACGAAGCGCTTCGCGCCCTTTCGGCCGCCGACCGCGATCTTCTCGGTGATCTCGGACTCGCCGAGCACCATCTGCACCTTGTACCGGCCCTTCGGCATCTGGTACCCGCGCAGCGGCGTCACGCCGACATCGAGCCCATCCAGCATCACCCGCGCGCCGGCGGGCTCGGAGAGGAAGTCGATGCGGGGGTTGTCGGGGTCGTCGTCGGCGTCCGTCCCGTCGGGAGCGGGGTCTTCGACCACCTCGTCGCCGTCGGGGTCGGTGGGCTCGGGCGCCGCCACGTGGGTGGACGCCACGGGCACGGGGGTTGCGGGCTCCGGGTCGTCGGGCTCCGGGTCGTCCTCGGGCACGGGCTCGGGCGGGAGGTCGGGACCGAGGGTCTCCGCGGCGATGGGCACCGGATCGGGGGCGGTGGGCACCGCGGGACGCGGTCCGCGCGTGCTCCACGAGAGCGCCACGGCGATGCCCACGAACAGCGCGAGCCCGCCGAGCCCGGCGACCACCCAGGGCACCGGAACGCCCGTCCGGACGGGCGCGGGCGCGGAGGAGGTCTCGGGATCCCCGCCAGGCGGGGCCACGGGGGGCGTGTCGAGCACGGAGGGTGGAGGCTTCGAGGCCTCCACGACCCCCTGGGTCGGGAAGTAGGTGTCGGAGTCGTCCGCTCCGCTCTCGTCACGCGGCGCGAGCGCACGCCCGATCTGCGACACCGTGTCGCGGTCCCACGGACCGAGCAACCCGCCGCGGCCATCCCGCGACTCCCCGGTCCACACGTCGAGCAGGGCGTCGCAGTTCGCGATGCGGTCGTCGCGGTCGACCTTCAGCGCGCCGTCGATCGCGACCTCCATGCGCTCGGGCAGCCCTTCCACGAGCTCCGACAGCGGCCTGCGGACCCCGGACGCCACCGCGTTCAGCACGTCGAGCGTGGAGTTGCCCTGGAACGGCCGCTCGCCGCCCACGAGCTCGTACAGGATGGCGCCGAGCGAGAACACGTCGGCCCGCTTGTCGACGTCGCGCGCGCTCTCGATCTGCTCCGGAGCCATGTAGGCGGGCGTTCCCATCGACATGCCGCTGCGCGTCTCGGTCTGGCCGCCCCCTCCGCCGTCGAGCAGCTTGGCGAGCCCGAAGTCGGTGATCTTCGGCACGAGCCGCTGCGCGCTGGCGTCGAGCAGGATGTTCCCGGGCTTGAGGTCGCGGTGGATCAGGCCGGCCTGGTGGGCCACGGCCACCCCTTCGATGATGCCGCGCGCGAGGTCGTCGGCCTGCTCGAGGGTGAGCCTGCGCAGGCGGAGGAAGTCGTCGAGCGCCACGCCGCCGATGAACTCCATCACGAGCCCGGGCGAGCCCTGCACGTCGACCACGTCGGTGACCGAGACGATGTTCGGATGCCGGAGACGGGCCTGTGCACGGCCCTCCTGGAGCAGGCGGTCCTGGATGGCGGCCGTCGGCAGCTTGAGCACCTTCAGCGCGTGCAGCGAGCCCAGCTGGTTGTGGCGCGCGCGGTACACCACCGCCATGCCGCCCTCGCCGAGCACGGCTTCGATCGTGTACCGATCGATGACGGTACCGGGGGGCAGCTTCACCGCACGTCCTCCTTCACGGCCCGATACCCTCGATCCGGAGCAACGGCCCGCCGCTCGCGCCATCGTCGCGGGACAGATCGACGACGGCCTCGATGGACCACGCCTCGTCCGGCCCGTCTTCGTCGCCGTCGTCGTCTTCGATCAGGATCTGGCGGACCCGCCAGCGCTGCGCGGACTCCTCTTCGAACACGGTGGTCCACCCGGCCCGGACGCGTGGGTCGGACCGCACGTTCCCCCGCTCCGCGATGTACGGCGCGAGCGCGGCCGAGAAGTCCTCCGGCGAGCACGAGTCCCGCGGGATCGAGTCCCGAGAGCCCGCAGGGACGATGCGGGAGTCCGGGTGGACGAGCGCGGCGGCCTCCTCCCAGTCCTGTGCGGACAGGGCGCGCACGAGGGCGTACATCTCCGCGCGGATGCGTGCCCTGAGGGCCTTCGGGTCCATCCACAGGGGGCGTTCCGCGGCCTCGGCATCGGAGGGCCCGGCCGTCAGGGCCTCCCACGCGGTGATCAGGCTGTCGTCGACCCGAGCCAGCATGGCCCGAAGGTACCCCAGGATGTCGAGGAGCTCGGGGGTGTGCGTGGCTTCCGGCACGTTCTGCAGGAGCGTGCGGTACACCTGGCTCAGGTACCGCAACAGCACGCCCTCGGCGCGCTCGAACCCGAGCGACTTCACGTACGCCGAGAACACGGCCTGGGTCTCGTACATCTCCCGCACCACGCTCTTCGGGCGGATGGGCGCCTCCGAGAGCCACGGGTGCGTCTCCTTGTAGGCGTTGTACGTGGCGTAGATCCACTCGGCCATCGGCTTCGGGTACGAGATCTCCTCGAGCAGCTCGATGCGCTCCTCGTAGGGCACGCCCTGCGCTTTCAGGTCGGCCAGCACGAGCGATTTCTCGCGGCTCGTCTGCGCGGCGAGCACGGGACCGGGGTGCTCGAGGATCGACTCGACCTGGGTGAGCACCTCGACCGCGTGCGTGGGCCGGGTGGGGTCGAGCTGCTCGAGCGCGTGCAGCAGGTAGAGCGACAGCGAGTGGTGCAGGCTGAAGTCGTCCTGCAGGTCGGGGTGCACGCGGTACCGCGGCACGGACTGCTCTCCCAGATCCTCGACCACCCCGGCCTTGAGGAGCTGGTGGAGCTGCGCGTCGGCTTCGTCGTGGGCGCGCGCCCTGTCCTTCGGGGACGCGTGGGAGTCGTCGATGAGCGCGTGGATGTCGGCCATGCCGTCGGTGAGCGTCTCGCCCGCCCGCTGGAGCAGGAGCAGGACGAGACCGTGGTCGACCGTGAACCGGCTCTCGAGCGCTTCGGGCGGGCTCGCCACCAGGTGCTCGAACGTCGCTTCGTCCCAGTGTTTGTAGCCTTTCGTGGGCGGCTTCTTCCGGACGACCTTGTTCCGCTTCTTCTGGCCGGACTCCACCAGGGCATCGAGCTTCTTGTTCTCGATGATCCACTCGGGCGCCTGTGCGACCACGAAGCCCTCGTCGTCGAAGCCCTTCCGGCCCGCTCGGCCGGCGATCTGCTTGAAGTGCCGGGACGTGAGGTGGCTGACCTCGACGCCGTCGTACTTGCAGAGCTGCGTGAACAGGACGGTGCGGATGGGGACGTTGATGCCGACCCCCAGCGTGTCGGTGCCGCAGATGATGTGGAACAGGCCCTTCTGCGCGAGCTTCTCGACCAGCATGCGGTACTTCGGCAGCAGACCGGCGTGGTGCAGGCCGATCCCGTGCAGCACGAGGCGCCGCATGGTGGTGCCGTACGGCGAGTCGAACCGGAATTTGCCCACCGCCGCCTTGAGCGCCTCCTTGCGGTCGGCGTCGGCGAAGTTCGTGGAGAGCAGCGCCTGGGCGTGCTCGGCGGCGGCCCGCTGCGTGAAGTGCACGGTGTAGATGGGCGCCTTGCCCTGTCCGATCAGGTCGGCGAGCGTCGAGTCGAGGGGGGTCTCGCGGTAGCGGAAGGTGAGCGGCACCGGGCGGTCGACGCTCGCCACCACGACGGGCGCGATGCCGGTGCGGGCCTCGAGGTCCTCGCGGATGACGCGGGTGTCGCCGAGGGTGGCGGACATCAGCAGGAACCGGGCCTGCGGGAGCGTGAGGAGCGGGAGCTGCCACGCCATGCCGCGGTCGCGCTCGGCGTAGAAGTGGAACTCGTCCATCACCACCGCGCCGACCGGGAGCTCCGCGCCGTACCGAACGGCCAGCTTCGCGAGGACCTCCGCCGTGCAGCACACGATGCTGGCCTCGCGGTTGATGCTGCCGTCGCCGGTCATCATGCCGACCGCGTCGGGACCGAACTGGCCGACCAGATCGCGGTACTTCTCGCTCACGAGCGCCTTGATCGGCGCCGTGTAGAAGCTGCGCCGGCCGAGCGCGTGCTCGCGGAAGTGCAGCGCGAGCGCGACCATCGACTTCCCGGACCCCGTAGGGGTGTCGAGCACCACGTGGTTGCCCGCGTACAGCTCGAGGATCGCCTCCTCCTGGGCCGGGTAGAGCGAGATCCCGGAGTCGGTGACCCAGCCGAGGAACGCGTCGAGCGCGGCGTCGGAGTCCATGGGGACGGTCGGGATGCGGTCGCGGAGGGTGCTCATCGGGGCCGGATCTGTCCACTGCCGAGGGCGCGGGCGTCCACGTCGGACGGAGTGCCACCGTACACGATGTCGCCGGAGTTCTCCGTGCGTGCGACCAGCGACCGGCGCACCGTCACGTCGGCGTCGCCGCTCCCGAGCAGGTGCACGATGCCCGTCTGGACCGCGAGCCCCTCGAGCGACGCGTCTCCGCTGCCCTGCGCCGTGACCTGCAGCTCGCGGGCCGCACCGCGGGCCTTCAGATCGCCGGACCCCTGCAGATCGACCGACAGGTGCTCCACGTCGAGCTCGCCGAGGTCGACGTCGGCCGACTGCTGGACCACGACGTCGAGCCGACTCACGGAAGCGCCCGCCAGCGTGACGTTCCCGGACCCCGCCAGCACGGAGAGCGCGTCTCCGCGCACCCGACCGACGGTGACCTCACCGCGATCCGTGGTGAGCGCGACGATGTCGGGGCACACGACCTCGAACTCCACGGGCGCACCGGGCTCGCCGCCCAGCACCTCGATGTGCACGCGCCCGCTGTCTTCGGCCCGAACGCGGGTCGAGCCGAGCAGGGACTCCGGGCCGCGCAGCCCCACGCGCGGAACGCCCGTGAGCACGACCTCTCCGCGGATCAGGCCCTTGTCCGGCGCGGTGACGACGACCTCGGAGCAGCGGACCAGCTCGGTGACCTGCGCGAACCCCTGCGCCAGCCCTTCGTCGGGGACGGGCGGAGATCGCCCGGACACCGCCCACAGCGCGACCCCGCTGCCTCCGATGCCCACGAGCGCGAGCAGCCCGGCGAAGCCGAGCAGGAACACGCCCAGCACGAGCGCGATCAGGCCCAGCCAGTTCGTCGGAGAGCTCGCGGGGTGCGAGATCCACGACGGGCTCGACGGGCTCGCGGGCGGCCGCACGAGCGACACCGGAGCCTGCGAGGCGAGCGAGGGCTGCGAGATCTCCTCGGGCAGCGGGATCCCCGTGATGCCGCTCTCGATCTCGGCGAGGGTGCGCTCCACGCGCAGCATGTCGTCGGGGCGCTTCTTGCGGTCCTTCGCGACACACGCCTGGATCAGCGCTTCCAGCGCGGGCGGCACGTCGATGCCCACGCTCTTCAACGACGGCACCGGCGTGGTGACCTGGTGCAGCATGATGGTGGCCAGGCTGCCCCGCGGGAAGGGCTGCTTGCCCGACAAGGCGGTCCACATCACGAGGCCGAGCGCGTAGATGTCGGTGCGGCGGTCGACCGTGTCGCCCTCCACCTGCTCGGGCGCCATGTAGAGCGGACTCCCGAGCGTCTGGCCCGTGTGCGACAGGTCCTGCGCGGCCTCGAGGTCCTTCACGAGCCCGAAGTCCAGCAGCTTCACATGGTCGCGGAGCCCGCCCTGACGGGACAGGAACACGTTCCCCGGCTTGAGGTCGCGGTGCACGACGCCGATCTCGTGGGCTTCGTGCAGTGCGAGGCACACCTGGCGGGCGATCCGCACCACGCGCAGCACGTCGACGGGCGCCTCGCGCTTCACCAGCGCGTGCAGGCTCTCCCCGACGAGGAGCTCCATCGTGATGTAGTACATCCCGTCGTCGGTGCGCCCGTAGTCGAACATCCGCACGGTGTTCGGGTGCGAGAGCCGGCCCTGTACGGCCGCTTCGTTCAGGAAGCGCTGCTGGAACTCGCCCGCGGGGTCCGAGAGGTCGAGGGTCTTGAGCGCGACCGGGCGACCGATGGGCTCCTGAACGGCGCGATACACCCGGCCCATCCCACCGCGGTCGATCAGGGACTCGACGCGATAGCGACCGGCCAGGACGCGTCCGATCAGGGGATCGTCGGTGTCGCGCGGCATGGGGCAGCATCGCGCGAGGCGGCGCCCGTGTCCAGCCAGCGCGCGGGCTCACGCGACGCCTGCCCGGGGTTCAGGCTTCGCCCGGCGCCCGCCCGAGGATGGCGAAGTCGGCGGCGTAGGGCTCGGCCACCCGGCCCGTCTCGGGGTCGCGCAACCACTGGGGAGCCCGGCGATACGGCACCTTCACGACGTCGGCCGCCTGGTACGTGCCGAACACGTGGTCCCACAGCGATGTGGTGACGCCGTGGTTCAGGCCCGGGTTGCCGTGGTGGTGCTGCAGGTGGTGCCGACGGGCCCAGCGCGCATAGGCGTGCGGTGGCGCGTGCGTGTGGATGCGCCGGTGCACGACCTCGTAGGTGCCGTACATCAGCACGAAGCCCAGCGTGAAGGCCCCGCCGAGCCCCCAGCCCACCAGCGGCACGGTGAGCGCGAGCAGCACGGTGGCCGCGATGGACGCCGCGATCAGCTTGTCGCGCGTGGGCGCGAAGTACGTGGGGTCGGCGTGGTGGGCGAGGTGCTCGCGCGAGAACCGCGTCTTGCCCTTCATGCCGTGCCCGTCGAACCGATGGATCACGTACTCCGCGAGGGTCCAGCCGAGCGCTCCGAGCGCGAATGCGACGACGTTCATGACGACTCCGGTGCCGCCCAGGCGGCGAGAAGGTCTCGAGAGGTGCGACGGGCCAGGCTCCGCGTGTCGAACGCCAGGGCGTCGAACCGCGAGAGCTTCTTGAGCTGGAGCACGCCCATCAGCGCGAACACGAGCTGGAGGGTGCGGGCGAACGGGTCGCCGGGGGCCAGCGCACCCTGCTCGGCCGCGCGGGCCACGAGCTGTACGATGCGCCCGAGCAGGCCCATCATCGCGGGGATGTGCGTGGCATCGTCGATCTGCGCCACCAGGTTGCGCGGATCGGCCATCGTGAGGCTCACGAGCCCGAACTGGGCGGGCCGTTCGTGGGCGAGGTCGACGAAGCGATCGAGCACGGCGAGCACCTGGTCGAGCGCGGGCTCCGACGGGTCGAGCACGACGTCGGCGGCCTCCGACCACTCCGCGATGACGCGCCCGTTGAGCGCCGCGACCAGCTGATCCTTGCTCGCGAAGTACCGGTACATCGCGCCCTTCGTCCAGTCGAGCCGATCGGCGAGCGCCCCGACCGTGAGCCCATCCATGCCGTGCTCGACGACGAGATCGAGCGCAGTGTCGAGGATCTCGGACACTTTCTGCTCACGACGGATGCGCGCCTTCTCGTAAACCATGTTCACACAATAAACGGCGTTCACGATTTGTGCAAGCGTCCGCGAACTACGGGACCGGCCAGGTCCGCAGGTGCGTGATTCGGCGCACCCGGTCCGGAGATCTCGTGTTAGGGCGCCCGCCACGCGATCCGTCCATCCGAGAGGGCCCCATGAAGCTCACCGGCCGAGTCCTGCACCTGTTCGACGATCCCGCGGCCGTGCGCGCCCAGCTCGACGGGGGCTCCAGCACCTCCGACGCGTACGTGTACGGCGTGAACACCGACGCGATCATCTCCGGGCGCGCCTGTACCTACGGGTACACGCCCGAGATCCTGGGCCCGTACTTCCTGGAGGACTTCCTCGACACCGTCACCAAGGACGACGTGAAGAACGGCGGCTTCCAGGTGGTGGTCGGCGGGCACGCCTACGGGTCGGGCTCGTCGCGCGAAGTGGCCGTCGTGGCGCACCAGGGCGCGGGCATCGAGCTCGTCGTGGCCGACAGCTTCCAGCGCATCTTCCAGGAGAACATGATCTACAGCGGCATGCCCTTCACCACGGATCGCGCCGTGCTGGCGCGGCTCGAGGCCGGTGAAGACGTCGATCTGGCCGCGCTCGCGGGCGATCTGCCGCCGTTCTTCAAGGGCGTGGCCGAGTCGGGCGGGCTGATGGCCTACGGAACGCGCCTGCTCGCCGGCGAGATCGAGCCCACCTACGACACCGCGCCCATGCCCCGGCCGATGAACATCGCCGAGAAGATCGTCGCGCGCCGCACGTGGGTGGGCGAAGGCCAGCCCGACGGCATCAAGAGCGTGAAGGCCGGCGACCAGGTGCTCGCGCGCGCCGGGTTCCGCGGCATGCACGAGTACACCACGGGCATGGTCGTGGCCCTGTACCGCGAGGAGTGGGGCGACACCCCGATGTACCGCCCGGAGATGGTCGCGGCGTTCGAAGACCACTTCGTGCTGATCGCCCACGACGAGGTTCCCGAGGCCGCGAAGAAGGCGCGCCTGGCCCCCGCGATGCAGCTCACCGCCGAGATGGTCGAGGCCGCGAAGCAGAACGGAATCCGCCTGCACGGCCCGGGCCGCGATCTGCCGCCCGGCGTCTGCCACCGCGTGGTGGTCGAGCAGTACGCGCTGCCCGGCGACATCGTCGTGCTCACCGACTCGCACTCCCCCACGGCTGGCGTGCTCAACACGTTCGCGTTCGGCGTCGGGTCGACCGCCATGGCCTTCGCCCTGCGCACGGGCCTCATCCCGGTCACCGTGCCCAAGGTGGTGCGCGTCGAGATCACCGGGGCCGCGACGGGTGGGCTGTCCCCGAAAGACCTCATCCTGCATCTCATCGGCGACCCGTACTTCCGCGAGGAGCACTGGCGCGAGAGCCCGACCGACACGTGCATCATCGAGTTCGGCGGGTCGGGCCTCGACCAGTGGAACGTCGACGAGCTGTCCGTGCTCACGAACATGACCGTCGAGGGCGGCCTGATGACCGGCGTGGTCGAGCCCTGCCAGGCCATCGTCGACTTCCTCCGGGAGCGCCGGCCCGACGTCGACGATGTCGCTTCGCTGCTCGTGCACCCCGACTCGTACGCCGACTACGCGCGCACGATCCGCATCGACCTGTCGGACGTTCCGCTCACCATCGCCACACCCGGGGACAGCCGGAACCGCGCGCCGCTCGACGCCCACACGGAGGTCGCCATCGAGAACGTCGTGATCGCGAGCTGCACGGGGGGTTCCCTCGCGGATCTCCGCGCGGCGGCGGACGTTCTGCGGGGTCGCAAGATCGCGAAGGGCGTCCGGCTGACGGTCACGCCGTCCAGCACGCTGGTCGCCGAGCAGGCCGAGCGCGAGGGGCTGCTCATCATGTTCCGCGAGATGGGCGCCATCGTCACCGACCCCGGCTGCGGCTCGTGCATCGGGAACGGCCCGGGCATCCCGCTCCCGGGCGAGACCACCGCGAGCACGACGAACCGGAACTTCGCCCGCCGCATGGGCGCGCCCGGCGATGTGTACCTGGTGTCGCCGGCCGTCGCCGCGGCGTCTGCGGTCACGGGCAAGCTGACCGACCCGCGCACGCTGTAGGTTCTCGTCTACGGCTCGTGACGCGGGGCCGTCGCTCAGAGTGCCAGGGGCTGGCTCAGGTCGGGAACCTGCACCGAGGTGACCTGGGCATCCGTCGTGCGAACCACGATCTCGCCCATCCGCTGCGGGACCCGTGCATAGACCTCGATCGAGAGGATCTGCGCTGTACCGAGGGTCCAGCGGTCGCGGAGCCACTGCTCGAAGATCGGCGTCGACTCTGGAGTGTAGTCGAATCGCATGGTGTCGGCCTGCACCCACTCCTCGGCCCAGACATCGACGATTCCGTTCTTCGACACCTCCAGCCAACCCTCCGTCACCGGCCCTTCGATCCCGTACGACGTGTCGAGCTGACATGCCGCGTCGTAGTGCGTGCTCCGCCCCGTGAAGTCGGCCGGATTCGCGTCGATGGTGACCGCGGGGAGCCCGAGCGCCGAGTCGGCGAACCCGATGGACTGGCCGAGCCAGGGTTGGATCAGGTCGTCGATCGACGCGACTCCATCGGGTGAGCTCGTGCCGGTCCAGCGCTCGTCACCGACCGCGCAGGCACCCTCGCCAGGGAAGTGGAGATCGGATTCGTGGCACGCACCCAGCGTCGTCGCGACCGCGACCGGGGCCCAGATTCGTGGCATCTCAGTCTCCTGGAATGGGCGTGATTCAGGTGCCGGCCAGAAGGCGGCTGCCCGAACGAAAGCACGCAAGTATCGCTGGGGGTTCCACCCGCAACTTGGTCGACCCACGAGTTTTCATCGCCTCGTGCGCCACACCAGACCCCGCACTCGAATGGGCGTCGGATGCGGCGGGAGGCGCTCACCGCGCTCTCGAGTTCGTTGTTGACCGCAGGTGACTCGTCGCGTAGTGTCCTCGATGCCATCCGTATCGGATGGTTCAACCCGATCCAGGACTGCGTACGATGTCTTCTCGTCTTCTCGTCTTCTCGTCTTCTCGCTGGTAGCCGTATTTCCCGTGTTGGGATCCTGCCTCACCATCAATTCCGAAGCGGAGGCATGGGAGGGATCCCCGCCCTGGTCCAACGAGGAGCAGCAGGCGATGGTGGTCGCTGTGGACTGGGAAACCGAATGCAAGAAGATGAAGTTCAAGTCACCTACCACCCGGCAGGCCTACTGCTCGAGCCTTCCTGTGTGGTGGCCCCAGACCCGGGCGCGCTGCTACTCCCACGCCTACGACTCGTCCACCTCGTGGGGAAACTGGTGTCACGAAGAATTCGGTGCTCCGTGGTGAGGCTTGGCGGAATGCTCTTCACTCCAAACGCTCCCGGCGGCACCCGGGTGGAACGACGGGGGGAGAAGCCGGTGGGCAGATTCACCGAAGTCTGGATCGACGTTCCCGACGCGATATCGCCAAACGCACCGAACGGAGTGGACTTCGCTGCTCAGCTCTATATCGAGGGCTCGAAACACTTCGATCCGCCTGCAGCTGTGTTGGGCGTGAGCGCGATGCAAGCAACAGAGTGTGCATTTCACGCCATCCGGCTGCACTGCACCGAGACTGGCGCGAACTTCTCTCCAGATCAGCGCACGGGGTAGCGGCGCAACACCGGGCGTCGGGTCGACCACGCGGTCGGCATGAACCCGACGTCGAATGTCGAATCGCCTCTGTCGGCGGCGGTGATGGCCGATTTCGGGCCCGGGCTCTGTCGGCCGCGGTCTGCTCAGAGGCGTTCCATCACGATCGGCTTCCCCGCCCACGCTTCCAGCGCGTGCGCGACCCACGGCTGCTCCAGGGCCGCGAACTCGAGCTCGCGCATCCGGATCTCCCCGCTGTCGACCCACACCATCACGCCGCAGTCGGCCGGAGACAGCGGCACCGCGGGCTCTCCGAGCGCGTAGAAGCAGTAGAACCCGTTGCAGACGGCCGGACGCTCGGGCTGGCCGAAGATCGCGCAGCCTTCGCGGCACTGGTGGCGGCACGGCTGGCCGGCGGGGGCGTCCATCTCCTCGACCCAGAGGAACTCGCAGCAGGCGGTGCACCCGTCGCACGGCCGGCGCTGGATCGAGGTCGTTGGCGAGGGCTTGAGGGCGCTCATCGGCACTCCTGGGTGCGGGGCTCCATCGTGGCGGCCTCGCACGTGGTGTCGTCGATCAGGGTGCAGCCGGACGCGTAGTCGCCCACCGCGCCGCAGTCGGTCGGGCCGACGAAGCCCGGGAGGTGCGAGCAGAAGAAGGTGCCAGGCACGGTCGCGGGCTGCACGGAGCACGTGAAGGTGCCGTACAGGCCCTCCTCTTCGCCGTTGCAGTCGTAGTCGAAGGGCAGCGAGGCGGGCGCACCGACCGCAGCCGTCGCGAACGTGTCGGTCTGGTCGGGGTTCGCGAGGGGGTCGGCATCGGCGCAGTCGACGCTCGCATTCCCGGGGTCGTTCGCCGGACCCACCGGCTCGATGAGCGTCCACGTGCCGTCGGGACAGGAGGCGGGCGCGGACGGCAACGTACAGGACGCCACCGAGCCCACGTCGGTCGCGGAGAACCCGTCGGCATCGCAGTCGACGAAGTACGTGCCCCCCGCGCGCACGAACGGGTCGAGGTCGTCACAGTCGAGGTCTGCCGGCACGCCGTCGGCATCCTGGTCGTCGTCCGGCGTGAGCGGATTGCAGTCGTTGTCGATGCCGTCGTAGAAGATCTCCTCCGCGTCGGGCCGGATGTCGGGGTTGCCGTCGGCGCAGTCCTCGGCGCGCCCGAAGCCGTCCTCGTCGAGGTCGTCGTCCAGCGTCAGCGGGTCGCAGTCGTTGTCGACGCCGTCGTACGGGACCTCCTCCGCGTCGGGACGCACGAGCGCGTCGAGGTCGTCGCACTCGTCGGCCGCGAGGAAGCCGTCTCCGTCGAGGTCGTCGTCGACCGTGGCCGGATCGCAGTCGTCGTCGATGCCGTTGTACGGGTCTTCGATCGTGCCGGGCCGGACCGTCGGGTCTTCGTCGTCGCAGTCGACGTCCGCGGTGGACCCGTCGGCGTCGCGGTCGACCTTGGCGGGGTCGCGCTTGCACCCGGCCGAGAGCGCCAGCAACAGACAGACCGCGGACGCGGCGAGACCGTACCCGAGCCTCAGTGACACTGCTGGACCTCGACGCCGACGGGGTCGGCCGCGGAGCACGGGATGTCGCCCTCGCACTCCTCCACGTAGTCACCGGCCTGCCCGCACTGCGTGAGCGAGTCGAAGCCCGCGAACGCCACGCAGCCCGGGCCGATGGGGTTCACGACGCACTGGAACAGCGGGTACAGCGGCTCGGTCGCACCACTGCAGTCGTAGTCCCACTCGCGCCCCTGGGGCGCATCGAACGCCGGGAGGTCGAAGAAGTCGACCTGACCGGGAAACGCGAGCGTGAGGCGGTCGTTGCAGTCGGTGGTGGTGTTGGTGACGCCGTAGGGGGCGTCGGCGGGCTCGATGGCGGTCCAGGTGGCGAGGACGTGCGTGCACGAGGCATCGACGGGGGGCAGGTCGCAGGACGCGACGGAGGGGGCGAGCTCCCCGGCGAACCCATCGCCGTCGCAGTCGACGTACCAGGTCGTGGGACCGCCCACCTGGCTGTCGAGGTCGTCGCAGTCGTCGGCCGCATCGAGGCCGTCTCCGTCGGTGTCTCCGTCGAGGGTGAGCGGATTGCAGTCGTTGTCGAGCCCGTCCGAGAGGACCTCGACGTTGCCGGGCGACACCCGGGCGTCGGTGTCGTCGCAGTCGGACCCCACGGTGAACCCGTCGCCGTCCTGGTCGTCGTCGGCGGTGAACGGGTCGCAGTCGTTGTCGATGCCGTCGTAGTAGACCTCGGGCGCGGGGACCCGCGGGTCGGTGTCGTCGCAGTCGTCGGTGGCGGAGATCCCGTCCTGATCGCCGTCGTCGTCGAGCGTGGCGCCGTTGCAGTCGTTGTCGACGCCGTCGAACGGGATCTCCTGCGCCATCACGTTCACGCTGGCGTCGTGGTCGTTGCAGTCCTGGTGCGAGTAGTAGCCGTCTCCGTCGAAGTCGCGTGGATAGCGGGGCCCGCACGCGTGGAGCGCGGAGGAGACGAGCACGAGGGCGATCGATGGACGCGTCATGGCGAAGAGACTACCCGACGGGTCCGGGAGGCAGCCATGCGCATCGCGACCTTCAACGTGAACAGCCTGAACGCACGGATGGAGCAGCTGCGCCGATTCGTCGACGAGCACGGGCCCGACGTGTTGTGCCTGCAGGAGACGAAGCTCGAGGACAGCCGGTTCCCCGAAGCCGCGATGCACGACCTGGGATTCGAGCACGTCGCGTTCGACGGGCAGAAGTCGTACAACGGCGTGGCGATGCTCTCGAAGCTGCCGCTGGTCGACGTGCAGAAGAACTTCCGCGACGGCGAGCCCCACCCCGACAAGCGCATCCTGGCGGCCACCGTGGCGGGCATCCGCATCTACGGGCTGTACTGCCCGAACGGCACGCAGGTGGGCTCGGAGCGCTTCCACGGCAAGCTCGACTGGTACCGGCGCCTGCGTGCGGAGCTCGACACCCACTTCACGCCCGCCGACGACGTGCTGATCACGGGCGACTTCAACGTGACGCCCACGGAGACGGACTGCTGGGACCCCTTCCGCAGCGAGGGCAAGCTCCTGTGCACGAACGAGGAGCGCGAGGTGTTCGAGCACCTGCTCGACTTCGGGCTCACCGACTCCTGGCGCGAGCGGAACCCGTTCTCGGTGGAGTTCTCGTGGTGGGACTACCAGAAGATGGGCTGGCAGCGGAACCAGGGGCTGCGCATCGACCACGTGCTGCTCACCGACTCGCTGCTCGAGCGCTGTGAAGCCGTCACCATCCACCGCGACGTGCGGGGCTGGGACAGCCCGTCCGACCACGCGCCCGTGTCGGTCGACCTCTCCGCGTGACCGGAGAGCGGGCGGCTCGCACGGTGTCGGTCCGGGTGGAGGGCGTGCCGGACTGGGTGGACGTGCGTCGGCTGCTCGACGAGGGTCCGTGGGAGCGGCACGACGGGAGCTGGGTGGGTGAGCGGACCCCGCAGGTGGCCGCCGACCTGGACGCGCGGCTGCGGAACCTCGGCATGGGGGGCGCGGCGCTCACGGTGCACGTGTCCCCTCCCCTCGGCCGGAACCTCGTGCGGGCCGCGCGTGCGGAGGAAGCGCGCCGGAAGCGGGAGACGACGCCGGGCTTCACGCGGCCGGGCGCGCGCGTGGACGACGACGGGCGCCGGTTCCTGACGCCCGAGAAGCTGGCGCTCGCGCTCGGGAAGCGGGCCCGTGCGGACGTGGTGGTCGACGCGACCTGCGGGTGCGGCGGGAACGCCATCGGCTTCGCGCGCGCGGGGTGTGCCGTGCTGGCGGTCGAGCTGGACGCCTCGCGCCTGGGGCTCGCGCGCGAGAACGCCCGCGTGTACGGGGTGAACGACCGGATCACCTTCCTGCACGGGAACGCGCTCGAGCGGCTGCCGACGCTGTCCGGAGACCTGCTGTTCCTCGACCCTCCGTGGGGGGAGCCCGACCGCATCGCGACGCACGAGGTCCCGCTGCTCCGCGAGCTCCTGGAGGCGGGCCGGCACTTCGAGCGGATCTGGGCGAAGGTGCCCCCGAGCTTCGTGGGGCTGCCGGGCTTCGCCATGGAGGCGTGGTTCGGCCACGCGGCGGGCGACCGCCAACGGGTGAAGTTCGTTCTGCTCCGGAACGAGCTGGCTCGCTGACTCCTCCCTGGGTTCCCGTGACCGGGAGCCTTCAGCGAGCTGGCTCGCTGACTCCTCCCTGGAATTCGGGTACCGTCAGCCATGCGCGAGCCCGTTCGACGTGCCGAACTCACCGAGCTCCTGGAGCGCTGGCGGGCCTCGCCCGACCCCACGCTCGCCGACGTGATCGACGTGATGTCCGCGCGAGCCGACGCTCCGCCGTTCACGGGGTCGCTCGCGAAGCGCGCCGAGCTCGCGATCGCCGCGTGCCAGACGGGCTCCGAGCACCCCGAGGCCCTGTCCGCCATCCTCGCGACGGCCGCCGCCCAGCGCGGTCTCGCGAAGGCCGCGGCCATCGTCGATGCCCTCGGAGCGTCGTGGCCCTCCGATCCACGCCTGGGAACGGCCTTCTCGGAGTGGCTGCGCCACCCCCCGTGGACCAGCACGTCCAGCCAGCGGGTGTGGCGGCGGGTGTTCAAGATCCTGTCCGGGCTCCCGGATCGCCGGCTGCTCGCCCTGTCCGACCTCGAGCCCGCGCTGGGCTTCCCGGGGGTCACGGCCGAGCTCATCGACGAGCGCCGCAACCGCCTGCTCGCGGCCGACTACCCGCCGCCCAGCGCGTCCCCCGACGAGCAGGCCGCCTGGGACGCCGTGCTGGCCAGAGCGCGGGAGCGCGAAGCCCGCGAAGTGGCCGCGCGCGCCGAGCTCGACGGGCTCCGCCAGGCCGTGTTCGACGCCCCCGACGATGCCGACCTCCGGCGGGTGTACGCCGACGCCCTGTCGGAGCTCGGAGATCCGCGCGGGGAGCTCATCCTGCTGCAGCTCGCAGAGGCGGAGGGCACGGCCGACCGCCGGAGCCGGGCGCGCGTCAAAGCGCTGCTCGAAGCCCACGAGTCCGAGTGGCTGGGCCCGATGCATGCGGTGTTCTCGAAAGGCGAGCGCGTGTGGGACCGCGGGTTCCTGGTGGGCGGGTGCGTGCGGCCGAAGCACCAGGAGGCCGTGATCGCAGCGGTCGGCCACCCGGAGTGGGCGATGGTGCGCGCGGTCGACCTGCGGGCCGTCCAGGGGATGGGCGCGCGCGGGGTGGAGCTCGTGACCCAGCCGTGCGCGACGCAGCTCCTCGAGGTCCGCGGGCTGCTCCTCGCCGACGAGCTCCACGCGGTGCTCGCCACCCGGCGGCCGTTCCGCGTGCTGGGGCTCGCGACGGCCTGGGGCGAGGCCGGCCGGCTGGATCCCGCGAGCCTCGAGGTCCCCCCGCTCGAGCGCTTCGAGATCAGCGGTGCGTGGTTCCGATCGCTCCCCGTCCTGCAGGATCGCGTGCGCTGCGGGGTCGCGTCCCTCGAGCTCCACCTGGCCACGCGTTCGGTGGGCGCGCTGGTGGGCGTGGACGAGGGGCTACGCGCACTGCCGGTCCTGCGTGCGATGTCCGAGCAGTCCATCGAGGTCCGCTTCGTCCACCAGAACCAGCCCGTGCTCGAGCTCGTCCTGCCGCACGGAGGCCCCGGATCCCTCCGGCTGGGCGGCCCCCGCGTCCATCCGTCCTACGAACAGGCCATCGTCGAAGCGCTGCCGCGGCTCCGGGGCCTGCGGTTCGGCACGGTGGAGGTCTCGACGCACTGGCGCGAGGCGTGGGAGACCGCCGCGCCCTACCTCACCTGACGGCGGCGCACGGCGAGCAGCGCGGGCAGCAGCAGCGCCCCCCACATCGGCGCCGGGCTCGACGCGCATCCACACCCGCGCACGTCTTCGCCCGACAGGTTCGGGGGGTCGTTGCCGGGGAGCGGGTTGTCGAGGCGTGTGGCGTCGAAGCCCGTGCCCGTGAGCGGGATGCGGAGGAGCGGCGTGACGGGGTCGTTCGACTCGATCACGAGCGTCGCGAGCTCCTCGCCGTCGACCTCGGGCTCGAACGTGACGACCACGCCGTCGGTATTGCCCTCGGTGGCGTAGAAGTACTGCGGCCACACGCTGAACGCGTCGCTGCCCTCGATCCAGGCCGTGCCCTCCAGGCCCATGGCGCCGAGGTTGCGCAGCGGGAACGTGAGGTTGCGGAGGTTGCCGACCTCGACCACGCCGACGTCGGTACCCATGTCGATGGGCTCGAGCGCGGGCAACGGGTGCGTGTAGACGACGGAGTCGAACTCGCGCGTCTGCGTGTCGGACAGGAGCTCGATCGGGAAGTCGAAGGCGACGAGCTCGAAGTCTCCGATGATCGTGTCGAGCGTGGCGCTCGGACGGATCACGATGTCGAAGCTCGTGGAGAGGTCGGCGAAGTAGGTGCTCTCGAGGAACACCTCGCCCGGATTGCCGCCGGGCGGGTCGAGCAGGGAGAACCCTCCCTCGCCGTCCTGCACGCCCGTGGAGCCTGCCAGCACGGTCTCGATGCGGTTCCCGCCCATCGTCGTGGAGAGCTGCGGGTAGATCTCGACCTGGAAGCTCAGGCCCGCGATGCCGGGCACCACGTCGAAGTCGTACTCGAACGGGTCGATGAGGTTCTGGTTCGCGACGTCGACCTCGAGCGGGTACTCCGGCGAGCCTGGCAGCACGAGGGTGTCGAAGGCCACGCCCTCGGTGATGGCGAAGCCCTCGGACCACAGCGGGATCGAGCTCTGGTAGATGCTCGCGACGTTGATGTAGACCTCGAACTCGATGTCGACCGACGTGTCGATGCCGAACAGGCCCTCGCCCGGGATCGGCGCGACGGTGTGCTTGAACGCCGTGGGCCACTCCATGTTCGACACGGCTTCCATCTCGGTGACCACGCCGCCCGTGGGCGTGACGTGGAAGCGCACCGAGATCGGGTCGCTCTGGCTGGGCAGGTAGCCCGTGTCGATGCTGACGAAGCTGAACAGATCGAAGGTGTCTTCGAACAGCAGCTCTTCGGGCTCGGACTGGAACGTCTGCGCGTGGGCAGTGAGTGCGGCGAGCACGACCATGGCTGCCTCCCATGCGCATCCTACACCGCGACACGGGAACTCACCTTGCTCGCTCATTTGGAATTGAATATCATTTTCAATGAGGAGCCCAAGACCTTGACCCTCGACCAGCTCGAGCCCGGCCAGACCGGGACCATCGCGTCCATCACGGGTGCGGGTTCGTTCCGGCGGCGTCTGCTCGAGCTCGGGCTCGTGTCGGGCACGCTCATCACGCGGCAGGGCAGCGCACCCCTCGGCGATCCCCTCACCTACCGCGTGCGCGGAGCCGTGCTCGCGCTGCGCCGGTCGGATGCGAAGGTCGTCGAGGTCGCGCGGTGATCGCACTCGTCGGCAACCCCAACACGGGGAAGTCCACGCTGTTCAACGCCCTCACGCAGGGCTCGCGCGCGAAGGTCAGCAACCTCACGGGCACCACGGTGGATGCGCTGTCCGGCACCCTCACGCTCGACGGCCAGAGCGTCGAGTGCCTCGACATCCCGGGCACGTACAGCCTGGCGGGTCGCTCACCCGAGGAGTGGGTGGCGGTCCGGGCGATGCTCGGGCTCGGCGGAGACGAAGCGCCGGCGCTGCTCGTGCTGCTCGCCGACGCCGTGCGGCTCGAGCGCAGCCTGTACCTGGCGCTGCAGGTGCTCGACCTCCGCATTCCGGTGCTGATCGCGGTCAACCTGATGGACGAGGCCCGCTCGCAGGGCCTCACGGTGGATGCCGCGGCCATCGAGCGCGATCTGGGCGTGCCGGTCGTGCCGATCAGCGCGCGGAACGGCGAGGGCCTCGACGCCCTGCGCACTGCCATCGCCGCCGTGCTGGCCGACCCCGCGCTCGGCACCCCCGGTCCGCGACACGGCTGGTCCGAGGAGCTCGACGCGACGCTCGAGGGCGTACACGCCCTGCTGCCCGAGCGGCTGGCGAAGCACGGCACCCCGCTGGCGGGCGTGGTCGTCCTGTCGCTCGACGACCCCGAGGCGCACCCCGACCCCGACGTGCCGGTCGACGCCATCCGCGCGCGCATCGCCGACACCGACGCCGTCACGGAGCTCGTGCAGACCCGCTACCGCTGGCTCGACGCCCACGCGCCCGGATGGCGGGAAGCCCCCGTGCAGACGGGCGCGACGCTGTCCGACCGCGTGGATGCCGTCGTGCTGCACCCGCTCGCGGGCAGCCTGCTGTTCCTCACCGTCATGACGCTCGTGTTCACGGCCCTGTTCGCGTGGGCCGACCCGTTCATCGGGCTCATCGAAGACCTGTTCGGGTGGGTCGGGCTGCAGGTCGCCGCGCAGTTCGGGGAAGCGCCCGGTCCGGCGGTCGAGATCCTGCGCGACTTCATCGTCGACGGCCTGATCGGCGGGGTCGGCTCGATCCTCGTGTTCCTGCCGCAGATCGCGCTGCTGTTCTTCTTCATCGGGATGCTCGAGGACTCGGGGTACCTCGCGCGCGCCGCCCACCTGGTCGACCGGGTGCTGCGGCTCGCCGGGCTCCCCGGGCGTGCGTTCGTCCCGCTGCTGTCGGGCTACGCGTGCGCCGTTCCCGCGATCATGGCGACGCGCGCGATGCCGCGGTTCCGCGACCGCCTGCTGACGATGCTCGTCATCCCGCTCACGTCCTGCAGCGCGCGCCTGCCGGTTTACACGCTGATCATCGCCGCGCTGTTCCCGGCCCGCATCCCCGGGTTCCCGCTGCCGGTCCAGCCCCTGATCCTGCTCGCGATGTACCTGTTCTCCACGGTGGTCACGGTGATCGCGAGCATCGTGCTCGGCCGTCTCGTGCTGCCGGGCGAGGAGTCCGCGGAGCTCATCGAGCTCGTGCCCTACCGCTTCCCGAGCATGAAGGTGGTGCTCGGGAGCACCTGGCGGAACGCGAAGCACTTCGTGGAGGAGGCGGGCGGCGTCATCCTCGTGGCCACGGTCTTCCTGTGGGCGATGCTGTACTTCCCGCGCGTCGACGGGCACGAGCTGCTCACGCCCGAGGTGGTCGCGGAGGCCGAAGCCAGCGGGCTGAACCTCGACGAGGTCGCGAACGGGCTCGCCCTGCAGCAGTCCTTCGGCGGTCGCATGGGGCGCGCCATCGAGCCGGTCATCGAGCCCCTGGGCTTCGACTGGCGCATGGGGGTCGGCATCCTGGGCGCGTTCGCGGCCCGCGAGGTGTTCGTCAGCACCATGGGGCTGGTGTACGGCATCGAGGACGCCGACGAGGAGAACGAGGCCCTGCGCGCGCAGATCGCCGATCAGCGCCGTCCCGACGGCACCAAGGTGTGGACGCCCCTCGTGGGGCTCTCGCTCATGGTGTTCTTCGCGCTCGCGATGCAGTGCACGAGCACGCTGGCGGTGCTCGTGAAGGAGAGCCGCGGGTTCCGGTGGCCAGCGTTCGTGTTCGCCTACATGACGGCCCTGGCGTACACGGGCAGCTTCCTGGTGTACCAGGTGGGGCGACTACTCGGCTTCAGCTGAAGCGGCCTCGAGGAGCAGCTCGGCGACTTCGCGGTGGTCGACCGACAGACGGTCGAGGACGGCAGACCGGGGATTCGGTGGCCGGGCGCCGGCCGCCAGCAGGACCCGGACGAGCGCCATCAGGGTCTCATCGTCCATCCACATGGGGTCGCGAGCCCTGGAGAGAACCGCGAGCAGCACCTCGTCGTCGACGGGCGCGCCGCGTGCGATCGCCAACTCGAGGCGGCCCACCGATCCGGACCCAGCGGCCCTCCGCGCAGCGTCCGCACCGGGAGCCCGCGGAACACGCGCGTCGAGCAGCTCGATCAGGCCCGGTCGGTCTTTCGACCACGCGAGCCCCCAGAGCTTGTCGGCACAGGCTTCGAGGGAGTCACGTCGGTCCAACACGTCGAGGTGGCCGGACTCGACCCCCCGTTCCATGCAGTCGCAGGTCCACGGATCCTCGGTCGATCCGGTCATGCGCTTCACGTGATCCACCGCCGCCGCGCCCGCGCCGCACACGTTGGGGAGCCCCCGAATGGGTCCGGCGTCGGTGCCCACCTCCTCCCAAAGCTGATCGAACAGGGCGAGCCGGCCCCTCATCGCCGCCGGTTGGAGCACGGCGATGGTCGAGGAGCGTCGTACGTCCTCCGGGAGGGACCGGAGCATCGCGAGCACCCGGTCGTCGGGGAAGCCGTCGCGGGCCGCACGGGCGGGCATCCAGACGGTGGGACCGTCGACCTCGAGTACCGCACCGGCGTCCATCAGCGCGATCGCGGCGGCGTGCCGCACCTCGCGGGGTAATGGGTTGATGGGGTCGAAACACGCATCCAGCGTGGGGTGGAAGCCAGGGACGAGGGCGTCGAGGACGTCCTGCCGGCCCGCCTGGACCGCCCGCCGGAGCACATCGTACCGGATCGCGAGCGAGCGCTCCGCCAACTGGGCAACGGCAACGGCATCCCCTCGCTCTACGACACCCTGCGGTAGCCCATCGGCGCGTTCGGCAACCCAGAGGGCCAGCACGTGAGCGGGACAGTGGAGCGGGGGGCGCCGGCTCTGCACCGCCCGCGATCGGGCGCCACCAGGCGTTCGCTCGATCGCCTCCCGATCGCAGGCCTGGATCGCGACCTCGAGTGCACTCGGAGCGAGCGCGCGGGACTCGACGGGCGGACCGAGACCAAAGGCCATGGACTCGGGGGCGAGCCATTCATGTCCGGCGCAACTGAGGGGAGGAGCCGGGACGCCCGGAAGCGCGAACGCAACCTCGTCTCCCAGGAGGAACGCAGGACCGCACCTGCTGTCGCTCGTGATCGAGATCGTCTCGGGGATCTCGCCCTTCCAGACATGACGGACCTCGATGGTGTGCCGCCGACCGATCGCCTCGACCACGCGGCCCTGGAACACCCGCTCGGCGGATGCAGCCTGCACCCGAATCGGAACGTGACCGCACAAGCACGCCAGTGCTGCCGACACCAAGAGCCACATCGATTCCCCCGCCCTCCACGATAACAGGGCCCATGCCCGCTCCTGTCGATGCCACCCACTGGCCCGACCTGCTGCCCGGGCGTCCTCCCATCGACGTCACCGGGGGAACGCCTGATTTCACCCTGTCGAGCGACTACTCGGCTTCAGCTGAAGCGGCCTCGAGGAGCAGCTCGGCGGCCCCCGGGTGCGTGTCTGCGAGTCGATCGAGCAGGCTGCTGCTCGGGTCGGGGGGGCTGGCGCCGGCATCGAGCAGGACCCGGAGGTAGGCCTGAAGCTCCTCGTCGTCCATGCGCGCTCCACCTGGCCCCGAGCGCGCCTCCGAGACCAGCCACCGCAGCGCCTCTCCCGGTCGGGCCCCCCGATCGAGGGCGAGCCGCAGCTTGTCGATGGAGCGCGCCTCGATCGCGAGGCGTGCTGCATCGGGGCCCGCCGGCCGCGGAGCGCGTGCGTCGAGCAGGGTGAACAGGTCCGTCGAGGGCCCCATCCATGCGAACGGCCAGAGATCGTTCGCACACGCGTCGAGGGAGTCGCGCCGGTCGAACACCTCGAAGTGGCCGAACCGTGCGGCACGCTGCATGCAGGCGCAGGTCCACGGATCCTCCGTCGATCGGGTCGTTCGCTGGACGTGCTCCACCGCCGCGACACCCGCGCCGCAGGCGTCCAGCACAGCACGCCCCGGCTGGGTCTCGGCACCCACCTCGGACCACACCTGGTCGAACAGCGCGAGGCGGCCCTTGCTTGCGGCGGGGTCGAGCACGGCCACGCTCGAGGAGCGTCGAACGTCCTCGGGGAGGGACCGGAGCATCGCGAGCACCCGATCGTCCGGAAAACCGTCCCGGGTCGCGCGGGCGGGCGTCCATTCCGTGTATCCGTCGACCCGGAGCACCGCGCCGGCGTCCATCAGCGCGATCGCGGCGGCGTGCCGCACGTCGCGCGGCAGAGGGTTCATCGTGTCGAAACACGCCTCCAGCGTGGTGGGCGGGTTCGGCACGAGGGCGTCCAGCACGTCCTGTCGGCCTGCTTTCCCGGCGCGCCAGATCACGTCGTTCCGGATCGCGGGCGAGCGCTCCGCCAACCGCGCAACGGTCGCGGCATCCCCGTGCTCCACGAGTCCGTTCGGCAGCACGGCGCTGGAGCCGTCGGGGATCCACAGCGCCAGCACCTCTGCAGGACAATGGAGCGGCGGGGTCCGGCCCTGCACGGCCCAGGGGCGGGCGCCAGCCGCCGCTCGCTCGATCGCCTCCCGGTCGCAGGCCTCGATCGCGATCTCCAGCGCACTCGGAGCGAGTGTGCGGGACCGCGCGGGCGGACCGAGACCGAGCGGCGTGGCCTCCGCAGACATCCGGTCGTGTCCCGAGCATCCGAGTGGGGGCGGGTCGAGGCTCGGGAGCGCGAACGCAACCTCGTCTCCCACGACGAAGCTCGGACCGCACATGACGCCGCTCTCCACCTCGACGGTCTCGGGCACATCGCCCTTCCAGACATGGCGGACCTCGACGGTGTACCGCCGATCGCGCGGCTCTCCCACCACCCGGCCCTGGAACACCAGCTCGGCAGACGGGGCCAGGACCCGAATCGGGACCCGACCGCACGAGCACGCCAGTGCTGCCGACACCAAGAGCCACATCGATTCCCCCGCCCTCCACGATAACAGGGCCCATGCCCGCTCCTGTCGATGCCACCCACTGGCCCGACCCGCTCGCGAAGAGCTTCGCGCGACGGACCCTCGCGGAGACCCTCGCCGGAGCGGGGTTCACGCGCGTGGGGGTCGCGTTCTACCCGCCGCCGAACCCGGCCCTGACCGACGAAGCGATCCTCTACGAAGGCGTGCACGGACGCGAGTTCGCGCGCCGGATGCGCGAGGGCCACGCGACCGAGGTGTTCACCAGCCCCGACGGACAGGCGGCCGCGGAGATCGACACGCGCTACGGCTCCGACCAGCTGTGGCTGGCGACCCTGTTCGAAGACGGCAGCGTGCTGTGGACCTCCAACACGCCGTCCCAGAAGCCCGTGGTGCGGCACTACCGCCCGGATCCGAACGACCTGCGCGAGCTCGACCCCGAGGCCCGCGCCCGGCTCGAGAGCGCGCTGGGCTGCTTCCGAGCGGACGCGCTCGTGGGGGATGCCGAGGCCGCGATGCACACGCCCCATCGGCTCGTGGGCTTCGACATCCTCGTGCACCCGGTGCTCGACGTGCCCGCCATGCTGGCCGCGCACACGGCCCGCGTCGCGGAGACCCGCGGCACACCGGTCCCCGCGTCGATGGACGTTCTCCTGGCCGCGACCGAGCGCGCGATCCGCGTGCAGTCCGCGCGCGAGCGGTTCGCGGTCTACAGCGGCGGGGTCGCGTCGCTGCTGGGGGTCGCATGCCTGGGCGCGCTCCTGTGGACCCTGTTCGACGGGTGGTTCTTCTGGATTGCGGGCTTCACCCTGGGTCCGCTCGGACTGCTGCTCGCGGGGCTCGGATTCTTCATGTGGCCCGTGCGGATCGGGATTCCATTGTCGACCTGGATCCCCTGGCCCCCGAGATCCCCTGCGAATCGCGATCTGGCGCGCATCCGCGCACGTGCTACGATCCCTGCACCAGGGAGTGGCCCATGAGAACCGGAATCCTCGCGCTGGTCCTCGCCGGCTGCGCCACCCCGCTCGACGTGCCCGACCGCTCCAGCTGCACGGAGACCGTGGAGTGGGACTACGACGCCGATGGCGCGGTCGACAGCGTCGAGACGCGCGTCCACGACGCAAAGGAGCGCCTTGTCGACCACGTCTGGCTCGACGCCACGGGTGACCGCCGCTGGGAACGCACCCGGTACGACGGCGACTGCGCCGAGCGCTTCGAACAGGTCGAGGAAGCGTATGAGATGAGCGCACTGTTCCGGCGCAGCTGCGACGCCAACGGCGACTTCGTCATCGAGAACGGCGAGATCGTCTCGTCCGACCTCCTCTTCGCCTCGCACATCACGTGGGACCGTCAGTACGACGACGCCGGACGCACCACCCACTTCGATCGCAGCACGACATACGACGGCGACACGTCCACCGACGAGGCCGACTTCGAGTACGACCGGCGAGGCCGCCTGGTGCGGTCCGCGGAGGTGAGCCCGGGCCGCGAGCTGGTCACGGAGCTCGAGTGGCTCGACGACGACCGGCTGCTGTCGAAGGTCACGAGCACGGGCGACGCGACCTACGTCAACCTCCACACGTACGACGCGCTCGGTCGCCTCATCGAGAGTCGCGACGGCGACGAAGACCATCCGGTCGTCACGACCTACCGCTGGGAGGGCGATCTGTGGCGTCCGACCGGCCGCAGCGAAGACGCCGACGGCGAGCGCACGGAAGTCGAGTCGGTCTGCGAAGGTGACCCGTGGACGCGCTGCGTCGAGACGTTCGACACCGAGGCGATCGGGCGCCAGCTCGACGGCGTGCCCGACCGCATCGTGACGCACGAGTGGACCTGCCCCTGAACCGTCGTGCGGATCAGCCGCCCTGCCAGAGCAGGCGGCCCGCGTTCTCCGAGGCGTCGTAGGGGTCGAGGAACACGTACCCCATGCCGCCCGACGTGATGTCGAACTTCACGAGGTCGGTGGTGATCTGCAGCAGCATGCGCATCGGGCCCTGACCCGTGGGGCTCGCGGGCGTGTCGTCGCCGTGCAGCCACACCGCCCCGCCGCCGAGCTTGTCGTGGCGGAGCTGCTCGAGCGCGTCGGCCACCGGCACACCGTGGGTGCGCACCTGGGACATCACCGCACGCTCGTCGAGCGCCTGATCGACCGTGAGCAGCTGGCGCCGGTACACGCGGACCGTCGGCGGACCGTCGTACAGGTTCTCGTCGCGCATCTTGGAGAGGAGCACCTTGTTGGCGCCCTTCCACGGGTCCCAGTCTTCGCAGCGCCCACCGGTCGCGTGGCAGATGAACACCGTCATCCGGGTGTGCGGACCGAGGTCGAGCCAGGGCCCGGCCTCGATCTGCGCCATGTGGCACATCGGCGCACCGCACACGGCACATCGGGGCCACTGGTGGGCCCGGATCCCTCGGGGATGGCCGCCATACGCACCGATGATGACCTTCGCGTCGGACTTCGCCTTCCGGATGCGGAAGGAATGCCAGGGGGTCAGATCACTCATGGGGCGATGTTGCCAGCCGAGGGCCGGCTTGTCACGCTGAAGCGGCGAGGTTGCGCACGACGGTCTGGAGGATGCCCCCGTTCCGGTAGTACTCCACCTCGACGGGCGTATCGAGACGCACCTGGACCGTGAACCGCTTCGCGGTGCCATCGGCCTTGCGCGCGACCACCTCGAGGTCCTGCAGCGGCTTCACGGCGTCGGACAGACCCACGAAGTCGAAGTGCTCCGTGCCGTCGAGACCGAGCTCGTCGGCGCCTTCGCCGTCCTTGAAGCACAGCGGGAGCACGCCCATCCCCACGAGGTTGCTGCGGTGGATGCGCTCGAAGCTCTTCGCGATGACCGCCTTCACGCCCAGCAGGAACGTGCCCTTCGCGGCCCAGTCGCGCGAGGAGCCCGTGCCGTACTGGTGCCCGGCGAGCACGACGAGCGGCGTGCCGTCGGCCTGGTACTTCATCGAGGCGTCGAACACCGACATCACCTGGTCGCTCGGGAAGTGCGTGGTGACGCCCCCTTCCGTGCCCGGCGCCACCTGGTTGCGGATGCGCACGTTCGCGAACGTGCCGCGCATCATCACCTCGTGGTTGCCGCGACGGCTGCCGAGGCTGTTGAAGTCGGCCTTCGCGACGCCCTTCGACTTCAGGTACACGCCCGCCGGGCTCTTCTCGGGGATGGAGCCTGCCGGCGAGATGTGGTCGGTGGTGACCGAGTCGCCGAGCTTCAGGAGCACACGGGCATCCTGGAACGGCTGGATGGGGCTCGCCTTCGGGGTGAGACCCTCGAAGAAGGACGGGAGCTGGATGTACGTGGAGTCGGCGTCCCACGGGTACAGGTCGGATTCCTCGACCTCGATCGCGTTCCAGCGCGGCTCGTCTTCGACGTCGGAGTAGCGCATGCGGAACATCTCGGGCGTGACGCTGCCCTGGATGACCTCCGCGATCTCCGCGTTGGTCGGCCAGATGTCGCGCAGGTACACGTCCTGCCCGTTCGAGCCCTTTCCGATGGGGTCGTTCTGGAGGTCGATCCGCGTGCTGCCCGCGATGGCGTACGCGACGACGAGGGGCGGCGACGCGAGGAAGTTCGCCTTCACGAAGTTGCTGATGCGCCCTTCGAAGTTCCGGTTCCCGGACAGCACCGACGACACCACGAGGTTGCCCTTGACGATGGCATCCTGGATCTCGGGATCGAGCGGGCCGGAGTTCCCGATGCACGTCGTGCAGCCGTAGCCGACGATGTTGAAGCCCATCGCCGACAGATCGTCGAGCAGACCGGCCTTCTCGTAGTACGACGTGACGACGCGGGATCCGGGGGCCAGCGACGGCTTCACCCACGGCTTCGTGGTGAGACCGAGCGCGCGGGCCTTCTTGGCGACCAGGCCGGCCGCGATCATGACGGACGGGTTGCTGGTGTTCGTGCAGCTGGTGATGGCCGCGATCACCACGTCGCCGTGGCCGATCGAGAAGTCGGTGCCCGCGACGGCCTCGGTGCGCTGGGTCTGATCGCCGGGCACCCCGTGACCGCGGTGGCCGATGGGCGCCGTGAGGTAGCTCTCGAACTTCGACGCCATGTCGTTCAGGGTGATGCGGTCCTGCGGGCGCTTGGGGCCCGCGAGCGACGGCACCACGTCGGCGAGGTCGAGGTGGAGCGTGTCGGTGAACGACGGCTCGGGCGCGGAGGGCGTGTAGAACAGGCCCTGAGCCTGGTAGTACGCCTTCACGTTCGCGACATCGGCGTCGTCGCGCCCGGACAGGCGCAGGTAGTCGAGCGTGACCTCGTCGACCGGGAAGAACCCGCAGGTGGCGCCGTACTCCGGAGCCATGTTCGCGATGGTCGCGCGGTCGGCGAGCGTGAGGTGCGCCATGCCCTCGCCGTAGAACTCCACGAACTTCTCGACCACGCCCTTCTCGCGCAGCATCTGCACGATCTTCAGCGTCATGTCGGTGGCCGTGACGCCCTCCGCGAGCTTGCCCGTGAGCTTGAAGCCGACGACGTCGGGCGCGAGCATGTAGACCGGCTGGCCCAGCATGACGGCCTCGGCCTCGATCCCGCCGACGCCCCAGCCCAGCACGCCGAGCCCGTTGATCATCGTGGTGTGGGAGTCGGTGCCCACGAGGCTGTCGGGGTAGTACACCTGCTGGCCGTCGATCTCGCGATGCGCGGCGACCGACGCGATGTACTCGAGGTTCACCTGGTGCACGATGCCGCGGCCGGGAGGCACGGCGCGGAAGTTGTCGAAGTTGCTCTGGCCCCACTTCAGGAACGCGTAGCGCTCGCCGTTGCGGTCGTACTCGATCTCCATGTTCCGCGACAGGGCGTCGGCGAACCGGCCGCTGAAGTCGACCTGCACGCTGTGGTCGATGACCAGATCGACGGGGACGAGCGGGTTCACCTTCTTCGGGTCGCCGCCGAGATCGACCATCGCGTTGCGGAGGGCCGCCACGTCGACGACCGCCGGAACGCCCGTGAAGTCCTGGAGGATCACGCGGCCCGGGATGAACGGGATCTCGGCGCGCTCGCCCTTGGGTGTCCAGCCGGCGACGCGCTTCACGTCGTCTTCGTTGACCAGGAAGCCGTCGTAGTTGCGCAGGGCGCTCTCGACGAGCACGCGGATGCTGTACGGCAGCTCGGCGAGCTTGCAGTGGCCCGCCTCCTCGAGGGCGGACAGGCGGAAGATCACGCCCTTGCCGCCACCGGCGAGATCGAAGGTGGAACGGGCGCCGAAGGGGTCGGTCTGGCTCACGGGGGCCTCCAGGAAAGGCGGGGTGTGTATCACGGTGGATGCTCCATGAGTGACACGGCCGCATACATCACGCGAATGGAACTTCCCTATGGTTTCCATAGACGTTCTCGATGGCTCACTCGCGTTTCCGCGTCGGCGTCCGGGGCAGGTAGGATGTCCGTATGGACCAGCCTCCGTTCTCGTTCCGCGCGCGCGGTCCGATCGAGGTCACCGGCGAACCGGGCGACCTCGTCCCCCTCCAGCCGGGGACCGCCCTCGGGCGCGACTGGCGCACCCCGGTCGTGTTCGTGATGAGCTGGCTCGGCCTGCTCACGGCGGGCAGTGCGCTCTCCGACCCCCTCACGGCGGGCGTGCTGGCCACCGGCATCGCGATCCCGACCGTGATGGCGCTGCGCCACCTGTGGTCGCCCGCGATCCACGCCGATCGCTCGGGCCTGAAGGTGGGTCGCGAGCTGTGGTCGTGGGACGACGTCACGTCCGTCCGCGACGACCTCGTGCGCTGGCGCATCGAGAACGACGAGGGCCAGCACTCCGAGTCGTTCCAGCATGCCGTCGTGGTCACCCGGAACGGCCTGCGGTTCGCGTTCTGGGTGCGATCCCAGGCCCGAGCCGAGGAGATCGCCGCCAAGCTCGCGTTCTTCGCGCGCCAGCAGTCCGGGCGGCCCGACGACGTGCCCGAGGAGCTCCGCAAGGTCGCGAAGGCCCCGAAGCAGCGGGCGTGACGGGCCTCGTGGAGCCTACAGGGGCGCGCGATAGCCGGGGGACAGCGGGATCTGCGTCACGCCGATCCGCTCGAGGTGCGCGCACCCGGCGATGACGGACGCTTCGTCCCACGCGTCTCCGATCAGCTGCAGACCGATCGGGAGCCCCTCGTGCATGCCCACCGGCACGGTGCCAGCCGGGACGCCCGTGAGGTTCGCGAGGAAGTTCATCTCGGTGAAGGAGGCCGTCCACGCGGTGTCGGCGATCTGCTTCCGGTTCTCGGACAGCGCGTACGGGCTCGCCACGCGACCCGTGGTCGGCAGCGCGAGCAGGTCGACGCCGGCGAGGGCCTTCGCGAGGTCCCACCGGAGCTGCGTGCGCACACGGGAGGCCCGGAGGTGCTGCTGCGCCGCGATGTTGTCCATCAGCGCGTAGATCAGCCGGACCTCGTCGCTCGTCTCGTGGCGGTGGGCCGCGAGGTCGTCGCAGGCGTTGGCCGCGGATTCCCCGGCGATGACGATGGGACCGACGGCGTTCACCACCTCGAGCAGCGCGAAGTCGACATCGACGAGGACGGCGCCCTCCTTCTCGAGCGCCTTCAGCGCGGCGTCGCACGCGGACGCGATCTCGGGGATGGCCGCCTTCATGAAGCGCGGGAGCACCCCGATGCGGCAGCCGCGGATGCCGCGACCGAGCGCCGGACGCCAGGTCGTCTCGACCGAGCCCCAGTCGGGCGGGAAGTGCGTCATGGGGTCGCCGGGGTCGCGGACCGAGCAGACCTCCATCAGATCCACGAGGTCGGACGCCGACCCGCCGATCGGACCGGTGTGGCCGACGGTGCCGACCCAGATGTCGCCCGTGCGGCCGAACCGCTGGAGCGACGGCTTGAGTCCGAACAGGCCGTTCAGCGAAGCCGGGATGCGGATCGACCCGCCCCCATCGGTCGAGACGGCGACCGGTGCGAAGCCGAGCCCGACGGACACGGCGCTCCCGGTCGACGAGCCCCCGGAACCGTGCCCATCGCTGTACACGTTGCGCGGGTAGTCGAAGTTCGGGTTGAACCCGAGCGGATTCATGCCGTTCTCGGTGCAGTGCGCCTTGCCGATGAGCACCGCACCGGCGTTGCGGAGCAGCTCGACGATGAACGCGTCTCCGTCGACCCGGTGGTTCCGCCACGACGTGCCGCCGCGCGTGGGCAGGCCCTTCATGTGGAACTCGTCCTTCACGGGCACGATGATGCCGTCGAGCGGACCGAGCGGCTCGCCGGCCTTCCACCGCTTCGCGCTCGCCTGGGCCGCCGACTGTGCTCCGTTCCGGTCGAGCTCGACGAACGGGCTGTACGTGCTGGGGCCGAAGTCACCGGCATCGATGCGCGCGAGCATCACCTCGAGCACGTCGACGGGGTCGCGCTTGCCCGACGCGTAGGCCTCGCGCAGCTTCGCGCCCGTGCACCGCGGGGTGTCGGGGATGCCGAGGTCTTCGCCGGACCCCCACGAGCGTGGAGCCGCACCCTGCACGGGCACGGGGACCTCTTCGACCCGCCCGCGACCCGAGGCCGGGAGGGCGTTCAGGAGATCGAAGTGGAAGTCCTGGCTGACCACCTTCCACAGCGCGCCCCGCGTCAGCCGGTTCTCGGCGAGCGCCCGCACGAAGCCGAGTCGTCCGCCCACCAGTCTCAGGTCCGCCATGCCTTGCTCCTCGCTTCGAACACGAAGGTCCCGAACGGGACCAGGGAAGCCGCGAATGCCATCGCGGCACGGGTGAGCGGCCAGCCCGCCACCCGGGTGACGCTCGCGAGCGCCACGAGGTACGAGACGAACAGCATCCCGTGCACCCAGCCGAACCAGCCCTGCCCCCCGTCGAGCTCGATGTGCAGGGCGTACTTCGCGGGCATGTACACACCGAACAGCGCGAGCAGGGAGAGCCCCTCCAGCCGCCCCATCCAGTCGAACCAGGCCCCGACCGCACGGCGAGGCTCGAAAGCGCCCGTGCCATCGGGCCGGAACGCGACGATGGCCGCGGTGACCGCGAAGCCCACCGCAGCGGCCCCCGCGGCCCAGGGGAGCACGGACGGGATCGAGCGCAGCGTCATGGACGCGACCGCACCACACAGCCCACCGACGGAGAGCCCGGCCCACACGGGGTTTCGCGTGCCCTGTGCCGAGAGGACCGCACCCAGCAGGGCCGCGAAGCTGAAGCCCATGCCCGCGGCCAGCCAGGGCTCGGACATCTTCAGCCCGACGGACTTCATCAGCCCGTACCCGGCGAGCCAGGACGCCAGCCAGCCCGCCGTGGCGAGCCCGTAGGCGAACGTGGCGCGATCCCGGGGCTCCCGCGCGAGCGCGGCCCCGATGCAGCCGGCCCCGAACAGGGCCAGGCCCACGAGCTTGGCGAGCCGGAACCCGAGCACGAGCGTCATCGCACCTCCTGGAGCCACCCCGGTATCACCGCGGGCACCCCGTGTGGGCCGCTACACATGACCGACCGCGAACCACACCTGCTGGCCGCCGTTCCGGAGCATGATGCTGACGGCAGGCCGCCCGGGCAGGGTCTTCACAAGGGAGGCATCGGGCAGGAGGATGGCGTACCGCCAGCCCTGCCAGACATCGGCGAGCTGCTGCCCGATGAACCGGTAGGTCTTGATCGTGGCGTCGAGCCGATGGCCGTAGGGCGGGTTCATGACGACCAGACCCGTGGAGCCCGGAGGCTCGAGGTCCTCGAACGCCGTGTGCTCGAGCCGGATCTGCCGGTCGACGCGGGCGTTCGCGGCATTCTCGCGGGCCGCCGCGATCTGGCGCGGGTCTCGGTCGGCTCCGAGCACCTTCACGCTTCCGGACGACGCGTCACGCGCGGCCTTCCGGGCCCGCTCGAACGCCTTCGCGTCGAACTCCGGCCAGAACTCGGCGGCGAACGAGCGATAGGCGCCGGGAGCGCGCCCGAGCCCACGGTGCGCGGCTTCGATGGGGAACGTCCCGGACCCGCACATCGGGTCGACCAGCCACTCGGTGGGATTCCAGTCGGCGGCGAGCAGGAGGCCGGCCGCGAGGTTCTCGCGGATGGGCGCACGCCCGGGGGACTTCCGCCAGCCGCGCTTCCACAGGTCGCCACCCGCGACGAGCGCGACCTCCACGCGCCCCCCCCGGTCGACCAGGAGGACCTTCGCGGGCGGGATGCGGCCTCCGCCCGACTGGCGGGGGTCGGCGCGCTTCGCGATGACGGCCTCGCACTTCTTGTCGAGCCCCCGCGTCGAGCGCCCGACGATCCGGACCTCCACGCGCTGGCCCCTCCGGAGCACGTGCTTCCACGGCAGCGAGACGAGCCCGTCGGGCAGCCGGTCGGACTTCACGGTGCCCATGCGCCGCGTGACCGCGCTCCCCACACGAGACCAGAGCAGCACCTCCTGCAGGTGGGCGACGGGCATCACGACTCCGCCCGGTTCTTCCTTGACGACGAGCCCCCGGGCGCGCAGCTCGGCGGCCGCCGTGGGCTCGAGCCCGGGAGGGACTCGGACGCGGAGTCCTTCGGGGTCCGCGGTGGTCATTGCGTGGTATGCTCCTGGCTGGACGTGGAGTGCGTTTGTCCGAGAACGCCGCACCCAACGGCGTGAACGAGCCGAAGGGCGGCACGATCATCGCAGGCCGCTATCAGATCGACCGCTTGATAGCTCGCGGTGGCATGGCTTCCGTGTACCTGGCCCACCAGGTGAAGCTGAATCGGCCGGTGGCCCTCAAGATCCTCACGCCCCCACCCGATGCCGAGGAGAGCGCGGCGTTCGAAGAGCGCTTTCGCCTCGAGGCCGAGACGCTCGCCGCGCTCGACCACACGAACATCGTGATCCTCCACGACTTCGGCGAGCTCGACGACGGCCGGTTCTTCCTGGCGATGGAGTTCGTCGACGGTCCCCGCATGTCCGACCTCCTGCGCGACGGCCCGCTCGACTGCGAGCGTGCGCTGCAGCTGGTCACCCAGGTCGCGAGCGCGCTCCGGTACGCCCACAAGCGCGGGGTCGTGCACCGCGACCTCAAGCCGTCCAACCTGCTCGTGAAGACCGACGACGACGGCACCGAGCAGGTGAAGGTCGTCGACTTCGGGCTCGTGAAGCTCACCGAGGTCGAGCAGACCATCACGCGAGCGGGCCTCATCCTCGGCAGCCCGCACTGCATGAGCCCCGAGCAGGTGAAGGGGCTCGATGTCGACCACCGGGCCGACATCTACGCGATCGGCGTGCTCCTCTTCCGCGTGCTCACCGGGCAGTACCCGTTCCACGGGTCCAACTCCGCGGCCACCATGATCGCGCACCTCAACCAGGAGGTCCCCACGATCTTCTCGGTGGCACCCGATCTGGTGCTGCCCGAGGGCCTCGAGGACATCGTGCGGCGGTGCCTCGCGAAGACCCCCTCCGACCGGTACCAGGACACCGCGGAGCTGATGGCCGACCTCGCCACGTGCATGGCACACCCGCCCGATCAGCTCCGGTCCGGCATCCAGAGCAGCTCCACCATCCAGTCCGCGGTCGTGCGGCAGCCCCTCGGCGTGCCCCAGCCCCCGCCTGCTCGCGGCAACCGGTTGTGGATCCCCGCGACGCTCGCGGTCGTGTTCGTGGGCTTCTTCGGGATGAGCGCGCTGGCCATCGTCGCGGCGTCCCTGTTCTCCGGTGCGGGCACGGGCGGCGGGTCTCCGGTCCTGCCCGAGCCCTCGTCCTGGGCGACCGAGCCCCCGCGCATCGGCGTCGAGGAAGACCCCGCTCCGGCGCTGGCCCTCCCACCCGACGACGCCATCGACGACGGGATCCTGAACGGTTCGGAAGACGGCCCGGACGATGCGGTCGGGACGGACGATCCCTCGGTCGACGGTCCAGAGGCCGTCGCAGAACCGGTGCCCGCCCCGGCCGAGCCCGAGCCGGTCTCCCGCCCCACCCCGACCCCCGCGCCGCCCCGGCCGCAGCCTGTGCGACCCGTCCCCGCGGCGAGCCCCGTGCCCACGGCGCCGAAGCCGGTCGTACCCGCTCCCGCCCCGGTGGCACCCGAGCCCGCGCCCGAGCCGAAGAATCCCGAGGGCTACATGGGACTCCCCGACGACCTCCAGTAGGCTAGCGCCACCCAACCCCCGGACCACCCGTTGCGTCTCTCCCTCGCGCTCCTCGCGCTCCTGCTCCCCGCCACCGCGCTCGCCGACCCCAAGGACGACGCCCGCCGTCACTTCGGAGCCGGGCTCGAGGCCGCACAGCGCGGAGAGTACGAGATCGCCCTCCAGCGCTTCCTGGCGGCGCAGAACGCGTACCCGCACCCGGCCACGCTCTACAACATCGCCCGCGCGTACGCCGACATGGAAGACCTCGAGAACGCGCTCGCCTACTACCGGCTCTATCAGGATGCCGCGCCCGACAAGGCCGGCGACGTCGACCCGGTGATCCAGGTCCTCGAGGCCCGCATCGGCCAGACCCAGTCCATCCCGACCGGCCCCACGGCGCCGACCACCGGGGGTGGCCGCACGGTCGTCGTGGGGGGCGCGACCGAAGAGGAGCTCGCCCGGCTCGAGTCCATCGCCGCGGAGCTCCAGGCGCTCACGGAGGCGCTCCAGACCCGAACGGCCGAAGAGCGCGCGATCGCGGAGGCGGGCGGTCCCACGGGTCCCGAGGGCACCGGTCCCGACGGCACGGATCCCGATCGACCGCCCGACGGCACCGATCCCGACGGCCCCCCCGACGGTACGAACCCCGACGGGCCCGACGGCACCGAGGTGCCCGAGCTCCCCGATGCGGGCTTCCTGGCCGACGCGTACGAGAAGCTCGTCGTCACCGCCTCGCGCGTGGGTCAGGCCCCGCTCGACTCGCCGTCCACGATCACCGTGCTCACCGACGAAGACCTGCGGCTGTCGGGCGCCACCACGCTGCCCGACGTGCTCCGGCGGGTCGTCGGGGTCGACGTGATGAGCCTCTCCAGCGGCCAGGCCGACGTGTCGATCCGCGGGTTCAACCGGGAGCTCGCGAACAAGGTGCTCATCCTGGTCGACGGGCGGAGCACGTACCTCGACTTCCTGGGCGCCACGCTGTGGGCCTCGATTCCCATCAGCATCGACGAGATCGACCGGATCGAGGTCATCCGGGGGCCGGGCTCGGCGGTGTACGGCGCGAACGCCGTCACGGGCGTGATCAACATCATCACCCGCACGCCCGGAGCCGAGCCTCGCACGGTCTTCCGCGGCTCGGGCGGCACCTCGGGCTACGGCAAGGGCAGCATCACGACGAGCCAGCGGGCCGGGCGCACGAGCGTGCGGCTCGGCGCGGCGTACGACCAGATGGGGCGCTGGGCGAAGTCCGCCCGCATCCAGGACCAGCCGGAGCCCGAACAGAGCGCGCTCGAGTCGCCCCTGGTTGACGACGAGAACATCGGGCGTCGCGTGCTGAAGGCCGACGCCCGCATCGACCGCTCGATCGGCGACGACAGCTACGTGAGCCTCTCGGGTGGGCTCGCTCGCGTCGACACGATGGAGTTCTTCAACATCGGCGCGCTCGGCGACTACGTCATCGACGACCTCCAGCACCACTACGCGCGCACCGACATCGGCTGGAACGTGCTGCACTTCCGGGCCTTCTGGAACCACGATCAGGCGTTCACCGGCCCGTACGCGGCCCAGAAGGGCAGCCGCGACCTCAACGCCCGGTTCCAATCCGACACCGTCGACGTCGAGCTCGAAGCGCCGCTGAGCTTCAGCACGGGCCCGCTCGACCACGTGCTCAACGTGGGGCTCGGGTATCGCCGGCTCGACACCCGGTTCTCGTACCTCGACGGCGGCTTCGAGCAGCCCTACGTGCAGAATCACTTCCGGGGCTTCCTGAACGAGGAGCTCACCTGGAACGCGCTCAAGGTGGTCGGGTCGCTGCGCGTCGACAAGCACCCGCTGCTGAAGCTCCAGCAGACCATCAGCCCGCGGGCGGCCGTCATCTACCGCCTGTTCGACCAGACGAGCGTGCGGGCCACGGCGGGCTCCGCGTTCCGGCAGCCGAACAACATCGAGTCCTACATGGACTTCAACCTGCCGGCCTCCGCAGATGGCGCGTACATCCGTGACTTCGGCTCCACGAGCCTCGCGCCCGAGCAGATCACGACCGTCGAGCTCGGCGTGCACGACGAGTCCACGTACTTCCACGCCGCAGACGTGGTCGTGTACTACAACCGGGTCACGAACCTGATCTTCCTCGACGACGTGACGCCGGGCATCGAGCCCTACGACCCCGTGTCGAACGGCTACCAGGCCGGCACCACCGGGTGGATCAACCAGGACGAGATCTACAGCGGCTACGGCATCGAAGGCGAGGTCGAGCTCTACCCCACCGACGGGCTCGACGTGTTCGCGAACGCCGCCGTCTCCACGATCGTCGAGGCCCTGCCCGATCAAGACTCCGTGCGCGACGGCTCCAGCTCGCTGTTCAAGCTCAACGTGGGCGCCGCGTACCGCACGCCCTGGCGCATCGATCTGTCGGCGCAGGCCCACTTCGTGAGCGCCCAGACCTGGCGCCTGCGCGAGTTCGACGCCCGCGGGAACCTCGTGCTCACCGAGGCTCCCATCCCGGCGCGCACCATCCTCAACGCCCGCGTGGCCGGGCGTCCGCTGGCCGACGACAGCCTCGAGCTCGCGCTCGGCGTGTGGAACGCCATCCCCCTGGGCGGCTACGAGAGTCGGTTCCAGGAGCACCCGAAGGGCCATCCCATCGGCGCCATCGCGTTCGGGGAGGTGAGCTATGCGTTCTAGCCTGTGGCTGCTGGCCCTCGTCGCCTGCGACTACGAAGCGCCCGTCCTGCGCGACCAGCCTCCCGTCGGGAACGTCGTCGCCGGCGAGCTCGTCGCGAACGGCGTCGCCGTGCCGGGCGACACCATCGTGCTCGTGTACGCCGCGAACGACCCGGGCCCTCCGGTGGGGACCGGCTCGCCCGTCACGCTCGCGACCGTTCCCGCGGCCGCGTTCACCGGCGAAGGCGCGGGGATCCAATCGGCGCCGTTCACCGTCACGGGACTGCCCGACGGCAGCTACCTCGTGCAGGCCCTGATGGACCTCGACGGCGACTTCAACCCGTTCGACATCAGCGTGTCCGGCGCGACCTGTGGGGACGTCGCCGGCGCACACCTGGCGGACCTCGTCAGCGGCACGGTGGCTCCAGTGACCGTGCAGGGCGGGGAGAACCTCGACGACGTCACCGTGGTGCTCGGCACCGTCGTGCCCATCGAGCGCCCCGCGTTCGAGCTCCCGGGTCCCGCGGCGGTCGACCGTCAGGCCTCGCTGAGCCCGACCACCCCGCAGACCTTCGCGCTCGCGTCCACCGCCGTGCACAGCGCATTCGGCCTCGCGTTCCCCGTCGATCTCCCGGGCCCCTGCCCCGAGAGCCCCGCTGCACCGGGCTTCTGCGACCTCGCCCAGCTGAACCCCTGCGACACCGCCTTCTGGGTGCACGTGGTCGATGCCGACGGAGACGGCCTGCCCGACCTCCGCGCGGATCTCCCGCCCGAGGCGGGCATCCCGAACATCTGGCCGCGGGTGTACCTGCAGTACCTCGGGGTGCCGAACGCCGACGGAACCGGGTTCGACCCGCTGCCCGAGGGCGAGTCGTGGTCGGCCGAGGCCTTCCCGTTCCTCGCCGAGATCGGCGCGTTCGCGGCCGGGCTCATCCCCGCACCTCCCGTGCCGTTCGGGCCCACCGTGCCCATGCGTGCGCTGTCCGTCACCTGGGCACCCGTCGCGAAGCACGTGCATCCGGGCGGCGCCCAGACCGACCAAGCGACCGGCGAGGCCTTCGACCTCGTCGATCTCCGCCTGGGCTCCCCGCTCGATGCCGTGCCGCCGGGCGCCTGGAGCATCACGGTCGTGGCGGAGTCGGGCCAGACGTGGCGGATCCCGAACGCCCTCGCGCTGGCGGGCTACACGTCGCAGCCCGAGGCCTTCGACCCCGCGGGACAGGCCGGGGTGCTCGTCGTCCAGTGAGCGGTGGTTAAGGCTCCGCTCCGGAGGTCCGATGTCCGCCAGCTCCTTCCCCACGCTCAGGATCACCCGCACCGATCTCGTGCCGCAGGGCGCGTTCGCCGTGTCGCAGGCGACGTACCTGCGCCCCGACCGTCGAACGGTCGACGACCTCGCGAAGCTGTGCCGGGAGCGCTCCATCGGTGTGGTCGCGCACTTCTACATGGATGCCGAGCTCCAGGGCGTGCTCACCGCCTGCGACTGGGCGCAGATCGACATCGCCGACAGCCTGAAGATGGCCGACAGCGCCGTGAAGATGGCCGAAGCGGGCATGAAGACCATCGTGGTGCTCGGGGTCGACTTCATGTCCGAGAACGTGCGGGCCGTGCTCGATGCCGCGGGCCACGAGGGGGTCGAGGTGTACCGCGTCGCGGAGGCCGAGATCGGGTGCTCGCTCGCCGAGAGCGCGGAGCAGGCCCCGTACGACGCGTGGCTCGACGAGGCCGCGGCCACCGACCGCTCGCTGCACGTCGTGTACATCAACACGAGCCTCGAGACGAAGGCGCGGGCGCACGCCAAGGTCCCCACCATCACGTGCACGTCGAGCAACGTCGTGCAGACCATCCTGCAGGCCGACGCCCAGATCGAAGGCGTCGAGGTGTTCTACGGGCCCGACACGTACATGGGGCACAACCTGCGCACCATGTTCACGCAGTTCACCCAGCTCTCCGACGACGCCATCCGGGCCCTGCATCCCGCCCACGACCGCGCGAGCATCACCGCCCTGCTCGGCCGCTTCCACACCTTCGAGCACGGCGCCTGCGTCGTGCATCACATGTTCGGCGGCGACGTCGTGCGCCGGGTTCGCGAAGAGCACGGCGATGCCTTCCACACCGCGCACCTCGAGGTGCCCGGCGAGATGTTCGAGCTCGCCGTGGCCGCCCAGTCCGCCGGGCGCGGGGTCGTGGGCAGCACGTCCAACATCCTCGGGTTCATCTCAGACCGGGTGTCCGAGAGTGCCGGCGCAGCCGAGCCCACCACGCTGTCGTTCGTGCTCGGCACCGAAGCCGGCATGGTCACGGCCATCGTGAAGAAGGTGCAGGACCAGCTCGAAGCCGCGCACGACGATGCGCTGGCGGTCGAGATCGTGTTCCCGGTCGCGAGCGAGGCCATCGCGGAGGCCCCCGACAGCGGGCTCGCCATCATCCCCGGGGTCGCGAGCGGCGAGGGATGCTCGGTCGCCGGGGGGTGCGCCACCTGCCCGTACATGAAGATGAACTCCCTCGACGCGCTGCTCGAGGTACTCGAGACCATCGGCAGCGACACCGAGCCGCGCCTGTCGGGGTTCCGGCCGAAGAAGTACACCGCCCGCATCGCCGGTCGCTCGGCCGCGGATCTCGGCAGCGAGCCCATCCTGCACATGCGGCACTTCCAGAAGCACGGCGTGCTCTCCGAAGCCCTCGTACAGGACGTGCTGAGCCGTTGATCGCGCTGCTCGCCGCCGCACTCGCGGGGAACCCCCAGCTCGAGACGTTCGATCACGTGGTCGTGCGCGTGCAGGCCGCCCATCCCGCAGACTGGGACGCCTCCGCGTGGCACACCGAGGCCGCGCGGCTCCGGAAGCACGCCAAGCGCACCCGCACGCCCTCCGAGCTCCGCCCGGTGCTGTTCGAGCTGCTCGGTACCCTCGGGCAGTCGCACTTCGGCGTGATGCCAGGCCAGTGGGACGAAGCGCCCCTGTTCGCGGAGGGCATCGGAGCTGCGGGCGGCGGTACGGCCGGGCTGGCGTTCTGCCTGCTCGACGACCGGCTCGTCGTGTGGCGCGTGACGCCCGGGAGCCCCGCAGACGTGGCGGGCATCCGCCCCGGTGCCGTGGTGTCCGCCATCGACGGGCAGCTCGTGGAGCCCGTGCGGGCGGCCCTGTTCGAGCACCAGGATGCCACCGTGGCCGCCGTGCTGCTCCAGCGCTGGGCCCGCTCGCGCGTCGACGGGCGGCTCGGCGAGACCGTCGCGCTCGAGCTCGACAGCGGGCCCGTGTCGGTCGGGCGGACCGCCGAAGGCGTGTTCATCGCGCCCGCCCTCGGCATCGTGCCGCCCATGGCGTCCGTGTGGGCCGAGCGGGTCGTGCCCGTGGGCGACCACACCGTGCGCTACCTCGGGATCGAGTCCTTCGTGGTGCCCGTGATCCCCCGGTTCCAGGCGGCGGTGCAGGCCGCCCGCGAGTCGGATGCCGCGCTCGTGATCGACCTGCGCGGGAACCCCGGTGGCGTGCTGACGGTCGGCCAGGGCCTCGCGGGCTTCCTCGTGTCGGAGCCCGTGTCGCTCGGCCAGAGCCGGTCGTCGTTCGGCGACCTGTCGCTCCCCGTGAGCCCGCGCGCGCCGCGCCAGCGCTTCGAGGGTCCGGTCGCGCTGCTGGTCGACGGGGGCAGCGCGAGCACCTCGGAGATCCTGGCCGCGGGCCTGTCGGAGGCCGGGCGGGTGCGCGTGTTCGGCCAGCCCACCGCGGGCATGGCGCTGCCCTCGTTCTTCGAGACCCTCCCGAACGGAGACGTGCTCCAGCTCGCCATCGGCGACTACCGCACCCCGTCCGGAGCCCGGATCGAAGGAGTGGGTGTACAGCCCGACGAGCCCGTGCCCATGGGGCTGGAAGCGCTCCGCTCCGGCGGCGACCCCGTGCTGGACGCCGCGCTCGCCTGGCTCTCCGCTACGCTGCCGGCGGGAGGGTCGCCCGAGTGAGGCTCGTGTCGGTCGTGGTGCTCGCGCTCGCGGGCTGCAAGAAGTCCCCCACCCCACCCGGGGTCGTCGACGGAGTCGAGGGGGTCGACGCGATCTTCGAGCGCTTCATCGAGGTGTCGGGAGGCCGCGAGCAGCTCGCGAGCGTGCGGAACCTCCGCTCGGAGGCGGTCGCCACGATGCCCGCCACCAACGTGTCGATGTCGATGGTCATGTACCAGGAACGGCCCGACCACTACCTCACCGAGGTCACCCTCCCCGGCATCGGCACGGTGCGGTCCGGGCACGCCGACGGCATCACGTGGGAGGTGCACCCCACGCTGGGGCCGCGCCTGCTGTCCGGCGCCGAGGCCGACGATGCCGTGCGGCGCAACCGCCTCGACGTGTTCGAAGCGTACGAATCGCACTACCCGGAGCGCACCCTCACCGGCACGGTGGAGTTCGCAGGCACGCGCTGCAGCCGGGTCGAGGCCCGTACGTCGTCCGGAACCCCGGAGACGCTGTACTTCGCCGTGGACACGGGCCTGTGGATGGGCAGCCAGCTCGTCGCGGCCACCCAGGGCGGCGAGATGAACATGACGAACGTCGTGGAGGCGTACACGAGGGTGGACGGGGTGCTGACCGCCACGCTCACCCGCCAGTCGGTCGGCGGGTTCGAGATCGTCACGCGCTTCCTGGGGAGCGAAGCGAACCTCGACGACTTCCCCGACCTCACTCCGCCGCCGGAGATCCTGGAGCTACAGGGCATGTAGGCCCGCTGGCCCAGGCCTCGCGGGGCACGGAGGCCGCGAGCCCCACCACCTCCGGGCCGGACGCCAGCGAAGACGGGATGGGCTTCCATCCCCGGGCGAGCCGACGCTCCAGGAGCACGTGGGGTTCGGGACGTTCCGACCAGATGGCGACCGCCATCACGGCCGCGTTTCACGTGGTGTCGTAGACGAGCCAGCCGTGCGGCGTGCACACCACGAGGTCGATCGTGAACTCGTCCATGAAGTGGGCGTCTTCGACGGTGTAGCCCGCGTCGAGCACGTCTCGCACGACGTGCTCCGTGAGGGTCTGCCCGGACGGGCTGCGGGCGTGCATCCAGCCCACGAGCGCTTCGAGGTGCGCGGGCACCACGTCTCCGACGGTCTCGACCTGCATGGGAGGACTCCTGTAGAGGAACGTAAACTCCGCGTCACACGTTCGCGATCCGGATTCGCCTCGGGTACAACTCCCGCAGAGGGGCTCGCCCTCTCGGGTTGTCGATGTTTGTGTCGCTCTCCATTGCGCTTGCCGGAACGGTGGTTCCGGGCGAACAGTTCCGGGTCCACTACGGCGACCACGGGCTGTGGAACTCCGCGGAGCACGCGAAGGGCCTCCAGGTCCGGCTCGACCCCGCGGAGCCGTGGGTCGACGTCACGTGGCCGCGCACCCCGTGGACCACGTTCTCCGTCGAGGCCGATGGCGCGACCCCCATCGCGGCCCAGCTCGCCACCGACGACCCGTCGATCGCGGGGCTGTCCGTGATCACGGGCGGCCCGTTCGCGCTCCCCGGCGTGCACGCGTACCAGGTGCACTGGGCGGTCGGCCCGCTCACGATCTCGCGCACCGATGTCTGGGACGACGCGGCCGCCGTGCTGTCCTCCCACTTCGTGGTCACGAACACCGGGTCCACGTCCTACACCAACGTCCGCATCGCGATGGCCACGGCGCCCGACCCGGATGCCGGGGTCTTCGGTCCCGAGACGTGCGATGCGGTCGCGTGCAGCTGGCAGGAGTACGCCGACGCCACCGACACCGACGACGACGGTCTCGTCGACCTCGCGACCTCCGCGGCGGCGATGTCCGGGCTCACGTTCGGGTTCGGCCTCTGCGACGCGACCTCCCAGGACGTCGGGCACACCGGGGCCTCCCGCGACGCCGATGCGTTCTTCCACGACCGGAACGGGGCGCTCGGCGACGACACCGTGCACTGGCGCGCCCGGGAAGGGGTGCTGTCGCCGGGAGAGTCGTGGGCGTCGAGCTTCCTCGTGGTGTTCGGAGCCGATCCCGACGGCGCCAAGACCGCCTACAGCGAGGCCCGCTCCGGTCCCACCGATCCCTGCGACCGCGCCGACGCCGACCGCGACGGGCACGCCGCTCCGGCCTTCGGGGGCTCCGACTGCGACGACACCGACGCCGCCACCCACCGCGACGCGCCCGAGGTCCCGAACGACGGCATCGATCAGGACTGCGACGGCGCGGACTGGCGTCCCCTCTCCTGCTTCGCCGACCGCGACTTCGACGGGGTGGGCACCACCGACACGGTGCTCTCCGACGACGACGACTGCACCGACGCTGGCGAGTCCGAGCTGTCCACCGACTGCGACGACGCCTCCGTGTCCACGTGGCCCGGTGCGCCCGAGCTCCCGGGCGACGGTGTCGACCAGGACTGCGACGGGGTCGACGCGCCGTCCCTCACCGACGACGACGACGGCGACGGCCTCACCAACGGCGACGAGCTGCTGTGGGGCACCGACCCCGACCGCGCCGACTCCGACTTCGACGGCCTGAACGACGGCGAGGAGGTCATCCTCTACGGGACCGATCCGGGGCGCGCCGACACCGATCGCGACGGCGTGACCGACGCCCGCGAGGTCCGCGACGACGGCACGGATCCGCTGAACCCCGACACCGACGGCGACGGGCTGGAGGACGGCGAGGAGCTGACCACCGACCCGCGCGACCTCGACACCGACGACGACGGCCTCGGCGACTACGACGAGGTGCACGGCACGACCGACCCGAGCGATCCCGACACCGACGGCGACGGCCTGTACGACGGCGTCGAAGTGGTGGACTTCCACACCGACCCGCTCGACTCCGACAGCGACGACGACACGCTGAACGACTGGATGGAGGTGGTCGAGATGGGGACCGATCCCCACGACCCCGACACCGACGGTGACGGCATGGCCGACGGCGTGGAGCTGGGGCTCGCGTGGGGACGCAGCTGCCCGAGCCCCCACAATCCCGACTCCGACGGCGACGGTCTCCCCGATGGTCTCGACGGGGCGGTGGACAAGGACGGCGACGGCCTGGTCGACGCGTGCGACCCCGCCGAGCTGCTCGCCGATCTCGAGGACTACACGCCCATCCGCGGCTGCGACACCGTGAGCACGGGCCTGTCGAGCGGTTGGATCGCGATGGTGGCGCTCGGATGGATCCGACGTCGACACCGCTCCTCGCACCTGTGGTAGACTTCCGGTAGCCCTCGGGCCCTTGTTGTTGCCATTGCTTTGTAGGAGTCGTCATGCGCCATCTCGGGCGTGCCGCGCGCGTTTGTGCCGTGGCTACGATGTTTCTCGCCGTTGCCTGTACCCCCGTCGAAGACGAGCAGACCGAGCTCGCCCCGCTCGGCTGGACCACCCCGTTCTCCGCAGAGAACCTCGGGATCGACCCCGGCCCGGAGTACACCGGGATGACCCTCGAGCAGGTGGTGTCGGGCCAGGTGGACGCCCGCGGTGAAGGGCGCTCGTGCACGGCGTGCCACTTCGACGGTGCGGTGACCTTCTACCGGCCGGAGATCGACCAGTTCTCGACCGCCCCCATCGGCCCGTACGACATGGTGGACGGGCGCACCTGGGCCGGGAACAACGGCTGGGGCGCGATCTTCGCGGACATGGGCGAGGGCCGGTACTCCGAGAAGCCGGTGGAGCTCCGGATCGCGATGGAGCGCTTCCTGGAGGGCGAGGCCGCCCGCGTCCAGCCCCTCGACTGGACCACCGAGATCACGCCCACCACGCTCGGCCAGGCGCCCGAGGCCTACATCGACCGCGACACCATCGACGGCATCGTGAACAGCCGCATCAGCGGGCGTCCCGACGCGCTGGTCTGCGCCGACTGCCACTACGCCGGCGGCTCCATCCCCTACCGCCCCGACATCGAGCGCGGCGACGTCACGGCGTTCGGCCCGTACGACGTGATCGACGGCCGCTCGTGGGCCGGCCCGAACGGCTGGGCCGAGGTGTTCGTCGAGCTCGGCCCGAACGCCGAGATCCACAAGCCCGACACCGTGCGCCAGCTGTTCTTCAAGTGGGCGGACGACGGAGCGCTGTAGACGCGCCGGTGGAGCCCTTCACGAGGGCCGTGAGCGACAGCCCTTCCCGCAGGAGCAGCGCGGTGCCCGTGACCACGTGGAAGCCGAACTGGTGGAGATGCCAGACGATGGCGAACGTGGTGGCGAGCGCGGGCTCGACGGACCACAGCACGAGCACGGCCTTGCAGAACACCTCGAACGGGCCGAAGAACCCGGGCGTCGGCACGGCGACGGTCCCCGCGACGGTGAAGGCGGTGACGGCCAGCGCCACGTCCCACCGCACGGGTACCCCCGGGAACGCGTGCAGCAGCACCCACACGCTCGTCGTGGTGCCTCCCCAGATCAGCACGGCGAGCCCCGCCACGGCGAGCGCACGGACCGGGTTGGACGCGAGCTCGGCGGTGGCCGTGCGCAGCTCGCCCGCGAACCTCGCCAGGCGCGGCCCGATCACGGGGACGCGCCCGATTCCGTCGACCACGACGCGGTTCCCGACCCCGAGCGCCACCAACCCGCCCATCAGCACGAGCAGGAGCACGGCCAGCGCGCGCTGACCGGCCGCGAGCACGTCGACGCCCTGCACCACCACGGTGGACGGCAGCTCCACGGCCACCCCGACCAGGAACAGCATGGCGAGCAGGCTGCACAGGTCGACGATGCGCTCCATGAGCACCGCCCCGATGGACTTGCCCCACGAGACGTCGTCTTCGAGCAGCATGAACGAGCGCACGAACTCGCCGAGCCGGAACGGCACCACGTTGATGCCCAGGAACGCCACACCGCACACCACCACCTGGCGCCCGAACGACGGGCGGGCGTCGCCCAGCAGGAGCTGGAAGCGCTGCACCCGGGCCAGGAACACCAGCGCGATCACGGCGAGCGCGACGGGCACGTAGCGCAGCTGCATCGTTCCGACGGCGTCCCACGCCTTGTCGGTGTCGATCCCCCACACGGCGCCCGCCAGACACACCACGGTGATGCCGATCACGGCCAGCACTCTCACCCGGTGCGTCATTCGGCGGTCACTCGTCGTCCTCGTCGCCGTGGATGTAGCCGATGGTCTCGAGGGCCGCCTTCGTGTCGGCGTCGAGGTCGAACGCGGAGGGTCGTGCGACCCCGGTCACGGTGAGCGCACCCGTGGGCTCGGGACCGCCTGCGAGGGCCCGCGCAGGGCCGGGCTTCGCGCCCCCCTCCGCGAACCGGACGGGCGTGTCGAACGGGAACACCTGAAAGCGCGCGCCGGCCTCGACCGTGACGCGCGGACCGGGGGCTCCGAGCCCGAGCACCCGACCCTTGCCGGCCATCACGACGCCGGGCCGCGTGGCTTCCCACGGCGCGCCGAGCAGCTCGACCAGGCGCGCCTGGAGGGCCTCCGGGCTCTCTCCGGTGGGCGTGGCCTCGGCCCGGTCGGACACCGCGAACACCTCGTGCCGGTTGCTGGTGAGGTCCCACTCGAGCCTCCGGTCGCCCTCGAGGATGCCGAGCCGCTGCGTGCCGTGCCGGGAGGTCTCCGCGACGAACGCGCGCGCGGGCGGCGCTTCGGTGCCCGAGAGGTACGGCGTGAGGTCGATCCCGTCGACGGCTCCGAGCTCGACGCCCGTCCACGCTGCGAGGGTGGGCGCCAGATCCTGCGTGCCCACGGGCTCCTCGACGACCACACCCCTCGGGAGGCCCGGCCCGCTCATGACGAGCGGCACCCGGAGCTGCTCCGCGTACAGGGTGTGGGCGTGCCCCCACGACCCGCGCTCGCCGAACTCCTCGCCGTGGTCGGCGGTGATCACCCAGCGCACCTCGCGCCCGGCGTCGCGGAGGATGCGGTCGAGCCGCGCGAGCTGGTCGTCGACCGACAGGATGGCCTCGTCGTACTGCGCCACCTGGTGCTCGAGCTGGGCAGGGCCGATCATGCGCTTCCGGTAGTGCGCGTACGTCTTGTACTTCGCGTCGGAGTCGACGGGCGCGCGGTCGAACTTCGTGTCGTACGGCGGCGGAGGGTCGTACGCGTAGTGCACGTCGTAGGTGTGCAGGAACAGGAACAGCGGCTCGCCGTCGGGCACGGAGCGCACGAACGCCGCCAGATCGTCGACGAGCGCCGGGGTCTCGACGACCCCCTGGAGGTTCGTCTTCTTGTCGTGGATGCCGAAGTCGTTGAAGTGGTCGAACCCCCGGTCGAAGCCGTACATCGAGCTCACGAACAGCGTGGAGACGGCCGCGCCCGTGTGCATGCCGCGCCGCACGAGTGCCTCGGGCAGCACGGGGGTCGCCGTGGGGAGCTTCAGGTCGTCTTCGACCACGAGGTGGGTGGTCGGCAGGAGGCCCGTGAGCATGGTGGTGTGCGCGGGGAGGGTCCAGGGAGAGGCCGACCGCGCGTGCTCGAAGCGCACACCGTTCGCGGCGAGGCCGTCGATGAAGGGGCTCGTGGGCCGGGAGTGCCCGTACGCCCCGAGGTGGTCGGGCCTCAGCGTGTCGATGCTCACGAGCACCACGTCGGGCGGGCGCTCGCCGGTCCACGCACGCGACGGGGCCGGCGGCAGCGGGGCGGGAGCGGGCGGCGACGGCGTGGAGCACGCGGCGAGGAGGACGAGCATCAGGCACCTCCGGTGTCGCCCGCAGGCGCGGGGGGCGGACGAGCCGCGTCGAGGGGCCGGAACGGCGGAGGCCCGTCTTTCTTGTCCTTCCGCTTCTTCGGCTTCTTCTCGGGCTCGACGAGCGGATCGTCCCTCAGCGCGTCGAGCTCCCAGATCTCTACGCACGCGTCGTTGAAGATGCGCGCGTCGGGATCGGTCGCGAGCAGGCCCTGGTGGGGACGCGGCCAGCCCCCGCGCGACGACCGCTGGCAGCGCGACAGCATCAGGTAGTCGGCGCCGGACCGCAGCAGGTTCGTCATCACGGGCACGTCGGAGCCCGCACGCACGTCGAACTGCCACCACCAGTGCTCGGGCTCGTCGCGCCAGCGCTCGTGGAGCAGCCGATCCTGCCGCTGACCGAACGGATCGACGGGCACCACCGTGAACTGCAGCCGGTCGCCGAGCAGCGGCAGGTTGAACCCGTGTGACGGGGGCATGTCGGCCATCCACGCGACGCTGGAGCCGTCCGGCAGGCCGTCGAGGAACGCCCATGCGGGCTTGTGGAGCGTGCCCATGGGGCTGAAGGTCGTGAGGCGGTCGTGGGTGCGCTCCCGCTTCTGGGGGGTGCGTGCGGCGACCACGAGCACCGCCGTGACCGCGATGGCGGGCGCCACCCAGCGGGGCGTGCCGCCGGTCAGGCCCATGCACACGAGCGCGATGCTGGCCCCCGCGAGCAGCCACAGCACGTCGGCGGTTCCGTACGCGAAGCTCGTCGCGGCGTACACGGCGACGCCGAACCCGACGATGGACGTGCCCGTGACGAGGTACGCCAGCGCTCCCGGCCTGCGCACCATGCCCGCGACGAGCGGCAGCCCGAGCACGAACGTGAGCGTGAGGTAGCGGAGCAGGCTGTGGAGGGTGGCGCTCGGGCGGTTGATGGTCGCGGAGAACGGCTGCATCGGGAACAACGCGAGGAACACGAGCCCCACCGCGGCCACGAGCCACAGTCCGCGGCGGTCGCTCCGGAAGCCCGCCACCAGGGCCACGACGTACCCCACCATCGACGCGATCCCGAGGTACTCGGGCCAGTTCAGGCGCCCGTACACCATGTCGATCCACCACTCGAGCTCGTGCCCGTGGGCCTCGATGTAGTGGATCAGTGCGGTGCGGCGGGCGGTCTCGGGCTCGAACGGGCCCTCGAACGGGCCGATCTCGGCGGGGAACACGGGATTGCCCGTGTGTACGAGGTTCCGGACGTACCAGTACGACCCGAAGGCGAGCAGACCGAGCGTGTAGACGAGCGGTAGGTCGACCCGGCCCTTGCGCGCGCGCACGAGCCACCACAGCCCGACCACCGCCATGGGGGGGATGGCACTCACCTTCGTGCCGATCGCCAGGCCTCCAGCGAGCCCGCACCACAGGGCCATGCGCACGCTGGGGGGCCGCAGGGCGAACGCGAGGGCGGCCACGATGTACGCCGTCATCGCGAGGTCGGTCGAGCTGAACGTGCGCGAGAAGTCGAGCACCCGGTGGCTGGCGAACATCGTGGCGACGATCGCCATCGTGACGTGCGGCGGGACGTCGTGCGTCTCGGACATCGACAGCGTGCCGCACACGATGAGCCCCACGAACAGCAGCACGGCGAGCGAGGCATGCGTGGGGTCGCCCGTGGGCACCATGAACCACAACGACAGGAGCTCGGAGTTGAGCGCGTAGTACGCCTGATAGCTGAACGGGACGTAGTCGATGGCGCCCCACTGCAGCCACTGGGACGGGATGGCCGCGTGGTACGTGATGTCGTCGAAGCAGAACCCGGTGCCGCTCCACCCGGGTCGACCGAACCAGACGCCCAGCGAGGCGCCGAGCATCGCACCCACGAGCGTGGTGAGCGGCGACGTCACGGGCTCGACGGCGGGGGGATCCGCGACGGGCACGCGCCGCTCGGCCACGAGGACGGCCGCCAGCGCAGCGACGAGTGTGAGCAGGACCGCGGGCCACGCGAGCAGCTGGAGCAGGCCCAGCACGAGCGGGATGCCCGTCGCCACGGCCATGGCGAGCACGAACGCACCGGTCGCCCACGTCCAGGGGCCGCCCTCGGGCGCGACCAGGGGGAGCAGGCGCCAGACGAGCACCACGAGCAGCACGTTCGTCAGAGCGAACACCATGGGGCGCCTTAAAGGACCGCGCGGGGCCGCGTCAAGCGACGATCCGCGCCTTCAGCACGTACCCGCTGCCCCCTTCGACGGGCGCTGTCTCCAGGGCGTCGCGCAGGCCGAGCTTGCGCAGCTCCGACACCGCGACGTGCACCCGGGCCCGCCCGGAGCTCCCCGCCGTGCGCTCGCCCGGCCACGCGCCCTCCAGCACGGCATCCGTGCCGAGCGCCTGGCCCTCGTGCTCGGCGAACACACGCAGCACCCGCTTGAGCACGCGCTTCCTCCCGAGGTCGACGCGCACGCCGTCGGCGCGGAACCACGAGCCGTCGGCCGCGACCTCCGCGGCACCGGCGACCTGGGTGATCCGGAGCATCAGCCGCAGATCGAGGTCGTGGCGGGCGGCGTGCACCAGGGGCTCGTCGAGCGGGCGTCCCTCGAATCGCGCCTGGGCGATGCGGTTCGCGATCACGAGGTTCTCGGAACGGTCGGCGTGGGGGGCCGGCGGGGCCGAGCAGCGCGCGACCGCGAGATAGTGCGCCGCGAGGTCGCGGTCGACGGACATGCCGAGCGCATCGAACCCCGCCACGCCGGCCTCGAGCGCGCGCTGTCCGGCGGGCAGGTCGCCGCGCAGGAGGAACAGCACACCGAGGTAGCAGTCGAGCGTGGCGCGGTTCTTGGGGTCTCCGACCGCGGACGGGCGCCCCTCGAGCACCCGCGCGGCCCGGTCGAGGTCGCCCCGGTCGAGCGCGATGAGGCCGTCGAGCAGCTCCATCCGCTGGAGCAGGAACCGCTCGCCCGTGCGCCGGAGCAACGGCAGGGACTCCGCCACGCGGTCGGCGGCGGTGGGGATGCCGAGGTCGGCCTCGAGCACCGCCAGGCTCGTGAGCGTGCGCGCTTCGAACCGCTGGTTGTGGATGGCGTGGAACAGGTCGCGCGCCTCCTCCAGCATGGCGATGGACTGCGCGAAGCGGTCGTGCGAGACGAGCCGGTTGGCGGTGGCCTGGCAGCGCAGGAGCAGCCCGCGGAGGTCGGGACGGTCGAAGGCGGCGCACAGGTCGAGCCCTTCGCGACACACCGCCACGGCGGCGTCGAAGTCGCCCCGCTCCATGTGCGTGGCCGCGATGGCGACGAGCACCCGCGCATGGCGCTCGGCGGGGGGCACGCGGTCGGCGGAGGGCTCGCCGGCAGCGGCCCGGGCACGCGCGCGCTCGAGGTGCGCCAGCGACACGTCCTGGCGGCCCTCGCGCATGGCCGCGACCCCACGGATGACGTCCATCTCCGGGTCGTCGCCGAGCAGCGCGAGCACCTCGCCAGCGTCGTCGATCCGGCGCAGGCGCACGAGCAGATCGGCCTCCATGACGGCCAGCTGCAGTCGGCGAGGCTCGTCGACCGCCGGGCCCGACCGCCGGAAGGTGGCGAGCCGCTCGGCGACCTCCGACATCCCGCCGAGCACCGTGCTCACGCGTCCGAGCGCGAGCAGCGCCCGGGCGGCGCGGTCTCCGCCGAGCTCGACCACGCCGTGGAGGTCGGGCGCGAGGTCTTGCAGCCGTGCGAGCGCTTCCCGTGCGGTGGTCCGGTCGAGCCGGGCTGCGGCCTCGTCGCCACGGGCGAGCACCCCGCCGACGTACCGCTCACGGGCGGGGTCGTCGGCGGCCAGGTGGCGCAGCGCGAACGCCCGGATGGGCTCGAGCAGGTGGTATCGGCGCGATTCCCCCGCCTCGACGGGGTGGACGAGCGATGCGTCGCACAGCCGGTCGAGCACGGCGAGGGGCAGCGAGGTGATCTCCTGGAAGCCCGACCGCCCGAACCACCGGCGCACCTGTGCGATGCGGGCCAGGGCGAGGCGCGCTTCGGCGTCGAGCAGGGCCCACGACACCTCGAGGGCGCCCTCCAGGCTGGAGTGCCGGCCGCGCACCTGGCGGTTCGCCAGCACCCGCAGGGGCTCCTCGGACAGGAGCTCGGTCGGGCTGTACAGGCGGAGCTTCCCGGCCGCGAGGATGACCGCGAGCGGGAGCCCGTCGAAGCGGCGCACGAGCTCGCGGATGGACGCCCCTTCCGCCGACAGGTCGACCCCGGCGCACACCCGCTCGGCCTCCGCGCGGAACAGGGCTTCGGCGGCCTCGGGAGGGAGCGGCCCCACGTCGAGCGTGCGGAACCCGTCGAGCTTCACGCGCGACGTGACGACCACCGTGAGCCGGGGACACGCGGCGAGCACGCCCTCGAGCCACGCGGGCACGGCGGTTCCCGAGGCCTCTGCCCCGTCGAGCACGAGCAGACCGACCTCTGCGAGCACGCCCGTGAGGGCGGCCCCCTCCACCGGGACGTCGAGCGCACGCGCGACCGCGGCGTCGATCCCGGGGCCGCGCTCGGGCTCGAGATCGACCCAGACGCCCATGCGCTCGTGCAGCACGGCCCGCGCGACCACACTCTTCCCGATGCCGGGCGGACCGACGAGCTGGACGCGACCCGGCCGCTCGACCTGGTCCGTCAACCAGGCGATCTCCGCGTCACGACCGATGGGAGCCCGCATCCGCGGCATCTAACCGCTGGCCGGATACAGGGGGACATGGCGTACAGCACGCGAGGGACACGCCCCATCGTCGTGAACGGCATGTCGTTCCGCTGGCGGGCCGACGACGCCCTGCCGCGCGTGGTCGTGTGGCACGTGCTCGACGCCGGGGTGCTGACGATCACGTTCCCCGATCCGCGGTTCAGCCCGACGCCGGGCTTCGTCGCCCGGGCCGTACAGCGGGCGCTCGCGAACGGGTGGCGCACCGACCACCACGTGCACATCGAGCAGTCTCTCGAGGAGTTCCGCGAGACCGACGGGTTCTCGAACCGATCGCGGGTGATCGCGCTGCCCGGCATCGACGACCTGCTGGAGCAGGAGGCCGAGCTCCTGCGGGCGCCCGACCTCGGGGATCCCGAGACGTTCCCCGGCAGTGATGCCGTGCTCCAGGCCGTGCTCGCGCCCACCTTCGCGCCGGCGTGCGCGTTCACGCTGTGGGCGCAGGGCGGGTCCGGGTACGCCCACCTGGTGGGCATCGAAGACGGAGAGCGCCAGGACTGGCTCGTGGAGGCCGACGCCGACTGGATCCGCGACGCGATCGTGTCCATCCGGGCGGCCCCCCCGGGTGTGGGCGGGCGCGTGATGATCGACGGCATGCCGAGCCGCATCGCCATCCGCGACCTCGCCGGGCTGTACAGCGAGAGCGACAACCACCCCGAAGACGGCACGCCCGTGCGGGTCGCGCTGCTGGCGGTGTGGCACCACGCGATGCAGGCGTTCGCGAGCGTCGAAGCGGCACGCGAGCTGGTGGAGGGCCTGCATCCCTACGTGTCGCCGGGAACGCTGCCGTTCGCACGCGACGACGAGAAGCGCATCCTTCGGCTGTACGGCGCGTGGTCGTGGCCGCTCGGCGAGCAGCTCGTGGCGACCCTGCGCACCTGCAAGGGCCCGTGGATCGTCGACGCGCGCCGCACGGATCTCGCCGGGCTGACCATCCGCGCCGTGCAGGCCCACCTCCGCAAGCGGAGCGCACCGACGTTCTGGGTGGTGGGGAGCGAGCGTCCGTCGCCCGACCTCCGCTACCACGACCTCGAGCACGCAGAGACGGCTCGCGGCCAGGCGGCCCGCGATGCGGTGCGTCGCGCCATCCAGACGTTCGACCCGCGCTGGCGGGGCATCGCTCGCGAGGCGCTGCTGTCCCGCGACGCGAGCCGGGTGCAGGCCGCACAGGCCGAGATCGTGCGCTGGCTCGGTGCCGAGTGGTCGGAGATGGCCGAGATCGAGCCGTCGGGATGGGCGTTCACGGGCGAGGCGTGGGACTGGACGCCTGCGGTGCGCCATCCGGGGCTGGTGGTCGGAGCCGACCATGCCTGTCTGGTCTCGGAAGGCGGCGAGGTGCGGGCCTGCCGCCTGCAGGTCAGTTCCCGAACGGGTTCTTGAGGTCGGTGGTCTTCACGTCCAGCTCGGTGGGCTTGGGCTTCGCAGCGGGCGCAGGTGCGGGCGCGGGCGCGGGCTCGGGTGCCGAGGCGGGAGCGGGAGACGGACGCCGCGGGGCGGGCGCCGGGCGGGCCGCTACGACCGGACGGGGCTCGGCGACCGGGCTCGGCTCTGCGACCGGGCTCGGCTCGGCCACGGGACGCTCGACCGGCCGGGGCCGCGGGCGTGGCGCGGCTTCCACGGGCTCGGGCTCTGGCGGCGCGATGGACGCGGGCATCGCAGGCTCCGGGACGGGAGCGGGACGCGTCGCGGGCTCGACCACGATGGGCGCAGAGGGCGGTACAGCCACGGAGGCCGTTGCGGGAGCGGGGCTCGAGAACCCTCCGGCGAGCAGGTTCGCGCCGACCGCTCCGGCCCCACCACACATCACGAACAGCACCGCTGCGACGCCGAGCGTGACGATCGAGACCCCCGACGATGCGGGCTTCTTGGTGGGGGTGCGCACACCCACGGAATCCTCGACGAGGCGCGCGGCCAGGATCTTGGAGTCGGCCACCCGGCTCTGTGAGCTCGAGGGGGGCAGGCTCGGCCCATCGGTGTCGAGCTTTCCCCCCGAGTACGCGATGGCGGACGCGAGGTTCGGGTCGACGGTCGACAGGCGCTGCTCGCCGGTGGGCGGCGTGCGGTTCGAGCTGGCCGGGGACGCGGCCTTCGGGAGCGTCGCCACGGGGGTGTTCGTGCCGCCTTCCTCCCAGATCTGGATCATCGCCATGGCATCCGGAGGGAGCGTCTGCTCGTACGTCTGCTCGACCAGCGAGATCGGGAACACCTGACTCTTGTCCAGCCCCTCCATCATGTCCGGCACGGCGGCATGGAAGAAGTTCGCGCACGCGGGGCACGTGACCGTACCCGCCCCCTTCATCTCGGGAGGGAGGCGGTAGCGGATCTGGCAGGCAGGGCAGGTGACGTACATGTCAGTTCTCGGGGAACGCGGACCAGCCGGCGTAGAACGGAGTGGCGGACTCGGGGGCGATGGCGCCGATGAAGTTCCCGCCCGCCGGGTTGAACCAGCCGTCCATGGGGGGCATCTCCGCGCCGGACTCCGCGGCGCTGCCAGCAGCCGGCACGAAGTTCGGGTTGGTGAGGTTGAACGGGTCGGTCAGGAGCGGTGCCTGGCCCAGCTTGTTGCCGTTCTCGGGAAGGGCGAGCCACGCGGCCTCGTCGAAGCCGTTGTCGTCATCGTTGCTGGAGTCCGGATCGGCGTGCACCGAGCCACCCGCACCGTTGTTGAAGAACACGCTGCTGGTGAGCATCAGGTCGGCGTCGAGCACGTTCTGGCTCGTCATCTGGTCGGGCTGGTCGGCGACGACCGCCGGGCTGCTGCTGTTCTCGTCGCGGATGTCGATCCCGTTCGACGTGAAGCCGAGCACGATGAAGTTCGCGAGCTGGCCCTCCGTGTTCTCCCGCAACGTGATGCCGTTCTGCGCCACGGTGCCGTTGGAGCCCACCATCGTCATGTTGTAGATCTGCGGGTGCGACTGGCGCGTGGTGACGAACTTGCCGTCGGCTTCGATGCCGCGATCCGGAGCTCCACCGCCATGGTCGACATCGTCCTGCTGCACGATGATGAACTGGGCCCGGCCCTGCCAGCCTTCGTCCCAGTCGAGGCTGTCGTCGCCCGCGCGCGTGAGCAGCATCTCCTTGATGTCGACCTTGCCGCCGAAGATCTCGACGCCGTCGTCGAGCGTGAAGTGCACCTGCACCTTCTCGATGAGGGTGCCCGAGCCGCAGCCCGCGAGGGTGAGCCCGTTCAGCTCGTTCCCGGTGCCGATCGAGAAGCCGGGGAACTCGATGCGGACGTACCGCAGGTTGCCGCAGTTGTGGGTGTCGTCGCCCCCGCCGTACTGCCCGAGGATGTTGGTCTCCTCGATGCCTTCGAGCTGCTGCGTTCCGCCGTGCACGATGGCGCTTCCGAGCATCGCCACTCCGCCCCAGTCGCCGGGAGCGCGCTGACCGACGGGCTGGTTGCTGGTGAACACGATGGGGTTCGTCGGGCTGCCCGAAGCGATGAGGCGCCCGTTCGTGGTGACGATCAGCGCCGAGCCGAACTCGCCCTTGATCTGGGTGCCCGCCTGGATGGTGAGCTGGCTGTCGACGAACACGATCTCGTCGAGGATGTACGTGTTGCTCGCATTCCAGGTGGTGACGCTGCTGATCGTGCCGCTGACGTGGACGATCTGCGGGCCCACATCGGTGTCGGTATCCGTGTCGGTGTCGGTGTCGGCATCCGTGTCGGTGTCGGCATCCGTGTCGGTGTCGGCATCCGTGTCGGTGTCGGTGTCGGACTCGTTGTTCGACCACTCGTCCTGCCAGGGGCCCAGGCATCCGGCGATCAGGAACAGGAAGGGGAGGCTGCGCATGTTCGGATGCTCCTAGAAGCGCCAGGACGCGCGCACGTGCGCATCCGTGGGGGTGACGCTGAGGCCCACCGCAACGGGGACCTCGCGCTTGGCAGGGAGGGCGAGGCCCACGGTGGTCAGGCCGAGGCCCGCGACCGCGAGCCCGATGGAGACGTTGTTCAGCGCGCGCGGGCCGGTGTAGGCGGTCTCGTCGCCCGCATCGATGGCCGACTGGCCCTGGGCGTACGTGACGCCGGCCAGGGTGCCGAACACCACGGTGGTGCCGAGCCCGGTGCCGAGCGACACCCACTTGGCGGGGTTGCCGACGGTCTTGGTGCGGGGCCCCTCGGGCACCGGGGTCGGCGTGGGAGCAGGCTTGTCGGCGGCCTTCTCCTTGTCGAGGCGCTCCTCGAGCGTGCGCACCCGACGGTCGAGCTTCGACTGCTCGTCTTCACTCGCGTAGATCCGGTACTGGTTGAGGGTCTTGATGGCGTTCGCCAGATCCCCCTTCCGCTCGTACGCGTTCGCGATGTTGAACAGGAGCGCGTGCTGCTTCGACAGGTCGTACGACGCCTGGAACGCGGCGATCGCCTCGTCGTACAGGGCCTCGTCGTACAGGCGCACCCCGTTCTCGTACAGCTTCTTCGCCTCGGCCATGTCGGACTCGGCCGCTGCGGGTTCGGGCTCGGGCGCTGGGTCGTCCTGCGCGAAAGCGAGGCCAGCGAGCATCCAGATCATCGTGTCTCCGGGGATCAGTCGAACGGGTTCTTGAGGTCGGAGCCGCGCACTTCGATGCCCGATCCGGGCGCGGGTGCAGGAGCAGCGACAGAAGCAGGAGCGGGCGCCACAACGGGAGCGGGCGCCACAACGGGAGCGGGCGCCGCAACAGGAGCGGGAGCCGCAACAGGAGCGGGAGCCGGCGCAGGCGTCGGGCGGGGCCGGACGGGTGCGGGGCGCGGGGCGCTCGGGCGTGGGGCGGGCTCGACCGGCGCAGGCGCGACCTCGATCTCGCCCACGAGGTCGGCGTCGGGCTCGAGCGGGTCGGCGTCCGGAACGTCCGCCGGGACTGGGTCCGGAGCGGCCTCGGGCACCGGGACCTCCGGCAGCGACGGCGTGCCCGGCACCGAAGCGACTGCGGCCTCGGCGGTCTCGGCGGTCTGCACGGCGCGCAGGCCCTGGGTGATCACGTACCCGAACAGGAGCGCGCCGATCGCGGCGGCCGACAGCCCGAGGAACCCGCCGAGCCAGTTGCGGCGTCGCGCGGTCTGCTCGCCGATCACCGTGTGCCCGTCGACCAGCTGGAGCGACATCGTCTGGCCGACCTCGGGGTCGAGCAGGGCCGCCTCGCACATCTTCAGCGCGCGCTGCAGCTCGTCGATCGAGCCGAACCGGTCGTCGCGCTGCTTCTCGAGGCAGCGACGGACCGTCCACTCGAGCATCTCGGGGATCTCGATGTTCGGAGCGGTGAGCGAGAACGGCGGCACGGGCTCGGTGAGGTGAGCCATGAGCGTCGCGGCCGTCTGGGTGCTCGTGAACGGGGGACGCCCGGCGATGCCCTGGTACAGGAGCACGCCGATCGCGTAGATGTCGCAGCGCTGGTCGAGCGGCTTCCCGCGGATCTGCTCGGGCGCCATGTAGAGGGGCGTGCCCAGGAGCAGCCCGTCTCCCGTCATGCTGACGGCGTCGCCGACCTCCTTCACGAGCCCGAAGTCGACGACCTTCACCTGGTCGATGCCGAACGCCTGGGGCTGGATGAGCAGGTTGGCGGGCTTCAGGTCGCGGTGCACGAGCCCGCGATCATGGGCTTCCGCGAGGCTGTCGCAGACCTGGCGCGCGATGCGGAGCATGCGGAGGGGCGTCATCTGCTCGGTGCGGAGGACCTCGCGCAGGGTGATCCCGTCGATGAACTCCATGACGAGGTAGGGGCGCCCGTCCCAGATGCCGTAGTCGTAGACGATCACGGTGTTGGGGTGCTTGAGGCGCGACAGCGTGGACGCCTCGCGGAGGAACCGGGCCGCGTGGTCGTCGTGGGCGCCGTCGCGCATCGTGCGTGCGTCGAGATCGAGCAGCTTCACGGCCACGATGCGATCGAGCTTGATCTGGCGGGCCTTGTAGACCATTCCCATCGATCCACGGGCGATGCGCTCGAGGATCTCGTAGCGACCGTCGATCACCTGGCCCGGCTCGTGGATGTTCACTGCTTGCATGGACTCCGACCTTACGGCTCCGCACGTGTCGGTACGGTCTGACGTCGGAGGCAAGGTGAAGACGCGATTGTGTCGCCATTGTGACAAAACGGATACATTGTCAGATTCAACCTGACGAACTCGTGGAAACACCCACTGAGATAGTGTTCGCCGCATGGCAAACCTCCTCCTGGTCGACGACGAGCGCGACCTCCTCACCCCGCTCGTCTACGTGCTCGAACGCGACGGGCACGACTGCACGGTGTGCGAGACGGGCGAAGACGCCCTCGAGGCGCTCGACGACGAGCACTGGGACCTCGTCGTGCTCGATCTCATGCTCCCCGACATCTCGGGTGCCGAGATCTGCCGACGCATCCGCAGCTCGCCCCGCACGCGCGGCCTGCCCGTGATCATCGTCAGCGCCCGGGGCGACGAGTTCGATCGGGTGGTCGGCTTCGAGCTCGGCGCGGACGACTACGTCACGAAGCCCTTCAGCCTGCGAGAGCTCGCCCTGCGGGTCTCCGCGCTGCTCCGGCGGGTCGCGAGCCCGGGCGCCGTGGCGGACGTCCTGGAACACGAGGACGTGGGTGGAAGACGCCGTGCCCCACGGAGCCCGCTTCGTGGTCGAGCTGAACGAGGCCGCGGAGCCGTCCGGTCCGCGGGAGGATGGCTCGGGGGAGCCGGCGCTGGCGTGAGGACTCATCAGCCGGCGTCTTCGACGAGCTCTCGCACGGCCGCCGGGACCTCGCCGTCGCGCGCATGCACGCGCTGGAACAGGGAGCCGAGGCTGGCCGCCAGCCAGTCCTCCTCGTCCTTCGACGTACCCAGCCGGATGTCGGTGTGGACCCCGCGCTTGATCAGCACCAGGCTGCCGTACACCACGCGGAGGTCGTCGAGGTCGGCGTAGAGGTGCCGCCGCCCTCCGAAGGTGACGCCCACGTCATCGGCGGCGAGGGGACGCGGGTTCCGGCCGGCCCACCAGGCGTCGAACACCCCCCAGGCGGGCCCCCACCCCATCAGGCCCACGCAGAACGCGAGGGCTTCGAACGGACCCATGGATCGGTCCAGCAGGGCGGGCTCGATCGTGGTGACCGCCGTGAAGACCCCGAGTGCAGCGAGCCACCACACGGCCACGAACACGAGCACCCAGCCGGAGTTGGAGCCCCGCGGCAGGCCGGGGAGGTCGCACGTGAACCCCTCGAGGTCGGCGCGGACGTTCAAGCGCGGCGGAGCATCGGTCATGCACGCGAGTATCGCGGGTCTGCACCCGATCTGCACACCCCGTGCGTCCATCCTGGGGGGCCCGCACCGTACTCAGGGGACGTGGAGGTTCCCGTGCGCGAGCTCGTCAGGATCACGATGTTGGTGGTCATCTTCTGTGTCGCCAGTGCTGGCTGGCTGTTCCTCGGTGGCGTGATGATGGCGCGCTCGGACTCCCAGGAGCGGGCGCTGCACGGTGCAGTGGCCGACCTGTGGGGCCAGCCGCTCTCCCAGTCGGCGCCGACCGCCCAGTACAGCTGGATCGAACACTACGACCGCTTCGAGAGCGCCCGCGACGCGAAGGGCAACCTCGTGTACGAGAACGGGAAGCCGGTGCAGATCGCGATTCCCGACACCCGACCGGCGAGCCGGGACCTCGCGCTGGCGGCCACCGACGTCGATGTCACGCTCACGCTCGACCAGCGCCGCAAGGGCCTGATGTGGTTCCCGCTCTACGATGTGGGATTCGCGGGCCGCTACCGCATCGAGGTCGACGGGGACGAGCCGAACGGCACGCTCTGGCTCACGTTCCAGTTCCCGTTCGCGGACGGCGTGTACGACGACTTCCAGTTCACGGTCGACGGCGTGGAGATGGCCGACCTGCACCCGCCGGTGAACGGTCAGGTGCAGGTGCCCGTGCCCACGAGCCCCGGCGACACGGTGGAGTTCACGGTCGCGTACCGGTCGCGCGGCATGACGGAGTGGTCGTACCGCCCGAGCACCGGGGTCGCGCAGCTCCGCGACTTCGACCTCCACATGTCCACCGACTTCGCGGACATCGACTTCCCGGGCTTCACGCTGTCGCCCTCGTCGAAGTCCCGCACGGACGCCGGCTGGACGCTCGACTGGACCTTCTCGCGCCTGGTCACGGGCCACGGGATGGGCATGGTGATGCCGGAGCCCGTCCAGCCCGGCCCGCTCGCAGCGTCGATGAGCTTCTCGGCGCCCATCTCGCTCGGGCTGTTCATGCTGTGGATCTACGTGCTGGGCCTGCTGCGCAACATCGACATCCACCCCGTGAACCACCTGTTCCTGGCCGCGACCTTCTTCAGCTTCCACCTGCTGTTCGGCTACACGACGGACCACATCCCCGTCGAGTGGGCGTTCGCGCTGTCGAGCGTGGTGAGCCTGTTCCTGACGATCAGCTACCTGCGGCTCGTGGCCGGGCCGCGGTTCGCGACCTTCGAGGCCGGCGGCGCGCAGCTGCTGTACCTCGTGGGCTTCTCGCTCGCGCACTTCTGGGACGGCTTCACCGGGCTCACGGTGACCGTGCTCGGCATCCTCACCCTGTTCGCGCTCGGCCAGCTCACGGGCCGCATCCGGTGGTCCGACGTGTTCCGGGGCCCCGTGCGCACCCCGACCGTCACTGCTGCAGGCTGATCTTCCACTCGAGCGTGCGCTGCTTCGTGCAGGACGGCGTGTCGCCCAGCTCGCATCCGTGCTTGGCGGCCGCCGCGGCCTTCTGGAGGTCGGACTTCTTCAGGAGGTCGGCCAGGCCGCGGCACCCGATGTAGTCGTCCCACCCGCAGGCATCCGTGAGGTACAGGCGTGCCGCATCGAAGTCTTTCGGGACGCCCTTGCCCTTCATCGTCATCAGGCCGACGTGCCGGCACGACTCGGCGTCGCCGAGCTCGCAGCCCAGCGAGAACATCACCGCAGCGAGATCGATGGACTTCTCGGCGCCGTCGAGCCCATCGAGGTACCGCCGCCCGAGCAGCGTGCACCCGCGGGCGTGCTTGAGCTCCTGGCACGAACGCACCAGCATGGCCCGGCCTTTCCGGGGGTCGGCCGTCATCAGATCGCCGCGCTCTACACCGAGCGCCGCGCCCACACAGCTCTCGGCATCGGCGTTGTCGCAGCCCTGCTCGTACCAGAGCATGCTGGCCCCGGCGTCGCGCGGCACGCCGTCGCCGAGGATGTACAGGTCGCCCAGCGCACGGCACGCGCGGCCCAGGCCTTCCTTCGCGCACGCGTTCGTGTACAGGGAGACGGCGCGCGTCGCATCGCGCACGACCCCGTCGCCGTTGCGGTAGGCATCCGCCTGGTACACGCAGGCCACCTCGTCGCCCAGCGTGCAGCCCTTCCGGAACAGCTCGAGCGCGAAGTGCGGATCGAGCGGTGCGCCCGTTCCGCGCTGGTACCGGAGACCGAGCGCAGTGCACTCCTTGGCCTCGCCGTTCTCGCAGGACTGCTTCTGCACGTCCCGCTCGTTGAGTGGCGCACCGAGTGCGCTCGCGATCATCCACCAGACCATGGCGTCAACCCTACCCCATCCATTGTGCGACCCACCACTCCGCGGTTACGCCCGCACCCTCGAGTGGAGAACACCCATGGCGCGCCAGTTCATCTACCAGATGCACCAACTGAAGAAGTTCCTCGACAATGGCAAGGAGGTCCTCAAGGACATCAGCCTGTCGTTCTACCCGGATGCCAAGATCGGCATCATCGGGCACAACGGTGCCGGAAAGTCCACGCTGCTGCGGATCATGGCGGGGCTCGACGACGAGTACCAGGGCCGCACCTGGATCGATCCGTCCGCGAAGGTCGGCTACCTGCCCCAGGAGCCCGAGCTCGACGAGACGAAGACGGTCCGCGAGAACATCGAGCTCGGCCTCTCCGAGTGGCGCGACCTCCTGCAGCGCTTCGAGGAGGTCTCGGCGAAGTTCGCCGAAGAGCTCACCGACGCCGAGATGGACAAGGTGATCGAGGAGCAGAGCGTGCTCCAGGACAAGATCGACGCCGCGGGCGCGTGGGACATCGACCGCACCGTCGAGGTCGCGATGGAAGCCCTCCGTGTGCCCGATCCCGACGGGGCCGTCTCGCACCTGTCCGGGGGTGAGAAGCGCCGCGTCGCGCTCGCACGGCTCCTGCTGTCGAAGCCCGACCTGCTCCTGCTCGACGAGCCCACCAACCACCTCGACGCCGAGTCGGTCGCATGGCTCGAGCGCACGCTGCGCGAGTACCCCGGGTCCGTGCTGATCGTCACGCACGACCGGTACTTCCTCGACAACGTGACGGGCTGGATCCTCGAGATGATCGACGGTCGCGGCATCCCGTGGGAGGGCAACTACTCCAGCTGGCTCGAGCAGAAGCAGAAGCAGCTCGCCGAGAACGAGAAGGCCGCATCCACGCAGCGCAAGGTGCTCGAGCGCGAGCTCGAGTGGATCCGGATGGGGGCCAAGGGCCGCCAGGCGAAGAGCAAGGCGCGCATCACCCGCTACGAGCAGCTCGTGGAGGCCTCGCAGAACGACAGCGAAGATCGCGCGCGCACCGAGATCGCGATCCCGCCCGGGCCCCGGCTCGGCGACGTCGTGGTGCGGTCGGAGAACCTCCGCAAGGCGTACGGCGACAAGCTGCTGTTCGACGATCTGAACTTCAACCTGCCGCGCGGCGGGATCGTGGGCGTGGTCGGTGCGAACGGGGCCGGCAAGACGACCCTGTTCCGCATGATCGTCGGTGAGGAGCAGCCCGACAGCGGCTCGCTCACGGTCGGCGAGACCGTGAAGCTCGCGTACGTCGACCAGCACCGTGACGACCTCGACGACGACAAGAGCGTGTACGAGAACATCAGCGGCGGGAACGACCTCATGCTGGTGGGTACGCGCGAGGTGAACGCCCGCGCCTACACCAGCGCCTTCGGGTTCAAGGGCAACCGCCAGAGCCAGAAGGTCGGCACGCTGTCGGGCGGTGAGCGCAACCGCGTGCACCTCGCGAAGCTGCTGCAGGCCGGCGGGAACCTGATCCTGCTCGACGAGCCGTCGAACGACCTCGACGTGGCCACGCTCCGCAGCCTCGAAGGCGCGCTCGAGACGTTCCCGGGCTGCGCGGTCGTCATCAGCCACGACCGGTGGTTCCTCGACCGCATCGCCACCCACATCCTGGCGTTCGAAGGGAACTCCGAGGTCGTGTGGTACGAGGGGAACTACGAGGGCTACGAGCGCGACCGCAAGCAGCGCCTGGGCCACGACGCCGACACGCCCACGCGCATCAAGTACCGCCCCATCAACGCGTGAGCGCGTTCCGCGAAGCCCTCCGGTCCGCCAGCGCGCAGGCCGGAGGCTCGCCCGACGTCCGGTCGTGGGTGTTCGTCCCCTACGACCAGCTCACCGACGCGCTGGGCCCGCTCTCCCGCGAAGACCCGCGCACGCTGGGCATCCTGCTCGTCGAGTGTCCCGCGAAGGCCGGACGTCGGCCGTACCACGTCCAGAAGCTCGCGATGGTGCTCACCAACCTGCGTCACTTCGCCGTGGAGCAGGCCCGCCGCGGGGTCGCGGTCCGGTGGCGCGTGGCCGACTCCTATGCGGCGCCGATCCTCGATCTGGCCCGCGAGGTCGGGCCCGTTCGCATGATGGAGGCCGCCGAGCGCGAGCTGCGCGTGGAGCTCGCGCCCCTCGTGCGCGACGGGCACCTCGAGGTGCTGCCCCACGAAGGCTGGCTCACGACCGACGCCGACTTCGCGGAGTGTGGGGCTCCGCCGTGGCGGATGGACGCCTTCTACCGTCAGGTGCGCCGCCGCACGGGCCTGCTGATGCACGGCGGGAAGCCCGAGGGCGGTCGGTTCAGCTTCGACGGCGACAACCGGGAGCCGTGGAAGGGCTCCCCTGCTCCGCCGGACGTTCCGCGGTTCGAGCCCGACGCCCTCACGCAGGAGGTGGTGGAGCTCGTGCAGACGCAGTTCTCCGACCACCCCGGAACGCTCGATCCCGCGGCGCTCCCGGCCTCGCTGGAGGATGCCGAGCGGCTGTGGGCCTGGGCCATGGAGCGCTGCCTCGAGCACTTCGGGCGGTACGAAGACGCGATGTCCACGCGGTCGAGCGGGCTGTTCCACACGCGGATCAGCGCGCTCGTGAACCTCCACCGGCTGCTCCCCGCGCGGGTCGTGCGGGACGTCGCGGGGTCGGGCGCACCCCTCGGCTCGCGTGAGGGATTCGTTCGCCAGGTGCTCGGCTGGCGGGAGTTCGTGCGGCACGTGCACCGCGCGACGGACGGCTTCCGGACGTTCCCGCAGAACGTGCTGGGCCAGGAGACCCCGCTCCCACCGGTCTACTGGGGTGGTGCACCCTCCGGCCTGGCCTGTCTGGACGGCGTGGTCGCGGACGTGTGGCGCGAGGCGTACTCCCACCACATCACCCGGCTGATGGTGCTGTCGAACGTCGCGCAGCTCCTCGACGTCGACCCGCGCGCGCTCACGGACTGGTTCTGGGTCGCATACGTCGACGCCTTCGACTGGGTCGTCGAGCCGAACGTGCTCGGGATGGGCACGTTCAGCGTCGGGGAGCTGATGACCACGAAGCCGTACGTGGCGGGGTCGGGCTACGTCGACCGCATGGGGGACGCCTGCCGGTCGTGCGCGTTCCACCCGAAGAAGTCGTGCCCGCTGACTCCGATGTACTGGGCGTACCTGTCCCGCCACCACGGGGTGTTGAGCGGGGTCGACCGCGCGACGCGCCAGCTGCTCGGGCTGAACCGGAGGTCGGCCGCGAAGCAGGCCTGGGACCACGCGGTGTTCGAGCGGGTGCGCGAGGTCCTCGCGTCGGGCGCGGAGCTCCGCCCCTCCGACCTCCCCGACGCTCCCTGACGGTCAGAGCAGGAACGCCCACACGACGAGCCCACCCACGAGGATGACCGCGCCTCCGCCGAGCAGGATCGGCACGATCACGGCGAGCGTGGGCCCGGCTGCGCTGGGCGGAGAGCTGATGGGCTTCGGACGGCTCGGCTCGAGGCTGTCTGCCCGCTGGGCCGGGATCGGTGTGGGCCGCGCCACGGTGGTCTCGCCGGACGGAGGCGGGAGCACGCCCGTGTGCTCGTCGTCGACGATGCTGTCGCCGGTGTCGCCGTCTTCCACCTCGGAGCCCGACACGGGCTGCAGGGTGACCTCGGACTGGCTGCCCTTGTGGAACGCGAGCGGCACGCTCTTCTCGGGGTCGAGCGCCTCGTGGGGGGTGGGCGGCTTGCCCTGGACGCCCGACGGACGATCGAAGCCCTCGGACATGCCCGGGCCGTCGGCCTCCTCCTCGTCGAGCTCGGTGGGCTTGTCGGTGTCGGAGACCTTGGGGGGCGTCGGACCGGTCTCCGCGCGGGACAGGTTCTCGCGCTGGGCCTCGGCCTTCTCCTCGTCGACCTCGGTGGCGAGGTCGGCCTTCACGTCTTCGAGCTCGAGTGTGACCCCCAGCGCATCGAGCGCTTCGCGAACCGCCAGGGCCAGCTCGCGACAGTCTTCGTAGCGGAGCTTCGGAGAGACCTTCGTGCACTTGCGGAAGACCTCGAGCACGACCTCGGGCTGGTCGACCAGGTGCACCACGGGCACCTCGTCGAGCACGAACATCGCGGCTTCTCGCACGGTGCGGGCGTCGCTCGCGTGCTGACCGGACAGCAGGAAGTGCAGGATGAGCCCGAGACAGTACACGTCGGACCGCACCTCGAGCTGGTCGCTCCCCCGCAGGTGCTCGGGCGAGGCGTAGCGGGGCGTGGCGACCACCGCGGTGCGACCGTCGATCACCACGGGATGCGCGATGAGACCGACCGTGCCGAAGTCGGTGAGCTTGGTGTGCCAGGTCTCCGGACGGCGGTACTCGCCCTCCACCATGACGTTCTCGGGCTTGAGGTCGCCGTGCACGATGCCCTTGCCGTGCAGGTAGTCGATGCCCTGCACGACCTCGAGGAACACCGATAGCGCGCGCACGAGCGGCAGGCCGTTCGGGAACTCGCGCGACATGACCTTCTCGAGGGTCTGCCCGCCCTTCACGAGGTCCATCACGATGGCGATGCGCCCCTCGTGCTCGACCAGCTCGCGCGCCGACAGCACGTGCGGGTGCTTCAGCTGCGTCCCCACCACGCCCTCTTCGTTGAAGCGCGCGCGCCAGTCGGCGTCTTCGTGGAGCTTCTCGTGGAGGACCTTGATGGCGCAGACGCTGCCGTACACCTGGTGGCGCGCCGCGTACACCTGACCCATGCCGCCGCCGGCGATGAGGCCTTCGACAGCGTAGGGCCCGAAGGTGGCACCGGATTCCAGATACTCCATGCTGTGTGCCCCCATCTGTCTGCTCGCGCCTAGCTATCGCGGGGTGAACGCGAGGCGCACGTACAATCCGTCGTCGGCATCCCCGACCGTGAGGTGTCCGCCGATGCCTTCGAGCGCCTCCCGCGCATATCCGAGCCCCAACGCCGAGGCTCGAACACGACGCGCCTTCAGCATCGGCCCCCCGTAGAGCGTGAGCAGGGCATCGCGGGCGTCGGTGTCGAGGTGCACGCCCGGATGGAAGACCTCGATCAGCGGACCCCCGACGCGAACGAGGAGCACCTCGCGGGGCTTCAGCATGCGGCGCCCGTTCAGCAGGACCCCGTTCAGCACGCGCACGATGGCCGACTCGTCGGCGCGTGCGCTGCCGCGCGCGGGCTCCACGACCTTCGCGACGCGGGTGAAGGCCGCGCGGGCCACCACGTCGCGCGTGACCTCGACCAGATCGACCACATCGGGGGCGTACGTGGGCTCGTCGCCCGCTTCGAGCCGCGCGAGGTCGGCCAGGCCCTCTGCGGTGACCGCGGCCACGTCGACCGCCTCGACGATGTCGGTGAGGTCGGCCGCGAGCGTGGGGCTCGCGTCGTCGAGCAGCATCTCCGCCAGCACACGGACGGCGGTGAGCGGATTCTTGAGGTCGTGCGCGATCTGCCGCAGCGCCTCCGAACGCATGATGTCGCTCACGTCACTCCCCGGATCCGGCTCCCGGGGCGATGATGCCATGGCGGTGCTCCCAGATGCGCAACTGAAGTGGCGGAAGCCGCGGACGATCCGCCGGATGACCCGCCGGAGTGCCCAGCCCGGCGACCGGCTCGCGCTCCAGGCTCTCGCGCAAGTACTCCCCGAGACACAGGCCGATCAGCACGCCCACCGCCGCCAGGACGCGCCCGGCATACCGCGCGGCCCACCCCGAGTCGCCGCCGTCGGGCTGCTGCTGCCAGGCGGCCATGAGGCGGTCGATCCACATCCACAGGGGGAGCGCGACCAGGCAGACGCGGGGGATCCACCCGATCGCCGCGAGGCCCACTCCTCCCAGCAGCACGACCATCATCGCGAGACGCGAGGCCTGGAGGGTGCGCGCGGGCCCGTACTGGACCACGAACGTCCGGTAGCCGCGCTCGGCATCCTCGCCGCGCTGGAAGGCCTGCGCCGCGAGGTACGGCGACAGGATGCCCACGGCGAACAGCGCCCAGCACACCCAGGTGCGCGGGTTCCCCGGAACTCCGACCACCGCCCAGCCCGCGTAGGGCGACGCCAGCCCGTACCCCAGCAGGTTCACGAGCGGCCCCGCGAGCGGGCGGCCCTTCCACGCCACGGCCGGGTGGCTGTAGCCCACGGCGAGCACTGCGCAGAACGCCGCTGCGATGGCCGGCCCGGCGCCCGCCACCGATGCGAGCGGCACACACAGCACGAGCGCGACATAGGCCGCTGGCACCGTGGCGGGAGGCGGGGGCACGGCCGCTCCCATGAGCACCTCGCCCTCGTCGCGATCGAGCGCTGCGTTGAGCCACATGGTGCCGGCGTGGAGCGACACCCAGGCCGCGAGCACCCACAGGATGTCGGTGCCCCCCTGGAGCATGAGCGCGCGGTCCCAGTGGGCCCAGGCCCACCCGAACAGGGGGAGCAGGAGCAGGAAGGGCACCAGCCTGGGGCGGAGCAGCACGAACAGCGCGGACAGGGTCTCCACTCGCTCAGTCCTCGTCCGCGACGCGGCGCTCCAGGCTGAACGCGCGACTGGCACGACTCCGCCGGTTGAACTGATCGATCTCGTCGGGCGTGAACGGATGGTCGGACTGCTGGACCTCGCCGCGCACGAACGCTTCGACGGCGCGCCGGATGGTCTCGCCCCACTCGGTGTCGGTGCGCGACTCCCAGTACGCGAGGATGGCGGCGCGTCGGGCCTCGGGGGTCTCGAGCGGGGCTGCACCCTCCTCGAGCGGGACCCCCTCGTCCCAGAGCGCCTGCAGGCGGTCGGGGAGCGCGTCGGCCTTCGTGTCGACCGCCAGATCCGCGACGCGATCCGACCACTCCGAGACGTCGCCGTTCACCGCGACCGACGTGCGGGTCTCGACCGCGCGGAACTTCCGCGTGCCCACCACCTGGCCGCCCGGGCGCACGCACGCGAACGGGTACAGCACGCAGCCCATCCAGGCGCCCGCCGAGTTCCGCTTGCCCCAGGGGGTCTGCGGCGCTTCCACGCGCACGGGCTGGCGCTTGATGCGCATCCACCCGTCGTCGTGCAGCCACACGTCGCCCTTCCACGGAGACTCGTGACGGAGCACGATCGCGTCGCCCTTGTCGATGATCTTGGTGTACCCGAGCTCCTGGAGGTCTCCGATCACCTTCTCCCGGGCCTGCTCCACGCGCAGCTGCCCGTACACGATCACCTCCTCCGACACCGGGGCCTCTCCGCTGGCTGCGGGGTCGCCAGCCGGCGGCTCCTGTGCGAGCGCAGCGGAGAATGCGAGCGTGAGGATCACCAGGACTCCGGTGCCACCGGAGGATTCCCGTATTCCGCCCGCATCGCCCGTGCCTCGTCGAGCGACCCCGCCACCCGGACGTCGAGGCGCGGGTGCTCGGTGATCAGCGTGGGCGACGTGACGAGCGCGAGCAGGACGAAGCCCGAGTCGCGGTCGCGGAGGAGGGTCCACGTCCATCCGTGAGCATGGGGACCCGGAGCACGACCCCACGCATCGCGCGTCCAGTTCGGCTGGAAGCGCAGCGCACCCTCGGTGTCGGGGAGGAAGACACCCGCCGGCCCCGCGTGGGCCAGCGCCTCGTCGAACGGACTGCAGAACACCGGATCACCCCTGAAGAGGCCGTCTAGCACGGGTGGAACGCGATGACCAAGGACCGGGGGGACCCTGGTGCGTCCGTCGTGCGCAGCACTGGACGTGGAGGCTCCGGAGATCGCAGCGACGATCCATGCTGCGCCGCACAATCACCCCGAGGACCGTGGATTTCAGCGGCTTTGACGCGTCGCAACATTCTATGGTTGACGCACTGCCGCAATGCGATAGAACGACGCCATCGAGGGGGAGGCACCCCCACGAAAATGGAGCACACCATGTCCATCCGTACGACGTTCTTCGCCTTCACCGTGTTCGCGCTCACCGGCTGCCCCACCGTGGTCGACGACACCGACGATACCGACGACACCGACACCCCCGTCACCATCGACTCCGACCTCGTCGGTACCTGGGTGTCCGAGGGCGCCGACGTGGCTCCGCTCCTCGCCGCGAACGACGTGGTCCGCGTCGACGCCACCTTCGAGATGGACGGCAGCTACGTCGTCACCTCGACCGACAGCGCGAGCTCCACGGTCGACTTCGCCGGCACGTTCACGGTCGATGAGTCCACCACGCCCGCGACCATCGTGCTCACGCAGACCTCGCCCTACAACGCGACGGCCGACGGCATCTGGCAGATCGACGCTGGCGTGCTGTCCTACGAGGTCGTCCAGGCCGGCCTCGGCTTCACCGCTCCCACGCCGACCTCCGGCTTCGGCTCCACCAGCGGCCCCGGCCTCTCGCCCGACGACAACCTCCAGATCTTCCGCTGATCCGGTGTTGATCGCGGCACTCATCGCCGCGGCGTCCGCCCAGGACTCCGCGGCTCCGCCGGAGGCCCGTCGCTTCGCGGCGGACTCCGTCGTTCCGAACGTCCCCCCGGGCAAGCCGTTCCGGTTCTTCGCGCTGGTCCAGGCGCGGGGGGCGGCCACCGACATCGTCAGCACGAACCCGTTCATCGACGGGCAGGTGCTCGGGACCATCGGGGGCACGAACGACATCGCGGTCGACCCGAACGCGCGGTCCTACTACGCCGAGCAGCGCGCGAGCGGCTTCTTCACGTGGAAGCCCGACGTGCTCGACGGGAAGGCCGGACTCACGGCGGCGTTCGAGATCGACTTCGGCTGGGGCGACCGCTCCTACGGGATCGGCGGGAACACGGGTGGTGGGTTCGGCGGCGACCAGGTGAACCTGCAGACGCGCCGGCTGCACTTCGACATCTGGGAGAAGTTCAGCGAGAACCACAAGATCCACCTGGTGGTGGGACTGCAGTTCGTCGCGGACTCCGCCAGCGATCCCACGGCCACCACGCCCGACGGACTCTTCCGCTCGGGCGGGCGCCTCATGTTCTTCGGGTCTGAAGCGGCCGGCATCAGCGCGTTCGGCTCGGTTCGCACCGGGTTCGGCGAGCGCCTGCGCTACCGCCTCGGGTCCTACACGCTGTACGAGCTCGGACTCGGCACTCCCGACGACGCCTGGCTGAACATGGCCGACGTCGCCTACGTGCCGGGGCGCGGTCTGGAGGTCGGCGCCCACGTCTGGTTGCTGCGCGACAATACGGGCGGCACAGGCGGTGCCTTGGGCGCCGGCCCCACTTCCGCGCTCTCCGAGATGCAGGGAGGGCCCCGGCTCGATCCGTACGGCGACACGACACCGCCGGCCGACGATCCCGGCGTCGACGCGCTGCTGTTGTGGACGGCCCTCGACTTCGGCGCGAACGCCGCACTGCAGCACGGTCCCGTCGGGTTCCACGCGGTCGCGCTGCTGAACACGGGCTCGCTCAAAGCCCGCCAGGGTCCGACGGTCCCGGTGTTCGGCCAGCTCTACGACGCCGAGGTCCGCCTGCGGTACGCCCGCGGAAAGGGCTCGATCGTGCGTGCAGAGGCCCTGTACTCCACACCCGACGACGGCGACGACACGAACCGCCACACGGGCGTGATCACCGGGAACAGCTACGGTTTCGTGGGCGCGATCCACAACACGCACGGCACCCGGCTGCTGTTCACCGACCCTCAGTCCATCAACCGGATGGTGGCGGTGGTGTACGACGTCTCGGGCGGCGAGAAGGGCGTGATCGGGCTCACGGCGTCCGGTGCGTTCGACGTGATCCCGAACAAGCTCAACACGAAGCTCGGGTTCGGCACCGCACTCGCGCCGCAGCGCGGCAACTACGGCACCGAGCTGAACGCCCAGATCTCCCACGAGCCCTGGCCGTTCTTCACGTACTACCTGGCGGGTGCGACGCTGTTCCCGGGCGACCAGGCGCTGATCGACGACACGGCATGGGTCGGGTACGCCGGCGTGGAGTGGCTGGCGTTCTAAGCAGCGAACGATCGCGTTGACGGTTTTCGGACATCATTTTGTTGCGCCGCATCACCGGGGCCCCTAAGCTGCAACGCAACACGGAGCCCCGATGTTCCCGCTTCTCATGCTGTCGGCGTTCGCCTCGCGCTACCACACCCTGCCTCCGATGTCCCCGGAGGAGCTGTACACGCCGCTCCCCCGGCAGATGATCGAGGTCGACGGCATCCAGATCGCGTACGTCGACTCCGGTGGCGACAAGCCCCCGCTCGTGTTCATCCACGGGCTGTCGTCGTACATGGGCTTCTGGGAGTACCAGCTCGAGGCGTTCACGGGCACCAACCGGGTGCTCGCGCTCGACCTGCCCGGGTACGGCTCGTCGGCCCGCCCCGACGCTCCCATGACGCCGCCCTGGTACGCCGAGACCGTCGTTCACTGGCTCGACGCGCTGGAGATCGACAAGGCCTCCGTCGTCGGGCACTCCATGGGCGGGCAGATCGCGCTCACCCTGACGCTCGAGCACCCCGAGCGGGTCGACCGCCTGATCCTGTCCGCTCCGGCGGGCCTCGAGCGCTTCAACCCGGGCGCGGGCCGCTGGATGAAGGACTGGTGGCACGAGGGTCGTGCGATGCACTCGGGCGAAGCGGAGGTCCGTACCGCGTTCCAGGCCGCCGTGTTCAACAAGCACGACGAAGGCGTCGAGCGGCTCATCGAAGAGCGCGTGCGGATGGGCAAGCACGAGTCCTTCCAGGGCACGTCCGTCGCGGTGAGCCGGAGCATCGCCGGGATGATCGATCACCCCGTCGCAGACCGCCTCGGCGAGATCTCGGCGCCCACCCTGCTGATCTTCGGAACCGACGATCACATGATCCCGAACCCGATCTTCACGGGCGGTCGAACGAAACGCGTTGCCGAGACCGGTCGTGACGCGATACCTGACGCGCGGCTCATCCTCATTCCCGGGGCGGGCCACACGGTGCATCACGATGCACCGGAGGAATTCAACCGCGCGGTCTCCGACTTTCTCGGGGGGGCGGCTGAATGACCCCGCTATCTGGATGTGCCATGATCGCTCTCCTCTCTCTCGCGCCCGCGTGGGCCACGTCCGACTTCGACCCCACCGCGCCCGAAGCGGTGTTCACCGGCGACGAGGTCAAGACGCACGACGGGAACGACGCTCTGTGGAGCCGGATCGACCGCTACGGTGATCCCGACCGCGAGCTCTTCCACGCCGAGGAGTTCAACGCGATCTTCGAGTGGAGGGACTCCGAGTTCACGCCGCACATGCAGACGCTGTTCGGCACGTCCACGCCGCACAGCTCGCAGTTCCTGCTCCACTACGGCCTGCACGAGGAGACCTCCTCGGGCACGCCCATCCTGCTCGTGCACGGCGCCGGCGACAACGCGTCCCGCCCGTGGTTCGGCATGCGCCGCGAGCTCGAAGACCTCGGCCGTCCCGTGTACGCCATCACGTTCGCGCACCCGCACGGCGAGATGCTCATGCAGGCCGAAGCCGTCGCGAACGCCATCGCGGTGATCAAGGCCCGCACGGGTGCGAGCGAGGTCGACCTCGTGGCCCACAGCAAGGGGGGGCTCGCGGTGGTCGCGTACACCTCGAACACCGCGGGTACGTCGTGGGGCGACGCCGGCTACGAGGCCGTCGGAACCCCCTACCGTGGCGACGTGCGCCGCATGGTGCTCGCGGGCGTCCCGCTCGACGGCATCGACACCGCGTACCGGTGGCCCGCCTCGAACTTCTTCGGTCTCGACACCGACGCCGCGGTCGCCCCGGTCAGCTGGACCGCCTACTACCCGTTCGGCGCGGGTACCTGGTGGGTCGAGCAGGACCTCGAGGGCCAGGACTTCCTGCCCGAGAACGGCGACCCCTTCCCGGGTCAGCGCCAGCTGCTCAAGCGCCAGCCTCACACGCTCCCGGGCGCGCAGCCGTTCCTGGGCGGCTACGCCCTGCAGACCGACTGGTGGACCACCTACGAGGGCGGCTTCGGCTTCTACAGCCACTCGTACGGCATCGACGCCGCCATCGAAGCCGGTGGCGACTTCGTCGACGTGCTCGCGTCGAAGGGCGTCGACCCCGAGGTCGAGATCTTCATCCTCGCCGGCAAGAACCCGCTCATGCCGAACGGCGAGGAGTCCTACAAGGAAGTGTGGGACGGCATCGCCAGCAAGTCGCAGTGGGGCCTGCTGATCGACTCGATCAACACCTGGGTCACCGAGATCACCACCGACGACGCCGAGCTCCAGGGCCTGGCCGACGGCCAGCTCGTGCTGGGTGAGGTCAGCGGTCCGTCCGACGGAGTGCTGTTCCTGAGCTCCGCCACCGCCACGCAGAACGTGGATGCCCGCGGTGCCCAGGTCGTCGAGACCCGCGTGGTCGACATCAGCCACACCGAGCTGCTGCTCGCCTCCGACGAGATGGGCTGGTTCATGTACGGCCTGGCCGGCGACGACCCCGCGAACGCCTGGATGATCGCCCGCGGCAACCGCTACCTCGCGGCCAACACCACGGCGTGGGTGGCCGAGAAGCTCGCCGACTCCACCGGTGCGCAGGGCGCACGCGGGGATGCGAACGAAGACGCCGACGCCGTGGGTCTCGGGGGGATCGGCGGCTGTGACACCGTGTCGTCCGGCACCTTCGGGTCGTCGCTGCTCGTCGGTCTGCTCGCGCTGCTGGGCCGCCGCCGCTAAGAAGCTCCCGCGCGACCGCGCCGGGAGGTTCCATGCTCGCCTTCGCCCTGTCCACTGCCGTCGCGGGGAACGCGATCTCGAAGGCCTCGGTCGGCTATCCGGCTGGCGGCTCGGGCGACCCCGTGTGCGAGGCGCACATGGTCGTCGACGCCTCGGGGGAAGCGACCGACGTGCTCGTGTCGGGATGCCCGCGGGACTTCGCCGATCGGTGCATCGACGCCATGAGCAAGTGGCGCTGGGAGCCCGACGGAACCACGTTCCTCGAGCACCGCACGGTCAGCTTCAAGCAGAGCTCGCCGTTCGCCCGGGTCGGCGAGCCCGAGGTGCTGGTCGACCCGCTGATCGCCGACCGCCACCACACCGCGCTGCGCCCGCTGGAGCGCATCCCTCCGAAGTTCCCGACCGCCGCTTCCGGCCAGAGCGGGAAGTGCAAGCTCCGCGTCGTGGTGCCGGTGGAGGGGGGGCATCCCGTGTTCGTCGGGGTCGACCTGTGCGAAGAGGTGTTCCACCGCGCGTCCCGCCTGGCGATGTACGACTGGGAGTTCGCCCCGGTGGAGGACGTCGGCGACGCGCGCTGGGTGCGTACGTACTACGGCCTCGTGTTCGAGGAGCCCCCCGCGCCCACGCCCCTCGCACCCGACGCATACGCCGGCATCCTGAAGCTCGAAGACGCGCCGAAGCCCACGTTCCCCACGGGCGGCAAGAAGCACTCGCCGGCCACGTGCCGCACGGAGCTCACGGTCACGGCCACGGGGCGCGTGCGCGACGTGAGCGTGTCGGAGTGCGACCCCGTGTTCCACGTCGCGGCCGAGAACGCCGTCACGCGGTGGGTGTACCGGCACGTGGGCGAGCCCGCCGACGTGCGGGTGGTCGAGCACCTCGAGTTCCTCTCCAAGCGCGATCAGCGCGCCGACTGAGCCGCGATCAGCGCGCCGACTGAGCTACTCGGGGTCTTCCGTGTCGGATGCGACCAGCCCGAGATCCCCGGCCGGGATGGTCGGGTAGCGCAGCCGGAGCTCCTTGCGGGCCTCGTCGAGCCGGTCGGACTTGCCGCGCATGCTCGCCACCAGCGCCATGCCCGCGAACAGGTCGGCCGTGGGCGGCGTATTGGCCTGCAGGGCCCGCAGCTCCTTGCGCGCCGCAGCGGGATCGCCGTTCAGCGCGGTATACACGGCCGCATGGGCGTCGAGCGTCAGATCGCCCGCATACCGCCCGCGCTGCCGCACGATCTCGGCGCCCACCTGGCTCAGGTTCGCCGACTCGCTCCCGAGTCGCAGACCCACCAGGTGCCCCGGGATCCAGTACGGGTCGGCCTTGATCATGCGCTCCGCCATCGCCTTCGCGCCGGCGTCACCATCGAGGATGCGCCCCCACTCCACCGCCATGAGCGCGGCCGTGAGCGGGTGGTCGATCTCCAGGCCCGGAATCTCGTCGACGATGGCCTCGACGGCCTCGCGCTTGCCCTGCTCGGCCAGCGCGCGCGCGAGCCCGAGCTTGAAGTCGGCGGACTCCGCCACGTCGAACGACAGCGCCTCGCGGATCGGGATCTCGGCCGTCTTCGCCTGGCCCTGCGCGAGCAGCGAGATGCCCTGCGCGAACGCCACCACCGGGTCTTTCCCGTAGTGATCCCGGTAGATCTCGGACGACTTCGCCGTGTTCCCCTGAGCCACGTAGGCCGCCATGAGCGTGCCCCAGGCCGTCAGACAGCGACGCTCCTGCTCGATCTTGAACGTGCCCTCGGGAACCGCCTCGTACCGGCGCACCTTCCCGCGCACGTCGGGATCGAGCGCCTCCCAGCGGTCCCACAGCTCGCCCGCCTCGCGGAGCGGCTGCCGGATGAGCTCGACGATGAAGTCCTGCTCCTGCATCGAGCCCGACCACGCGAGCCGCTTCAGCCCGAGCTCCATGCGCGGGGCACAGCGGTCGCCACCGGCTTCCGCCGCGTTCAGGAAGTGCGGGATCGCCTCGTCGACGCGCCCGGCATCCCACAGCGCGCGCGCCAGGCTGCGCTCCAGCGCCATCACCGTGGTGTCGCCCGGGTTCCCCTCGAGCTCCTTCGGATCGACCTTGCCGTCGTCGAGCTCCATGCGCGGCGGACGCACCGACCGCTCGTCCTCCCGCTTGAGCCCCGCGGCATCCGCCCGGGCCTCGGCGAGCTCCAGCACACGCTCCACCGTCGGCGTGTACTTCAGGTCCGTCACCTTCTGCACGGCCGCGATCGAGTGCGTCGGGCTCACGGCGAGGTCGACCATGTACAGCTGGTCGTACCCGATGGCCCCCACGAGATCTTTCGAGGAGTCGATCAGCGACTCGTCCATCTGCACCCAGCTCTCGGCGATCTCGACGTCGCCGATGCGGCCGCGACCGCGGTAGTGCAGCACGCCGTTCCGGCGCCGCTCGTCGAGCCCCCGGTAGCCCTTCGTCACCTGCGTGATCGGGGCCGCCGTGCGGAGCATCACGTGCCCGTCGCGCCCGCTGATCGACCCGTCGACCGCGAACGACAGCCCGTTCCCGTACACCTTCTGGCCGCCCTCGACCCACTTGCCCTTCGTCTGGCGGTACAGCGGCAGGGGCGTTCCGGTGGCCTCGACCAGCTTCTTGCCCTCCGACGCCGGCGCGATCTTCACGACCCCCTGCGACGGCAGCACGGCCACGGCCACGCTCGGGATCGCGCCGAAGCCCAGCACGAGCTCGTCGCCCGCGACCACCTGCACCTTCAGGTTCCGGACCGTGACCTCGCCGATCGTCAGCGCGTCGATCTCCGCGAACTGCGCCCACTCGCCGTTCAGGTCGGACGACTCCGGCACGATGCCGAGCTCGGACGCGAGGTCGCGCCCCAGCATCGTCCAGCTGTGGCCGAGATCGACCACCGCGAGCACCGAGCGCTTCTTGCCGTCGACCTCGCGATCGACCGCGATCATCGGGCGATGATCGCCGATCGTTCCCCGGTACAGCGGCAGCTCGACCGTTCCGGCGATCTCGACGGTGGGTGCGCCCTTCAAGAACCACCCGGCGTTCCGGGCATGGGCCAGCTGGGGCAACAGCAGCAGGCCTGGCAAGAGAATCCTGGTCGACATCGCGCGCATCCTACAATCCCCCACTCCACGTGTCACCGGGTTACGCCGCACGGCCATCCATCCCTGTGGAGGAACAGTGGCCACCATCTTCGAAGTTCGCGGGCGCGCAATCCTGGACAGCCGGGGCAATCCGACGGTCGAGGTCGAGATCTCCACGGAGCACGGGCACGTCGGCCGGGCGGCCGTTCCGTCCGGGGCGAGCACCGGAGAGCACGAAGCGGTGGAGCTGCGCGACGGCGCGAAGGACCGCTGGCTCGGCAAGGGCGTCGACACCGCGGTGGCGAACGTGAACGGCCCCATCGCCGATCAGCTCATCGGCCTCGACTGCCGCGACCAGTCCGCCATCGACACCCTCCTCATCGAGCTCGACGGCACCCCGAACAAGAGCCGCCTCGGCGCGAACGCCATCCTGGGCGCCTCGCTCGCCGCGGCCAAGGCCGGCGCAGCCGCCACGCGCCTCCCGCTGTACCGCTACGTCGGCGGCGCGTCCGCGCGCGTCCTCCCCGTCCCCATGATGAACATCCTGAACGGGGGCTCCCACGCCGACAACAACGTCGACATCCAGGAGTTCATGGTCATGCCGGTCGGTGCGGCCTCGTTCGCCGAGGGCCTGCGCTGGGGCACCGAGATCTACCACCACCTGAAGAAGGTCCTGAAGGGCCGCAGCCTGGCGACGGGTGTGGGCGACGAAGGCGGGTTCGCGCCCGACCTCGAGAACAACAGCGCCGCGCTCGACCTCATCTGCGAGGCCACCGAGTCCGCCGGCTACAAGCTGGGCGACCAGATCGTGCTCGCGCTCGACGTGGCGGCGTCCGAGTTCCACAAAGACGGCGTGTACACCCTCGGCGGCGAGAACGCGAAGTGGTCGAGCGACGAGCTCGTGGCGTACTACACCGGCCTCGTCGAGAAGTACCCGCTGTTCTCGATCGAAGACGGCCTCGACGAGAACGACTGGGACGGCTGGCAGAAGCTCACCACCGCCCTCGGCGACCGCATCCAGCTCGTGGGCGACGACCTGTTCGTCACCAACACCACGCGCCTGAAGAGCGGCATCGAGAAGAAGATCGCCAACAGCATCCTGATCAAGGTCAACCAGATCGGCACGCTCACCGAGACCCTCGCGGCCGTGAACACCGCGCACCGCGCGAGCTACACGAGCGTCATGTCGCACCGGAGCGGCGAGACGGAAGACGTCACCATCGCCGACCTCGCCGTGGCATGCGGCACCGGTCAGATCAAGACCGGCGCGCCGTGCCGCACCGACCGCGTGGCGAAGTACAACCAGCTGCTCCGGATCGAAGAGGCGCTCGGCAACGCGGCCGTGTACGCGGGCCGCTCCATCCTCCGATGATCCCCATCCGCGCGGGCACCGCGGCCGACATCGAGCCGCTGCTCGACGTGTGGGAAGCGCTCATGGCGTGCGGAACCGAGGCCGATCCCCGGTTCCGCATGGCACGGGGCGCGCGGCCCCACATGCGCGACTACATGCGCAGCTGGTTCGCGCCGCAGCCCTTCCCACCCGTGTTCCTCGCCGAGCACGACGGCGCGCTCGTCGGAGCCGTGCGCGGCTTCCCCAGCCTGATCGTGCCGGTGGTCGAGCGCGCGCCCACCGTGCGGATCGGCGACCTGTACGTCGCCGACGCCTACCGCCGCCAGGGCCTCGCACGTCGCCTCGTCGACACCCTGCTCCTCTCGGCGCGCGAAGCCGGGTATCCTCGTGCAGAGGTCGGAACGCTCACGCTCGATGCGCGGGCGGTCGCGTTCTGGAAGGGCGTGGGCTTCGGAGACTGGATGGTGACGTTGAGCCGGGAACCCGAGAGCCCATGAGGGCCGCGTGCATCGCGCTGATCGCAGGGTGCTCCGGCGCCGCGTCCCGTGATGCCGAGCACGACCCGTGCGGTCCGTGGCTCCCCGTCCACCAGCGCACCGTGCAGGAGTGGCAGACCACCGACGACAACCCCGGCGCCACGGGCTCCACGACGTACACCTACCTCGGCGCTCTCGACGACGAGGGCCGGTACGGCGCCGACACCACGTCCACCTACACCTCGACGGACGGCGAGGGCCTCGTGTTCGAGGGCCACGCCGTCTACGCCTGCGACGAGGAGGGGGTGTTCTTCGAGCACGAAGACGTGCGCCTGCAGCGCGACGGCGGGCCGTGGTCGGAGTGGTCGTCCATCTACCTGGAGCCGTTCCTGCTGGCGCCCCGCGACATGGCCGACGGGTGGACGGCCCTGGCCCGGGTCGCCCGGGTCGACGCCAGCGGCACCACCGAGACCGAGCGGGAGTTCCGGTACGAGGTCGTCAGCGAGGAGACCATCACCGTTCCGGCCGGCACCTACGACACCGTGCGTGTGCGGAACACCCTCGTGGGCGGCGAGAGCGCCACGTTCACCCACTGGGCCGAAGGGCTCGGGCCCGTGCTGCACGAGGCGAACACCGAGCTCGTCACCCACGCGCCGCGCTGACCCCTACCGCTCGACCCCGGGTGGGGTGCGGGACGGCTCCAGCGCGTCGCCCACGGAGTCCATGAACGCATCGAGCGCATCGGGCGGGAGCGCGTCGGCGACGTCGGACCGCAGCTGCGCGAAGCTCTCGCCGAGCTGGTCGCGGAGGGCCGCCAGCTCCTCGGGAGGGGCGGCGTCGTTCGCCACGAGCTCCGCTTCGATCCGACCGACGCGCTCGCGATGGCCGCGGACCGCCATGGACACCGCCTCGGACGTCTCCGCGTCGAGGCCCTGCTCCTGGGCGAACTGCGTCACGGTCGGCTCGTTCACGGGACGGGACCGCGGCACCGCCGGCGGGGCGGGCACCTGCGACCTCGCCTGCTCCTGCTCGCTCGGGACGCGCTCGACGGGACCGGGGGCCTCGGGCGTCGTGTCGGACCCGGGCCCGAGCGCGAGGACCGCCGCGATCACGCCCACCACCGCGGCTCCGCCGACCCACCACCACCGCGACATCCCCTCACCTCCGGGGGGAACGTAGCGTGGCCGCGCGGCTCACGGGGACAGGGCGGACCAGTTGGAGGTCCACACGCCCTCGGGCAGCTTCGCGAGCATCTCCGCCGGGTCGGCCCGGAGATCGCCGAGATCCCGACCGCCCTGCGTGCGCGTGTCGTACGTGAGCCGCGCCTCCACCGCGCCCTCCGGGGGCTGTAGCGACATCCACTGCCCGGGGAGCGCGAGCGAGGCGCCTGGCGCGAGCGTGACGAAGTCCTCCGCGCGCAGCGGGTTCATGTTCCCGCACCGCCCGCCGAGCGCGAACGGCACCGGCTGGCCGGCCTTGTCGCGGTACTCGACCGACAGGCTCGGCACGCGCCACCCGAAGTCGGAACCGTCGAGCGCCGGCAGCACGTCCTGTGGGGTCGCGCTCACGTTCACCAGCTCGAACACCCCTCCCGCGCGCGCCCGCAGCTCCAGCACCTCGGAACCGGGCCGCGTGCGCGGGCTCTCTGGTGCGGCCGGCACGTCCTCGGGCCCATCGGACCGCACCGGACCCGGTAGCGTGCTGCATCCGACCGCGAACCACACGACCATCGTCCAGACCCTCATCCGAACCTCCTCGACGTCCGACCAACGCGCCGGTCCGCGGTTCCTTTCACCGGAACCGAACGGACCCCGCGGTGTCGACGCGAAGCCCAAGGAGCGCCCATGACCCTGATCCTCGCCCTGCTCTCCGCACCGGCTCTCGCCCAGCACGACTACTCGGCCGAAGCCAAGTCGCGCATGCAGCTCGAGTTCGACCTCGACGACGTGGAAGCCGAGCTCTCCCGCCCCGCGCGCCGCGCGAGCCCCCGTCCCGCCGCCGAGGAGTCCTGGTACGACGCGCCCCCCCCTCCGCCGCCCCCGCCCGAGCTCCCGCTGGAGCCCAACAGCACGCTGCGCTCGGTCACCGTGTTCCGCGACCGCGCCCTGGTCACCCGCGAGCTCGAGCTCCCGGCGGGCAAGGGCAGCAAGACGGTCGTGTTCGAGGGCCTGCCGCACACCATCCGTCCCGACGGGCTCTCCGGGCTCGTGCTCGACGGAGACGCCCGTATCGTCGGGGTGGAGCTCGTGTCCCCCACCGGAGAGGTCGTGGAGGACGCCCGTCTCGAAGACCTCCGTGCGCAGGCCCTCGACATCACGCGCCAGCTCGGCGAGGTGCGCGACCGCATCGAGTCGCTTCTCGGGCAGCGGGCCTACCTGCGCTTCACCCTGCTCGCCCAGCGCGGCGAAGGGGCTCCGCAGCCGCCCCTCACCGAGGTGCGCAGCACGCTCACCTACGTCGGAGAGGCCGAGGCCGCGCTCGCGAAGCAGCTCCGCGAGCAGGAGGAGCTCGCGAAAGACCTCGGCGACACGCTGCGTCCGCTGCTGATCAAGACGAAGAACCCCATCGCGACCGGGCGCACCGTGCGCGTGGAGGTCGAAGCGACGGGCAAGAAGGCCACCATCGGGCTCCGCTACCAGGTGAACGGCGCCGCCTGGAACCCCTCGTACAACGCCCGGTTGCTCGACGACGACAAGGTCGAGCTCGAGTACTTCGGGGTCGTGCACCAGAACACCGGCGAGGCCTGGACCGACGCGTCGATCGCGCTGTCCACCGCGAACGCGGGCGGGAGCGCGGTCCTGCCGACGCTCACCCCGTGGTACCTCGGCCGGGACGACGCGAGCGCCATCTCCCTCGACACCGGCGCCATCGTCGCGCCCGTCGCCGGGGGCGAGGGGCCCGCGGAGAGCGGGCTCGTGTCGTCGAAGCTCACGGCGAAGGTCGAGGGCAGCGGAGCCGTCGTGTTCGCGATCGACGGCAAGCGCACGGTCGCGGGCGACGGCTCGAGCCAGCGCCTCGCGGTCGGCACGCAGACGTTCACGGCCGTGGTCGACTACGCGACCGTCCCGAAGCTCGTGCCGGAGGTCCATCGCCGCGCGTCCATCCGCTACGCCGGGGAGGTCCCGCTCCTGCCCGGCCAGGTGAGCACGTTCGTCGGTGCCGACTACCTCGGGTCCGGCGCGGTCACGGCCGTCGTGCCAGGCGAAGCCCTGCGCCTCTCGTTCGGGGCCGACGAGCGCCTGAAGGTGAGCCGCGAGCTCGTGTCCCGCCGTCAGGAGTTCCTGGGCGCCGGCCAGAAGACCACCCGGTACAACTTCCACTTCCGGATCACGGTGGCGAACTACTCGGGCGAGGCGCGCACGGTCGACCTCCGCGACCAGCTGCCGGTGTCCGAGCTCGACAAGGTCACCGTGAAGACCATCGCGCTGACCGAGGGCGCGAGCGAGGTCCCCACGTCGGGGCCGGGGGTGCTGCGCTGGGACCTCGCCATCCCGGACGGCCAGGAACGTACGGTCGACCTCGAGTTCACGGTCACCGCGCCCACCGAGGTCGCGTACGAGGCGCTCCGCAGCATGCAGATGCTGTTCTGACGATCGCGCTCGGGCGATCGAGGCAGGAGCTCTCGGCCGTCAGCGGTCGGCAGTCAGCGGTCGGCAGTCAGCGGTCGGCAGTGAGCGGTCGGATGGCTCACGTAGCCGACCCTCTCCTCAGCGCTTCCCGCAGCGTGCGGCGGCGTCCTTCACCCGCTGGAGCGCCCGCTCGGCCTGGGCGGTCGCGAGCCCCCGCTGCACGGCCATCCACAGGTCGAGGTCGAGCTCCACCTCCGCCGCGTACGGGCTGCCGGCTGCACGCGCCACCTCGACCTCGTGCACGAGCCGCTCCACGTCGGACGTCACCTTCAGGTCGACCCGCAGATCCCCGGGCGCGACCGTCGGGAGGCTCGCGAGCTCGGCCTCGATGCGCGCCTGACCCGCGGTCACCACGGCCGGCACGCCTCCGCGGCACTTCTCGGTCGCGACCTCCGCCTCGATGGCCGTCATCTCGGGGAACCATGCGGCCCCCGACGGGACGGTCTCCAGCGTCTTGCGGGCGGGCTTCACGCTCCCGCGCTCGCGCTCGATCTCCGCGACGCGAGCCGTCGTGAGGCCCGCCAGCACGGACCCTTCAGGCATCGCATCGTATTCCACGGCCGCCCGGTAGGGGTCGCTCGACTCCACCATCGCGGCGAGCTCGACCCGGGCGAGCTCCGCGACGAACCCGGCGCGCGGGCCGGAGCCCCCGTTGCGCTCGAGGATCTCGCGGCACAGCCGCACCGCCACCTTGTAGGTACGAGCGCTCCGGGCGGACCGGGCGCGGAGGAGGGTCGCCAGCCCCCAGTCGTCCGACGTGGCGGGGACCTTCGCGAGCCACCGCACGGCCTCCCCGGCGTCCCCCTGGCGCCAGCGCCGCATGCCCGTGGCGAACGCGGCCTCAGCGGCGATGGCGTCCGGCACGGCCGCGGCGACCAGCACCGCGTCGACGAGCAGCTCCTTCACGCCCGCGGTGGACGCGCTCTTCGCCACCTGCTCCAGCGCGGCGCCATCCGCGGGGTCGGCCCGCAGGGCCTCCAGCGCCGCCACCCCGTCGTCCAGGGGCCCCGCCATCGCCAGTGCCACGAGGATCATCGCTCCACCCACACGCGCGCTTCGAACATGTAGAACCGCGCTGCGGCCGCATCCGTCGACCGGAGCGTTCCCCGCTCCACCCGCTGGGCGACCCGATCGTACAAGCCCTTCATGCGCTCCAGGTGCGCGTTCATGGCTTCGGGGTCACCGGCGGCCCTGCGCGACTCCGCGAGCCGCACCGACCACACGTACACGGCGTCGAGGCGCTCCAGTCCTGCCTCGAACGCCTGCTCCGCGCCCTCGTACGCGTCAGCCGCCGCACGGGCGCGCTCCTCGACCGCCGAGCTCGCCGCGCCGGCCTCCGGTGGGGTGTTCCCCGCCGTCGCCGGGCTCGCCAGCAGCACGACCGCTCCCCAGATCCACCAGCCCCGAGCGTCCATCGCGCCTCCCGAACGTCGCGTGAGCCGCGACGTCCGCTCGTATCGAGGGCAGCCCGGCGTCGCCTACTTGTACTCGCCCTTCGCGCGGCTGTGCAGCAACGCGTCGTACGACGGGTCCATGCCCTTGCGGTCGCCCACGCGGTTCATGGCCTCCATGAAGCGGACCATGCGGCCCATGTCGGCCTTGCCGTCGCGGTCCATCACGTGGCTGCGGATGATGTCGGCGCGCTCGGTCATGTGCTTGCCGGACAGCGGGAGCGACAGCATGAGCTGGTCGTCGCCCGTGGCCTGGCGGGCCATCGCGGCCATCAGATCCCCGGGAGCCGACGTGAAGTCGGAGCCCATCATGATCTTCGCGGCCTGGTGGGCCATCGGACCCGCCATGTTCGCCTTGAGCTGACGCATCTGCTGATCGCGGATCATCGCGCTCGCGCGGCTCACGTCGTCGAGCTGCTGCCCTTCGATGTACTGGCCGTCGGTCTGGCCCATGCGCGCGAGCCGGGCCTTGTCGGCCAGCTGACCCTGCAGCATCTTCTGCATGGTCTGCGCGGCCCCGTCGTTCGACCGCACGTCCATCATGGCTTCGAACGGGTCGGCGAACGTGATCTGCCCGTCGGCACCGATCGTGGGGATGGCCGGGAGATCGGGCGTCTTCGTCTGCGACCCGGGCAGCGTGAGCTGCGGCCGGGACTGCGGGATCTGGAGCTGCGGGATGGACTGCAGCCCGCCGAGCCGGTCGCCGTTCACCACGCCGTTCCCGAGCTGGAACGGGTTCGTGCGGTCGCCGAAGCCCGCGTTCGGGAACAGCCCCTGGCTCGGCATCGCGAACGGGTTGGCGCCGAACGGGTCGAGCCGGCGCTGCTTCTCGAACTGCTCGAAGCGCGCGTAGTCCGCCTTCGCGTTCTCGACGAGCGCCGACTGGTTGCCGTCGATCAGCTCGCGCACGTCGGGCGGGATCTGCGCCAGGAGCTCCGGATCGCCCGACCGGTAGGCCCCGACCCACTTCGAGGCGTCGTCGAGCGCCTGGTTGTCGAGGATCTGGTCGGCCAGGCGCCCTTCGGGGATGGGCGCATCGAGCTGCGCCTGGTGCTGCTGCTCGCGCTCCACGCGGGTCCGGTACGGCTGCGTGAGGTTCGACAGGTCGACGTTCTGCATCGCCGCTCCGAACCGCTGGGAGTCGCCGTCGTACGTGGTGAACTCGAACTTCGTGTAGTCGTCGTAGCCGTTGCCCGTCTGCGACCCGAAGATCCCGGACTGGATGTCGGTGGGCACCCGGTCGCCCGACAGCCGGATGAGCTTCTTGCCGACCTCGGTGTCGTTCGTCTCGGCGGAGAGGTGCGTATCGACCGCCGACTTGTCGTTGAGCGCTGCCGCCGCGTACTCGTCGCGGCTCCAGAAGTTGAAGTCGTCGTGCCGCGCGGAGCTCCCGTACTGCAGGTTGCCCTCGCGGTCCTTGTACCAGTGCGTGCCCATCGCATCGCGGCTGCCGAACTCACCGAGCGTGAACCCGAGGCCCTTCACGTGGCCCTTCACGGCGTCGTGCTTGCCCTGGCGCCCGAACTCGTACTCGACCCCGTCGGCCTTGTACGGCTGCTCGCCGCGCTGGAGGCTGCCCAGCTTCTCCATGGCGCCGGCGTTCACGCGGTCGGCGATCTCCGCGAGCTCGGCCCGCTCCTGCTTCGAGAGGTCCTTCTTGCCAGCGAGCTCGGTGTAGCGCTTGTGCGACGGGTCTTCGGCATCCATCGCGCCCGGGAGCACGCCGGTCTTCTGGAACTCCGCCAGCTTCGCCTTGCCGGCGTCGGTGGTGGTGTCGAACCGGAACCGGACCTGCGAGCTGTTCCCCCAGTGCGCCCCACCGCCGATCTGCAGGCCTGGCGCGTCGAGGTTGCCTTCGGCCTTCTGCTGGTCGGCCACCTCGATGTCGATCGTCACGCCGCCCTGGTCGTCGCGCACGATGTTCGTCTTCTGCACCTGAGCCCGGTCGTACGACCCGGACCCGCCGATCCCGTACACCGAGATCCCCGCGCCGCCGCCGAAGGCCGTGCTCTGCTCGAGGGTGTAGGACTGGCCCGGCTTCATCTGCGCGATGGGCAGCTCTCCGACCGTCTGCAGCGTCTTCCCGTCGCGGTGCACCATGTTGTCGTGCTGCGCGACGAACGCCTTCGCGGCCTTCTCGTCTTTCTTCCACAGCTCGTCGAGCGTGGGTGAGTCGGGCGCGTCGCCGACCTTGGTGTCGCCGGACAGGTTGAACGACACGTTGTTCGACTTGCTGTAGTAGCCGCTCGCGCTCACCCCCACGACGCCGGCCTGGACGCCGAGCCCCGCGTTCACACCCCAGCCGAAGTCGCGCTTGTTCGTGTACAGGTGGTCCTGCGGGGCCGGGTTCGGGTTCGCCGGCGTGGGCGTGTTCATCACGTCGAGCGCGTTGCCGTAGCCGTCCTTGCCCTCGACGCGGGCCTGCTCGGCGGTGTCGAAGTTCATCTGGAACCCGAGCGACCCGGCGAACCCGCTCTTCTTCCCGGTCTGGCGCTGGTAGGACAGCGTCGCGCCGGCCTCGTCGAAGTCGTGGCTCACGTTGGCGGTCAGCCCGACCGTGTTCGTCCCGTCTCCCACCGTGCCCGTGAGCGCCGTGGCCTTGCTGTTCACCTGGAGGTTCGCGCCCGTCGTGCGGGTCTTCTCCGACGTGGTGCCGTCGGCGTTCTGGACCGTCGTGGTCTTCTCGGTCGAGTGACCGACGTTGCCCGCGAGCCCGTCCTTCCCGTTGAGCGTGATGCCGCCCTGGGTCTCGCGGGCGGCCCGCACGCTGGCATCCTTGTCGCCCGCCGAGTTCACGCCCGTGAACTCCTCGACCCGCCGGGACGCGCCCGCCGTGAAGTCGGACCCCGACAGCCCCGCGGATCCCGACGTGGTCGTGCGCTCGGACGATCCCGGGTTCCGCCCGGCCAGGCGCTTCTTCCCGTTCTCGTCGACGATGAAGCGCGGCGTGGACTCCGACGTGCGCCGCACCGTCTCGCTCGTCGTCACGAGGTGCTTACCCTTCGGATCCTTGTGCCCGATCGAGGTTCCCTCCTGGCGATCGTGATCCGCGCTGCCCGCGTGCGTGACCTTGCCGAGGCTCGGGAGCTCGCTCGTCTGCGCGGAGTAGCCCGACCCGATCGACGTGAAGTCGTCGCCCACCTTGGGCGCGTCTCCCTGGGCCTTCAGCTTCTCGAGCATGAACGAGTTGTCGACCGACGGCCCGGCAGGCGCAGCCGCCGGCTGCTCCTTGGGCTTCGGCTGCACCTGGGGCGTCTGCTGTTTTCCGCTCAAAGGAGCCTCCCTGCCACGTGAGGATCGCGGCCTCACCATCGCACAACAGTGACCGATGTACGCCGGCTCCCGCGACGCGCGGAACCGCCCGGGAGGCCCGCGTACACGGCGTTGGTCCGTGACCGATCGACCCGTCGCGCCCCCTCTCCGACCCTCTCGATCATTGCGCGTCGTGCTCCGCTCGGGCATAGACCCCGGGGAGTTTTTCCGAACATGCTCTGGGTCCTCATCCTGATCTCGGCGTGCAGTACGTCCATCGTGTGCGCGCCCGACACCGTGGAAGTCAACGGCACCTGCCTGAGCGTCACCGACGACGAGAGCACCGCGCCCGACGGCGACACCGAGGTCACGGCCGTGGAAGCCGAGGCCGGAGCGCCGGAGACGACGAGCGCGGCCAGCCGCCTGGCGCACCGCAAGCCGTAGCCGTCCACGGAGCCCGCCAGCGCGGGCCCGAAGACGCGTTCACCCGCGAACGGGCCGTCCCCGATGCTGCGGCACTGAGGTCTGGGCGTCCCGGTCCCGGCCCTCCGGTCCGGCACCGGCGCGTATCCTCCGGGCTCGGCCCTTCGGCCTCGGTCGCTCCGCGACTGCGCTTCGCGCACCCTCCGGCTCCGCTGACGCGGGAGCCCCGGAGGCGTGCCTCTCAGGCCGGCTCCGCGCTCGGCACGATCCGAGTCCACCGCGGTCGCCCAGACCCACCACCAGTGTGCGCGTCGCTCCGGCCTGCGCGCGACAAACGACCCGGCATAGCGTCTCCATGCCCGGCCATCTGGCGCGCCACGAACGCTATGCCCCCTTCTTTGGCGCGTTCGGGCGCGAACCTCGCCATTCCCGTACCGCCCCCGACGAGCCAACGCCGATTCTCGCAGCCCGCCCCAGTGAGGCGACCCCACCTCGGGCGCCGAACGCGACAAACAGGGGGGCATAGCGTTCCCAATGCGACAAACCACCCGGCATGGCGTCGCTATCCCCGCCCTTCTGGCGCGCGAGGTTTCTCCTAGGCGATCCGGAGACTGCGCTCGGCGGTCGCGAAGCTCGCAGCACCCATGGTCCACGACTTCGACGCCGCCCAACGACAGCCCGCCGACTACGCGATCCATCCGAGCCCGCCGGGCTGGAAGCGTCCGTCACGCACCTCGGCGCCCACCAGGCGGGCGTAGTCGACCCGAACGTCGCGCTTCTCGAGCGGAGTCCGGTCGAACGTCGCCAACCGCAGACCGAACCTCCATCCGCGCACATCGCACTCCAGATTCCCGGCGTTCTCCCGTTACCAGAGATCCATGAGCGCACCGACATCCACTCCCGCGCGACGTTCGACCCCACTACGCACCGCCACCGCGACGTTCACCCCGACTACGCCCACCACACGCGCGCCCACCGCACCGTGACGCGCCACATTCGGCGCCGTGCCGAGACTCCGCCGGCATGCACCTCGCCCGCCGAACGCGACAAACACGGCGGATCGCGTTCCCGATGCGACAAACGACCCGGCATAGCGTCGCTATCCCCCACCTTCTGGCGCGCCGCGAACGCTATGCCCCCTTCTTTGTCGCGTTCAGGCGCGAACCTCGCCATTCCCGCAACACCCCCGACGAGCCAACACCGATTCTCGCAGGCCGCCCCCATGAGGCGACCCCACCTCGCCCGCCGAACGCGACAAACAGGGGGGCATAGCGTTCCCAACGCGACAAACGACCCGGCATAGCGTCGCTATCCCCCACCTTCTGGCGCACTCCGAACGCTATGCCCCTTCTTTGGCACGTTCGGGCGCGAACCTCGCCGCGTCTGCACGACTCCCGACGAGACAACGCCCATTCTCGCAGGCCGCCCCCATGAGGCGACCCCACCTCGCCCGCCGAACGCGACAAACAGGGGGGCATAGCGTTCCCAATACGACAAACCACCCGGCATAGCGTCGCTATCCCCCACCTTTCTGGCGCGCGACGCTTCTCCTACGCGCTCCGGAGACTGCGCTCGGCGGTCGCGAAGCTCGCGGCACCGCCAGCACCCATGGTCCACGACTTCGACTCCGCCCACCGACAGCGCGCCGACTACGCGATCCATCCGAGCCAGCCGGGCCGGACGCGTCCCTCACCCACATCGGAGCCTACCAGGCAGGCGTAGTCGACCCGAACGTCGCGCTTCTCGAGCGGAGTCCGGTCGAACGTCGCCAACCGCAGACCGAACCTCCCTCCGCGCACAACGCACTCCAGATTCCCGGCGTTCTCCCGTTACCAGAGATCCACGAGCCCGCCGACATCCACTCCCGAGCGACGTTCGACCCCACTTCGCCCCGCGACCGCGACGTTCACCCCGACTACGCCCACCACACGCGCGCCGACCCCACGGGTGACGCGCCACATTCGGCGCCGTGCCGAGACTCCGCTGGCATGCACCTCGCCCGCCGAACGCGACAAACACGGCGGATCGCGTTCCCGATGCGACAAACGACCCGGCATAGCGTCGCTATCCCCCACCTTCTGGCGCACTCCGAACGCTATGCCCTTCTTTGGCGCGTTCAGGCGCGAACCTCGCGATTCCGGAAAGACCGCCGACGAGCCAACGCCCATTCTCGCAGTCCGCCCCCATGAGGCGACCCCACCTCGCCCGCCGAACGCGACAACAGGGGGGCATTGCGGTCCCAACGCGACAAACGACCCGGCATGGCGTCGCTATCCCCACCCACTTGCCGCAGGACCTTCCTCGACGCGCTCCGGAGACTGCGCTCGCCCGTCGCGCTCGCGCCCCAGCCAGCACGACAGACCATCCGCGGTCGCCCATGGTCCACGACTTCGTCACCCGCCGACAGCCCGCCGACTACGCGATCCATCCGAGCCCGCCGGGCTGGAAGCGTCCGTCACGCACCTCGGCGCCCACCACGCAGGTGCAGTCGACCCGAACGCTTCTCCGCGTACAGCCGACGTGGACCATCGGACCCGGACCTCCGCGTCTCTGCCCCCTCCGCGACCCCTGCGTTCGAATCCAGCGTTCCCCCAGGGACGTCGAGCCGCGCCAACCCGCTGCTACTCGCTCCCCGGCCGGACCCAGTCGTCCTCGCCGTCCACCTGGATCCGGTCGGGCTCCAGCAGGACCGCCCGGTCCGAGAAGAAGTAGTTCGACGTCGCGCCCATCCGGGTCTCCGTGTCGAACGGGATCTTCCGGTAGTCCATCGGCAGCAGACGGCCTTCGATCGTCATGTCCTCGTACGACACGAACCGCTCCGGCGGCCGCCCCGTCCGTACCAGCACGCGGATCTCGCGCTCGTCGGTGTTCCCGCGCGGGAACAGCCCGTACACGTAGTACGTCTGATCGTCGAAGAACCCGTTCCCCTCCACCACCTGCGTCACCACCACCTGGTAGTGCCCCGTGCCGGAGGTGCGCACGCACCGCGTCGACGGCGACAGGTCGAAGAACTCGACGTCGACGTACGAATCGCACGGTGCCCCCGCGATCCAGAACCAGGTCGCGACCGCCACGCCGAGCCCGCTCACCAGCGTGAACGGAACGAAGAACCAGAGCCAACGCTTCACGTCCATCGGCCTATCCCATTCCCCACCCATCCACCCCTCTCCCGGGGTTAGGGTTCGGTCTCCGGGAGACACGTATGGTCCACACGCTTTCCGCGCGGAACTGGTTCAGCCAGTTCGGCATCACCGACGAGGTCCTGCGAGTCGTGCTCGCCGAGGCCACGCGCCACGGCGCCGACGACGCAGATCTGTTCTTCGAGCACTCCATCTCCACGGCCGTCGGCCTGTCCGACCGCCAGGTCAACCGCGCGCACACCACCATCGACCTCGGCATGGGCGTGCGCGTCGTGATCGGCGACCAGGTCGGGTACGCCTACACCGAGGATCTGCGGCCCCAGAGCCTGAAGAAGGCCGCCGCCACGGCGTCCGAGATCGCCCGGCACGCGAAGGGCCACCCGCCCGTCGGCGCCGCCGCGTTCGACCTGCCCGACTACTACCCGGTCTCGCGGCACTGGTCCGATGTCGACCTCTCCGAGCGCGTGCCGCTCGTCCGCGACTGGGAGGCCCGCGCGTTCGACCGCGATCCCCGGGTCCACAAGGTCGAGGTCAGCCTCGCCGACACCGACAAGCACGTGCTGATCGCCCGCGCCGACGGCACCGTCGTGGCCGACTACCGCCCGATGACGCGCGCGTACGTGGCCGTCACCGCGCTCGATGGAGACACCCGCGAGGCCGGCTCGTACAACGTCGCCGCCCGACAAGACCTCTCGTACTACGACGCCGACCGCCAGACGCGCCTGGTCGAGCGGGCCGTCGACCGCGCGCTCCGGTCGCTCGACGCGGGGAGCCCGCCCGCGGGCGAGATGCCGGTGGTCATGGCCGCCGGGTCGTCCGGCATCCTCCTGCACGAAGCCATCGGGCACGGGATGGAAGCCGACTTCAACCGGAAGGACATCAGCATCTACTCCGACAAGATGAACAAGCGCATCGCGCCGAGCGAGGTCACCATCGTCGACGACGGCACGCTGCCGGGGGCCCGCGGGTCCATCAACGTCGACGACGAGGCCAGCCGCACCGAGAAGACCACCCTGGTCGACCAGGGCGTGCTCCGGTCCTACCTGCACGACCGCATCAGCGCGCGGCACTACGGGGTCGAGCCCACCGGGTCCGGGCGGCGCGAGTCTTTCCGCCACCCCGTCCTGCCGCGCATGCGCGCCACGTACATGGAGCCCGGGCCCCACGCGCCCGCAGACATCATCAAGTCCGTCAAGCGCGGGCTGTACTGCGAGACGTTCGCGAACGGGTCCGTGCAGATCGGCGCGGGCGACTTCGCGTTCTACGTGCGCCACGGCTACCTCATCGAAGACGGCAAGCTCACGAAGCCCGTGAAAGACGTGAACCTCATCGGGAACGGCCCGAAGGTGCTCGAGTCCATCGAGATGGTCGGGAACGACCTCGAGATCGACGAAGGCGGATGGACGTGCGGGAAAGACGGCCAGGGCGTGCCGGTGTCCCAGGGGATGCCCACGATCAAGGTCGCCAACCTCTCGGTCGGTGGGGGGCGCCAGTGAGCGACGACAGCCTGATGGACCTCGCCGAGCGCGTCGTCCGGTACGCGAAGAAGCTCGGCGCCGACGAGGTGGGCTGCACCGTCTCCGACGGCACGCACGTCACGATCCAGCGCCGCGGCGGCAAGGTGGAGCAGGCCACCGAGGCCACCACGCGCGGCCTGTCGCTGTCCGTGCTCTGCGACGACCGCTACAGCTCGAACAGCACGAGCGATCTGCGCCCCGAGGCCCTCGAGCCGTTCGTGCAGCGGGCCGTCGAGTCCACGAAGTTCCTCGAGGCCGACCCGGCCCGGCGTCAGGCCGACGGAGCCCTGTGCGGCCGCGGGGTCGACGCCGAGACGCTCGACCAGGACGACCCGTACTGGCACCAGCGCACCGCCGCCGACCGCGCGAGCTACGCCGAAGCGCTCGAGGGTGCGCTCCAGGAGCTGCACACCGACGACGTCATCAGCAGCGCGGTCTACAGCGCCGACGGGCGGTCGCACACCATCCGCGTCATGTCGAACGGGTTCTCCGGCGAAGACGAGGGCGCGTGGTTCGCCGCCGGTGGCGAGATGACCCTCCAGGAAGGCGACAAGCGGCCCGAGTCCGCGGCCTACTTCGCGATGCGGCACTTCACCGACCTGCCGTCCATCGAGGTCATCGCCCGCGAGGTCGTCGAGCGCACGCGCGAGCGGCTGGGTGCGAAGCCCATCGAGACCGGCGCCTACCCGATGATCCTGCCCGGACGCAGCGCATCGCGCATCCTCGGCGCGTTCGCCGGGCCCCTGTCCGGGGGCGCCATCCACCAGGGCCGCTCGTGCCTCGCCGACAAGCTCGGCAAGCGCGTGGGCAGCAAGCACTTCACGATCATCGACGACCCGCACATCCCGCGCGGCCTCGGCAGCCACCCGTGGGATGGCGACGCCATCCGGTCGCGCGTGCGCACCATCGTGAAGGAAGGCGTGCTCGAGGAGTTCAACATCGGGCTGTACCACGCGCGCAAGATGGGCGTGGAGCCCACGTCCGGCGGGCGCTCCAACTGGGTGATCCCGCCCGGGCCCCGCTCCGTCGAGGCCATCGCCCGCGAGCTGCCCAAGGCCATCGTCGTCACGGGCTTCCTGGGCGGGAACAGCAACGGAGCCACGGGCGACTTCAGCCTCGGCATCCGCGGCATCCTGTGGGAGAACGGCGAGCCCACGCAGTCGCTCTCCGAGATGAACGTCACCGGCAACGTCACCACGCTGTTCGAGTCGCTCGTCGAGGTCGCGAACGACCCGTGGCTGTACAGCTCGGTGCGCAGCCCGACGCTCGTGTTCGAGGGCGTGCAGTTCTCGGGAACGTGATCCTCCTGCTCTCCGGGTGCGCGCTGCTCACGCTCGCGCAGACGAAGCGCTCGCACCCCGCGCTCGACGGGGTGCAGCAGGGTCCGGCCGTGCACGACACCGTGCGTGTGAACCGCGACGTCCACGGCGTGCCCCACGTCGACGCGTCCTCCGAGTGGGACGCCTGGTACGGCCTCGGGTACGTCCACGCCCAGGACCGCCTGTTCCAGGCCGACCTCTCGCGGCACCTCGCCCACGGGCGGATCTCGGAGTGGGTCGGCGAGAAGGCCGTCGACGCCGACCTGTTCCTGGGGTCGATGCGCTTGCGCGACCGCGGGCGCCAGATCGTCGCGCGGCTCGAAGACCCCGCGAAGGACATGGTCCTCGCCTACACTGCCGGGTTCAACGACGGTGCGGCATCGCTGAAGACCCTCCCCGTCGAGTACCGCCTGCTCGGGGTCGACTTCGAGCCGTGGGCCCCCGAGGACTGCCTCGGCATCACGTTCCTGCAGGCCTGGAACCTGTCCGACAACCTGAAGTACGAGCTCGCGGCCGTCCTGATGCACGACGTCGACCCCGCGCTGCTCGACGGTCTGTTGCGCACCGACCCCGCCAGCCCGCCCCTCGACCCGTACTGGAACGACCTCCGCACCCGCGACTTCGGCACGTTCACCCCCGAGTTCGAGGGGTTCACCGACGCGCTGGGCGGCCGTCCCGACGCCGAGGCCTCGAACAACTGGGTCGTCGGCGGCGCACGCACGGAGTCCGGCAAGCCCCTCCTCGCGAACGACCCGCACCTGTCCCAGACCGTGCCGAGCCTGTGGTACGTCGCGCACATCGAAGGGGGCGGCCTCGACGTCGCCGGCGCCACGCTGCCCGGCACGCCCGGCTTCCCGGTCGGGCACAACCGGCGCGTCGGCTGGGGGCTCACGAACGTCATGGCCGACGTGGTCGACGTCGCCGTGCTGAACCGGTCCGGAGACGGCGTCGTCATCGAGTCCGACGTGCGGCCCCTCGAGAAGCGCACCGTCACCGCGCGCCCGCGCAAGGCCGACCCCGTCACGCGCGAGGTGCTGTGGACCGACCTCGGGCCCGTCATCAACCAGGGCGGCGACGTGGTCCTCGCGCTGCGGTGGGACGCCCTCGAGCTCCCCGACCGCACGCCCGCCGCGCTTCACGCCATGGCCACCGCCACGTCCGCGCCGGCCCTGCGCGACGCGCTGCTCGCCACCGAGACCAGCGTGGTGCAGAACGTCGCGATGGCCGACGTCGACGGGAGCTGGGGCTGGCAGGTCACGGGCGCCATCCCCGTGCGCCGCGCCCACACCGGGCGGGTGCCCTACCCCGGCAGCGACCCCAACCACGGCTGGTCGGGCTGGCACGACGACCGTCCCGGCCGCTTCGGTCCGTCGGGCGTCGAAGGCGACCTCGACCGCGAGGACTACGTCGTCACCGCCAACTCGCGGCCCGACCATCCCGCGGCCGACGCGCTGTCCACGTCGTACTGCCCGCCCCACCGCTACGACCGCATCCGCGAGATGCTGCGCGACCTGCCCAAGGCCACGGCCGCCGACATGTCCCGCCTCCAGGAGGATGTCCGCGACGGCAACGCCGTGCGCCACCTCGACGCCCTGCTCGACGGGGTCGAGGCCACGGGCCAGGGCGCGGTGTGCCTCGATCTGCTCCGGTCCTGGGACCGCAACGCGACCGCCGACTCCCGGGGCGCCGCGGTCTGGCAGGTCTTCCAGGTCGAGCTGATCGAGGCGGCCCTCGCCGACGACCTCACGCCGCAGCAGGTCGCGTGGGTGATGGACGTGTCCAGCACCGGCCGCAGCCTGCTCGACACCGACCGCGCCTGGCTCGAGCCCCGCGTCGACCACGTGCGTTCCGCGCTCACGCGCACCTGCGAGCGCCTGTCCACCGAGCTCGGCGACCCCGACACCTGGAGCTGGGGACGCCTGCATCCGCTCCGCCTCGACCACCCGTTCGGGCGCCAGTCGAGCCTGCTGTCGGACTGGAACCTCCCGGAGACCCCGTTCTACGGCGACGGCAGCACGGTGGCCGCCGCGGGCTTCGACTGGACGCTCGACGACTGGAAGGTGCGCGGCATGGCCAGCCTACGCGTGGTGATGGACTTCGACGACCTGTCGAAGACCACGCTCGTCTACCCCGGTGGGCAGGGCGGTCAGCCGCGCTCGCCGTACTACCGGAGCCACTTCGAGGCATTCGTGCTCGACGAGACCGTGCCGCTGTACACGAACCCCGACGACATCGCCGCCCACCTCGCGCACACGCTGGTCATCGCGCCGTGAGCGCGTGGATCGTGGGGTACGGCAGCCTGATCTGGCGGCCGGCCTTCGAGAGCGTCGAGGCGGTGCCGGGTGTCCTGGACGGCTGGGAGCGGGGCTTCTGGCAGGGGTCGCCCGATCACCGCGGAACGCCGGACGCTCCGGGGCGCGTGGTGACGGTCGTGCCGCGCGCGGGCCACCGGATCGGGGTGGTCGCGTACTGCCTGCCGCCCACGAAGGAGGCCGCGATCCGCGCCGCTCTCGACCACCGGGAGCAGGCCGGGTACCGCCTGGAGTCCGTGTCCGTGGGGCTGATCGACGGGCGGGTCGTGGAGGGCGAGCTGTACGCGGCGGGTCCGGAGAACCCGAGCTGGCTGGGTCCGGCGCCGCTGGCGGAGATGGCTGCGCACATCCGGGCGTCGGTGGGGCCGTCGGGCGCGAACCTGGAGTACCTGGAGCGGCTGGACGACGCGCTGGTGCGGCTCGGGATGCCAGACGCGCATGTGCGGGCGCTGCGGGTGGCGGCGGGCTGGTGAGCGCACAAAGCTCACGGTCACGGGTCGGCATCGACACCCTCAGTGAGCCGACGTTCGACGCACCCTCCACGCGCCCGCCCGTACCCGAGGCCCGCGGGCAGAGGGGCATCGAGCGCGAGGCGGCGGCGCAACCGGGCGTCTTCCCACCGGAGCTCGGCGGGTATGCGCTCACGGATCGTCGCCGACATCACTCGAGCCCGGGAAGGAGCTCGACGACCAGGGACATCCCTGTCGCGGCTTCCAGTGCCTGCCGCATCCGCTCGACGCGGTCCTGGAGCCCTGCGGGTACGGGCCCGGTGCAGACGACCTCGATGCCATCGAGGCCCTCGTAGCACTTCACCGGTCCGCCAAAGCCCGCGATGAAGGTCTCCCGCGCGAACTCCTTCGGGTTCCAATCGAGCGCCGCATCGGAACCGTAGAGCGCCTCCGAGAGCCGATCGGATACGTCCCCGTCCCCGCGAATCCTCCAGAGAGGCAAGGGGCTCCCGTCCGCGGCCCCGATGCGGAGCTCGGTGAGCTGCACGGACCCCACGCGCCGCCACTGGAGGGTGTTCGCGTCGAGCGAGTACTGGTGGGGATTGCGCAGGAGGGTGTCGCCGACCAGGACCCTGCCTCCGCGGATCTCCAGCGCCGAGAGGCCCGACGGAACGGTGTCGTGGCCGTGCAACCACCCTGGTGCGTCGCCCTCCGTGGGGATCTGCTCCGCACGGAAGGTCGTCAGGTCGATGGACACGACCTGGACCCGGGACCCCCGATGTTCGGGGTAGCCGAGGTTCCCGACCAGGAGCAGCCGGCCGTCGACCTCGGTGGCAGAGTGGAGATCCGTCGGGGGGAACGCGTCGGTCGCGTAGGTGTGGATCCGAACGCTTCCGTCGGGTGAGTGGACGATGACGTCGTTGTAGATGAAGAACTCGTCGGAGTAGGCGTCGTCCTGGTGCCCGCCCACGAGGACCTCCGTGCCATCGGCGAGCACGGTGGTGGACTGACCGTATCGGAAGGGCGACCAGCTCGGCTTCGGCCGCGAGTGGAGTGCGTGGCGGCTCGCGATGTCGTCGGGGTGGAGCCCTTCGATCGCCATGTGCTCCCACAGCGGATGCGGGCCTGACGGGTTGGCGGTGCCCCGCGAGCACGCGAGCTGCTTCGCGACCTCATCGGGGTGCATCCGTCTCATCCGGCCGACCCTGTGGGATGTCGCGACACATAGACCCGAAGAATCTGGGGATCCAGAACCTCTGGCACCTGACTCACGCGGAATCCCGCGGAATCCGGACGAAGCGAGCGGACCAGCCCCATCGAGTGCACTCCGACGCAGTGTATGGCGCGAGCCCTCAGAACCGGTACGAGCGTCGCTTCGGAGAACAGAACACGTCCAGACCTCGGGCGGGTGTCAAGTCTCCCCCGCTCACGTTGGTGTTGCCCATGAGGTTTAGGAACTCGAGTCCTCCGATCGCACTCACGACCTCGATCCCTGGTATCTCACCGCAGTTCATCAGCGAGAGCCCCTGGATCCTCGCACCCGCCAGACTGTCGAGGTTCAGCTTCGAGCTGCCTTCGATGTCCAGCACCTTGGCAGAGCGGCACGCCGAGAGGTCCTGAAGGTTCCGACAGCGCACGATTCGAAGGCGCTGCAGGTTGTCGGAGACTTCGACCCCGTCGAGCGTCTCGAGGTGGGGCCAGTGCTCCAGCCAGAGCTCTTCGAGCGCTGGCGCCGAGAGTCGCGCTGGCGAGACCTCGTTCGACGCCACCCACCGAAGGTCCTCCAGGAGCGGCAGGTCGAGCAGCGCGGCCCCTCCGGGCGACCCGAAGAAATCTGCCGCACGGAGACGACGCAGGAACCGGAAGTCGACCTCTTCGAGGTCACCAGAATGGAGTCGAACCAACGATGAAAGCGAAGGCAACACCGAGGCATTCAAGACTCGCGCCCGCGCTCTCGATGAGCCGTCGCTCTTGACAACGAGTCCTTCGAGGTCGTCCCACCCCTCTGCCATCGCGATGTCGCTCTGCAGGATGACGATACGGGGTACGTCGAGATCCCGCCAGATCGCGCGTTCCGACTCGGAGTCTCGGACTCCGCGGGGCACGTGGTACCAACGCTGCCCACGGATCTCGAGCGTGCGCTGCGAAGGCAAGAGAGACGGGTCGTGGTGGTCGTCACGCATGTACAGCACCCACGGTCGACGCCGCCATCGTAGCTACCGCGCCTCCGCCGCTACGAGCCGCACACTCGTGCGCTGAACGTGCGAAGCCAGGGATCGCCGCGTGGAGCTCGGGCTCATTGACGGGATCGAGTGTCGGGCCCCATTCGCTGCTCCTGGGACACACCGTCAGTCTACCGACCATTCGATGCGGAAGAACACGGCCGCCCCGCGGTCCGAGTAGCACACGAACCAGCACCACGAGCCCTCGTCCCCGAAACAGGCGAGCCTTCGGTAGGAGTACCTGAGAAAGAGGGACCACGCCTCCCGTCGGGCGCTGGCGGTGTCCTCCGACCTCAGCTGCACATCGAATCCGACCGCCGTGCGCGTCCACGACCATGTGGCATCTGGAGACTCCGCGTCGTTCTCGAGATCACACTCGAAGTTGTCGAGGACATATGCGGGAGGCCGGATCTCCCCCATGACCCCGGCCATCGCGCCGACCACGGGCGGAAGGACGGGACCGCTCACGTGCACTCCGACGTAGCGCACCACGACACCGTCCGGCTGCCGACCTCATGCGGGCAAAACAGGTCCCTCACGAGCCCTGCTCCCTGGCGGCGCGGAGGCGGGCATTCGCGCTCGATTCCCGCGCCGGCTCGGCGTCCCCGGCGCTCGAACGCTCCTTCGGCCCGCCCGTCTCGTTCCTGTCGAGCTCCGCGACCAGCCATGCGAAGACCCTCCGCGTGTGTGGGCCGTCGTGCATCCGCAGCGCGACGGAGGCCGCATCCCTCGGACAGATCTCGATGTGCGGGCCGAGGGCTCCGTCCGCCAGGCGCACGTCAGCGATCGCGCTCTTCTCGAACCGCTGCCGTCCGACGGTCACCGCGTCCGGACCGACCGAGACACGCGTCTGCGTGGTGGGAACTGCCGAAGCCAGCAATGGCATGCAGAACGCCAGTGCCCAGGCCCAGCCGGCCCAGGCTCCGGGAGCGGTTCCCGTCAGGGAGAGGACCGACAGCCCGAGCACGACGGGCAGGAACGCCAGCACGATCCATCCCACCGTGTCGAGCGCCCAGGACCCCAGGCGGCGCACCCGCGCGTCGAACTGCACGACGACCTCCGCGGGCGCGTTCGTGGGGTCGTACCCGAGCTGCTCGAGCTCCGCGCTCATGGCGAGCTGGTCGGCCCGGGCTCTCTGGACCGCGTCGTTCAACGTAAACGCCGCCTGCCGCGCCTCCTCGATCGGCATGGGCCAGGCGTAGGCCCGCCCCCGGAGGACGACGACCAGCCCCGCCTGGGAAGCCGGGCCATCCGGGGAGTGGATCAGCGCTTCCCCCGCGTGCACGGCCTGCACCTCGGTCACCGAGCAGGTCGTCTGCAGGAACCGAAGGCGGGCACCGCGGAGCGTCAGGGCCGCGAATCGACGACGGGACGCGAACACCCCCACCGCGATGAGCACGCCGAGCACGAGCAGGAGGGGTGGCCAAGCCGCGCTCAGCGCGAGCACAGCCAACAGGCCGAGGGCTCCGAGGGTTCCGTAGGGGCTGCGGTAGGGCTGGAAGGGCGGACCCACGAAGTCGACGTGCGTCCACATGCCCCGGGCGAGAACGGTCTCGTGCTCGGTCATCACCGCACTGTAGCCGGAGTGAAGGTCGTGGCGGTCAGCGAGGTACCGGACCGAACAGGACGAACACCGTGCCCTGCGCGGCCGCGGTGACCGACGACCGCGGGGCTCCAACGGCGAGGTCCGTCACACCGTCTCCGTCGAAGTCCCCCGTGATCACGCTGGTCCCGAAGCCATCACCAATCGCGGGCCCCGTCCATCGCGCCCATGCCGTCGTCGCGTCGAGCACGCCAGCGACCGGCCCCTCGAACACCGTGACGCTGCCGCTACTGCGGCTCCTTCCGGGACTGCCGACGATCAGGTCGGGCTCGCCGTCCCCCGTGAGGTCCGACACGGCGCACGAGAACCCGAACCACTCGTCCGAGGTGTCGCCGCGGACGGTCGCGAGCGCAATCGACGCGAGCGGCGCGCTGCCGTCGAAGTCTCCGGGCACCACCCAGCCCATGCCTCGACCCCCGTCCGCCGTGTGCCCGCTCACGAACACGGCGTCCCGATCGGGACCGAGTCCGGCGCACACGCTCTTTCCAGCGTTGGCCCGGGGAGTGCCACTGGCGGCAGCGACCCCCGGCCCCCCGTCGAGGGGGAGGTCGAGGCGCGTCACCCCCCCTTCGAATCCACTCATGGCGAAGGAGCCCAGGAAGACCGCGTCCGAGCCGAGCGCGACACCCCCCTCCCCCAGCGGAATCTGGATCTGGTCCCCCTCGAGGAAGTCTGGACCGAAGCGGAACGTCGCTCCGCCGTAGCAGAGGTCCTCGAGACCGTCGGCATCGAGATCGCCACATCGCCCCCAGATGGTACTCGAGACGCCGACGATCGGCTCGAGGTCGGTCAGCGGCACATCGAGCGTGGGGAGCTCGCGCGTGACGAACCGCCCCTCGATCCCACCGACCGAGATCCCGCACGAGCCGCTCGAGTCGGGGAAAGCCGCGAAGTACGTACCCAGCTCGAAGTCCACGCGATCCGAGAAGATGCTGGGGACCTCACCGGAGTACAACGCGAGCGGAGACTCGGCGGAATCGACGCCATCGACGAAGTGGACCGCGGAGTGGGCCTCGTTCACGTCCATCAGCACCGACGACGCGGAGCCGACGATCAAGACGTCGGGGTCTCCGCGACACGTGTCGAGTCGCTCGCCCGACCCCGCGCCACGGACGCCGATGATGCGTCGGGACCGGCCGATCGGCCCGTTGGGTAGGGCGGGGTCGTCTACCTCGGCGGGGACGTGGCAGCCCAAGACTCCGAGAAGCAACGAAATCACGAACGCCAGACCCCCACGAGTGCCATCCCGATTCCCATACCCGACCGCGTCCAACGCGACCGTTGCACGTCGGACCCACGCGGAGCAGGTTGGGACCCATGGAACGCACCAACATCGCCCTCGCCGGCGTGCTCGGCCTCGTCGTCCTCGCCTCCGGAGTGGCGCTCTGGGTCGCGAGCGAGAGCCCGCCCCCCACGCCCGAGCCCGTCGCGGCGCCCGCCCCCGGGCCCACGAAGAGCAAGAAGAAGAGCCCCCTCGTCATGCGCGGGCCCATCTCCCGGAGCGGGGGTCTGCGGGGACCCGCCGGGCTCGACCGCATCATCGACCGCGACGGCATGCCCCACGTCACCCAGCGGGAGGCCGTTCCCAGCGGCCCGCCCCCGAAGGGCTCGCGGCTCGTCGTCGTCACGTGGGACACCGTGCGGTCCGACCACCTCTCGGCGTACGGCTACCCCCGCGACACCACGCCCACCTTCGATGCCCTCGCACGGCAGGGCGTGCTGTTCGAGAACCACCTCGTGCCCCAGGCCACCACGCTGCCCACGCACGTCTCGCTGTTCACGGGCGTCCACCCCGACGAGCACGGCATCACCGGCAACTCCGCGTCCGGCACCCAGCGCTTCGTGCCCGCCTCGGGCCTCGTCCCGCTCGCCCGACACCTGTCGAACGCGGGCTACGCGACCGCCGGCATCGTCAGCTCGACCCCGCTCAAGAGCTTCAGCGGCGTCAGCGACGGGTTCCAGGCGTGGAGCGAGCCGCGCGGGAGGTCCCGGAGCGGCGCGGAGACCACCGCCGCCGCGCTCGAGTGGCTGAAGAAGGCCCCCGACGACCGGCCGGTGTTCCTGTGGGTCCACTACTACGACCCGCACGCGCCCTACCAGACGCCGCCCGGCTACCAGGACACGTGGGCCGACGCGGACGCCGTGCGCACGTGGATGGAGCCCCGCGGCATCGCGGCGGCGGGCGCCGAGGGCGAGAAGAGGGTCGACGCGATCGACCAGTACGACCGCGAGATCCGCTACGTCGACGACCAGCTCGGGCTCCTGCTCGGCGCGCTCGATGCCCGCGGATGGTCCGACGCCATCGTGGTCGTCACGGGCGACCACGGCGAAGGGCTCGGCCAGCACGGCCACCTCGAGCACGGCCTCGTCTGGGAGGAGCAGCTCCGCGCCCCCCTCGCCATCCGGGCGCCGGGCCTCGCCGCCGAGCGCGTGACCACGCCGACCACCGCCCAGGACGTGCTCCCGATGCTCGCCGCCCTCGGCGACTTCCCCGACGAAGCGGGCCTGCTGGCGCCCAGCAGCGGCCGGAACGTGCTGGCCGACCGCAACGAGCGCCCCATCCTGTCCCGCATGAGCCGACGCCAGCTCCACGACCTGCAGGACGGTGGGAACCAGGTGATGGCGTGGTCGTTCCACTCCGGTCCCGAGCAGCTGATCTACCGGGAAGACGGCGCGCACTCGCTGTTCGACCTGTCCTCCGATCCGCACGCGCTGCACGACCTCGCGAAGGAGAAGCCGGCCCGCGTGGCGGAGCTCGTGAGCGAGGTCGAAGCCCTGAACGCCCTCCACGCCAAGCGCTTCGCGGAGCTGGGCGCCGGGAAGACCGAGACGCTCGACGCCGACACGGTCGGAGACCTCCAGGCGCTCGGCTACATCGAATAGACCGTCGGCGACTCACGGATCGAGCGTGAAGACCTCGAGCACGCGGTCCCGCCCGCGCAGCGCGACCTCTCCGACACGCCGCAGACCGGCTTCGCCCGACCGGCTCACCGTGGACGCGCTCACCAGGGACCGCACCTGCTGCTCCTTCGTCGCGGACTCGAGGCGGGACGCCGTGTTCACGGTGTCGCCGAGCACGGTGAACTCCATGCGCAGCCCGCTCCCCAGACAGCCGAGCACGAGCTCGCCCGAGTGCACCCCCACCCCGAGCTGGACCTCCGGCAGCCGCGCCGTCTCCGCCAGCATCTCGCGGACCGCCGCCAGCGCCGCGGACGCGTGCTCGGCGAGGGGCTCGGGCGCTCCGAACACCGCGAGCATGCCGTCGCCCATGAACTTGTCGACCGTTCCGCCGTGCCGCAGCACGATGTCGGCGAGGGTGCCCTGCACGGTGTTGAGGTGCGCGAGGACCTCGATGGGCGTCCGGTGCTCGGCCCACCGCGTGAACCCGCGCAGATCGGTCACCACGACGGTCGCTTCGACGGACCGGGGCTCGGAGAGCAGCGCCAGCGGGTCGGAATCCGCGGCCTCGAGCACGGAGGCCGGGAGCAGGCGGGCCAGCGTGAGCCGGGTGACCTCCCCGTGCACGCCGCGCTGCACGATCCGCGTGAGGCCCGTCGCGGCCATGCCCACAGCGCCGAGCAACAGCAGGTGGACCGACACGAAGAACACGCCGAGCCCGATCTGCGTCGCGAAGCTCACGTACAGCGCGATCGCGAGGGTGCTCGTGAACAGCACCGCACGCTCGGACAGCCGGAACGCGCCCGTCAGGATGAGCACACCCGCGAACACCGCGACCGTCGTGAGGTCCTGCACGTCGCGGAAGTGCGCCGGACCCACGGCGAACAGCGCGAGCCCCTGGCGCACCGTGAAGTACACGTAGTCCACGAACGGCACGACCCACGGCACCGCCGCGCTCCACGCTCCCCGGTGCAGCGCCACGGCGAGCCCGAGCGACCACAGGAACATCGCGAGCGTCAGGGCGATGCCCGGAACGATCAGGTCCCCGAGCTTCGACCCGCCGAGCACGAGCCACGCCTCGACGCCGAGCATGCCGACGACCGTCGCCACCCGGACCCACGCGATGGCGAGCTCGTTCGTGCGCGCCTCTGCCACGAGGGTGCGCTGGATCGACGTGGTGAGCTCGCGCCGGAGGACCTCGGGACCATCCATGGACGCACCCTACCCCGCGCGACCGCCCGCGACCGGGAGCCTCCAGCGAGCTGGCTCCCGGACTCCTCCCGGTTAGAGGCCGACCGATGCGCGCAGCAATCCTCGATGCATACGGTCCGCCCGAAAACCTCACCGTGCGCGAGGTCGACCCACCCGCGCTCGCGTCCCCCACGGCGGTTCGCATCGCCATCCATGCGAGCTCGATCAACCCGATCGACTGGAAGATCCGCGCCGGCCTGCAGCGCGGTGCCGTGCGCTACACCCTCCCGAGGGCCCTCGGCATGGACCTGTCGGGCGTCATCACCGAGATCGGCCCGTCCGTCACGGGGTTCCAGGTGGGCGACGCCGTGTACGCCAGCCCGGCGCACACCGCGCCCGGCTGCTACGCCGAGGAAACGGTCGTCGAAGCGTCCGAGATCGCGCGCAAGCCCACGAACCTCACCCATGTCGAAGCCGCCACGCTGCCGCTCGTCGGGCTCACGGCGTGGCAGTGCCTGCTCCCGAAGCTCGCGGAGGCGCCCGGTCAGCGGGTGTTCGTCATGGCGGGCTCGGGCGGGGTGGGCTCGTTCGCCATCCAGCTCGCGAAACACCACGGGGCATGGGTCGCCACGACGTGCAGCGCGCGAAACGCCGAGCTCGTGCGGTCTCTCGGCGCCGACGCCGTGATCGACTACACCACCACGAAGTTCGAAGACGAGCTCTCGGACCTCGACCTCGTGCTCGACACGATGGGCTACGAGCACACCGAGCGCGCGCTGCCCCTGGTCAAGCGCGGCGGGCGCCTCTCGAGCGTCGTCAGCGGCCTGCCGACGAACACCGAGCGCTACGGTCCGAACCTCGGCGTGCTCGCGACGGGCCTGCACATCGCGAACCTCCGCGTTCGCGGCTGGATGCGCGGGATCACGGCCGCCACGGTCGTCAAGCGCCCGCTGGGCTCCGATCTCCTGCAGATCACGGAGCTCGTGGAGCAGGGCGTCCTGAAGCCCGTGGTCGACCGGGTGTTCCCGCTCGACGCCATCGCGGAGGCCCATGCCTACGGAGAGACCGGGCGCATCCGGGGCAAGGTCGCCATCGCGATCCGCGACTGACCGGAGCCGTCAGGAGGCTCACCAGCCTCGGACGCGCACGAGCTCGTTCGAGTCCCCGTCCAGCACGAGCAGGTCGTCGCCCTGGACCGCGAGGCCTTCGATGTCGTGGATGCCCAGCCCGCGGAGGTCGGCACGCTTCTCGGTGGTGCGGTCGCCCAGGGTGTAGTCGTACAGCGACGCGCCCTTCGCGAGCACCACACCCGCGTCCGTCACGGTGAGCGCGGACGCCAGGAACCGACGATCGTCGAGGGTGTACCAGGAGAGCGGCTCGCCGGTCTGGCGGTCGAACTCCGCGACGTCCGTACGCTCGGGCGAGTCGTCGGTGAGCGTCTGCGGCTGGGACAGCAGGCGGTCGGTCGTCGCGTCGTACGCCAGGCTGTGGGTCTCCTGGCGCTGGATCTCCCAGTCGCCCCAGCCGGGCTCGTAGCAGAAGTGCTGGACCACCGACCCGTCGGCGGGGTCGAACACCAGGCCGACCCCGGGCACCGTCATCGCGATCCGCCCGTCTCCGAGCACCGCGACATCGGTGAGCGCGTCGGAGAGCCCCGCGTTCCAGAAGTCCTCGGGGGCCAGGAGCTGCTCGGCATCCGACCCGTCCAGGCGCCACAGGCCCTCCGTGGCGGTCGAGAACACGAGCGCGCCGTCTGCATCCACGTCCACGCCGGTCACCTCGGGGTCCGACGGCCCGAATGCACCGGTCAGGTCGAGCCGATCGACCACCTCGCCGCCCGTGCCGCATCCCACCATCAGAACCAGTGCTGCAAACCGCATGTCGCCTCCTCCGTGCTGGCTCAGTCGTACCCGGAACCCGGGGCCCACGCGCAGGGAAGCGGCGGACAAAGCGTACCGGCGGCGAATACACCGACCCGCTCGCGACAGGGGCGCGGGGTCGCGCGCCGACCGGAGGGACGCCAGATCCACCGGGATAGCGACACCATGCCCCGGGTTCTGTCGCATCGGGAACGCTATGCCCCCTTGTTTGGCGCGTTTCGTGGGCTGTCCGGCCGTCATGATGGCAGGTGCCCGTGAGATTGGGCGTTCGCTCGTGGGCGCTCTGCGGGATCCCGCCGTGTTCGAGCGCGATTGCGCCAAAGAAGGGGGCATAGCGTTCGTGCCGCGACAGATCGGGGGGCATGGAGACGTCATGTCGGGCGATCTGGCGCGAGGGTCCCGCGCCGAGCCACGCATCACCAGGGTGACGGTGGTGCCGAGCCCGGTATCGAGTGGGGCGGTCGCCGTCGCGGAGTCGGAGTCCAACGTCGCATCACGTGGCGTAGTCGGGCCGAACGTCGCATGCGCCAAGCGGAGTCGGGTCGAACGTCGCATAAGGCCGGCCGCGGAGGACGCCGCAAGCGCGCCCCGACGGACGAACGCCGACAACGGAAGCCCCCGGACCTGCGGAACGCACGGCCGACCGCCGGAACGCGACGTTCACCCCCACTACGCCCGGGAACCGCGACGTTCGGGGTGACTACGCTCCCACGCGGCGACCTACGGGCAGGTCGATCACCGGCCTCCAGCGGAAGCGGCAGACCAAGCGTACCGGCGGCGAATCGTGCATGCCCTCGAATCCCTCGGTCCGTCCACCGATATCCACCGACCTCCCTCGTCGTCGACCACGCAGCACGCCCGGGTCCCGGTCACTTCCACGTCTTCGGGGCGTTGCCGGCCTGTCGACGACGGGAAAATCTCTTGACCGTCAAGGACCCGTCAGCTTGCCGACACGTCCGTGCAAAACCAGGTTCTGAGCGAGCCCACGGGGGCACCACCAAGAGCTCACCGAGCCATCTCAAAGGACCGTGCCCACGGGTCGGTCGAATCGACCGCAACACGGGCGCGACCCGCGGGCCGAGAGCCCGCCACAACCATCGGGATAGCGACACCATGCCCCGCATTCTGTCGCAACGGGAACGCTATGCCCCCTTGTTTGGCGCGCTTCGCGGGCCGCCCGGCCGTCATGGCGGCAGGCGCCCCATGAGAATGCGCGTTCGCTCGTGGGCGCCCTGCGGGATCCCGCCGTGTTCGAGCGCGATTGCGCCAAAGAAGGGGGCATAGCGTTCGTGCCGCGACAGATCGGGGGGCATGGAGACGTCATGCCAGGCGATCTGGCGTCAGGGGCGCCCGCACCGAAACCCGGGATGGCCTGGTTGCGCGTGGCGTAGCCGGGTCGAATGTCGCATGCGCCAGGCGGAGTCGGGTCGAACGTCGCATCGGCCCGGCCCGGGTGGATCCCGCCAGCGCGCACCAACGGACGAACGCCGACAACGGAAGCTCCCGGACCTGCGGAACGCACGGCCGACCGCCGGAACGCGACGTTCACCCCCACTACGCCGAGGAACCGCGACGTTCGATGCGACTACGGCGCCCGTCACCCACGGGCGCCCGCGACCTCCTCTCACAGGCTCAGCACGATGTCCTGGAGCAGCAGATCCATGTCGAACGTCGTCTGCTGCTCGTTGTGGAAGCTCGTGTAGATCACCGTGCCCTGACCGTACTGGAAACGCGACGCCAGCGGCGCGAACCGCGTCTCGGTGCCGCCCCAGAAGTCGCCCGTGTAGTACTCGTACGGACCCTCGATCAGCGTCGTGGCGTTGTCGGCGCTCACCATCGCCGCCCAGCTGTCGAGGTCGTAGTTGATGACCGCCTGGTTGCTCCCCAGCAGCTGCTGCATGCTCGGGTCGAGCACGTTCGCCTGGACCGTGCCCGTCGCGCCCACGTAGGCCGAGCCCGGCTCGAAGTCGTTGCCCGCGAAGCTGTTCTGGTCGCGGAAGCTCGCCTCCACCAGGTAGTACGACCAGTCCGAAGCATAGATCGAACCGCCGTTCTCCACGAACGTGCGCAGGTTCTGGGCGACCTCCGTGTCGTGGTCGAGCCACGCGTCGCTCATGCCGCAGTTGAAGAACAGCACGTCGTACTGGGCCATCCGGTTCGGATCGCGCAGGAGCGACAGGCTGCTCGCGGCCTGCACGCCGTTGATCTCGTCGTACGCCAGCCCCACGTGCCCGAGAATCTCCTGGATGTGGTCGTACGCGCCCGTCAGCACGGCGATGCTCACGTCGCCCTGCTCGATGCACTCCTCCTGCGGCAGGTCGGCGATCTGGCCTTCCACCACATCCACCTGGAACACCGTCAGGAACGAGCCCTTCGTGATGACCACGTCGACCGTGCCCGTCGGGATGCCGTCGACGATGAACCAGCCGTTGCCGTCCGTCAGCGTCTCCGCGACGCCCTCGGCGTGCTCCACGCGCACCGTCGCGCCCGACACCCAGCTGTCTCCGCTCGGACCGCAGATACGACCGCGCACGCCCCCGAGGGTGACGACGCCTTCGACCGGCGGCGGACCGTCGGTGCCGTCGGGACCGAGGTCGGGGACCTGGTCGAACGAGCGGACCCCGTAGTCACTGCATCCAGAAGCCAGCGCGATGCACGCGCAGTAGAACAACCGCATCACAAACTCCAAAACAAAGGCGCGACCATCCGTCGCACTGGAAGCATACCAGACTGCGCGGAGGTTGTGTCACTGGAGCAGCAGCGGCCCCACTCCGTGCCGTGCGCGCATGCCGTCGACCGCCCGCTGGACCGGGCCCCTCCGCAGCAGGAACAGCGCGAGCGCCCGCTTCCCCGGGACGTCCGCGAGCACGAGGCCCGCGAGCACGGTCAGCAGGCCCTGCCCGGGCAGCGGGATGAGCACGATCCCCACGAGGAGCAGCGGCCACCCCACCAGGTTGCGCACGACCCGGGCCTTCCACGGGCCCGGCGGCTGCGGCGCGACGAAGTAGTCGTCCGGGATGCGGGCCAGCACGACCGGAAGCCCGAAGATCGCCGCCACCAGCGTGGTGATGCCGAACACGAACGAGACGCCCGTGATCCACGGGCCCAGCTCGATCAACCAGCCCGGCACCTCCATCAGACCGCACACACCGCGATCTTCAGCGGAGGCTGGCCGTCGAAGCTCGGGAAGTCCGCCTCCGGCACGAGCACGTCGACGAACCGCAGCGGCCGCCCGGCCTTCTCGGCGGTTCGCCGCAGGGTGGCCAGCCAGTCGTCGAGCGGCACGGCGGGCACGTGGTTCGTCGCGAGCACGCAGCCTCCGGGGGCCGTCGCGAGCAGCGCGGGCTTGAACAGGGACGGGTAGTCGCGCACGACGTCCACCGCTCCCCACCCCGACCGCGCCCAGCGCGGCGGATCCAGCACGACGAGGTCGAACGACTCGGCGTCCACGCGCGTGTAGCGCGGCACCCGCCCGCGCCGCCCGCCCACGGGTAGCCCGGCGAGCTGGCGCACGATCGGGAACACGTCGTCCTCGACGAAGTCCATCGACACGCCGTTCAGCCCGGCGTTCGTGCGCCCCACGTCGAGGGACGAGCGCGCGAAGTCCACGTTCAGCACGCGCGACGCGCCGCCCACCGCCGCGGCTGCGCCCATCCCGCAGGTGTAGGCGAACAGGTTCAGCACGCGCTTCCCCGCGGAGTGCGCGCGCACCCACGTCCGCGCGACCCGGAAGTCGAGGAACAGCAGAGGATCGCTCCCGCGATGACGGGGGCGCACGTCGAACCGGATGCCGCGCTCCAGGCCCGTCGCCTCGTCCGGCACCGGACCCGGGCTCCCCCCTCCCGTGCGGTGGTTCCACACGGGCAGCAGGTCGAACGGGACGACCTCCGCGAGCGCCTCCAGCATTCCGTCCACCAGCGGCTCGCGCCAGGTCTGCACGAGCAGCACGGGGCCGTAGCGGTCGATCGCCACTCCGGGCCAGCCCTCGACCACGCCGTGCAGCAGGCGCACACAGTCGGTGTCGTCGAGAGAGGTCAGCAGCTCGGCGCGGCGCTCGAGGGCGGCCGCCAGCGTATCGGGTCCCATGATCGTCCGGTATGGCGGGCCGTCCGCGCGGTCCAGCCGACAACGCCCCGTTTCACACGGGTTCCTCGCCCGCTACACTCCTGCCATGCCCGACGAACCGAAGAAGCTCCTCGGCCCTCCCGCCGGGCCGCCCCCCGCCGAAGACATCGAGCCGTACCTGGGGCCCCCGGGCAACCCCAAGGGCTCGTTCTACGACGGGGGCATGCAGGGCCTCCACCAGACGCCCGCACGCCCGACCGCCTGGCGATTCCTGCCGGTCGTGCTCGGGGTCGTGGTGGTGCTCGCCACCCTCGCCACCCTGCTGCTGTTCAGCGGCGTCGGCGGACCATGAGCAGCGCGAGCGGCACGGCCAGGAACGCCATCCCGCCGGTGCCGTCGCACCCACACGACTGACCGACCGCCGTGTCGCTCGGGCCCAACGGGTCGGTGTCGGTGGTGTCGGTGTCGGCATCGCTGTCGGCGTCGGTGTCCGCATCGCTGTCGGCGTCGGCATCGCTGTCGGCGTCGGAGTCGCTGTCGGCATCGGAGTCGCTGTCGGCATCGGCGTCGGCATCCCCGCCACCACCCGGACACGACGACGAGAGCGAGAAGTCGCTGCTCGCGCCCTCGTAGCCGTCGACCACCACCATGTACGTCTGACCGCCGTTCGCGGCGAACGACACCTGCTCCGCGTTCGTCTGCCCGTTGAAGCTGGCCGCCACGCACCCGTCGGGGTCGCACTGACCGCCTGCATTCGTGGTCACGAACAGGTCGACGTCGGCGCTGAGGCCCGTGAGGTCGAGCGTGACCGTACCGCTCTGCGGCGGTGTGAGCGTGTACACGACCTCCGGACCGGTCGACTCGAACGTGACGCAGTCGAACGCCTGCACGTTGTTCTCGAACCCGAAGTTGCTGCCGAACACCGTGCTGTTGCACGGGAGATCCTGCAGCGGGTCGCAGTCTCCGCCGCCCACGGGGTCGGGGCAGTCGACGCTGATCGTGTAGCTTCCCTGCGCGCCTTCGTACCCGTCGGCCACGACCGTGTACACGACGCCCGCGAACCCGTCGAAGGTCAGCTGCTCGTCTTGCGTGTTCGGGCTCCCCGTCCCGACGCAGTTGCCCGGCTCGCAGCCCCCCTGGTCCTCGGTGGTCACGAACAGGTCGAGGTCTGCCGTGAGCCCCGTGAGCGTGACCGTGATCGGCCCGTCCTCCGACGGCACGAACGAGTACACGGCCTCGGGCCCGTCGGTCTCCCAGCCCACGCATCCCCAGGCCTGGGTCGTGTTGAACCCACCCACGGTCGATCCCGACACGCTGTTGTCGCAGCCCACCACGCCATCGACCGGACAGGTGCACGCGGCGAATCCCGCGCAGTCGGAGTCGGCGCAGTCGACCTGACCGTCGCTGTCGTCGTCGACCCCGTTCGTGCAGCTCGTCTCCTGCGGACCACACACCCCGGGGTACGCGTTGCACACGCCCGCTTCGTCGTCGGCGTGGAGCGAGCGCGGGCCGATGCCGCCCGAGTACGACGCGAACATCGTGGCCGCGCCCGTGCCCGAGTGCCCCAGCCCGAGCCAGTGCCCGTTCTCGTGCGCGGCGATGCTCTGCAGGTCGGTGTCGTTGAAGCCAGGGCTGTTCGAGACCGTGAAGTCGAAGCCCACCGCGTTGTACAGCTGTTCGGCCTCGAAGATCACACAGTTGCCGGCGTACTGCGTCAGCGTGACGGCGATGGTCGAGTTCACCGAGCCGAACGACGACCCGCCCGGCCACTGGACCTCCTCGAACTCCACCACGTTCACGCCGTCGCCGGCCTGGTAGGTGCTGTTCGTCGTGCCGCCGTACTGGTGCTGGAAGCCCGAGCAGCAGGTGGTGGTGTCGCGCCACACGTCGAACCCACCGCTGATCGCGTTCTGCACCTGCGTGTCGGTGAGCTGGGAGTACGCACCGCCGCCCGTCGTGTTGAGGCGCCACGTCGTCGGGCCGTTCCAGTGGGTGGGGGTTCCGCCGCAGGTGGCGAGCGGCACGTAGGCGGAGACGGGGAGCGAGGCGAGGACGAGCGCGATCATCGCGCACCCCCGAACGTCAGGCCGCGTGCATCGGCCAGCAGCTCGCCGTAGTTGGCGTACTCCCGGGGGCTCTGCATCGCGGGCACCACGGCACCGGCGTGGTCGCGCTCCATGAAGTTGGAGTCGCCGAGATCGCGGTACACGGGCGCCTTCGGCCCTTCGCCCTCGATGTGCCACACGCTCTGTGCGAGCGCGACGAGGTGCCACTTCCCGTCCGTCTGCGCGACGAAGGCCGCCACCCGCTGGCCCTTCACGAGCTTCGCGTCGCCGGCGATCACCGTCGTGACGCCGTCGATCTCGCCGCCCACCTGCCGCAGCACCAGCGACGCCGGAGCGTCGCCTCCGAGCACCCGCACGACCGACAGCTCCGTCTCGGTGAAGGGAACCCGCTCGCCGCGAACGACCCGGGAGTCGCCCACGATGGCTTCGATCAGCGCATCGGCCTCGACGGCCTGATCGACGACGTCGACGGCGAGGACCGTGGTGGCATGCGCGGAGCCCACGAGCCCCGCCAGGGACAGCGCGAACGCCAGGACAGCGGCTCTGAGGCCGCGAACGAGGACACGAGACAAAGCAACACCTCTCGTCGACCGCACCAGGATAGCCGCTCGTCGCCCGGGAGGGGACGGGGTGACACGGGTTTCACATCGACCGCGACACCCCCGTCTTGGTTTCCGCACGCCAGCTCGGGAAGTCGATCCCCGCCCAGCGAACAGTCCCGCATTCAGGTAGGATTTCCTGGACTGGCATGGCGCTTGCTTTGCCTCGCTGGCACACCGACCTGGAGCCCTCATGATCCGTCTCGCCGCCACCGCGTTCGTCCTCGCCCTCAGCACCGGCTGTGTCGTCCCCGCGACGCTGCTCCTCGTCGACGCGCTCGACGGCGACGGCCCGGGCGTCGACTACTACCAGGACAGCAACGTGTCCGGTCAGATGCGCGGCGAGCTGCCCGTCACCGGCGCGTTCGACCGCGAGCTCTCCGCGGGCAGCCTGTGGCGCTGGGAAGACACGATCGACCTCGAGCTCCAGGTCGAGGGCGGCGGCTGGGCCATGCTCGGCGGTGGGTTCGACCTCACGGGCGTCGACGACGGCGAGACCGTCGTGCTCGGGCCCGACGAGCACTGGGTGTACGGCTGCTCCGGCGCGTCCGTGTGGAACGCCGAGTTCGACGAGCCCGCCGAGGAGGTCGTCGTGACGCAGGAGCGCATCGAGCTCGACGGCGAGGAGCTCGTCCAGCTCACCATCATCGCCACGTTCGCCGACGACCACGAGGTCACGGCCGTGGTGGTGGAGCCCGTCCCGGCCCCGGGCGGCGAGGGCTGACGCTTCCTCGGCGCGGGAGCCCGAGAGGCGGCGGAGGCACGTGCGTCCCCCGCCGCATCGGGTTCAGCGGACCGGCGGACCGGCCCACTCGACGACCAGGTGTGGCGTACGCTTCCGCTGGACCGCGTTCGCGACCTCCGACCGGAGCCAGGGCGTCGCGGTGCGCAGTGCACTCACGAACGCCCTGACGTCCACGCCGTCGAGGGTCTGGACGCGGACGCGGAGGCGGCTCGCATCCGGCGCCGGCTCGACCGAGTCCACCCAACAGGCGTTGAGCAGAGGGTCGGAGCTGGCGCCGAGCGCGAGGCCCACGACGCGCGAGACCGCCCCGCAGAGCTGGCGGACCTTGCGGTCCCCCGAGTCCTTGCGGTGGCGCTCGCGACGACGCGGTTCCCCGTCGTCGTGCCCGGGCTCGGCGCACAAAGCGCGGAGCCGGGCGAGCAGCTTGTCATCCATGGAGGAATCCCGATGACCGGCAGCTCCCGGCGAGCGGGCTCGCCGAGGTGTCCCCGGTCAGGATCGGAGTCAGGTGGAACGAACGGACCGCTACGACCCCGCAGCTCGGGGCGCGCTCCGTTCACGACATCTCACGCGGTTTGCACACGATGGGTCATGGGTTCCTCCTGCGCACTCGATGGACCCCGGACGCGCGGCCCGGTTCCAGGAACATCGTAGCGTGCTCGCGCGCGGTTGTCAGCGCGCTGCCGGCCCGAGGCCGCGACGCTCCAGCAGGGCGGGCCCGAACAGCCACCACGCCACGTGATCCGTGACCCGGGTGAACCGCGTCCAGAAGCCGATCACGAGCACCCCGGCGCGAGCCAGCGACGACGCCACGAACGTCGCTACGACCCCGCTCATCACGAACAGCCGGTACATCCCCCACAGCCCGAAGGCGTTCAGCTCGGGGAACTTGCGATGGAGCCGCCACAGACGGGCGAACGCGGGGTACAGCCCGCGCAGGTCGTACCCGAGCGCGTGCGCCAGCGAGTACGTCTCCAGGCTCATGAACGGGACCGCCACCATGCCCCGGTAGATGTTCGGGTTCAGCAGCAGGCGCAGGCCCCGGAGCCCTCCGTGGTCGCGTGCGGCCTGCCGGCTCACGAGCCAGTTGAGCGCCAGGTGCGCGCCCTCGTCGCCGTCGATGCGGTGGACCAGGGCGTCGAACGCCGGGCTCGACAGCGCGGGGTGCTCCTTCAGGAACGGGATGGTGCCCGCATCCAGGAAGGTCTCGAACACCGGCGTCGACACCGCCACCAGCACGGCGTCCGCGCGGTCGTCGGGGTCGAGCGTGTCGAACTGGTCGAGCACGAGCGCGGTTCCGAGGCCCGGTGGCTCGATGGGATGACCGTGCAGGGCCAGCACGCGCCGCAGGCCGTCGGCGTGCCGGCGCTCCTCGTCCGCGAACAGCGAGTACAGCTCGCGAAGCGAGGCATCCGGCGTGGACCGCGCGAGCAGCTGGAAGTTCAGCCCGGCGATCTCCTCGACGTAGACGGTCTGGTTGAGCAGTCGCGCCATCTCGCGGGGCAGCGCGGGGAGCGGGCCGGACGGCCACGGCACGTCGTCGAGCGACCACTGGTGCGCGCGCACCTTCGCGAGCAGGCCCTCCAGCACGTCGCGATCCCGCGGTCGGTCGAGCACGAGCCCGGCCGTGCGCACCTTCGGCGCGATCTGGCTGCGAACCGCCCACCACGACAGCACGCCCGCCACGAACCCGCCCGGGATGTCGACCAGGTAGTGCTGCTTCGTCGTCAGCGTGCAGACGCTCACCGCGGCCGCCCAGATCAGCGGGATCGGCTTGAACCACCGGTGCTTCGTCCAGTCGATCCAGCACAGCGCCAGGGCCCAGGCGAGCGCCACGTGCTGCGACGGGAAGCAGTTCGCCGGCGTGTCGGTCGACCGCAGGCTGCGGAACTCCTGCAGCGTCGCGGAATCGCCCGCCGGGAGCGGCCACAGCTCGCGCGGGTACGTCGTGGGGAACGCGAAGAAGAACAGCCAGCACAGCAGCGCCGACATGAGCAGCGAGAAGTACAGCCGGCGCGCGGCCATCCGGTCGGGCACCGACAGCCAGGCCAGCAGGCACACGAAGGTTCCCGAGCCGTACACCCAGATCGTCCACGGCACGAGGGGGACGGCCTGGTCGAGGGCCGTGAGCGGGAGCAGCTGGGGAGCCGCGAACGGCTCGAGCTTCGCCAGGCCGTAGCCCGACAGGATGGTGAGCCCGCTCACGCCCCACATCACGATGCGCTTGAGGTGGTCGAACAGGCTGCGATCGCCGAATGCGCCCCTCATGCGCGCCGCTCGACGACCTGGTGCGCGAGCGCTTCGAGCTGCGCACGGGCCACGCTGGACGGGAGCCCGGAGAGGTGGGCCAGCGCATCGTCGCGGTGGACGCGCGCTTCCGACAGTGCCGCTGCGGCAGCCCCGCTCCCGACGACCTGATCGCGGACCCAGGTCCAGTCGGCGCCCCGCCCGAGGTCGGCATCCAGACGAGCGCGCTCGTCGGCGGACGCCGCGGCGCGCAGGATGAGCCAGGGCAGCGTGGCCTTGCCCGCCAGGAGGTCGGTGCCGGGGCGCTTCCCGAGCTCCGCTTCGTCGGCGGTGTAGTCCAGCACGTCGTCAGCGATCTGGAAGGCCAGACCGATGGAGTGCCCGTACCGGCGCAGCGCGCCCACGCGCGCCTCCGGAGCGCTCGCACACCGCGCCCCGACCTCCGCGGCGCACGCGAACAACGAGCCCGTCTTCGTCGCGATGATCCGGTGGTAGTCGGTGCGGTCGAGCGCCGCGCGGCCCGTCTCGGCGAGCTCGCTCCCCTGCCCGTCGGCGAGCTTCTCGGCAGCCGCGCGCACCACGTTCGTGATCGCGGGATCGAGGCCCCGGCACGCCACCAGGATGCGGTCGAGCAGCCACACGAACACCGCGACGGCGTACGGGCGGTCGGTCGCGCAGTGCAGCGTGGGCGCGCCCCGACGGACGGGGGCATCGTCGAGCATGTCGTCGAGCACGAGCGAGGCCGTGTGCAGCCACTCCACCACCGCGCTGGCCCGGAGCGCCACCGTGGCATCGCCCCCGCACGCCTCGCAGGCCGCGAGCACCAGGCGCGGCCGCACGCGCTTCCCGCCCTGCACGCGCAGGTACCGCGCGCTCGCCACGAAGCCGGGCGGCCCTCCCGCGACGACGGCCTCCATCGCCGCTTCGACCGGCCCCTCCGCGACCCCGGCCATCGGCTGCGGTACCCGGTGGGGACGCCACGCGGTGAACACCCGCGGCGAGCCCGACAGACCGGCCTCTCCCGCGATGCAGTCCAGCACCTGCTCCACCAGCGCGCTCGCGGGGAGGCGTGCGGCCACGCTCCGGGCGCCGAGCTGCGGGTCGGTGCGCGGGTGCTCGAGCCCGAGGGCCAGCCACGACCCGTGCCACGCGGCGGGGTCGACATCGCCGTGCGCCTCCTCCCAGGCGAGACCCATCCACGTCGCCAGCTCGTCGAGGTCCTCGACCACATCGGGGTCGACGCCCCCACACAACCCCCCGAGCAGGACCGCCGCCCGGGCCGACAGCACGGCCTCGGGGATCGGGTGCTCCCCGAGCCCCCCGCGGCGCAGGCGGTCGGACACCCGCTCGAGCCAGTCGGCGCGGTCGCGCACCAGGCGCTGCGCGGTCGTCCGCAGGCGCTCGTCCGCCAGCAGGCGTGCGATCGCGACCAGATCGCCCGAGAGGTCGGTGAACACGAACGCATTCGCGCCCTCGAGCACGACGGCCGCGAGCGCGATGGCCTTCCGGTCGACCGAGGTTCCGTAGGTGTACGCCACCCCGTACGCGAGCGCGCCGAGCCACCCGGCCCGCGGCCCCTCGTGCCGAGCGGGGCTCACGGCCGCTGCACGCTCGATCGCCCGCGCGACCGCCCGGGCTCGCGGGCGCACCAGCGGCTGGGCCCACCGGTCGGCGGTGGGTGCACGGGATCGGGCGGGAACCGGCTGCATCCGCCCGACTAGCCCGCGCCGCACGCCGGATCCAGCGGAGGCACGTGCAGAACCGAGGGGCTCGCCAAAACTTTTCGCACAGTCCTGGATCGACTTCTGATACGCTACTTCATGTCAGGCATTGACATGCCAAGTCCGCTTACCGAGGAGACCGCAACCATGAGCCGTTCAGAGCCGCAGATCACCGAGATCGCAAGCTACCTGGCCGCCACGCTCCCCACCGAGGGTGCGCACCAGGAGGAGTCCGTGCAGGCATGGCGTTCGACGCTGCGCTACGCACGAAAGGCCGGCGCCATCGAGCCCATCACCCAGATGCTGCGCTCGGAGGCCGGGGAGAACCCCACTCTCGCGAGGTACTGCGACGAGCTCAACGGGTAGCGGGCCCTCCGCGCGCCGGACCGGAGCCACCTCGTTAGAGGCCCCGCTCCAGAGCGGACCGTTCCAGCACGGGCCCGCTCGCACCCTCGAGGGAGTCCGATGCGCAGGAACCTGGGATTCGCACTCGTCGCGCTCGCCGCGCTGAGCTTCGCGGGGGTCACGTGGTTCGCCTGGAAGGGCGCCATGGGCCTCGTGGGGCTCGTCCTCGTGCTGGTGAGCTTCGGCGCGTACATCGGGTCGGGGTTCTGCCTCGACCGCGACACCCGGAAGCCCCTCGACAACCTCGCGAAAGTCGTCTTCACCCTCGTCGGGATCCTGGCGCTCCTGCGTCACCCCATCGAGGCCGAGGGCACCGCCCTCCCCCTGTACGAGGCCCTGTGGATCTACGTACAGGAGGTCGACCCGAAGACCTTCGTGATGTGGGGCCTCGCGGCCATGCTCATCAAGTTCGTGGGCGTGATCAGCTCCGCGTTCGCGTGGCACATCCTGCTGCGCGGTCAGGGCGTGGTGTACCCGTTCTGGTCGAAGATCATGACCGCCTTCCTCATCGGGCGGTTCATCGGCACGTTCCTGCCATCCACCATCGGGCTCGACGGCTACACGCTGTACGAGGCCGGCAAGTACAGCAACCAGTGGGCCCGCGTCGTCACCGCGAAGGCCCTCGAGAAGTTCATCGGCGTCACGGGCCTGTTCCTGGGCATGGTGATCACCCTGCCGTTCGGGTACCAGGTGCTCGTCGACGTGATGACGACCGCCGGCTCGCCCGAGGCCGCACCCGCGATGGCCGGCGCCATCCTGGTGGTGGCGGGCAGCATCAGCTCGGCCGTGGTGGTCGGGCTCGTCCGGCCCATCGTGCTGGTGAAGGTGATGGAGCTCGTGGAGCGGGTCGCTGGCGCGATCCCGATGGGCGACCGCATCGGCGGGCGTGTCGTGAACCTGCTGAAGGGCTTCACGGGCGCCGTGGGCGCGTACCACGGAAAGGTGGGCATCCTGCTGCTCGCGCTGTTCGCGAAGTTCGTCACGCACTTCACCACGGCCGTCGTGTACTTCTTCACCGCGCTCGCGATCGGCGTGGTGGGCGCGAAGTTCTGGCCCATCGTGTTCGGGTCGACCATCCAGATCCTCGCAACGCTGCTGTCCCCGACCATCGCGGGGGAAGGCGCGCGGGAGGCGTTCCAGGCGCTGCTCCTGTCCAAGCAGCTCAACGGAGTCGCGCCCGCCGTGCTCTCCGGCGCGCTCGGCTTCATCGCGGCCGAAGCGGCGACCCTGTGGGGCGGCATCTTCCTGTGGACGCGCACCCCGGAGTGGCGCCCGGCGTTCACGCTCGTCGACGGCAAGCAGGTCGACTACGCGTGGATCTCCGAAGACGACGCCGGCTTCGACGCCGAGAAGCTCGCGGAGCTCCGGGCGCGCCACCAGGAGGGGTGAGTCACCGCATCAGCACGCCGATCTCGGCGACCGTGTACCGAGGCGTGATGTGCTGCGGACAGTTGAGGTCCCACGCCTGGATGTGCACCACGACCGTGCGCTCGGCGCGCACCCCGGCCCGCTCGGCAGTGCTGCGGAGCACGTCGGGGTCCACGACCCCCTCGCGCACCTCGGCCGTCCCCCAGATCTTCAGACGGCGCCGCTGCACGAAGTCCACGAGGATCAGCATCACCCGCGGATTCTCGGACAGGTTGCCCATCGAGATGTACTGGCGGTTCCCGGAGTAGTCCGCGAACGCCAGCGTGCGCGCGTCGCGCACCACCACGAACCCCGGGGGCCCGCCGCGGTGCTGGACGTACGGCTGCCCGTCCGCCGACGCCGTCGCGAGGAAGAACGTGTCGCGCGCCGCGACGTAGTCCTGGAGCTCGACCGGCAGCGCGTCGCCCCAGTCCCGGCTCGACAGGCGCTTCTCGTACGCCTCGCGCGAGCCCAGCGCGCTCTGCATCCGCTTCACGGCGGCGGAGAACGCGAGGTCCGAGCGCCGGGTCACGGCAGCGCGACCAGCTCGAGGCGCACCCCGCTCGGTCCCGCGAACATCATGTGCCGCGCGCCACCCCCTCCCAGCGCCTCGGGCGCGAACTCCACGCGCACGTCGGCGCGCGCCGCGAGCTTCATGTGCAATGCGTCGAGGGCGTCAGGGTCGACCTCCGGACGCCCGCCCACCCGCTCGAACCCGAGCGCCTCTTCGAAGAAGGCCGCTGCAGCCTCCACATCCAGCACGTTCAGCCCCACATGGTGCACGCCTCGAGTCGTCATGCCGACCTCCTTGTGCCTCCAGGATTCATCATCCACGTTCCATGGACCAGATGGCCGATTCCAGACATACTCGTCACGATTCGTGGACAGTGACCGATGGACCGACTCACGTGCATGGAGGCCTTCGTCCGCGTCGCGGAGGCCGGCAGCTTCGCGGAAGCCGCGCGTCGCTGGGGCTGTTCGCGGGCCGTCGTCAGCAAGTACGTGCTCCAGCTCGAGGCGCACCTCGAGGTGCCCCTGTTCCAGCGCACCACGCGCGCGCTCGCGCTCACCGATGCCGGCCGTACCCACCTCGATCGGTGCCAGCAGATCCTCGGGCTCGTCGAGGAGGGCGAGTCCGAGCTGCGGTCCGCGCACACCGGCCCTCGCGGCACCCTCCGGATCACCGCGCCTCACGGTGCACCACGAGAGCGTGGTGGTCGACTTCCTGCGGGCCTGGCCGGGCGTCGAGCTCGACATCGACCTCACCCATCGCATCGTCGATCTGGTCGAGGAGCGCATCGATGTCGCCATCCGGCTCACCCGGCCCACCGACTCGTCGCTGATCGCCCGTCGCCTCGCTCCCGCACCCCTCGTGGTGGTCGCCGCGCCCTCCCTCGATCGCTCGCACGTGCACCACCCGGCCGACCTCGCCGGAGTGCCCGCCATCCTCGACTCCAACTTCCGCTTCCACCCGCGCTGGCCGTTCCGGGTCGACGGCGAGCGCTTCTCCGTGGAGATGTCCGGGCCCGTGACCGTGAACAGCCCGCTGCTCGTGCGTCAGCTCGTGCGGAGCGGGCTCGGCGTGGGGCTCGTGCCCCACATGATCGTCGCAGACGACCTGGCGGACGGGTCACTCGTGGAGCTCGTGCCCGGCACGGTCGACGCCGGCTGGTCGGTGTTCGCCGTCACCAGCGCGCGACGCCAGCTCTCGGCACGCACGCGCGCGTTCCTCACCCACCTCGCCGAGCGGGTGCGCTGACGCCCTCCAGCCACAGCCGCGCCGCGATGCGAGGGCCCGTGTGCCACGTGCGTGCGGCGAGATCGGCGCGGAGCGGCTCCGGATCGCCCGTGCGCAGGGCCTGGGCGAGCACCCTCCAGCCCTCGATGCCCGGCACCTCGCCCCGCTCGAGCACGCGGTCGAGGTCGGCCAGCGCATCGCGCAGCAGCGGGCCGTCTCCGAGCCGCGCGCCCATCACGGCCGACAGACCGGCCCGGTTCGCGTGCTGCCCCGTGCTCGTGCCGGCCGTGGGGGCCGCTCCGAGCAGGTCGGCGGCTTCCGACAGGTTCCCGTCGACCGCCTCGATCTGCGCCGCCAACTGAGCGCGCGCGCGCTCGAGGGTCGGGCTGGTGCGCTGGGCCAGGCAGGCATCCATCTCCGCGAGGTTCCGGCGGGCCTCCGCCGTCGCGCCCTGGTCGACCGCCGATGCGCCCAGCGCACCCAGCGCGAACGCCCGCTGGAATGGGTTCACGAGCGACGCCAGCGCCTCGTGCAGCAGGGTGTCCGCGAGCGCGTGGTGTCCCGCGTGGATCGCCGTGATCCCGTACCGCTGGAGCAGTGCGACCAGCGCGTTCTGGTTCGCGTGCACCCGGGCGTCCGCGAGCCCCGCCGCGAACACGTCCACAGCGTCCTGTTGGAGCCCACGCTGTGTGAGGTCGGTGGCGCGGACGAGCGTGAGCACGGGCTGCAGCCGTCGCTCCGGCACCTTCTCGAGCAGCGCCTCCAGGCGGTCCGCGAACTCGCGGGTCCACTCGGTGAGCCCGAGGTTCTGGCTGCCCTGGGCGGCGAGCGCGACCGCGCTGATGGCGAGCTGCACGTCATCGCGGGCGACCAGCGCGTCGACGTTGCGCCGCATCCGCAGCATCGCGTCGGGCGGGGGCTCCGCGTGCAGGATCTGCTGGTAGATCCACAGGGTGTCGCCCAGGGGGTGGGGCACGGCCGACGCCCGCATCTCGTCGAGCAGCGCGATGGCTTCGTCCGGACGGCCCCGGATCACCAGGGTGTACGCGATCTGCGTCACACACAGCGACGCCCGGAGCGGGTCGGTGCGGCGCCACTGGGCCTCCGCCGCATGGAAGTGCTCGCGCGCCGTGTCGGGCGCGCTCCGCAGCTCCACGAGCCCCAGGGCGTACTCGAGGGCCGCCATGCGCTCGCGGTCCGCCGCCCCCAGGGCCTCGCGTGCCCCGTGCAGCACCCGCAGCCGCTCCTCGCGCGATCCGCGGAACCGGAACAGGCCGTCGAGCGCGAGCGCCAGGTCGGTCGCCGCGACGCCGTCCCGCACGAGCGCTACCCCATGCGCAGCATCCAGGTTCCCGGCGTCCTCCGACAGCCGTGACAGCGCATCGAGCGCATGCGACCCCGAGAGCCGGGGGCCTTCCGAGCGCGCCAGCGCCGTGTACCAGCGCAGGTGCCGCTCGGCTGCGGTCGCACGCACGTCGGGCCTCCCATGGGCCTCGACGAACAGGCGCACGCTCTCGAGCAGGCGGAACCGGGTGCCCTCCCGCTGGAGCAGCGACCGGTCCTGGAGGTCTTCCAGCGGCTCCGCCACGGCCAGGGCGTCGCCCCCGAGGACCGCGCCGGCCGCGTCGGCATCGAACCCACCGCGGAACACCGCGAGCGCCGTGAGGACCTCCCGCGCGTCCGGCTCCAGGGCCTCCCAGCTCCACGCGAGGGCGCGCCACAGGCTCTCGTGGCGGGGGTCCGGGTCCCACGGAGCCTTCCGGAGCCACTCGAGGCGCCGATCGAGGAACGCCTCGAGGGCATCCACGCGTAGGCTCCGGGTGCGTACGGCCGCGAGCTCGATGGCGAGGGGGAGCCGGTCGAGACGGCTCAGCAGGGCGTCGATGCGGTCGGACGGCTCGGGCACCCCGCCCACCGCGTGCGCACGCGCCTCGAACAGCGCTCTCGCCTCGTCCGGACCGAGGGGATCGACGGGTGCGAGCGCTTCGTTCAGGAGTCCGAGCCGCCGCTGGCTGGTGACGAGGACCGACAGCCCCGGCGCCGCGCCGACCCACGCCTCGACCACCCCCGCGAGGGGCTCGAGGTGCTCCCCGTTGTCGAGCACGAGCAGGACCGGAGGCCGAGCCGCGAACACCTGCCCGAGCCGACCCACGGCGTCTTCGGTCTCGACGAGCTCGACCCCGACGGCCGCCGACACCGCCAGGCACAGCCCGGGCACGTCGCGCACGGGCACGAGGTCGCAGAACCACACCTCGGCGAAGCGCTCGGGAGCCGCACGGCCGAACTCCCGCGCCACACGGGTCTTCCCGGCGCCCGGCGCGCCGAGCAGCGTCACCAGACGGCCGCCCTCGAGCAGCGACCCGAGGCGCGCGAGCAGGTCGTCCCGGCCGAAGAACCGGTTCGGCGACGGCCCCAGGTTCGTGCGGCGCTCGAGAGCGAGCTGCAGGCGGTACCCGTCGCCCCGGCTGGTGAGGAGGTGCTCGGGCTCGGCCGGGTTGCGCTCGATCTTCCTCCGGAGTCGCGTGATCGCCATGTCGACCGCGCGGGTCTGTGTCGCCCGGGCATGCCCCCACACTTGCGTCAGCAGCTCGTCGCGCGACACGTCGGCCCCCCGTCGGGCCGCCAGGTAGGCCAGCAGATCGGTCTCGAGCCGCGACAGCGACACGTCCCCGTCGACGCCCGCGAGCACCCGGCGCGCGAGGTCGACCACGCCGAGCGTCAGCGGCAGGTGACCCGTCGGACGGCTCGTGCGCACGGCCGTGATCGCGTGCCGCAGCGCGCCGGGGTCGGCCTGCTCGACCAGGAACAGCGGCTCGAACGGAGCGCGCTCGTCGGGACGCGCGGAGCCGCCGAGCACCACGACCACAGGCGTGGTGTAGCCCGCTACCCGCCACGCGCGGAGCCGCACCCAGTCCGGGGGCGACACCACGACGCCCGCCGTCGCGAGGCGATCGCCCTCCCCGTCCCAGGGCGCGTGCTCGATGCCGGCGTCCGCGAGACAGCCCGCTGCGGTTCCGATGGCGAGGACATCCACGGGGAGACTGTACCTAGAATGCCTGGGACCAGAGCAGGTAGATCTCCGGCACCGGGCGCAGCGGCTCCGCGTACGTGAGGCCCTGGGCGGCCAGCAGCCAGCCCGCCGTGAGGCCCAGGTACGTGGGCTCGGCTCCCGCGAGGTCGCCGATTCCGCCGAGCCCCACGGTCGCTCCGAGCGCCGAGCCGTCTCCCGACAGGAGCGTGGCGGCGGTCGCCTCGAGGCCGACGGTGACCTGGAGCTCCGTCCACCAGGCGACCCCGAGCGGCACGTTCATCCCGCGCAGCGGCGCCACCCGGTACTCCACGGCCCCCAGCACCTGCTCGCGGGCGACCTCCGCACACCCCTCGGTGGTGCCGGTCTGGCACGGGGGCAGGACCGGGAGCGACCGCATGTCGCCGAGCCCTCCGAGGGTCAGCAGCTGATCGGCGCGTGTGGACCGCGCGATCGACGCGGAGCCCCGCGCCGCGAACGCGTGGCGGGGATGCGGAGAGGTGATCGCCGTGCCGGACACCGAAGCCGAGGCCCAGCGCGACGGGGTGCCCGGGAACAGCCCGCCGCCCACGCTCACGGCGACGCGGTGCCCGCGGAGCGGGAAGTCGCTCGAGACGCGGGTGTCCCACGAGTACGCCACGCCTCCCGACAGCGAGACCGGACCGTCCTCGTCGGACAGGAAGGCGGGGTCGATGATGCGCGGCCCGCCCGAGAACCGCACGCGATGCTGGCGGGTGATGCCGTCCTTCAGCGGACCGAACTTCCGCGTCCACGCGAGCGTCGCACCCACGAGGCTCGACCGTGTGGAGTACGCCGTGCCGGAGAACAGGTTCCGGGTGTCGTAGCGCCCGCGCACGTACAGCGCGCCCGACCCGGAGAGCCGGAAGCGGGTCAGGTTCACGTTGTCGATGAACGCCGTGGCGACCACCCGCAGCGGGCGCTGCGGCCACGAGTCCCGCGCACGGGAGGTCTGGAGCACGTGCCGCTCAGGATCGAGCCGGATCCGTGAGGGGCGCTCCATCGTCACGGTGTCGCCGGGCGCGAGCGTGAGCGGCACGCGGCCGGCGTCGGTGCGCACCACGACGGTCTCCGGCGGGCCGGCTTCGGCGACCCGCGTGATGGTGGCGTGCTCCCCCACGTCCAGCACGTAGTCCTGCACGGGGAGCGGCGCGCGCCACTGCTGGGCGAGCGCGGGGTCGGCGCCCGCGAGCTGCAGGGCCTGCGGCAGGGTCAGCCCCTCGATCAGGCCCAGGTTCACGGTCTCGCTGGTGCCCGGACCGTAGCGGTCGTCGAGCTGGACCCGCGCGCTGGCACCGGGACGGCGCGGCGACAGCACCTCGACGAGGTCGTCCTGCACGGGGTCTCCGGGATGCACCTCCTCGAACAGCTCGCTGTAGAAGGCGATCCGACGGGACGACAACAGGTAGTCGATCTGGGGCACCCAGCTGAACGCCCGCGTGATGCCGCCCGCACCGCCCCCCTTCCGGCGCGACTTCCACTGCTCGGCGCGCACCGACCCGTCGAGCTCGCGGGTCAGGGCATCGGGATGCGGGCTCGCGGCGGTCGCGATGCCCTTCACGAACCCATGGTCGTGGTACGCCCGGAACGACGGCAACAGGCGATAGATGCGGTCGGACACCAGCGCCACGCCCGCGCTCGGACGCACGAGCCGGCGGCGGAGGGGGGCCTCCACGATCACCGGCAGCTCGCCCGACACCCGGGCCTCGGGCAGCACCCGCTCCACGGCCCGGACGAGCGCCCTCCGGGGCTTCCGCTTCCCCACCACCTGCACCGTGAGATCGCCCACCGGCACGGCCTCCACGCGAGCATGCCGCGGGAGCGCCAGCACCACGCGGTCCGAGCGCCCGGTCCACTCCACCACACCCGTACCCACGGCCGTCCCGACGACCCCGAGCGCGTCGTCCGGGAGCGCGATCCGCACGGTCCACAGGGCTTCGGGCACCTCTCCGTCCACCAGGGGCTGCGGATAGAACAGTCCGCTCGCGTACGTGCCGTGGCCCGTGTGCCCCACGCCGCCGAACCGGCGCGGCAGGCGTGTCTCGAACGCCCATGTGCCCGGCTCGAGCTCCCGGACCTGCATCTCGCCGGCATCCGGCGCACCCGGGAACGTCCGGAGCTGGGAGAGGTCGTCGGGCGGGCCCGGCAGGCGCTCCAGCGGGTTCACGACCACGGTTCCGGGAGCGACCCGGAGCGTTCCGGTGATCGTGCCGTCGGCCTGCACCTCGGCATCGAGGGACACGGGGAGCACGGCGTGCCCGGGCCCAGCGAGCGCAGGCAGGACGCCGAGCCACGTGATCAGAAGGTGAACCCCATCCCGACCGTGCCCGTGGGGAGCGTCTGCCACGCCCAGCTCGCTGCGAGCCGGAAGTGCACGTTGCCGTTCGTGATCTGCAGCCCCGCGGCCACCTGGGGCAGCGCGATCGGCTTGAGCGCGTTCGGATCCCCGCGGCGGTACGTCGCTGCACCGACCGTCTCGAGCGTGCGGGTGTCGACCGTGGGGGACGCGCTGACGCGAAGCATCGTGAAGTTCACGAAGGGTTCGAGCCGACCGGTGTTCATGCCCGGCGACGACCCCACGGCGAACTGCGATCCGAGCGTGACGCCCATGTCCATCACGCCGAGCTCGATCTCGTCGTTCCCGATGTAGCCGCTGTAGCCCACGTGGAGCGTGAGGTCGGGAAGGGGCTTGTAGCCCTCGACCAGCGCGACCCGACCGAACACGGACGCGACCCCCGTGCGGGTGAGCCCGATCCAGCCGATGGAACCGCCGATCTCGGTGGACAGCGGCAGACCCTTGCGCGCGCTGAACGTCGGGATGAACAGGTACGGCTCGGAGTCTTCGTCGGCCACCGCCCTGTCCCACGGGCTGATCTCGGAGTCGCGCTCGATCGCGTCGACGAACACGAGCGTGTTGGAGAGCGCGAACTCGAAGCCGTACGTGCCGGTGGTGGACGCGGGCAGCACCTGCTTGTTCGCCACGGCGGTGCCGAGCTCGGCGACCAGCGACTCGTAGTCGGCCGACAGCACGGCTGGATCGACGACCTTCACGCCGTCGTGCTCCACCATGTTGGAGATCGAGGGATCTTCGGGCCAGGCGGCCAGCGCACCGGATGCCAGCAGGGCGACGAGCACATCACCTCCGGCCGCACAGTAGCAGTCCCATCAGTTGTCCCTCAAGCACCGAGTGGCATAAGGGCGCATCCGGAGGAACCTTGGCCGACATCGACCCCCTGAAGCTCGTGGAACCCGCGGCGACCCGTGTTCGAGACCCCGTTTCGGGCCGCAGCGTGTGGCTCGCGGGGCTGCTGAAGGAGCCGCGCCTCACGTCGGGGGGCTCGCTCGAGCTCGGCGTGGCGTGGGATGAAGACCACACGGCAGAAGACCGCCGGTCGATCGAGGAGGCCCTGCGGGCGAACCTCGGTCAGCTCGGCTTCCAGGGCAAGGTGCTGTTCCTCCCGGCCGGAGCGCCCCAGGCCGCGAAGCCCGCGGCGCCGAAGAAGGATCCCGTCCCCGGGATGAGCGGCCCCGGCATGGGCCCGCACGGCGGTCCGATCGAGAAGCAGAAGCTGCCCGGTGTGAAGTACATCGTGGCGGTCGCGAGCGGAAAGGGCGGCGTCGGCAAGAGCACGGTGAGCGTGAACCTCGCCATCGCGCTCCAGAAGCTCGGCTACAGCGTCGGGCTGCTCGACGCCGACGTGCACGGCCCGAGCGTGCCGCGCATGATGAACGTGCACAGCCGCCCCATCGTCGATCCCGACAAGAAGATCGTGCCCGTGAACAGCTACGGGGTGCGCTGCATCTCGATGGGCATGCTCGTCGACGAAGCCGAGGCCATGATCTGGCGCGGCCCGATGGTGATGAGCGCGATCCGGCAGTTCCTGCAGCAGACGCGGTGGACGGGTACCGACTACCTGATCGTGGATCTCCCGCCCGGCACGGGCGATGCGCAGCTCACGCTCATCCAGGCCGTCGAGATCTCGGGCGCCGTGATCGTCACCACGCCCCAGGATGTCGCGCTGGGCGACGCGATCCGCGGCATCACGATGTTCCAGAAGCTCGACGTGCCCCTGCTCGGCATGGTCGAGAACATGGCGTACTACCTGCTCCCCGACGGCACGAAGGACTTCGTGTTCGGAGAAGGCGGCGGGCTCAAGGTTGCCGAGCGCTACGGAACCGACGTGCTGGCGCAGATCCCCCTGCGCACCGCCATCCGGAAGGGCGGCGACAAGGGCCTGCCCGCCGCGCTCGACGGCGCCCGCGACGACAGCGACACCGCCTCGATCTTCGAAGCGCTCGCGAAGTCCGTCGCCGCGAAGCTCCCGGTCTAGCCATGCTCCCCTCCCCCGTGCCGGACCTCGTCCAGCCCACGGAGGGCCCGCTGATCGACCGGTTCGGTCGTGCGCACACCTACCTGCGCGTGAGCGTGACCGACCGCTGCAACTACCGGTGCACGTACTGCATGCCGGCTGCCGGCCTCGACTGGCTGCCGCGGGCCGACGTGCTGTCGTACGAGGAGGTCGCCCGGCTGGTCGGGGTGTTCGCGAGCATGGGCGTGAAGCGCGTGCGCCTCACGGGCGGCGAGCCCACCCTCCGTCGCGGGATCGTCGAGCTGGTCGGCATGATCGCGAGCACGCCAGGCATCGTCGACGTGTCGATGACCACCAACGGCCACGCGCTCGCGAAGCAGGCCGGTGCGCTCGCGAAGGCGGGCCTCACCCGGCTCAACGTGTCGCTCGACACCCTCGATCCCGAGCGGTTCTCGGCCATCACGCGCGGCGGCGACGTTCGCGCGGTGCTCGCCGGCATCGACGCCGCGCTCGAGGCCGGCCTGGCGCCCGTGAAGATCAACTGCGTCGTCGTGCAGGGCGTGAACGACGGCGACCTCGTGGCGCTGGTCGAGCACTTCTCCGCGCGCCCGGGCACCCAGGTGCGGTTCATCGAGTACATGCCGTTCGACGGGAACGGGGGCCGCAAGCAGCACGTGCCCGCCGCGGCCCTCCGCGCGAAGCTGGCCGAGCGCTACACCCTCGCTCCGCTGCCCCCGGCCGGAGGGGGTCCGAGCCGTGACGTGCAGCTCGACAACGGCATGGTGGTGGGCTTCATCTCGCCCATCACCGAGCACTTCTGCGACACCTGCAATCGCCTGCGCCTCCAGGCCGACGGCTCGCTCCGCACGTGCCTGTCGCGCGATCGCGCCCCCAGCCTGCGCGACCTGCTGCGGGGCGGCGCGAGCGACGCGGAGCTCGAGAAGGCCATCCGCACGCAGGTCTTCGCGAAGGTGGCCGGCCACGAGGCCCACACCGACGGGGACTTCCGGGTGTTCGAAGGCGTGATGACCCGGGTCGGCGGCTGACGTGGCGCGCAGCCCGGTGGTCATCCGAGGGCTGCTCCATCCCGCCTGTGGTCCGGTCGTCCGGGTGCACGTCGAAGGCTCGCGGAGCGTGCTGGGCGTCGGGATCCTCGACACCGGCGCGTCGATGTCGGTGATCGACCGCGATCTGGCCCGCTCGCTCGCGCTCGAGAGCCCCGGTGCCGCGGAGTGGGCGGGGGTGACGGACTCGGGAGCGCGCTCGATGGCAGCGCTGCGGCGCACCCGGTTCGGGATTGCCGGCGACTCGCGGCTGTACGAGCTCGACCTGCTCGAAGCCGGTGGGGTGCGCGAGTCGGTCGGAGGGCTCGACGTGCTGGTGCTGCTCGGCTGGGACTTCCTCGGGCAGTGCCGGCTGGTGTGCGACGGTCCCGCGGGTGCGTTCGAGCTGCAGCTGCCGGCCCCGCCACGCGCGGCATCCCGACGGCGCTAGGATCCCGTCGCGCGTAGCGCGGCGGACTCCTCCCGTGCCCAGCCGAAGGCGGTGCCCGTGCGCGTGCCCGTTCAGGCTGGCAGGGGCGCTCGGGCTCGCCAGAGCTCGAGGAGGTGGACCCCGAGGGCGACCATGCCCGCCTTGATGCCCTCGCTCTCGATCCACCGGTTCTGGACCGCGCACGCCGTCGATCCCCCGGCTGAGAGGGCGCTCCCGATGTCCCGAATCGGGTACGGGCACGGGCACGGAAGGAGCCTAGGGAACGCTGGACGGGTCGTGCGCGACCTTCGACGCCCAGGGCCGCGTGTCGACGCGGTGCCGCTCGCCACGCAGCGTCGGCTCCACGACCGGGGGCTCGGGAAGCCCATCGCGCTTCATCTTCCCGAACATCGCACCCATGCTGTACACCCACCACGAGGGGGGACGGCGGCGCTCGTCGAGGCGGCGGGCGATCTCCTTCTCGCGTTCCTTCAGGGGCATCCACTCGTCGGCGGGAACGGGCTCGACCTCGACCTCCGGCAGCCCGTCCTGGATGCGGGAGACGACGCGCGGGAGGTCCATCGGGAGGACCTCGACGTGCTCGACGCCCCAGCCCTTCGCCATCGCGCGCATGCCGCGCGCCTGACCGCCGTGGGAGGCCATGCCGATGTGCCCGAACCCGAGCTCGCCGGCGATCCGCACCGCGTAGCCGGTGTTCTCGTCGGTGTGCAGCGCTTGCGTCTCGAGGTGGATGCGGTCGGCCGGCACCCCGAGCGCCACCATGCCCGCCTTGATGCTCTCGGACTCGATCCACCGGTTCTGGACCGCGCCACCCGACGTGATGAACGCCTCGGTCACACCGTCCTCCCAGAGCTGCGCACCCCAGATCGCGCGCTGCCACTGGCACCCGCTCAGCGAGCCGTCGGGCCTGTTCGGACACCCCGGGATCACCACCACATCGAGCGGATCCTGCTGGAGCGACGCGACATCCGCGCGGTGTGCGCAGCCGGTGATCAGGGCGAGCAGGACGATCCTCATGCGCACTTCATAACCTGTGAACAGGATTTGAGCATGGTCTGCTCACATTCTCAGGGGGCCTGAACCACCTCGACCGCCGTGCCGCAACCAGGCATGCGCGCCAGGATGGCGTCGGCCATGGCCGCCACCGGGGTCAGCACGCCGAAACGCTCGGGCAGCACGTCGCGATCGTGGGCCAGCGCGAGCGCGCACTCCCCCACCCAGCGCGAGGTCATCCCGTACCCGGGGTCGAGGTCGCCGCGGACCTGCGTGATCACGCGCGCATCCCCTGCCCGCCCCACGAACAACACCTTGAACCAGCCCTTCTCGCGCGCTTCGGCATCGGGCCCCGACCCGGAGGGCCACTGGGCTTCGAGCCACCGCCGCAGCGCGGGCACCTGGGCCGCCGCGAGCACCCCGCCGACCGCCAGCGCGCCGCCGACGAGGTACCGCTTGGTCTTCACGCGGGCGTAGTGGCCGTACGTGAACTCGGTGCCGTAGCGGAGCGCACGCCCGGAACGCACGACGATCACGGGGTCGATCGTGGGGAGGGGCACGCCGAACCCGCCCGCTTCGGCGCTCTTGTGGAGCTTCGCGCGGATGCGTGCGGGGTGCGCGGCGGGGTCGCGCTCGCGCGGGGACTTCTTCGGGCGCCCCTGCCCCATCGCCTCGAGCGCGCTCGCCCAGGTGCCGCCCGAGAACGAGCCGCGCGACGACACGTAGCCCGAGACCTCGATCGGGCGGTCGGACGGGAGCTGCTGCACCGTGAACCACGCCCCCAGGTCGTGCGGCAGGCTGTCGAAGCCGCAGCAGTGCACGATGCGCAGGCCCTTGTCGCGCGCCGGCCCGTCGAGGGTGCGCAGGCTCTCCGACACGAAGTCGGGCTCTCCGGTGATGTCGACGTAGTCGCTGCCGGCCGCGACGGCGGCTTCGACCACGGGCATGCCGTAGCGGGCGTACGGGCCCACGGTGGTGAGCACGACGCGCGCCTGCTCGGCCATCGACCGCAGCGACGCGGGGTCGTCGCTGGAGCACACCACGATCGGCACGTCGAGGCCGAGCTCGTCGCGCACCCGCTCGAGCTTCGACCGGCTGCGACCGGCGAGGAGGAAGGACGCGCCGCGCTCGGCCAGCCAGGCGGCGGTGAGCCGCCCGGTGAACCCCGTGGCGCCGTAGAGGGCGATGTCGTGGGGACGTTCGGACATGGGGGGTGCCCTAACGCGTCCCCGGCGTGCGGTAGGCTCGCCGCATGGACATCGACTCCATCGAGCTGGCGTTCGACGCCAACGGCCTGGCGGTGCTCCAGCTCGCGCTGTCCGTGGTGATGTTCGGGGTCGCACTCGAGCTCTCGATCGACGACTTCCGCCAGCTCGCGCGCGATCCACGCGCACCCGTCGTGGGGCTCGTGTGCCAGTTCGTGCTGCTCCCGGCGCTCACCTTCCCGCTCGCCATCGCCATCGCGCCCACCCCCAGCATGGCGCTCGGCATGATGCTCGTCGCGGCCTGCCCGGGCGGGAACGTGTCGAACTTCCTCACGTCGCTCGCCCACGGGCGCCTCACGGTGTCGGTCGGGATGACCGCCGTCAGCACGGTCGCTGCGGTCGTCACCACCCCGCTGAACCTGACGTTCTGGGGCTCGCTGCACCCCTCCACCGCGGCCCTCGTCACGTCCGTCGCGCTCGACCCGATCGAGATGCTGAAGAGCGTCGCGCTGCTGCTGCTCGTGCCGGTCGTGCTCGGGATGGGCTGTGCGCACTTCGTGCCCGCGGTCGCCGAGCGCTTGAAGCGCCCCATGAAGGCCGTATCGATCGTGTTCCTGATCGGCGTCATCGTCGCGGCGTTCTCGTCGAACCTCGCCGCGTTCGCGCAGGCCATCGGCATCGTGTTCGTGCCCGTGCTCGTGCTGAACGGGCTCGCGCTCGGGCTGGGCTACGGCGCGAGCCGCCTCGCCGGGCTCACCGAGGCCGAGCGCCGCGCGGTGGCGTTCGAGGTGGGCATCCAGAACACCGGGCTCGGGCTGGTGCTCGTGTTCTCGTTCTTCGACGGGCTCGGTGGGATGGCCGTGGTGGCGGCCTGGTGGGGAATCTGGCACCTGATCAGCGGGTTCACGCTCGCGTCGTTCTGGGTGTGGATGGACAGGAGGAACGCGTGATCCTCTGGGGCTTGTTGCTGGGCTGGACGGTGCGCGGCCCGGAGGGCACGGCCACGGGGCGCGAGCTCGATGCGACGGACCTGTTCGCGCCGGACACACCGGCGGTCGGGCTCGACACCGACGTCGCGGCCCTCGCGAGGGTGGCCGCCGACACGGCCCGGTTCCTGCGCGCCCACCCGGAAGACCCGGCTGCGGCGGGCTCGATCCTGGAGTCCCTCGCGAAGGACGCCCCCACACCGGCCGATCGGCTGCGCACGCTCGACCACCTCGCGAAGGGCGGAGCGCTCGAGCTCGCGGGGTTCCGCGCCTGGCGATGGACGCCCGACGCCGAGGGTGCCCGTGCGGCGAAGCTCGTGCTCACCGACCGCATCCGGC